>CAZRMM010000001.1:0-428641 GCA_964601225.1 uncultured Candidatus Peribacteria bacterium
AGCACAGGACTTATAAACCTGCGGTCGGTGGTTCAAATCCCCCCTGGCCCACCACTACTCTTGGTTCCCTCATCGGAATTGGAGTTGTTGGCTTTGACATCAACAACAGGGGTTCTACCTGAGGGAATGGTGGACGATATGATAGTTGGTTCAAAACGGACGAGTACCGTTGCCTTGCGAACACCGTCCTCTGTTTCACTGATCTCCACTCTTTCCACCAGCATGTTCACCAACTTTTGCTTCTGCTCGTAGGTCATATCTTTCACGTCCTTCTCAAACTTCTCCGCAAAGTGTCTGAGGTTCTCACAGGCAGCATCATATTTGCCCAGCTTGGTTAGCTCCTCCTCAAGCTCTTTCACCTTCGCAACCGCGCCCTCCTGCTTCACTTTATATTTGACCTGTAGCTCGTCGCGCTTGTCCTCTGTGATGTTCTCCTCGTAGAAGTCATCATCCACCTTCTCAAGGCTTTTGTTGGCCTTGGAGAGTACCGCCTCCCATAGTTGTAACTGGCTCACAAGGCGCTCCTTGTGCTGGCTATCGGAAGAATGTTCTCTGTGCAATTTCAAAAACTCCTCAGGCTCATTCAGTGCTTGCTCAATCCTCGCCCATACGATGGGTTCCAGTTGGAGGGCAGCCACATTGATGCTGGGATGATATGTGCCATCTTTGTCCTTGAATTGATGCCGACGGTAATTGCGCGTGTTCTTGGTGGACATCACACCCACAAAACCTTTGCCCGTCTGCACGTCTACCAGCTTGCTACGCAGCATGTAGATGTGTTGGCCGCCTCCACGCTTGGAAGCCTTTGTAGCACTCAGGAGCTTCTCCTGTGCGGAGTAGAAAAGCACGGTATCAATGCAGGGGTCTACGGGCTCGTAATGCCAATCGCTTTTTGGCCGTTCCTCGTACTTGTCGGGGTGTCGTGATACGAGACGGTAGCGGTTTGTGATGTACGCTCCACGGTAGACTTCATTGGCCAACATGCGGCTGACCGTGTAATCACGCCACGGAGTGCCTGTGGCGCGCGGATTGCTCGTGCCCTTGGATACCTTGAGCCTGTTGAGTTCCTTCGCAATCCACACGAAACTTTTGTCCTCATGCACATACCACTCAAAAATCTGCTCAACAATTCTGGCTTCGCTGGGGACGATCTCCAACTTCTTGCCGCCTTTGCCCAAAGGGTTTGCGATTGGCTTGTAACCAAAGGGAATGGAGCCACCAATGTAGTTACCCATCTTCGCAGAAGCTCTCTTGCCCTCCTCCGTCCTCATCTTGATGGTTTCCCTCTCAAACTCCGCTAGTGCGCCAAAGATTTGGAAAATGAGCTGTCCTATTGGACCCGTAAAATCCAAATCCTCCTTCACGGATGCAAAGCCAACACCATGCTTATCCATCTCCTGAAAGAGAGCGAGAAGGTCAGAGAGGCGACGAGAGAGACGATCAATCTTCCATACCAAAACCAAGTTCACTTCCCTAGTCCTTACAAGTTCCATGAGCTTCTGCAATTCCAAGCGGCGCTTCATTCCGTCGCCTGAGATAGGTTCATAGAAGTGCCATTCTGGCTTTGTGTACCAGCCCTTATAGCTCTTGCGCTTCAAGTGTTCCTGTAGCTGCTCATACTGAAACTCAGGACTGTAGCCTTCCTTGTCCTGATCGTTCGTAGATACCCGCATGTAGAACGCAACCCGCACCTGCTTCACCTCAGTCTTCTTGCCTACAAGGAGCAGGTCATTGCCCATAACCAAACAAGTAGCACATACAAAAAGATGTTACTACTTGTAACAGATAACTACAAATAACCTGTACCTCTCTTACTAACCTCCACATGACCTATTGAGATTCAAAGCAGGAGAAACCAAAGTCTTTGAGTACGGGATAGACTGCTTTCAGGTATCCCTTGCCACTCACGCAACTATCAATAGCGCGGAACTCCACAATAAGTTTCTTGCGTGGCCTTTTACTGCCAGACGCAATGGGATGATTTTTTCCTGCCCGATGATGCGCGCCAGTAGCACCCAGAAACAGTCCATAGGAGGGAGTAAAGCAATTACAGCCCAACTACAGACCGACTTTTGTTCTCTGGCGAATGAGAGTGGTTACGCACCATCCACATGCGGTGCGTATCGGTAACCAAACGCATCCTATACCCCACTGACTTTCACCGCAACTTCTTGCATGGGTGGTTTCAAGTACTTCTCCAATCGTGCTGTTGCCTCTGCTCCAAGATCAATGCGTTGCACTCGCTCCTCCTGAGGCGGTTTTTGCTGCAATCCAAACTCCTCCCGCCGCTTGCGTTCAAGGTACTTCAACGCGAGGTGAGGGTCATTGGGAAGGGCTTTGATGATGCTCAGGCGCGCTGCCATGGTCGCGTACTGCCGCGCACGTCCAATTTCGTCCGAGAACCCCTCATCTTCGTTGAGTTTGCGATAGAAGGCATCCTTGGAAATGTCGGCATACAGACACGCTTCTTCCACTGTCACGTCCAGCTTGAACGCCTCAATGAGTTTCCGTACAACTTCGTCCGTCATGACAGTGGGTCTGGCCATGCTGACATTATACGTCAAAGACTACTTTGTGGTTTTTTGCCCCCTCAGAAGATGAACAACGTGTCCAATTTTTTCTCCTTTTGCTAACAAAGCCAAACCTTCGGTAGCACTAACTCTGAATGGGGCTAAAAGTGCTTTTAGTTGTGTAGCAGATATGCGTTCAGTGTCCTGAGCCTCCAAAGCGGCAAAGGAATCATCGTAACGGTAGAAGTCAAAAGTAACGCCATGCTGCAACTCTGCCTCTGCGTACCCTGTCAAAACCTCTTCGGGTTGTGATTGTAATTTGAACATCGTGTATAGCTCCTTGTAGCTGTAACCGCACTCTTGAAACATATCCTGAACTAGCTCTACTGGTACACGTCCTCCAAGGTTCACCACTACACAGCCCCCGTCATTCAACGAACCCACTGCATCTTTGAGAAAGGCATATTGAAGTCCAAGAAGATAGCGTTGGTACTTTTCAGGAGTAGAGGCAACGGTAGCAGCATCTACAAAGGTAGCGCTGTTCATTCCTTGCATGACAGCTTCGCTATCGTCTTTGGGAACGTTCGGTAGATTGGCGTAAATCACATCGGCAGTGATGCCATGATCACGCAATGGTTTACAAAGACTGCCTTCTAGCACAACACATTCAGCCTCACCGTTTGAGTTCATTTTGAAGTTCGCATCACTGATGGCTATGACTTTGGAATTGTTGTCAGTAAGCACAACTTTTTTTGGTGCAAAAATCTCATTCGCACCAATGCCATCAATGGCCTGTCCTGTTCCAATACTCACAAAGGTATCAACGTGCTTCCCGTCATCCTCAAGACTTTTTTGTAACTTCTGAAACCCCTTGAAGGCAGGATACAGCCAGTTGTTCTTCGGCTCCGTAGCATCAACCTCATACGTAGCATCGTTCATGTTCACCTTCACCTCTTTGTGAACCCCGACGCTCTCAAATAGCTGGGAAATGTCCACTTGGCGCAGCTCGGCACAATCCTTGGCCTTCGCGCGGACAGCACCAATGGACGCATGTTGGTCACGTGCGTTTGCACCCGTTCTTTGGCCTTCTATAGCTTTTTCTTCTCGTTTCTCAGGCATGTGTACATTATATAACTTTTGAAGTGAAATAGCCATTACCACTTTTGTCCATACAACATGGAGATTCGCAAACAGAAGCCACTCAGGTAGACTTCCTGCCTATCTATTGTATCTATGGCTACGCTAAAAACACCCCTTGAGGCAATGAAAGAGGCAAAGGAAATAAGGATACGTGTACTGGAAGGCGTGAACGCGGAGTTGAGCCACTTCTCCCAAATCAGAGAGGAGCAGGTGAAACTCAGTCAGGATGAGCGCAGTAAAATCAATTTCCTCGCGTTCGCCATCGTAGGTAGCGTTCTGGGTTTTAGTCCTGATTCTCTCAACAACCCTTTGGTTCTTTTTGGGCTTGGCATCATCTTGCTCAATGCCTTCCTGTTTGGATTTGTTGCTGACACCATCCAACGCAATTTGAACATTCACAATGCAGAAGGAGGAATCAATGACACGAAGAAGATAGTAGTGCCATATTTTGATGCCTACGATGAACTCGGTAAGTATCTTGATGACCCCGCGCTTACCCCCGAAGGTGCTCAAGAAAAGTACAGCAAGATGCAGGACGCTTTCATCACCTATCTTGAAGAGCAAAAGAAGAAGAACGCGAAGCCACGGATTGCCGCCAGAACAAAACTCGCAATCGGATACTGGTACTTCGCTCTCTTTGCGGCAGGATTGATTGTCTTGGGCGCTGGTCTGGTCATGCAGCATGGTTCACCAAGAGCCTCAGATAGCAACTGGCATCAATGGCGATAGGCAACCGCCTTCATGGCATACGTTTCCTTGGTGAGACGAAAATCCTTCGCGTTGCAGCTACGATAGGCAAGCGGTATCTCAAACCTGAACACGTAGTAACCTTGCCCACTCCACTTACCACGGAAGGCAAAACGGTCATCGAAAGAGATTCTCTAGCTCCTCCGCATAGGAGCGCTCGTCGGGGCGGGGCATGCCATGGAGCGTTTGCTCCAGTTCGGCGGCGCTGATTCGCTTGTGTCGATCGACACTGATAACGCGTTTCATAAGGTCATTCCAGCCAGTGTCTTGGATATCCCGGTCAAGTGCCTCGTTGATAATTCCCTGTATTCGTTCCCGGGGAAGCAAAACAAGGGCAGCGGCACTCATTTGATCCATGCTCTCTTTCAACATGTCGTAAATTTCTCGCTTTGGATGGAAAAGCGCGCTGTGGAGCGTCATGCCCAAGGAGAACACGTCGGATTCGCGAAAAATGCCGTAGAATTGTTCGGGAGAAGCATATCGGAGTGTTCCAACAAAGCGGTCGTGCGACATGCCGTGCTTCTCCATATCGACCGCACGATCAAAATCGAGAAATATCGATCGGCCCGCGTGCGTTAAAAGGGTGTTTGCCGGTTTCAGATCGCGATGAATGACATTCTCTTGAACGTGCATGACATTCAGCCCCTCGGCGAAACGACGTGCAATTTCGGTACGGGTCTGAAGCGAAATGGTTTGCAGGGGCCGCACAAGATCGTGAAGAGTCGCACCGGGCAGATAGTCCATCAGCAAATACCGGTCGGCGTCAGGTGACAGTATATGAAGAGGCGGGGCTGCAGAAACACGCTTCTGCATCTCTCTCTCCCGAACTATCCACGATGCTTCATTGTCTAATTCCCATGGCACTTTTATGACATAGGCTTTCGCCGCTTCCGCCTCTCGAACGCGTGACACAACTCCTCTCGCTCCTCGCCCGAGAACTGCGTAAAGGACGTCACGGGAATCACGAATCATCCGGTGCCACGCCATATCGATAAGAGCGGACCGCAAATCCGGCAACTTCTCACAAACCCAATCCCGTAACGGACCTTCTGGGGGATTCATCATAGGAAAAGCCTTACGCTTTCTCCTCCTCCTTCACGACGTTGACCGTCACACCCTGGCTCGCCGCCCCTACTTTCACCTGTACCGTGTGCGTACCGACGTTCTTGATATGCTCGTCGAGAAGAACGTCCTCGGCCTTGAATTCAAGACCGTGCTGCTCCTGAAAAGCGGCGGAGATGTTCTCGGCGGTGATGCCGGCGTACAACTTGCCCGTCTTCGAAGCCTTGCGCTTGAGGGTGAGGGACTTACCGGAAAGCACGGAGGCCGCATTCTGCTGGGCCTGCTTCTCACGCTCCTTTTCCTCCGCGCGCTTCTTGATCTGCTCCGCGTAGCGGCGACGCACCGTAGGCGTGGCCACGAGGGCACTGCGCTGGGGCAAAAGACAGTTCAGAGCAAAACCGTCTCCCACGACGAGGAGATCGTTCTTCTTCCCGACGCCTTTGATGTCTTGGAGGAGGAGGACTTCCATGGGAGGTTTTCGAGCTCTGGGCTCTGGAAAGCCGAGGCAGTGTACGCGACGAATCGCAAGACGTCAAACGTACCAGAGAGGCAACTCTTACGCGTGACGCCAAGGATAGTTGACTAACCAGCGCGGAAAGGAAAGCCAGCTATACCCTTCTTTGAAAATCCGTTCTTCCTTGACATACCAAAGAGGTAGTGTCAAAAACCTATCTGAGTGCAAGGAAAGCGATCCGAGTTCCAGGCCGCGGATGCGATCGTTATACGAGAAGGTGTAGAGAGGGGAGTAGAGGAAAATGGCCGGCGTTTCACGCTTAAGAACGTCTCGAAGCTTCCCCAGTGCCTCCACTCTCTCTTTCTCGTCGAGAGTGCTACGGATGGTTTCAAGGAGGGTATCGGCCTCAAACGACGAGTACTGTGAAAGGTTGTACGCGTCGCTGCGGAGATCTTTGTCCTGCCCCGTCAATCGCTGGATTCCGGAACTGTGCCAGTAGGGATAGCTGTCGAGGTTATCGAGAAGCGATTGTCCAAAGAGCAAAATATCATACTGGCGCCTGAGGAGCCGCTCCGCAAAGTCTTCCTGACTCTCGGGTACCTGCACCTCGACCTGTACTCCCAGTTTATGCCATTGCTCGGCGATTTCCTGAGCAAGAACGGGATACTGAGCCGGGGTGGGACTCGTCAGGAGCGTGACATGCAGAGGTTCTCCCTTCTCGTTCTGACGAATACTGTAGCCGTCGTCGGGAGTACGCAGCCGCAGCATGCCGCGATCCAACACGAGATTCCCGATCGTAATGCGGCTAGCAACGGGAATTTGACCCGCTCGAGACTTCACATAGAGCTCTGCGAGTCGACGCTCTTCGGTCGCACGGGCGTATTCCGCAGGATCTCTTGCAACGTACAGATAGAAAGAATCGTAGATGCGATTCTTGCTTTCCGCCGTAACTCTCACGAGATTTTCTCCGAGCTGGAGAGCTCCGGTTCCGGTGACGAAGGGAAGACTGACGACCCATGTTCCCGAAGCCGTGGCATTGTCGCGCAGGGGAACGCCGTTCATGCGGGCACCCCTCGGAATTTGTGCGTAGGATCCCGAAAAAGTAAGAGGCTGATCGAGACGGAAGAGCGCGATGCTCGACAGCGTCATCGGTCCCGAATTGTTCGCCTCGCGCTGCTCAAGAAGCTTCTGAAGCCGCACGCGCTCGGGCAGGTTCCACTTTGACGCAAGAAGCGCCCCCTGTGCGGCGTCAGGGTCAAATTGATATCGCCAATCTCCGACATCAAGCTCGAGCAGGGGGGTATCGACAATCACCGATTCGTGAATGCCATCCGCCAACGTCTGCTTGTCCGTACCGAACTGGAGACCCTGCCGGAGTTTTTCATCCTTCAGCTGCGGACGTTCAAGATTGAAGAAAAGCGCGACATACTGAGGAAGATAATAGTTCTGAGCCGTGAAGCGTCGCGGCACGATCGGATCTCCCTCTTCGTTCCTGGGCACCAGACGCACGCCCTGCAGATTCCGCATGTCGGAGAGCAACGATGAATAATCAGGAAAGATGCGAAAGACGACGCGATCGAGATGAGACGAAGGCGGTATCACCCGGTCGAATCGCTCCAGGGTCACCTCGGTGGAAATATCCGTCGTCACGAGACTGCGGAACTTATACGGACCGGCACCGATGGGATGAAAAGAGAAATCGCTCGCGAGATCCAGCTTGTCGACCGGAACGTCCGCGAAGGAGCTCTTTGGCAACAGACCGAGGGTCAGATTGCTCGGGAAGAAGCTGTACGGCTCGGGAAGCGTGAAGGTGACTGTTTTTTCATCCGCCTTCTCCACTTTCACTCCGCGAAAATTCTGCTGAAGAAGAGTGTTGGGAAATGCGGGATTCTGGATGGTTTGATAAGTAAAAAGGACGTCGTCGGCCGTCACGGTATGCGGGTTTTCCTTCGTGGAATCATGCCACTCAACACCCTGCTTGAGCGTGAGGGTGTAAACCTTCTGATCTTTCGATACTTCTAGCGTCGCAAGATCGCTCTCAATTTGCCGAGTTTTGGGGTTGTATCGAAGGAGTCCGGAGAAGACCAGCGAAACAATGTCGCGGTTTACATCGTTTTGCACCGTAAACCACGGATTCAGGGGCCGCAACTCGCCAACGGACCCCTCGACATACGTCCCTCCCGTCGTCGGTACGAGCATCGTCGTATCGAGATAAAACGTACGAAGAAGCACCGCAAAACTGACGACAAATCCGGCCACAAGCACGGCAAGCAACCATCGTTCCCAGCGCGACATCGCGGAGAACAGGCTCGTCAGCCGTTGCAGCAGCGAGAGCATGGACGTGCGGAGGGGAAGGGCGTCGTCAGGCGGTGACGAACCAGAGCAAGACCGGAATAACGAAGAAGACGACGCTCAGAATGATCGTAAAACGGAAGATCACTCGCTCCGCTCCGCGGCGCTGCACAACAATTGCGCCGCCACCCCCGAACGTGGAGGTGAGACCGGAAGCGCGATGCTGCACAAGAATGCAGAGACTCAGGAGCAGGCTGACGACCACTTCGATGCCGGTGAGTATCACGGACAAGGACATGCACCAGCATGGTAGGGGTTTTTGCGACGGTATTCAATCCGACTTCGCGGCTCCGGTACGCCTTTTCCTCAGTTACGAGCGCGACGGATGCCAAGCTGCAGAATAAGGTTGCCGTCGACAAACTTCACGAGGGAAGCATCGGACGTGGGAGCGGTCACCTCTACCGCCGTCTTCGAATCTTGCGGATAACACCAATGCTTTTCCTTTCCCGATTGCGCCGGAGCAACCCATTTGTACCCACGATACTTACTGGTCCCAAGCTGCATGATTTCGATGCGCATCTGCTCCTGTGTCACGGCACTCGTCCCCCAGAGCTTGATGAGCTTCTGCCGAATCACTTGATACTGGCAGGTGTCGAGTGCCACCTTCTGCACCGACACCGTCGCCGGTTTGTCGCTCTTGCGACGGAACGTCACGCCGTTCTCGTCGGTATCCACCGACCACTGGCCGGGCACCCAAACGCGGATATCCATGAAGTCGGCCGTGGCGGAGTTCGCCGGATCGTACTTCGTGTTGTCCGTCGCAGAGGTAAGGGGACGGCGTCCCGCTTCGGCTACGGGTGCGATGATGATCGAGGCGATGGTCGCCAGCGACGCCAGCGACGCGGAAAGTGAGGTGCGCATGGCTTCAGGCTACAGAAAAACACCCTGATCGCAATCCGTCGCGCTTGCGAAGAAAGCGAAGGAAGGGTGGAGTCGATGAAGAATAGACGGACTCGACTGAAACGAGTCGGGTCACTCGACGGATTCCGGCGTAGCCGGATGCAGAAAAAAATACTCGGCTTTAGCGACTTTCATCGTCTATACTCCTTCCAACGGGCGCCTAGCTCAGTGGTTAGAGCATCGAGCTTACACCTCGAGGGTCAGGGGTTCGACTCCCTTGGCGCCCACCAATCACATGCCTCCAATGAACCCTTCAATGGACTCGTACGTCTCTTTCGGGTTGTCGCACATCATGAAGTGACCGGCATCGGGGATTTCGATCGCTTGAACACTTTTGCCGACGTTGGCGACTTTACGAGCATTGGTAGAGCCGTACAGGAACGCCTTTCGCTGGGGAGCGTCGTTGAAGAGGGGAACGAGCCGTTCGCTCTTCGACCACTCGACGATGGAAACGGACGAGCCCTGAAAGGCCCGGGCCGACGTCTGCCGCAGGCACGCGCTGCGAAGCGCCGCGCTCGGTTCTTTCGAGGACGACACTTCGGCCTTGAGGGCCGCGTACCCCGATTTCTCGAAATCCTCATACGTCTGGCGGGCGACGTCCGCACTCTTTCCGCAATCACTCATCACCAGATTTCCCTCCATATTCACGAAGGACGACACTCTCGCCCCCAATTGTCCGAGCAGGAACGTGCCGATCATTCCGCCCATGCTGTGACCGACGAGATGGCAACGTTCGACGCGCAGCTCTTCCAAGACCGCAACGCACAACTCCGCTTGTTCCCAAAGATCATAGGAAAAATCATCGGGCTTCTCCGAATCCCCGAATCCGATGCAATCGAGAGCGAGCACGGAGTGCCGCTTGAAGAAGGGCCGAGCGAGCAGGTCATCGAACGCCGTCCTATTGGTTTGCAATCCATGAATGCATACGACCCATTCGGAAACGGTGCCGCGACGGACGGACGCGGCGATCGTACGCCCCCTTGCCGGAATGTTCGTCATTTGCACGCGCGAATACTACAGCACGAAAAAGCCCCCGTGCGGGGGCTTTCGAAAGCATGGGACGGATTACTGATTGCTCAACGCCGCAAAGATGTCCTGCATAAGCTGGACGATCGTCGAGAAATTGAGCTGGAAAGGAATCTCAAGCAGACGAGCGACCCAGGAAACGATGAAAAAAGCTGCAAAGGTGACGATGAGACCGATGATTGCGAAGCGAATCGTATGCACGGCCTTCTTGATCTTGTCCTCGTTGCCGGCCGACAGAATGAACGAAATGCCTCCGATGATAATAAAGGCGAGACAGAGCATCGACGCAACGACGAGTGCGAGTGCGATGAACGTCGCAAAAATATCAAGGATATTACCGTTCTCGAGAAGATCGCGGAGCATGGCGAAGTGGGGAGGGGATAGAGAAAGAGAGTGTTATGCCGCGGCTGCCTGCGGCTCGAGAATCTTCAAATTCACGCGCTGGTTTGCATTGCCGCCAATGACGCGAAGTAACGTACGAAGCGCCTTCACGGTCTGGCCGCTCTTGCCGATGAGCTTCCCCATGTCCCGGTCTCCGACCTGCACGGTGAAGAGAATGCCCAGATCGTCGACGCGGGCATCGATCACAAGCTCCTCCGGGAACTCGATGAGGGATTCGAGAACGGACTTCAGGAAACGAAAGCCGGGCTGGGCGATCTCGGGGATTTCTATCATAACGGCGCGTAGCTTACGCGGCCGCAGCCTGCTTGTCACCTTCAGCCGCGGGTGCGGCCGCCGCGGGAGCGGCGCCGGCCTCGGCCGGGGGCTCTTCACCCTTCGGACGCTGCTTTGTGTAGCGCAAGATGTACTTGTCCATGTCCTTGAGACCCTGCTTCTTGAGGAGGCGGGCCACGGTATCGCTCGGAACGGCTCCCTTCTTAATCCACTCCTCCGCACGCTTTCCGTTCACTTCGAGAACCTTGGGATCACGGGCGGGAAGATAGTGCCCGATGATCTCGAGAAACTTTCCCTTCACGGGCTTACGCTTCTCCGCCACCACAATGCGGTATGTGGGGAGGTTTTCACGGCCGGTGCGCTGGAGACGAATGACGAGCATAATTGGCGCTGAAGTGTAGGGGGAGGGAAAAGGGAAAACAAGAGCTTTTTAAGGTTCTCCTCCCGATGGGGGGAAAATGACGAATGGCGAATTTCGAATAACGAAATGCCTCTCAGGACAAAACGACTGATTCTTTCTTCGCCATTCGCGATTCGTCATTCATTTCCGACCCCTCAGCAGCCGTACCTCTTCCAATTTCGCGGCGGGGAATTCCGCCTGTAGATAACGCTTGAGCGCGGGAAGAAGGGGTTGGCATTCCTGGGCCACGATCGAGTGGGTGTACTCCAGTGTAAGGACCGCATGGGAGAACGACCGGGCCGTCACAGCCTCGGCAACCTCCGGGAGGGCCTTCGTGATCCACTGATGCGCGCGATGAGTGATCTGCGCGGCGTCCGCGTGCGCGGCGAGTCCGCGCTTGCGAAGCACCTTGGGAAGGATGGATCCGACCGTGTCCATGCGCGGACTTTACCCGTGGAGCGCCTCGGCGAGAACGGCGGTCGTGTTGACGGCGGCAGCGTCCCAGGACGGAAGGGGCGGTCGCTCGGCGCGGCGCGCGGGAGGCGACCGCAATGCGGCGGCGAAGGCGGCGGGGCTCGGATCGATAATCAGACTTCCGAGCGGGGCAATTTCAGGAAGGGCTCCCGAGCGGGTCCCGATAACGGGACAGCCGCAGGCGGCAGCTTCAAAAAGGGGAAGCCCAAAGCCCTCATACAATGATGCCGTGACGCACGCGGTCGCGGCAGAATACAAGGCGGGGAGATCTTTTTCCGCGACAAACGGCAATAGTCGAGCGCCCGGAGGAAGGAGGAGATCTTTCGTCTCCCGTCCGCCCGTGACGAGCACGAGATCCATATCGCTACGACCCGAGGACTCGTACGCCGAGAGCAGCATCGGGACATTCTTGTGCTCTTTCGCGTTTCCAACATAGAGAAAGTACGGCCGCGCGAGTCCGTAGCGATCGAGAACGGGCTTCGCCTCGGCGGGAGTGACGGGCGTAAACTCCGATGACACGCCTTCATGGACGACGCGCGTCTTCCGCTTGACCGACGATCCGTAAACCTGTGCCACCTCGTCCGCGGTGAAGTGGCTCACCGCGATGATACGACGCGCCGCGTGCACTGCGCGATACATGAGCGTGCGATACGCAAGGCGACGGAGGAGGGAAGCCTGATTGGGATAGCGGTGGAGGATGAGGTCGTGGATCGTCACGACCGCGGGCACGGGACAGAAGTAGGGAATGTTGAAGTGCGGTACGAAGAGCAGGTCGATCTTCTCGCGTCGGTAGATGTCCGGAAGCAGGGTCTGTTCGGCCAACGTGTAGTGGTCGACGTCGATCGGCACCACGCGCGTATCCGCCTTCGGCGACCCGCCGATCCACGACGGATCGCCCTTCCCCACGAAGAGGACGTAGGACCATTCGTCCCGCCGGAGGAGGAGGCGCGATACCACTTCGCGCGTGTAGCGGCCGAGGCCGGAGGTGGTCGCCGCGAAGCGGCAGTCGATTCCGATGCGCGTCATTCACTGGCATCATAGCCCCATCCGCGTCTTCGATGCACTCAACGGCCAAAACCTTCCCCGCAGCGAGACGGAGATTCTTCTCTCGTGGGCACTCGGAAAACCCCGCGCCTGGCTGTTCGCACACGATCGCGACGAACTGCCCGCGGGCGCCTACGCGCGGTACGCGGAGGCGGTGGAACGGCGACGGAAAAGCGAACCGATGCAGCACATCACGGGTCGGCAGGAATTCTACGGGCGAACGTTTCGGGCGGACGCCCGCGCGCTCGTGCCGCGCGGTTCCACCGAGGAGCTCGTCCGGATCGCGCTCCAGTTTTTGACGGACGGAAAGGACCGTATCGAGGAGATCGATACCGACGTCGTCGCGACGACGAAGCGCCTCGGCGATCTGTCCGACGTCCGGACGCTCGTCGACGTCGGCACCGGGAGCGGCGTCATCGCCGTGACGCTCGCGCTCGAACGGCCGGACCACCGCGTGATCGCGACCGACGTGTCACGAGACGCTCTCGTGCTCGCGAAGGAAAACGCGCAGGCGCTCGGCGCGCGCGTCGAGTTCCGGGAAGGGGACTGCCTCGGTCCGGTCCGGGACCTGGCGGAGCCGTTCGTCCTCGTCAGCAATCCTCCGTACATTCCCGCGGGGCGGTCGCTCATGAAGGACGTAATCGACTACGAACCCGTCATCGCGCTCTTCGGCGGGAAGGACGGCGGGGACATCGCGCGAAAGCTCGTCGATCAGGCGACAGATCACCCGTTCTGCAGGGGATATGCGATCGAGTGCATGCAAAACCAATTAAACGCGTAGCGCAGAGATGCCTCTTTGCAAGGGCTCTAGTCCATCGACCGACGTTCCTGTATTTTCTTCCTGTGAAAGACGCCCTCTCGTCCCTCGGCCGCTGCGCCGCCGTCATCGGCGCCCAGTGGGGAGACGAGGGGAAGGGAAAGCTTATCGATATCCTCGCCGAGCGTTTCGACGTGATCGCCCGCGCCTGCGGCGGCGCCAACGCCGGACATACGATCGTCGTCAAAGGGAAGAAGCACGTGTTCCGCCTGCTTCCGTCGGGCTCGCTCCACGAGGGCAAGCCCGTGATCCTCGGCGGCGGCATGGTGATCCATCTGGCGACACTCCTCGAGGAAATCCAATTGCTCGAGGACGCGGGGATCGAGATCCGCTCCCGGATCAAGATCGCGGGAAACGCCCACGTCGTCTTCGAGTTTCACAAAGCGGTCGACGGGGCGATGGAGGAAGCGCGTACGAAGGCGCTCGGCAAGGGTATCGGCACCACCAAGCGCGGCATCGGCCCCGCGTACGCCGATAAAATGTTGCGCAGAGGATTGCGCATCGATGCACTCACGAAAGACATGGACGAAGTGAAGGCCTGGCTCGCATACCGAAAGAGCGACGTGAGCGAGTCCTTCGGCGTGGAGATCGACGTGGAAGCCGAACTCGCTGCGTTCGCAAAGGCCCAAGAAGCGCTCTCCGAGAACGTCATTGCCGACCTGCCCGCGTACATGGCCGACCTCTTGGACCGAAAGAAGACGATCCTCGTGGAAGGTGCGCAAGCGACGCTTCTCGACATCGATCACGGCACGTATCCCTACGTCACGAGCAGCCAGACCACCGTCGCGGGGGCGCTCCAGGGCCTCGGCCTCCCGCCGAAAGCGCTCACGTCATGCATCGGCGTCGCGAAGGCATATTGCACCAGAGTCGGGGAGGGCGACTTCCCGACGGAGGTGGAGGGTGAGACCGGCGACCGTCTGCGCGCGCGGGGAGGGGAGTACGGCTCGGTCACCAAGCGCCCTCGACGCTGCGGATGGCTGCACGTGCCGGACCTCGTTCATACGGCCCGCATCAACGGATTTGACTGCTGGAACGTCACGAAGCTCGACGTCCTCGACGAGGAAAAGGAGATCCCGGTCGGCATCGACGTGAATGCCGACGGCACCGCTCGCTATGAAAGATTTGAGGGATGGAAAACCTCCACGCTCGGCATCACGGACTTCGCGAAACTGCCGAAGCAAGCTCAGAAGCTCCTGACCTTCGTGGAGAAGGAGACGGGGATCCCCGTGCGCTTCGTCGGCACGGGGCAGGGGAGGGAAGAGATTATTTTGCGCTAATCGGCCTCTGGAGCCTTGCAAAGAATTCTATTAAAGACTTGAGGGGGCAAAAATTGCCCCGAACTGCACGAAGGAGATTTTCTTTTACACCAAACACTTGGGTAATTTTTTTTTGACCTACGGACGTGATCAAATCATCAAAAAATTGTATTCTGTCTTCCAGTGAGATTTTTCTAAAGAAAAATTCCGCCAGAGCATTTGCAGGATACTGCTTCAAATTTTTTTTCAGTGTGCCTGCTTGATACGAAGCAGCCACATCCTCCACAGACTTTCCATTCCCTAGGGAAGCTTTCATCAATTTTTTCACATGCCGAAGAAAGAGCGGCAAATTCTGCAACGCGACTGGGGGAATATTCAACGAAATCCGGCTTCCGAGCACAGCTGACCAATACTCTTTTTGATCTTCCCCCAAGTATTGATCTTTTGTCGCGGAAACCATCCCTTTCACGATTTTATATTTTTCTAATGAAGGCAATGGCTCTATCAAATTCTGCAGTTCGCGGGGGCTAAGCGACGTCACGAGCGCATGCAGCGTTTGCCGATCGCCGTCCCAGACAATGGGAGGAATAGCGGGAATTTCATGATGAAGCGCGTCCGCAACAGCGGAAACCACCTGACTCATCAACTGATGAATGGCCCGCAGAAGCTGATTTTTGCGTATATCAGTCGCTGTGACGCCCTCGGAAACATTGAACATATTCGTACTCAGTTGCGAGAGAGGAACGGGCTCCCCTTCATTATCAAACACCAACGAACCCTTGCTTACGACATCCTGAATAAACGCCACAATACCTGGTAGATTTCCTGTGAACTTTTCAGGAATACCGTCATTCTTGGCCACGCTCCGCGCGGCAATCTCGATCACCTCGGAGTACTTCAGGACATTGCCTGTACGCTTATTGAAATCTTCTAGTAACTCAGAAAGCTGCAATGGTTTTTTTGACCCTCCACGCAATGCCCGAACGATCTCGGCTGGGGTGGAACACTGAAATGAACTTGGCACGCTGATCTGACCAGATGGCCTCATAAAAATATGATACCACTTATTGTATTTAATGCAAATTCTGTCCTTACTGCCATACACCTGTTGGGTCTTTGCATACTCTTTACTGAGCGTGTGCTCCATGGCCTCGAGGTCCTCACGGAAGACGAGGGCAGCTTCCGTCGTGGAATGTTCGCGCGATTCGTCGCCGCGCGCGCCGACGCAGAGAGGGGGAATCATCTCGCCAAAGAGGCTACAGGTACTCTGTTCTTTCCTTGTCAATTCAGAGCCGGCTGCAGGACATCGTTGGCGAAGGGATTTCCCAGTTCGGCCAAAAGGATCAGGACTTCATTGGATAACTCTCTGAGTTGATCGACATGGCGTTTCCAAGCTGCAGGATTCGCCTGTCGTCGATCGTTGAGGATTTCTCGCAAAGCAACCCGGCAGTATTCGTTTCGACAGCGAACCGCGGCGGTCAGCAGTTCGGGTATCGAGCATCCCTCGTATTCCTGACGAAACGCGAGGACTTGAAGAGAGGAAATACTCGACAGAGGCGGCATGGGTTCAGCGTACGAAATGCGGGGGAGCGGTCACGAAAAACACGGCCGAGATCTCCGAGAGGGCTTTCCTTTCTGACGAAATCGCCGCCGGAGAACGAACATCGCGATACCGTCGCTTCCCCATGCGTATTTGACATCAGGAGGCTCGCAAAAATTGACGAGGCTGCGACCTGCGGGAAAATGCGCGACATGGAACCCTTCCGAGCCTTCACTCTCCTGGAAACGATGGCAAATCCCGATGCCAACCTGCTGATCATGAATCAGGCCGAGGCATGGAAGCAAATCCTGAAAAGTAAGACAGGCGGGTTCCTTCGGAACGAAGAACGCCAATGGAACCCGCCATCGATGCCCACGAAGCCCGGCACCGATTTTCATCAACTGTTCGTAGATCACCTTTCGCCGGAAGTGGAATTGGCCATCGGCCAGTTGATCATCGCTGCTCCGTCGCGCATGCATCTTCTCTTCTCGACGAACATTCTTCCGAAGAAAAAGCGCGAAATCCTCGGAGTCGTTTCCGCCTCTCTGCCCTTTCGCCTCATCGAGGTGACGAAGAACGACAATCCGGAAATTCTCTTCCCCAAAATCGCCGACGAGGTTCTCGAATCTCTCTGCAATTAGTCCCCCGGTCGCTCGCCCCATTTGAGCTTCTGGCGGAGCGTGCCGTAGAAGGTTTCGCGGCTGCGGCGCAGGAAGCGCACGCGTTCGGGACGCACCGAAGCGATGACGACGTCGTTGCGCTCGAGCGCCACGTATGTCTGGCCGTCGAGCGTCAGGCTCACCTGCGCTGCACCGAACTTGCCGCCCTTCTTGTTGAGCACCTCCACCTGCACGCGGTGCGTGCCGGGAATCACGATCGGCTTCTGGTTGAACGTGTGGGAGTTGATGGGCGTGAGGATGCTCGCCGCGATCTCGGGGTGCACGATGGGGCCGCCGGCTGCGAGCGTGTAGGCGGTGGAGCCGGTCGGGGTGGAGATGATGAGCCCGTCGGCACGGAAGACTGTGAGCTCCTCGCCGTTGATACTCGTCTTGAGGTCGATGAGGCGCGCGATGCTGCCCTGGGCGATCACGGCCTCGTTGAGCACGAAACCGTCATGGAGAATCCTGTCGCCGCGCTTCGCGGTCACGGAGAGCGCCGAGCGCTCCTCGATGACGCCTTCGCCTGCAAGGAACTTGGGAAGGAGCACCTCCGCTTCCTCCACGTTCATTTCCGCCATGAACCCCACGGTGCCGCGGTTCACGGAGAGGATCGGCACGGAGAAGCAGTCGAGCTCGCGCACGGCCCTGAGAATCGTGCCGTCGCCGCCGATGACGACGAGGAGGTCTACGTCGCTCGCACGGCGGAACGTCTTCATCTCCGGATGCGTCGCAAAGCAATCGGCACGGCGTTCGTCCACGGAAACCTGCGCTCCGGACGACGCGAGCATCGTGAGGATCGTCGCCGCGACCTCGTCGCGGTGGTGCAGGTCGCTCTTCACCGTGATCCCGATGCGCTTGTAGGCGAGGTGTGCCATACGACGACGTCAGTCTACCCGCTGCGACGACGTCATCCGAGTAAATGAAGGCATGTCATGATGAGCCTGGCGAACCATGATCACATTTTTTGTACAACTTCGAGAAAGAGGCCGACCGTCCGCTTCCAGGAAAACATGGCCGCCTGCTGCGGTCCGCGACGCCGAAGCTCCTGAACGTACGTCGCATCAGTCAGAAGCCGCTCGAGTCCCGCGGCAACCGACGTACTGCTTTCCGGATCCACCGTCATCGCTGCATCACCCGACACTTCGGCAAGACTTCCTCGATCACTCGTGAGAACGGGGATACCACGCTGAAGCGCATCGAGGATCTGCAGACCGAAACCTTCGTAGAGAGAGGGGAGCGCGAAGACCGAGCAGGTGCCGAGCAGCGCCTCATACTCGTCATCGTCAACGTAATCCTTCCAGCAGGCACCGGGCGTCGACCGGGCGCGAGCGACGATGTCTTCGTCTTTCCATCCTCGCGCTCCAACAAGCGCCAGCTTGTAGCATTTCCTCAACCGTTCCGGGAGCAGCGAGTACGCCTCCAGGAGACGCCCCTGATTTTTCCGCGGAGACA
Source organism: uncultured Candidatus Peribacteria bacterium (assembly GCA_964601225.1). Taxonomy (GTDB): domain Bacteria; phylum Patescibacteriota; class Gracilibacteria; order Peribacterales; family Peribacteraceae; genus CAYRGC01. Next base: position 18,509 of record CAZRMM010000001.1, read on the forward strand.
GGGTTCCCACGCAGAGAATCGTCCGGCCGTCCGGCCGGTTGGGAGTCGGGGAATCATGCATCGGCCCCGCGTAGATCGGATGAACACGGTCGGCAGAGAGCGCCGGGTACCGCACGAGAAGATCTCGCTTCGTCGATTCGCTGACCACGAAAACATTCGTCGCCGTCCGCACTGCGCGTCCGAGAGTCAGTCGTTCGATCAGGGTCGCCTTACGATCGTGAGGTTCTCCGCGAAAAGCGATGAGATCATGGACGACAGGGGCGCAGGGGAAACGCCCTCCGAGAAGAAAAGGCACGAGATAGCTCGTAGGACTGACGTACAAATCGCCGGGACGTTTATGAAGCAGCCAGCGAGTCACGGCACGGTGCCAGGCAAACCCGCGCCCCTCGATGACAGCCGTTGGAACATCGGCATCCGCGGGAACATCGCTGACCCCGAGAACATCGACGCCGTGCTTCGCCAGTTCTCGGAGGAACCCCCGTGTCCAGCGTCCTTTGCCGGTGATCCGAGGACGAAACGCCTCACGAATGTCGATCACGACTCTCACGGAGTAATTCTGACGGAGAGATCGCGAAGAATGAAGTCCCGCTGTCCCTCCCGTGTGCTATGATCACGAGGTGACGAACCGTCTCATCAAAACCGTGCTCTCGATCGAGCTGGAGGAACGCATCCTTACGGCCGGCTCCTTTCTTGCCATTCTCGGCCTTTTTTTTCCGTGGATCAGCGGTGACTGGCCGGGAGGAGAAAGCGTTTCGTACCGTGGACTTGGGTTTTTCACGTCCTTCTTGGGCGTAGCGATCCTCCTGTTCCACATCGCACTGCTTCTCATCGGGCTCCTGCCTCTTCTCACCGGAAAACCCTTGGTGAAGAAACGCTACAGGGAATTCACTCGCTTGTGCCTCACCGCGCAGGCAACGATTTTCGTCCTCGCCTGCCTCTCGGTTCTTACCAAAGTGACGCTGGAATTTACGCGCATGGAGGTACGATACGGCGTGTATGTCTGCCTCGTGGGATGCCTGATTTCTCTGTTTGAAGCGATCGTCCGCTATGTGGAACAACGCAAGGCGCGGGCCCAGGAAATGTTCCACCATCCGGAGGATGCCGAGCGTCCCCCGGAGAAAGAAACGTTCGCTCCGGCCCCGCCGCCGCCTCCGCCACCGCCCGCCCCCGCTCCCGAGGAGCACCGACTCTACCCATGACCGATTCTGACGCCATCCTTCCGGCACCTGAACCTCAAGCGGAAAAACCCGCTGATCAGCCGTACGCCGATGACGATCTCGTCTATGTGGACCCCGAAACCAACGTTGTCGTCGGACGAGTGGAGTGGAGCCGCACGGGAAATCCAAAATCACTCCCGATCCAGCGGAACCAAAACGGAGATGAGGAAAAGGAAACGAGTCGGCGCGGCCGCTTTCGAAAGGTTTATCCTTGGGGAACGTACCGTGCGATGAAGAACGTGTTCAAGGTGGCCGGAAAGCAGAAGCGCAAAGACCCGAATCATACCCTCGACGAAGTTCTTCCTCGGGCACTTACGGAGGCTTTTTGGGATTAACGCCGTTCACCGTGCGATTGTGGAAACCCGTCCGGCTTCCCTTGACCGTGCGCGTACTCGACGCGACCATGACCCCCTATGCCTCTCCACATGGAAAATTCTTCTGCTGGGTTTGAAAATGCCGAAAGACAAATCCCAGGAATTGCTCCGGTAAGCACAGAAGTGGTTCATGCGAAAGCCTCAGCCCTGCTATCGGCGGGTCTTCCCACCGGGAACGAAGTCTTCACGCATCCGATTTGCGCTCCGTGGAATCTGGAAAGACAACTTAGTAAAGATGCCAATCCCTACGCAATTTTCCTGGCAACCCTGCCCGCCGAACAGCGCAAAGACGTACGGAAGTTCGTCGCTCAGCATCAAAAGGAGGATACGTCCTCGTTTTTGGAGAAATTTCAGGAATTTTGCGAGAATTCTCACATTTTCTTGCCGCTCTACAGAGGCCTGGTGCAGTCCGTCGCCGCGGGAGCTCTCAGCAGCGGCGACATGGAAAACGGCCCCGAGGGCGGAGACGGGAATGATATGCCTACGGCCGCGGGGGAAATACTCCTGCGAAAACTGCGCGGCAACCTGAGTACCCTCGCCGCGATCAATATCGCAGAAATTCTTGCGCCATTTGTTTCGAGCGACGGGTCCGTCGTCGTCATCGAACCAACGGCGTTGTCTCTCCCGAAGACTCTTCTGAAAAAACAATGGCCGGCCGTGCAGACGTTCACGGAATCGAGTCGATTGCCTCGGAGTGAAGACAGTCCCGGTCATACGATCACCAAAGGAGTGCCGGACAAAAAGACGCGAATGAATGCCCATTCGGCAATCGTTCTCGATTGCATCACCACCCGGCTAACCGACGTCAAAGAAAGAGAAATGTTGGAATGGGCCCTCGCGTGCCTGGACAAGAAAGGAGTGTTTATTACCGTGCAGTCCGGCGAGGCTTCGGCGCAAAGCCTGGGAGGTATCGGGACGGCAGATATTCCATCGTCGCTTACAAGCGACTCCCGCAGGATGCTCCATGCCGCGCGTACTCAGTCGGCCGTGTGCACTCCGGTACTGACACTGGCGCCCACCAGGGAAACACTTCCGATGCTCACGTGCCTACTGCGACAGACAATGCCCGTCGAGCAGCGTGACAACATGCCCCTTTACGAGCTTGAAAGGCGCCTGCACAACAAAGCGTCATGCGAATTTCCCGTAAGAATTGAAGTGTTCTATTTCGAAGAAAGTCGTTTCCCCATTCTGCGGAAAAAAGCACACCACGCCCCCAGAGCGAACTCCCCGATGAAAACAAACGACAGCCCGCAGAGCACAATGCCGGTGCCGAAAGATCGAAGCGCGCGTTCCTTGCTCCCCTTTGTCTCCCATACGATTCAGGTTCTCAACGGCATGATTGATCGAGACAACATACGTCGGATGGGAAATGCGCAGAGAGAGGCAGGCGGGATTCTCTCTGATCACGAGATCGTGTTCCTCGCGGAACATTCCACCGAGTTACAAAAAGCGGCGGAGGGACCCGACGCAGGCAATGAATTTTCTCTCCTCGCAAATTTGCGCCAAAGAGAATTTTCACCAAATGACGACGAAAACGACGACGCGGATGATGATGTTGATGATAAGGACGAGGAAGATAACTCGCACCATCGGAACAATATCCTTGGGACACTGGCAGAGGAGCGCGCACCTGAGAGAAGGCGGCCTCCCGCACCAAAAGCGCAGCGAACGCCTTCCTCTGCGGAACCGCTTCCCGAGGGCGCAAATCAATTGCTGCAAAATATCCTCCGGGAACTTCCCGATATCAATTTGAAGAGACGAACGTTTACGGAACGCCAACGCATCGCCATCGTAGCCGCCCTCCGGCTTGCAAAGGAAAAAGCGTCGCTGCGCAAGGAGTATAACCTCCCCCAGGGGCTAACCCACTCCTGGGAGAAGAACTATGCCGATCGAACAATCAACGATCTGCTCACGCTCCTGGAAACCGAAGCATCTGTTCCGGCAGAACCTTCGAAAGAAGATTCCGACGAGACAGCCGATGTCACGGAGGAAACTCCTCTTGCGAGCGAAGTGAAGGAAAACGGTTCCACAGATGTCGTCTCGATCCAGACGGAATTGCGCTTGCTCGCCGCGGGCATCCTCACGGAACCGCTTCCCCCCAGAAAAAAAGCATCCGTACAGCAGAAACTGGCCGCGGTAGTCCTCACCGAGAATCTCTCGGAAAAGGAGTTGCCAACGTTCTCCGGAAGATACAACATCGCGAGATCGAACATCGTTCGATGGAAGCGGGATTTCGCCGGCATGAGTCCGGAAGAAATGAAATGCTTGCTTACCGTCTCTTCTTCAACGAAAAACACGACCGAAAACCTCCCCGTCGCGGCAGCGGGAGAAGATCCGGATGCAAGCGCCGCATCCACCGAAACATCGTTCGTCCCGGAAGGGGAGAATGTCATCGGCGGCGTGCATGACATCAGCGAAACAATCCGTCAGCTGGCGACATCGATCCTCACCGGAAAACTCCCGAGGAAAAAACACGCATCCGTCGCCCAGAAAATCGCCGTTCTGGCCCTGACGGAGGAGCTCTCACCCAAGGATCGTCTTTCCTTCCTCTTGTCGCACGATGTGGCGGAACAAAATTGGCGCAATTGGAGCGCCAAATTTACCGACATGTCTCCCGAGGATCGGCTCCAGATTTTGCAGACCGCAGCCCCGCACAGCGAAGCCACGGACTGATGTCCGCCGGAGTTGCGAAAAGTCGATTCAATCGTACAATTTATTTATGACTCGGCAAAAAAGCCCACGGGAAGATGCGGCGGAGCACGCGTGGTCGCTGCTGCTGTCGCCGCAGATGCAAACGGGCTGGCAGGGCGTGAGTCAGGACTACGCGGGAAATAAATTGCTTCTTCCGTCGCTCATCGCCACGGGTCGGGATGACGATTTTTTTACTTTGCGGGAAATGGGAAGGGAAATGATCGGGTACCGCACATATTTGCAAAAGATTTTCGATGATCCGTTTGCGCAGAGGTTTCTCCCGCATGCGGACGACCGGTACGAGTTCGTCGACACCATGACAAAAATCGAGCCTGTTGAAAAATTCAACCAGCTGACAACGCATCTCAAAACTCTCGTAGAAACTCCTACGAGAACGAGTGGAATCACTTCGGATGTACGGCAATCCGTTCGTTCCCTCGTCGCACAAAGCACCTTTTGGGCGTACGGGCCGCAGCAGGTCTTCAAAGAAGGCTGGCACATCCATCCTTACGTCCCCGTGCGAGGGGCCCCGCCGGGACCCCTCGCCATCGCCGGATACGATGCCGACTACGGCAGGCACCTGCTTGGTCCCGTCGCCTCGCCGGCCATACCCGTCTATGAGGACCATCTTCGCGGGCGACTGGAACGCTTGGATGATCGAGACCGTCTCGTACAAGAAATTCTGAGAAAAGACTTTGCAGCGGCGGTGCAGCGGGAAAGCGCGGATCTGCGTCGGCTCGTTCTCCATGACGCCGATAAGGGCGCCGTCGCGGAACAGTACGCACGGGTGAGAACGGCGTTCTTCGGCTGGTTCGAGGGAACGAAACTCGCAAAGCTCCAGCGGGAACCCGTCACGCCTTGAGCACCCGGCAGCACCGGTCCACTTCGTCCTTGGAACCGATGATGATCGGCGTGCGCTGATCGATTTCCTGGATGCGCTTGTCGAGTATGTCGTTGGTACCGTCGCTCGCCATGCCGCCCGCCTGGGACGCAAGATAGGCGAACGGGCCGCATTCGAACACAAGGCGGAGTTTTCCCTGCGGATACTTGCTGCCTCCCACATTCACGAAAACGCCCTGCCCCTTGCTGATCACGTGGTGCACGTCGGCGACCATCGCTCCGGAGTAGCGAAGCGTCATCTTCTCGCCGATCCACGCCTGCAGGAGAGCGCCGTACTGCGGAGTGTCGTTCACGGCACCGATGTTGCCGGGGCTGAAGGTCTTCGCCTTGTCGCCGATACCGAGAAATTCTCGAACCAAGGTAAACTCTCCGACTTCGTTCAGGACGAATTCATGCACGCCGTTGCCGGCGGCGTAGATGAGCAACGTACGCGGTCCGTAGATCACGTAAAGCGCCGCCACCTGCTCGCGAGGGGTCCTGCCGATCAATTCGGCACCTTCATAGATACCGAAAATCGACCCTATGGCGAAGTCCACTTCCACGAGCGACGATCCGTCGAGCGGATCGAAGACCACGGAGTACGGCGCCTTGTCATTCAGTTGCACCACGCTCGATTGCTCTTCGGAGATATAACTGTTGACGAGCCGGCTCTCCGTCAGATGACGCTGGATAATCTCGTCCGAGAGGACATCGAGCTTCACTTGTTCCTCGCCAAACTGGTTTTTCGTGCCCGCAAGTCCCGCCTCGGTGTTGCGAATGGCGTAGTGGATGTACTTGGCCGCGGTCGAAATGTCTCGAATAAGGTGGCGGAGCTGATCGGGCACCTTGCTCACGGAATACAGGTGACTGTTCAGCGAAGGACGGGAAGGCGAAACGGGCATCGGCATGCCTCCACAGTAGCACACAATCGGCGCCCTGCACTCAATACCCGAATCCCTGCTGCGGCACCATGGTGGCGAGGACGAGCGCCAAAACCGCGAGGAAGAGGAACATCCACCCGATCGTCCAGCCGATGGACAGGAACGCCCGGCGGTACCGCTTCTCGACGAGCAGCAGTACGGGATATCCGAGCGCGATCAATCCGCACGTGAGCGCAGAAAAACAAAAGAAGGCCAAAAAACCGATCGCACCGAGTATCGGATCGCCGCCGACGAGGGGACCGAAAAGCAAGCTGCCCGACGTGGCCAGGAAGGCGGTGATGACGACGTACAGAATGACTCCCGCAGCCTGGGCCAATCCCACGACGGCCGGGGAAACTGTCGACTTCTTCGGAAAGAGGGTGAACATGGTTCAGGAGAGGAAAGACGCGGATCGGACCACGAGTTCGGTGACACGCATCGCATAACCCCACTCGTTGTCGTACCAGCTGAGGATCTGGACCATCGAACCGTCGATGACGGCCGTGGAATCCATGTCCACCGTGCTGGAGTGGGCGTCATTGAGGAAATCCGAGGAAACGAGCAGGTCCTGCTCGATCGCAAGGATGCCCTTGAGCGGGCCCTTGGCGGCCGCGGCGAGCGCGCCGTGCACCTCTTCCACGGTCGTCTTCTTCTTCATCTGCAGCGCGAGGTACGCGGCGGAGACGTCCGGGACGGGGATGCGAAGTGCCATGCCGTCCATCTTGCCCTTGAGGTGCGGGAAGATCTTGGCACAGGCCTTCACCGCGCCGGTCGTCGACGGAATGATCGACATTGCCGCCGCGCGCGCAAGGCGGGCCTTGGAACTGTCGGTAGCGTTATCGAGAAGGTTCTGGGACGAGGTGTAGGCATGCGTCGTGCACACGAGTCCGCGCTCGATGCCGACGGCCTCGTCGAGAACCTTGATGACGGGGGCGATGCAATTGGTGGTGCAGGAGGCCGCGCTCACGACGGGAAGGGTCTCCTTGAGAGCGTCGTCGTTCACGCCGCGAACGATCATCGTCGTGTCATCCTTCGCGGGAGCCGTGATGATCACCGCGCGGGCGCCGGCCTGAAGGTGCCCCTGGCAAAGTTCCTTGCTGCGGAACTTGCCGGTGGCCTCGACCACGATGTCGACCTGAAGTTCCTTCCACGGGCATTTGGCGGGATCGCGCTCGCGCACGACACGGACGGGCAGACCGTTGACCTTCAGGTTCTCGCCGTCGAGTTCCACCGCGGCGGAAAATCTGCCGTGCAAGGTATCGTACTTCAAAAGATATTGCCGCATCGCCGCGTCGCTCGAGGCGTTGATGGCGACGACGACCGCTTCTTTTCCGAAGCGCTCAGTAATCTGTCGATGGACGATTCTTCCGATACGGCCGTAGCCGTTGATGGCGATGCGGAGTGGCATACGTCTATGCTACGAATCCGCCGCCGGAAATCCAGTCCGTCAGTGCGAAATCGCAGGGAATCGGTCCTAGGAAGCATCGTGTATGGCCGCTTGGCACTCACGAATGACGCTATCGAGAATAAACAGCAGTCGCTCGCGCACGACGCGCAAGCGCCGTACGTTCGGCCGCTGCAATAGCTTCGCCTCCTCGCCGAGGATCGGAAGCGAAAACCGCCGACTGGCAATCTCTTCGTCGACGCCGCTGATGCCGCATTCCAATTGGAAGATTTCCTCCTCCCACGAAGTCTCATCGAGAATGCCATGTCTCTGAAGCATGACGATGATTTCTCTATAGGCGTTTGGCGTCAGTTGATCATTGGCATGAGCGCAGTTGGAATTTTCGTCTCGCTCTTTCTGTGAACAAAGCAATTCCTTCTGCTCTTCCAGAGTCATTGTCCGCCTTCGCGCGTCGTACGCTTCCTTTGTGCCGAATTTTGCCGCGACGCGGGACTCATGCACGCACTCGCATTCCCTGGGGATCGTACGGTCTATCCGACCGCGCAAAGCCGCGATCACATGCAAAGTCTCACGGTATTCACGCGGGTCCACTTCTTTCGCCAGTCTTTCGCCCTCGACGGGAAACCGATACCCGAATTGGTGATGGACACGAAGCTGAGCGACCGTATTCATAGGCAAAACGGCAAGAAGAGCAGCGTATCATAAAAACGTCCGTCCTTATTTTCTGTACTGCTTTCAAAAGCCGTAGAGACCTATCACGATACCCAAAAACGTCGCGAAGGCGCCGATGATCCAGAAGCGCATCGTCACTTTGCTTTCGCCCCACTCTAGCGCCTCGAAATGGTGATGAATCGGCGCTGCGCGGAAGATTTTCTTGCCCCCGCGAAGCTTCTTACTCGTGAGCTGCAAGAGCACGGAAAGCATCTCGATCAGAAAAACGAAACCGATCAGCGGCAAGAGAAGAACGCGATCGATCATGAGCGCCACGACACCGAGAGCCCCGCCCAAGGCGAGCGCACCGGTGTCACCCATATAAAACATCGCAGGAGGCACGTTGTGCCACAGAAAAGCTGCAACAGCGCCGGCTGTTACCGCACAGAACGCCGCAAGAACGCTCAATCCACTCAGAAAAGCCAGGATACTGAATCCGCCGAACGCAATGACAAGGAGCCCGCCGGCCAAGCCGTCGAGACCGTCCGTAACGTTCACGGCATTGGCCGTTCCGACGACGATGAAGACGAAAAGCGGGATATACCACAACCCGAGCGTTACCGCTTCGGGCCAACCGAATGTTCCGGAGAAGGGGAGTGCGACAGAGTCGTAATTGTTTTTAAAGGTAAACCACACTGCGGCAAGGGTGCTGATGGCAAGAAGAGACGTGATCTTCGGGAGCACACCCAGACCCCCCTTCTTTTTCTGCAATGCTGCGGTTTTTGGCCTCAACTGCTTCGCCACATCATCCGCGACGATGATGCCCGAACCGAGTACGGTAAGAATGAGCAAGTACAGAGCCAGCACGACGACGGGATGGAGATCGTGCGGCTTCACCAAAGCCTCAAGACCGCGTGCCGAGAACTCCCATCCAACAATGCCAGCAAGCGCTATGAAGGAAACGATAAAAAGAGCCCGGAACGACCGTACCTTCTTCTTCCAGGATGCCTCGTCGTTACCGATGACGTTAAGGTAGTCGTCGATGGCTCCGAGCACGCCAAGGGAGAGAAGCACGAAGAGCGGCAGATACACTTGGCCTCGTTGCAGGAGCGAGTTCTCCACGACGCCGAGGAGAGAAAGAACGCGCGAAAGAATGATCGTGATCACGATGGAGCCCCAAATCAGAATGCCGCCCATGGTCGGTGTACCGAACTTTTTTTCGTGGTACTTGCGGAATACCGATGCCTCTCTGCCGTCGACCGTCTCCACGCGAAGCTGTTTCCCGAGACGGTTCCGCCGCAGGAACGACACGAACGCCGGAGTCAGCGCCAATCCGACGACGAACGCGACGAAGGCGTACCCGAGAATCGCGAGGAGCGACAGATCGGGGCGGGGGGGGAGAAGGGGGAGAGTGGGCATGGCACGGAGAATACCACAGGACCCGATTATTCTGGATCCACGAGAAAGCGCTGCATTCTCAATCCTGAAAACAAGGCTTTTAGAATTTTCTGCTTAGAATTTGGAATTTTCGCTCATTCGTCGTCCCCGTACTTCGGCGCCGTAGAATGAGCCTTATCGACATCGTAGAAACGCATCTGCTCCTTCTTAAAATGCAGCTCCACGCGTCCGACGGGGCCGTTGCGGTGCTTGCGGATGTAGATGTCGGTCATGCCGGGACGGTCGGAATCCTCTTCGTAGTAGTCTTCGCGATACATCATGAGCACGACGTCGGCGTCCTGCTCGATGGAACCGGAGTCGCGGAGGTCCGAGAGAGCGGGAATATTGCCGGGACGCGTTTCGACGGCGCGGGACAGCTGCGAGAGTGCGACGATCGGGACATGCAATTCGCGACCGATCTGCTTGAGCGCACGGGAGATTTCGGAAATTTCCTGCACGCGGTTTCCGGCGTAACTGGCGTTGCCCGTGCTCATGAGCTGCAAGTAGTCGATGATGATGAGATCGAGACCGTGCTCCATCTGGAGACGGCGCGCCTTTGCGCGAAACTCCGCGAGCGACGAGGCGACGGAGTCGTCGATGAACATGTTGGCCTTGCCGAGCTCGTCCATGATCGGACCCATGTTCTGAAAATCGGAATCCTCGAGCTTGCCGCGCTGGAGTTTCCACGAGTCGACGCCGAGCATGGAAGCAAACAGGCGGTCCACGAGCTGCTCCTTGCTCATTTCGAGGGAAAAGATGCCGACGGTTTTACCGAACTTCACCGCGGCGTTCTGGGCGATATTAAGCGCGAGAGCGGTTTTACCCATGCTCGGACGACCCGCGACGATGATGAGATCGCTCGGTTGCAGACCCGAGAGCTTCATATCGAGCGCCTGGAAACCGGTTGGCACTCCTTTCACGGGGTTGTCGTCCGGCGACTCGTGCATCTCCGCGAACTTCTCGTAGCGCGCGTCGAGTACGTCGCGGATGTGCACGAACTTCTCCTTGAGGAATGTGTTCGTGATGCCGAAGACCGTCTTCTCCACCTCGTCTAAGAGCTCAACGACCGCTCGGGACTCGTCGTAGCCCATGCCGGCTATCTTCTGCCCTGCTTCGATGATACGGCGATGCACGGCCTTCGTTTTCACGATTTGGGCGTACTGGTAGATGTGGGAGGACGTGGGGACCGCCGTGGCGAGCTCCGCAAGGAACGCGCTGCCGCCGATATCCTGAATGCGTTTCGCATCGGAAAGTTTCGAGCTAACCGTCACGAAGTCGATGACCTCGTGCGCTTGATACAGACGGAAAATCGCATCGTAGATCGTGCGGTACGTGGGATCGTAGAAGTCGATCGGAGTCAGGAGATCGGACACCTTCACGATGGCCTCGGGATCGAGCAGGAGCGCTCCGAGCACGGTGCGTTCGGCCTCGATCGAATGCGGCTGGCCTTGCAGGATACTGTTGGCGACGGAGGTATCGGTGACGGGCATGGGAGAGCCATTCTACGTCGCCGCCGCTCGCCGGCAACGCGCTTGCTCTCGACAGCTTTCCCCGTCATGTCTCCTGTACGTGTCCGTGAAGTGGAAACACTGTGGAAAACTTTTTGGATTTTGGACATTTCGCTTCCATAAAGTTTTTGATGCATTCCGCCTGTCCCTCGTTGAATGGTTGGCCATTTCTTTTCGGCAGGGAAAAGAAATGGCCGAAAGAAAACCTGCCGCGAATTCCAAACTCGGCCCGTTGCGACGGGCCTCAGACAGGAAATTCGCGGTGAGGACGAAGCCCTTTCCGATGAATCAAAGGGCGAGGCCCGCGCATTATGGGGGGGGGGGGGGTGAAGGGGAAGGCTCCGCGCCGAAGCACCTCTCGACGAACCGATCCCGAAACCCTGGAGGGATCGGTGAGGAGAGACGGAGCCGGGCGGAGTGGGCTCTTGATGCGCGAGTGCTTTCTTTTCCCCCTTTTCTTTGTCGTGACAAAGAAAAGGGGGATTCGAAAACGAGGGGCATGCACTCTGGGTGACCATGAAAACACTTCAAAGAAAAGACCCCGCTCTCTACGGGGCCTTCGCTCTTTCGCTCTCTCGAGGACGGTGGCCGTTATCCCTGGATTTCCTGGGCAGCCTTTCGAATTTCGGCCTCGATTTGTGTCGCGACCTTCGGATTCTGGAGAAGGAAGAGGCGAGCGGACTCGCGACCCTGACCAAGCGTATCGTCGCCGTAACGGAAATACGTGCCGGACTTTTCGAGCACTTCGTACTTCACGCCGAGATCGAGGATCTCGCCGGCCTTACTGATGCCGGAGGCGTAGATGATATCGAATTCCGCTTGGCGGAAAGGCGGCGCCACTTTGTTCTTCACCACTTTCACGCGCGTGCGGTTACCGACAATCTCCTGGGCATCCGGCCCCTCGCGACCCGCGATTTTCTCCACGATTTTGTCGATACGACGAACGTCCAGGCGAAGTGACGCGTAGAACTTGAGAGCATTGCCGCCCGCCGTCGTTTCAGGATTACCGAACATGACGCCGATCTTCATGCGAATCTGATTGATGAAGATGACAGAGCACTGGCTTTTATTGATGATCGAGGTGAGCTTGCGAAGGGCCTGACTCATGAGTCGTGCCTGAAGACCCATATGACTATCGCCCATGGCTCCTTCGATTTCAGCCTGCGGAGTGAGCGCCGCAACGGAATCGACGACGATAAGATCGATGGCATTGCTACGGACGAGTGTCTCGGTGATTTCCAGGGCTTGTTCGCCGCTGTCGGGCTGCGAAACCAAGAGCTTGTCGATATCCACGCCGATCTTCTTGGCGTATTGAACGTCGAGCGCGTGCTCGGCATCGATAAAAGCCGCGCGACCGCCCGCTCTCTGTATCTCCGCGATGGCATGGAGTGAAAGCGTCGTCTTTCCCGACGATTCAGGACCGTAGATCTCGATGATGCGCCCGCGCGGCACGCCTCCGCCGAGAGCGAGATCGAGAGACAGGGATCCGGAACTGAATCGTTCAATCTTCACTTCTTGAGCGTCATCCATCTGCATGATGGCGCCATCGCCGTACTTCTTTTTGATCTGACTCAGCGCCGCGGCAATGGCATCGCTCTTCGCCGATGCAACCGGATCCTTTTTGGCCTTGTCGGATTTGGCTTCGCTCTTCATATCAGTTGTCGTCTTGGAGGACATACAGGAGATGGGAAATGGGAGGAAAGGAGGCCGCAAACGAGGCTCTCTCGTTGGGTGTACGTATGTACACTCACAGTGTACTCGGGGTTCGCGATGGGTCAAAAAGTCCCTGTTGCGTGGAGAAAGAAGAAGTGGTGGTGTATGGTTGTACACCTTGGCTTATGAGCGAGACTGTGTGGTCATGCATCCAAAATAATCCGCCAATGAATGAAAAGAGAGATCGCTCGCACAGAAAAAGAGCAATACCTGTGAAAGGGGCTGGCCTCAGGGGATTTTTACGTTCTTTCACCATGAAGAACCAAAGCCCCAGAACTTCTTCATCATCTCTTCCGACACACCCCCGAACTGATCGCCTGATCGGTGATCTGGCAGTAATAGCCGGCAGGACACAGAATGCCGGCTGGTCCGCCGCACGGTTGACCGTCCCCCTTCGTCGCACCCGATCCCGTGGCGGGCTGTGCGGTGGCAGGAGGCTTGGGCTTCTCAGCGAACTTCAAGGTACGGACGAAGCGTTGAAAGCGCGCAATCTGTTCCTCGGGTGCAGCCTCTTCGGCAAGTGCGAAACGCAGGACAAGGATCCGTTTTTCCTGAGGCGCAGACGGAGACGACGCATCGACATACACCGTCCATGTACCGCTCTTTTCATCAAGAATGCTTGCGGCCCGCTTGAGGCCGACCACGACCGGAGTCACTTTGAGAATCGTGCCCGAAGCGGAAAATGTCTTAAAATCGAAGGGGAGCGTACTGGCACTCCCGGTCATGATTTCAAGTACGGGCTCGGTGGAGGCCGGCTCGTGAAACGACGCGACCGTTCCCGCAACGCCACCTTCCCAAAAAGCGGGAACATCGATGCCGGAGGCAAAGAACGGCAATTCCCAGTGCTTCAACGTGTTCTCGCCCCCCTTGAGTACCTTTTGAACGACGAACACCGGGAGATCACGAGGATTGATGTTATAATCGTAGATTCCCTGCAAGGTGACGATATCGCCCTGCACGGTTCCCAGATTGATCGCCGTGCTCTCCGCATAGGCAATATCCTCTCCCTGAAGATCCTTTAAAAGATGTGTGCCTCGACGGGTCAGTGAAAGAGGAACTCGCTCAAGTTTGCCCTCCACTTCTTGCGGCCCTTCCGGAAGCACCGGGCGTCCACATGACGAGAGGGCTCCAGCGAGGAGCAAAACACTGACAATGAGGAACGGACGACGCATGGAGAAGGGGACGATACGTCCTATTCTACACCCGATGTCCCGCATGGCGACCGATCAGGCGCCTTTCTTCGCGGAATCGAAGGCATACACCGCGCGACCTACACGGACGAAGTACGGCATCTTCTGCAGGTTGAGCGAGATGGTACCGACCTTGACCGTACGCTGCTTGGCAACCTCGGCGATGATCTCGCGCTTCGAAAGGGGGCCTTTTTCCACGAGGATGCGCTCGATGACGTCGGCAACCGTGCCCGGCTCATAGCCCCACTCGCGCAACGCGTAGAGCCCCCGGCCCACCAGGACGAATTGCGGGTAGCGAATGAGTTCATTGTGAACGGCCTGGACGGTAACATTTTTGTGATCGAATTTGGCATCGCGGATGCGGTTGGCGATCTCCATGAAGTGAAGGGGCTCGCCGGACTTCTTGAGGATGATTTCCACTTTGTCGCGGATCGAGCGGGGACGGACGAAGCGCCACTCGGTAAGACCCCAGCCTTCGTCGATCTCCTTGAGGCGCTCGTCGATCTTGAGGCAGCTGCCGATGAGCTCGGGGGAGGGGACACGGTCGCGGAAGAGATTCAGGGACTGGATCGCGGACACGAGCTCCTCCTGCTTCATGCACGTCTTCCTCTTGCGGAGGATCTTCACCATGTTGTCGACGATGAGAGAAACGTCGTCGGCGGCAAGGGAGGCGAGGCGCCAGACCGGCACGAACGTCGTCGTCTTCGTGGCATTGCTCATCTCCTGATCGATGGCGAACGTGAGACGGAGAATCGCCCCATCGACCGGCGTCGATCCTTGGACACGACGAAGCACCTGCGTGATGAGCTCATCCTCGCGCATGATTCCACCGCTCGAACGGAGAATGCCTTTTGCCATCTCATTCACTTCATCAAGACGACTCGTACGCACCGTGCGCTTCAGTTTGCTGAGTGCGATGCTCTCGATCTGACGAATGCGCTCACGCGTGACCTTGAACTGCTTCCCGATGCGCTCGAGCGTCTGCTTCGGCTGACCGAAGAGCGCAAAACGCTTCTTCACGACCGCAACCTCTTTCTCCGTAAGCACGAGAAACAAGCTGTTCAGCAACTCCGGAAGATTCAGAGTGATCTGCGAGGTCGGCTGGACCGCGGAGGAAGATGTGGGAAGCGGCGTCGGCATGGCGTCGTGGGGAGAGTAAAGTACAACCCTCGTTCTACCAGAACATTGACAGAAACAAAAGTTTCCGTGTCGGTTCGTGTGGACTGCCACCGAAACAAATGACGATCTACACGAATGTGAACGGGGGTTGTCCAAGGAACAAAGGATTAAGAATATACTATTAATTTTTCATATGTCAAATATCAATTTTTCCTCTACCTCAAGCGAAACTGTTAATTCCTCTGCCGTCGATCCAGATAGATATTGAGCATTTGGCAGGCAGCCCATGTATCCGAGTCGGAAATCTCCTGCGCGCCGCCGCCTTTTTTCCGCAGGGGAATGGAGCTGAATCGCTCATCTATCTCATCGACAGGAAGGGACTTGCTCAATTCCGTGATGATTTCCCGGGTCCGAAACGCTTGCCGCCCTTCCACCCCGGAGGGAAGACGGGGAATTCCGACGACCAATCGATCAATTTTTCTGGCTGATGCGATGGCGAGAACCTCGTGAACGAGCGAATCCCGATCGGCGGCAGTGATCGTCATGACGGGCACGACGACGCCCGTCGCCTCATCGAGGTATGCGACGCCGGTGCGACGATCGCCGACGTCGAGGGCGAGGAAGCGCATGGAACTCATCATAGCATTGAGTCGCTTCTTTTCTTCTGACAAGACGATAGGCATACGAGAGGAAAGACGACGAAGACGAAAAAAATCACAAAAAGAGACCGGGCCTCTTCTCTTCTTTTCCGTCTTCAACCTCTCATCACCTCTTCGCCAGCATCAACGCCAACCGGGACTTTTTCCGGGAAGCGGTGTTCTTGTGGAGGATGTGCTTCTTCACGGCCATATCGATGCTCTTTTGCACTTTCGGGAGCAAAGCCTGTGCCTCCGCGGCCTTCCCCTCCTTCATCAGATCCATGAACTGACGGACGAACGTCTTCATCTGGGACTTGTACGGAACGCGGCGCTCGCGGCGAACGATGTTCTGGCGGGCGCGTTTGATGGCGGACTTGATGATAGGCATAGAGCTGGCAGAGGGTACTAGGGTGAAAAGGGGATGTAAAGGGAGAATGGCAGCGGGCGACGGGCTGCGGGCTGCGAGAAACCACGGACTCGCAGCTCGCTACCCGACTCTCGACGCCTCTCAAATACTCCTTTTTCCTCTGTCCGTTCCGCTGCTCTCTCCTTATACTGCCGGCATGTGCGGCATTTTCGGATACGTCGGACCTCGCAAAGACGCGGGGAAAATCGCCATTGAAGGCCTGAAGAATCTGGAATACCGCGGCTATGATTCGTGGGGCATCGCGTGCGAGACGGCAAACGGGCTGCGCGTGGAAAAGAAAATCGGTCCGATCGGCGGCGTCGACAGCGATAATTTTGCCGAGGCCTGTTCGATGGCCATCGCCCACACCCGTTGGGCGACGCACGGGGGAGTCACCGAGGGAAACGCCCATCCGCATCTCTCCTGTGACCGCACGATCGCGGTCATTCATAACGGCATTATCGAGAATTACTTGGATCTCCGTCGTGAGCTCCAGAAGAAAGGACACACGTTCCTCTCGCAGACCGACACCGAGATCATCCCGCATTTGATCGAGGAGGAGCTCAAGGCCGACGGCGACTTCGCCGCCGCGATGCGCAGGGCTTGTCAGCAGTTTCACGGCAAGTACGCCATCGTCGCGCTCCATACGGGATCCGGTACGCTTGTCGCCGCGCGCACGGGCTCTCCGCTCATCGTGGGCGTAGGAGAGGGGAGGAAAGGGTATTTCGTCGCTTCGGACATCCCCGCTTTTTTGGCCCACACGCGTACCGTTCAGTATCTCGACGACGGGGAAATGGTCGTGACGGACGGAAAAAGCGTTCTCTTCACGGATATCGAAACAGGTCACGAACGCCCCAAGCGCGAAGTGACGATCACCTGGACGGTCGAACAGACGGGCAAAGGTGATTACGAGCACTACATGCTGAAAGAAATCATGGAGCAGAAGGGCAGTGTCGCGCGGGCGGTCAACCAAGATGACGCGCAGATTCTCGCGATCGCCACCGCCGTCAAGAAAGCGAAAGGAACGATCCTCACCGCGTGCGGAACGGCCAACAAGGCGTGCATGGCGGCCGAATATTTCTTTTCCGTCGTCGCCGAAAAGCACGTGAATGTGGTACCCGCGAGCGAATTCAAGGTGTTCCACCACTTCCTCGTTCCGGAATCACTCATCATCGTCGTGAGCCAGAGCGGAGAAACTATGGATGTCATCGAAGCGATTCAGGTCGCGAAAAGCAAAGGGTCGAAAGTACTCGCCATCGTGAACGTCGAAGGATCGACGATCGCGCGCCTCGCCGATTTCACGCTGCTGATCAATGCGGGTCCCGAGCGTGCGGTTGCCTCGACCAAAGCGCTCACGGGACAGCTCGCCGTTCTCCTCATGATCGCCTATGCCGTTGCGGGACGCCTTCAAGAAGCCAAGACTCT
The DNA here is from genome assembly GCA_964601225.1 of uncultured Candidatus Peribacteria bacterium. Lineage (GTDB taxonomy): Bacteria > Patescibacteriota > Gracilibacteria > Peribacterales > Peribacteraceae > CAYRGC01. Next base: position 36,082 of record CAZRMM010000001.1, read on the forward strand.
CCTCCTCGAGACTTCCGCGAAAATCTCGGACCAACTGAATCCCCGGTACGTCGAACGACTCGACGAGCTCGCGGAAAAGATCAAGGAGCAGGAAGATCTCTACATCATCGGCAAGAGCTGGAACTATCCGATGGCGCTCGAAAGCGCGATCAAGATCCAGGAAGTGAGCTACATCCATGCGCAGGGATTCGCCGCCGGAGAACTCAAGCACGGGCCGATCGCCCTGATCGAACAGGGAACGCCGTGCATCGTGATCACCGGCAACGACGAGGTGCAGAACGACATTCTCAGTAACGCCCAGGAGCTGAAGGCACGCGGCGCTTTCATCATCGGGGTCGGCCCCGTGAAGCACGATGTCTTCGACGAGTGGATCAAGACCCCGGATGCCGATGTCGCTCAGCCTATCGTGAACATCATCCCCATCCAGGTACTGGCGTATTTCCTGGCGGTGAAACGCGGGAAGAATCCCGATATGCCCCGCAATCTGGCGAAGAGCGTCACTGTAAAATAAAGGCTCAACTTTTCTTGAGCCTGTGTGTACATCTTATGTGTCTATTGGCTCAAGATTTTTTGGTAGGCACCTTCGAAGAAATAGAAAAAGTGCGAAGCCAAGCTTCGCTTGGCTGGAGCACATCCTTGCCGGAAAGGTGGGCCCACGGGGGGACACCGGAGGTGGTCCTCCCGCGATCAAAGCTTCTCCATCACCCTCGGCACTTCGTCCTTCTTCCTGAGAGGCTTGAGAGTCTCCGCCTCCACCTGGCGCGCACGCTGTCGCTCTTCTTGAATGGAGCCATTCCCATCGTCCGGGGGAATGCCGTAGTACCGTAGAAGGTAGGCGGCGATGTCCTTGAAGATCGGCGCAGCGGCAATCGCACCGTGCGTCCCGCGCTTGGGACGATCGATTTTAACGAGAATGACGAAGCGAGGGCGGCTGACCGGAGCGTATCCCGCGTACGTAGCGATGGTGCTGCCCGTTCCTGTTTCATACTGCGCTCCTGGTCCGGCGATCTGGGACGTGCCGGTCTTGCCCGCGATACGGTACCCCGGAACCTTGCCCCCCTTTGCAAATCCGCGCGTGGCGGAACTCACGAGCATCGCCGTGATGGTATCCGATGTCTGCGGAGTGATGACCTGATCGATCACGCGCGTCGGAGTGAACTCGCGGGTGCCATCTTCGTGAATCACGCTGTCGACGATGATCGGACGAACGAGCTTTCCTCCGTTCGCGAGCGCCGACCATGCGCTGATCATTTGCAGCGGCGTAACCGAAATACCCTGACCGAACGTCATCGAAGCGAGCGTGCGGCGCGGAAGGTTTTTCGACGGCTGAATTTCACCAGCCAGTTCGTCGTCGAGTTCGATACTCGAGATTTTACCGAAACCGAATCGTTCGAACATGCTCACGAGCAATTTGGGTCCGAGCTTAAAGCCGAGCTCCGACATGCACGTGTTAATGGAGTACTCGAGGCACTGAACCATGCTGACCCGGCCGTAGTGATTGCCGTCGTTGTTGTTGATGGGCTTTTTTCCGTCCTGCATGTCGATGGGGCCGAAGTCCTCGTAAATATCCATCGCATTCACTTCACCCTGATCGATCGCAATGGCCATCGTGATCGGTTTCATGACGGAGCCCGGTTCGTAGATTTCCTGCACGGTGCGGTTGAGATACGCGCCAACGCCCACGGTATTTTTAAATTTGAGCCACACACCGGGATCATCGGTGGGAAACACCTCATACCGATAGTTGGATTGATTGCTGACATACAAGTAATAACGCGCAAGATCGTGCAGGTCGTAGAGTTTCTCAAGATCCGTAAGGCTGGTCTGAATTTTCTCGCTAAGCATGGTGCGCCCGGATGCCGTTAGGACGTGATCGATGTAATCACGAACGACGAGCACGTGCGTCTCGGGATGATAAATTTCAACGACGACTTTTTTCTGCCGATTCGCATCGAGCGTCGTGGTCTCCTTTTCATAGACGTCCGCGTAGTTATTGCTGTTGAAGAGCGGGGCATTCACCATCGCAATGATCTTTCCCGTAAAAGGGTCCATTACGATGGCCTGGGCACTGTCGGCGCCGAATTGTTTCATTCCCGCCTGAAGCACCTGTTCGACATGTTCCTGAACCGCGCGATCGATGGTGAGCACCACCGTATCGCCGTCCTTGGGGTCCTGAATTTTTTGCTCGGAGCGGAGAATTTGCCCCCCGCGGAGATCGTTGGCGGTATTGATCGTGCCGTCCTCGCCCCGAAGCTGCGAGTTATAGGTACGCTCAATGCCGTACTGCGCCTCCTGGTTCGTATTGAGAAAACCAACGACCTGCGACGCGATAGTCGTATCCGGGTAAAACCTCCAGTGCTCGGGCACGAGCGCGATCATGCGCAGGGGATACTCCGGCTCCGACGGAGCGCGCTTGCTGCCGACATATTCCTTAAGTGCCAACTTGGCGGACTCGGTTTTTTGCTCCATGAGTTTCAAACTGAGTTCGCGAGGAACTTTTCGCATGATCGGCACGTAACGAAGTGTTCGGGACTCCAGCAAATCCCGAATGGAATTCTCATCAATGGAGAGCGCGACAGAAAGCGACGCCGAGAAAGAATCCACCAGCGATTGATTGATCTCCTCGGGATTCGCGGAAATGAGGTGATCTTCCGTATCGACCTCCACACCCGGAATCCCGAGTTTTTGAACCGCTTCTTCCTCCAGTTTCGTGGCTCCGTATTTCAGCGGAACGAATGTGACCCGTGTGGAGGAAATTCGCTCCTGAATGTCATTCATAAAACGATCCCTCGCCTCGACTATCGAAGGAAGCTTGAGAAGTTTCGGAGGCAGCGGACCCGAGGGAAGGGGCTCGAGAATGCTCCCCGAACTTCGAATCTGATGCTGTTTGACGGGGTCGAATGCCGCGGCATACAACTTCATCAATTCGCGCGGACACGTCTCGGCCCCCTGGGAACAAGCATCGTGGAACTCCTGGGTGAGAAGGGTATCGGCCAGCGTGCGTGCAACAAGCTTCTTATCGTCGACCAGCTGTTTGGGATCTTTGTCTTTCGATGCCGAAGGATCTACGTACACCAGATCGAGCGTCGTATTGGTCGCAAAAATCGTCAGTTCTCCCGTCTTGCTGTTGGTACCGAATATCTCTCCTCTCTTGGCAGGAAGCGTAATGCCCGCGAAGTGCTTCTGCTGCGCCCATTGATAAAAGGAATTTCCCCGAACCAGTTGAAGTTCCAACAAACGAGCCACGACGATGAGCAGGTACAAAAGCAGCACGCCCATCACGAGAAAGATGCGCTCATGGAGCAATCGTCTGCGTTGTGTTTCGGACGCCACGCCGTAGGAATGACGTTTCGGAATCATGTCGGGGACCCTCATGGTATCGCGGTGCGAAGAAGCGGCCAAGGATGGACGCCGGGGCCCCTGGGGCTTCGCAGGTGGGACTAAGCGGGTTGTACACCGAAGCTCCTCGCTTCTCAGGCCTGTCTTTAGCCGAAAACCCGGCATGGTCGATGATCGCTTTTTATGCTATAATAAACGGAAATGTCACAGACCTCGTTCATCGGGCTCAATGGAGAACAGCTTCTCGACACCTTGCATGGCATGTGCGTCGAAACTGGGGCCTCCGACATTCACCTCTCGCCGCAGAAGGACGGAGTGCGATTGGAGTGGCGTCTCAACGGCGTGCTGCGACTGCTCGAGATCCTCAAAGAGCCGCAATATGAGGATTTGCTTCGCCGCGTGAAATTCATGTCGAAGCTCAAGCTGAACATCACCACTCACCCGCAGGACGGCCAATACGTTTTCGAAGCGCGCGATCCCAAAGCCCCCCGAACGGTGAACGTTCGTGTCGCGACGCTCCCGAGCCGCTTCGGAGAGGCTCTGACACTCCGTCTTCTCGACCCGCACCGCGGAATTCTTCCGTTGCAGAAACTCGGATTTCCCGAAGAGATGGGGAAAACACTCAAGGATCTCGTGGAACTTCCGCATGGACTCGTTCTGGTGACCGGACCCACGGGATCGGGCAAGACAACGACGCTCTACGCCCTGCTTTCCACGGTCGTGGGAAAGGAGCGCAACATCATCACGCTTGAAGATCCCGTGGAATACGAGATCCCGGGCATTATCCAGAGCGAGATTGATACCGACCACGACTATACGTTCGCGAGCGGACTGCGCAGCATTCTCCGTCACGATCCCGACGTTATCCTTGTCGGTGAAATTCGCGACCTTGAAACGGCGCAAACCGCAGTCAACGCCGCGCTCACCGGTCACCTCGTGCTTTCAACGCTTCATACGAACTCTTCCATCGAGGCGATTCCGCGCCTCCTCTCCATGGGTGTCAGTCCCTACACCCTCGCCCCCGCGCTCCGTGCGGTGCTCGCGCAACGGCTCGTACGGACACTCACTCCCGAATGCCAATCGTCGGGAGCGTGCGACCCTGGCGCGCACGCGAGTTACGACGGCCAGATTGTCGTTCCGGAACTGCTCCTCGTAACACCGGCCATACAGCAGCTCGTCCTTTCAATGGAACAATCTTCGGCGCTTGAAGCCCAGGCGCGCAAGGAAGGATTCCGCTCGATGCGTGAGTGGGGAGAGGATCTGATCAAGGCAAAACGGACCTCCGCCGAGGAAGTCGCCCGCGTCACGCTCTGAGCGCTGCGAATTTTTCCCGTTTCGATCCAGGTCATCTTGCGGACTCCGCCCACTATTCCATAGCATGGTCTTCCACATGGCCATGCTCTTCCGTCATCGCCATCGCCGCACGCAGTACCCGATGGCGAAGTCTTCCGGCGTCCCCCTCGCACTGCAGCGACTGCTCGTGCTTGCCGTGCTTGCGGGCATTCTCTGGCTTCTGTTCAAAGGAGTCACGGGTCTCTTCGGCTGGAGCGGATCGCTTGATCGCATGCCGACCTCGCTGACAACGGAACCGAAAGGCCTGATCAATGTGTCCTTGCAGGGAGCCGAACTGCAACCCGCGGAAGACGGCATGATGCTCTTTCCGAGCGACAGCCTGAAAACCGGTCCCAATGCTCACGCGAGCCTCTCTTTCTTCGACCAAACACTCGCCCGACTTGATGCGTCCACCGATGTATTGATCGACGAGAGCGGCAAAGACTCTTCATCGAGTCAAATCCGCCTGACGGTGCGCGAGGGAGGGCTTTGGATCACCACCCCCCGTATGAACGGCTCGGGATCGGTCGTCCGACGCCTGGCCTTCCCGAAAGTTACCTTTGATCTACCCGGCGGCGCGGAAGTGATTGCCACCGGTCGATCCATCGCCGTGTACGCCGCGGACGGACAGGGAGTTGCCGTCACTCTCGGAGACAAGGACCCCTTCTACATCGGCGAAGGGCAGCAGTGGGAAATACCCGAAGGCGCGGAGACGATGAGCGATCCGTATAGCGGTCGGTCCCCCTTGGGTCCCACGGCACTGAGCGCGCCATTGCTGACCGAGAGCAGAATTCTCCTCCTTGGCGGGCGGGCTCCGTCGGAAGCATCCGCGCCTCGCTCGGGAAGCGGAGACGTTCTGACCCTCCGCGAACCGGCAACAGGGGCGACTGTCAGCGGCGACGTCGTGTCGGTAAAGGGCACCGTAAACCCGAGCGTGACGGGCGTACAAGTGAACGGTCACAAGGCGATCTTGGATATCGCGAGCGGCATTTTTGCCCTTGATCTTGCCCTGCCGGACGGAGAGACGGAGTTTGAAATCGGTGTCGACGCCCTCGGCGAGAACGGCAAGACGCTTGCGACGATCAAGCGCATCGTAAAACTCAAAACGGCCTCCGACACCACGGATGCGTCCTCGCCGACGATCGAGGAGCCGGCTAAGGCTGGGGAAACCTTCAAAACTAACCGCGAAGAAGTCGTGCTGACCGGAAAGGCTCCCGTCAACGCGACCGATATCTTCGTCAATGGCTACAAGTTGCTCCTCTTCAAGCCCGAAAAAGGGGAATGGAGCTATATCGCGAGCTTGCGGCTGAGCAACATGAAAGCCGGATCGAACACCTACGACGTTGTCGCGACGTTTGCCGACGGCAGCAAGAGCCCCGCGGCGCGACTCACGATCGTGCAAGGACAGGGGGACGAGGGAGTCGTGGGATCGTCCGCCTCCGTCGGTTCGACGGGTTCCGCAGCGTCCGCATCGAGCACGCAGAGTTCGGTGGCACTCGTCGACAACGCGCCGCTCACCCCCGGTATCCTCGCCGTCACGGGTCCCACGCCCGGCGCCAGTCACACGGAGACGGGAACAGGGTTCCTCCTCGAGGGGAAAACGTCCAAAGGAACGGATTCGATATGGATCAATGATTATCGACTTCAGCTCTATAAGCCGGGCGTAACGTTCTGGAACTACGTCGCGGACGTGTCGTACGGCAACCTCAAGTCCGGCACGAACGCCTACGAGATCGTCGCGCGCAACGCCAAGGGCGAAGTCCTCGACCGACTGACGTACACCGTGGAGTACCAGCCATCCGCCGGGGGAACGTCGAGCTCTCGTCGTCCCCGCAACCGCTCGTCCGCATCGTCAGCTGTGGGAGAAGGGACAAGTTCGGGACAGTAAGTGGCTTAAACCACTGATCGCGCGGTGAGATCGAAGGGCGGGGTCCGCGCATCACGGGAGGTGAAGGCTCCGCGCCGAAGCGCTATCTCGAAGAACCGATCCCGATTCTTTGTCACGACAAAGAAAAGGGGACTGAGTAACCGGACATGAAGCACTAAGGGCAAGAGTTACGCTTCCCACGCGATCCCGCAGCGCTCGATACTCTCAATGAGCTCCTGGGGGAGGGGAGCGACCACTTTGCATCCCTTCTTGTCCGCCGGCGACGCGAACGCAAGCTTCCACGCGTGCAAGCAGAGATTCTTGATGCCCTTCTCGTCCCGTAACCGCTGCGAGAGTTCGCTGCCGTACGTGCCGTCCCCGAGGACGGGGTGCCCGAGCGCATGCAGGTGCACGCGGATCTGGTGCGTTCGCCCGGTGTGGAGCTCACAGAGGAGGAGTGCGCAACGGTCGCCCTTCGCGAGTACTTCGTAGGTAGTCTGCGCTTCGCGCGCCGCCCCCGCCGCGTGGACCGCCATGCGCGTGCGATCGGTCGTGCTGCGGCCGATCGGCGAATCGACCATCGCTTTGGCCACGGCCGGAATCCCGGCGACGAGCGCAAGATATCGTTTATCCACGGATCGCTCCTCAAATTGTTTCTGCAACAGCTGATGATCGGCCGGGGTCTTCGCGACGAGAAGGCAACCGGTCGTGTCTTTATCGAGACGGTGCACGAGAACGGCCGATGCCGAGAAGGGAAGCGACCGCTCGCGGAAGAGGTGCGCGATACCGTGAAGGATCGTCTTCTCGCCGGGAAGCATGCCTGCACCCGGATGGACGGCGTACCCGGCAGGCTTGTTGATCACGAGGCAGGCGGCGTCCTCGTAGAGGACCGAGAGATCCAGATCGACGGGCACAATATCCGACGCAACGCGTGGCAGGTCGCCCGTCACCTCCACCTTGTCGCCCTCCTGCAGACGGTGCGCCGGCTTGTCGACCGGATCGTCATTCACGCACACGAGTTTTTCCTCGATGGCCTTCTGGGCCTGGGCGCGACTGGGGAACGCGCCTTCCGCGGCGAGGAAGGCATCGAGACGGTCGGGGGAGGAGACGATCCAAGACTGCACGAACGCAGTGTACCCGGATTGACTTCGCCGAGGGGAATGGAAAGAATACCCGTCCCCTGAAGCACTCCTGCGCTCGCGTAGGAGATGGGGTCGATGCCGTCCTGGCATCGAGGGGGGCTCCTCTTTCATCCTTTCAAGGAGCTCCCCGTTTTTTGCCAAAACCAGCGGAAAAGGCCTACTCGGACCGGATTGACTTCGCCAAGGGGAATGGAAAGAATAGTTATCCCTCCTCTGGGTCATTTGGCCTCCGGGCCGAATGTGGAGGGTCCGATGCACTAACCCCGCATCGGAGGGGGGCTCCTGTGATCCTTTCCGGGAGCCCTCAATTTTGTCTTGCAAGGAGAAAAGAGAGACGTACCATCCTGCGGCTTCCACGTCACCCTGGTCCCTCGGGACCAGGCGGAAGAATGACGGCCTCACCCTCCGTCATTGGGACCTTCCACTCCTTCCGGAAGGTCCCCGTTTTTGGATGACGTTTTGAACCGACGACACCTCGGTTACACTGATTTCGATGCAGGACCTCCTCACTCGCGCCGTTTCCGACGTCGTTCCCAAGAAACTCGCCGACGAGAAGCTCAAGGGCGGCAAACCTCTCAGGATCTATCTCGGCATCGATCCCACGGGCAGCAAGCTGCACCTCGGCCACGCCGTGCCGCTCCGCAAGCTCAAGGCGTTCCAAGACGCAGGTCATCACGTGATCTTCCTTGTGGGCAGCTTCACCGCGATGATCGGCGACCCCTCGGGCCGCGACGCCATGCGCGAGCCGCTCACGCGCGAGCAGGTGGAAAAGAACTTCCAGACGTACAAGGACCAGGCGGGCAAGATCCTCGATTTCTCGAAGGTCGAGCTCCGGTACAACCACGAGTGGCTGGAGAAACTGAAATTCGACGACATCGTGAAGCTCGCCGGACACTTCACCGTGCAGCAGATGCTCGAGCGCGACATGTTCGCCGAGCGTATGGAGCAGGGGAAACCGATCGGGCTGCACGAGTTCTTCTACCCGCTCATGGTGGGCTACGACTCGGTGGTACTGGACGTGGATATCGAGCTCGGCGGCAACGACCAGCTCTTCAACATGCTCGCGGGCCGCACGCTTCAAACCGCGATGGGCAAGCGCGACAAGTTCGTCCTGACGACGAAGCTCCTCGAGGGCACCGACGGCCGCAAGATGAGCAAGACGTACGACAACTGCATCTGGCTCGATGACTCCGCCAAGGACATGTACGGCAAGGTCCTGCGCATCAAGGACGACCTCATCGTGACGTATCTTGAACTCGCCACGGAGCTTCCGATGGAGGAAGTGAAGGAGCTCGAGAAGCAGCTCAAGAAGGGCGTGAACCCCAAGGACATCAAGATGCGCCTCGCGCGCGAAGTGACGGCCCTCTACCACGGCAAGGAGGCCGCCGAACACGAGGAAAAGGAGTTCATTGCCGTCTTCTCCAAGCACGAACTTCCGGAGGACATGCCCGAGGTGAAGGCCAAGAAGGGAAGCCTCCTCATCGATCTCATCGCAGCGGAGAAGCTCGCTCCGAGCAAATCCGAGGCCCGCCGCCTGTTCGAACAGGGCGCGATCAAGCTCAACGACGAGGTGGTGAAAGACATCAACGCCCCGGTCGCCCCGGGCGTGCTCAAAGTGGGGAAGAGAAAGTTTGCGAGGATCAGTCTCTGATTACATCTTTCCCTCGAAGAACTTCCGCAGGTCCGCGGGATCGGTGAACTGCGTCTCGAGCGCGAAGAGCGCGACGGCGAGCTCCGGATGCTTCTCGATCCAGTTGATGTGCAGACGTTCCTCCAGGTGCTGCGGCCAGTACGCGTTATAGGCCCTTTGCAATTGTTCCGCGGACCAGATTCCCTGGTCGATGGAATCCACCGGCTCGGTGTTGTGCGCGACCGCGAAGGCGATCATCGAAATCGTCATCATGAGGTCTTTCGCCGCCCGCGGATCGCTGAGGGTGGCATTCTGCAATTTCAGCAGCAGTTCGCCAAAATCCTTTTGGTTCGGCGCGAGCAGGGGAGTGCCCTCCGCGGGGAGGGGAGTGTCGGCGCGGAGTTTGTAAGTCGCAAAGAGCTCCTCCTGCCTCCCGAGCTCCCGTTCGATCTTCCCGGCGAATTTCTGCCGGAAGAACCCGAGCACGGTCGAAAGCAGCGCCGCTCGCGTCTCATGAGGGGATCCTTTCTCGCGATCGAGCACGTCCTTGAGCTCCGGAAGGAGGTTCCGGACGGTCGCGAACGTGGGCTCCGTCATGTCCGGGAAGAGTTCCCGGAGGAGGGACTCGACGGTACCGGGCTTGAGGAGTTCCTCGGCGGTGCCGCCGAATCCCGGCTGCACGGCCACGTAGTGCACGGCGGTTTCCACCGGCTTCGCGGTCTTCTTGCCGAGCCCCCAATTGCCCTTTCCGGCGGCAGTGAATGCAACAGCCTTCCGCTTCTCCGTCCTGAGGAGCGCCGGCTCCCGGAGGAGGGGAGAATCATCCTGGACGAGCGCCTTGCCCTTCGCGAGCTCGCTCACGCGGAGGCGGACGCTTAGCGCCACGTCCTCCGGCTTCCGCTTGCCGATGATCCGCTGGAAGCCCTGTTCTAAAACGAGATGACTGAGGTCCGCCGTCGGACCGGGATCGAGCACCTTGCCGTTGAGGGCCGCGAGACTCTCGCCGAGCGCAGCGCGCGTCGCACCGTGAATCTCCGCCATCGACGCCGTCGGCCCTTCCGTCGGAGCCAGGTTCCACGGCAATTGTTCGGCCTTCGCGCGGACGAGGAGCGCGGGGATATCGCCGTGGGCAGTACGGTTACCGTCGTTCACCATGAGGGAGCGGAGTATACGCGCCTGTTTCGAAAACGACAGAAAATGCCCCCACCGCGTGCCAAAAAGGGGCTTTCTTGATGCGGTGGGGGCTCGCACCATCAGACTCGGTCACACGACCTTTCTATCACGTAAAAAGGGTTTTCAAGCAGAAACTGACGTATCCCGATTGTAAGCCACTGCAACAAAAAGGCAATACTTGGCAACGATGCATCGGCCGACGCTACTGAATCTTCTTCTCCGCCGTTTCAACATCGTCCACTACCCACCCCCTTTCGTTCGCCGATTCCGCCGATGCGGATTCTGCGGACGCTTCTTCCTCCGACATCGACTGCTTTTCGGTGTGCTCGTGCTCCGCAATCAGAACATTCAGCGTCTCACGCGCCTCCTCCTTCGCCGCACGCAGGGATGCCGCATTGATGCCCTGTGCCGCGAACACCGTGCGAATGCAGAGGAGGAGAAATTTTGCGCTTTTCCCGAGCCACTTCGGCACTTCGTCATCAATAAACCTGCTGCGAAGAGCATTCCGAAGTAGCTGTTTGGCAAACTTTCCGTGCACCGTCCGAGCGACCTTGGTCCTGGGAAGGTGGGGGAGCGCTGGTCTCCGCGGTTTTCCGAGCGTTCCCGCCTCCCCGTCGAGAGGGGAGAAAGCATCCTGCCCTTCGTCCTCCTGTTCACGGAGCGGCAACGGAAGCAAAAGGGCGTCGGCGATCTCCTGGGAGGTCGCTCCGGGCAGAATTTCCACCAACGCGCGCACGTGCTGATCCAGACGCGTGTCGATACCTTCGTGAATCTCGGGCTGGAACGTCCCATTGCGCCACTGAGAGAGAGCATCGCTGCGATCCGCCAAAACACCCGGATCCGCGGACGGTAGATGCATTCGCGACGGGCCGGGCGTCACGAGCTCCCAGAGACGCCGGCGCCGCTCCCGCCACTGCGGATGACCTGGCACCCAAAGCGTCCGGCGGACTGCTTCCACGGGTTTTTCCCCCGAAAGAAGAGAATGTAGATACCCTTCCTGTACCAGACCCTGAATTCCCAGCTGCTTTCGCAGATCTTCCGAATTCACGGATTCGCCGGCGCGAACCGCCGCGATGAAATACTGGAATGCCGGATCCTTGCTTCTCTTCTTATGGAGTTTCGGCTCCATGTCATTCTCGAGATAGGCCTCGACGGCACGATGAATCGGCGTAGTACATTGTGCCGCAAGAATGTCGGCACGACGTAGACGGTACTGGGATTCCGCAAGGACAGGTACCTCAATTTTGAGCATGGCAAAAAATGCCTTCACGACGGAGAAGGGGACCGGTGCCTCCCCGGCGGCAAGCGCTTCAACGGTCTCAATTGTCATCGAACCACCCCTGACCAACGCCTCGGTGCCGCTGCGTTGAGATGCGAGGATACGGATGGCATCGGCGATCGTCCGAGGCTCGTTCACGGACACTTCCCACTGCAATGCCGCGATATCGAGGGAAGCTTCCGGCGCCGACGGACCAACGGGGTCGCAAGGCATCTGTACTTTTGAACGGGACGGTCTCTTTTTTTGCACCTCCTCAAAACACGCACGCACCTCCTGCAATCCCGCCTCGGGAAGCGACGGAATCTTGTTCCTGAGCACATCCAACCAACGCATGTCGATCGTCTCATTCGAGAGCAAAGGTCGAATGAGGGAGATCGGCAATCCCGCCGATCGCATGCCCTCGACATGCCAGGCGACATGGCAATATTCCAGAAGAGCGCGGAGCATCGCGTGCGGCTTGCGCATGCCGGCCTTCTGAATGTCCTCAACGTACGCCCGAATACGCTCCTGAACGGGCGGATGCGTCCACCCGCGGGAACCTGTGAAAGGCAGCTGCAAGAGCGTCTGTAACGGCACGATCTTTCCACCCCTGGAAAGATCCACGCAGTAGTGATCGTGCATTTCCGGCGTAATCTCCAGGCAATCGTCGATGGCATCCGCCCCGTGCAGCAACCTCGCACGATGGAGCATGACATGCGTCTGCATGCGCAGGTGGAGCGTCATGCTAAGAAGAAGTCGTTCCAAGCCCTCTTGCAGCATCTCCCGCTCTTGACCTTCTCCATTTGTCTCGGGCATCGGGCGGGCAAGACCATCCCAATACATGGCGACCCCCGACAACGGTTCCGCATGCTTCCGAAGCAACGTTCGCGGGGGAATCGACGGATCTTCCAGTGTCGCCAATTCCGCCGGCTCAATCGCAGCTTCTTGCGCAAAGAGTTCAGGCGCCATCGAAAGCACTCTCCAACGGAAACTACCGATCAACCACGGTACTCTTGTGCGCTGACGGGCTTCCCACAGGCGCTGCACATGATCGTTTTGAGCGGCAATATGCTCGGGATTCAGTTCAAAATGCGTAGCAATCGGGTAATCGTTGACGTCCCAAAGGGATTTTTGACGGCCTTTTTGGGAAATCAGACTCATGGCGGGGGATTCTGCCTGCGGGGGATCGGGGATTCAAACGCTCCGAGACGGATTGCATTTTTTTTCGCTTCGGAGAGGGGAAAATTCGATCCTGCCCTCTCACACCTTGCCATGGTATTTCTTATGCACCTCCCGCAGCTGTGGATTGGTCACGTGGGTGTAGATCTGCGTCGTTCCGAGGTCTTTATGCCCGAGCATCTCCTGGACGGAACGGAGATCGGCGCCGTTGCGGAGCAGATCGGTCGCGAACGAATGCCGGAGCGTGTGCGGCGACGGATCACTGACGATCCCCGCCATCCGCGCGTACTTCTTCACGATCTGATAAATCGAAATGCGTGAGAGACGGAATTCCTCGCCGGGAGGCATGACGGTGGCCGCCTGAACGTGATTCCGAATGAAGAGAGGGGACAGATGGTCCAGGCGGACGTCCATATACTCCTGTAGGGCCTCCACGGCGGCATCGGAGAGGAAGACCACCCGCACTTTCCCCCGCTTGCCTTTGACGGACGTCTCCCGGGTCTGGAAATTCATGTCTTTGCGGTTCAGGCTGCGGAGTTCCTGGAGACGGAGGCCCGTGGAAAAGAAGAGCTGCAGGATCGCATAATCGCGCTTCCCCTCCTTGGTTGTACGATCCGGGGCCGACAGGAGCCGGGAAAGCTCGTCGTGGTACAGAACCTTCACTTTCCGCTGATCCTCCTTAAAACGGGTCACCCGGTCGGGGGGGTAGACGTCCATCTCCTCCTCGGTCGTCAGGTACCGGAGGAAGGCCCGAAGGACGGTGAGGTGGTGGTTCTTCGTGCGGAGGGACAGTTCTTTACCGTTCCGAGCCCGAAATTCATGCAGGAACGACTTATAGACGCGAATGGAGCCTTTATCGATCAAGCGGGGATCGTGTATTTCACCAAGTTTCAATAAGAGATCAAGGGACTGGCGATACGTGGTGATCGTGAGGGGGGATTTATTCTCCTCGGCACGGAGGTACGTGAGATACCTCTCGATAGCTTTGGCCAGTGGCGTCGAAGGGGAGCGGTTTTCCACAGGATCTCCTGGTTAACATAATGCATTTTATGTTAACACATACTGGACAGTCAAGACAGAAAGGATTATGGCTTCACGAAGCGAACTTCTCGCCTCGAACGCCCAACCGGCCCCGTGTGGTGCGGCATACGTTTGCATCTGCCATCCCATCATTCGACTCAGGAACGCGATGCGCGCGAGATGGTACCGATCACTCACGGCGACGACACTTTGACACTCCCCTGTGAGCGGACGGGTGTAGAGCAGATTTTCACGGGTGGAGCGCGACTCCCCTTCAACGACGATCCGCTGCGGATCCACCCCCTGCCGCATGGCGAGGCTCCGCATCACGAGGGCCTCACTCTGTCGCATGCCGTCTCCCGTCCCTCCGGAAACGAAGATTTTCTCGATCAGGCCGCGCCGATAAAGATCCGTTGCTGCCGATACCCTGCGGGAGATTCCCGGTCCGGCATTGACCGAAACGATGTTGCCCTCCGCATCGAACACCGGGCGCACCGCAGCTCCAAAAACGATGGCACAGGATGCAGGAATGCCTCCCGTATCGGCAAAATGCGCGAGAACGGACGCGAAAGAAACAACCAGAAGACTGCCGCCCATAAGCATCGTGCCCTCTAAAGCACGGAAAACCGCCGCCATGGCTTTTCTACTGCGGTTCAATCGCGATACTGGAAGGAATCGCCGGCAATGTGTCGTTCCATGGTGGCCATGTGTGGATGGAAACGTGATCAACCTCGGGGAAATTGCGAATAATGCGCACTGCATCGGCCTTGGAAACCCCTGCCACGGTTTCACGAAGCTTTCGGCCGAATTTCAGACCGGCAGGATCGAGTGGGTCCAGGATGAACTGCTCCGTCGCAACGAGATCCACGGTAATCTTCACCCAGGTGAAATCGTCCGCATATTCGATGATGATCACCTTGTTCGGATCGACGCGCACGCTCCCCGGAACCAGCTGCTTTCCTTCGCCGACGTGTGAATAGAGCTCTTTACTGAAAGAACTCAGTATTGCCGTGAGATCATACGCAGGAACGGTATACATGAGCGCCCCCTCCACGGGAACCGACTCCACCGCCTGTCCGATGAACTGAGTCGGGAGTGTCACCCCGGAGTATGTTTTTTGAATGACATCTTCCTTGTTGAGGAATTCAAGCTGACGGGTTTCGTCGGCGTTCCATTCTTTGCGCTGTTCCTCGACCATCTGTTTCGCCGTGGCGAGAAGCTCCTGACGCAAGCGCTTGTCCGCAATCTCGAGATCTTCTTTTCGCAGTACGGATCGATATGCGGTGCGTCCGCCTGTTGCCGAGACGGTATTCGTCGCCGTCACGCGTTTCTGCATATCGGCGTCGAGGGCGGGAAACGTCCACGTCACCCCTGCAGGCACGTTCCCTCTCTCACCGATGACTTCCCCATACAGATCGAGATGATCCGCCTTGGCACGCACCGAAACCTTTCCCTTTGCCGGAACTGTTACCGCCTCGCGCGTACGAAAGACCATTCCGGCTTGGTTACTGAGACGACTTCCGCCGCGCAAAGAAACTTCCTCGGCGGAAGCATTCTGCACCGACATAACGGTCTCGGCGTCGGTACCGATGAATTCTTTGCTGATATCGGTGAAGGTAATCGTCTTTCGCACGGTGACACGTACCGGTACGAGCGGCAACGTGCGGACGTGAGACGGAATCCGCGCTCCTGTCCCCAATGCCGGATCGATCAGCGCAATGTTCATCGTATGGACGACCAGTTCGGATCTGGGCCAAACTTTTATCCTTGCCGACGGCAGAAGCCGGAAAACGACGAAGAGGAAGAGAACGGCACTCACTCCCACGAGGATCCACACCCTTACCTTCGGGAGCGACAGCAAGCCGACGGATTGCAATCGCGACCGCCATTGTTGCCGCCAGAGACTCGGTGAGAAGAAGCGAAGTGCTTCTTCCAGTTTTTCGTGTCCGGCGAGCGCGCGCCTCAACTTGCGTGTGCGGTCGTACACCTGAATGCCCGCCGAACGGGCGGAACGAACGACGATTGGCTCCTTGGAAGCGAGTTTCGCCCGATATCGCAGCTTTGCGAGCTCCTCAATAAAATGGTGGCGCTCATCCTCAGGTAAGAGAAACACGTTGTCCACCGAGGAGAGAACGACGACAACTTCCCCCTCGGCAGAGCGAATCCTGCGCAGGAACGCATTCCAGGATTCCTCGCTGCCGCGGGTGAGGATAGAGAGAGACACAGGAGAACGGATTTCAGGCCTTCAGCGCTTCGATGGCAGGAAGCTTCTTACCCGCAATAAACTCAAGCATGGCACCGCCTCCGGTACTCACGAACGTATACGCCGAGAGCGGGTATCCGTAACGGACGTGGAAATCGAGCGTGTCGCCGCCGCCGATGATGGACAGGGCGCCCTTCTTCGTCGCCTCGGCGACCGCCTCGGCGATGCGCTTTGTCGCATGAGAGAACCGGTTCACTTCATAAAAACCCAGCGGTCCGTTCCAGACGATCACGGCCGCTTTCTCGATGGCCTTCTTGTACCGCTCGATCGACACCTTGCCGATGTCGAAAATCGCCATGTCGCCGACGATATCTTCGACGGGAAGATCGATTTTCTGCGCCTTTTCCGTCGGCTCGCTTGCCAGCACGACATCGCGCGGAACGATGATGTCTGCCTTTTCTTTCTTCTCGGATTCGAGCATGAGTTCCTGCGCCTTCTCCAGCTGATCCTCCTCGTACTTGGAGGAACCGACGTCGAACCCGCGAGCGGCAATGAAAGTATTGGCGATACAGCCCCCCAGGAGTATTTCATCGCCCTTGTCGAGGAAGTGTTCGATCACCGGAACTTTTGTTTCCATCTTGGCTCCGCTCACGATGAGAACGAGAGGACGACGCGGCTCATGGACCACCGCGGAAAGCGCATGAAGCTCTTTGGCAAGCTGAAGACCCGCATAGGACGGCAAAGCCTTTGCGAGTCCGACCATCGATGCGTGTTTTCGATGCGCGTTCGTGAACGCGTCGTTCACATACACATCTCCCAACATGGCCAGCTCTTTGACAAACGACGGATCATTGGCTTCCTCGCCGGGCTCGTACCGCAAGTTCTCAAGGAAGAGAATCTGCCCCGGCTTTAAGGATTTTGCCGCTTTTTTCGCTTCCGGACCCACGCAAGAGTCGCACCAGGACACCTCGCGATCGAGCAGTTTCTCAAGAATTCCGCAGACTGGCTTCTGGGTGAATTCGGGATTCTTTTTTCCTTTGGGACGGCCTTGGTGCGAAAGGATAACGAGTGACGCTCCGTGCTTCACGATGTATTCGATCGTAGGAATGAGCGCTTCGATGCGCTCGGTATCCATCACTTTGCCGTCCTCGATGCTTACATCGAAGCCTGCGCGCAAAAGAACGCGCTTTCCCTTGAGATCCGCTTTGTCGAGAGTGCGATACGTCATGTCCGCATTCTAACGTTCGAAACGCAGCACGCAATCATTCGACTGGAGATCGGTTTTTGACGAAGTCAAGAAGCGCCGCATCCTTGATCTTCCTTCGAAGCATGGAATACTATTACTTAGGGAATGAAACTTTTTTCAGCGTGTATGATGACCCGTGTCGATGACTCCCCTTTTTGCCACTCCCCTCCTCGCCTTCCTCGTCAGCTTGCTCTTGCACGGCGCGGCATTGCGGCTGTTTCCGCGCATAGGCCTCCTCGATTTCCCCGAGCGATACGGCCACAAACGCCGACGTCTCCCCTACCCCACCGGAATCCTTTCTGTCGCGACGTTTTTGCTCCTGTTCCCGCTGCTTTTCCCGTGGTCTCGGACGACGGCGATACTCGGAACGTGCGTCGTAATACTCGCGGGCATCAACGTCGTTGATGATCGACGACGCCTGTCCCCACTGCTGCGCCTCGTGGCACAGGCGACGGCTGCATTTGCGCTCTTTGCGACCGGAGTACGGATCTATTCACTTACCAATCCTTTCCCGTCACTGACGGGTTTCGACGTCATACCCCTCGACCGCGTCGTATTCCAAACGGAAATCGTCGGCAGTCTCCCTCTCTGGAGCGGCGCCTTCACGATCGTCTGGCTCCTTCTCACCATGAACGCCCTCAACTGGTTCGACGGCATCCCCGGTCAAGTGAGCGCCCTCTCCGGCATCGGTTTTCTCACAATAGGAATCCTATCCTTGAGCGGACGCGTCAACCAACCGGAGATCGCCGCGATCGCTCTTACGCTCTCGGCACTCGCGTTGGCCGGATTGCTGTTCGACTTCCCCCCGAACAAAGTGCTCATGGGAGATACCGGCTCCATGTTCTTCGGCCTCCTCCTCGGCGTGCTCACGATCTACTCGGGCGGCAAAGTGGCGACTTCCTTCCTCGTGCTCGGAGTACCCCTCATCGACCTGCTCTTCGTGATGGTACGACGCATCGTCGCCGGAAAATCCCCGATCAAAGGCAGCGCGTCGGGCGAGCACCTGCATCATCGGCTCCTGGAGAAAGGATGGAGCCCCCGACAAGTCATCCTCCTCACCGCGGGACTCGGCGGCGCATTCGGCGTCACGGCGCTCTTCTTGAGCACGCTGGAGAAATTCCTCGCGGGCATCGTCCTCATGTTCATCATGCTCGGCCTTTCCTGGTATTCGCGGCCAAGGCCCTAAGCTCTCGGCTCACGAGCTCTCCCTCGCTTTCTCCTCTCACCTCACGTGTCCCACTCCCCTACCCTGTATCAGCTCATCGTCTACGTTCCCGAGAAGGACGCGCAGAAAGTCCGCGATGCCATGAGCGCCGCCGGCGCAGGCAGGATCGGCGCGTACGACAGCTGCTCATTCAGCGTGAAGGGCGTGGGACGCTTCCGGCCGCTCGGGGGCTCCCACCCCGCCATCGGTTCGGCCGATACGCTGACCGAAGTTGCCGAGGAGCGCATCGAGGTCCTGATTCCCGCCGACGTCGATCTCCAAGACGTCCTACGTGCCATCAAGAAGGTGCATCCATACGAGGAGCCGGCGATCCACGTGCTACCGATGGTGGACTATAAAGACGTCTTAAAAGTGAAAATGGAAACGACGGAAAATCCTCAGCACTAAATCCGAAAGACTTTAGGATGTAGTGCTTAGAGCTTATGAATTACCGCGTGGCCACGTCCCGTTGATACCGGTACGGCTCACTGAGGCTGCCGATGGGCATCGCCTGCAGAACGATCGTCGAGTTGGAGAGAGGAAGAATCTGCACCGTCGCCTTGCCGTTAATGAAATCCTTGGCCGTAAGGCTCTCAGGCTTGAACTCGGCCTTACCGTAGGCGGTACGCAGCACGATCGAACGGTCGAACACCGGAAGCGTCACGATGTTCCCTTCGGCATCGAGCAGACGAAGTTCTACCGGGTGCCACGAGCGATCGGGTCCGAAAGAGCCTTCGTGAATGAACGCGACACTCGCCACGTTTGTCGTGACATTCGTGCGCACGGGGGCGACGGACGACGCCTCCTCCGAACTCGTCTGCGAGGAACTCGTCTGCGCGGAGGAAGACGAAACCGCATCCGGCACGACGGGCGTCGAGGCCAATGTCACGGTGGTGACCGAGACGACACCGAGCTTCGCAAGACGTGCCTGTCGACGCTGTTCGAGCGTGGAAAGACGAACGACCGAAGAGCGGGATGAAGACGCTCGTACGACCTGTACCGGTGCGCCGGATTGATAGGACTGCACGAAGAGCATCGGATTCACGGTATACTGCAACCCGCGTTCGCGATGGAGACCGGCGTTGACCGCCTGCGCCGTGCTCATCCCCGCATCGCGGGCTTCCTGACCGGTAAAAGGCCAGTACGGATGCCAGGGTGCTTCTTCGCGATCCATTTGGAAGTGGAGGTGCGGGCCCGTGGCGAAACCCGTCATTCCGGTTGCCCCGAGATCGTCGCCCTTGCGCACGATATCGCCCTCCTGAACCGCAACGGCGCTCAAGTGCGCGTACACGGCGTAGAGGTTCGTCGTCTTGCTCGGAGAGGAAGGATCCGGAACGCGGGGCAATTTGAGAACGATGTAATTCCCAAAACCGTACTGATCGTTGCCGACTTTCGTCACGATGCCGTTTGCCACAGCCTGAATCGGAGTACCGACCGGTGCGGCAATGTCCATTCCCGTGTGACTCCCCTCTCCGGTTCCATGATCGTAGGTGCCGAGATTATCGACGAAATACGTACGCTGAAGCTTCGGATTCGACGCGAGATCTTCGTACTTCGGCAGCGGAATAAGATAATCCTGCGGCACTTCGCGATACGTGTGATCGCGAACATTCCCGCCGAGCTTGGCCCAGCGATCGTAATCCGGAACCGCACGGATCGGCGGAACGCTACCCGTGAAGACGATCGTCGATTCCGCGGATTCTCCCAGAACGGACTTCCAGAACACGTGCCAGCCGTGCTGGCCAAACATGTTGCCCGTGACAAACGCAAAAACAGAAAGAAGTGCCACCCAGAACGTCACGCGCTCCGAGAAATAGTTCAAGGAATGAGTCTCCCTCCTGGCATAGACGGGAAGTGAGGAGAAACCCGGTGAGCGCTTTGCTATCATGGACATGGAGTTTGTTTGGTGTTCTTGTCTTATGAGTATAGTAACATTTTTACTAAAAAAGGTCAACTATGGATTCCTGCCTTGTCCATTGTCCATCGGCTGAAGAAATGGGCTTCCTGGCGCGGAATTTTACACAAACACTCTATACCCTGCCCTGCGCGATTACGCTCTCTGGACCCCTTGGGGCGGGGAAGACGACTTTTCTCCAATCATGGATCCGCTCGATCGGAGTCGACGAACACGTAACGAGCCCCACGTTTGCCCTGGAACAACGGTACGAAACCTCACTCGGCCTTCTTTTGCATATCGACCTGTATCGACTGACGGAACCGCAAGCCTTGGATCTCCTTCGTTCCAGTGCGGACTTCGACGCGATTCGCTGTATCGAGTGGCCCGAGCGGGCCGGAAACATCCTCCTCGAAGAGAGACCGTCGATTCACCTGAATTTTGCGGAACACGGCAACGGCCGAACGGTGCGGTTCTCATTCGATGACCTGGACCTGCCGACACGCGATGACGTGGAACGATGGCGCAGGGAAGTACGCCTTCCCGACCATATCGCCCGCCACTGCGACGCGGTCGCGGAAGCGGCGGAGAAATTTGGTCGGGCGCTGCTTGAACGCGGAGTCGTCGTACGTCCGCTGACATTGCGACGGGCAGGCGAACTCCATGATCTTCTGCGCTTCGTCGATTTCCGTCTGGGCGGTCCTGCCGGCAAGGAACATCTCGATGTCTGGTCGTTCTGGAAGACGCGTTTTTCCGATCTCCGTCATGAGGAAGCATGCGCGGCCTTTCTCCGTGAACGTGGCTACGGCGCACTGGGACGAATCATCGAAACTCACGGTTTACGCATCCCTTCGCAGGAACGGACGACGATCGAGCAGAACATTCTCTTCTACACGGACAAAAGAGTCTGCGAGGATACGATCGTTTCGCTCGACGAACGCTTTGCGGATTTTGCAAAGCGCTACGGGCAGGGCGCAATGACGCCGGAGCAAACGATCTGGTTCAGTGAAGCGAAAACGCTGGAGCAGGAGCTGTTCCCGGAGGGAGTTCCCTTCTGAAAGCCCGGGCTTCAAGCGTAGTGCTTAGGGCTTAGAGCTTAGGGCTTCCGAATGATGCTCTTTGCGCGTTCCAGTCTTTCCCGCACCTCGGCCTCATACCCTCTCCCCGTCGGCTCATACAAATCGCGCGGCTGCACGCCGATCGGAAAATAATTCGCCGTAACGATGCCGCCCGGCACATCGTGCGGATACTGGTATCCCTCGTGATACCCCTGTTCCTTCATGCCTTTGAGCGGAGCGTTGCGGAGATGGTTCGGCACCTCGAGCGTCGGCGCGGCGGCGACGAGCGAGCGCGCCGCGCCCATCGCGCGCGTCACCGCGTTGCTCTTCGGCGCTTGAGCCAGGTACACGCACGCGTGCGCCAGGAAGTACTCCCCCTCCGGATAGCCCACGAGCTCGAAGGCCTGCCAGGCTGCGACCACGAGCGGGAGCGCGTGAGGATCGGCGTTTCCGACGTCCTCGCTTGCGAAGATGGCCATGCGGCGGAAGAGGAACCGGGGATCTTCGCCGCTGCCGAGCATCCGGAAGAGCCAGACCAACGCGGCGTCGGGGTCGCTGCCGCGCATCGTCTTGATAAAGGCGGACACCACGTTGTAATGGTCCTCGCCGGTCTTGTCATACCGCCGCCCACGCTCGCGCAGGAGGGTGTCCACCTTGGCAATATCCACGGTTCCGCCGGCGGTATGGACGGCGAGCTCAAGCGTGTTGAGGGCGATGCGCGCGTCGCCATTCGCCACCGTGGCGATGCGCGCGAGCACGTCGTCCCCCACGGTCACCTTCCCGCCGTACCCGCGCGGATCGTGCAGCGCCCGCCGAAGCATTGTCACGAGGTCCTCCACGCCGAGCGGTTGCAAGAGGATCACTTGGGATCGCGAGACGAGTGCGGCATTGACGTCGAAGTACGGATTCTGCGTCGTGGCGCCGATGAGCGTCACAGCACCGCTTTCCACGAAAGGCAGGAGCGCGTCCTGCTGCGATCGGTTGAACCGATGGATCTCATCAATAAAGAGAACCGTGCGCTCCGGGAGCATGCCTCGCGCGCGCTCCGCGGCCTGCTCGCAGACCTCTTTCAACTCCTTCACGCCGGACGTCACGGCGTTGAGCTTCACGAAGCGCGCCTGTGTCGCCTCGGCAATGATATGTGCAAGAGTCGTTTTTCCCGTCCCGGGAGGACCGGCCAGAATGACCGAGCGCAAGGCATCTTGCTCGATGGCGCGACGCAGGGCGCTCCCCTCCCCAACCGCATGCGCTTGCCCCACGAAATCCGCGAGCTTCCGAGGTCGCAGACGCGAGGCCAAAGGTTCCTGCGGCAAAGAAGCCATAGACCGATCATACCGGAGCCCGTCGCGCGTCGATCAGATTGTCTTCTCTTTTTCCCTCAAGAATCGGGCAAGCTGTCGCTCAAGAGCCGCCGTGTATTCCAGAAGGAGCCCCGTATCCTCGGTTTCCCGGCGAAGCGCGTCGATCTTGTCGCCTTCCGCCTGCGGCACGCCGAGGAACGGCAGGCCGACGGCGCGAGCCAGGATCGCGCCGTGATACCGTTGGGTGAGGATAAGCCCGGCACCCTCGAGTGCGGACGGCACGTCCGTCGATACCCTCAGCTCCCGCACTTCGACCGGGATGGACGTCACGAGCGATCGCAGGTGAGACGCTCGTTCGCGCTCGGCCGGATGATCGGGTTCCATGAGAACGATACGGCACGACGAAAATCGTCCGTCGGCGAGTTGCTGGCGAAGTGCGGCATCGAGCGCCTCACCGCTATTCAACCGTGGAATCACAATGAGTATATTCTGTGATCGCGTGTCAATCTTTACGGCTCTGAGTAAAGAAAAAACCGGATCAAAAGTCCGAACAACTGAAGTAGTCAATTTCCACGATCGCACCCGTTCCATACTCAGAAGGTCGCGAACGCTCACGGCAGCAGCATGGCGAAAGACCCAACACGCGATGTGTTCACCAATTCTTGTGGTAAACGGACCCACTCCCTGTGTCGCAAGAACGATCGGTTTTCCCAATAGTCTTGCCACGGCGGCGTGCCACCCCCAAACCAGACATGCCCTGAAAGATTCGATATCGGTAAAAAGCGTTCCTCCGCCAAAAACCACTACGTCTGCCTCACGGATTGCCCGCACCGTTCTCCACCATGGACGAAAAAGCGAGCGTGCACCGCACGGCAAGCGCTCGCTCTCCCCTGCTTTCGGTTTGCCGGCGACAAGTACGGTCCACGCGCAGTCGGGAAAACGCGTGACAAAGTATTCGCGGAGCATCTCGTCCCCGAAATTCGCCTGTCCGTAATTGCCGACGAGAATGGCTCGTACCATGACAAAAAGTGTACCTACACCCTCCCCTCGAGCGAAACTGAAAGATTACGCCTTGATCTCTTCTTTGACGGTCTCCGCAGGAGTCTCGTCCGACGAAGCCTCGGCAGGCTTGGCAACGGCAACGGCAAATTCGTCCGCCGATGTGAAGCGTTCACTCATGCGAGCGGACTTGCCGCTGCGACCTCGAATGAAGCTGAGCTTGGCGCGGCGCACCTTGGCGATCTTCTTCACCTCCACCTTCTCGAGACTCGGAGAGAAGAACGGGAAGATCTTCTCGACGCCGACGCCGGAGGCGATGCGGCGGACCGTGAAAGTCGCATCCGTGGGAACATGACCGCGATGAACGGCAATCACGAGGCCTTCAAAAATCTGCACGCGCTCCTTCTCGCCTTCCTTCACACGCTCGTGGACGCGAACGGTAAAACCCGGCTGAATTTCCGGGATCTCCTTGCGGTATTTCTTGGCCTGAGACGACAGAATGGGCGACGGCATAGCTGGGAGAGGTTACTGAAGCCAAGGGGTGAAGTAAAGCCATTCTTTCATGCTTTACCCCCTCAAAGACCTCCGGATGCGTAGCTTGAAGCCAAAGCTATTTCCCTACCGCTTCCTCGATCTGCCGCTGAATCGTGTTGAGAACGATCATATGTCGTGGATCCTGCAAAATCTCCAGGATAAAACGATCCTTCAGGCTGAGACGATAGAGGAAATCCGCCTCGGAGAAGATCGAGTATTTTGCGTTCTTGAAACCGGGATCCTGCAAGAGCAGCGCCTCGATCACCTCTTTGCGCACGGTCCCGACAATGAGTAAGTCCACTTTACTCTCCGTCCCCGTAAAGAGGCCCGCAAGGGTAACGAGCTGAATATTGGGGAGGTTCTTCAGGCTCGTGACAACCGGGTTCTCCGTTTGAATTTCCTTGGAAAAAATACTGCGCAGATCCACATAGAGCGGAAATGTCGTGTCGACGTGGTAGTACTTCTTCCGATTCTTATGTCGCGCCTTCACCAAACCGATACGTCGGAGATTCTCCAGCTCGCGACGAATGGAGTTAATCTGCTCACCAAGAAGCCTGGTCAACTCACGGATAAAGTATTCCGTGTCCGGATGGAGCAGAAAGGTGGAGAGGAGCTTCACCCGGGTCTGCGAGCTAAAGAGGGCCTTCAGAGTCGTTGAAGACATGGTGCGCACAAACCTTACTCAGGGTGATGATCAAAGTGCAAGAAAAGTACTCAAGTTGATATCCCTTCGTAGTTTTCAATAAAATTGGCTTACATTAGATAAAATCTAGAGATTTTTTCATCGAAAAAAGTATCGGATGAATAACAATTGTACTCGATATTTTTGCCCTTTCATTGTGAAGTACTATTTCCATCGCATTCGAAAGAATTGCTTTTGGAGGCCGATTTTTTGGCTTCGACGATTGAATACCGAACTAAAAAATGATACAATAATGGGAATGTCTCGACGCACTGTCGTCATCGGGTTCCTGGCAGGACTCTTGGGTCTCCTTCTCTCATTCCAGGGAGAAGGTATTTTGAGTATTCCCCAGGCATCCGCCGCCACGACGGCAACGGCAACCGATCCGGTCGCAAGCCTCCTGGGTCAGGCTTCCGTCTTTGCCGGTCTTGCGATTACGACCCTGAACTTCATTGCGTGGTTCCTGTTCTATGTCCTCGACATCATCATGGATCCGCAATGGATCTTTGATCTGAAAACCTCCGGCGCCGACGGAAACTTGATGGGAATGCTTCGTGAGATCTGGCAACTCTGCCGCGATCTCGTGAACATGGCGATGGCCCTTCTTCTCATTTACGAAGCAATCGTGATGATCGTGAAAGCCGATGGTGCCAAGGTGAAGGAATTGCTTCCGAAATTCGTGCTTGCGCTCGTCGCAGTGAACTTTTCCTGGTTCATTCCTCGGGCAATCTTCGATGCGTCGCAAGTCCTCACCTACACCGTCTATCAGATCCCGAACATGATCGGCATGGACGGCTGCACCATGCCGGTTTCCGCGGCCGACCCCACCAACCGTAAACCTTGTGAAATTGCTTCAAAATTCGCATTCTTCAGCGATACGGACAGCATGGTCCTCGTGGGAAGCGGCTTCTATCGCAATGACGCCGACGGCTCCACCGGTTGGCGCTGTCCTCTGGAAAAAGTGCTCTGTGTGCAGATGAAGGAATACAGCGCGGCCGCGAACCTGAGCGCCCGATCGAAGGTTTTGAACGGACTGATCATCAACTACGCCCGACTGCGCAATCTCATCTTCATTACGGATGTGCGCCCGCCATCGGGCGGCCCCATCGGTTCCACGGGCGGGGAGGTGTTCGCGCGATCCGCGGGTTATCTCATCAAGCTTTTCATCGCCGTGATCATTCACATCGCCATCGTCTTCCCGCTGCTGGCCATGGTCGCGGGCTTCGCGATCCGAATCCCAATTCTCTGGGTCACGATCGCGCTCATGCCGCTCGTGGCAATCGGCTTTGTCATGGGCGACAAATTGGGTGAATTCAATCCGATGAAGGTGATCTGGGAACAGTTCCTCTCGGCGGTTTTCCTGCCGGTAAAAGTCGCACTGCCCTTCGTCATCGGATTCGTACTGCTCAATGCGGGCTCTACGGCCGCTCCCCCCTCCGGAGACGCCTTCGCCGGATTGTCGCGCCCGATCGCGATCTTCACGGAAATTCGCGATTTCTGGCAGATGCTCTGGATGGTGATCGCGCTCGGCATCATCTGGAAGTACTCGTTTGACGTGCTGAAGAAGGATCCTCTCATGGGTCACTTCGCCCAGGGTATTCAGGACATGGGAAAAAACCTCGGTACGCTCGCCGCCAAGATTCCGATGTCCGCCCCCGTCATCCCATGGGGAGGCGATCGCACGTCGCTCACGCGCATCATGCGCGCAGGCAACCTGCGCGAGATCAACACCCGCCTCGATACCCAGAGCATCACCGAAGCACTCGCGGAACAAAGCCGCTTCTTGCGCAGCACGCCTTCAGGCGGAACGGGGGTGCGACAGGAAACGATCAACAACACAATCAACGTCAACACGAACCTCAACCGTTCAAACAAGGCCACGGTCGACCTTCTCTCGAGTGCGTCCGTCAGAGGGCTCACGGAGGAAGAGACTCGGAAACGTCTCAATGCGCTCCTTGCGCGCGCTCGAAGCGAAGGCGGAGCGCCCCTCAACGGCGCCACGAACAACCAGGTGCTCGAAGCAATCTTGCGCGAGCACGCACGCGCTTCCGGCGGCACCATTGAAAACGCTGATGCTGAGCGATTGCGCAAGATTTTGCGTGAATCCTCTCTCGGCAGCGGGACCGTCGCCAGCTGATCTCCCCTCTCATGACCCTCGAATTCCGCCAACGGCAGGAAACGCTCTCTCCCGCCGCCGAAACGGCCCCGGAAGCACGCCTTGTGACGCAGACACAAAGCTCCGCCGAACGCACGGCACTGGCTTTTCGTATGACGCCCGGACCGGCGACGACCATGCTTCAGGAAAGTTCCACGCTCAATCTCGCCAGGCAATGGCACACCCTCATGCGCACGTCCCTCGTCCCCGAGCTTGTCTCAGGACTGCGAGCACGGCGCGATGTCGTCCTCCAGGGCCTGCAAAACTTCGCTCCGACCCAGTCGGCTCTGCAGCAAGCGATCGACTCCCTCCTCCAGCGTTCGGAAACATTTCTGAAAGACGAGCGTTCCCAGGCATTCTCTCTCTTTTTTCAGGTGGAACAAGTCGGACAATCGCTCCAGAAAACGGTTGCGTCGGCACCCCCGGAGATCCAGGCGGCCCTCACCTCCCTGCTTCAGTTCGTCGGGGATATGTACAACCGCATGCAACTGGAGCGCCCGGCCATGCATCGAGAGGGATATCGCGGTCGTGAAGTCGACAAGAAAGCTGGCAACGCTTTGCGGCTACTGTTCGTCGTCGGCGCTACGGGCGGCTTTGCGATTCAGGGTGCTCTCTTTGCCTTCGCAAAGGACGGAAACGGCAATCGCGTGACAAACCCCACCGCATTGGCACTCTACGGCTCTTTGCTTGGCATGGGTGTCTTCGGCGACCGCATGCTCAATATCTTCCGTGCTCCCGGCACGGTCCGCATGGAAGATTCGGTCGCCCAGATGCGATTCATCGGTGACCGGACATTCGAAAGCATCACCCGGCAGAACGGGATCGGCGGCGCAGATTGGGCGCGCGTCGCAGAAGGCGTCTACCGTATGCGCGGAGACCTTTCGAGCACCGTACGGAGCGGACGCGAATTCACCCCATCGGAACGCCAGCGCATCGTCGGCCTTGCACCGAACGATGTCGTACGCGGCCGCCTGGAACAGATGCTTACCGCCCGCGGAGGGCCTCGGAACGCACCCGGCGAACCGATGCGCGACTTTATCGGCCTTCTCTTCAATGCCCGCACGGCGGAAGCCGAACGCGCGGTCGTGGCGTACTTCGAAGGCCGCGGAACTCCCGACCAGGTCCGCCGGCTCATGCTCGTCGTCGATAATCCCCCGCCGTCCGCGCCGACTCCCGCTCCGGACGCCCTGCCGCCGGGGCCGGTGACGGTATAGAAAGGAAATTCTCAGTACGAAGCACTAAATCCTACTTTGGTCTTTAGTGCTTCGTACTTCGTACTGAGAATTTCCTCTTAGGCTTCTTTCTTCTTCCACTCCCTCAGGTACGGCTCGAGCACGTCGCCCTCCTGGACCTCGACGCCGATCTCGATGCGCATGCCGCACTCTTGGCCTTCCTTGGCTTCTTTGATGTCCTTATCGACGTGCTTCAGAGAGGTAATGCGGCCGGTGCCAACCTCTTCCCCGCCGCGCTTCAGGCGGAACGGCAAACGCTTGATGACGCCATCGAGCACTTTGCCTCCGATGACCTGCTCGTTCTTCTTGCGGAAGAAGATGGCCTTCACTTCAAGATGACCCAAAATCTCCTCCTTCTCTTCGGGTTCAACCAAGCCCTTCAGAAGGGCCGTAACGTCATCCAGGAGTTCATAGAGGATCTGGTATTCGCGCACCTGGACCCCCTCGCGCTCGGCCGTGCGGCGAACCTCGCCGGGCACGGTCGTATTGAAGGCGATCACCACCGCCTCGCTGGGAGCCGCAAGCATGATGTCGTTTTCCGTCACGGCACCGATGGCGCGATGAATGAGCTTCACGGAAACCGATTCCTCTTTGGCGGACAACTGATCGAGGGCCTGGGCAATGGCTTCGAGAGAACCCTGTGCGTCAGCCTTCAGAACCACCTTCAACTGCTTCAATTTCCCTTCGGAGAGGCGTGACACGAGATCCGAGAAGGAGTGCTTCTTTTCCCCTCCGGTCTGCTCCTCAATCTTTTCCACGAGCTCACGCGCCTCCCGCTCCGTCTGCATGACCTGCATGATATCGCCGACGGACGGGACGGCCCCGAGGCCGGAAACACGAGCGGCCCCCGAGGGAGACACAACCGTAAGACGCTTTCCGGCAGCGTCGATAAGGGCCTTCACGCGGCCCGTAATGGTGCCGCAAACGACGATGTCGCCCACCCGAAGCGTTCCGGTGTTCACGATGACCGTTGCGAGAGGTCCGTGTGCCGTGTCGAGATGGCTTTCGATAACGGTCGCAATGGCGCTGCGCTTGGGATTGCCCTTCACACCCTTGATATCCGCGAGAAGAATGACGTGATCCAAGAGATCCGAGATACCCTGCTTGCTCACGGCAGAACAGAGCACGAACGGCACGGTTCCTCCCCATTCCTCCGGCTGGATACCGTGACCCGCAAGCTCTCCCTTCACCCGATCGGGATCGGCACGCTCGCGGTCCATTTTCGTAATGGCGACGATCATGGGCACATTCGCCTCCTTCACGTGGTTGATGGCCTCGATCGTCGTAGGCTGAACGCCTTCATCGGCCGCGACGACGAGAATCACGATATCCGTCACCTGCGTTCCGCGAGCGCGCATGGCCGCGAAAGCCTCGTGACCAGGAGTGTCGAGGAACGTGATCGCACGATGTTCGCCGGCTCCGCCCATGGCATGCTCCACCTGGTAAGCACCGATGTGCTGCGTGATGCCTCCCGCTTCGCCGCCCGCGACGTTTGCCGAGCGAATGGCGTCGAGCAGCGACGTCTTCCCATGATCGACGTGCCCCATCACGACGACGATCGGCGGACGAGCAACGAGATTTTCCGGCTCGTCCTTCAGGAGCTCTTGGAGGTTCCTGCTCAACAGATGCTCTGCCGAAGCGGTGCGTTGCTCCTTGGCGACCTGGACCCCGAGCTCCGTCGCGACGATGGCGGCCGTGTCGTAATCGATGGACTGATTGATCGTCACCATGATTCCGTTCTTCATCAGTGCTCCGATGAGCTGCGGCACCTGAATACCCGTTTTCTCTGCAAGCTCCTTCACCGTGATGAGTTCCGGCAGGGTGACGATTCCGTCTTTCTTCTTGATCTGCTGCTGTTTCACCGTTGCCTGGCTCTTCTCGTGAGCACGCGCCTTCTCGAGCGCCTTGCGCTCGGCGAGCTTCGCTTCGCGGTCGGCCTTGGTCGGGCGCTTGTCGATCTGCTGCTGTCGGCGGATCGCCTCCTTGGAGACATCCTCGAGCGTGAGCTTGCGAAGCACGCTTAATTCGGCTGCCGCCTTACGCTGTGCCGCCGCCTGAGACACGGTAGGAACCGTGGGAATGATGTATTTCTTCGTAGCACCTGCGGCGGGAGATGGCGTCGCCACGGGTGCCGCGGGCGCAACCGAAGCTTCCTCATCGACCTGCTCCCGCTCTTCCTTCACCTCCTCAGGCTGTTCTTCCTGCTCCTCGCCAAGCATGCTACCCAAATCGTCCACATTCACTTTAAGCCCGTGTTTCTGGGCAAGGAATCGCACCACGCCCTTGGCGACGCTGTCGGGAATCTCACGATCCGTGGGTTTGATGCCGAAGTTGACCTGGCTGAGCTCGTGACGGAGCTGCTGACCGGTCATGCC
Source organism: uncultured Candidatus Peribacteria bacterium (assembly GCA_964601225.1). Taxonomy (GTDB): domain Bacteria; phylum Patescibacteriota; class Gracilibacteria; order Peribacterales; family Peribacteraceae; genus CAYRGC01. Next base: position 66,905 of record CAZRMM010000001.1, read on the forward strand.
TAAGATTTTTGCCACCTGGACGAGGCGCATGGGAGTTTGCGGAAAGACGACGTTGACCGCATGGAGTATAAAACAAAAACAGAAGATTAGGAAACTGGAAACTAGGAATTAGAAACTCGAGAATTTATTTCCTGTTCGCGGCAATCAGGCAAGAGAGCATGCGACCTGTGCGACTCGCCGACTCCCTCGCTCCGAGCACACGCTCAGAAGGAACAAAGCCGAGCTCACTCGCAATGAGCAAGGCTGCATCCGTTTCCGTACACTCACCACGAGCAATAACATATTTGTTAGCTTTATCAGCGTATGTATACCTTCCAAATCCTTCCGCGATAGTCAAAAGAACACTCTTCGACGATCTTCGTAGTTGCGATGTTAGTCCGTCAAATTCATCCTGCGGAAAGGATCGCGTGATTTCATAGACTTCCTTCGCGAGCTTCATCGCTTCCTTCCAAACCTCGAGCTCATGATACGAGTGCATATCTCTACTTTCGATTAGAGACTTGTTCGATGCGAGGCCTATCGAAAAACTATATCTTCAACATGAGCTGATTTTCTTATCTCATTGCAGAAAAGGACATTCTACAGAGAGAAAGAACGTCCTAGTCTCCAGTCCCTAATTTCTAGTCTCACTTTGCTAGTCCTCCCACGACGTCCGTCCCCTTTCCGTCCGCATCGGGGCGCAATGTGCCCACGATGTCCGTGCCGGGCTTCGGCGGCTCGGCAGCGGACTGCTGCGCGGGTTTCCGTTCGGGTGCCACGATGACGCGCGCGGGATCGAGCGGTCGCTGCGCGTTGGCCTCCTCGCGCTGGCGCCGCATGCCTTCCGTAAGGCGTTTGACCGAATCGAGCACCTGGAGCGCGAAGTTGTCGTAGCTGCGCACGCGGAAGCCGGCCGCGCGGGCGTGCCCGCCGCCGCCGTAGCACTCCGCCGCAAGGCGGGAGGCGTCGATGGCCGCGCTCGAGCGCATGCTCGCCTTGAGGCCTCCCTCTTCCACCTCCGTGAAGAGCACGTGCAGATCGGCGCTCGGGATCGTGGAAATGAGCTCGTCCAAGATGCCGTGCGTCTCCTTGCTCGCGGCGTCCATCTCCTGGAGGTCCTCCCGGCTGATGGCCGACCACACGACGCCGGCCGTGGCGTCCATCTGGATGCGGTTCAAGGCCCGGCCCCAGATCTTGAGGGTCGAAAGCGGCTTGGTCTTGTAGATGTGCTGGATGATCTCCTGCTGGCGGGCGCCCTTCTCCAAAAGCTCGGCGGCGACCTCGAGGGAACGCGGCGTGGTGTTGGGGTTCTGGAAGCTGCGGGTGTCCGTGATGAGGCCCGCGAGGAGCAGCGTCGCCATGTCCGGCGTGATCTTCGTCTTCCACTCCGGCACCTGCTGGAACCACTGGTACAGCACCTCCGTGGCGCTGGCGCAGGTGGGATCGATCAGGTGGAGCTGGCCGTACTTGGTATTCGAGATGTGGTGGTCGATGTTCAGGATCGGCACCTCGGAGAAGAGATCGACGTGGTCCGTGTACATCCGGCCGAAGAGCGCGGTATCGGCCGTGTCGACGCAGACGATCAGGTCGTAGTGGCTCTCGCCTTCGCTGAAGGTGATCTGCTTGCTCGTGATCTTCCCGCGCTTCGGAACGATGATGATGTTCACCTTTTGGTCCTCCACGGTGTAGCGGAGCTTGTCGATCTCCACGTTCTCGCCGTGGTTCACCGTGATCACGAAATTTTGGCTCTCGGCGATCTCGCCTTTGAGGCGGTCGAATCCCGGAAGGAACCGGAGCGTCTCCGGAGGCGTATCGGGGCAGATGACGGTGACCTCCTTGCCGAGGCTCTTGAAGAGCTCGTAGCACGCCAACGCGGAGCTGATGCCGTCGGGATCGACGTTCGCGTGCGGGATCACGAGGATCCGCTGGTGATCCTGGATCGCCTTGGTCGCTGCCGCTATGGATTGGCTAGAGAGGGACATTGACGTATTACAATATTATGACATAAATACATGATTTATGCAACCCCCTGTCGTGACGGAAATATCGGGCAAAGGGGGGTATGGAAGCACAAGAAGAAGACCGAGCCAAGGACAATTCGGCATTCCTCTCGCCACAGGGCGCTTGCGTTAGGTGATACACCAGTGGTACACTTATGCTATATGCCCACAACCAAGAAACGCCTTCAGGTCACCCTCTCCAAAGAAACGGCATTGTTTCTGAAGAAGATCGCGATGCGTGACGAGGTGTCGCAATCGCAGAAGGCGGTGGAATTGATTGAGGAGGCGTTGGAGCGTATTGAAGATGAATATTTCGTAAGAGTTGCGGATGAGCGGATCAAGAGGGGTGGCACATACATCTCTCATGAGGAATTCTGGAAGAAAGTGCTCCCATGACGTATCGAATCGAGTACGGGCCGCACATTGACTGGAAAAGATTCCGGAAGGTCCCAAAAAGCGACAGGGAAAGCATTCTGTCGATGATCGAAAGAAAACTCTTCCGCGAGCCTGCCGTTTTCGGCAAACCTTTGCACAGTCCGCTCCATGCGCTCTGGAGCCTGAGGATCGGTGACTATCGGATCATCTACAGAATCATGGGGGACATTGTCCGTATCGAACTGATCGGGCACCGATCGACGATCTACCCAGAGGCTGAAGAATTGATGTGACCACATAGAACAAGCCCCTGTGTAGATGACACAGGGGCAGGTTCCTTAGCCGAGGCTAATTCGTTTTTTAGTGCTCACTCAGGCTTCGCGGACAAGGGTATTGAACGCCTGGATGTCGCAGAGTCCGCGGGTATGGGTGGCGATTGTGAGAACTTTTTGAGCGCTGTACTGCTCCGTGGCGCGCCGAAGCGCGCGGGAACCGTAGTAGTAGGCGCTCGTGTACGTGATACCGACTGGGTCCTGCCTCCAGTAGGTCTTGCACATCTTTTTACCAATGTGGTCAGACTGGAGCAGGTAGTTGGTCACATATTGGAATATCTGCTGTTCGCGCTGCTCGGGAGACCTATCCGCGAACTCAACATTCTCACCGACGCTGGCAGCGATCCGGGCGATATCCTGGAGTTGATCCAGAACAAGTTCAATGGCCGCACCCACCCCGAGGTTTTCCGCTACCCCAGGGACTCCCCCATAAAGGATTTCAGGCAAGACTTGCGCCAAGCCTTCTTCCAGAATGGTACGAGGAGCCGCCATCAACAGTAACGCCGATTCCGGGCCGAGAAGTCCGGCCCTGCGCTGAAGATCCTGCAGCATGGCGCTGAGGGCGTGCGTGCCCTCGTGGTCGGCGATGTAGCAGATGTCGTCTTTGATGGCCGGGCGGCTTCCGTTCCACTCGAAGAGGCCTTCGAGCGTCGGGTTACCGTCCTTGATCCCACCAATATACGACAGACCGGCGTCAAACGACATTTCCTTGACCATCTTAATGACAAGTTTCGCGGGGTCGAGCCGGTCGAGGTACGGTGCGAGACCGGCAATGTCCTTAGCGACGGCCTTGAAACGCAAGAACATCTGCGAGAGCGAACTCTTCGCGATTTTGATGATTTCCGCTTCGTTTTCGATCCCGTAGTTCTTCTGGGAAGCTTTCCATTGCTGGAGAGCCGCCCGAAGTTCGCGGGGATCGTTGACGCGCGTACCGGCTTGGGACAGGAGGAACATGAGCGTCTGTTTGATGGACGTCACTTCCCCGCTGAACTGGGCGAGTCGCGGATAACCGGTTCCACGAACTGCCTTCCAGAGTTCTTGAAACGTGGGTTTTTGCGCACCGATCACCTCGGCGAAGAGGTAATGAAGCTGAATTCGGGCAAAACCGATTTCCCGTCGCAACATGTCTTTGCGGACGGAAGGAATTTTGGCGTCCTTCAATTCGGCCAGGAGGACGTCGGGAATTCCGACCAGGTTGAACTCTTCATGGACTCCTTTCAGATCCATCTTCTTGTCCACCAGGTACTTCGTCGCCGCTTCGCAGATCGTCGGTTTGTCTGTTTCGAATTTCTGCGCATCTGCATCGACGACGCCGTGGGAGGTAATGCTGTTGTCGTAAGGGTCATCCTTGCGACAGACATCAATACCCCAGAACATTTGTCGATAGAGCTTGAAGAAATTCGCAGACAGGGTACCCGTCATGATGAGGTCCTTTCGTTTTTGTCCTTAGGTTGCTCACCAAAAAGCTTTTAGCCGCGCGACACACGCAGCAATACTCTTAAAAAAAACGAGATCAGCCTTTGGTGCCAAGGAACCCCGTCATTATGTTCCTTTTGCAATATTTTGTCAATTTGTCTAGTATCTATTATTTCCTCTTACTTAAGCCAAAATTTCGTACTTCTTGATCATGCGGGACGGACTCCAGCGCTGCTTGGCGATCCGGAGGCCAGGGATATCCAAATCCTCCTCGAAGTTCAGTTCCGTGAACGGCGCCGGCAGGGCGCTACAGAGCTCGTGCAGCACCAGTGGATAGAGACCGGGAACGGCCGTCGTGGCCTTCTCGAAGTACTCGACAAACATGGTCTTACTGATCGGGCAGCCGAAGGAGAATGCCTCCAGGCGACCGTTGATCGTGATGCCCACGCCGAAGAGGTCGAGCGGGAAGAAGTTCGCCATCGCGGCGCTCAGCGCCGATTCCTCGTCCAGAAGCGAGCTCTCCCCTTCCCGCGGTTGCTCCGCGGCCCAACGACGGAGCAGGTCGACGCACGCGTCGGCGTCGCGTCCGCTCAGGCGGATCACTTGCGCTCCGGCCTTGCGCGCGCGGTTGATGAAGTTGCGCTTCTCGGCGTAGGGCTTGCCTTCGAGCTTGCGCATGGCGTCGACGGAATAGACGTAATCGAAGTGCCCCGGCGTCTCTTTGACCGTCGTCTCGTTCTTCATTTCGTTCGCGACGAATTCCGGCACGTAGAAGTAGCGGAAACCGTCACTCGGCTTCATCTGTCCGCGCATCAACCCCATGGGATTCGGTCCCACCGGCGCGTACCACATGCGGTCACCGTCGCGCTTCTGGAAGCTCACGATCAGGTGCCCGTCGAGCTCTCCCCACAGGTGCTTGCGGCTCTCGCCCCACAGGAACCGCTCGGCGAAGGTCGCCTCGCAGATCTCCTGCGCAAAGGTTCCGTAGTAGCGCGAAAAGACTCCTTTGTCCTGGAGCGTCACCGGCCGCATCTGGGAAAGAAATTCCTGCGGCTTCATGGACTCAACGTGAATTGCGGTCAAGCTTCTCGCCGAGACCCGTCGCCTTGAGGATCGCCTCCGGCGTGATCGTAAAGGACGGATCGCGCTCGGTCGACGGATAGAGCACGGTGTACATCTCCGGGAGCATCGGATTCATCATCTCGGAGAGCGTCACCCATTTGCTGCGCTCCACGTACTTCTCCACCCCCGTTTCCGCCGGGGACATGAACATGTCCGGCCCGGAACCCGGGATCAGGTCGCCGTCCACGGTACGCGTATAGGTGAGCACCAGGCCGTCGCCTCCGAGTTCCTTGGTCTGCACGGGCTCCAAAGCATCCGCCTCTTTGGGCTCTCCCGCCTCGCGAAGGATCGTCTCCCAGGCCTTCTTGGTCATCGTGAGATCGTTCACCTGGCAAAATCCGCCAAGGCACTTCATGCCGTAATAGAGCGAAACCATCAGGTAACACAGGAGCATGCTCGGGAAGATCTCCTTCTTTTCGATGGCCGCGGCGATGCCTTCGGGCGTAAAGGGCACGGCGTGCATGCCCATCTTCGATTCCAGACGATCGCCCTTGAGGTAGAGGCGCACGCGGTGACCCTTGTCGTCGACGTACCAGAAGAAATACGTGCCCCAGTCCTTCTCGACGGAGAAAGCCCCCGGGATGCCGTTGAAGTGCCGCAGGATGAGCGGGCGGAACGCGGGATCGAAGAGCGCACGGTGGAGCAGGGTTTTGTTATCCTTGAGGTGCTTCTGCAGGAGCAGGCGCGTCACGAGAGTCTCGATCTCGAGGTAGAGCAGGTTCGGAACCACCTGCTTGCGCTCGACGGTGCCCTTGGCGCCGTGAAAGAACTTCGGCCAGATGGCGTGGTTGATCTTCGTGATCTGGGAAGAGAGATCCGGAGAGGCCAGGACGTCCTCGCGCGCGAAGTACTGATCGACCATCGTCTCCACGCAGTCCGCGCGGACCGCGGTGACGATGCCGGCCTTCACGCGCTTATGGAGCTCCTGCCTGGCGCGTTCGAGGTCCTCCCGCGTGAAGGCGCGCGTGGCGTAGACCACGCTCATCTTGTGCTTGTCCGGGAGGATCGGAAGGCGCTGGACGTTCTTGGAACCGTTCGTGCCGCCGTAGAACTGGATGCCGCGGGGGTAACCCGAAGCGTTATTGAGCGAAACGCCGGCGAACGAGAACACCACCAGGGTATGCATGTCGAGTTCCGGGTGCGCGAGCATCGGGAGCGCCGTGATGAGGTTGGCGTTCACCCAGAACGGGTGGTCGATCGTGGCGTGGTGGTCGGCCGTGGAAACGAGCGGGATACGCGTGAGAAGATCGGCGATGCGGCGCGCTTCGGCCGTGCCGAGACGCTCGGCGATCAGTTCCTCCGCGACCGCGATGAGCTCTGGCTTGCGGGCGTCGAGAAGCGGGCTTTTGTTCACGTCCAAGAAGTCCTGCGCATAGTCGTACAGCACCTTCCCGCCGTGACGCTGCATGATCTCGCCGAGGATCGGGCGTCGACGCCAGATGGCTTCGCGGATTTTCCCGAGGATCCCCTCCATTCCTCCCGCCGGGGGAGGCTCCTCCGTCTGGAGGCGTGGTTCCATGAAGAACGATAGATTGTAGACCGCAGGCCCCCGGAAATCAAGGGGGCTCGATTTGGCTTTCTTACCGAGCTGAACGCAAAAAGTCGACTTTTTTGATCCGCGGAAAATCCCACGCGTCCGTCCGGGGTCGCCGTGACGAAATTTGATCCTTGGTCCCGGGGATTTCGTTCAGTATCCTGTGTCGGCCCGGGACCAGAGTTTAGTTGGGTCGCGGCAAGCTCGCGAGCCGCGCAAGAAAAGAATCGCATGCGCGACCCATGAACATTCCTTATCCTTCACATATTCAGGACGTAGCTCAGTTGGGTCGTGGCGAAGCTTGCGAGCCGCGCAATGAAAAAAGCGCAAGCGCGACCCCTGATGATCCTTTATCCTCCACATATTCGGGACGTAGCTCAGTTGGCTAGAGCGCTTGCATGGGGTGCAAGAGGTCGCAGGTTCAAGTCCTGTCGTCCCGACCAGAAATATCAATAACAAGATGATTGGCACCAATCATTCAGCGAATGATGCTTTTTCTCAGTACCATCGGCATGCGAGCGTATCGTGTACCCTTTGGATGTAGCATCTTGACCACGGCGGAACCGTTATAGGAGCTATTAGTGCGCACGATCTCCGTCAGTGACTGCTCGCCATCAAGCTTCAGGAACTTTGCAAATTCGTCGATTCGTTCAGCGGAAAACCTCATCACTTCGGCGGTGAATGGGAGAAGAAGGCGAACCAATATACTTCCATTAGATGGCGGCTCGATGATCACATGACACGCCTGCTCGGAGAGTGCATCTTCGATGTCCCGCTCATAGAGTTCATCCTCGCGCTCTCGATCACGCGTGAGGGAATTCGGATGAGTGCCCATGAGTATCGCTGCAACGGAGTAGCGATATGTCTCCAGCACCTGGTTCGCCGCAATTTCCGGAGTTTTCCGCACGGAAAGCTGCGATGTATTGAGCGTACGGGATCCGTTCAGAAAGACATGGCGCCTTCTTTCATCTTCCGCGTTCGTCACGGGCAAGATTGCATCAATAACCTCATCCAGATGACGGCTACCGGGATCGATCAACGAATACAACGCCCTCAGTCCGCCGAACTCCTCCGCCACTTCGGACAATACATGTCTCATCCGCTCGGGATCCGACAACTTGCTTTTCACAAGCAGGCGCCATAAAACGGCGTGATCGGTTCCCATGTGAATGAGTCGTTTCAGTAGATCGATTTCATTCGTCGGGAAGCGCCCCATCTCGGGGTGCAACTCGTTCATGAGACGAAGAACGTCCGAAAGCGCTTCGGTCGTGGGCGCGACATGGGCCGCGGAACGCAATGCCTCATCCTGGTCCGCAGAAATATCCAGCAGTGATTGAGCCAATTCGTAGCGACGCAGTCCCGGATTGCTGATTGGTTTGTTGCCAGCCATACGTTCAAACATTCGGAGAAGTAAGCCTCTTCGATATGGTCCGCAGCTGAATTTTAACCTTCTTTTGCAGGTATACTTTTTCCATCGCAGCTTCGAAGGCCCTGCGAAGTTTGGCCTCCCCGTCGGGCAAAGCGCTCAGTGCCCTGCTCCATTCCACTTGCAGTGACTGCACTTCATGCGTGACTCCGAGTCCGGGATTTGTTCGGGTGTTGTAATGAGCAGAAATATGCCCGCAATCGTCGTTCTTGCGTCTTCCGTCGAGCGTATTCAATTCCACGGTATGCGGCAGTCCCTGCCGCTTCAGTTCTCCGCGGAGTTCGTGCGCTAAGTCTTCGATAAACGAAGGGTCACATGTGGTATTCACTCCACGTTTGCGTTCTTCTTTACTGATGTCACCGCTATGAGGATCTCCATTATTCGAAAGAATAACTGAAGGCATTTTTCGGAGTTCGCCGATCTTCTCGCCGCTTCCAATACGATACTCCGCCGGCATGTTATGCCAATCCACAAGCATTTGGGCCCCGCTTTTCAGCGCTCGATCGATCTCACCGTGAAACACGTCGTAGTGAGCCTCAATCAGTTTGGTTTTTTCGCTTGGCGTAGGGGCCATGCCCTTCTTCCACAGGGGATTTCTTTTTCCATCGGCGTCAGCAAACGTTTCCACGGCGAATAGCGTTGCGTCCGACCTGCTTCTGTTGAGATCGCCGAGCGCGCGGCTTCTCTTTCCAAGAACGACTTTACCGTGTTGCGGCACCGAATTCTTCGTTCCCATATCGGAGTATTCTTTCTTCTGTCTGGAAGTGATCGCGCTTCGGCGTTCCCACTCGCTCCCCAGCTCGTGACTGGCATGAGGAACGGTATAGACGATCGGAAGCTCTTTGGGTGTTTCTATTCGTTCAGGTCGCATTTAATGTATATTATAACACAAATTTTCATTTAGTAAACTATAACGAAAACATCGTTTCTCCCAGGAAAAGACTCAGAAAATGCCTTATTCCAAACCCTTCAAAACGGACTCACATACGCCGCCTTCGCGCCGAGCTCCTCTTCGATGCGCAGGAGCTCGTTATATTTGCACACGCGGTCCGTGCGGCTGAGGGAACCCGTCTTGATCTGGCCCGTCTGGAGCGCGACCGCGAGGTGGCTGATAAACGTGTCCTCCGTCTCGCCGGAGCGGTGGCTCGTGACGGCGGTCCAACCGGCCTTCTGGGCCATCTGGATGGCGTCCACGGTCTCGGAGACCGAGCCGATCTGGTTCAGCTTGATGAGGACGGAGCTCGCGGCGTTCTCCTTGATCCCCTTCCCGATGCGCTGCACGTTCGTGACGAACAGGTCGTCGCCGACGAGTTGGACCTTCGCGGCTTTCTTCAGGCCCGCGAAGCCGGACCAATCGTCCTCCTGGTGGGAATCTTCAATGCTCACGATCGGGAATTTCTTGGCGAGGTCGACGTAATAGGCCGTGAGTTCGGCGCTCGAAAGCTTCTTGCCGTCGATCGTGTAGATCCCGTCGGCGTAGAACTCGCTCGCGGCCGCGTCGATCGCGAGTTTCACCTTGCCTTCGTAGCCTGCGGCGGCGATGGCCTTCATCAGGAAATCGAACGCCTCGGCGCTGTCCTTTACGTGAGGAGCGAAACCTCCTTCGTCGCCGACGGACGTGATATGCCCGGCGGCCGAGAGGAGCTTTTTTAAGGCCTGGAAGACCTCGGATCCGGCGCGCAGAGCGTCCGAGAACGTGGCGAAGCCCGTCGGCACGATCATGCATTCCTGGAAGGAGAGGCCGGAGTCGGCGTGCTTGCCGCCGTTGATGACGTTCATGAGCGGCACGGGGAGCTTCAGCTTAGACGGAAGAGCCACCTCGTACTGGTCCGCGAGCGACTGCCAGAGGGACTTCTTCTCCGAGACCGCGCGGGCGCGGCAGACGGCCATGGAGACGCCGAGGATGGCGTTGGCGCCGAGCTTGCTTTTGTTGGGAGTACCGTCGAGATCGATCATCGTTTGATCCAGCGTCCGCTGATCGGCGGCTTCCATGCCGACGAGCTTCTTTACAATCGCATCGTTCACGTTGGCCACGGCCTTGAGCACCGACTTCCCGCCGTAGAGCTTCTTGTCGCCGTCGCGCAGTTCCAGCGCCTCATGACTGCCCGTGGACGCGCCCGAGGGCACGGCGGCGCGGCCGAACGAACCGTCACTGAGCATGCAATCGACTTCGACCGTGGGGAAACCGCGGGAGTCCAGGATCTGTCTTGCATGGAGCTTGGCGATCGTCGTCATGATGGAGAGAATCGGAAAAAATCGCTCCCATCGTAGCGGGGATGCGACAGCGAAACCATGGTCAGACGCGGCGCTTCTTCGCGCGGCGGTGCGCGAAGCTTATCGACGCGGCGGCGAACATCGGTGCGAGGAGCTCGGTGCCGAAACCGGAACTGGGAAGACGGTACGGCTTTGCGGTGATAAGAGGAGTACTCGACGAGCTGAGCGACGCCGCCGAAATGGAGGAAACCACCGTTCCCGACGCCGTGAGTACCGCCCCGCTCTTCGATTCAACGGCACGAAGTCTTTCGCGCCAAGCCTCCTCCTCGGCATCCGCGGAAGTGGCAAGATTCTTTCCGGAACCGGAGGGGATGCGGGAAACGAGCTCGGTGGAATTCGTCACTGCCACGAGCGATCCCGTCCCCTGCTCCGGAGCTCCCCAGAGGACGGAGGCAAGGGACCGATCGAAGCGAACTCCGCTCTCCGTTGCGGCGGCAAGAATCATGAAGGGCAAAAACAACGCGAGAAGAATTCCGAGTCGCGTTTCCCGGCGACGAATGACGTGCAAACAGAAGGCAGCCAGAAGCACGAAGACCAGGGAGACGGGGAAGAAAGCATGACCCCACGTGAACCAATGATGAAAACGCAGAAACCACGGCGCCTTCAGCGATGCCGCCTGAAGGATGATCCAAAGACCCGCGATTGCCGCAGGCGCAAAATGAAGCGCCCGAAACTCGTAATCGGCGCGGTTTTTCTTGAGAAGCGGATAGAGCGCGAGAGGATAGAGCAGTGTGCACAGGAAAACGATTCCCCAAGGGACGATCCCGACGGGCAGGATCGGAAGCGTGGAGATTGCGATGCCGGTAAGAACGGTGAGCAGACAGAGAAGTGCGACAAGCGCCGTCTCTGCATGGTGCTTCAGAGGCATAGGGGCCGATTCTCTCCAAGGGTCCGCGGAGTGTCAATTTTCCCTGACCTTTCACGACCGAATGCCATTGGCAAAAGTGCAATTCTGTTTCTTCATCGTACTTCGACGATCGCTATCGTCAGTGCTTCCTGGCGCGAGGAAGGTACTCGTCGCGGGCATCCACGACCTTTACCGTCGGGATAATCTCGTAGTGACGGGCGCGGAACAGACGAAATTGAGCAAAAACAAAGAGTGCCGCGGATAATGCCCACAGCACCCACCAGAAGCGCATGGCGACGTATTGAATCCCCTCTCCCCGGGCAACGATAAGAATGAAGCCCGTGACGCCGAACCAAAAGCAGGCAACTCCCCATGATTTGGAGAGCTTCTTGAGAAGCGCGCTTCCCATGCGCGCGCGCCACAGGCGAATGGCAAACGCCGCGATCAGCAGGGCGCCGCAGAGAACAATCAGCGGCAGAAGAGTTGTGCTGCCGTAGGTCGCGCGGGCGGGCAGCGGATAAAAGAGCGTTCGTAGAAGGGTGGAGAGAGTTGCCATGGGCAGAAAAAGTAACAGAGAAAGACGCATGAAGAAAGGGATCTGGGGGCGAGGAAGTGACCGGTGATGAGTGATTCGGCATGAATAACCAATCACGCCTCGCTGATCGCTTTCTTTTTCGCATGCTTCTCGTTCTTCGCTCCATGATCCGCATGCGTTCTCTCGTGCTTCTTCTGCTCCAGCAAGCGATGCAGGAGCTCCTCCATCTCGCGTTCCTTGAGCGTGCGCGCAGGACGAACGAGGAGATACACGAAGAAGCCGACCACGGGGAATACCGCGGAAAGCACGATGCAGAGAATCTGCACGAAAAGATTTTGCGTACGTAACAGTACGTCTCGCACGACGAAGAACACCACGTACACGTCGAGGAGCACGACGAGCGCCAAAGCCACTTGGATCAGGCGAATCAGCGGTGACTCCGAGAGAATGACGTTCACGATGCTCATTGCGGCTCGAAGCATATCACGAGAGACCGCATGCGAAACAACACGAATCTGCGCCTCGCAGGCCCGGCAAACGATTCCTAAAAGTAGGGATGGCGGCGGCGCTCGACCGCCACGTATACGCTGGTCGCAAGAAGCGCGAGCACGGCCAGCAATTGGCTGATGCGCAGCTCATGCGTTTCCAGATCCAGCCACGGACGTATCAGGACATACCCCAGCGTCAGAGAAGCCACGATAACCTGATAGGTCAGCCACGTCCTGCGGGCCATACGCTGCTCGACGACCGCAAAGATTCCCAGGCTCAAGAATAGGAAAGCCAAGACAAAGAAATCCAATGTCGCCGCGTAGACCGGAATGGCAAAATCCCCGCGGAAGAATTCAAAGAAAAATGTCAGCAGCGATGCCGCGATGATGCCGACAAGCGTTTCTGCTCCCACACGCTTCGATCGCTTGCGGATAACGAGGAGGACGAAGGTAAGAAGAAAAAACGAAACCGCATAATAGAGTTGCACCGGGTGAATCGGGATCGTATAGCGGACGTCCGGCGCGTCGTAGGTCACGCCCCAGAGCATGTCCGTCGGCTGGCCGTAAGAAGCGCCGCTGAGGAAGGAGCCGACCCAGTCGAACGTCAGCCCGAGGCAGGTGGCCGGGAAGAGCACGTCGAGCCACTGGAGAAAGATCGAACGATGTTCGCGAGTGAGGAGATACAGCACCGTGGCGATACCGATCGCTCCGCCGAGAAACGTGAAGTTACCATCCCAAAGAATGAAAGTTCGCAACGGATCTTTGAGATACACCTGATACTCCGCGATCACGGAGAACAGTCGCCCGCCGACCGTGAACGCCAACACATACCAAAGAGCTTTGTCGCGGAAATGCTGGATACTGAGGTTCGCGCTTTCGGCAAGACGCAGGAGGAATTCGGTGGAAAGCCAAATTCCGAGAAGCAAAAAGAGAACGCGCGACCAAATGAGGAACGGGCCGACTTCGAGAGCTTGGAACATGCGGTAGGAAGCGTAGCAGACGGGAAGGAGTTGAGGGAGAACGAGAAGGCAGAAGGACAGAAAGGCACGAAGGCAGTAGGTCTCTCAGACCTTCTGCCCTACTGCCCTACTGCCCTGCTGCCTTTCTGCCGTTTTACCCGATACTCAACTCCAATTTTCTCGCTTTCACGTCCTCACCGACCGTCTTCACGAAGTCCGCGAGCTTAACCACCTCCTGCTTCTTCGTTTTGACGTTCCGGACCGCCACGGCTTTCGCTTCAACCTCCTTATCCCCGAGGACGAGCAAGTACGGGATTTTCTGGCCTTCGCCTTCGCGGATGCGCTTGCCGAGCGAATCGGCGGGATCGAGGTACGTCGTGCGGATGCCGGCGGCCTGCAGCTGCGTCTCGACCTCCTTCGCGTACGCTTCGTGGGCGCCCGCCACCGGAACGATTGCAACCTGGACCGGCGCCACCCAGAGCGGGAACAGGCCCGCGTGGTGCTCGATGAAGATCGAGAGGAAGCGCTCGATGGAGCCCATGATCGCGGCATGGATCATTACGATCCGCTCCTTCTCGCCGGCCTCGTTGATGCACCAGAGATCGAAGCGCTCGGGCATGTTGATATCGAGCTGGATCGTCGCCACCTGCCACTCGCGCCCGATGGCGTCCACCGCCATGAAGTCCACCTTGGGACCGTAGAACGCGGCCTCGCCGGGCGCCTCGAAGTAGTCGACTCCCCTGCCCTTCGCGATCGAACGGATGTCGTCCTCGGCCTGCTTCCAGAGCTCGGGCGTGCCCAAGTACTTCTCGAAGTGTTCCGGGTCGTGGAGCGAGAGACGGACCTTGAGCGTCTCGAAGCCCGCGGTTTTGTAGAAGGCGTCGATGATCTCCCAGATCTTCAGGAACTCGTCTTTCACCTGGCTTCGGCGGCAGAACACGTGCGCGTCGTCCTGCGTGAAGGCGCGGACGCGGGAGAGGCCGTGGAGCTCGCCGGTCTGCTCGTCGCGGTAGCAGGTGGTGGTCTCGGCATAGCGCTGCGGCATGTCGCGATAGCTGCGGCTCTGCGAGGCGAAGATCTGCGTGTGGTGCGGGCAGTTCATCGGCTTCATGCAGAAGTCGTGGCCCTCGCGCGTGCGGACGTGGAAGAGGTCGTTTTGGAACTTCTGCCAGTGCCCGGAGGTCTCGTAGAGCTCCTTCTTCGTGATGTGCGGGATCGTCACGCGCTGGTAGCCCTTGGCGCTGCGCAGTTCCCAGACGTAGCCGTCGAGGAGGTTCCGGAGGAGCGTGCCTCTCGGCGTCCAGAGCGGCAGGCCGGGCCCCACGAGCTCAGAGAACGTGAAGAGATCGAGCTCCTTGCCGAGCTTGCGGTGATCGCGCTTCTTGGCTTCCTCGAGCTGCTTCAAGTGCGCGTCGAGATCGGCCTTGGAACCGAACGCCGCCACGTACACGCGTGTCAGCTGCTCGCGCTTCTCGTCGCCTCTCCAGTACGATCCCGCGATGCTCATGATCTTGTACGCGTCCGCCGGGATATCCTTCATCGATTCCACGTGCCCGCCGCGGCAGAGGTCGACGAACGCCTCCTCCCCCTTGGGACCGACGTTGATGTAGTGGGTCACCGTGGTGGCGCCTTCGTTCTTCTCGAGGTCTTCGATCAATTCCACTTTGAATTTCTGCCCCTTCGCCTTCCAGTACTTCTTGGCATCGGAGACCGAGAGCGTCTCGCTCTTGAACGTCTGTCCTTGGTTGATGATTTTCCGGATCTCCTTCTCGATCGCGCCGAAATCGGCGTCGGAGATCGGCGTCTTGAAGAGGAAATCGTAGTAACAGCCCGTATCGATCGGCGGGCCGATCGTGATGAGCGTGTCGGGCCAGAGCTTGAGGACGGCCTGCGCGAGTGCGTGGGCCAGCGAGTGGCGGAGCGCGTGGAGCGCGTCGACCTGCGGTTCGGCGGAAGATTTCTTGGCGGACATGGGCAGAGAGGTGAAAATGCGTAGAAAAGAGCTTCGGAGGGAAGCTCGGGGTTCAGACGCGACCGCGAGCCACCCTTAGAGGGTAGTCGTCGTGGACAGAGTCGTGAAGACGGAGTTCATCGGGTTGATTGTAGCACGGAGGACGCACGACAAGGCGGATCGTGCTTGGATCAATTCACAAGCGTCGACTCGCCGATCGGCTCCTCCGACGCAGGAAATACTCCCGTATGAGGTACATTTGTTCTTGTCTCGGACTTTGGAAAAAGACGTGCATGCAGTTCCTCTGCGACGATTTGAGCCGCCTCGTTGCCGCGATCGCAGTGGAGCGTACCCTGGACGGCCGCGCGAAGGGCATCGATCATCCGTACTTCGACAAAAGCGCCCGCCCTATCGAGATTCGTGAGTGTCGAACGAAGCTGCGACAGAGAAGGCTCATCCTGTCTGCCGCGAGAAAGATGAAGGAACACGTCGCTCGTAATCACCTCCTGCGTCGATGTGAAAAAGTTCTTCCGCATGCAAAGAACTATAGACATTCGCGGTGGACATTCAATCCTTTTCAGACCACCCCCACCTCCTGCTCGATGGCTCGCACTTCCCGGAGAAGCTGCGGATCGTTCTGGAGCTTCTGTTCGATCTTCACGACGGCGTTCATCACCGTCGTGTGGTCGCGGTTGGAAAACGCCTCGCCGAGGCGGACGTAGCTCATGCGCAGGTACTTCTTCCCGAGGTGCATCGCGATCTGGCGCGGCAGGAGGATCTCACGGACGCGCGAGGCGCCGATCATGTCCTGGACCGAAACGGAGTAGTACCGGCTCACGCCCTCCAGAATGTCCTGGAATGTCGGCTGTCGCTTGGGAGCCGCCGTGAAACCCACCGTCTCCTCTTCCTCGTACGGATCGATGGAGAGCTTGCGCATGATCTCCGCGATGCTCTTGATGGTCGGCATGCGCTGCTCCAGCTCATACTGCGCCACGGCCTGCATGAGGATGCCCTCGAGCTCGCGGACGTTGCGCGTGACGTGCTCCGCGATGAACTGGAGCACGTTCATGTCGATGAAGAGCTCGTAGTCGGCCGCCTTCTCGGCGAGGATCGCGAGGCGCGTCTCGTAGTCGGGCGCGGAGACGTCGGCGATCATGCCGCGGGCGAAGCGCGAGACGAGGCGGTCCTCGAGTTGCAGTTCCTGCGGGGGGCGGTCGGCCGAGAGGATGATCTGCTTGCGACCCTCGTAGAGCGTGTTGAAGGTGTGGAAGAAGATTTCCTGCGTGCGGTCTTTGTTGGCGATGAATTGGATGTCGTCGATGATGAGCACGTCCACCGTGCGGTAGCGGCGGTTGAACTGCTCCATTTTGCCGTGCTGGAGCGCCTCGACGACCTGGTTCGTGAAGTCCTCGGACGTGGTGTAGACGATCGCCGCTTTCGGCATCTGCTTGAGGATCGCGTTGCCCACGCCCTGCAGGAGGTGCGTCTTGCCCAGACCTACCCCGCCGTAGAGAAAGAGCGGGTTATATTTGCCGCCCGGGTCCCTGGCGACGGCCTGGCACGCGGCGTGCGCGAGGCGATTGCTGGAACCCACGACGAAATTCTCGAGCGTGTACTTGGGGCTGATGATTTTACTGACGATGCCCTCCGCGAGCTTCACTTCCTGTTTTCCGGGAAGCTTCCGGCGACGCGGCTCCGGGAAATGCTCGAGCAGGTCGATCGAACGCTCGCGGTTGTCTTTGAGACCCACGTCCACCTGGTAAACGATCGTGCGAATGTCCGGACTGAGCTCCTTGGCCACTTCCAGCGTGACATTGCGGTAGTGCTCCATGTGCCAGTTCAGAAACATGGGCAGCGGCAAGCCGACGACGAGATTCCCCTCTTCCAGTCCGAGTGCGGCCGTGTCCTTAAACCAGGTAATGAATTGTCCGCGCTGGAGCTTTTCGCTCATGGCCGTCAGCACCTTGATCCAGAGCCCCTGGAGATCGGTGGCCTGCCGGTGAGCGGTGGCGGACGGGTTCATGCGACGGGGAAAACCAAACGGAAAATATCGTGATATGTGATCAAGAGAATGAGACCGATGAGAAAGAGAAAACCGGCGGTGTTCGTGAAGACCTCAAACCTGCGCGGAACGGGACGACGCAAAAGGAATTCCGTCACCACGAATGCAAGCCGGCCTCCATCCAACGCGGGAAAAGGCAAGATGTTCAAAATCGCAAGACTAAGACTTAAGATCGCCACCAAGCGCAGATAGTGCGACCACCCGAGAGCAACGGTTTCATGCGTCATCACCGCGATGCCGACGATGCCCGTGACGCCTTCCGGCACCTTGCCGCGAGAGAAGAGCGACACGCCGAGATCGACAAGACCCTTCACCGTTTGCACCGTCATCACGCGGGCCTCGCGCAGAGAAAGGACGAATCCGCGACCGATGGAACGGGAGTGAGATTCGATACGCGGATCGCCCTCGAGGACGACTCCCGCCTTGCCTCCACGGAGACGAAGCGTCGCCTCCGTCCGCTGTCCCGCGGGAGTCTGCAATTCATAGTGAACCGTAGCGACGTTCTTCTGCGCCTCCAGCACTTCACGCGGGTCATAGACCTCCTTGCCCTCCACGGAAAGGATGATGCTTCCCGGTAGAATTCCCGCTTCCTTGGCCGCGCTAGCCGCCAACACCGAGCCTACGCGCACGCCGGGCTTCAGCGTGATATCTCCGATCTCCGCCCCCCGCCGCATTTCCGCAAAACTCGTGTACGTGGGAATCCAACCCCAGACAGAAAATCCGACGGTGAAGATCGTCATTGCGACGAGGAAGTTCATGAACACTCCGGCGACGAGGATCGAAACTTTTGCGGGAAAGCTCGCTCGGGCAAAACTTCCGAGTCGATTGCGATCGGACTGGGAAATGGCATTCTCTCCTTGGAGACGCACGAAGCCGCCAAACGGCACCCAGTTCAAGGAAAACAACGTCCCTCCTTTCACAAAGAGGCCCTTTGCGCGCGGAGGAAGGCCGAAGCCGAATTCCTCCACCACCACTCCGGCACGACGCGCTGCGAGGAAATGCCCGAGCTCGTGGATGAGGACGAGGAAGCTCAGTAACACGAAGAACGCCAGCGCTGAAATCAGCACGATCACAGGAGCCCGATGCTAGCGGCGATGTGGATAACGGAAAAGTTTTCCACACCCGTTTTTCCTTGCGGACGTCAGAGAAGAGATGGCGGGTATGTGAGTGTCGAGCCGAGTGGACGAGGGAGGGCCTGAGAGGCCGAAGAGGTACGAGAGACTCAAGAGGTATACCTCCCTAGCTTCCTCTGCCTCTTATCCCTCTTCTTCCTCTCACGCCTCTAGTCCACCGCGAGCACGATCGCTTCGACGATTCTGACTCCCGAATTCTTCAGTGCCTCGGCGCATGCGTCGAGTGTCGCACCCGTGGTGAACACGTCGTCGACGAGGAGCACGCGCTCCGGAACGTCGACACCTTTGCATACCGAAAAAGCTCTTCTTACCGAGGAAAGCCTCTCCGCTCTCGCTCGACCCACCTGTGCCCCTGTCGAACGGACACGGTACAGAATGCGGCATGCCGGCCATCCTGTTTTTTGGGAGAGTTCACAGGCAAGAAGCTCGCACTGATTGAACCCGCGCCAGAACCGTCGCGACCAGTGGAGCGGCACCGGGCAGAGCACGGGCGTCGGCTCCGCGGGGAGAACGCGCGACGCGTCGACGAGGAGCGTTCCGAGCGGTACGGCGAGCGCGCGGACGCGCCGATACTTGAGCAGGTGCACCGCTCGGCGCAGGAGCGGCGACCGCGCGAGACGCGTGGCGCCCACGATCCGGCCGAGCGCGCGGAGACCGAGAGCGCGCCCGTCGACGACGACGGGCGCCACGCGAATCGACGCGAGTTCCGCCGCCGTCATCCACTCCCCTTCCACGCCCGTGAGCGAGCGGACCGGGAAGAGCCAATCGAAGACGGGACGAATCATAGAACGATGATGAGCGCCCCATCGGGAAAAAGCGGCGGCACAGGAAGCGACGGCGAGACGGAAACGGCAATTTGCTGATCAAAGAGCCCCGAAAAAGGTTCCGATCCCCCGAAGAACCTGTCGTTTCAGGCTTGTTGTCGGATCGATCCGTTGGTAGGCTCTCGCAGCATTCGGGCAATTAGCTCAGCTGGCTAGAGCGCCACATTGACATTGTGGAGGTCACTGGTTCAAGTCCAGTATTGCCCACCATTTCCGATACATACACCTCTCTACGATGCGTATTTGCCATCGGTGCCGGCGACCCTGAGTAAGCTAGTCATAGCCGCAAACAAGCTTTAAGAGCAATGGATAACTTGACTTAAAATCATAATACTTCTTTCCTCCAACCTATGGGAAAAAATACACCGAATCCGGAAATTCCGTCTATGGAAAAAGGAAAACTATCACCGGTTGGCAGTGGCAAAACCTCTCTTCCACCTCTCAATTTGAATTATGGTCTAGCTATGATGCCGGTAGGCGTTACGGCTCCGGAAACTATTTCGCCTTCTCAAGAGCGTTCCGTATCGGTCAGTCCAGCCGAGGTTGCACGGTCTATCGAGCAAGACTTTCAAGGACTAGACGCGGGTTTTGCCAAATTGAACATTGCCCTCGGTAAGATGGCAGAGGCCGTAAATAGTAATAACAATGAAGCTGCTCTCAAGATAATCGCAGACATGTTTCCAACACTGACATCTTCCATAGACAGCTTAACTGGTCTAAAAAATGACGATGCAATGCAGGAATTCAGAGAGACGATTCGCACGGTGCGCACGGATATGCTCAAAACACTTGGTACGGAGCAACCGGCATTTACAATACCGTCCATTGACGCTGCCTCCTCGCCGGGAGGCCTCACATCTGACCAATGGAAAGATTATCAAGAACTTCAAGGACGACTCACGACTTTCGCAACATCATTGAAGACTGCGTACGGTAACGTAAATTCCGGAGGTTTTGCGGGAGCTTTGTCCGCTATGGAAACGACTAAGAACGAACTCGAGGAGATCAGACAGATCATTCAAGAATTGTAAAATCTGCGATGTTCTTGGCGCTCTCTCGTAAAAATTCTCACATTTCCCTCATCCGTCACCTTCAGAATTTGTAAAGGTCCAAAGGACCCCTCGTAGGGGTCCTTGTAGGAGCTCTCAAAAAGACCGCTTCAAGAGAAATGTGCATGCCGAGGATCGTGCGGTGATGCAAAAATCGATCGATTGTACGCAGAGACCGTCTGATACATAATTTCCCGCTGCTGTAAGCGAAAAATCCATTTTAGTATTTCATACTACTTCAATAGAAAAGGAAGCCCACACCCGGGAAAAATCGTCCGTTTTTTGGTATAATTTCCTGATTTGGACACACAAAACACCAACACCCCGGCTACGGGCTCCGTGAGCGGTCCCGACGACCGCGCGAACGACCAGTCTGTCGACCACACTGCCCTCCTCGAGTGGAGCGCTCCGCGCGCGTACGCGCACGAGCGCGGAAAGCGCTGGTACACGATCGGCGGCACCGTGATTCTCGTCGTCTCCGCGTACGGCATCCTCACGGGTGCCTGGAGCCTTGCCGTGGTTACGGTTCTCGTCGGAGGATTGTATTTTCTCAACCGTAAGGAACCGCCCGTCCTCCACACGCTGCGCATTGAGCAAACTGGGGTCCAGTACGACGGGGACTTCATTCACTGGGGCGACTTCGAAGGCGCTTGGTTCGTCAAAACGAGCGCAGGTCCCGAAATCCATCTCCAGCGCAAAATCGGCACGCCACGGGAGATCATACTCCTGACCCCCCACATCGACACCAACGTTCTTCGCTCTACCCTGAGCCGTTTTCTCTCGGTCGGATCAGATCGCCAGGAACATTTGTTCGATGTTCTTATTCGCCTTTGTAAACTCTGAATGCTGCGCCACCTGTCAGTTGCGCGCCTCGCCTTCTCCAACCACTCTCCCCTCCGGGAGCGGCGAGAGGTCTTTTTCGCTCGAGTCAACGACGATTCATTCGCAGAGAGCCAAGAACAGAGATTCGACCGCGAAATAACAGAGGTATCGGGGGAAGTAGAATCACGCATCGCGACTCTTGGCCGCAACGTGCGCAGCCCCGAGTACGCTGGCATCGGGAACATCGAGAATCTCTGGGAGCAAGCTTCGCAGACTGAGCGCGTGATCGCCGAGAACGTTGCCGTCTGTCGTGGACAGGGGGATCATTCGGCACGATTCGCCGCGTTACTTGCGGCCCAGAAAGCACTCACGGAATTTGAATTTGCCGCGCACGCATTATTCGAGGAATCCACGACACGCCGCGAACTGCGTGATATCGGCATCAATCTCGGCAATCGCATCGAAGTGATCCGCGACGGCAAAGAGAGCGCTTACGGCGAGCGTCGGAAGAAAGCACTCGACGTCCTCGAAAAAGCCAAAGAAGGCAGCCTTGAAGAAAAAGATGCCGCACTTGCGGAAGCACGCCGCATTCTCGCGGGTCTGCGCCTGGACGATGCCGGCCTCGAGCGGGAGAGGCAGCAGAACATCACGCGCATCATTCAGGACACGAGAACGAAGCTGAAAGACCTTCTCCCGAAGATTCAAGGACTCGATGCCCTCAAGGATCCCATCCTAAGCAATCAGTTCTTCGACGCGCCGTCGATCATCAAAGACACTCATGACCGGACAGAGGCCCTCCTGAAAACTGCCGAGAGAAACAATACTCAAACCTCGCACGAGCGACTGATGGATGCCGAGAGCGCCCAGCGCCGAGCCGAGAAATTGGAACGCTTCCTCGAGCACATCCAAAGCGCCACGAAGCCGGCACTCAGCTTTACGCCTGAACAGATATCCAATCCGGAATTCCAGCGAGTGGAAGCCTATTACTCCCGAAAAACCAAGGCCATCGCCCTGAACCCGAATCTGGCTCCCGAAATCAAAGAAAACCGACTCTCCCATGAGCGACGCCACTTGTACCTTCATGCTCTCGAAGGACTCGACCGTTATGCCCTCGCGCGGCTGTACAAGCGCGTGGAGAATCGCAAAGACCCCAACGGCGTGACGTTCCGAGAACATCTGGAGCGCCTTACCGCCGGCAAGAAACTTCCGGAAGGCGCGAACGGTCCCGCCATCCCGGCGCACCCGGCCTATAGTCTCTACGAAAATAACCTCACCGCGGCATTCGAGGAACTCCTGATCCGCGCGGCCGATGCCAAGGCGGGAATCCGCACGCTCGATCCTGAGGAACAGGAGATCATCCCCCTGCTCTCACGGGCATGGGCGATGAATGACGGCACCGAAACCGTAGAAGGCCATAAGCCCGATGACCAAGGACTGCGGTACGACGGCGGCACGGAAAAAGATGTGGATCTGCGCTATGCGTCGAAAGCATCGGATGATGATCTTCTGTCCGGCGGCGAGGGCGAAGGAAAGAAGAAAGAGGTCGAAATCATCCCTACCGTCCTTCTCAACAAAGTACAGACGCATACGCGCGATCTTCAGGAACTCGTGAAGAAAATGGAGGACGTCGATCGTTTACTGAGTTCGGTACCCGATGCCGCCGCACGCGAAAACCTGGCGCACGAATGGCGCGCGCATCGCAAGATCGCCGAAGATAACCTCATTACGCTCGCGGCGTACGAGGAATTCCTGATGGCCGCCGACAGCTGGAAAGGCGGCAAATTGGCTCCCGATCCTTTCTCGGAACTCCTCAATCGCCTCTTCCTGCATAAGAAATCCGGCGAGCCGGGCTCCATCGACATGTCGCAGGAAATCGGCATGACGGATGCGGAATGGCAAATCGCCAACGTCTCGGAGCGCATGCTGAAGGCAGCAGAGTTCAAGCTGAACCCTCTCCTGAAGCCGATCGAGAAGAACATGGGAGACTTGGACAAGGAAGTCCCTCACATCCGGGAGAATCTGGAAGATCTGGAGAAGGCATTCAACGCCTCTCAGATCGCCCCCGCCGGCGGACTCAAGAGCATGATCGGACTGGAGTTCTACAGTATCAATCAGGTCATCGAAAGCGTGAAGAACGTCGTGGAATCGTTCTCGAAGGCCTGGGGCAACTGGCATCAGCTCAAGGTGGGCAAGCTCAGCAACCAGATGGGCGCCGCCATTGCGGGCACGGGCTTCCCCTTCTCCGATCAGGCGAAAATGACGCTCGAACTCGAGCTCGATCATAAGGACGACGAAGTGAAGGACAGTTTCGAGAAGCACCTCGAGCACGATCTTGCGAGCTTCCACCACATGGTGGATCCGCACCACGGCATCCTGTTCCGCAACCAGCACGACGGTAACCGCTTCCGCGGCTGCATCGAGTACATGGCGAGCAAAGGCTGGCTCTATGACCTCGATATCGAGAACCGCATGGTCTTCGGCATTCGCCTCAAGCCCGGAGAGACGCTTCCCGGCCACTGGTCCGAAGACCGCGTGAAGCAGTACATCCGCGATCTCGACGACAAGAACAGCAAGGGCCAGGACGGCGAAGACAGCCGCGGCTACAGCCGCGTCGACAGCAAACCGGACATCCCGCCGATGATCGAGGTGCTCGTGGACGAAATGAACCGCCAGAACTACTGGGCCATCAAGGGCATCGTCCGTCGCGCCATCGAAAAAGGTAAGGAGGGAGAGACGTCCGCCTGGCTCAGCACCGTGATCCTGTCCTTCCTCCGAGATTTGCGACACGACCACGGTATGGCTGCAAAATACTTCCCGAAGGATCTCATGGACCAGCTCGGCAACATCGGCATCGTGAGTCCGGCATGGATCACCACGTTCTTCAAGCTCAACCGCAACCCCCTCGAGGCGTATCAGATCGCGCGGCGCAGCGGCAAGCCGTTTGATTTCAAGAACGCGGGCCAACTTGCGCAGGCGACCGTCATCGCAGAAGAAGATATCGTCCAGGCGCAGCAAGAAGCGGGCGAACCTCCCCTCCCCCGCGAAAAGCTCGACCGCCTCGTGGCAAAAGTGCTCGCCACCCACACGGTAAAACTCGGCTCCTGGAATCGCGCCATCAGTATTTATGACGACAAGTACAAATTCTATCGAGACAAAATCTCCGGAACGGAAACCACGATCGAACCGGGAAAATGCGACGACGACTTCTACAACGACGGGAACGGCGGTTCCGAGGTGCAGCTCATGGGTGACGGCGGCTTCCGCGCCATTCTCCGCACCGACACCACGGGTCGTCTCCAGGCCCCGACCAAGGCCCGCTACTTCATGGATCAGCTCATCCACCGTGCTCATGACCTGAAGAGCTTCGGGCTCCGCAATCCCCTGAAGACGTTCCTCGACGAAACCCGAAAAAAGATGGATTCCATGATCGTCACGGAATGGAACCACGCGAACAGCACCAACCTGATGGTTCTCATTTCCCGCCACTCCAAGCCGCTGTCCGACGATGTCGAAATGCCGGTCATCGTCGACCTCTGGCGCCACAACCTCATCAGCAACGACGCCTTTATGAAGGCTACAACCCCTCTCGGCAAGGCTGCGCAGGAATGGGTGAAGAAGCAGCGGGAGAAAGGCATCGTTCTCGAACAACTCCCGGAGTATCTCCATCCGTAACGGGACGACGTCCCCGGAGCCATGTAGGATGCCGTCATGCACGTCTCTGTTCAACGTATTGACCCCACCCTCCCGCTCCCCACCTACGCCACCAAAGGCGCCGTAGGGTTCGATTTTGTCACCCGCGAAACGACGACCATCGCCCCCAAGGCGATCGGCCTCGTCCCGGGGAACGTGATTGTGAAAGTTCCGCAAGGGTATGCGCTGATCGTGGTTCCTCGGTCATCGCTTCCCCGGAAGAAAGGCCTCGTCTGTCCGCATTCACTCGGGGTGATCGACCAGGACTACCACGGACCCAAGGACGAGATCTTCGTGCAAGTGCAGAACGTGACGGACGCGCCGGTCACCGTCGAACGCGGCGAGCGCATCGCCCAAGGCCTCTTCGTGAAAGTGGAGACGGCGGAGTGGGTGGAGGTGGATGGCCACGGCGCGGAGACGCGAGGTGGGTTCGGGAGCACGGGGACGCACGCGTAAAGGATACGAGTTGCGAGTTTCGGGTTACGGGATCGATACTTTTCTCGCAACTCGAAACCCGTCACTCGCAACTGAAAAAGGGCCTTGCGGCCCTTCTTTGATAACCGAGATTTACTTCGACAACGGTTTCCGCATGAACGCGGGCACCTCGAGTTCTTCCATATTGAGCTCCAGACCGGGCGTAGGCTTGGCGATCGTCGGAGAAGCCTCCTGACCATGGTGCATCATGCCCTGCGACCGCATGTCGCCTTTGGGAGCGGACACGGCCGGCGAAACTGCAGAACGACCGAAGTTTCCCTGAAGCACGCGCTGTCCTGGCGAAACCATCTGCTGGATCCCCTTCTTTTCCTCCGCGAAGCCCGTGGCGATAACCGTCACTTTTACCTGACCGGTAAACGCGTCGTCGATGACGGCGCCGAAGATGACGTTGGCCTCCGGAGCGGCGGCCTCCGTGATGATGCGTGCAGCCTCGTCGACCTCGTACATGGAGAGATCATTGCCGCCGGTGATGTTAAAGAGAATGCCCTGAGCTCCCGCAATGGATGTCTCCAGAAGCGGGCTGTCCACGGCGGCGCGGGCGGCCTCCGCCGCGCGACTGTCGCCGGTGCCGTAACCGATGCCCATGAGTGCCGTACCGGCATCCTGCATGATGGCCTTCACGTCGGCGAAGTCGACGTTGATGAGACCGTGGACCGTGATGAGGTTCGAGATACCTTCGATGGCATGTTTCAGCACCTCGTCGACGACCTGGAAGGCCTCAGTGAGCGGCGTGGTCTTATCGATGAGCGAGAGAATCTTGTCGTTCGGGATCGTGATGAGAGTGTCGACTTTGCTCCGGAGATTTTCGAGCGCCTCTTCGGACTGCTTGCGGCGCTTGAATCCCTCAAAGGAGAACGGCTTGGTAACGACCGCCACCGTGAGAATTCCCATCGAACGAGCGGCGTCGGCAACCACCGGCACCGTGCCGGAACCCGTACCGCCGCCGAGACCGGCGGTGATGAAGAGCATGTCCGTGCCCTCGAGTGCGGCCTTAATCTCTTCCAGGCTCTCTTCAGCGGCTTTCTTCCCTACATCGGGATTGGCGCCGGCGCCGAGACCGCGGGTGGTCCCCCGACCGATCGTAATCTTTTTGGGAGCCGGATTGTGATACAGCGCCTGTGCATCGGTGTTCAGCGAAACGAACTCCACGCCTTGCACTTTTTCGTGGATCATCCGTGCGACCGCATTGTTACCGCCGCCGCCGGCACCGATAACGCGGATCACCGCTCCGGGCATCACGTCCGGACGGACCTCACGGGTGCCATCCTGCGCCTGTGTGGAATCGTCCCCTGCGGGACGGCTGCCACCGGGCTGCGGTGCGGGAGTGCGACTGAAGATGGAGCGGAACGTATCGGACATGGGAGGGATGGGAAGACGAGTGACGAGTTGCGAGATAAAAGGAGAACGGGCATACCTGCCCGCGAATCATCAGGGGAACAACGATTTTAACCAGGAACCGACCTGCTGGACGGCCTGTTTCATCTGCATGCCACCCATGCGGCGCATGCCGCCCTGCTCGTGCTCGCGCATGCCCCAGACGAGGGTGCCGAGCGCCGTGGCATAGGCCGGGTCATCGACCTTTTCGATGACGCCGCCGATTTCGACCGGGAAACCCATCTGGACCGGCAGACCGAGCACATCGCGTGCGAGATCGAGCACGCCCGGGGCCTTCACGGCTCCGCCGGTAAGAATGGCGCCGGCCGGGAGCATGCCGCTCCTGCCGATGCGCGCGAGCTCGGCTTTAATGAGAGAGAAAATCTCGTGATAGCGAGCCTGCATGATTTCAGCCATGTATTTCTTGCTGACGGTCTGGGTATCGACCTTGCTCACCGAGGAGAGATCGATCATCTCGCGCTCGCTCATCTCTCCCGGGAGAACGGAACCGAACTCCACTTTGATCTTCTCGGCCGTGTCGATGGAGGTGCGCAGCCCGATCGCGACGTCGCTCGTGATGCTCTCTCCGCCGACGGGAAGGCACACCGAATGGAGGATCGTCCCCTCTTCAAACACCGCCATGCTCGTGCAGCCGGCACCGATGTCGATGGCGACGACGCCGAGTTCTTTCTGTCGCTTCGTGAGCGTGGCCTCGGAGACCGCGATCGTGGAAGGGATGATGGCATCGATATCGACACCCGCCTGATCCACGCACTTTTCAAGATTCTTCACATGCTGGACGTGACCCGTGATGATATGGGCCTCCACCTCGAGGCGGATGCCCGTCATGCCGAGCGGATTCTTGATGCCGCGCTGCTCGTCGACCGCGTAGCCCTTGGGTTCGATGTGGAGGATGCGGCGATTCGGCGGGATGGAGACGGCCTGGGCGGCGTCGAGGACGCGACCGATATCTTCGAGCGTAATCTCGGCGCCGGAGATGGCGATGACGCCGCGGCTGTCGAAGGACTCAATGTGCGATCCGCTCATACCCACGAACACGTGGTTCACGGGAACACCCGCCATGCGTTCCGCATCCTCGAGGGACGAGATAATATTATGGATAAGCTCCTCCACATCGATCACGTGCCCTTTGCGCATGCCGAGGGACGGTGAAAGCCCCACGCCAATGACGTTAGGCATCCGACGATCCTCGCGAGCACCGTCGACGACGGCGATCACGGTACGGATCTTGGCACTTCCGATATCAAGACTGGCGACGACGCGTTCCTTGGGCATGGCGTTGGGGGGCGGTGAGACAATCTGCGAGAGCGATTTCGTCCGCAGAGAAAACGGCGATCAGTCTATCGCGGCATCTGCAAGCCCCGCAAGGAGTTGATGAATATCTTTCGTGCTCATGAACACGTTTTGCGAATACATTTTGTGGTCTTTATTTTTGGCTTTTAGAAAAGATAAAACAAGAAAATTATTCAGTGAAACTCTTCGGTTGTTTCACATGAACACAGCGTGTGTGCAACTTTTGCGGCACAGAAGAGCGAATCGTTGAATACGATCACTATCTGCGGGTGAAACAGATCAAGCGCGGATCAGAAGAGTGAAAGCTGCGACGGCTCTTCGTTTACGCGTACGTGCGTCGAATCTGCTTCGCTTCCAGTAAAGATACGTTGACCGTACGGCTGGCTTGCGAGTGTACGCAGTCGCGCAGCGAGGCTGTGAAATTGAAGTTCCTGCAGGAATGCTATGACCTCCCCCATCGGAATCCCCGTAAGACATAGCTCTTCCAGCGGAATCGGAAGCGGAATATCGCAAAGCAACTGTGCCATACGCTCACAGAAGAATGCGGATTCGCGGTCCTTTTCCAGCTTGGCACGGACGGACGGCTTGATCTCCTCCAGATGTGCATAGATGTTCTCAAGCGTGTCGTAAGCCTGGAGCAGCTGCGCTGCGCCTTTGGGGCCGATGCCGTGGACGCCGGGCAAGTTATCCGAGGGATCCCCGCAGAGTCCTTTATAGGAGGCAACCTGGTCAGGTCGAATGCCGTATTTGGCGTAAATCTCATCGGGACCGAGATACTCGGGTGCCTGGTAGCCTTTATGTGGAATGGCAATCCGAATGTTTTTCGTCGCGAGCTGGAAAGCATCACGATCACCGGTGACAATCGTCACCCTGTACCCCGCCCTCTCCGCGGCCGTGGCATAGGCACAGAGGTAGTCATCCGCCTCATACTTGGGGTTCTCCGCCGAGGGAATATGCATGGTATCGATCAGCTGACGGATCCTCGGAATTTGGATATAGAAGTCATCCGGCGTCTCCGCTCTTCCCTCCTTATATTCCGTGTGTTCCTGGTGACGGAAGGTTTCGCTTCCGGCATCGAAGGCGAAGAGCAAGGCATCCGGTTGTTCCGTTCGAAGCATCGTCATAAGCATCGTCGCGACGCCGAACACCGCATTCGTCTGTTCCCCGGACGTGGTCTTGAGCGTCCGCGGTATCGCCCAGTACGCGCGGTACATCAGGTGGTGGCCGTCGACGAGGACGAGGTGTTTGATACTGAAAGCATACCCCAGAGTCCGTGTCCCTCTTCCAAAAAAATCGGACCTTCCAACGGCAGCAGGGCAGAACGGCAGGAGATGTTCTGTGAAAAGCAGCCTTCTGCCCTCCTGCCATACTGCCTTCCTGCCCTCTCCAGGGGCTTTTTCTCCCATAGAAACATCACCGAAATGTGAACTTTATATGACATCATCCCCCTCTTTTTCGTCAACGTCTTCACGCTCCTCAAAGTACCACTTTTCCGCTATAATATCTCGATACCTCAATACTCCATGCCCACGATTTCCCCCTCCACCGACACGCACCTGGTTCACAAATACTCCTACACGACGTTGGAGCAAAAGATCAGGAACAAGACGGCGCTCCAGGAGGAACTCGGCTGGCCCGAGGAAACGAAAGTCCCGATGATCTGCCTTCCCGCAGGCATGACGGACGCCCTCGGCGGCGAGGTTCTCCAGCGCCTTCTCCCGGGCCTCCTCGCTTCCACGAACGCACAGCTCCTCATCCTCGGCAAAGGCTCCGCCGAGTACGGCACGCTCTTCACGAAGATCCAGAAGGAGTATCGCCATCGCATCGCCATCATCCCCGAGAAAGAGACCGACGTGCACCGCATGTACGCCGCGGCCGATATGGCGCTTTTCCTCACGAATCCCCCATCCAAGGAACTGACGATCAGTCTCAGTTACGGCGTGATCCCTGTCTCCCCCTCCATCGACATCCTCGAAAACTACAACCCCGTGCAGGAAGCCGGCAACAGCTTCCTCATCGAGGGGAAGACCGAGTGGCACGCCTTCGCCGCCCTCGTCCGCGCGATTGAGACCTACAAGTTCCCGTACGACTGGCGCACGATCCAGAAACACGCGATGGAGTCCGTGAAGAAATAACCTAGGCGCGGGTCTCCTGACCCGCGAGAGTCGGAGCTTCCCTACTGTCACCCCGAGCCTGACGAGGGGCGTTTGAACCTTTTTTTGGAAGAATTGTCATTCTAAGGGAAGCCGAAGGATGAACAAGAACTATTGAGCGGAAGCTCTTTTTTGAGTACCATTCCCCGGCTCGCGGTCTTTCTACCGTGGGTCAGTAGATTAGTCCGCGCAGGTTCGGGAGAACCTGCACAGAAAGAACTGCTCGGTCCCGTGGTCTCATTCTCATCATCGTCCGTTCGTGGGTCAGTAGCTCAGTCCGGTAGAGCAGTTGCCTCTTAAGCAATTGGCCCTGGGTTCAAATCCCAGCTGACCCACCATTCAATCTTAAATATCGAAATCCGGATCGATGGGCTCCTGCGCTCCTCGTTTGACGCCGCCCCCTTCGCCCCCGAAGACCTTCCGGCCTTTCGCCATGCCTTCGCCCATCGGCACGAGGATCGCGACGGGGAGATCGCCGTGCCAGGCGATGGTGTTCGGTTCGATCTGGGCCTCGATCACGCGGCCGTGCTGGACGTCGTCCCACTCGTCGTCGGTGAGATCGCGGCGCGGGAGCGGCGCAAGAACGTCTTTGAGCGGGAGAACATGGCCCCATGTCGCCGTCTTGGGATTGAGAGCCTTATCCACCGTCCACTCCCCTACCTTGGTGCGACGAAGGGACCTCAGGTACCCGCCGCACCAGAGAAGCTTGCCGAGGTCGTGCGCGAGGGAGCGGATGTACGTGCCGCTGCCGCAAGAGACCGTCAGGAAGAGATCGGGGTAGGAATACTTCGTGATATTGCAGGAAGAAATCTCCACCTCGCGCGCGGGCATATCAACCTCCTTGCCGCTGCGTGCAAGATCGTACGCGCGCACGCCGCCGATGGAGATGGCCGAGTGGGCGGGCGGCACCTGCGAGATGCGGCCGACGAAATGATCGCGGATCGCACGCTGCACCGTCGCCTGCTCCGGCACGACCCAGCCCGGTCGCGGAGGCGGCGTCTCGATGACCCCTTCGCCGTCGTACGTGGTGCTCACCTGGCCGAACCGCACGTGCGCCTCGTACTCCTTCGGCAATGCATTGAAGAGCTCCACCACCTTGAGAGCCTTTCTTCCAATCGCAAGGACGAGCAAACCCGTCGCCGCCGGATCGAGCGTGCCTAAGTGACCGATACCGCGTTCGCCGAGATTCTTCCGGACGATCGCCACCACGTCGTGGCTCGTCATGCCGGAGGGCTTGTCGATGAGGAGGAATCCGTGGCGCATTGCCGAAAAAGGGTAGCGATTCGCAGAAGAGGACGCCACTGCGAAAAGCGATATTGGGATACCAAGGTTGCCGAGGATACCGACGATACCGAGGATCCTCGGTATCGTCGGACTCTTTGGTATCCTCGGTATCCATTTGAAATCACTGTCAACTTCATACCGGACTCCCGCACCCTATACTGACCTCCATGAATTTAACACTGAGCTGGGACCTGTTCATCATTGTCTTCTTCGCGCTCGTCATCACCTACACGTTCATTATTGGAAAGCGCGAGGCGGTGAAAATCATCGTAGCGTGCTACATGGCGATCGTGGCGGTGCAGGGGCTCAGCAACGTCCTGACCCGCCTGATCGGAGAGCAGCAAGGAGCATTCGATATTCTGGGCTTCTCCATCAATTTTCCCGTGCTCTCGGTGGTGAAGATGGTTCTCTTCATTTCGATTGTCATCTCTCTCGCCGTGCGCTCGGGATTCGATATTCAGTATGCGGACAACATGGGTTCCCTTATCAATATCGGCGTGACGGCCGTTCTTGGCTTCGGCAGTGCGCTTCTGATCATTTCGACTGTTATCGCCTATATGAGTCAATCGGCGATCCTCGACATGCACGTGACAACCACGGCAACCCTCTCGCCCGTCGTGCAACAAAGCAGGCTCTTGCCTATTCTCCTGCAAAACCAAGACCTGTGGTTCGCCTTGCCGGCCCTGCTTCTCATCGGCGTGGGATTACTGAACAATCGGTCCTGAATTACGTCGCCGTCAAGCTCTTTCGCTGCCGGGAGCCGAAGTTGACTTGAGTCTAGTGGAGCGTTTCCAGTACAACTGTGTCCGGCTCATCCCCCCTTTCCCATGTCCACTCTCCAACGTCTGTCATACAAGACGTGGTTCGCTCTCGCCGCGGGCTTCGCTCCGGTAAGCAAGGCGCTCGCTCAGGGCGACTTCGGCGGCCCGATCCCCGACGTTCCCGGCACACCGGCGGCCTATAACGAGACGGACATTCGTAACGTGATTTTGAATGCCATCGTGTTCGTCCTCAACTTCCTGGCACTCGCCGCGGTGGTCTTCATCATTATCGCCGGCATCCGCCTCATCGTCTCTCAGGGAAGCGACGACGCGAAGGACAAGGCCAAGAAGACGATCATCGCCGTCATCGTCGGCCTCCTCGTCGTGCTCTTCGCCCGCGTGATCGTCGGATTCTTCACTCAGACGGTTCCGGATACGTTCACGTTCGTCCCTGGCCTGGTCTGAGCCCGTTCGCATCGCATTCAAAAGGCGCGTCCTCGGGGCGCGCTTTTTTTGGCCGAAAGAAGAGGCCCTTCACGCGCCTCTTTGTCCCCTTCTCGGACTTTCCTTACGCCGCTTCCGGCTCTGAGACCGGCGCAAGCATCGACGCCGCGGGCAAGGCCTGCTCCTTCTCCTTCACGTCGGCTTTGATGTCACGGATGACGATCGCGTCCTGTCGCACCTCGGCAATATGACTCGCGGGGATGGGAACTCCCCACCGCCAGAAAGTTTTGGGAAAAATCCACTCCAGAAGAAAGTGCGTGGTATCAAACTGCGCGTCACGACAGGTCCCAAGGGATTTTCCTCCAAGGGTGACGATCTTTTGTCCGAGAATCGGACGCGGGAAGGAAAAAAGGGGCTCCAGCCGCACGACATCACCCGGATCGCAGAGGACATCGGCAGAGGACACCACGATTCTCAGGGACCAGCGGAGGATATCCATCGTGGAGAGATAGAGCATTCCGCCGCTCAAAAACCCTCCTCTACCGACAAAAAATCCTTCCACTTTTCCCGTATCCGGATGAATGACCATATGGGCAATGTGTCCAAGGGGAATATGCGATCCCTCTTCGCAAACTGGCAACCCGAGAGCCGTGGAGAAACGGACGTGCATCTGCTAGAATAATAGCAGTCTTCAACACTCATGCTTCTCTTCAGTGGATCCTCCCATCCGGCTCTCGCGGCAGCGGTCGCCAAAGAGCTCGGTGTGGAATTGGGCGCCGTCACGCGCAAGCGCTTCTCCGGAGGCGAGATTTACGTTCGCTACGAAGAGACGCTTCGAGGAAAAGACGTCTATCTTCTTCAGACCGGATCCCGTAATCCGAACGAAGATCTCATGGAGCTCTTCTTCCTGTGCCAAGCTGCCAAACTCAGCTTTGCCCGGTCGATTCACGTTGTGATCCCTCACTTCCCCTACGCGCGCCAGGATCGCGTAGCCCAGCCCCGCGAGCCCATTTCGGCCAAGCTGGTCGCGCAACTCCTGGAGAAGGCGGGTGCCGATCATGTCATCACGCTCGATCTGCATTCCGATCAGATCCAAGGATTCTTCTCGATTCCGGTGGATGTTCTCGACGCGCGCCTGCTCTTCGCGCGAGAGTTCCAAAAGAAAAATCTCAAAGATCCCGTCGTTGTGGCGCCGGACGCCGGAGGAGCGAAGCGCGCGAAGAAATTCGCCGATCTCCTCGGCGCGGAACTCGCGCTCATGCATAAGAGCCGACCGGAACATCACAAGGCGGAAATTCTCGAAGTTGTCGGCGATATCGAGGGCCGCACCTGCATCATTCTCGATGACATGATTGATACCGGCAGCACCATGGTCCCCGCGAGGGAAGTTCTCCTGAAAAAGAAGGCGAACTCCGACATCTACGCCGCCGTCACTCATCCTCTTTTCTCCGGGAAAGCGCACGAAAATCTACGGAAAGCCGCTTTTAAAGAAGTCGTGGTTACCGACAGCATTCCCGTCGAGCCCAATGTCTTCCCCGGTCTCCAGATCGTTTCCATCGCACCATTGCTGGCGCACGTCATCCGCAATGTGCAATCCGGTCAGAGCGTGACAGAGATATATAAGTAAACAATATTTTTTACTAAAGACAATTTTCGGGGCCTTCCGCAAAGGGTAAGCTCTCCGGGTCGTATTTTTTCGCCCCCTTTTTCTTATGAAGAAATTCGTTGCCGTGGCCGCGGCCTGCACGGTCGCCCTCACTCTCTCGACGACCTCATTCGCTCGCATGCCCGAGAACCTCTCCCAAGATCATGCGGAAAAGAGAATGGAGAAAATCGAGAAGAAGATCCAGAAGTTCACCGCTCGTTCCCTCAAGATGAAGGAGCGCGCCCGTCAGCAGGAAATGCGCGTGAAGGAGTGGGAAAAGAAGATGATGGAACTCAAGAAGAACTCATCGTCCGTCTCCTCCGCCGCCACGTCGTCCGCCGCTTCTTCGGCCGCGACTAGCAGCGCCGCCACGTCGTCCGCTGCCTCCTCGGCTACGACCTCGTCGGCCGCCGGCTCGATGTAATCCCGACCACGTCATTGAATAAGGCGGCTTCGGCCGCCTTTTTCTTGTCCTGACCAGGATTTGGATCTTGCCGCTTTTTGAAGCCACAGGTACCCTCTCCCGGCACGCAGAAGCGCTTTCGTGCGTCTTTCAGATCATCGGGCGATTAGCTCAGGGGGTCGAGTACCGCAAAGCGGTATGAGCCATTCAAAAAACGAGACATGCCGCGCTCCCTCTGAGAGAATCAAAACCGCACCACTATGCGGGCGATTAGCTCAGGGGTTAGAGCGCGACACTGATAATGTCGAGGTCGATGGTTCAAATCCATCATCGCCCACCAGTCCATTCTCTAGAGTGCTTCCTGCCTCGATATCACCGACGGTTTTTTCAGGGAGGATTACCCCTTCATGAAGGGCATCATGAGTCTCCGGATCAAACCAGGCTTCCGGATGCGGCAGTTGTGAAAAGCGGCGATCTTCCAGAGCCCGTTCTCCTTGATGATCACGTTGGTATTGATGGACTTCCGGGCCGTCGGCGGCTTCTTCTGCCAGCGGAGCTTCACCGTGCCGATCGCGTGCGCCACCGCAA
Source organism: uncultured Candidatus Peribacteria bacterium (assembly GCA_964601225.1). GTDB lineage: Bacteria > Patescibacteriota > Gracilibacteria > Peribacterales > Peribacteraceae > CAYRGC01. The sequence goes on from CAZRMM010000001.1 coordinate 102,184, forward strand.
CGTGCGGACTGAGGAAATGCACGGAGAGCGAGTCGCCGACGAGGCTCGAGCCTTTCAAGAGGCCCGCGAAGAGTTCCCGATGAGTCTCCTCGATGGCTTTGCGACCCCGGAGGAGCAAGCCGGCGAAGGTGACGTAATCGGCCTCCTCCGTAAAACAGGACGCGAACCGGGCGGCGTCGCCGTCGGTCCATGCATCGGACATCGTCTGGAAAAGCGCAGTGATCTCGTTTTTGTGGGCCTCGGGAATGACGGCATCGGACATACGGCAGGTTATTGCCCCTTGGCCCAGGTAAGGAAATCGCCGAGCGTCATGCCGAAGAGCTGTTCCTGACCGTCCCGCGTGATCCCCGTGAGGGTCTTGGCACTCGGCTCGTACTCGAAGCCGTAGAAGTGGTCGCCGGAGGGCCCGGAGAACACTACCTGGCTCACCGCAACGTGATCCCTGCCGACAGCCTCGATCTTCGTCTGCACCGTCAGAAGGGCACCCGCAGCGACAAGTTCATCCCGTACCGTGGCGGCAAGGACGCCGCCGTCCTCGGACGAAAGACTGCCGGTCACGGTAGGCGCGGCGCGGCCGAACGTCTTCATGACCTCTTCGAGATCGGAACCGTCTTCGGAAGACGATGACGAAGAACTCCCATCGGATGAGGCGACGGAGGAAGACGACGAAACGGCTTCTGCCGCCGTCTCAAGAAGCGGCGACGCCGCAACGGAGGTCCACGAGGCGAGAAGCGAGCGCTGTTGATCCGTCAGCGACTCTTCCTCGGGACCGATCGCCGCGGAAAAAGCATCGAGAAGACGACTCAGGCGATCCGGGTATCCGAACCTGCTCGTCTGAGCGACAAAGCGATTCATCGCGGGGAAGAGGCCCGTCAGTACCGCTGCCGGCTCGTCTGCCGCCTGGATCTGGGCCTGCAAGGCTTCGCCCCAGCGACGAACGACACCATCGGTAGCGGCTTCGGGAAGGGTATCCGACAGGGGGAAGAGCAGAACGCGCAGAAGAGCGACATCACCGCCGTCCTCCGCACGTACGGGCGAAGCCCACGCAGCGGAACGGAGGGAAGGATGGAGCGCGGCAAGCAGCTGAAAATCGGGATCGGAGACAAAGGGATAGAGCGACGAGAGCAGTGCCGGACGATTGGACGCGAGACGCAGGGCGCCCGGAAGACGACGTGACGTTTCCGGTGAAGTCAGGAGATATCGACTGACCGCATCGTCGGCAAGAAACGCACGAAGCGCCTCGACATCGTTGGTATGCAGAAGTTCGTCGATGCGATCAAAAGCGAGGGCAAGATCGCTGGTCTGAAGGCGGTGCGCGGCGGCCGGCAAGCGAAGGAAAGCCAGAAGATCCGTTCCCGCCGAAATCACACGATCGGCGACTGTCTTCCCCTCCTCTCGCGCATCGACGGATGTGAGCGTCTGAAGATCCTGCAACTGGTCGCGAAGGAAATCGCCGTCAATGGCGCTGATGGCATCGGTCAGCTCAAGTGTCCGATGATGATCCGGTACAGTCGGGAGATCGGTCAGAGTCCACGTCGCCTGACCGCCCTGCGGCACGAAAGCGACAAATCCGTGGCGACGAAGAAGAACCGGCGTTGAGAGGGCGGAGACCGTCACGGTGGACTCACTGCGATGCACGTACATGCCGCCCCGGAAACCCAGCAAAGCGGCATCTCCGGTTTTGAGCCATACGATGCCACGGGAGGCCACGAGCGCGCCGCCTCCGAGAAGCTCGGGACGCCCGTCTTTCACATCCAACGAACCCTCGGAAGACAAGCGGCCGTACGTGCCGTCTTCCAAACTGAACGACTGCTGCTCGCCGGTCATTCCAATCACTCGATCGGCAATGGCAGCGGTGAAGACGGCGGATGATACGGATCCCGATGTGGTCGAAACGATACCGACGAGAACCAACGTAAAGAGCGGAACCGCAACAATATGCCTGTGGATCGTGTGGATATTGGTTTTCATATTTCATATCACGATAGCACAATCGACCCCTCGGGCAACGCCGGGTTCCTTGCCAGAACGAAAGATTCTGTGATGATGATCTCCGTGCGCTTTCTCGGTATCGATCCCGGCTATGGAACCACGGGGCTAGGCCTCATAGAAAGCACCAATCCAAGCGATGTACGGGCGATTGAATGGTTGACCATTTCCACGGCTAGCGCGCAACCCTTCCCGGCACGGCTACGGGAAATTCATGATGATATGAAAATATTTCTTGATGAAGTCAAACCCTCCGTTGCCATCATCGAACGCGTGTTCTTCGCGAAGAATGAGACGACAGCCCTCGATGTTGCACAGGCCCGTGGCGTCATTTTGTACTGTTTGGAAGAAGCCGGAATACCGAGTATCGAGATCGGCCCGATGCAGATGAAACTCGCCATCACGGGAGACGGGCGGGCGGACAAACGCCAGGTGCAGGATATGCTCGTGCGTCTGCTGCGGCTCTCGGAACTCCCCCGTCCCGACGATGCGGCGGATGCCCTGGCGCTGGCGCTCTACGGAGCCCTGACCTACAGGGAAGATCTCGTGCAACGATAATTCTTCATGCTGTTTCGACGCGGTCGGCGACGACATCGCGCTTTCCTTTGGGCTTGGCGACAAACGGTTTCAGGCCCGACAGGTCTCCCTTGCGAACACAACTGTCCACTTTATCGAGGTAATGCTTGAGATCCTCGGCATAACGTAGCGACGGAAAGCGGATTTCCTTATTCGCATCGGCCGTGCCGTAACGGATAATGAGCGGACGGGAGAAGAAAAAGATGTCCAAGACCCCTCGACGGCCGACATGACTCTCTTGGTACTGCGACCATTTCACCGTATGCAACGGCGGATGAAAAATCGGGCCGGGTTCGGGCACCAAAAGACGCTCCGACGTCACACGGAGACGCGTATCGGACCAAAGACGTACGCGCTGAACGAGAACGACGATGACACCGATGAAAAAGAAACCGACACCGAGCTGCAGATCGAACTTCCAGCCCGTCGGAAGCGCCGTGAGCGCCGACACGAACCCGATGACCGCGCCGAAAACGAGACCTTCGATCAATCCGCGGAGGAGATCGCGAAGCAGCCCCGCGCCGCTCGCACGTACGCTGCAGAGAAGCGTTTCGTTGTCGTGGAGATAGGCGCGTTCGTCGTGGGGCATGGAAACAGTGTAGGGAGTGAAAGAAGCAATAAACAAGACGTATCCCTTATCGACTGCTGCCCCCCCCTTCCTGCAAAAGGGCTTCGGCGATCTTTCCTTCACTCACCGTCCACATCCTCGCACGCCGATGCGCCTCCGGCCGTTCGATCGCGGCGAGGAACACTTGGTGATCCGGAAACGCCTCCATGACGCGATATCGATGCAGTTCGTCGAGCTCCGAGAAGATGTCGTCCAGCAGAATGATCGGACGTTCGCCGCGTCGCAATTCCAGGAATGACGCCTCAAGAAAGAGCAGCGCCAAAACCGCCGCCCGCTGCTGACCGCGCGACGAAGACCGCTCCAGAGGCCGCCCGTCGACAAGAACAGCCCAGTCGTCGCGGTGCGGGCCGATGCTCGTGGTCTGCATCTGAAGATCGCGCTCCAGCGACCGCTGGAGCGCCTCATACATCGAACGGTCGGACCCGTCCTCGCGCACGCTGTCGCGGTACCCGACTGTCGCCTCATTCCAGCGTTCGCCCAGAGAACGGAGTTCGTTCGCCAGGGTCAGATTGAACGTTCCCACGAGTTCCAGACGCATCCGCGTGACCCTCTCTCCCGCTTCGCTCAATTGCAAATCCCACGGCTGCAAATCTTCGCGCTGCGCCATGCCCTGCGCCAGAGCACGGAGGAAGGCATTCCGTTGTTTCAGGAGCTTTTGATAGAGGAGATGCGAGCGCAGATATTCGCCCGAGACTTGCGAGAGAATTTGATCGAGAAAGCGGCGGCGATCGGCGGGCGGTCCCATAAAAATTCCCATGTCCTGCGGCAGGAAGGTCGCGACGGGCAGCTGTCCAACGAAATCCGCGATACTGAGCCGCACGTCGTTCCGCCGATGGGCTTTCTGTCGGCAAGGCTCCGCTTGGCTAACAACCTCGAGGGAAATCTCTTCTCCCGCATCGGTCCTGGCCATCGCAGCGACACGATAGTAGGCGGTGCCCCAGGTGCGAAGATCGTCATCGTCCACACCCAGGAAGGACTTGCTCAGAGAAAGAAGGGAGATGGCCTCCAAAAGATTGGTCTTCCCACTGCCGTTTTCGCCCAAAAAAAGCTGCAAATCCTCTGATCCGAACGCCAGGGAAGCGCGGGGATGATTACGGTACTGCTCGAGCGTGAGGGAGAGGAGACGCACGGAAACGAAGAGGTGATCCAAACACTAGCGTACTGGGAAGCGAGAGAGGAGGAAGAAAGTGACTTGGGAGGAAACGTAGAACGCCTTAGAATCACGGCATGCGCAGTCCCCCGCTCCACATCGCCGTCATCGCCCTTGCCTTCGCCATCGCCTCTTGCGGAGCGGCGCCCCGTGAAGCGGCATCCGTTCCGGCAAATCCCATAACGGATACACCGGGCTCCGTCGTACTGCCCGTGGACCCGAGCGAACTTGCGCCCATGGCGAAAGCCACGGCCATCCCGCTCGATGAAGCGCTGTCTCAGACACTCACTGCCAAGAAACTCGGTATCTCCCTCCGCTATCCCGCAACGATCTACTCCGCCGATTGTGACCAAGACATCCCACTGCAAGCCCGCGAATTGGTCGACGGCGTGATTTTTACAACGACGTATTCCCTCGCAGAGGATTGCGTAACACGGGCCACTCCGTCACCCGCCGACGTCGTGAACCAAGCGATAGCACGGAAGATCTCCGCCACGGACATGGACTTCTTCCAGAAAATCGTGGGCGGATGGGCAATGATTCATGTCCGCCCCGCACGGACGGAAGCCGAATTAACGACATTCGTCGATACCGTCTTCAGCAAGAGATGCATGATGGGCGAACGCGCGGAGAACGGCGAAAATGTACGAATCTTCGTTCAAGCGCGTCCGGAATTCACGGATACCGAAACTGCCATGATCTGCGGAGATTCCTTCACCTGGAATACAACCCATGGCATTGCGCTCTATAGCTCGCTCGGCAGCAAAAACGGCGGCGGAGTAGAGATTGTGGGACGTCAAAGCTTCCTCGATTCGAGCGGACAGGCGACGACTGTGTACGATTTCGAGATCATGAAAAGCCTGGAATTGCTCTAGCCGAAAGAATCAGGCTCCTGCAGCCGCCGTCTTACTTCCCCCCCTCCTCACGACAGAGTGTGCGTCAGAAGGTCGACCGCTTCGTCATAGAGGTCGTTCACAAGCCCCAGATACTCCTTGCGCTTGAGATACGTTGAGAGCTTTCCCTTCTCGGTCCAGACGTGTCCGTCGATCTCCTTGCCGTCCACGCGGACGCGGGCATCCGCGGGCGCCAGCGCGTAGACGAAACGGATCTGTTGACCACGGACATTGTCCGGACGGAAACGACGGAACGACGTCGGGAAATCGTACTGATAAAGCTTGGCACTCTGCCCGAGGACCTTGCATCCGGCCAGTCCGGCCTCCTCGTGCAGCTCGCGGATGGCCGCCTCCTCGACGTTCTCCCCGTGCTCGATGCCCCCCTGGGGAATCTGCCAGTTGTCCCGACGGCGGGGCTTATGAAGCAGAAGGATCTGAAAGGCGTCGCCGCAGCCGTCCGGTCCGCACGCGGAAACGGGACGGAGCACGAGGATCGAAGCCGCCTGACGGTACACGTCGGTCATGGGGTGGAAGTATACACGCGGGAACGAAGTCTCAGGAAAAAGAGCTTGTGATCAGGAACCGAAGAATCCGAAGCAACCGACACAACCGACGACACCAAACGAGCATCCTCGGTTCCCTTGGTTCCCTCGGTTGCCTTACTTCGAGTGGCGCTCTTCTTTGAGCTTCAGCGGCTGGCGCTTTCGGCAGCTTCCGCAAAACTTCGTAATCTTGAAATCCTTCCACGAAACTCCTTCCTTCTGACGATGCAGACGGAAGGTGGATACGCGGCTCTTGCACTCTTCATTCGTGCAGAACGCGGCGAAGACTGTTCTCTTTCCACGGGGCATAGCTGGGATACTTTACTGATTGACCTAGCCTGGTGCAAGGCCAAAAGGGGGCTTTAAAGCTTCGTGCTTAGAGCTTTTAGCTTTTCCCCGTCGCAAGATAGTTAAACACCGAATTGGCCGCTACTCCCGCTTCTCCCGCCGCCGTCACGAATTGGGCGAAGTAGTTGCTGCCGGACGTAACGTCGCCGGCGCCAAAGAGGCCCGGAACGCTCGTGCTTTGATCGGGACGGACCTTGAGGAAGCCGCGGGGATCGATTTCCGCTCCAAGTTGCTTGGCAAGTGCAACCGCAGGGACGGAACCGACTTCGATGAAGACGCCGTCCACCGCAAGCGTATCCTGGCCGTTAAAAGGCGCATCGAGCTTGATGGACCGAACCTTCGCGTCGCCCGTGATCTCGACGACGTTCCGTTCCAAGACGAGCGTGATGTTCGAGCTTTGTTTCACTTTCTCGATCCAATAGGGTTCCGCGCGGAATTCCCCGCGACGGTGAATCAAATACACCTGTTTGGCCACCTGCGCGGCGATTGCGGCGCCTTCCACGGCGCTGTCCCCTCCTCCAATGACGGCCACTGTCTTGTTCTTATAGAAGAAGGCGTCACACGTTGCGCAGTACGTCACGCCGCGACCGGAAAACTCCTCCTCTCCCGGAACACCGAGGTGACGCTTGTTGCTGCCGGTAGCGAGAATAACCGCCTTTGCTTCAATCGTCTCACCGCTTTGAAGCTTGGCAACGAACGCATCAGCGACTTTCTCGATGGATTCGATGCGACCGATCTTGTGCGTCACTTCGCTGAAACTCACGGCATGTTTCTTAAATTTCTCCATGAGATCGGGCCCCTTCACTTCGACAATACCGGGCCAATTGCCCACCTCCGCCGCCGTGGCTCCCATGCCGCCTTCTTCCAGACCAACGATCATCGTCTTCAGTTTGTAACGCGCGGAATAAATCGCGGCGGTATAGCCGGCACAACCGAGGCCGATGATGAGAACGTCGAACATGAACGGGGCGGAAAGTCAGCCTCATCGTACGGGAGGACGGATGACGCGGGCAAACGTCGAACGACAACGGCGACTTGATGATCGAAGAGATGGCAGTCACTCATGCGTCGAACCACCCGCGCACTCTCATGGCATCCATGATCCGACTGAGACCCACGATAAATGCGGCCTGGCGGTATCCCACCTTGCGACGATGCACTTCGCGACGAACGGACTTATATGCGTCGAGAATGACGCGTTTGAGTTCCTGATCGACCCTCTCTTCGGTCCACTGGCCTCCGCTTCTGCCCTGGACCCATTCGAAGTAGCTCACCGTAACGCCTCCGGCGTTCGCAAGAACATCCGGAATGACACGAATCTTGCGTTTCTCCAGCATCACGTCCGCTTCCGGCGTGGTGGGGCCGTTGGCGAGCTCCAGGATCACCTTGGCTTTGATCTTGGATGCGTTCTTCTCGGTGATGGCGTTATCGAGAGCCGCCGGAACGAGAATGTCGCACGGTAACTCGAGAAGTTCCTCATTGCTGACAACGCGCACGTTGTCCATCTTCATCTTCTGCACGTCGCAGACGGAGCCCTCGCAATACTCTCCCGTGACGGATCCCGTGCGCTCCTTGTACTTCTCGATGCGCACCACGTCGAGGCCGTCGGGGCTGTAGATGCCGCCCTGGGAATCCGAGACGGCGACCACCGTGTAGCCCGCGTCCTGCAGGTAATGGGCCATGTGTGCTCCTGCGTTGCCGAACCCCTGGACGACGACGCGGAGATCTTTCGGATCGAGTCCTTCGCCCTGGACGAGCTCCTGGAGGATGAAAAAACCGCCGCGCGCCGTGGCCGTGCCGCGGCCGAGTGAGCCGCCGTAGCTGAGAGGCTTTCCCGTGATGACGTCCGGAGCGTAGCTCTTCGTGATCTTCTCGTACTCGTCGCGCATCCAGGCCATGATTGCCGGCGTAGTGTTCACATCGGGCGCGGGAATGTCGGTATCCGGGCCGATGACCGGTGCGAACGTACGTACGTAGGCTCGAGAGACTTCCTGCACCTCGCGTTTGCTGAGCTTTTTTGGATCGCACTGCACACCGCCCTTTGCTCCACCGAACGGAATGCCCACGACGGCGGTCTTGATGGCCATGAGCGCCGCGAGCGCCTTCACTTCGTCTTCGTCGGCAAGGGGGTGGAACCGAATGCCGCCCTTGTACGGGCCGCGTGCGTCGTTGTACTGCACGCGAAACGCATCGAATGTCTTCTTCTTACCATCATCGCCGACGATGGTGATTTTTTCGGTATGGACCGCCTTGGGCTCATCGAACCTCTGTCGCTCCTTCTTTCCTATCCCAAGATGCTCAAACGTCTCTGCGAGATTCTTGCGATACCGCTGGTACGGGGTTTTGGCGGAAGCCATGGGAAGATGGGGAAAGGATGGAAAGGACAATGACGTTTCGAGTGTCGTCGACGAACAAAAAGAGGGGCTCACGCCCCTCTTGGATTCACAACGAAGAGGGGCGATTCATCAACAGTCGATCGGGAGACCGCATTCCATGCACACGGCATCGAGGGCTTGATTCTGCGCGGCAATCGAAGCCTTCGCGGCGGCAGACGACCGGATACCAAGGGGAAACTTCCTCCACTCCTGGAGGTGCTTTTCTTCCTTGAGATGTTCCTCAAAGTAGATTTGCGCATCGTCGGACGTCAGACCGTAGAACTCCTTCAAGCCTTCCATCTTGGTCTTGGCGATGGCAGGCAATTCGCACTCAAGGGCATACATCGTCGCGACCCCCTCCTCCACGCTTCTCTCGGCCAACGCCTCAAGATCGGCAACCGCTTTCGCGCAAGCCTTGGAAGGAACGTGGTTCACCAGTTCCGCCTCTGAAATACCGAGGCTCTTCGCAAAACGCTTCCAAAGCTCCACATGCTCTTCTTCTTCGAGTCGGTTGTGATCGAGGGACGCCTTGAGAACGTCATCGCTCAGTTGCGCTTGAACGCGGGCGACAATGCCCGGAATGCGCTTTACGAGGTGGAAGTACTCCTTGGCGTACACGGCGAGCTGCTCCTTCGTGAGCTCTCCCCTGCTCCACGTCTGATAGAAGGGGTGCTTGAGAAGGCTTTTATCGGCGACGATTGTTTCGATTTCCGTGAACGTCATGAGTGAAGTGGAAGGAACGTACTCACGATACGGCGATCACGGATACGCGATCAAGAACCTCGACGCAATTCTTGGATCAAGCAAAAACACTCGCGTTCCGGAGACGATGGAATAACGGGCTACGCGGCATCGTGCTCGGCCCTCACGAAGAGCGACCCTGCTTCGCCGCCATAGGAAACGGGACCGACGCCTAGTAATTTCTGCAAGCGTTGGATGACGATCTGCAAACCGTAATACAAGGTCGTCTGCACCTGAACCGTTAAAACACTTTCACTCTCCCCAATGACTTCGGCTCGACAAAGACCGGTAGCCTTGGTTTCACTCAGCACCGTCTGGATCTCCCGAAGAACACCGGCATCGAGACCGGCAGTATCAACCGTCAGCGTATGGATATTCATCGCCGGCTTTTCGGGATGAAAAATGTGAGGAAAGTCCGTTTCCATGGCAAATAAAGAGAATATAGATACAAATGAGTGCGTAGGATAAACATCTATTTTGTACTGTCAACATATTTTGTCAAGTTTCCTCGCTTGGTCCAATGCGCCTATATACTTTGCCTTACGTGCAGATACCTCATATCGAAATCCAACGCATCGTTAATCCGCAGCTTGAGACAGTCCATTTTTGTCCTGGTCTGACAGGGAAGAGCGGAAAATCCATACATTCATGTTGGAGACAACAAATCAGGCTATGTATAGTTCCGTCGCATGTCCGCCTTCCTCACTGTCGCGTTCATCCATCTTCTCGCCGTCATGAGTCCCGGTCCCGATTTCGCGCTCGTCGTGAAAAACGGCGTCTCGGGATCCCGCAGCGGAGGCCTGTGGACCTGCGCGGGCGTCGCCGGCGGCATTCTTGTCCACGTGGCGTACTGTCTGCTTGGTATCGGACTCGTGATTTCGCAGTCGATCCTCCTTTTCAGTATCATCAAGTGGATCGGCGCCCTCTACCTGATCTTCATCGGAGGAAAGGCAGTGTTTTCCAAGGCCCAAGCGAAGAAACTCGACATCACCGCCGAACGACGCGAGCAGTCTTGGCATCGCTGGGTGCTTGAAGGCTTCCTCTGCAACGCCCTGAATCCCAAGGCAACTGTTTTCTTCTTGGCGCTCTTCACCCAAGTGGTTTCGCCCTCGACTCCTATCGTCGTGCAACTCTTCTACGGACTCTTCATGAGCGCGCAGACGTTCGTGTGGTTCGCGTTCCTCACGAGCCTCCTGAACGTCTCCGTCGTCCGTGAGGTAATCGGCAGAATCCACGGCGTCATCGACCGCGTGATGGGCGGCGTGCTGATCCTGCTCGGCCTCAAAGTCGCCTTCGCGACGCGGAAAGCCTAAGCGCCTGCTATCCTCCCCTCGTGCTCACCCGCCTGCGCCTCTTCCTCGCGCCGATCCTCGTCCCCGTTCGTAAGACCTTGCAACGGATCGACGCGCGCGTGCGCATCCTGCGCGGCGAGGAAATCGCCGAGCGCCGCGACATTCGTATCCCCGTTCTTCGTCTCGGCAAAGGCGATGGCGAATGGACCGTCGCGCGCGGCGAACCGACGGGTATCGTCTATTCCTTCGGCGTGGGCAAGGACATCCGCTTCGAGCGCGACCTCCTGTCTCGCTTTCCCTCCTCGCAAGTCTTCGCCTTCGATCCCACGCCCATCGCAATCCGCTGGCTGGGGTCCCAAAACCTTCCCGCTCATTTTACATTCCATGAATGGGGAATTTGGAATGAAGACGGAACGGCGCGTTTTTCGCTTCCCAAGGGACACAACGTATCTTTTGTCCTGGGAGAGGGCGAAACCGAAGCGCCCGTATACAGGCTCGCGACGATCATGAAGAAATTGGGACATAAGCGTATCGATATTCTCAAAATGGATATCGAGGGAGCGGAATACGCCGTTCTCAAGGACATCGCAGATGCGAAATTGGACATCGGACAAATCCTCGTGGAATTCCACCATCGGATGCCGCGTAGAACGCAGGAAGATACGAAGTCCGCGATCAGAGCCTTGCGTGCGTCTGGGTATCGACTTTTTGATATTTCTCCGCGGGCTCAGGAGTACGCATTTATCCGAAGATAAAACAGGCTGCGTTCTTTTCGCATGCTCGTACGGAATGCGCTTCATGCTTCTCCGGAAAATTGACCGGAGAATCGAAAAGACGAGAATGGGAGAATGCTCAATTTCTCCCCGACCGAGACTGCTCATCCCGCGAGCAGTCAGGAATCCGGTAGCGTCATTACCGGTAAAAAAATGGCGGCCCTTGCCACGGCACTGGCGCTTTCTCTCGGCAAAATTCTTGGTCAGGAGCAGCTGCCGCAACCCACTCCGATTCCTCCGGCTCCCCCTCCCCTGAAGAAAAAAGACGACCCCGGTGTAACCTTTCTCCCGAAGCACTGCATCGATGAACTCGTACAGCGCAGCGGCGACCCGCATTTCCCGACGCGCGACGCTGCTACAAGGGATTTGCAACACTATTTCAGTACCCATGCCGATCGTGAGGGCATGATGCACTTCCTCAAAATAGGCTTGTCTTCGGACGATCTGGAAATCCGGCGGCGAACCGAGTTGGTTTCGGAACGGACCGCCGATCGCATCCGCGATACGATCCTGGAAACACCCGACTGCAAGAAAGACATTGCGTATCTCTCTTCGCTGCTTCCCGAAGGCTTGCCGCGCGTCCCCTGGGTGGATTCATTTCAAAAATATGAGCCTGCTGCACAGAAACTGTTTGAAATGACGGGCATACCCGCCCATCCTCTCATGCATCACTCCATGGCGAACGGTGCGCACCTCCCCCGACAAGATGTTCCGGGAGATCCCTACCCCACATACACGCATGGCATGCGCGTCGTCCTGGAATCCATCGCGAAAAAAGAAGTGCACGGTTATTTCTTCCGTTCCGATCGGGCAGAAGCAAAATCCGAAGCGGAGAGGCGCATCCGGGAACTCTTAGAGCTGCAATTGTTCGGCGAAGAAAATTGGCGGCAATCCCTCAGGCTCCCGCCGGCGCGACCGAAGAAAGAGCAAAATCCCGGCCCCCAACTGCAAGCGAATCCGCCGCCGCCCGGGAGCATGAGCATGCGGAGCATCCTGAAACATCAGGAACGGAAAATGCTGCTCCGACCGCTCCTGCCGATGATGTGATGCGGGCAACTTTTTCGTCGCCGCCGCGTCGCTTCGTTCTCGACGAGACATGATGATTGCCCGGCAGGGAGCCGCGGAGTATAACGCCACCATGATCAAGAGCGAATCACAACAAGACGGCAACCCCGAAATCCCCTGGGTGGAACAGCCGCATGTCGCAGACCTCCTGCGCGCACTTCGTCAGATGGGCAACAGGGATGCCCCGGAAATCGTCTCCCTTCCGGGCGGTCGGACACGGACGGTGAACGACGTCATCCGGGAAATCGAACAGGGAACGCCGGAAGGCCGGCGATACGTCGAGCTCGATCGGGAAGCGCAAGCGAGGTTGGCGGGGATGGAACAGGAAAAGAAGGCAGAAACGGGGATAATCCGGAGAACCCTTCAGCAATTGGGCCGACTGTTCGGACGGATTTCGTAAGGAATCCGCTTGGCCTCGCGCGTGAAGGCTGATGAAGCCTTCTCTCTGCGAAGCACATTCACGTACAATCGACGTACGCCGACGTGGCGGAATGGCAGACGCCCTTCGTCGTCGCTCACGGTACAGCCGATCTCTTCGCATCAACGTTTTCTTTCTTACAAACACTTCTTGCCGAAGTGGCGGCCCTTCGACAGGCTCAGGACCGCTCGCTGATATATACTTCGGTTGATCGATCTTTCGTTTTCATTGCCGAAGTGGCGGAATGGCAGACGCGCACGACTCAAAATCGTGTACCGCAAGGTGTGAGGGTTCGAGTCCCTCCTTCGGCACCAGAAAAAACGACTTCTCGACCCGGAAGGACCTTGGATCTACGAAAGGAGGGGCGAGAAGTTTACCCTGAGCGACGACGAGCGAAGCGAGGAGGAGACGAAGGGAGTCCCTCCTTCGGCGCCATCCCTCGACAAGCTCGAGATGACGCAGAAAGGACACAATACCGTTATTCGCAGGACCCCAGCCCCGCGGCCAAGCGCTCGTCGCAGTTTTTCAGGGTCAGGAGGGTTTCGTAGGAGGTCGATTCCTTCGTCGTGACGTTCGCACGGAGGCGATAGATCATCTCGGCCATCTCGCCCCGCGAAATCGCCTGATCGAAGCGAGTGACGGACTTGGGGATAGAATGGCGGTCCGACAGGGCCCGAATGTACGGCTCGAACCAAGGGTGCTCCCCGGAATGTCCGTCCGTGCACGGCACGGTCACGCAGTCGGGCGGCTTCATGAGACCGAGGCTGCTCGCGAGGATTTTGGCCGCCTCGACGAAATTGATGGACTGCGCGGGCTTGAAGGTCCCGTCGGGATAGCCGGCGATGAGCTTGTTCGCATATGCGTGGCACACGTATCGCAGGAACCATTCGGAAGCCGCGATGTCGGAGAACACGGGATCGACGCACTTGTTGATCGCCTCCTGGGAAGACAGCGACAGCGTCATGATCTTCGTGAATTCGGCGCGATTGATCGGGTTCCCCGGCAAAAACGTGCCATCGGGATACCCCGCCACGACCCCCTCTCTGTGCACGTACCGTATGGCATCGGCAAAGACGTCCTCGTCGTGAACATCCGTGAACGAGCCGCTCGCACCGGCATCGATCGGCAGGATGAACGGTGCGCCGCAGGTGGCATTCGTGATATCCATGGTCTTGGGGTCCTGCGGACACACCCGGACCTCAAGCATTCCCTTACCCGTAGCTCCGGGAGCGCGAATCGTCCTGCTGAACCCGCGCAGAACCTTCGTATCATCATTGCGCACTTCGACGCTGCCGCTGCTCCAGGCAAGGCCGCTGTCGTTGAGGAATAATTGATACGAAATCAGGGCGCGGGGAGCTGCTTCCGACAAGGTGACGGTCACTTCCTCAAAGTCATCGCTCAAGACGACGCCCTTGATCGTGATCCCCCCTGCCGCGGACGAGGCGGCAACGAGGAAGAACGCAGCCGCGGCCAGGAGTCCGAAACGATGGGGAAGGCGGAGCGAAAAAGGCACCCGAGGAGTCTACCCCTCGGACCCCTCTCGAAAAAGCGGCGCGGCAGCGGTTTTCGTGGTACGATGCGATCACCGTTTTTACGCATGCAGAAGTATCAAACCTTCACCTTCGTTTCCTACGCCTGCTTTCCCGAGGAGGGCCGGATCGAGCTCGACTACGCCCTTCGGGACCCCGAGGACGGAGGCAACCCCGTAGAGTTCACCGAAACCCTCAGCTTCCCCCCGATCGCGTCGTGGGACGGGTCGCGCGAGGAGGAGCTGAATCGTGCCCTGTTCCAACTGCACCTCATCGGCGGCATCAGTTACTACAAGACGTGTCTCCCGAAACGTATCGAGGTGGGCAGCGGCCAATTGACGAACGCACAAGCCGCTTTCTGGAACACGGTCTACGAGAACGGACTCGGCGAGTTCTTCTATCGCAATGAGATCGACTTTCATGACCTCATCAAATTTCCGGCCCTCGCGACGGAAGAACAGAAACCCTTCATCCCCTCCGAGGAAGGGCCCACCGGCGACCGCTGTTTGGTCCCCATTGGCGGCGGAAAGGACTCGCTCGTCACGATCAAGCTCCTCCAAAAACATCGTATTCCCGTCACGCTGCTGCGCATCGGCAGCCATCCGGTCATCACGGCCCAAGCCGTCGCTGCCGGCTTGCCGCTCCTCGAGGTGAAGCGCGCGCTCTCCGCACATCTCTTCGACCTCAACGCCCAGGGCGCCCTCAACGGCCACGTGCCGATCACGGCCTACTTGAACATGCTCGCGCTCGTCCTTGCGATCCTGCGCGGCGACACTGCCGTCGTTTTCAGCAACGAACGCAGCGCAAACGAAGGCAACGTGGAGTACCTCGGGATGGAGATCAATCACCAGTGGAGCAAGTCTGTCGCGTTCGAGCGAATGCTGCAGGAACAAGTGCGCGCATTCTCCGAGGTCGAAATATTCAGTCTGCTCCGTCCTCTATCGGAACTCCGCATCACCCAGATATTTACGGGACATCCTCAGTATCTGCCGCTTGCGACGAGCTGCAATGAGAATTGGAAAATTCTCGCCAAGAGCAAGAAGCTCTCGGGAGGCCTCTGGTGCGGCCAGTGCCCAAAGTGCGCGTTCGTCTACGCCATGCTCGCGGCGTTCCTGCCGCGCGCGGAGACAGGAAAACTCTTTTGCAAGGACCTCTTCGCGGACGCGGCGCTGCTCCCCCTCTACAAGGAACTCCTGGGCCTCGAGGGCTTCAAGCCGTTCGAGTGCGTGGGCACGAGCGATGAGACGAAGGCGGCCTTCCTCCTCGCGCACGAGCGCGGGGACGCGGAGGAAACCGCAGCTATGAAACTCTTCGTAAAGGACGTTCTCCCCATGATCAAGGATGGGAAGGCGCTGGTCGAACGGACGCTGGCCGCTTCCGGCGAGCACGCGATTCCCGACCGCTTCGCGACGATTCCCGCCCTGGCCTGACCATGCGCATCGCCGACCTCGACGGCAAGCGTGTCTGCATCCTCGGGTTCGGAAAAGAGGGACGTGCCGCGCTCGCGGCGTTGCGACTGCACGCTCCTCGCGCTTCCGTCGTAGTCGCGGACCGCAATCCGGCCTCCGAACCGGGCTCATCGCATCCCGTGCTCTTCATCGGCGGTGAGGATTACCTGGCGAAGATCCCCGCCGCGGACGTCGTCATTAAGTCTCCCGGTATCAAGCCGGAACCTCGGATTGAACGCTGGCGTACGGAGGGCAAGCTCACCTCGGCGACCGCGCTCTTCGTGGAGGAAGCGATTGCCAAGGGCGCCCTCCTCGTCGGCGTCACGGGCTCAAAAGGAAAGAGTACCACCTCGAGCCTCATCTTCGCGATGCTCGAGGCTTCCGGGAAGGACGTTTCGCTCGTGGGAAACATCGGCGAACCGAGCATCGCACACCTCGACGAGGCCAAGCCGGGCAAAGTCTTCGTACTCGAAATGAGCAGCTACCAACTCATGGAGCTCACGCGCTCCCCGGAGATCGCCGTCGTCACGAGCTTCTTCCCGGACCACCTCGATTATCACGGCTCGCTTGAGGCCTACCGCGATGCCAAGGCGAACATCGTGCGACTGCAGCGGTCGGAAAACGTCGTGTTCTACGCGGCGGAATCGGAAGGGTCGAAATGGATCGCCGACCACAGTCCCGGTGAGCGGATCCCCTTCTCCGCAGAGGAATGCCCCGTGCAGCTCACGGAGACGAATCTCCTCGGCGAACACAACCGCAGCAACATCGCCGGCGCGTACAAGGCGGCACTCCGCGCGGGCGCCGTTCCGGCGAAGGCGGTCGCGGCCATCAAGGCATTCCGTCCGCTCCCTCACCGTCTGCAGTCACTCGGTGCGCATCACGGCATCGAATGGATCGACGACGCGATCTCCACGACGCCCGAGTCCACGATCGCGGCGCTGGACGCCCTCGGCGACCGCGTGAAGACGATCATCTTGGGGGGGCAGGACCGCGGCTACGACTTCGGAGAACTTGCGCAGCGCCTGAAGCGCTCCGCGGTGTCGACCGTGATCCTCTTCCCGGGCTCCGGCCCCCGCATCCGCGAGGCGATCGAAGCGGCAACGGTGCCCGTGACGATCGTCGACGCCGACACGATGGAGGACGCCGTGCGCATCGCCCGTGAACAAACCCCTGCAACCCGCAACCCGCAACTCGACACCCGACACCCGACACTCGACACTCCCCTCGTCCTCCTCTCCACCGCCTCCCCCAGCTACAATATGTTCAAGAACTTCGAAGAGAAGGGCGACCGTTTCCGAGAGTGCGTTCTGGCAAAATAAGCCGTTTTCCGCTATACTGAGCGGATGATCCGCAACGGATACCCGCGTCTCCTCGGCTTCGTTTTCTGCTCCGTCCTGGCGTACTTGCTGTATGCCCTCGGTCTGTTTGACGAAATACACGCTCATGTGAACGGTTACGGGTACGTATCGGTCTTTATTGCCGGCATTCTGTTCAGCTACGGATTTACGACCCCGTTCGCCATTCCGTTGTTCCTTGAAATGGGATCGGACGTGAATGTTCTCGTGGCTGCACCTCTTGCGGGGGCCGGCGCGCTCCTTGCCGATTTCTTCATTCTCTCTGTCCTGCGATATTCCGTCTTCCATGAAGAAATCGTTCGCCTGCGGATGACCATCGTCGCCCGCCGCATTCACGACCTTCTGCATCACGAGCTGGTGACGGAACGCATCCGATCCCTTCTGCTCTGGAGTATTGCCGGACTCGTGATCGCCTCCCCGCTTCCCGACGAAATCGGCGTCGCACTCATCAGCGGCATCGCCGACGTGGATCCGAAGAAATTCGCCGCGCTCTGTTTCGCACTCAATACCCTCGGCATAGCGTTCTTCCTTCTTGCCGGCCGCTGAGAATCACGCCGCTTTGCCCGAACCGTCGCCGACTTTCACCTTGGCGGGACGCAGCACTTTGCCGTCGATTTCATACCCGTCCTCAAACACGTCCGTCACCTCCCCTTCTTTTCCGGGGCCGACGGTGAGAACTTCGTGCTTCGCCGTATCCACCTGCGCGCCGAGTACGTTCATTCTCCGCAGTCCAAGATCGCTGAGTACCCGGAAAAATTCCTGTTCGATCGCGAGGACTCCCTTCACCCATTCGTCATCTTTTCGATCTTTCGGCAAATGATCCACGGCTCTGCGGAAATGATCGAGAACGGGCAAAAGCATCTTTACAACGTTCTCCGTCGCAAAGCGTCCAAGCTCGTCCCGATCTCGTTGCATGCGCCCCTTGGCATTCTGCAGATCGGCCTGGGCGCGCGCAGCCATGTCCGTAAGCTTCTGCACCTGCGCCGTGAGATCGGCCACTTGTTTCCGGAGAACCGCGAGTTCGTCGGAACCGGGAGATGCCGCCGATGCCGGATCGACCGAAGAATTCATGCACGCATCGTACCAGAGACGATTTTCCCTCCCAAACACTCGGCGCCGTCCTTCCTTCGCTGTATACTGGAACCGATGAACGCTCAGCATCACGATTGCTGCGAATGTGCGGAAACGCCGGCTGCCCAAAAATGGGCGGAGGCGTTCGCGATGCTGCTCCTCGTCATCATGATCGGCTTCGTCGCCCACGCGCTCGGCCTCACGGAGTTGACCGCAAGTGTCGGAGGAGCGGCGACCCTTGGAGGTGCCGCTTTTGTAGGGCTGGTTGCCGCCAGTTCCACCTGCCTCGCCGCCGTAGGAGGACTGCTGCTCTCCGTCTCCGCCACCTGGGTCCAGGGAAACACGGATGCCACGCGCTGGCACAAAGCCCAACCCTTACTTCTTTTTAACGCAGGGCGTCTTGCCGGATACTTCCTGCTCGGGGGCGCCGTGGGGCTGCTGGGACAAGCCATTTCTCCCTCCGTGCGAGCAACCGGCGTCCTCATGGTCGTCGTCGCCGCAGTGATGCTCTGGCTCGGCCTCCGTATGCTGGAACTTCTGCCGAAATCCGCCTGCAAATTGCCGCAACACACCATGGTTGGGCGACGTATCGCAAAATTAACGAGCGCCCCGGGTCCCCTGACACCCTTGGTCTTGGGAGCGCTTACGTTCTTCTTGCCATGCGGCTTCACGCAATCGATGCAGTTAACGGCGCTGACCACCCATAGTTTCGTACAAGGCGGACTCCTGATGCTCGCCTTTGCGCTGGGGACTCTCCCCGCCCTTCTCGGAATCAGCGTCCTCAGCACCACCTTTACGGGAAATACCGCGCGCGGCTTCTTCCGCTTCGCGGGGGCGGCCGCGGTCGTCCTTGGACTTCTTAATTTGAAAAGCGGTCTGCTGCAGACCGGCGTCGACGTTGAGGGAACACTCGCACGGGCATTCGGCCGTCAAACCGTCCAGGTCACTGACGATGCGCATGTCGTGATCGATGCGCAGGGACGCCAGATTATCAATCTGGCCGTCAGCGACCTAGGTTATTCCCCCAGCTCCATCACCATCGACGCCGGCAAACCCACCTGGGTCTACGCCACCGCGCAATCGGCGCTCAAGGGCTGCGCCACGTTCCTCACGGCACCCGCCTATAATCTCTCAACCCCCGTAAAAGTAGGCGGGAATTGGCTTGGCCCCATTGAGAACCCGCAAAGAGACTTCGTCCTTACCTGTTCCATGGGCATGCTCCGCGCCGACGTTCACGTGCGGAGAGGCTGACACTCCTTCACTTCAGTTCCCCTGAAATTCCCTGACGCAACTGAGGAAATTTTTTCGCAGCCGAGTTTCGACCTCCTTCGGGGAGGCAGAAGCTCCGCACTCTCGTTTACGGTATGGACATCGTATTTCTTTCCCACCAAACCACCATGATGAATACGTCCAATCGTATCGAACTGGAAGAAGCGGAAGGAGGCGAGGAGCTGCGTCCTAGCGGATTAAAGAGTCGGCCAGGACTGACGCCGAAGCAGTTGATTGATTACTACGGCCAGAGAAACTACAGCATCGTCATGCGCGGGGGAACACTCGTCGCCGACAACGGCGAGGAGCAGCATATCCTGAGCTGAGCAGTACGAAGCCCCGCAACGGTTGTCGCGGGGCTTTTTATTTGCCGGTTTTTTTCCCCATCGCGATACTGAATTCATGCTCGAACAAGGATTCCGGTACCTGGGTGGGCACCGCGAAGGAGCAGGAACGGAATACGCCAACCCGCGACGAACATACGCCGAGCTCGGCGAGGCCGAGTTGCGCGAGCGCGAACGCCTCCTGCGGCAATTTGCACCGCGCTTGCGAGCAGTGGTATTGGGGACTGAATCTCAGGACAAACGCTAAATTCCCATGCACGGCACCGTCGGGTCCGCGATGCAGTTCTCGGTCGGCGGATCGCCTTTCCAGGGGCAGGTCTTGGAATACTTGCAGGCGTCGTCGGTCATGGCCTTCAATTCTTTCTGGATCTCCGCGGCGTCCGTCGCATCCGTCAGAAGCAGATGGTCTCCGTCCTGGAATTCATAATCGAGCGGTCCGGACTTGCTCAGGTGCTCCTCGCCGTTAACGAAGAGACGCAGGGGTCCGCTCTCACACTCTGCGCGCTGCACGGAGGTCCAACACCAACCGGGGACGTCCTTCTGGATCAATACGACGTCGAACCCGATCGTTTGGAAGAAGTCCTTGAGCGTCAATCCCGGCTTGTGGCGATGGACAACGTGCCCGTTGCCGTCGTGGAGGTGAAGGTACTTGCGGTTTCCCTGCTCGTTATCGTGGTTCGCGTCCGTAGAGAGCCCGGACATGAACTCGTCCTTCGCGAAATCGAGCTCCTTGCCCCCGATCCACACGGCGAAGTCCGCGTGCGTGTGATTGGGGTCGGGATTCTTGGCGGGCGTGAAGTACGTTCTCAGGCCCAACCCAAGTAAAACCAATGCGATTGCCGATACGACGATGATGGAAAAGCGTTTGCACATGTGCACAGTCTACGCCGGCCGCACCTCGACCGAAATCTCCTTAGAGCCCCGCGGCTGATGATGCCGTCTGCTCGTACTCTTCCTTCTCATCGCGCTCCGCTGCGGCGCCGTCCTTGGTTACGACGGGGAGATCCTCTGCCTCAATGGTCGAGGATGCAGCCTCATCCGCACGCAGATCGATCGTGACAACCGAGGACGCAGACGAGGATTCCAAATTCATCCCCTGCTCGGAAGAACTGGCTGCGGAGGAGACAACTGACGAGGAAGTTGCGCCATCCATCGCGGAAGGAGCCTGCTGTCCGCAGGAAACGAGCGAGACAGCGATTCCCAACGTCAGAACGAGAACGGAAGTCTTCATAGGGTAAGGTGGAAAATGGTCAAAATAAGGGGCGTATGGTAGTCTGTGCCCTCGTGAAGAGCAAATCCGCTATCCTCTGGCCCCTCATTGCGGCGCAAGTCATCGTTTTTGGATACTTCGGCTACGCAAAATTCGCCGAACCAATTGTTTGGATTGGTTTTTTGCCAACTTGGATGAATGGTTTTCTCGGTCTCCCGAAGGAAACGTGGCTGTCCGTCATCGGCATAGCCGAGATCATCATTGCCATCCTGGTGCTTCTCCCCGTCCGCACCGTTCGACGTTTCGGCGCCGGTCTGGCTTGCCTGCATCTTTGCGCCATTCTTACGCAAGTGGGCTGGAACGATATCGGCGCGCGCGATCTCGGATTACTCCTCGGCACGATCGCGCTCTTCACTCTCCTCTCGGGGAAAGAGTGAGCGTTTTCTCAGAAAAAAATGAAGAACGAGAGCCGCAACGATGCCGTCCGTGATCACGATATAGTCCGGATAGGCGGCTTCGAAGGACCATAGCGACCGGACAGAGAGAAGTGACAGCACCGCTGCGATTGTCCAGAGCAGCCACGCCGACGGATCCTCGCTCCGCGGATCGGCCAGGGCTTTGCGGAACGTCGGGAACCACGCGCATCCGTCGATAACGAGGACAAGGGCGTGCGGGAGGTACGGCGACGATGTCAGCCACCAGAGAACGGTCACGGCGAGCGCGCTGCAGGCACAGACGGCATCAACCCATGTCATCGAGCTTTTCCCATACCGGACCGACAGCAACGCGACGAAGACCTGCCCCGAGAAGGCAGCGGCGGCGAGCCAGAGCGCCGCCTCCCCTCCTCCAGCCGCGTACGTGGAAAGGAGCAGGAATCCCACGAGAGCCCAAATCCACCAGGACACGGTGCTGGGTATCGTCCTCTTCCGAACAATCCCCGCGACGTAGGGTACGTACGCGAGGATCGTGAGAATACCTGCGAGAAAGCTTGCTCCGGAACCCACGGCAATGCGGCTTAGAGTGACCCCGCTTTGAGTACGGGTTCGGGGAACTTTCCTGTCGGATCAGTGTGACCGGCACCCAATGCTTCGCCTGCCGCCCTGAGACCATTTTTGACCTGGGTCCACGTAGAACCGGGATGCGCCTGAATAAACAGTGCGGCAGCCCCCGACACGTGCGGGGTAGCCATACTGGTACCGCTGATGGTGTTGTAGGCGCCCCCCTTCCAAGTCGAGGTGATGTTCACACCCGGAGCCCCGATATCAACAACGGACCCGTAGTTACTGAAGGAAGCGAACGTATCGTCGGCCCCATAAGAGGTGGCGGTGCCAAGACCGCCCGGCTTGCCGTTCGTATCGACGAGTGCCGAAACCGTAATAACCGCGTCATCATACGCGGCCGGAACGGATCCCGCGGCATTGACGGCCGAATTGCCGGCGGCAACAACGTAGGTGATACCTGCGTCGCGAGAAGTACAGAGAGCCCGGTGCAACGCATCGTTGTTTGATTTGCCACAATTGTTGTCGCTCGTTCCCCCGCCACCCAAGCTCATGTTTGCCACTTTGATATTGTACTTCGCAGCATTGGCCGTAACCCAATCGATACCGCAGATAATGGAGGACCATGATCCGCTTCCGTTCTGATCGAGCACCTTCACCGCGACGAGAGTCGTCTCAGGAGCCACGCCCACGACACCCACGCCGTTATTGAGAGCTCCGATCGTGCCGGCCACATGGGTACCATGCCCGTTATCGTCGGCGGGTGTCTTCATGGTACGTACGCAGTTCTTGCCAGCCACCACATGAGACGCCAAATCCGGATGCGTGAGATCGATACCCGTATCGATCACGGCGACGCCGATGCCGCTGCCCTTATTCACATTCAATTCCGCATCGATACGGTCGACACCCGTCGGCAAAGACTGTGCTTGCATGACGGGTGCTCCCGGAAGCTTTGCCGCATCGATGGAAACGGGATGATCCGGCGTCACCATCTCCACCTCCGGATCGTTCATCAGGGCGGAAACTTCGCCGTCGGAAAGGGCAATGGCGAAGCCTTTCACCGCATGGCTGTAGGTATGGAGAAGAGTTCCATGATGCTTCTCGGCAAGCTTTGCGGATACTTTGGCAATCGCCTGCTCGGCCGGAGACGACAGTTCAACGCCGGAGGGAACGGTAAAGGCCGAGGGCTGCACGCTGCCGTCCTTGAGAACCACGATGTACTGCCCGGGAATTGCCCGGACCGTATTGGTCTCGGCATTGACCGGAATGGAAGCGCAGAGCAAAGCCGCCCCCACGAACAGGACACCCTGACGTTTTATGAACTGACGCATAAAGATAAACGGAAAAAACAGCGGCATTCTACCAGAGAATGAAGAGTTTTTTTAAATAAGCAAAAAACGTTGCGCGGTTGTGCTTTGCATTTAGGAATGATCTCCTCATACTGAGGATATGCGCCTCTCCCCCCTCGTCCTACTCGCCCTTCTTCCGGTCTTCGCGGCCTGCACGCCGGTGCCTGCGCCGACGGACACGGGAGCTTCCGCGAGTTCTGTCCCGCCGGAAGTGACGGTGACCCTCGAACTTTCCGCATCGGAAGACGCGCAGGCGACCGTCCACACGAAGGCGCGTCTCAACGTGACGGGCGCCGTGACGAAGATCGTCAACCTCGGAGAGGTCCCCGGACCCCTCAAGGTCGTAGAGGAGAAGAACTACCAGCTCTACATGCGGCCGAGCGCGATTCCGCTGCTCGTCCTTTCCTCGTGGTGGGCTGGCGCGGGTGACGAATTCATCGTCACGCGCACGGAAAACGCCCTGAGCGTGGGCAAGCGCTCGGGAGACGAAAGCGGCGCGTGCACGGCCGTCGAGCCCGTCGGCGAGATCCCGCTTTCGATCGATGCCAAGGTCGTCTTCGCCGGTCTCGGCGACGAGCGCATCGACCAATCCAGTCTCACGTTCTGCGCCGAACAGGCGATGAAATCGGACGGACTGGGACAGTGATCGCCATGCGCGTGCGCGAAGCGTCGCTCGACGGCCGGGACATCCGTGCGGAAATCGCCGCCGACGGCTACGTCGTGCTCGGCGGCATTCCCCTCTCGGAGCCCCGCAAGCGCCTCGCGGAGATCCTGTCGCGCTTCGGCGTGCCGAATCTCGAAGACGTGAGCGACGTGAAACCGGAACCGAACGGCCGTCCCCTCTCGACGAAAGGCATGGCCCACTTCGGACTGCATACCGACATGGCGCTCTATCCGAATCCGCCGGAGCACATCGGCATGCTCTGCCTCTCGAAGGATCGGCAGGGCGGCGAATCGCTGCTTGCGGACGCACGGGACGGCATCGCGCGCCTTTCCGACGCAGAGCGCGACGCGCTGCGGACAACGGACCTGCGGTTTCCGGCGCCGGCGTCGCTGCGGCGATCGCACGGCGACACCGTGAATATCCGCGTCCTCGATGCGTTGGGACGCGCCGACGGCGATCACGAGATCCTTCGATACCGCTACGGCATCGACCAGATGGATCTGCCCGAACCGATGCGCGCGGCACTCCTTTCTCTCCGTTCGTCCTTCGAACGGACGCTTCTCCGCTTCCCGCTCATACCGGGCCAAGCCGTGATTTTCAACAACGAATGGATGCTCCACGGTCGGACGGAAATCGTGCCGGATCCGGGCGACGCAACGTCGAAAAGGCATCTCATCCGGATGTACGCCTGAGCATGGGATCATCCAAGAACGGGAGGGGTTGGGAGGTCCTCCTCCCAATGAAAAAGGAAGGCATCATTCGACCTCGGCACGAGAAAAATCTCCTTGCACTCCGGAACGAATTCGGATGGTGACGCGGGGGTAACAGTATCCACATGAAATGTGAAGTGTCAGCTGTATATAAGATATCGATCGAGCTGTAGATCACCGGAGTGAGAGCACTATCTGTTCAGCGGTCAGATCTGAAATATTTTCCAGAGTCAGCGTTGCTTTTGGACTGTATATAATAAAGAACATTGCGGGATATGCCTCATCCCCATTGGAATATTTCACCAATTTGAGATCATTGATGATCTTTTGGGAAATGGCGCCTTTTACTTTTGATTCAATTTCGGAGGCAGAAAGAGGGGCGGTAAACGCAATGTATGAATGTCGCGCATATGCACCCTCACCTGATTTCACAGGACCGAAAACGACAAGATTGTCTTTTTCTTCATAGGGCGGATACCGATACAGTGGAGCTCCCCATTCTGGATTGTAAGGAAGTGAAAGAGTGACATTGTATTGCTCTTGGGTATAGGTCACGGTTTCAGTTGCTTGATCCTGATTCGTTTCATGATCTTGCAATGCATTTTCATCAGCGTCGAAGTATCCACTGGGTACCCTTTGATCTTTTCGAATGGTGAGCAACTTGCGCTCATCGGTCAATAATGAAGATGTCGCTTGTGTTGGTGCAACTTGAATACTCGCTGAAGACGATGAGTATCCCATACCAGAAGGATTTACAGGAGGTGTTGCACAACTTGAAACTGCCATAGTCAAAAGTGGCAAGAAGGTGAGCGATCGTGTCTTGCGACTCATTGGCATGAAAAGAAAAAGAATCTGATGGTGCCACGGACCGGGCTTGAACCGGTGACCCCAGGCTTATGAGTCCTGTGCTCTACCAGCTGAGCTACCGTGGCATGAGGGATCGAACGTCGATGATGATAAGGAAAGAGCAGGCTGTTTTGAAGCGCGTCTCGCTTCGTTCGCCGCGGCCAGCTGAGCGAGCGTGGCACGGTATTCATGTCAGAGCAGCGGGATTCTACGGTCCTGAAGCCCATCCGGGAAGGGCTTCTTGCTGCCTTTCTGGTAGGATCTGCCTGTGTCGACCGTACTTCTTTGCCTGCACGGCTGGGGGGGCTCCTCCGAATCCTTCACGGAACTGCGTGAGGCACTCAAAGCGAGCGATCTTACGGTCCTTTCACCTGATTTGCCCGGTTTTGGTGCGAATCCCGAACCGTCGCACCCATGGACCACGGATGACTATGCCGACTGGGCGGCCCTCTGGATTCGGGATGAACTTCAAAGGAGGAATGCGCATGTCGATCGTTTCCTTCTCCTGGGGCACTCCCACGGCGGCCGTATCGCCCTGAAGCTAGTGACCGAACCCCGCGAGGGAATGCCGACGATCGACCGGCTCTTTCTGTGCGCCTCGGCGGGCATCAAGCATCCGCGCCACCTCAAGCGCGCATTCGGTCTCACACTCGCGAAGACGGGAAAGTTCTTCATGGCAATCCCCTTCCTGAACCGCCTTGAACCCATGGCGAAGAAGCTCCTCTACAAACTCGTCCGCGTACATGATTACGAACGTGCGAGTCCTGTCATGCGCCAAACGCTCATCAACGCCACACAGGAAGACCTGCGCGATCTCCTGCCGAAAGTCGAAGTACCCACGGACATCTTCTGGGGCGAAAACGACGGCATGACACCCGTCTCCGACGCGTATCTCATGCACGAACGCATCCGCGGCAGCACGCTCACGGTCTTTCCGGGAATTCGTCATCGGGTGCACCGGGACAGCGCCGTGCAAATCGCACAGCGCATCTTGGAACAAGTCGCCGCGTTGCAACACTGAGCAGGTCGGGGCTCAGAGACCCAGGAATTTCAGCATCGTGTTCCACCACGAATCATGCTGCTCTTGCAGCTGCTGAGCAGCGATTTCTTCCGGCGTAAATTCCATCGGCCCCCCCGGAGGAATCGGTTCGATGACAAGATCCTGAATCGGATAATCGGGAGGTGCGACTTCGGACGGGTCGACATCCCCCACGGGAACGACTCCCTCGGCACTCGCGGTCTGGTCCTCCTGGAAATAATCGTCCTGCACGGGAACACCCTGCGTGTCATCCGGAGGCATGAGAGCATCGACGTTGACCCGAGGCGTACCGTCATCGAGGAGGCGGAGAGCCGACGTGCAGTCGGGATCGAGTTCGTCGGAGAGGAAATCACCGTCCTCATCGACTCCGTCACCGCAAATTTCCATAGAAGGAATCGCAAAAGAATCGGAGGAAAACTCGAACGAAGAGGAAGAAGACGACTCGTCGACGGCAGCGGGATGATCGACGACGACCGGAGCGGGATTTCCCGATCCGATCGGCTTACAGTAAACGGAACACAACTCGATGCGCCCCTTGTCCGAAGCGCACTCTTCAGCGGAATACAGTTGCCCGATCTCATTGCATGCGTCACCGATACGGCAGCACTGAGACATATCGACGACCGGCTCGGGAACCGCCGACGACATCGAAGAAGTCGACGCCTCTTCCTCGACGACCGGTGTCGAAATCCCCGGATCAGTCTCCGGCGTGAACATCCTCAGAAAATCGACGATCCCCGTATACGTTTCCGGATCGATGGATGACGCACTGGATTGCGAATCGGCAACGGCATCAACAAAAGGCAGATTTAAATCCTCCAGGGACGGCGCCGTCGGCAGTCCGGGAACAACCTGCGCAACGATTCGGGGAGAAACAGAAGCCAACAGGTCGTGATTCGTAAAGAGTGCAATGCAGAAAACGATGCCCATGGCTATCAGGAGCCAGAAGCAAATTCTCAGCAGGGAAGGTGGAGGAGCATTGCGTGTCATAGTGTTCGGTGTTTCTTTCGCGGTTTTCATTAACATTATACAACAATATTAATCTTATTACAATAACCCTCGATTCTTCTCCTGCCGCAGAGGGATGCGGATTTTGCTAGGATTAGCCCGTGCTTTGGCCACTTTTTCTCCTCCTCCTGACGCTTCTTGCGTCGATTTCCCCGCTCCTCACGTACGCCTGGCTGTGGCAATTGAAGGAATGGAGAACAGATCGAATGCGTGAAGAACTGGCACGCGAGGGCCTTCTGCCTCTCGTCGGACGAGCCAGACCGTCGATTATTGGCCTCGCGGCGCTTGTCGCTCTCGTCATGCCGAGCATTGCCCCCCACGCGCTCGTGATCGCCTTGTGCTTCCTTGCACTGCTTTCGGGGACGGCACTGATAACACAACGGCAACGCCTTCCGCGCTGGACACCGAAAGCTCTCTGCATCACGGCGCTGGCAGGCGGTCTCGGCATTGCCGGCTGCGTCTTTATCCTTTTCCGCGGATGGTCACTCCTGCTCCTCCTTGCGCCGCTCGTGCAACCGATCGTCATCGGTATGTCCTGGCTCCTCTTTTGGCCGGTGGATCGATGGCTGAAAAATCGCGTCCTGCGAACGGCGAAGATGATGCGCCGACGGTTTCCGAATCTTACGGTCATCGGCATTACGGGCAGCGTCGGAAAAACCACTACCAAGGAGCTCCTTGGACATCTGCTCCAGGACCTTCACCCCGCGGTCACACCTGCGTACATGAATGCCGAAATCGGAGTGGCACGATGGCTCACCCGCACGCTCTCGACGCAAACGGCGGAGAATTCGGGACCGCTCGTCATCGAAATGGGCGCATATGCACGGGGAGAAATCGGATTGCTTTGCGATATCGCACGCCCAACCATCGGAATCGTGACCGCCGTCGGCGATCAGCATCTTGCTCTCTTCGGCTCCGAAGAAGCGATCGCACAAGCCAAAGGCGAACTGATCGCCTCGTTGCCCCCGAAGGGACACGCGTTTTTGAACGGCGATCAACCGCTCGTCCGCTCGATGGTCGATCGTGCCTCCTGTCCGGTGACCCTCGTCGGAACCGGAGGCAGACTCGATGTGGAAGCCTTCGATATCACCGAGACGGAAGCCGGCATACAGTTCCGCACGCAGGACACTCTGCTGCTGCTCCCGATGCGGGGCACGCACAACGTCGTGAACGTTCTCCTGGCCGTCAGCGCCGCCCAGCATCTCGGCATCCGCCTGCCGCGCATTGCCGAGCTTCTCCGAAGCTTCAGACCACCCCATCAAACCTTCTCCGTGCGCACGGAGGGCACGGTAACGGTTCTCGACGACACGCATAATTCCAGCAGCAGCTCGATGCGCGCCGCGATCGCGTGGGCACGCACGCAACCCCAAGAAAAGAAGACTCTGCTCGCAGCCGGACTGATCGAACTTGGAGAAAAGCAGGCTCCCGTCGAACGCGAGCTTGGAGGCCTGTGCAAAGCGGTGTTCGGACGCGTCATCGTTCTCGATCCGGCAAGCCGTTCTCATGTTGCCGAAGGATATGGAGAAAAAACTGAGCTTTTCTCCACGCAAACGCCAAAGGTCGAGCCTGGTTCGCTCCTTGTTTGCGTGGGCCGGATGTCGGAAAAAACTATTTCCCATCTGCTGCCGTGAGCGCGCCGATTCATCACACGTTCGCGCCACTGGGTGATCGCCGACAGCGATTGTTGGCGCTGCGACTCTCGTACATGCCGTGGTCGTACCGCCGCGGCACAGCCACGGAAGCGCTGCGCGCGCATATCGCGACGATGCTCAACGGCACCGTCGGCTTGTTTGCCACGGGACGCGAAGCGCTCCTGGCCTTCCTACGAACGCGGGGCTGGTCGGAAGGTGACGAAGTAATCGTCCAAGGATACACCTGCGTCGTGATCCCGAATGCGATCGTCGCCGCAGGACTGACACCCGTCTACGCCGACGTCGACGTCGCAACGCTCTCGCTCTCGATCAGCGATGTCGAGCGCCGTCTTACGCCGCGTACCCGCGCCGTGATTTGTCAGCACACATTCGGACTTCCCGCCCCTTTACGGGAACTTCGGGAACTCTGCGACCGCAAGGGACTCCTCCTCATCGAAGACTGCGCGCACGTCCTGCCCGACAACAAAGGCCCGGAGGAAATGGCGCGGACGGGCGATGCCGTGCTCCTGAGTTTCGGACGCGACAAGGCAATTTCCGGCGTTACCGGCGGAGCGATCGTCCTGCGGAACGGACTCGAGGTCTCCGCCGTCCTGAAAGAGGAATCGGACGCCCGGGATCTCTCGTGGTGGACCGTCGCGCGGCTCCTCGAATATCCTCAAATCTACGCCTTTGCGCGCCCGCTGTACGGATACGTCATCGGAAAGGCACTCCTCAAGTGCGCTTCTGTTCTTCGCTTGCTTCTTCCGATCCTGTCCCCGGCGGAGAAACGCGGAACCATGTCTCCCGCACTCCGCCGTTTGCCCAATGCGTGCGCTGCACTCGCACTGGAACAACTCCAACGACTGCCGTTGCTCAATGAACAACGACGCGTCCTCGCGGCTTTCTATCTCCGCGAAGCGAAAATCCGCGGATGGACGATCGATGCGACGATCACGCCCGACATGCCTTTGCAGAAATTCCCGCTTTTTTCGCGCAATGCCGAAAAAATTCGCGCGTCGCTTCGAAGCAAGAACATACACCTTCACGATGGCTGGACAGGATGCTCGCTCTGCCCGTCCGCGGTGTGCCCGTCAGACGCGGGATACCGCACGGGGGACGATCCGGTCGCCGAAGAAGCAGGACAGAAAATTCTCTGCCTCCCCACGCATCCGACAATGACCGTTCTGCAAGCCAAACACCTCGTCGAAACGCTCGATCCCCTGCTCCCATAACGGTACGATGACTGCAATGATCACGGTCAATGAAGCCCGCGACGAACGGGCATGGGACGATTTCCTCTCCAGAGGGCGATACCGCCCGTTCTTGCAGAGCTGGACGATGGGAGATGTGTATGACGATGTGGGCCAAAGACCCGTCCGCCTTGAGATCCGGAATGACAACGTGCTCGTTGGCATCTGCTTCGCCCACGTCGTCCCCGCACGCCGCGGTCGGCACTTGAGCATTCCGTACGGCCCCGTCTTGAGTAAGGAGATGTCGTCGGTGCGGCTGGCAGACATTCTCCCCCCCTTCCTTGCGGCCCTACGAGCCGCTGCGAAGGCCCATCGATGCACATTCGTACGCATGAGCCCCTTCTTTCCTCTCGTCGACAGTGAGGCGTTTTTAGGGGCTTTGCGCGAGGCCGGAACAAAACCGGTCCATTCCCCGCTGCATCTTCTCGCGGAACACCTTTGGTATCTGCCCCTTCGCGAACAGGACCCGTGGACGACGAACGCCGTTTCACAGGAGAGAACGTCCGAGGAGGTGTTCATGAACCTGCGGAAAACCACTCGGAATCTCGTGCGGCGCGCCGAGAAGGACGGCGTGACGATCGAAGCATCTCAAGACCCGCTCTCCGATCTCAAGCACTTCGTCGCGCTGCACGACGAAACTCGCAAGAGACATGGATTCACTCCATACACCAATGCCTTCTTTCTGGCTCAGGTTCAACGTTTTGCAAAAAATAAAATGTGCACTCTGTATCTTGCCCGATATCAGGGTCAGGTGATTGCGAGTGCGATACACATGCACGCCTTCGGCGAAACAAGCTACCACCATGGCGCCTCAGCGGATGCATTTAAAAAAATCCCCGCAAGTTATCTCTTGCAGTGGAGGGCAATAGAAGATGCCATCCGACGGGGAGACCGCGTCTATAATTTCTGGGGTATCGCACCGACGACGACGGATGCCGACGGCACGCTCCGTGCCGAGAAAGGCCATCCCTTCGCGGGTGTCACGCTTTTCAAGACCGGATTCGGCGGCGCCTGCCTACCGCTTGCCCATTGCATCGATCTCCCCTTGAGCCCCTCCTACTGGATCACGCGCCTGTTCGAAACCGCGCGGAAATGGAAACGGGGCTTCTGACGAGTTTGTAGTTTGTAGAGAGAGACGAGAGATCAGAATCATGCGAATTCCCATACTACAAACTAAAAACTACCAACTACAAACTATCTCTGGTGCTATCCTTTCCGCATGCCCCACTCCGATGCCAAACCGACAACGATGACTGCCGCCGAGGACATGACCGAGACCCTCCATCGCATCCTCGACAATCTGGAGCGCATGGACAAAAGGGATCGCCTGAGAACGTGGGGAGGTTTCGTTCGCTCCCTTCTGAGCCTCATTCCCCTCGCGATCTTCATCGTCAGCACCTGGTATCTCTATCGAAACATGGACGATATCCTCACGAAGATCACGAAGCAGGCCGCGCAGAGCGCCGCGGAGTACTCGAAGAGCTCGTCAAAGGAGTTCATCGACAGCATCAAAGGAATGATCCCGAAAAACTAGGAACGGAACACCAGAAACCGGGCGACCGAGAGGAATCTCGACTGCCCGGTTTGCGAGTACTTGGTTGTTCTCCCCTATTTCACCCACTTCAGAACATCGTCTGCCGACATGGAGCTCGTCACGGCATAGCTCGGCAAACGGAGAAGCTCGTCACGCATGAAGGAGCCGTCCGGTACGGCACCGACGCCGAAGAGATATCCCGCTTCTGCTGCCGCAGAGGATACTCGCTCGTTCACCCCGCCTTGGGGATACAGAACGGCGACCACCGAACGATTCATCAGATCCTCCAATAATTGCTTGCTCTGGCGCAACTCGAGTTGCACTTGCGAATTGGTAAGGCCGCGCAGATCGTCCCCCGTGTGCCCGGCCGCCTCCAGATCGAAACCGTTGGCCTGTAGCGTGGCGATAATTTTTTGACTGATACCGGCGAGGCCCACATACCGGGACTCTATGAAGAATGTCGCGGGAACGTTGGCGCCGTACAAAGCATCGGAAAGTTGCCGTACATTCTGAGGAGTGACGCCAGAGACGGCGATAACGACACTCTTCGGTAGCAATCGCACGTCGCGCACTTCCTGCGTAAGAAGAAGCTCCTGGAAAGCTCGGAGCGTCGTGAGTGTTACGCCCGTTTCTCGCAGCTTTTTGACATGGTTCACGAGGGTCTCAATCGTGCCCGGCTCGCTCGCGTCGTAGCGCAGGATCGGCAACTGAAACGTTTCTTGCCGCACGATGAATTGCGGAGCGAAAGGCTTGAGGAACTGCGTGGAAACGTACCCGTCCATGCCGCCGTACGACACGTGTGCCCATTCCCCGTTCACCGAAAGGGGCTTCACCATCGTCTGCCCAGGAATTTCTCCCAATTTGTCGCTCTTTGCATCGGGAGCCTTCCGAACGTTCACGAACGCATAATCGACGAAATACATCCCTTCAGTGGCCTTTTTGTCCTTTGCCAGCTGCGTATCCGTCGTCATGCGGGCAATGTAACGCACTGAGACGAAACCCTCCTGGCCCGTAGCCAGCTTCACCTTCGCCCATGCTCCGCTCACGAACTCCGTCAGCGTCATCCGCTCCCCCATCGTTAATCGAGCGACGGTGGAGGCGCTCGACGATGGAGCCGACCGCACGTTCACGAACTCGTTGTTTACGCGATAAACGTTCGCCGCCTCGGCAGTCGATGGCGTGCGAATGGCATCGAATTTCTTGCGAAGCTCCGGATCCAAAGCGGAAACGGTGCTTCCTGAAGCCGTTTTCTCGGAAATATCGAGACGCGGCAAGCTCGCGGCGGTCCCGGCATCGTCGGAAGAGGCGCCTCCCATCAGGCTGCCCGTCGACGTGTCATCAAGCGCATTGAGCTTCTCGATATCCGTTGCGGTAAAACTATCGTCGAAATCAGCGGCCTCCGGCCCCTTCACTTCCACGGAGCTGCAACCGGCAAAGAGAATTCCGAACGATGCGATCAGAAGGAACGCAACGACGGGGCGAAAAGTTGAGAATCCCGAGCGGGATCGTGTTCGAGTGCGCGTGCGGTTGCGCGTCACGCGACGGGTGCGGTACCGGTTCATGGGAAGGAAGGTAGAAAAGATGGGAAGACGCTCACATGCGATCGGGAACGCGGAGCGTGAGCAGCTCCGCGCCGGTGCGTAGGATGTCGGCGGTGGCCGCGGTGAGGGCCAACCGAAGGTCGCGCGTCGCCCCCTCGGCTTTGAGGATGGGCTCGCTGTTGTAAAACGCGTTGTAGTCCTGCGCCAACTGGTACAGGTATGTGGAGAGAATATGCGGCATGTGGCTCTCCCGGGCCTCCTCCAGGGCCTTCGGGAAACCGAGCAATTTCTTGATGAGCGCGCGATCGCCAGCCGTGAGCTCCACGTGCTCCGCGGGCAACGCCATGTCGGTCTTCTCGGCCTTGCGAAGGACCGAACGCGCGCGGGCGTGGGTGTACTGCAGATAGGGCGCGCTGTTGCCCTCGAAGCTGAGCATCTTGTCCCAGTCGAAGACCATATCGAGCTTGCGATTCTGACTGACAATCCCGTAGACGAGCGCGCCGACACCCATCTGCTCCGCGAGCTCCGCCGGGTCGTCGGTCTGAATGGCCTCACCGCGCTCCTTGATGATCGCGTCCGCGCGGGTCACGGCCTCATCCACGACGTCCTCGAGCTTGAGGACACTCCCCTTGCGGGTGCTCATCGAGCCATCGGCAAACCGCATGCGTCCGAAGAGAACGTTCTCGAATTTCGGCAGAGTCCACCCGAGCATCGCACATGTCTCCACGAGCTGCTCGAAGTGCAATTTCTGCGCGATATCCGTGAAGATGAGGATCTCCTGCGGGTCGAACTCATCGATCCGGTAGCGCATTTGCGCGAGGTCGCGCGTGGAATAGAGCGTCGCGCCGTCCCCTTTAAGAACGAGATACGGCGGCATCTTCTTCGCCTCGGGGAACTCCACGATGAGCGACCCCTCTTTACCCTCCGTGAACACCTTCTTCTTTTTTCCTTCGGCAAGGATCGGCTCCATCTTGTCCTCGTAGAAGCTCTCGCCGTAGTCCAGATCGAACGACACGTGAAGGCGCTCGTAGATACCGGCGAGCGATGCCTTCGTCACGGTGACGACGTCCTTCCAGAAGGCACGTAGAGTCTTGTCCCCCGCCTCGAGCTTTCGGAACGCCTCGCGCCCCTCATCTTCAAGCGTTGCGTCCTTCTCAGCTTCGTCATGAAACTTCACATAGAGAGCGAGTAACTCGGAGAGCGTGAAAGTCTTCACAGGCTTGTCCTTGCCCCACTTTTGGTACGCCACCGCAAGCTTGCCGAACTGCGTGCCCCAATCGCCGATATAGTTCCAGGCGATCACGGGGTATCCGGCATGGCGATAGAGATTGGCCGTCGCCTGGCCGATCACCGTGCCGATGACATGATGGACCCCGAGCGGCTTGGCGATGTTCGGCTGCGAATACTCCACGATCACCGGCTTCTCCTTTTTCGCTTTCTTCGGCTTCGTCATGCTGCGAGCCTGGGTAGCCGCCTCCAAAAGCGCCTGCGGCTTGAGCCAGACGTTCACGTACCCCGCGCCCGCCACTTCCGCCTTCTCGATGAGATCCGATTCCTTCGTGAGCGCCCTGGCGACCACAGCGGCGATATCGGCCGGCTTCTTGCCGATCGCCTTCGCATTCGCGAGGGCAACGTTGGTCGCGAGGTCTCCGTGGGAGTCGTCTTTCGGAAACTGCCACTGCACCTCGATGTCCTTCAAACCGTACTCCTTGGAGAGAATGGAAGATGCCCGTTCTGACAGTCGCGAGAACATAGACAGAGAGAGACCCCCCTGAGCAATTCCGCTGCTCAAGAGAATGCGCTGAATGTAGCAGTTCTCCTCGGGTCATCCAGGTGAAAACAAAATTTGATCTTGCACACAGAATGTCCTCAGTACGTGAGCACATTTTGTGTGCACATTCGTTCACCTCGCTTCTCGATGAGAAAGCAGGATTATCACCAGGGAAACCGATCAAAATTGGAAAAGAATCTTTGCGTGCGCACATTTTCTGAACTACTCTCGATTCTCAAGTAAAAAACCATGGATTTTTCGCATATGGACAAGGAAATGTTGATGATTGATATATTTACATAATTATGGTATTATTACATTCAATGGTGAAGACCTCCGCTCGCATGTCGGCACTCGCCCTCCTGGGGGTTTTCCTCATCCTTTCCGGCTGCTCGAGCGAAACACGAGAGGCTCTTCCGAAGGTCGCTGTTTCCGGTGCCCGCGACGCCGTCGTTGATGCGACCAATTTCATGGCCATACGCACGATTTCATACCGACCCGCCGCTCTTATCGGCATTTACACCGGCATGTTTTACGCGAACGGCAGCTATCTGCCCGTGCACTCCGCTCGCGCGGGTGTCATGGCACAAATGCAACTGCATGCGAAGCCGTCCGACGAAAGCCTCGACAATACCTACGCTCTCCTTGAAGAGTTTGGCACGATCCTCCAGATCGACATTCCCGACCTGCTCGATCGCAGCACGGACCGCGCGACCACACTGACGGAATATTCGCAAGGATTAGCCAATATCACAACGCGCGCAGAAAGACGTCAGAATGAAGTCAATGATTATATCGCCACGCTTCGCACAAAGCAGCGCGAGGCGAAAAACCAATTGAACAATGAGAACAGGGCGGCCCGAAAAGCTCTCGATGCCGGAGATTTTGCCGCCGCTTCCGAACACCAGAAAACGGTGAGTGAGCTTCAACTGGAGATCTCGAAGAACGATGCGGATCAGCGGCAGTTCACGGAGCTTGATCGATACTTCGATAAGCTGATTCCGATCGCCCAGGCAAGATCGCAAGCTATTGAGCAGAACCGCGAAGTGCTCCTTGCCGGCCTCAAGGCGGTGGATGTTCCCGGAGCTGCAGGAGTAGGAGCAATTCAACCTGGTTCAACCAATCGCCGCAGAACGACGACGGAGAGCCCGTTTGGCACCCCCTGAAAAAATCACTACATAGGAAATTCAATGCATTATTTTGATGTTTAGAGCAATTTTAGTGCTCTTATCCCCCAGGGAGCCTCCTGCATTGTAAAAACTCGTCTTTTTTGCTATACTAAGAGGATTTCTCGCATTTGATTCGTGGCGACGACACCTACTCCTCCTGCCGGCCATCAAAACGTCCTCCTGTACGCAGTAGACGAGCTTCTGGGACTGCACCGGTCCGTCGAGCAGGTTCTTGACCCTACGCGTGAAGGCGAAGTGTTCACGGAAGACGATCGCAAGGCTCTCAAGCTCTACGAGGAAGGTCTTCAGAAAATCCTCGACATCATCGCGCCCAGTTCCGTGGAAGTGAAGCGCAACGAAGTGGTCTTAAACGACCAGCACGCACGTACGCTCTACGTCTACAACTGGCCGAACTACATCTATCCCAACTGGCTCAGTCAGCTCGTAAACTTTGACGCGGTGATGGACATCACGCACTTCATCTACCCGTCGAGCAACAACGCGATCATGCGCATGCTCCGGCGCAAGGTAGCGGAACTTCGCAGTTCCATCCGCATGCTCGAACAACGCGGCATCGTCCGAGACCCTACCCTTGAAGCCGCCCTCCAGGATGCCGAGGAGCTTCGCGATCTTCTGGCCCGAGGTCGTGAAAAGCTGTTTCAGTTCGGGATGTACGTTACGCTCTACGCGGACGACGAGGAAAAACTCAAGAAGCTCCAGACGGACATCGAATCGTTGCTCGGTGGCAAGCTCGTGCTGACGAAACCGGCATTTCTGCAGATGGAGCACGCCTGGACGAGCGCCTTGCCGCTCTGTCTCGACGAGCTTGAAATTAACCGCAACATGAACACGTCGCCTCTGGCGACTTCGTTCCCCTTCTCGAGCTCGGATCTCACGTCGGACCACGGCATCCTCTACGGTATCAATAGGCACAACGACTCTCTCGTGATCTTCGACCGTTTCGACATGCCGAATGCGAACGCCAACGTGTTCGCCACGTCCGGCGCCGGTAAATCGTTTACGGTGAAACTCGAGATTCTGCGTTCGCTCATGTACGGCACGGAAGTGCTCGTGATCGACCCGGAAAACGAGTACGTGGACCTCTGCCAGACTGTCGGCGGTTCCTTCATCCCCCTTTCGCTCCAGAGCAAGTACCGCATCAACCCCTTCGATCTCCCTGCCGCGCTCCGCGGCGAGGAAGCGGAGACGGGCGACTCCCTGCGCGGAGCCGTCATCAACCTGCACGGCCTTTTCCGCCTGATGCTCGGCACGCTCACTCCCGCCGAGGACGGCATCCTCGATAAAGCGATCCTCGACACCTACGCCCTGAAGGGCATCACGCTGGAAACCCCGAACCCGGGTTCCCTCGATCCCCCCACGCTCGGCGACCTCGTGGACGTGCTCTCGACCACTCAGGGAGGCGAGAACATGGCCAAGGTGCTCCAGAAATATACCGAAGGCAGCTTCGCCGGCCTCTTCGACCAGAAAACGAACGTGCAGCTCGAGAAGCAGATGATCGTCTTCCAGATCCGCGACCTCGAGGAACAGCTCCGTCCCATTGCGATCTATATCGCCCTCAACTTCCTTTGGAATCGCGTCCGCACGGAATTGAAGAAGCGCTACCTCGTGATCGACGAAGCCTGGAATCTCATGCAGTACGAGGACTCCGCCCGCTTCCTCTTCGGCATCGTCAAACGCGCCCGCAAGTACTACCTGGGCATCACGACAATCACGCAGGACGTCGACGACTTCGTGAACTCGCCCTACGGCAAACCGATCATCACGAACTCCTCGTTGCAGATCCTGCTGCGCCAGTCCTCCACGGCCATCGATAATCTCCAGAAGCTCTTCGCCCTTACCGACGGCGAGAAGCAGATCCTGCTCAACTCCGGCGTGGGACAAGGCATCTTCTTCGCCGGCAACAAGCACGTTGCGATCCAAGTGATCGCCTCGCCCGAGGAAGCCCAAGTGATCACGACGAAGCCCGAGGAGGTCCTCGCTCGCAAGGCACTCGAGAAGGAGGTCGACGCGCTCAAAGAACGCCGCCTGGTAGGCGCGCAGCCGTCCGTTGCGACATCTGCCGCACCGGCCGCCACGACAGTCGCCGAGGCAGCCCCGATCGTCACCAAAGAGGAAGCGAAGGCCGCGATTCCGGACGTTTCGCAAGAATCCGCTCCGGCGGAACAGAAGCCCGCGGAGCCGTCCGCCCCCGCGACGCCGACCGACTCGACACCGAAGGCGTAAGGCAACGAAGAAGCGAGAAGCTCTAAGCTCCAAGCACTAAGCCTTACGCTTCAAGCTTTCCAAGCTCTTTCCTCATTCCTCGACCACCTTCCACCTCACCTCGGGTCGCAACTTTCCCGGCAAAGCGAATCCCGCTGCTTTCGGATGCCCGCCGCCGCTGAAGGCGCCGGCCATCTTGGAAACGTCCACGTCGTCACGGAGGGTGCGGAGCGAGCCCTTCACCTTGCCGTCGCGCTCCGAAAGAATGAGCGAGAAGCGCATGCCCGGCACGGCGTTCACGTAGTCGATGGCGCCGGTGAGCTCGCTGTAATCGGCGCCTGTGGCGCGGAAATCCCCTTCCGTGACGGCGGAAATGGCGCCGCCCTCGTCGGTGAGGGTGATTTTCTCGAGCACGCGACCCCAGAGTCGCAATGTGCTCATCTTCGCGGAACGGAAGACCGCCGTAACCACCTCTTGCTGGCGCGCCCCTTCACGCTGGAGATCCGCCACGGTGCGATAGACCTGTGCCGTGGTGTTACTGTGCAGCAGGCCGCCAGTGTCCGTGTAGACGCCAGTAAGGAGGCATGTGGCGATATCGGCCTCAATCGCCCAGCCGAGCTCAATCGCGATGTCATGGACGATCTGGGCCGTGGAACAGGCGGATGGCTCGAGCACATTGACCGCCGTGCCAAAGCGCGGATTCATGTGGTGATGATCGATCATCACGGTGGCAAACGTGCCGTCGAAGAGTTGCGGATGGGTGACATGCATCTCCGTCAGCTTGGGTTCCGCACAGTCAAGGAA
Organism: uncultured Candidatus Peribacteria bacterium; assembly: GCA_964601225.1. Classification (GTDB taxonomy): domain Bacteria; phylum Patescibacteriota; class Gracilibacteria; order Peribacterales; family Peribacteraceae; genus CAYRGC01. The sequence goes on from CAZRMM010000001.1 coordinate 141,740, forward strand.
TACAAAAACGTCTCCCTTGCCGGCTTGCGGCAGCGTCGGCGCCTTCTCCACCCGGCGCGCGGAAGGCAAAAATAGGAACGTTGCGGGAACGGGATCCACGCAGTGAAACGTGACGGTCTTCTCGGGAAAGTTCCTCTCAATCAGTAGCCCCATGCCAAGCATTGAACCGATCGCATCGCCGTCAGGCGCGCGGTGACAGACGCAATGCACGGCCGAAGCGCCCTGCAAAAGCTCCTGGAGAGCCGGCAAGGAGGAAGAGTCGCGCATGCATCCCGGCTGAGCCGGACGAAGACGGATGAAAGGACGGGAGTGTAAGACTGTCCTCGCGCCGTCTTCAATCCGGTTGACCTTGCGATCCTTCCGAAGTGTCTTCCGGTTTTTCCTTGGAAAGTTTTCCTAACAGTTCATCGATACGATTCCCTTCATCGGCAGACGTATCGATACGAAAGCGCAGATGCGGGATCCGCGCGCGCTCCATGGCCCCGAGACGCCGTTGCAGGTCGCGACGTTCTCCCTCAAGGTATTCGAGCGCCTTCTCGGGCGCCCGGAGCGCCGAGACATAGACCGTGGCGTAGGACTGATCGGAAGAGATCTCGACCCGCGTGATCGCGACGATACCGCAAGCGTGCGGGCACGCCCGCAGAGCCGGAGCGACGATCTCCCGCACCACCGAGCCGAGCATTTCGGTCCGTTTGGACATGGGGGAAGTATCGCTTGTTTCAGGTATTTTGGCACGCTGAAGTTCGCAAGAAGCTCGGGATTCCAAGGATACCGAGGATACCGATGATCCTCGGCATCTTCGGAATCGTCGGACTCTTCGGTATCCTCAAGGGCGATGTCACCGATCTCCGTCGTCTTCGCCGGCACCTCCGCCTTCGGGGCTCCGAGCCTCAAAGCCCTGGCCGCGGACAAGCGCTTCACGATCCCGCTCGTGATCACGCAGCCGGACCGACCGGTCGGCCGGAAGCAGGAACTGACGCCGTCCCCCATCAAGACTCTCGCGCTCGAGCTCGGACTTCCCTTGGCCCAACCCGAAAACATCAATACGGAGTTCCCGACACTCGCCGCCCGGTACCCGAGACCCGATTTTCTCCTCGTCATCGCTTACGGCCAACTCTTGAAACAGCCTGTTCTCGATTGGCCACGCGTCGCACCGCTGAACGTGCACGGCTCTCTCTTGCCCCGCTGGCGCGGCGCCTCGCCGGTGCACCACGCGATCCTGAGCGGCGATGCCTCAAGCGGCGTCACGGTCCAGAAGATGGTTTTTGCGCTCGACGCCGGTCCGATTCTCACACAAGCCGCCATTCCCCTGTCCCCCCGCGAGACGTTCCTGTCGCTCCACGACCGCCTGGGGGAGATGAGTCCCGCGCCACTCATCGAGGCCCTGACGACGTCGCCGACGCCCCGCGAGCAGGATGAATCCGACGTCACGGTCTGCCGCAAGCTCAGCCGCGAGGACGGCAAGTGCCACGTAGCCAAACAAACGGCAACGGAGATCGATCGCCGCGTTCGCGCCCTTACACCCTGGCCCGGGGTGACCATGGCGATCGAGGGCACGGAGCTCAAGATTCTTGAGACGAGCCTGGAACCCGTCACGGGCTCGATCCCCGTCTCCTGCCGAGACTGGACCATCCTCCACGTCGTCACGGTGCAGCAAGCGGGCAAGAAGTCCATGAGCGGCGTGGACTGGAAGCGGGGCCGAGCATAAAAACGCCAGGGTTCTCCTGGCGCCTTTTAGGCCCTATGCGTCTTTTGCGCGTTACGCCGCAAGCTTGCCCGTCATCTCCTGGAGAGCCTCGATGAACTTCGGAAGGTCCTCGGAGTCGAACATGATCGTGGTCTTCTGGCCGCCGCGGGACTTTTCGGAGATCTTGAAGAAACGACCGTTGCCGGATTCCTTGAGATCGATATAGAAGGTGCGCTGACGGGCGTGGATCGTGATCGAGTGGAGATCATTGGCGTAACGACCGCCGCGGTCTCCGCCGCCGTGATGACCACCGTGCTGCGGACGCGGAGGACGAGCGGAAGGATCGGGCATGCCACCGCCGAGACCGGACATATCACTGCCCGCACCGGTGAGATCTGCCATGGGATCGAACATAAGGAAGTTTGGAAAAGAAGTAGGAATCTCCGCTGTCATCCCGAGCGAAGTCGAGGGGCCCTCACCACTGCTTCGGCTTGCTGCCTGACTGCGTGTTTACGAGAGCAGATCGATCGTAGCAGGACGCAAGAAAAAGTCGATGCGTCTACTTCTCGATCGCCGCGAAGAGGATTTTCGGGCTTCCTGCGCGTCCCCACCCCTTCTCCCCTCCCCATGCCAGGGCCTCGGGCGTGAGGGCGAACTCTCGCTCTTTGAACGACGCGGCGGACGGCAACCCGAGCTGCGAGGCGATCTCCGCAGCGGTCGCGGGGAGGAACGGCAGGAGCTGCAATGCGACGTGGCGGAGCTGCTCCGCGAAGGCGCTGAGCGTCCGCTTCTTCTCGTCCCCCGTCATCTTCCAGGGCTGGACCTCGTTCATGCGGGCATTCATGCGGTCGACGAGCTTCATCGTCGCCTGGAGCGCCTCGCTCAGCTCGAACGCATCCATGTGCGTGCGGTACGCCTCCCAGGTCTCTGCGACGACTGCCGACTCCGGAGCGTCGACCACCTCGATGGCGCCGCCGTCCTTGTTGAGAAGCACGAGCACGCGATTGAGGAGGTTCCCTAACTGGTTCCGCAGCTTCGCATCGTAGAGTTCTCCGAAGCGCTTCCAGGAGAAGTCGCCGTCGTTGCCCACGGGGATCTCGTGACTCAGGTAGAAACGCATCGGTTCCACCCCGTACTTGTCCAGGACATCCTGCGGCACCACGACGTTGCCGATGCTCTTACTCATCTTCTGCCCCTCGCTCGTGAGGAAACCGTGGATGAGAAGGCGGTCCGGCGTGCGGATGCCCGCATGCTTGAGCATCGCCGGCCAGATGAGCGCATGGAAGCGCGCGATGTCCTTGCCGATGACATGCGTCACCGTCGCATCGTCCCACCATTTTTCCTCCGCATGATCGGTGAGGAGTCCGATTCCGGAAACGTAGTTCGTGAGCGCGTCGCACCACACGTACATCACCTGGTCCTCGTCGCCAGGGACGGGCACGCCCCACGAGAGACTGGACTTGGGGCGCGAGAACGACACGTCCTCCATGCCCTGCGCGAGGAGCGAGAGCGTTTCGGCTTCGCGGAAGGACGGCACGATGCGGTAGTCCGTCTTGAGGAGCTTCTTGAGCCACTCCGTCTCCTTGCTGAGGAGGAAGAACCAGTTCTTCTCCGACACCTTCTGGGGCGGCACGCCGTGGTCGGGGCATTTGCCGTCCACGAGATCCTTCTCCGTCACGAAGCGCTCGCAACCTGCGCAGTAGAGTCCCTCGTACGTGCGCTGCTCGAGCATGCCCGCCTTCTTGAGCTTCTCCCACAGCGCCTGGACCGTGGGCCAGTGGACCTTCCGGTCGGACGTACGGATGAAGACGTCTGCCGAGATCCCGAGGCGCGCGTAGAGGTCTTGGAAGAGCGTGACGTTGCGGTCGACCAGTTCCTTCGGCGTCACCCCCTCCTTCTTCGCGGTCTGCTGGATCTTGATGCCGTGCTCGTCGGTGCCGATCTGGAACCGCACCTCGTCGCCGCGCAGGCGGAACCAGCGCACGACCACGTCCGCGAGCACCTTCTCGAGCACGTGCCCCATGTGCGGGGCCGCGTTCGGGTAGTCGATGGCGGTGGTGACGTACTGGCGGGTCATGAAGCTAGAATACGCGAGAAAGCGCATCTCTTCCAGGAAATTCCAGGATCCAAATCCCAAGTAGGCGAAAGGATAAGTGCAAAAAGACCTTTCCCTCCTCTCCTCGAACCTACTTGGCTTTTGGATCCTGGAATTTTTCCCTCATGACCCAGCGACCTGATTCAGGAGCGTGATCACATAGATCACGATGCCGTCGGCGAGCATCGCGCAGATAAGGCCTGCGGAGGTGTACATCACGAGCTTCTTGGCCTCCGTGAATCCCTCCTCGCTGCCCGAAACAATCATCTTGATGCCGCCGTAAATGATCATCACGACGGCTATGGCCGAGATCGTCGAAAGAATGATGGCCGTGATCTTCATGGCGACGAACGTGACGCCTCCCGCGCCGATGTCGGTGAAGGGAAACGTGTCGCGAATCATGCCCCACATCTCATCAACACCCGGCGCCCCCGCACCGATGGTATCGACGCCCGCGGCGTGGGCGACGGGGGCCAGGAGCGCAAGAAGGAGGGAGAACATAGTCAAATGCCCAGGTTAAGGAGAGACTGAACGAGAGCGCGAGCGAGATTGACGGTGATCGCGCCGATGACGGACCACTTGATCATGGTCGTCCCCTTCTTGAATTCGTCGCCGCTTCCCATCGACATCGCCATGCGCGTGCCGGCATAGATGATCACGACGACGAAGATCACGTTGAACACCGTCATGATGATACGGATCACCGCGGCCATGACGCCGATGAGGAGCATATCGCCGCCTGCGTCGGCATAGCTCTCGGAAGTGACGAACGACACGATCGGGGCGGCGGCGATCGCGAGGCCGAGACCGCCGAGACCGTAGATGATCGCCTTCTTGCCCGCGCCACCCTCATCGTCGGCGCCGTTCGTGACCATCTTCACGCCCGCCAGCACGATGAAGATCACGGCCAAACCGCCGGCGAGCTGCATGAGAATCATGCCGGCCGCTGGGATCACCCCCTCGAGCACGAGGTTACGAGGACCTGCGCCGCAACCGATGAGGCCGTTGCAGATGACGGCAGGGATTTGCTGCGCGAACGCGCGTTCGACCCCGAGCAGGAATCCGCTGAGGGCAACCAAGCCGGCGGCAAGGAAGCTGCGAGTCATCACTTGAAGAAGGACGGATTGATCGTGCGCAGGATCGTGCTCGCGAGGAGCGTGAGCAGGAGGCCGCCGAGGGACATCAGGAGTCGATTCTTTCCGGCATCGTATTTCCCTTGGTCCGCACCCGCCTGCATGATCTCGATGCCGCCCCACATGCCCATGAGGACCGCGATGGCGGCGGCCATGCCGAGCACCCAGGGGTAGAGCAGGTTCACGTACGTGCCGAAGGCTCCGAGGGTGGAACCGTCGAGCGTGATCTCGGTGGTATCGCCGATGGGCTCCAGGAGCTTGATGCTGTCCTGGGCCAGCGCATGCGGGACCCCCGTCGTGACGAGGGCTGAAATTGCCGCAAAGAGACGCGAGAAAGCCATCGAATGAGTATAGCAGAAAACGAGCCTCTTGGGGAGCCCAAAAATGCCTTCCTATGGGCAATTCCAAGCCGAAAGGGAATGGGCCGACCAGCGGCAGAACTCCCTTGCAACATCGCGCGAACCCGGTAGGATTTCCGAGCTCTTGCGCATGTAGCTCAGTTGGCTAGAGCGTCGCCTTGCCAAGGCGAAGGTCGAGGGTTCGAGCCCCTTCATGCGCTCCATTTGATTCAAAACCGATCATTCGATCATTGATGCACGGGCGAGAAGTTTATCCTGAGGGAATCCGAGCGAAGCGAGGATGAGACGAAGGGAGCCCCTTCATGCGCTCCATCGTTGATCATTGGACCGAGCCGGATCATCGTCATTCGGCTCTTCATGCAGGCGGGATTAGTACAGTGGTAGTACGCGAGCTTCCCAAGCTTGAGATGCGGGTTCGATTCCCGTATCCCGCTCCAATTATTGACAATATCAATAAATATATTATGTTAAAAATATGGGGAAGGCTGAAAAAGAAGGGCTATCGCCAAAAGTGAGGGGTTACCTTTGGGGTGATTATCCGAATGCTTGGCGCAATCTCCAAGACGTCATTGACGAAAAATTTATTCAAAGAACGATACGAGAAAAGCTTCTCGAATTGCTGACGTGGTTAGATCGACCGGGCGGGAGCATTGCAAACAAGGCACTGGAAATTTCCGATTATGAAGTTCCACGTTTCGTCGACACGATGCGAAACGCCGACGGGAAAGATAGGCCTCATTCTCTTTTCTCCAAAGAAACTCTGGATGCCCTAGAAGCATCTGGTCTTCTGCGGCCTCTCGATGCCATTGTTCAAGAGATTAATAACTGTCTTTGGACTATGTACCGCATCTGTGAATTGTCTCCGAACCATACGTTTGACGAAAGAAGTCAAGCAATTACGCTGCATGATCACGACCCTCAGATTCTGCACGAACTGGAAAAAATACGCATGCTTCTTGCAAAGCTAAATGAGACAGCAGAAGCGATGTCCAAAGTCAGTTCCAGATAAGCCCCCGTATCCCGCTCCAATACGCGGTGGCAGTCCACTCGCGCATGTACGGCGCGTGCCATAGGATACGTCCCATGAGATCCATCCCCCTTCGCATGGCCGCGGCGGCCTCGGTCACGCTCTGGACCGTCGCCGGAGGCGTGCTTCTCGTGCGTCCGATCGCCTTCTACGGCGCGGCGCTGTCGCTCTACTATCCCGGCTGGTGGACTAACGGTCTCAACGGCGTGAGCCCGATTCAAGCGAGTCCCGTCTACACGACGGTCGCCGTGCTCTTCGGCTGCGTGCTCCTCGCACTCGCGACCATCGCGGTTTTCCTCTATCGCCACAAGAAGCAGGTCGAGCTCTTCCTGTTCCTACTCGCCGTACACCTCTGGATCTGCGGCGGCTCCGCGGCGCTCCTCACGCGCGCCATGTTCGATCCCATGCGGCCGTTCGTCCTCGTCGTGCTCTTCTTTTCGGCATTGAACGTCTTCGTGCTTTCCTGCGCGAAGACGCGAAAAACCACGCTGACGGCATGAAACTCGCCCGTCGATTCCCCCCTCTGCCATGACGCATAACCATTCGCACGGCGATCTCCTCGGAGAACTCGCTTCTGAACTCCGCCCCGTCCTCGACTCCTCGGAACAGGGAATCTACGTGTACTTCGACGACGACCACAAATTCTGCAACGGGAAGTTCGCGTCCCTGCTCGGGTACGGTTCCGCGGAGGAATGGGCGAAGACGAAGGGATCGTTCCCTTCTTTGTTCGTCGATGACGGCAGCCAAGACGCCCTGATCGGCGCGTACCAGAATGCGATGCAGGACATGGTCGCCTCGACGAACAGGATCACGTGGAAGAAGAAATCCGGCGGCACCGCCGACTCCTCGGTCATCCTCGTTCCCCTCTCGTTCCGAGGGCACCTGTTCGCCCTGCATTTCGTCGCCTGAAGCGGAAAGGGGCCGCTTCGCGCCGGAATGGAGGCTTTTCCGAGCGCCCGATTTTAGGTACAATGGCAGGGCCTTCGCGGGTTTCGTCCAACGTTAGGACACCACCGTTCCACGGTGGAGATACCTGGTTCAATTCCAGTAACCCGCTCCATACTCATCCCTGATGCGCATCGACGCAGAGGACCAAGTCGGCGATCCGTGGTCGCACCCCGAACCGCATCCTTTGCAGGGACGAGGAACGACCGACGACCCCTTCCGGCCCGCCGCCTTGGACAAGCATCTCCATGGCATAGCGCAATTGGCCAAGGAAAAGGGCGTGCCGCACTACTGCTTGTTCGAGGAATCGCTGTTTCGCATCCACCCGGACGGAACGGTGGAATGGGCTCATCGAATGCCTCCCCTGCGCGACAACATCGCGGAGATCATCCAGGCATCGCTACGGGAGTGGCGCAAACGACTGGAACACTCAACACCATCGCCAACGATCGTTTGAGGAGTCAGACCATTATCACAGCGACCCCAGGTCCAGCTCCTCGTTGATCTCGACCTGGTTCACAAACTCCTGATCGTGGCTCACGAGGATCATGCCGCCCTCGTACCGGTTGAGCGCCTCCGCGATCACCGGAATATGGCGGAAATTGATGTGGTTCGTCGGCTCGTCGAGGATGAGGAGCGTGGGGCGTTGCAGCGTGAACCGCGCGAAGCAGAGCAGGCCTTTCTGCCCCTCGGAGAGCGCGCCCGCGGGGATCTGGAGCTTGTCTGAAGGCAAGAGGAAACGCGCCGCGGTGGCGTAGATCGTTTGCTTGTTCTCCATTTCCATCGCCTCCGCGAGAATCTGGTAGGCGCTCTTCTCAAGCGGTAGGCCCGAGAAATCCTGGCGGTAGTAGCCGATCTTCACGCCGGGCTCGATCACGGCGCCCTTTTCCTTGCCCGTCGCCATCGCCTCAAGGAGTGTGGTCTTGCCGATGCCGTTGGGGCCGACGAGACGCACCCGGTGCCGACGAGGAATCGTGAGCTCCACCTTCTTTTTCACCGGTTTGTGGTCCTTCATCACCGTCACCGACGTGATCTTCACGAGCGGCTTTTGGAACGGATCGGATTCAATGGTGAATTCGGGCAAGGCCTTGTCCTCGCGACGGACGTCGACCATGTTCTCCTCCGCTTCGGCCACATCGTCGCGCATCTTGCTCGCGAGCTTTCGCATCTTTCCCCCCTTATGGGAGAAGAAGTTGATCTTATCCTTCTGGTCCTGGATCTGCTTCTCCATGCGCGCGTTCTGCCGCTGCTCGCGTTCGATCTGCTCCTGGATGCGCTCAAGCACGTCGTAGTAGTCGCCCACGAATTGATCCACCTTGTGCAAGTGCGCGTCGAGATAGAGCACCCCGTGCGTGAAGCTGTTGAGGAACGCCGCATCGTGCGAGATGACGATCGCGGTCTTCTCGTACATCACGAGGAAACCGGTGAGATGGTCGATGCCGTCGCTGTCGAGGTTGTTTGTCGGCTCGTCGAGAAGGAGAATGTCGGGCTCTTGGATGAGGGCGAACGCGAGGAGAAGCCTCGCCTTCTGGCCGCCGGAGAACGCGCCGATCTTCTTGCCGAGATCGGCCTTGAGGTTCACCGCATCGAGCACCTTGGCGATGTGTTTATCGATATCGTGCTTCTTCTCCTTAAACGCCCCCTCGAAGAACTCTTTTACCGTCTTTTGCAGGTCCGCATGCGGGATCACCTGGCGGGCGATGCCGATCGTAGCGCCTTTCTTCAGATGGATCTGGCCGTCCGTCGGCTGGAGCTCGCCTGTCATGAGCTTGAAGATCGTGCTCTTGCCGGCGCCGTTCTGCCCCATGATCGTGAGCTTGGTGTTCTCGCGCACGGAGAAATCGACGCCCTTGAGCACGGGCTTTTCGCGCTGGTGTCCGTAGTAGAAGTCTACGCCGTCGAACCGGAGGAGAACGTCGCCGTGGTCCATAGAGATCGGGCCGAGCCCGTCGAAAAAGGAAAGACGCGGGATTGTAGGATATTTTCACCGGAAAAGACAGGCCCGACACCGAAGAGACTCATATTTTCGGCGCGCCCTTCCGCTGCGGTACGATATCGTCGATTCCCCTCTTTCCATGCTCGAACCCGGCACAAAAGCTCCCGAATTCTCCCTGCTCGATCAGAACGGCAAAAAGCGCGCTCTCGCGGACGAGCACGGACGGTTCGTCCTGTTGTACTTCTACCCGAAGGACGACACGCCCGGCTGCACCAAGGAAGCCTGCGGGCTGCGAGACGCGATGAAGGATTACGAAGATGCCGGCTGCCTCGTATTCGGCGTCAGCGCCGACACGGTCGAAAGTCACAGGGCCTTCGCCGACAAGTTCGGCCTCCGATTCCCCCTGCTGGCCGATACGGACAGAAAAACAATCGTCGCGTACGGCGCCGATACGGTGAGGACGCTTCCGGACGGATCCACGGCACCGGGCATCCGGCGCATTTCGTACCTTATCGATCCGCGGGGAACGATCCGAAAAACGTACCCGAACGTGAAGCCCGAGGAGCATGCGCAAGAAGTCATTGCGGATGTCCATCACATCGATAAATAAGTTTGTTTGTCTAACTTTATAAAGAAAGTATCACATCGAGCAGATTTGATATTCGGTGATTGTGCCACCGGAATCTATCTTACCGATTCTCCCGCCGTACGACTCTCCGAACCAAACCGCATCACTGCCAAGAGTGAATCCGCTCGGCGACGTGTAATTCCTAGGCAATGGGTATTCGATGATCGAACCCGAAGGCGTAATGCGAGCGATGCGAGCGGCATTCACCTCTCCAAACCACACGTTTCCATCCAGACCTCCCACGATGCCGCTGGGGTAGCTGTCTTGCGTAGGAATGGCATACTCGGTCACCGTGCCCGATGTAGTGATCTTTGCGACAATGTTTCCGACAAGCGCAGTCAACCAAAGATTTCCATCGGGTCCTCGGGCAAGAAGCCCGGGTATGCGACCCGGCGTGGGCAGGGGGAACCGCTTTGATACACCGCCGGTACTGAGACGAACCACTGCGTTTGCTCCGCTCTCGGAGAACCACAGATTTCCGTCGGCACCTACGGTAAGACCGTAGGGCTGAGAGAATCCGGAATAACGAGTGATGCCGCCTTTCGGCGTGATCTTGCCGACGGAATGAGTTATCTGCTCAGTAAACCACATATTTCCGTCCGGGCCGCGGACAATCACGGTTGGTCCTGTCGAGTGGACGAAAATGGATGTCAGCGGGAACTCCGTGATGACGCCTTCGGGAGTAATTTTGCCGATCGCACTCCCGACTTGTTCCGTAAACCACATATTCCCGTCTGGTCCCGCAGCAATGTATCCGGGTGCCGAATTTGGTTTTGGCAAGGGATATGTCCTGACTGTCCCGGAGGGAGAACGTACGCCGATCAGATTCGCCTCTGGCATGGTAAACCAGATTTTTCCGGCGACATCGGCGGCGATACCAAGAATATTGCCGTTGCCGTCTTTGCATTTTTCCATGGCCGCCGCCGTCGGAACGGACGAAACGGAGCTCAGAGCCACGGGAGAAGACGATCGCGACACCGGGGAAATGACGGAGGATCTTGCGGCGGAAGAGAGGGACGAACTCGCTACGGATGCTTTCGCACTGCTCATCGCGGAGGAGGAGGCTGGTGCAACCACGATGATGGATGTCTTGCACAACTGACCGTATCTCGCGGTACCTTCAAGGCCCATTTGATAGACGATGCTTCGAGTACCCGTCTGAAGCGGGGCATTCAGTGTTGCCACCACCGTCACGGTGGCTCCGGGAGAAACATCCCCGGGAATCATGAATCTCTGCGTAGTCTTCCCGAAAATCATATTGTCATTTGGCTCGTTCGACATAAGAAGATCGTGACCCTTCCCCTCCCCCGCCAACCATGTCACGTTGCCCGTATTCGCAAGAACGAAAGTGGCGGTGAATGTTTTCCCGGCGGTGACGACCGCCTGATCGGTACTGAGAGCGCACAATGAATTGCGCACCGCCGCGGCCGATGATGACGCCTTTGCCGATGACGGCTGCGCCGATGAGGCCCGAGCGGAAGAGGGCTGCACGGACGACAATGCCAAGGATGAAGCTTGCATCGACGAAGTTCCCCTCATTGAGGAGACGGAAATAGCATTTGCCGACGAAATCAGCGATGACACCGCCCCGGCGCCTTCGCATTTCACGGGAATGGCCTGTCCGTAGGGGTCGAAGGATCCTACGGAAGGCAGGCGGATGTAATTCCAACGGCTACCTGTCTTGTAGGGGGGATGAATTGCCGGATCGCTCGCCGGAATGAGAACGTCGTAGTATGTCCCGTATGCTGCGAAAGCAATGGAGGGCTCTGTGCGATATCGCGCAAAGAGTTCGTTCAAATTTTTCTCTCCGAGAGGACCCGTCTCGGATTCAACGGGAAGACCGATGCGACACCAGACGTCTGGTGACGGCGAATCGCAGGTCGTCGAACATGTAGCATCGACGCAAGGCGCATGCGCCCCCTGTGCGAAACTGAGATAGCACGACGCGCACTCTGTACCGATCGAACGCACGCAGTTATTTATGCACGCCGCCGTGGCCGTATCCGCCATTGAATAGTAGTACACATTCCGAGCGGAATCATTGATACAGTTCGTGATGCACTGACTATTGACCGAAAACGGACAAGATGCCCGACAGTCGGTCCCTCCACCTCCTTCGAGTGTCAGATCGTGCTCCTGGAAAAAGACCGGGTTGCGGAGTGTCGTCGAAGCCTGGCACGCGCAGTAGCTGGATCCCAACTCGCATGCCGGCTGACCGTTCTTATTGTTCCCGCAACAGATACCGAAGTTTTCCGGGGAATCCGGCATGTAGCACACCCGTGAATAGGAATGATTGTCATAGTTGGGCGGGAAAGGAGCACATGTATAGCACTGACCCTTTCCGCCCGCGCAGTTTTGATAATTGAAAGATCCGTACAGAATCGTCTGGTTCGATCCGCACTTATTGGCGCCGAGACCCAAACCGTCACAGTACGGGAACGCCGTCGGACAGGTCGAACCGCCCACTGTTCCGCAATCCTTGGCGCACGTCGTTGTCGAAGCGGCGCCAATCCCCTTCTTTTCCGTTGGCCCGCACAGACCGTCCCCGCATGTATCGGGAGGCAATGGAACCACGGGCGGAGCATACGAAACCAATGGCACCACGGTCGGCACGCAGGTATTGCAAGCGCGTGCTACTCCCGAACATACCCCCTTCATACATGTATCACCCGTCGTTGAAGGATCCGCGTCGTCACACGATGTGCCATCAGGCTTCTCGGGATTTGAACAGGTTACCGAACTCGGATCACAGGAACCGGCATAGTGACATTGGTCCTGCGCCGTGCAGGTCACGGCGCTGCAGGTCAGCGTTCCCTGGCAGTACCCCTGAACGCATTTGTCGTTCTTCGTGTAGACGCTCCCGTCATCGCACGAGGTGCCGTCGGGTCTCGACGCATAGGTGCACCCCCACTGGTTTATGTTGCAGACGCCGGGGAACTGGCACTGGTCCGGTGGAGCGCACTGGTACCCCTGACAGGAGAACGTCCCCTGGCAAACGCCACTCTGACAACGATCGTTCACGGTGCTCGGATATCCATCGTCGCACTTGGTACCATCCGGCTTAGGGTTATCGGAGCACTGACCAGTCGACGGGTCGCAGGCCCCGGCAAAATGACAGTCGTCCGCCGGGGTACAAGTCACGTTGCCGCACGATGGATCGCCGTAGCAAACTCCATCGGTACAACTGTCGTTGACCGTATTTTGATAGCCGTCATCGCACGGCGTCCCGTTGGGAAGGACGGGATTCGCGCAGAGTGCCGTCGATGGATCGCATGTCCCGGGCTTATGGCACTGATCTAGCTGATAGCAGACGACATTTTGGCAGGATTTCGTACCGATACACGTGCCCTGAAGACACTGATCGTTCACGGTATTCATCTCTCCATCGTCGCACTTCGTGCCGTTTGGCGCAGTCGGGTTGGAACAAAGTCCGGTTGCCGCGTCGCATGTTCCCCCGCGATGACATTGATCAATCGCCGGACATGTGACACCGCTGCATTTGGAAGGACCGCATACGGCCGACGACGAGGAAGATGAAATCGTCGACAACGGCTTAAAGCATTCGGCCTCGGTGGTATTCGTCATCACCATCCTTCCTCCTACGTTCGTCCATGTCATGCAGACGGTCCAAGGATAAGCGGCCCACGTTACGCTGCAATCTACCCAACTCGATTCAAGGCAACTGGCCGCTTTGGCCTGCTCGTATGTTTGGCTTCTGTTACAAAGGGGATTTGGACGATCGAGCACTCCCGTCTTCCTGCCCCTGCACACAAGAATGTCTCCTGGACTGCATTCCGGAGGCTGAGCACCGGGTTTCACACATTGCGCCATGTATGCAGAGTTCTGATCGATCGAAGCAGGGTCCACCGTCGTCGCCACGGAATTCGTGACGGAAGGGTTTTGAGCGCCCGGTTCGTAAAGAGCCAGCGGAATATTGATGACATTTCCCGGTTGCACAGGAATCCCTTGAGCCTGTCCCCTCCCCCAGACAAAACCCGATGCCGCGCAAAAAGATCCGGCGAACACAAGGGCGACAATCGCGATCGGCCGCTGGAGCAGCATGCGCATGGCGGGTCAGGCGGAAGGATAGAGACAGACCTCGTACCAATGCCCCGCGGGACCGCACCAGAACTTTGCTTCGGGACAGTAAACGCCTTTGGAAGGAACCGGTCCGCAGTCGTCGGAGGGCGGCTGCGCGACGGGTTGCTGCGACTCAGGCGTGACCGGTGTCGGAAGAGCCGTGTCCGCTGCCGGAACCTCTCCATCTTCGGCAATCCCCGACGACGAAGAAGCGACCGCATCCTGCGTAGACTCGGGCTGTTGATCGGGCAGATTTTCCGTCGGAACGTCCGTTACGTCCGCTGGCGGGGACTCGCCGGGAAACGACGACTGTTCCGGGGGGACAACAATTTGATCGGGAACAGCTTCACTCCAACATCTCCAGCAGGAACCGATTTGCCCCGAATCAGTCTGGCACTGCATTGCCCCCTCTGGCGGCAGTATTGCCATGGCGTCCGCCGGACAATCGCCGCCATCGGAGCAGTGATACTCCGGAGGACATACCACAACATCCGTAGGCTCATCGGGCACGAGTGCGGGCTGCGGCAATGGATCAGGAATGCCGTTCTCTTGCACTGGATCACCCACGTTCACATTTTCATTCCACACAGGCGGCACTGTTTCCTGCGGAACTGGATCTTCGACATGGGTAACCTGAAGGAACCATTTCCACCAGGAATCATGCTGTTGTTCGAGATCGACCGGCTGCTGATTTTTGAGAGCTGGAGATCCGGTGATCGCCGCCGAATATTGTCCGGTCAACGACCCTACTGCAAAACACACCGCCAGAGTGACTCCGGTAATCGCGAGAGTACGCTTCGAGAAGTACGACATGTCCAGTCGGGGTGAAAGGTCGCACCTCAGTGTACGCGCTCGCCAATATCTAAGAACAATTTTTGTCTACAACAGCAACGAGAGTTCGCATCTCAGGCGATTCCCCCAGCCCATCGTGGAGAATTGCGGGTTCAGTCACTGGCATGTTCTCTTACGGAGAAAAGATACTTCCGAGCCTTGACCCAAGAAAAACGGAATTCTCATTCACCGAGAAAGGAGGGGGGAAACCGACAGCCCAGTGACAAATATGAATGGTGGGTCGGGCGGGGATCGAACCCACGGCCAAAGGCTTAAAAGGCCTCTGCTCTACCACTGAGCTACCGACCCAAAAGAACTGTGCAAAGTATAGAACATAGCGCCGCGATCGACAAACCCGTACCCTACCGGCGTGATCGATTCCCACTGTCATCTTGCGGCAAAAGAATTCTCTGAGGACGTCGATGGTGTTCTGGGGCGATCCCGGGACGCCGGCATAGACCGCATCATTGTGATCGCCGACACTTTGGCCGAAGCGGAGCGCGCAACGACACTGGCGAGCGACCATGAAAATCTCTTTTGTACCGCGGGCGTACATCCTCATTCCGCAAAGGATTGGGGTGAGAAAAGTGAGTCAAATATTCTATCTATTATTAGTTCGTGTACCAAAGTAGTTGCCATCGGAGAAATTGGCCTCGATTATCATTACAACTTTTCAGAACCCGATGTGCAGAGAATCGTCTTCCGTCATCAGCTTGAGCTTTCGAAGAAACTGCTGCTGCCTTGCGTCGTGCATTGTCGGGAAGCGGTGAGCGACGTTCGATCGATCGTCGAGCAGACGGAACCCATCCGAATTGTTCTCCACTGCTGCACGGAGAAATACGATGATGTCGAATGGTTCTTGAAGCGCGGTGATTACCTCTCCTTCACCGGCATGGTGACGTACAAGAACGCCGAAGTGATCCGGGACACGGTGAAACGGACGCCGATCGAGCGGATGATGATCGAAACCGACGCGCCGTACCTCGCCCCGGTCCCCTACCGGGGCAAACGGAACGAGCCGGCATATGTCGTAGAGGTCGCGAAGGCGATCGCCGCAATCAAGGGACTGAACTACGAAGACGTAGACCGCATCACGACCCAAAACGCGGTGGAGTTTTTCCAATTGCCGACCTAAACGCCACGCCCAAGAGAAGCAGCGTGCGCTCGTAGCTCAACTGGCCCGGCGCGCGTTTACGCGCGCGTGATAGACAAACTTCATACGATCCACGATGATAGGCAAGCAGGAGAAAACATGCGCTCGTAGCTCAACTGGATAGAGTATCGGCCTCCGAAGCCGAGGGTTGTGGGTTCAAATCCCGCCGAGCGCACCATTCGGCTTCGTCTGCGGACTTCGCCGTAATGATTAGTTTCAGGACTGCAAAAGATGCCACGGCGGAGTGGAACGAAGCCGGACAGTTCGATGCCGCGCGTTTTTTTACTCTTGCTCGTCGGGACTGATGCGATCCGTCAGTTTCTGCTCCAGGATCTTACGAGTTTTGTCACTCACGCCGTTGAAGAGTACGGTGCCGTCTCGGGCGACTTCGGCGCGACCGTCGGTCAAACGGTCGACGCTGCTGGCCTTCTTGGAACCCGGTTGAATCTTGAGTTGCTCCATATATATACGATAAACTGATATTCATTACTGGTCAACACATCGAAACCGAGCGGAGTATGGCACACTTCCCGGGATGAAGATCGCCCTCGTCCACGAACTGCTCACCATGCGCGGCGGCGCCGAAAAAGTGCTCCGCGTTCTTGCGGACATGTTTCCCGAAGCGCCGATCTACACCCTTCTCTACGACGAAACGAAATTCGGAAACCGGTTTCCTACATCCAGAATACGAACGAGTTCCCTCCAGCGATTCGCCCGCTTATCGACAAATCACCATTTCTATCTCTCTCGTTTTCCGGGAGCCGTCGACGCTTGGGATTTTTCGGAATTCGATCTCGTGATCAGCAGTTCCTCCGCTTTCGTTCACGGCATCATCACGAACTCCGCACCACGCCATCTCTGCTACGTGCATTCCCCCGCGCGCTATCTCTGGGATCGCACACATGACGTTCTCGATCGTGCGGGACGCGGACCACTGGGCTTCCTCCGCAAACGATACCTTGAAAGGGTGTTTCACGACCTGCGCGTCTGGGACAGCGAAGCCGCGGACCGTCCGGACATACTCCTCGCCGCCTCCCATTTCGTTCGACGGAGGATGGAACTTTATTGGCGACGCGATTCTGAGGTTCTTCATCCACCCGTTGATGATTTCTGGTTTTCGCAAAAAGCGACCAGACGAGTGTCTGCCGATGCGCCATACCTGATTGTCTCCACGCTTGCCCCGTACAAGAGAATCGATTTGGCGATCCGCGCATGCAACGCCCTTGGGCGACCTCTCGTGATCGCGGGAGAAGGTCCGGATCGCAAACGACTCGAACGCATGGCCGGCCCCGCCGTGACCTTCGTCGGTTATGCGAAGGAAAACCAACTGCTCGACCTCTACGCCACGGCACGAGCCACGCTCTTCCCCGGCGATGAGGATTTTGGCTTGGTCCCCGTAGAATCGCTCGCGTGCGGAACTCCCGTAATCGCGTTCCGAGCAGGAGGTGCGCTGGAAACGCTCACGGACGATACCGCTGAATTCTTCGACGATCCTTCTCCCGAATCCCTTCTCGATGCGATCCGACGATGCGAAAATAGAAGCTTTGACGCAAGCCTGCTCCGCGAAGAAGCAAAGCGATTCGATCGCGAAAGCTTTGAGGCGGGAATCCGCAAAGCTTTGCAGAAAATGCTCGCGAACTCCAGGAGTTGAGCGTAGGCTCGGCGCCATGCGTCGCTTCGCCATCACCGTCATTTCACTGGCCTCGGTCTTCGCCGTCGCTCCTCTTGCGAATGCGCGAACCTTGCCGTCGGGCTCTAGACCGAGTCGCCGGAGTATCGTCCGCGACGTACGCGCGGCGGCGGCGAAGAGAGAGGCAAAACGCTCGAGAGTCGAGGCATCACGCTCCGGAACGCCGGTAATTCTCGATAATTTCGGAGTAAGTTTTCACAGTCCCTTGGGATGGAAAGTCGATACGACGTCCGGCACCGAAGGCAACGTGACCCTCGCGGTGATGCTTCTTGCTCCCGATACCGTCGATGAACCCATCAGGCACAACATGAACCTCGTATTCGAAGATCTTTCGATGGCACCGCTCACTCTCGGACAATACACGGATGTCTCATTGGAATACGAGCGCGGCTTCTTCGATACCTTCACCCTCCTCTTTCGCGATCAAACCACGCTGCTTGGCAAACCGACGCAGCTCGTGCAATTCGACGCAAGTTATTCGGGCGTGACCATGCGGTTCGAACAGCAGTGGTTTATCAATGAGAACAACCGAGCGGTAATCTGGACGTTTGCCGATGCCCCGGAAACATTCGACAAACACCTCCCTCTCTTCCACGCCGTGCTCGATTCTTTTGAAATGCGCTGACCGTCCGCATCACATGAACAACGTCGATTGAGCTCCTTCCGGAACGGGAAGACCGAGTTTTCGATACGCGAGCTGCGTTGCGCAACGGCCCTTCGGCGTCCGCTGGAGATATCCTTTTTGAAGAAGATACGGCTCGTACACATCTTCGATCGTCTCTTCTTCGTCTCCGAGTACCGCCGCGATGGTGGAAAGTCCCACCGGTCCTCCGGCAAACATCTCGGTAATGGCCTTTAAGAGACGGATATCGGTCGCATCAAGACCGTCCTCGTCGATTTCGAGCGATCGAAGCGCCTGATCGACGATGCGCTCGTCGATCGGCGAAATACCGGCAACTTCCGCGAAATCCCTCACGGACCGAACAAGACGATTGGCTATACGGGGCGTCGCACGGCTGCAACGCGCGATTCGATATGCGGCACGATCTTCTATCGGCACCGAGAGTCGACCGGCGGACCATTCGACGATCTGCTGCATCTCGGGAAGCTCGTAAAACGCAAGTTTGAACTGATGCAGAAAACGATCACGCAGCGGGGCGCTCATGGCACCCGCTTTCGTCGTTGCACCGACGAGCGTAAAGGGCTTGAGATGCAGTCGCATGGAACGCGCGGTCGGCCCCTTTCCTATCACCAGATCAAGCGCATAATCTTCCATGGCCGAATACAGGATCTCCTCCACAACCGGACGAAGACGGTGAATCTCATCGATAAAGAGAATATCCCCCTCCTGCAAATTACTGACGATCGAAGCGAGATCTCCCGGCTTTTCGAGCGCCGGCCCGCTTGTGATACGTATCTGCGCATTCATCTCTTTCGCCACGATATGCGCAAGCGTCGTTTTTCCGAGCCCCGGAGGACCATGGAGCAATACGTGACCGAGCGTTTCCTTCCGCGAGAGCGCGGCCTTCACGGAGAGAAGGAGATGTTCCTTCACCTTTGACTGCCCGACGTATTCTGCAAGCGTCCGCGGACGGAGAACATGCTCCATCACTTGCGTGTCCGAGGCGGAAGCTTCGGGACGCACGGAGACGGGAGCGGGAGCCGAGGACGGAGTGCGCTTCAGGACGATGGCATCGAGGATAGCAGACGCCGTCCCCTCTTCCACCGACTTCATGGAAAAAATCCGTCCCTGTTCGAGAAGCCTATCGTGCCGTACACTGACGACCATGCAGAAGATCGCGCGCGTGCTCGCGTCCGTCGGATTCCTCGCGATACTCGTCGTACTCGGCTCTGCCGACTACGCTTTCACGAAAAACCGCCTCGTTCTTCCGGACACGGCTGCGGGAACAACTGGAGCAGGAGCCTCTTCCAGTACGGAGGGTGCCGCCGTGGAAGTGCAACAGGGAACCGATATCGCGACTATCATGCAATCCATCGGCTTTACCATGCAGGACGGAAACGAAGATAACGTTCTCAAAGAAGTCATTCCGACAGACCGCAGGGTAGAGACGAAAATCCTTCTCTCCGGCAACGATCGGGTGGCATTCATTGCATGGACGCAATCTCCCGACGTGAAGACGTACTTCTCAGCCCTCAAGGAAGCACTCCAAGCGTCGTTCTCCCCCGCAATGCACGACCTCGTCGACCGCACCGACGAGCGGGAAGGCAAACCTCCGCGTAACGTCCTGGCGTTCACCGACCCCGGCCTCCTTGAGGAGAAGATGATCTTCGTCCGCGTCCGCCAGCGACTCTTCGAATTCCACGTTGCTCCCGGAAAGGACATGCAGGTGAACGGTCTCATCGATGCGCTGACGGAGTGATGCGGGGTGATAGGCTTGAGGTTCCAGCTTCGAGCGGCTCTTCTCCTTTGCCAAACACCTCTAACCTCTAACCTGGAACGTTATAAATACCTCTGAATAGGGCCAAACTTCGGTTTGACCAAGAGCTTCGACCCCCCTACACTGCCCCGGCTATGGCAAAAGTCGTCAAGAAAGTCGTCAAAGTGAAGGTAAAGGGTGGTCAAGCGAACCCGGCACCTCCTCTCGGTCCCGCGCTCGGTCAGGCCGGCGTGGACATCAATGGTTTCTGCACGCAGTTCAATGCGCGCACGAAAGACAAGATGGGGAAAGAAGTCCCCGTGATCATTACGGTATACGAGGATCGCACCTTCTCCTTCATCGTGAAACAGCCGCTCGCGTCCGCCCTCATTAAGGAGGCCGCCGGCATCCCGGTGGAAAAGGGCACGGGCAGCGGCGAACCGAACAAAAAGAAGGTCGGTAAGATCACGAAGGCACAGCTCCGCGAGATCGCCCAGAAGAAGATGCCCGACCTCAATGCCGCCAGCGTCGAGGCCGCCGAGAACATCATCGCCGGTACCGCCCGCAGCATGGGCGTGACGGTCGAGGGCTGATGTCGATCGAAACGAACGGAAACGCGTTCCATCATGCGTGAGCGAACGGCGCAACGCCTTTCGCGTGCAACAAACAAAGAGGATCCGTAGGCTTTGCCTACTCTTCTCTCGTTTTCATGGATCAAATCCTTCTGCGGTTCGACCCCAGTAGCGTCCTCACGGGTGCGGTTCTCCCGCTGTCCGTTGCCGCGCTGATTCTGCTGCTTTTCATTCCAAGCATGCTGTCGACTGGCGCAAAAGCCGCCGGTGTCGGAAAAGCGATTTATTGTTACGGCATGCAAGGCTTCGGGATTTTCCTTATGAGCGCGGGCGGGTTACCCGCCATCTTCGGTGTCACGCAAAAGCTTTTTGTCGGCACGGAAAGCTACACCACCGAAACGTATCTCGCTCTCCTTATGCTCTTTGCCACGGGCGGACTCCTCTTCCTTTGGCACGAACAAGCGGCGGAAAAGATCGACACCGCCTCGAGTGCGGTACCCGCGGTGCTTTTCTGGTACACGTTCAAGGCAGTCGGTCTCGTCATTTCCGTCTTCGCCGCTCTCTCGACACTCCTGACAATGCTCCTCCTTCGACCGCTCCCTCCGGAGTGGTGGGTGCAACCCGTCGTCCTGTTCGTCTACGGCTTGCTGCTTTCCTGGTGCACGCGCTCGCCCGCGGAGGAACCGCGCGGGTTCCAGTCCGCGATCATCGCGCCTCTTCGCCCCTCAGTCACCAAGAAAAAGAAGGGGATCTCGTTCCCGCGGCTGCGAAGAGCCTGAGCGGATGTTCGAAGCGTCCGCAATCGGCATCGTCGGTTGCGTCGTACTGGCTCTCGGAGCCGCTCTTCCCGACCGATCCCTGCCCCATGCGTGGCTATCACTGAAAAACTGGTGTTTCGCCGCCGGAGCCGTTGTCATGCTCGTCTACGCCGTGGTCAACTACTTCGCCGCCGGGGCGCCGGTCTTTTTCGTGTTCCTGGAGACGCTGATGGTCGTCTCGAGCGTCCTCATGCTGATCGACGTCCCGGAGAGGATCGATATCCCCATCATCCTTGTCCTGAGCGCCGTGCTGATCGCATGGTCGCTCTTCCTCTTTCACGAGCACCAAACGATCTTCTTCGTTCTCGGACTCGCTGCGATCGCTATCGGCTATGTCGCGAAGTCCGGAACAGTGCACCGCGAGGCGGCGCTCCTCATCGGAAGCGTGCTCATTCTGCTCTTCAGTTACTGGACGGCGGCCTGGCTCTTCTTCTGGCTCAACGTGTTCTTCGCCCTTTTCTCCGGACTTCATGTCTGGAAAGCGGCTCAAAAACCCGTTTTACCGGCAAAAAATCGCTGATCGGGCCTTGCCCGGACGAACGGAAAAAGGCACACTGTTGCCCTCGTGGGAGCTCCCGGTATTGGCTGTGAGCGTTCGCACCACGTTCCCCCCAATCCCATGCCGAGCAAGCGCTCCCCTCTCGCGCGAAAGCGCGGAAACAAATACGCCGCAAAGAAGGCGCTCGTCACGAAGAACATTTATCCCGTCGCCGAGGCCGTCGAGGTTTTGACGCAGGTCTCCACTGCGAAGTTCGATGCGACCGCAGAGGCGCACATCCGCATCAATGCGGATACCACGCAGGCCGATCAACTTGTCCGCACTACGGTTCCGCTTCCGCACGGCACAGGCAAGACCCTCAAGATCGCCGCATTCGTCCCGGACGATCTGATCGATGAAGCCAAGAAAGCCGGCGCTCACAAGGCGGGTAACGAAGACCTCGTGAAAGAGATTATGGACGGCACCATCGACTTCGACATCGCGGTCGCCTCGCCGAAGATGATGAAAGACCTCGGCAAGGTGGCGAAGATCCTCGGCCAGAAGGGCCTCATGCCGTCCCCAAAGTCGGGCACGGTCACCGATAAGGTCGGCAAGATCATCGAGGAACTCAAGAAGGGTCGCATCGAGATCAAGATGGACAAACAGGCCATCATCCACACCGTGTTCGGCAAGATCTCTTTCGGTCCCAAGAAACTCCAGGAGAACCTCGAGGCGCTCATCGCCGCTATCAAGGAAGCCCGCCCCTCCGGCATCAAGGCGGAGTACATCCTCTCCGTCACGATCGCCCCCACGATGGGCCCGTCGGTGAAGGTGCAGGCCTAAGGTACAAGACGTTCAAGACGGCAAAGAGGCAGAAGAGGTTAACCCTTCTGTCTCTTTTTCATTTTGCCCTTCTTTACCGTCTCCCCCCCCCTACGCAACCGTCGACTGCAACGCGACCGCGGTCTCCGCCAGCGTCTCGATCTTCATCAGGCGCTGACGGAGTTCCGTCGCGCCGGGGAATCCTTTGACGTAGCCACACAGGTGCCGGCGCATCTCGAGCATGCCCGTGCGTTCCCCTTTCAGCTTCACCGCAAGCTCGCAGTGACTGAGAATGAACGGGACTTTCTCCTTAAATGTCAGGCGCTCGATCGTGGACGACGGCACGCGATCGCGGTCGCGAAACGCATCGTGAATGTCTTTAAGGAGCCACGGATTTCCAAAGGTACCGCGGCCAACCATCACGCCGTCCAGGTTGCCAATTTTCTCGAGCGCGTCCTTCACCGTAAGCACGTCGCCGTTGCCGAGCACGGGCACGGAGACGTTCTTCTTCAGTTCGTAAATGGGATTCCAATCGGCCTTGCCGGTGAACTTGTCGCAATAGCGGCGGCCATGGATCGCGAGGGCCTGCGCACCGCTGTCGACGAGGCGCCTGCAGAACGGAATCAGGTCGGTGGTCGTGCTCCAGCCGAGACGCGTCTTCACGCTCACGGGAATCTTCACGGCTTTCACCGTGGCCTCAACGAGTCGCGCCGCCAGATCCGCATCCTTCAAAAGAGCTGCGCCGTGACAGGAGGACACGACCTTCGCCGCAGGGCAACCCATGTTGATATCGATGCCGTCCGCGCCCATCTCCTCGATAACCTTCGCCGCGGAGAGAAAATGATCGGGATCGTGACCGAAGACCTGCACGATGAAAGGTTTTTCCAGGCTCGCATCAAAATCCAGCATCTTCAGCGTACGGCCCGCTCCATAATGAATCGCATCGGTCGAAAGAAACTCGGTATAGAGCACGGTCTCGGGAGCAATCGACTTGATGAACTGTCGATACGACGCGTCCGTGATCCCTGCCATAGGAGCCAAGGCGACGATGGGCCGATGGAGTTCTGACCAGGAAAAGGCCATACAACGTACGAATCTCCGAGTACAACTTTGGCACATTTCGGCCGTGAACGGCAACACAAAACGGCCCCTTTTCGGCTCGGAATAGCGCACAATGGGGACCGATGAAGCGCCATCGTTTGGTCGGGCTTCTCGGGTTCCTTCCCGTCGTCGCCACTGCCCAATCTCCACAGGGTCTCCAGGTGATTCCCGAAAGCGGGGTCATTGCGAACTGTAATTTCGTTACGGGAGAATTCCACTTCAACTGCTTCCCCGTCTACCTGGGATACCTCATTCAACTGGCCTTCGCTTTTGGAGTGGGGACAAGCCTCTCACAAATCGTTTGGGGCGGATACGAGTGGGCGTTTGCGGGACTGGGGGGTGATACCCAGGGCGCAAAAAAGCGCATCCAGCACGCGATTATCGGTCTCGTCGTCTCTGTCCTTGCTTTCCTTATCGTCGACACGGTCGTCCTTAATCTTCTCTCCGGTCCATCCACATGAGTCCTCGCAAGCAAAACACGTCGGCGTTTCACTCGCTCCGCATCATCGGAGAGAAAGCACAGAAGATCCTGGCGAAAGCGCGCGACAACGGCCGCGAAGGCCCCCCAAAGTCGCAGGGACTCCCCCGTGAGCCGGATCTCCCCGAAGTGGTAGTGCATGTTTCGCCGCAAAGCGTGGCAAAGGCCGCCTTTGGAACGATTGCCATCATCTTTGGTTGCTTCCTCGTCTATGTCTTGCAGGACAAGATCGTCCTCATGGTTCTTTCCGTATTCCTGGCTGCCGTGGTGGATCCGGGCGTACAGGCGCTCAAGCAACGCGGCATTCCGCGAGGTATCGCCATACTCATTCACTACGTCGCCTTCCTATCGCTTTTCGTTTTCCTGATCGTCTCACTCATTCCCGTGATCGCTCAGCAATTGCAGCAGATCGCCGTCATCATCAGTCAAGAAGTGAACGCCTTCCTCACGAAGCCGCAAATCGCTCTCCCCTTCCTCTCGGCTGATTTCAACATACGACTGACGGAGCTTTCGCGCTTCATCATCCAAAACCTTTCCATCGATCACTTCACCGATGCTCTCAAGCAGCTCTCCGCCACCATGGCTACGAGCGCACAGGGCTCGCTCGCCTTCGCCGCGCACATCGCGGGTTCCGTTCTCAACTTCTTCGTCAATCTCATTATCGTTCTCGTCACGGCATTTTTCGTGCAAATCGAGAAAGAAAAAATCATTGTCTGGCTGCGAGGTTTTCTCCCCTGGCGCTACCGCTCGTACGCCGACGAAAAGGCAGAGGCTATTCAGTGGCGCCTCGCGCAGTGGATCCGCGGACAGCTGCTGCTCTGCGCGATCATCGGCATCCTCGTGTTCTTGGCACTCGTCATCCTGCGGATGCCGTACGCCCTCACGCTGGCAGTTCTTGCGGGTTTCACCGAATTCGTCCCCATCGTCGGTCCGCTCATCGCCGCCGTTCCGGCAGTCATTATCGCGATCACGCAGGGCGGATGGTTCTGGGGTTTCATCGTCGCGATCGTTTACTACGCGATCCAATGGTGCGAGAACAATCTCATCGTTCCTCTCGTCATGAAGCGCGCGGTGGGACTTTCCGCCGTCGCCATCACCTTCGCGATGCTCGTTGGTATCAGCTTCCCCGATGTCATCCACCCGATCTTCGGCGTCATCCTTTCGATTCCCGTCATGACGATTCTTGCGCTCTTCCTGGAGGACATGCGCGCACTCAATTCTCCGGAGCAGAAGAGCAGGGAATAGGGGCGACGATTTCTGCGTGAATTTCGCAGTTTGAAGCCAATTCGTGAAGGACAATTGACATTTCGCTACGACGACAGAGCAGTCACTTCCTGTGAATCGACACTGCCGTTCGCCGGCGGTACGATATCCCGATTCCTTAAGCATCGTTCCCATCGATTTTCCCAGGAATCTTCTCGACGATTATCACTCAATACTCTAGAGTGATAACTCCCCCCACTTCCGTACAGCGTATGCATCCTTTCGATCGTTTCACTCCGAATGCCAAGCTCGCGCTTCAGATCGCCGAACAAGAGGCGAAGACAATGAAGAGCCCGTATATCGGCACGGAGCATCTGCTCCTTGGTCTCCTGAGCATTCCGAAGTCCCTCGGTTTCTCTATTTTTACGGGCGCCGGGGTGACGCTGGAAAACGTACGCATCCTGCTGCGCGCTATGCAGAATCCCAACATCGAGGGGCAGCATGTGAAACATGGTCTCAGTACGTTTTTGCATACGCTCATCGAGCAGGCAGTAGTGACGGCGCACAAATTCCGCCACGCGAATGTCGGCACGGAACACTTGCTCCACGCACTCGTCTCGACGGGCAAGAACGCTGCGACCGTTCTCCTTGAAAACATGCAAGTCGATCCTGAGGATCTTCGGGCGCGGGTCGAGGAAATGTTCGGCCAGATCAACCAATTCAAGAATCAAAACCGCAACCTCGAGCAATCCCTCGAAGCCTTCTTCCAGGGACTCCAGGGCGTGATCGTCGGCATGCAGCCCGGTCAACAGGGCGGCATTCCTGCCGGCCCGGAAGGCGCAGACGGCGCGATGGGCGGACGCCGACGCAAGGGCGACCCCAAGAGCAAGACGCCGGTGCTCGACTACTTCACCGATGATCTTGTCGCGCGCGCCAAGGAGGGCAAAATCGATCCGATCATCGGCCGAGACGAGGAGATCGAACGCATCATCCGCATCCTCAACCGCAAGACGAAGAACAACCCCGTACTCATCGGAGAGCCGGGCGTGGGAAAGACCGCAGTCGTGGAAGGCCTTGCGCAAAGAATCGTAATGAACGCAGTGCCGCAGAATCTTCGCGACAAGCGCCTCCTGGTGCTCAACATGGGATCCCTCGTTGCCGGCACCAAGTACCGCGGCGAGTTTGAGCAGCGCTTCGACGACATCATCAAAGAGGCTTCAAAGGTGGAGAATGTCATTCTCTTCATCGACGAAATCCACACGGTCGTGGGTGCCGGAGCAGCCGAGGGGTCACTCGACGCCGCGAACATTCTTAAGCCCGCTTTGAGCCGCGGAATCCTCCGTGTTATCGGAGCGACGACGCTGGACGAATACCGGACCATCGAGGAAGACCGCGCACTCGAACGCCGCTTCCAGTCGATCATGGTGAACGAACCCAAGCCGGAGGACGCCATCAAGATCCTCTCGGGACTCAAGAAGAGTTTCGAGGACTTCCATCACCTCACGATCACCGACGGCGCCATCGAGGCTGCGGTGAACCTCAGCAAACGCTATCTCACGGAGCGATACCTGCCAGACAAAGCCATCGACGTCTTGGATGAGACCGCCGCGGGAAAGAGCCTGCAGCACGCCGACGGCGATCCCGAGATCCGCAAGATCGAGGAAAAACTCGAGCAGCTGACGCAAAAACAGCAGCTCGCCGTCCGCGACCAAAAATATCATCAGGCCCTGAAACTGAAACAGGAACAGCAGTCGCTTCGCGAGAAACTGGATACCGCCAGGAGCGCTCAGGACGGCGACAAGCGTACGCCGATCACCATCACCGAGGATGACATCGCCGTCGTCATCGGACGCATGACGGGCATTCCCGTCACGAAGCTCCTCAAGACGGAAGCCAAGCGCCTCACGAACCTGGAAACCGTTCTCCGCAAATCGATCATCGGCCAGGACGACGCGATCAAGAAAGTCGCTCGTGCCATTCGTCGCAGCCGCGTGGGCATTTCCGACAGTCGCCGCCCAATCGGCTCGTTCCTCTTCCTCGGTCCCACCGGCGTCGGAAAGACGGAGCTCGTCCGCACGATCGCCCGCGAGATCTACAACAACGATGACGCCCTGATCAAAATCGACATGTCCGAATTCATGGAGCGCCACAACGTCTCCCGTCTCGTCGGCGCCACCGCAGGCTACGTCGGCTACGAGGAGGGCGGCCAGCTCACGGAGGCCGTGCGCCGCAAGCCCTATTCCGTCGTCCTCTTCGACGAGATCGAAAAGGCCCACCCCGAATTCTTCAACATTCTCCTGCAGATCCTGGAAGACGGACGCCTCACCGATGCGCAGGGCAAGAGCGTGGACTTCACGAATACGATCATCGTGATGACGAGCAACATCGGCGCCGCGAAGCTCACGAAACAGGCCGCGAAGATCGGCTTCAAGATCGAAGAAGACGCCAAGCGGGAGGAAATGGAGTACGAAGAGAAGTGCAAGGAGGTTATCGGTGAACTCAAGGACCACGTGCGCCCGGAATTCCTCAACCGCATCGACCACGTCATCGTCTTCAATGCCTTGAATCAGCAGCACATTCGCAAGATCGTAAAAGTGCATATCGACGAACTCGCCTCCCGCCTCAAAAACCAAGGCTACGAACTCACCGTCGACGCCAAGGCCATCGCCAAGCTCGCCGAAGAAGGCTTCGATCCGGAGTACGGCGCCCGTCCGGTCCGACGCGTAATCCAGGAACAGGTGGAATCCGAGATCGCCGAGAATGTCCTCAAGGAGATCTTCCGCAAAGGAGACACGATCGGCGTCACGGTCGACGCAAAGGGAAAACTTGCCCTGGTGCGCGGAAACGATCAGGTCGCGGAGTCCAAAATCGAAGAGCAAGAGGAAGTGACCGCATGAGCGGACTTCCTCTTTCATTCATTTCTTCCCCCTCACACACATAAAAAACATCGAAAAACCCAACCTGCATGAACTCCTTCTCGATGTCGAGAAGCACGGTGTCGGGCCGATGCTCGGACGTGGCATGTTCGATCTCTTTTCAACACTGATTAAAATCGAAGATGAGGAAGCACCAAGAGGAAATGCAGATGATAAGGCGCAGACAACAGAGACAATCGAAGATCTTCAGGCAAAACGTCGCGGACAAATTCAATCGCTTTGGGACAAGCACGCGACGACACTCGCTCAGCTGGGGCTTTCCATCGTCCCGAAAACGAGCGGGGCATCGACTCCCGCTGGACCCGTAGAACACGCGGCGCTCATTCTGAGGAATCCCTCAAAACTCCAAACGTTTCTTGGAAATCTGACTCGTGAAGATATCGCGGCGGGAACGATGAGGAATGATATTGCGCGCATTGTGCAAGCACTCGAGACCCAACTGTTCGCGACGAACTGGGAAGATCCCGACAACGAGGGGCTGAGCCTCATTCAGGCTCTCAAGCCGATCGAGGAACGCCTGGAACGCCTGAACCTTTCGGAAGAAGCGACGAGCATCGCCATGCATCGGACATGGTTGGCTGCGGGAGCGATGCGCGACTATGCGGATATCCGCTCGCAAGGTCTCCTGCATGACCCGGAAAAAAGAGAGTTCGGCCCCGCCACATGGCATATCGACTCTACCGAAGAGGGCTATGGGAATCGTTGGAAAAAGGCATTGGCCGCACTCGACGCTCTGTATCAACGTCCGAAAGCCAAGGCGCTGGGCGAGATGCTCCGCCAGCATCTTCTGCGCTGTGCCGCAAAGGCACAGGAGAGTCTCGTTTCAGTGAAAGAATCTGAGCGTAAAACGTCATTCCTTCGCACCCTCGAGACTGCGCTCAACGCGTTGCATTCGAAAAAGATTGACGGTTAGCCAAAAAAGCCATCCTCGATTTTATGAGCACCAAGCGAAAACCCTTGGTCCTTATCCGAGGGATTTCGATCCCCTACCCTCCTTTCCCATAAGCCAAAAACCTGGTATACTGGTGGGATTCTCTGAATCAACACCCACATGCCGATCGAACCCGTCAAAATCCCGCAGAACGTCTACATCGAGGACCGCATCATCGGCCCGGTGACGCTCCGGCAGATCATCATCATCGCGATCGGCGGAGGGTTCAGCTACATCATCTTCGGATCGCTTCAGAAAGCACTCGGAACCGTACCGATTCCGCTCGCCATCATCGCCTGGATTCCGGCGGCAATCGCGGCGATTTTCGCGATGGTGAAAGTGAACGATCTCAGCATCACGCGCATTCTCCTGCTTGTACTCGAAGCTTCCCAGAAGCCCAGCAAGCGGACCTGGGCACCGCGCACGGGGATCTCCATCAATTTCCGGACGAGCGGAAAAATCGTCGAGGAAAAACCGAAGAAAACCGCGGCTCCCGCGATCCGCCCGGAGACGCAAATCGAAGAGTTAAGCACGGCGATGGATCGTCTGTGGAAACCAGCTCCAACCATGATTCCGACCCCGCCTCCCGCCGAGGAGCACAAGCGGGAACCCGTAACGACGGAATTCGCATTACCGAACAGCGATACGCAAGAAACGAAGAAAGACGGAGATCTTTCCGACCTGTCCGTATTCAGAGACATTTTCCCGCCCTCTTCCTCCCCTTCTCATGACGCGCCCTGAAGGTGTCACCGTTCGGCAGCGGAAGAAGAGCTCGCTCCAGTCGACGCAGCGCTTCCTCCCGATCGCGGAAATCCGCAACGACACGGTACTTCTCAAGAACAACGGATACCGCGGCGTGCTCCAGATCGAGGCTCTCAACTTCAACCTGAAGAGTGAAACCGAACAACAGGGCATCATCTCGGGATACGAATCGTTCGTGAATACGCTGAACTTCCCGGTGCAGATCGTCATACGGTCAGCGAAGATGAATATTGACCCGTATATTCAGCAACTGAGAACCATCGGCACGAATCAGCAGAACGATCTGCTCAAATCGCAAACTTTTGCCTATGCGAACTTCGTCGAACGCCTCGTGGACGTTGCCGACATCATGCAGAAACGTTTCTACGTGATCGTTCCCGTCGACGGAAACGAGCGGAAGAAGACGCTGATCGAGCAGTTTTTCGCCTGGATCTCTCCGGATGATTCGACATCCAAGGCAATACAACGGAACCGCGAATTCACGCAAACGAGCAAGCTCCTGAAGGAGCGCATGAATCTGGTGCAGGCCGGCCTTGAGAACATCGGTCTTAAGAGCAAGCGTCTTTCCACCCATGAGCTGATCGAACTCTATTACTCCATCTACAACCCCAAAACCTCCCAAGAACAGAAGGTCCCGGAGGAGAGCCAGATGAAAACGGACAAGACGGTATTATAAGCGTAGGGCGTAGGGCTTGAAGATTTTGGCTTGTTCTTGCCACGGCCTTTTTCCGGGCGTCTCTTGACCGAAAGCTACGTTTTGGGGCAAAGTAAGCGCGTCCGGAACCGCTCGTGCAAGGGTTCCGCCCTGCTTCTTTATTCCTTCCTCTTGCACCCCTTCTTCTCTATGGCACGCTCCGCCACCCCCGTGAACCCCGTGATGGACCAGCTTCTTCGCGAAGCGCCGCCCATCCTCCGCGTCCAGCCCGGCGAACTCGTCGAGGGCACCGTGGTCTACCGCGGCAAGAACAAGCTCCTCATCGATATCGGCGGCATGGCCACCGGCATCGTCTCCGGTCGCGAGCTTCGCGACTCCTTCAACACGTTCCGCGAACTCAAGGTCGGAGACTCCGTCTCCGCCCTCGTTCTTGAGGAAGAAAACGACGAAGGCATGATCGTCATGTCGCTTCGCATGGCCAGCCAGCAGAAGGCCTGGGACCGCTTCCACCGCCAGGTGGAGAGCGACGCCACGATGAAGTTCGTCCCGACGGAGGCCAACAAGGGCGGCCTTCTCGCGAACATCGACGGTATCCGCACCTTCCTCCCGGTGAGCCAGCTCGCGCCGGTCAACTACCCGCGCGTCAACAACGCCGATCCGTCCGAAATCATCCACCGTCTCCAGAAGTTCGTGGGCCACACCTTTACGGTCAAGATCATCACGATGGACGAGGAGGCCGGAAAGATCGTCGTCTCCGAGCGCGAGGCGATGGCCGAGGAGCGCGCCAAGGCCCTCGAGCACCTCAAGCCGGGCGAGGTGAAGGAAGGCATCGTCAGCGGCATCGTGAAATTCGGTCTCTTCGTGGCCTTTGACGGCCTCGAAGGTCTCGTTCACATCTCGGAGATCGCTTGGGGCCACGTCAAAAACCCGGCCGAGTTCGCCGAGATCGGCGACAAGGTGACGGTGAAGGTCATCGGCATCGAAGGAGAGAAGCTCTCGCTTTCCATCAAGCAACTCACGAAGGATCCGTGGGAGGAGATCGCCGAGCGCTACCCCGTGGGCAAGAAGGTGACGGGTTCCGTCGTCCGCTTCACGGACTACGGCGCCTTCATCAAGCTCGAGCGCGATATCAACGGTCTTGTCCATCTTTCCGAACTTGCGCACCACAAGATCACCGATCCCGCGGAAGCCCTCACGATCGGGCAGAAGATCGATGCGCAGGTTATCAATATCGACGTGGATGAGCGGAGAATCGGTCTCTCCATCAAGGCGCTGAAGCCCATCGACAAGGAGACCATGGAGCGCCTCAAGCAGGAGCGTGAGGCCGAGGAGCAGGGTTCCGGCGCCGAAGGCGAAGCAGAGGAGGCCGTCGAGATCCCCGAAGGCATGAAGTACGTCGCCTCGAAGGCCGGAAAGAAGTACTACGAGGTAGAGTCCGCCTCCGGCAAGAAAATCAAGGCAGACAAGCGCGTCTACTTCAAGACCGAAGACGAAGCCAAGGAAGCCGGATACGAGGCGTAATCACTTCCGCCGGTAAAAAAAGAGGCCCGTACGGGCCTCTTTTTTGTCATTCGCAGGTCGGCGTCTGAAGATCGCGAAGGTTCGGCGTGTCGACGGATGATCTCCCATGAGAAAAGGAATCTGTGTACCGACCGGGTACCTCGCGCAAGAACTGACTGATGCGCAACCGTACCCCTCCGCAACCGTAATCACGTGCTATCGCATGAACGGATTCATAGAGCGTCGAGATATTCGTGGGGTCAGTCTCATTCACGGGAACGATGATTCCGCCTTGAAGATCTGAAAATGCGTTCACCGTATGCAAACCTGCCCGAAAGCGGAGAATGCTCAGTATCCTTCTATTGTAATCTTCTTGATTCTTTTCTTGATTCGCGCGCGCCTGGATAACAAGGGGGACGTGCCACGCAGGCTCGACGCGAACGGAACACAGACGATCGAGAAGGAGATGCACCTGACTTGCGCCGCTATAGATCTCCTGGATTGCCACCTTGTCCACCCCGTGCAGCGGAAACGAAACGCTCTGGCGTGCCACAATCGGGAACGCCGTACGTCCCGTCACCGTATCGATCATTTTCATCAAATACTCCTGAAGTCTCTCATGAATCGGGGCAAAGCGCTCGATATCCGCGACAAGGGTCTGCGCCGGCGTCTCGAGCGTCTCGGGACTGAGCAACATGCCGTCATCACTTGCAAAAAGCATGACTAGGGAAGGGATTTGTCGCTCAGGAAATGCAGATGGAGATAGGGCACCTCCTGACCGCCATCCTTACCGACATGGAACGTCAGTTTGTAGCCATCGACCCCCTTCTCCTCAGCGAACTTCTGAGCCTTCAGGATGAGCATGCCGGGAAGATGCGCCGTTTCGGGGGTGATCGTGGCGATCGATTCCACGAAATGCTTCGGAATGAAGAGCAGATGCGTCGCGGCTTTCGGATGAATGTCTTTAAAGGCGAGCGTCTCGTCATCCTCGAAGACCACGGTTGAAGGAATCGTCTTGTTCAGAATGCGATGGAAAATGGTATCTCCCGTCATGTTCGGATTGTAGTACGGGGAAGCGAAGAATTCCCGATCAAATCGCCTTTTTATTGACTTTTAGGCTAAAATAAGAGAAAATATAAGCATTGACATGGCAAACGCAGCTTCCTCACCGGAGAAGGGCCTGACAACGATGCGCTCGGTTGAAACGAGCAAGCTTGTCGTAAAACAGCCCGTCAAGCTTGCGGAACTCACCAGCCTCCTGGAGACGTTCGAGAATTTAAATGCGCGCGTGAGTGAAACCACGGGCGAAGACCGCTCGGGCGACATGGGTAGCGGTGGCGGTACAGGCGGACAAGGTGACGACCAAGCGGTGACGGTACGCGACCTCGCAATCAAGCGAATCCCCCGCCCTGACGTTATTCGCGAAAAACTCCAAAAACACATTCGAAAGGAGGTTTACTCCCTCGAAAGCGAGGCTCATGCGGCGGCACGCAGTTCTCGCCCAGGATCCGCACATCGCCTCAATGAGATCTATGCGAAAATTCGTCGTCTCAATTCCCTGCTCGCGGAGATCCTGGAAGCTTCTATCGAGGTACTCAAGCGGCTCTTCATCCGCGTGTTCATCGATAAGCAGTCGATTTTGTAGGTGAATAGTGATTAGTGACCAGAAATCCGGTAACCAATCACGAATCACTCGTCATCACTCACTTCCTATCGACGTCCACATGATGATGTTTTTTCTTGTGCCTCTGCTTCTCGAGGTGATCGATCATCCATTGAAACCCCTGATCCAGAATGGCAATGGGCTTGAGGAGCATCGCCTCGAGCTCGGAAGTCAGGTCTTCGAACCTTCTGGTCATCTTCCTCACATCCACAACGATGAAAAGGAGATGATACAGAACAACGATGATCATGAGCGCCACGATGGCGTAGAGAGTGCCGACGAGTGCATCGAGAGTGATGACCATGTTTTTCCCGAAATTAGGCTCGGGGTGTCCTGCCGGAGGCTACAGAGGTGTATACTCCATGAGCAATTCTCTTATTCAACTTTCGTGCTGCGATCTCTCTTTGTCTACTTTCGTTATCTCCCGCGGAAAATCCTCATTTCCTGCGTGAGACTGTATCAGAAGACTCTTTCGCCTGACCATGGCGCTTTTCGCGGAATGTATCCCCATGGATATTGCCGCCATTCCCCCACGTGCTCGCAGTACGCCGTCGAGCAGCTGCGGGAACGCGGTGCGGTCGTGGGATCGGCAAAAGCATTCTGGCGGATTCTCCGTTGTAATCCGTTCGTGAAACCGAGCGACGAACGACTGCAGGAACTCGCAGAGCGCGAGACATCACGCTGAAGCGTTCCGGCGACGGGACGCGATGTGACGACTGAGTAATGTGAGCGTCATCGACAATTGATCCTCGTACCGTACATGAGGATAGAGAAGGATATCGGCGGCTTCTTCGTAGAAAGGCGTTCTTCGCACTATGAGATTCTGCACCGCATCGCTGGTCAGACCCGATGCGAACTCCGGGCGAGCGAGACGTGCGCGTTGCAAATTACGATGTGCTCGTTTTTTTCCTGCCTGAATCCAGAGCACAAGCGCCTTTTTCTTCAGTGCGACGCGGATGGCTGCGGACTCCACCGCGCCGCCCCCGAGCACAACGACTCGCCCGGAAACGAGGGAAGGAATGACAATCGCCTCTTCTGCCGCACGAAAAGCAGGCCAACCATGCGTATCGATGTACGATCTCTCCGCACCGTGTTTCTCGCGAAATGCGAGATCCGAATCGACGAATGTCAATCCGAGTGCGAATGCCAGACGCGCTCCGAAACGTGATTTGCCGATGCCGTTCATTCCCACGATGGCAATACAGCGATCGCCCAGATGGGACACGTCGAACTGCGCTAGGGGATTCTTTCGCTTTTTCACCGGAGAAAGCATACCCGTCGCCTCAGACGGGCGACACCGGTTTTCTGTCGCATTGTCGTCCGTATTGGGGCCAGAGATGCATTTCAGGAGGCACCGGAACTCTTTTCCGTTTCCCCGACGTCGTTGCTCACAAGAGAGTCCCGCAAGAAACACGCACCCCGTCGTCACGGAAAACGCGGGGTGACGATGCAGGCGGAGCAAATAATGGAGCGGGTAACGGGACTCGAACCCGTATGTCCAGCTTGGAAGGCTGGCGCACTAGCCTTTGTGCTATACCCGCATCGGAACAGCGCGGATTCTAGATGCTTTTCGCCGCCATGAGAAGCGAAGTCTTGACTCCATCAATTTTATGCACAATCCACTCGGAACGCCTTTACTCAAGCCATGCGACGAGGTGTAGACTAGCGATGACAGGAGGCCGCATACCAGCCAAAAACCGCGGCCACGAGCCTTCGTTGTATCCGCATGCAGCTCACCGAACTTACCGCGCAGGCAGATGCCCTCTTAGGGGCAAAAGATGATCGGCGGCTGCGACAGCTCCTGCTTCAGCATCGGTCCGGGGATATCGCACGGCTCCTCAACAAGCTCGATCACGGAAAGCGCAAGACTTTTGCGATGCTTCCGCCCGAGGTACAGGCAGAGGTAGTCATGAGCCTCACCGACGAATCAAAAACATTCATATTGCCACGCATTCCGGATCCGATGATTGCGCGTTTTCTGCACTTCATGGTGGAAGACGATGCGGCGGACGTGATTCAGTTTCTTCCCGAAGATCGACAGAGTTCCGTTCTCTCGCACATGCAAGGCGACCGCCGAATGCGCGTGGAGAAGCTCTTGCGATACCACCCCGAATCCGCCGGCGGTCTCATGGATCTCAACTTCATCACGGTCGGACCATTGGATGATTTGAAGCAGGTAGCCGAACGTGTTCGCGAGTATGTAACGGAGCATCGTCAGAGCCCGCTCGTAGTCGTTCGCGAGGAGTCGGGCAAAGTCCGCGGTTTCGTTCCGTACAAACAGCTCATGCTCGGCGGAGCGGGGAAAACCGTGGAAAATCTCATGCAGAGGCTGCCGACAATCCCGCACGGAACGGATCAGGAAAAAGTATTGAAGCTTGCGACACGAGAAAAGGGCGACGTATTCGGCGTCGTCGACGAGAAAGACCGATTCCTCGGCATTATTCATCTGCGCGATCTCTTGAGAGTCGCCCAAATGGAAGCCACGGAAGATGTCTATCGATTCGCGGGTGTGAGCACGGAGGAGGAACTTCTTGGCTCCCCCCTTTCCTCCATTCGTCACCGCTGGTGGTGGCTTGTCGTAAACCTGGGAACGGCATTCCTCGCGGCATCCGTGGTCTCCCTGTTCCAGAACACGATCAGCCTCTTTCCTATCCTTGCGGTCTACATGCCCATCGTCGCGGGTATGGGTGGAAACGCGGGAACCCAAGCGCTCGCGGTGACGGTTCGCGGACTCGCTCTCGGCGAGATTAATCGGCGACAGACGGTAAAACTCATCGCAAAAGAGCTCATCGCAGGTTTCGCAAACGGGCTCATTAACGGCGGTATCGTCGCGATCACCGTGCTCATGCTCAATCATCGCATTGACCTTGCACTGATCCTTTGCGCCGCCATGATCATCAACCTGATGGTCGCAGGCATCTTCGGAGCGTTCATTCCCATTGTGCTTCGATGGTTCCGAGTCGATCCGGCCGTGGCAAGTACGGTCTTCGTCACGACGGCTACGGACTGCTGCGGTTTCCTGGCTTTCCTCGGCCTCGCAACGATCTTCATGACATGATCATTCGGTCTCTTCAGCCTCCCCCAAAGAATCAATGAGGCTGTCGAGGGACGCTATGACCGTAGAAAGCGTCTTTTGATTGAGTTTCATGTCCTTCAATGCGCTCTCGATCGCAGCCTTGCCCTTCTTTATCGCACGCGATCCCCAGAAGGTAAGACGTAGATGCATCATACGACCGTCGTCGCCGCTGCGATCACGCTTGAGAAAGCCTTTCTTTTCGAGACGGGCGACCATCTGGGCGACAGACGGCGCGGCGGCGGCCAATTCGCGTTGGATATCGCGCGCGGTGACTCTGGGATTCAGCTCGACGATACGAAGGAAATTATACTCGCCTAACGTAAGTCCGAACGGCAATATGGAATCGGAAACAATCTTTCCGATGAGCGACGATGCGCGCGTCAGTCGCAAAAATGTTCTCTCGTGAATTGCATTATCAGTCATGCATTTCATATTAGGTAGGTGAACTAACAGAGTCAAGAAACTCACAAAAGTATTTTTCCGGTACCTTGTGAGAAAGGCATTTCTACGGCATCCTTACTCCCCTATGAAACGAACTGTAACGCTCACCGATGATGAAGGCAAAGCCCTTGGAGAAGCCGATCTCCTCGAGGCCCATGCCATTCCGGGCATGCTGCATCGCGCATTCTCCGTCTATGTCTTCCGACGGGGCAAGAACGGAAAGGAAATGTTGATTCAGCAACGCTCACAAAAGAAACTTCTCTGGCCCGGCATTTGGGCAAATACCTGCTGCAGTCATCCATTTGCGGATGAGGCTCCCGAATCCGCGGGTAGGAGGCGACTGAAAGAAGAACTGGGCTGTCTCTGCGATCTTCGACCTGCGGGGACATTCGTCTATCATGCCATTGACCCCGAAAATCGCGGAGCGGAACACGAGTACGTCACGGTACTCGTTGGCGAGGCGGATCTTGAACCAGTGCCGAATCCCGACGAAGTTTCCGACTGCCGCTGGGTTGCGGTAGACGAATTGCAGAAGTCTATGACGGACAGACCTGCAACGTTTGCACCATGGTTCCACCTTGGCCTTCCGATCGCCCTCGCCGCATGACGACTCCCCCGCTTCTCCACATCGCGGTGATTCCCGACGGGAATCGCCGCTGGGCAAAAAAGAGACTCCTGCAGCCTTGGAAAGGACATGAAAACGGAGCGAAGAACTTTGAAACGCTCCTCAATTGGGCACGGGAAGACGGCCGAATCGGCACCTTTACCATTTGGTGTTTTTCCACGGAAAACTGGAAGCGCAGCCCGGACGAAGTCGAAAAGCTTATGCAAATCTTCGCGCGATATCTCGAAGAAAAAACTGAAGAGCTGTATGAAAAAGGAGTGCGCATCGTGCACGCGGGAAGAGCGGACCGTTTTAGCCCGGAGCTGAGAAAACAGCTTGAACGAGCGATTGAACGCACAAGCGACCGAACCAGCTTCACGCTTCAGCTTGCCGTCGATTACGGAGGAAAAGATGAAATCACTCGGGCGGTCAGCCGCCTCTCCTCTACAACGGGCGTCACGGAAGAAACGATCAGTTCCGCACTCGATCATCCCGAACTTCCCGATATCGACCTCGTGATACGGACCTCGGGAGAAAAACGTACGAGCAATTTCTTCCTCTGGCAAACGGCATACGCGGAATGGGTCTTCCTCGAAAAGCACTTCCCCGACGTCACGACGGAAGACCTGAAGACCGCCGTGGACGATTACGCCAAGCGAGAGCGCCGCTTCGGCGCTTAGGCCGAGCGATCCGGCAGCGAGAGTGTGAAGGCTTGCAGTTCCTCCGCCGCGTGACCGAAACCGGCGACGGCGTCGCAAGCCTCCTTCACGAGGGCGTCGACGCGCGCGCGGCTCTCGTCGACACCGAGAACCGCGGGGTACGTCCTCTTCCCTTTCCGGGCATCCTTTCCCACCTTCTTGCCGGCGGCCTTCTCATCGCCGAGAACGTCGAGGAGATCATCGGTGATCTGAAACGCGAGACCGCATGCTTGGGCGTACCGTCTTAAGCTCTCTCGACGTTCGGGGGACCCGCCCGCGGCGACGGCGCCCAGATCCAGGGCCGCCGCGAGGAGAGCGCCTGTTTTCTTTCCGTTGAGTTCGTCGAGAAAAGCGATGTCCACGGACGGCAATGACTCCGCCGTCATGTCGAGCACCTGGCCTTCGATCATCCGTTCCGTGGCCTCGGCAAGGATGCGCGCCGATTCGGAATCGGTCAGAAGCGCGATCGCACGGGCGAGGAGGGCGTCGCCCGCGAGGAGGGCCATCGCCTCGCCGTGCACGACGTGATTCGTCGGTTTGCCGCGGCGGAGCGCGTCGTCGTCCATGCAGGGCAGATCGTCGTGGATGAGCGAGAACGCATGGACCATCTCCACCGCGCTTCCAGCCAAAAGCGCGACCGCGGGATCGGCGTTGCATGCCTTCGCGCCGAGGAGCGCCAAAATCGGGCGCAGCCGCTTTCCGCCGGAGAGCAGACTGTAGCGCACTGCGGCGTTGAGGGCTTCAGGCTCGCCGGGGCGCCTGAGAGTGAGCGAATCGAGCGACGATTCGATCTCCGGAAGGTAGCGGTCGGCGAAGGCTCGGAATGACGTGCAGTCGTGGTGCATCCCTTGCATACTACCGGAGTCATGCCGATGACGCGCGGTTCCGCCGTGGGCAAAATCATCCTTTCCGGGGAATACGCGGTCGTGTTCGGCGAACCGGGGATCGCCGTGCCGGCGACGCTCCGCACGGACGTGACGTGGGAAGACGCCGAGTCCCCTCTCGGGATCGGATTTTCCGGAATCCTTCCGGACAAGCGCGCCGAATCATACGTTCGCAACGTCCTCTCGCTCTGCGGCGAGGCGCGGGCCAAGCCCGTGACGGGCACGATCGGCATCACGAGCGGCATCCCGCTCGGCAAGGGCATGGGCTCCTCGACCGCGCTCGTCATCGCGATCTGCCGGGCGATCTTCGGACCCTCGTGCTACGCACAGGCATTGGCGATCGAGGACGCCGTGAACCCCGGGCACAGCGGCCTCGACTTCGCGGTAATCTGGAACGAGCGGCCCGTGATCTTCCAGAAAGGCATAGCGCCGCAAGAGATGGCATTGCCGGGAAACGCGCTCGACGGAGCGGTCCTGGTGGATACGGGCATGCCCAACGAGACCACCGCCGATCTCGTGGCGTGGGTCCGGGGACGCGAGCAGCAGGCGCGTCAGTACGTGGAAGCCATCGGCCGCTGCACCCGCCGCCTGATCGCCGGCGAACCGCTGCAACGCGTCATGCGGGACCACGCGCGGGCGCAGGAAGGACTCGGCGTCGTCACCCCGGAGGCACAGCGCCTGATCGCGCTCGTGCAGTCGACCGGCGGCACCGCGAAAGTGCTCGGCGCCGGCGCCCGCTCCGGCGGCTGCGGTATGGTGCTGGTGCTCCCGAACGGCGAATTGACCCTCGCGATGCTGCGTGAGACGGGCTATCCGATCATCGAGACGAATCGTCCGTGAGTTTCAACGACGGAGACTGGTATAGTGCCCTCTCCGCGGGCTCCCTTTTCCTCTATGACCCCCGTCACCGCCATCGCTCAGCCCAATATCGCCCTGATTAAGTACTGGGGAAATAGGAAGAACGATCTCCGCCTTCCGGCGGCGGATTCGCTCTCGATGACCCTCGATCACCCGTCGGTCGAAATCACCATCGATCACTCCCCTGTCCTCTCCGTCCGTTCTTTCGAGAGCGACGGCACGGAGAATGTCCTCCACGAAAAAGCCGTCGAACGTTTCGCGACGCACCTTGAACTTACGAAACGCTTCTTCGAGACTCTCGACGCGAATCCGATTCCTGGGAATGTCTCGATCGTCGTGCGGTCCGGCATTCCCCAGAGCATCGGCCTCGCCTCCTCGGCCGCCGTGTTCGGCTGCCTTGCGAAGGCATACGCGGGACTGGTCGCCCCGACGATCGACCTCAGCCTCGCGCAGCAGAGCGTCATCGGTCGCTTGGGTTCCGGTTCCGCGGCACGCTCGCTTTTCGGCGGCTTCGTCACGCTCGATGCGGGTGAGGGTAACGACATCGGCTCCTCCGTCGCGCGCCAAATCGCGGACGAGGGGCATTGGACGCTCCATGATTTCGTCATTATCCCCAGCCATGAAGAGAAGAAGGTGGGATCGACCGAGGGGCATGCACTTGCGTGGACGAGCCCGCAGTACGCGGCACGTCTCGAAGCCATTCGCACCCGCCGCCAGCGCGACTGCATCGATGCCGTGCGCGATCGCGATTTTGAGAAGCTCGCCGCCGTGACGGAAGAGGACGCTCTCGACATGCATCACGTGATGGAAACCAGTACTCCTCCGCTCCGCTATCTCACGGAGAAGACGCATGCCATCCGCCGAGGCATCGAGGAACTGCGACGGGCGGACCACCTGGAGCTCCTCTATACCATGGACGCTGGCCCGACGGTTCACTTGCTCTGCACCGATGCCGCACGCGAGCGAGCGGCGGAATTCGCCCGCGCGCAAGCCGGGTGCACGGTGTTTGAAACGAAGACGGGACCTGGCGCCCGACTGCTGTCATGATTTGCGCATGGACCTCCGCTCCCTCCCCTCCGGCCTGGACGCGAAAGCGAGAACCGACGAGCGCCGTCGACGCGTGGAACAAGAGCTCGGCATCGACCTGAGCGCACTGACGGCGGACACGGAAACGATCGGCCATGCCGACGAGGTGAACTGCGAGCAAATGATCGGCATGGTGGGCCTGCCCGTGGGATACGCGGGTCCGCTCAGAACCACTTTCAGTTCCGGTAAAACCATCGATATTCACCTGCCGCTCGCAACCACCGAGGGGGCGCTCGTGGCGAGCGTGAATCGCGGCTGTAAGGCGCTCACTCAGACGGGTAACCTGAGAATCGAATCGACGAACCACGGCATCTCGCGCTCCATCGCCTGGAAAACGCGCAAAGGAGCAATGAAGGCAGCAAAGATATTGGAGGAGAAACGACAGGAATGGACGAAAATCGCGGAGGCGACGAGCGGGCATTTACGTGTTCTTTCCGGCGACCTTGAAACGCGAGAGGACCACGTCTTCCTGACCTTCTCCGCCGATACGGACGAGGCGATGGGAATGAATATGATCACGATTGCGGCGCAGGCTGTGGGAGATTGGGCGGAGCGGACCGTGGAAGGGCTCGCTCTCGTAACTGTCGCGGCGAACGTCGACAGCGACAAGAAGCCGAGTCTCAGGACCTATGAACGGGGCCGAGGCATCGAGACGATCGCTCGAGCCTTCATCGACAATGCGACGATCAAAGATGTTCTGAAAACCACGCCAGAGAAACTGTTGGAAGTTGCAAAGGCGAAACTCGAATTAGGATCAGAGATTGCAGGCGCCATCGGATCAAATCTTCATGCCGCCAATGTGATTGCAGCTCTCTACCTCGCGACGGGCCAAGATGCCGCGCATGTGGTGGAAGGATCACTCGCGGATACGAGCCTGGAAGAATCCGACGACGGAATAATTTTGACGGTACGCTTACCCGCCGTTCTTGTAGGCGTCCGAGGCGGTGGCACGGCCCTGCCCGCGCAGGTGAACTGCCTACGCCTGCTTCTCGCTGAGGAAGCAGGACTTCCCCCCAAGATTCGTCTCGCGGAGAGCATCGCCGCAGCGGTGACGGCGGGAGAACTTTCCCTTCTTGCGGCTCAGGCATCTCATTCTCTCGCGTCGGCACACAGGAAACTCGCCAGACCTTCGTAAAAAAAACCTTTCCATCGGACACAGCCATGAAATTGCAAAAATATTGTTTTTAGTGTATTATAGTATGAAAATGAAACAGATCTCTCCTCAGTGGTACGCGGGCGCCATGGCGCTCACTCTCGCGGTGAGCGGGTATGCATCGACAATCGGGAAACATTTGACGGCGGATCTCGCTCAAGAGGCATCGGGAATTCGCTTTGCGAGCCCTGCGGTGAGTGCCGTCACCGCAAAAGAATTAACGGAACAGTGCCGATCGATTTGCGCGCAGCATGCCATCGGCGATGGGGGCTGGTACAAGTACGGAATCGACGACAATGGCGATCTGGTACGCGTCCATGCAAAAGAAGGCGAAGAAGGAGCCGCACGGGGTACTTCCTGCGACTTCATTCCTTACGGCATTTGGACGACGACCTATCAATCCGGACAGCAATGTCTCTGCGGCGTGCGCCAGGGCAACATCAATCTTTCCGAGCAGCCGATTTCGGGCGTGGAACAGGTACTCGGTCCGGAAACTGTCCCGGA
Organism: uncultured Candidatus Peribacteria bacterium; assembly: GCA_964601225.1. Taxonomy (GTDB): domain Bacteria; phylum Patescibacteriota; class Gracilibacteria; order Peribacterales; family Peribacteraceae; genus CAYRGC01. The sequence goes on from CAZRMM010000001.1 coordinate 184,905, forward strand.
CGACGGGCTGGACAACTTCATTCATGAGCGGACGAAAGATCGCTGCGGACCGACGCCGGGATATTTCGGCATCTGCATCTACGCGACTGCGGACAACGCCCAGGACGGCAACGAGTGCCAAGGTTTCTGCCTCGCAATGGATCCGAAAGTTTGTAATCCTAATCAGACTTGCGAGCCCTTGGCAGGTGAAAACCCCGTGAACTGCCCGGCCGATTGCTGGACGGAAGGAGGGAGCATTCCGTCTCCGTATTGCCTGGCGGACAAAGGTCAACCCGGAGCCCATTACGATATGGAGGAATTCCAGACACCGTGGACGTCTCCTGTGCAGCCATCCAACCCGCAGAACCCGGTGCCGACACCCGTACAAACGACTCCTGACATAAAGCCCGTGCAATTGCCTCCTTCGATACCTATCAAGGTTGACCAGAACATCAATCCCGATACGACTCCGATCGTGCTTGACACTCCAATCGCAAAACCGACATCGCCCACGCCGGTTTCCAATGCCGTTGGCTCTTCGTATGAATTCGAACCGTTCGACGCCCCTCTGCCCTCCGCTGAACAGTCTTCTTCTCTCTCCTCTTCCATCGAACTGACGAATATCATCTCCGTGACTCCCCCCTCGTCAGCCCCGACGGAGGCAATTACCCCGAGCATTCCCCTGCCGAACGACGAACTGGTAATTCCCGTGCAAGGAACGACTCCGACGCAAGACACTATGGTTCTTGAAATTCCTCTTGCGACCTCAAATTCCGTGCCGGCGATACTCCCGGAGGAACAAACTCCCCTGCTGCAAGACACATTGATGGATACCGTCGATACCTCTTCGTACTGGCTCATGATGATCGAAAAGCCGGTAAAGAAATGACTGTGATTTTTTGAGGGAAAAACTGATGACGCGGTGGTACACTTCGTCGGATGCCGCAGGAACATTCGGCAATCGTCGGCTTTGGCAGGTATCTTCCCCGTTTCCGCATTACGACGGAGACGATAGCCGCCCAGTGGAAACAGGATCCTCGTGCGATCACCGGCGGATTGGGGATTCGCGAAAAGACCGTGCCCGGAACGGACGAGGACAGTTACACGATGGCTTTCGAGGCGGCAACGCAGGCCATTGAACTTTCGGGAATCTCGCCGGGGGAAATCTCCGCGATGTTTGTCGGATCCGAAAGCCACCCCTATGCCGTAAAACCGACGAGCGCGATGCTTGTCTCCGCACTCGCACTTGACCCGTTTTGTCACTGTGCCGATCTGGAATTCGCCTGCAAGGCAGGAACTGCCGGAGCGCAGATCGTGGACGCCTTCGTCCGCAGCCGACAAATCTCTTTCGGCATGGCCATCGGTACCGACGCGGCACAGGGTCGTCCGGGGGACGCCCTCGAATATTCCGCCGGCGCGGGGGCTGCCGCATTGATTATCGGCAGCACCAAACATAAGGGCGCTCTTGCGCAGATCGACGCAACGGTATCGTTCACCACCGATACCGCGGATTTTTGGAGAACCTCAGGCGATACGTACCCGACCCATGCGGGTCGTTTCACCGGCGAGCCGGCCTATTTCCGTCATGTACAGGAGGCGACCAAGGCGATCCTTGCGCTGGGAAATATCGAACCGAAAGACATCGATCATGCGGTCTTCCATATGCCGAACGCAAAGTTCCCCGCGGCGGCAGCGAAAAAATTGGGGTTCACGCCCGAACAGATCGATCTCGGTTTCATCGTGCCGCAGATCGGCAACACCTACAGCGCCTGCTCGCCCCTCGGTCTGACATTCGTTCTTGAAAAAGCAAAGAGAGACGACCGCATCCTTCTCGTCTCGTACGGATCCGGCTCCGGTTCGGATGCGTTTCTTCTAAAGATGTTGAGAGACGGTGCCCCTCTCCCGGTCGACCATCGAGCGACGGAATACCTCACCTACGGTCAATACCTTGAACATTCCCGCGCCATTCGCGCCTGACATGCAGCAAGATATTTTCCTTATCGGGTACGGGCAAACCCGGTTCGGCGAACTCTGGACCAAAGATATTCGGTGCCTGATGGACGAAGCTGTCACCGCCGCACTCGAACAATCGCCCTGCTCGGTCCTGGATATCGATCTCATCGTCGTCGCCAACATGCTTGGGGATACTCTTTCCGGCCAGGCGCACGCGGGCTCACTCGCCTCCTCGCTTCTCCCGCACCATCCGCCTGCATTACGGGTGGAATCGGCATGCGGCTCCGGTGCGTACGCGATTCACACCGCTTGCGCCATGCTTGAAAGCGGCCGTGCAAGGACGGTGCTCGTCATCGGCGCGGAGAAGATGAGTGACGCGTCCCCGGACGCTGTCGCTGAAGGACTTATGGGAGCGGCGGATACGGAAAGAGATCGGCCCTCCGGCATCACTTTTCCAGGCATCTTTGGTCTCGTCGCGCGTCGCTACATGCATGAGTACGGCCTTACGCGAGAAGACCTCAGTCTCGTTAGCGCCGTGCATCACCGCAATGCCGTTCAGAATCCCTTCGCGCAATTCCGGCAGGAAGTAGCACCCGAAGCGGTGAGCAAAAGCGCACTGGTGTCGGACCCCCTGCGACTTCTCGATTGCTCGCCGATCAGCGACGGCGCCGCTGCGTGCATCCTCTCGACGGCCTTCGAGGGACCCGTCGCCCTGCGCGCATCGCAAATTGCGAGCGACGCCCTCAGCCTCGCAGACCGTCCCACGCTTACCTCATTCGCGGCTTCCAAAGATGCATCCGAACGAGCGCTTGCAGAGGCGGGCGTAAAGCTCCGTGACATCCGCCACCTGGAGACACACGACTGCTTCTCGATCGCCGCCGTTATCAACCTTGAGGATCTCGGTTTTGCCGATCCGGGGACCGGAGTGGAGATCTATCGTTCCCTGCTACGCGACCCTTCCTCCGCGAAATTCACGGTGAACGGCAGCGGTGGACTCAAGGGCTGCGGACATCCCGTCGCGGCCACCGGGGTCAAACAATGCATCGATATCGCAAAACAGCTTCGTACCTCGGGCCAAAGGTTCGGCATGGCACATAATTTTGGCGGCGCCTGCGCCACTTGCGCCGTTCATATTTTCGAAAACGCCTCCCCCGCAGCATGACCACTCCCGCTTCCCTTTCCCGACGACAAAAATCCCGTCGCGAAAACCGGCAGAACGGCACCGTTCTCTCCTACACCGTCCTCGCACATCCGCCCGCACGATTCGGACACCAGCCACGGACAATCGCCCTCATCGCTCTGGATGATGGGACGAAGATTCTGGCGCCGCTGCACTGCCCTTCTCCGAGTATCGGGATGCGTGTGCGTCCGAGGATGCGGCTTTCGACGGTTGAGAAGAACGGCCTGCGCGTCTATGACCTCGCATTCGAAGAACTTTCGACGATGCGTGAACCGACGAAGAAATCCAATGCTTTTCCTGGATACATTCTGGCATTTACCGGACCATCCGGCGTGGGAAAAACGACCGTGCAGCGGCTCGCCATCAAGATGTTCGCAGAATACGCGTCACCCGTGCCGATCGTAACGACCCGCAAGAGAAAAAGTGGGGATCTCGACGATTATCGGCACGTCAGCAAGGAAAAGTTCGCAGAATTGCTTCGGGCAGGAAAAATCGTCGCTGCGACAAATATTCCTTCGCAATTCGAAGATCGTTGGTACGGCTACCGGCGAAGCGACCTTGAAGCCATTTGGAAGCAAAAGAAACTGCCTGTCGTCGTGACGGAAATGCATTTGCTCCAGGGGCTGGCAAACACATTTGGACGTCGTTCCATTCTCAGCTTCGGGCTCCTCCCTCCCGGCAAAAGCAGGCGCGCGATGCTGAGCTCCCTGCTGCATCGCCTCCGCCTCCGGGGACGGGAAACGGAGCAGTCGATTCGCGACAGGGTGAAAAATGCGGCGAGGGATCTCGCATTCTTCACGGAGCGACGCGATCTCTTCGATCATCTGATCGTCAACGACGATATGCAGGTAGTGATGGAAGCCCTTCGCAAACATATTCCGAGAGTTTCGAAGCGCTGATCGGCGGAACCACCGCCCGCTCGTTTGTCTAGCACGCACGGGGGACGAAAGCGCTATACTACGGCCATGGATCGACGTCATTTTTTCTCATTTTTTCTTCTCCTTTCCGTCCCGTGTTTCGCTTCCGCGCAGGAAGCATCCACTGGAACGGGGGCGCAGACGGGAACGGGAACAGCCCTTGAAGAAACGACGACGATCAAAACAATGCGTATGACCCGCACGAAAGATTTTCACGCGAAGATGCTCGCCTTTGTGAAGATCGATTCCCAGTTCCGATCGCATGCCGAAACCTTCCGAAGAAAGCGCGCGGAACTTTGGCGAACGTGCCGCGAAGACTTGCGACGTGCGAATCGCGATACGAAATTTCCCACCGTACTTCGCTGTTTCCGGGGAACGGTCACGCTGGAAAAGGATTTTCTTGTCGATGAAAGCGACTGGCTCTCCGTGATGCCTGGAGTGCCGAGCGCGATTCGTTCGGTGACCGTAAGTCGCCTGGATCTCCTTCGAGAGGCATTGAATACCGTCCTCCTGGGAATCGACGGAAAAGTCTATGCGACGACGGACGATATCCTCGAAGCCAGGAAAAATCTGCTCGAAAAATACCGCATTCCGTTCGCGACATCGCTTTTGACCGCGCGTGCAGAAATGCTGCTGACATGGAATCAGGAACTGATTCTCACGCTCGATTCGACCTTTCAAAACGACGGCGTAACGCTCGACGAGGAAGAAAAGAGGGCCTGGCAAGACGCACGAAAGTGCCTGCTTGAAACAGAGCGTTCCCTCCTCGCCTATCACAATGCAGACTCTCCCCCGATTGCGACGGACATCGGCGTGGCAATGACGAGTCTCCATTCGTGCTCCAGTAAGATTCTTTCTCTCCCGCTCGTAGAATCCTCATCCTCCTCTCGTTCGTCCTTGCAACCATGACTCCGGGCAAAAAGAGGAACCCCCCAGTCCGTATTGAACAAACGAGGAACAGAACCTCGCGCGCCTTTGTGCGCGATGAGGCGATTGTAATACGTCTCGCCGGTGGACTCTCGGTCTCCGAACGGCGGGAACACATCGCAAACCTTGTTCGTAGAATGACGAGAGCACTCGAAAAAAGGCGCGACTTGATAACGATCGATCCGTTGCGTCCGCTTCTCGACGGCGCTGCCGCACTCACCCTTGAGCCGATAATTGGAACGCCATGCACGATAGAACTGATCGCGGGAAAGCGCGTAAAGACGCAGAGAACGAGGCGCGGATGGCGACTGACGATTTCCCCCCGCGTGCGCAGGGAGGCGCTGCATCGCTTCCTCTGGCGTCTTATCGCGGAGCACTGCCGCGACGCAATCGAGGAATACATGGATGAACTCAATGATTCGACCCTTCAGGTGTCTTGGAGCCGACTCACGCTTCGATACGCATCGAGCCAATGGGGCAGTTGCGGAGCAAATGGCGTGATCATGCTCAATCCTGTTCTTCTTTTCACGTCGAAAAACCTGCTGCGGTATGTCATCGTACATGAGTTCGCACACCGTCGTTTCCGCGGCCACGGAAAAGGGTTCTGGAAGGAAGTGACACGCGGATGCCCCGATCAGGAAATACTCAAGAAACGCCTTAGGAACATTCGCATCCCGCGCCTGTGACTTAACTGAGCGAGAACGGATTCAGGAAAGGCGCTTGAGCTGTGCGGCAGAGCTCGCCGAGCAAATAGACGGGAAGACCCACGACGCTCGTCCAATCCCCTTCCAGTTTTTCGATCAGGAGCTGACCGGGACCGTCGATCTGGAAGGATCCGGAGCGGTCGCGCCAAATGCCCGAAGCGATCCAGGCGTCGATCTCAGTATCCGATAGGCGTCGGAATGTGACGGACGAACTTGAGAGGCCGGAAAATTCCTTACCCGAAGGATCGATCAAGCTGAGCCCGGAGTGCACGACGGAGGTCCCGCCTGACTGCGCGGCCACCATCGCCCGCGCCTCGTCGGGATTCCGCGCCTTTTCGAGGAGTTCTCCCTCCGGGGAAACAACGAGCGTATCGCAACCGATCACCCAGGCCCCGGGATTCCTCACCGCTACGTCTTTCGCCTTGAGGGACGCCAGGACTTGCGCGCGCTTCCCGGGATCACGCTCGTCATGCCCGTCCTCGTCGACGCCGCTTGGGAGCGTCTCGAACGACACGCCGAGTCCGCCAAGAAGCGACTTTCGTTGCGGGCTGGCCGAGGCAAGGATCAATCGGTACGCCATCACCGGAGGCCGACGGCGGTGCGGACACGTTCCATGGTTGCGCGGGCAATGACGGAAGCCTTCGCAGCACCTTCTCGGACGACCTCTTCCAGATAGCCGGTCTTTTGGAGAAGCCCGTCGCGCTTGGCGCGCTTTTCGGCGAAGACGTCGAGATACGTTTGCAGCAGCTTTTTTTTCGCCTCGCCGTACGGGAGGCCATTGCGGTACTCGTCTGCGAGCGTTTTCTGCTCGGCATCGGACAGGAAGAGCTTGTGGATCTGATAGATGACGCAGGTCTCCGGATCCTTGGGATCGCTCATGCCCTTGGAGTCCGTCACGATGCCCATGATCGCCTTCTTGACGGCCTTTTCGTCTCCGAAGAGCGGGATCGTGTTCCCGTAACTCTTGCTCATCTTCTTGCCGTCCGTCCCGGGAACGACGGCGACGTCTTCTTTGATCTTCGGTTCGGGCAAGACGAAGTCGGTGCCGAACCTGGCGTTGCACTTCTGGGCGATATCGCGTGCCATTTCGATGTGCTGCTTCTGGTCTTTGCCAACGGGAACCGTATCGGCGCGATACAGCAGAATATCGGCGGCCTGCAAAACGGGATACGTGAAAAGTCCGACGTTCGCGACGAGACCTTGCTCCACTTTATCCTTATAGCTGACGGCGCGCTCGAGCAGGCCCATCGGCGTCACGCACGAGAGAATCCACGCGAGCTCTGTGTGTTCGGCGATATCCGATTGAAAGAACAGGACCCCCTTTCCCGGATCGAAGCCTGAGGAGAGAAGATCCAGAGCGACATTGCGGCGATACTCCCGGAAAGCGATCGGATCGTCCACGGTAGTGAGCGCATGCAAATCGGCGATCATGAGCATAACGTCACCCTTCCCGATGAGTTCGACGTTGGGCTTAATGGAACCGAAGTAGTTTCCCAGGTGGGCGATGCCGGAAGGCTGGATACCGGAGAGGACACGCATGGCAAAATGAGAGAAGACGTCACCTACACTACTGGAAATTATCGCTCTCCGCGAAGTCTCTTGAGTGCATCCTCAAAAGGCTGGGGCAACGGCGCTTCCGCATGGATCGGCGTGCCGACCATGGGATGCGGGAAGTCGAGGGAAAAAGCATGGAGAAGGAATTTCCGCTGCGCGCAGACCTGACGGAAGCCGCGATCTTTCTTGGGATCCCCGTATTCGGGATCGCAGACGAGAGGATGACCGATCGAAGCAAGGTGCTTGCGGATCTGGTGCTTCCGGCCGGTATCGATACGGGCCTCCACGTACGTCGCCACGGGGAAAATTTCGAGCGGCTTCACATGCGTGATCGCATCCACCATCGCTTCGTTCGTACGGGCTTTGAGCGGGCGGTCGATCGTTATTTCCTTCTTCGCCATCGCGCCTCCGACGATGGCATGATACGTCTTCTTCCAGCCGGCGAATTTTGTCTTCCTGATCTGCTCGAGCGCGGCGGCGGTCTTCGCGAACACGAGGACGCCAGATGTGCCGAAGTCCAGACGGTGCACGACGCGAAGCCCCGGATAGTCCTTCTTCAAATAATCAAAGAGCGGGAGTTTCCCCTCCCCCTCGGCGGCCACCACCAACTCACCCGCGCGTTTATTCACGATCAGGAGGTGCTGGTCCTCGAAGAGGAGACGGTCAGGATGAATAGAGGGCACGATATCAGTATGAACTCAGATGACCAACGATGCAGCCCTATTTCAAATGAAGGCCGACGCCGTCATACGGCGGCAACGCCCCGTCTTCCGAACAACATGCATTAATGTTTTCACCGATTTGTTTCGCCAATAAAGCGGCCAAACGGCCATCGCCGTCCGTTTCGAGATCGAGTCCGCCTTCGATATCCTCTACAAGCGCACGCTGGGCGGCGAGCAGCTCACTGCTGGACATTTTCGAATCACAATTGTTCATAGCTGCAATATAATGATATTTATGAATATGTCAATATTTTTCTTGAAGTCAGACGGACATGCGTTTGCCTAATTCCATTATAGTTAGGTATGTGAACTATTTATAATAATTATAATTAACAATACTTTTTCCTCTGCCCGAACTTCATCGCGGTCTCTTTGCATGCTCCTTGCCCTGTCCGAAGCGAAGCACTACACTTCGACTCCCGGGCAATTAGCTCAGCTGGTTAGAGCGTACGATTCACATTCGTAAGGTCACTGGTTCGAATCCAGTATTGCCCACCATGAAAACGATCTCTCAATTCAATAGAAAAATAATCTGCGATCGGATGAGAAGTTCACCCTGAGCCTGTCGAAGGGAATCCAGTATTGCCCACCATGAAAACGATCTCTCAATTCAATAGAAAAATAATCTGCGATCGGATGAGAAGTTCACCCTGAGCCTGTCGAAGGGAATCCAGTATTGCCCACCAGTCCATTCTCGGTCACTGATCCTCAGGTATCGATTAATGCCGATGTTGATCGTATGCATATGGACTGGTGGATCTTTTTTGATTGGAAGGAGAACCTCCAAACCTCTCACTTTTTCACTGCACTCGCAAGTCATGAGCATTCCCGTCAAGATATCCCTATGTCCACTCAACTGACTTACCTCATCCAGCTCTCCATGATCGCGTGCATCGCGGCGTACGCGGCGATCTATCTCCTCGGGATCGCTCACGGAACGGTAAAACCCGTTCTCGCAACCTGGCTCTTCTTTACGATCGCGACTGCGCTCAGCTTCGCGACGGATTTCTCCGAACGGGGCATCGATGGGCTGCTGTCGAATTCGTACAACCTCGTCGATTCCGTGGCATCGATCCTGATCTTCGCTGTCGTCCTTTTTCGGAAGGACATTCGTAAAAGCTTCACGGCATTCGAGAAAGGCTGCGTCGGCGCCGTCCTCCTCGTTTTTGCCGGATGGCTCCTGAGCGGCGAGAACGTGCTCACGCACCTCTGCCTCCAATTAATCCTCGTCATCGCCTATCTGCCCACGCTCGCGCATCTCTGGTCGGCGAAAGAAGCGACGGAGCCGGTCACGACGTGGTCGCTGAATCTCGTCGCCGCTCTCTTCGGCATGATCGAGCCCGTGATGGCGCGTGATCCCCTGCCGATCGTGTACGGCATCCGGTCCGTCCTCTCCTGCACGGCGGTCATCCTGCTGGTGCTGCGCGCCCGACGGCGCGCGAAGACCGTGATTTCGGCATAATCGTCCCATGCCCCTGCGCCCCATCCCCCGGGAAGTCCCTCTGCCTCCGGATATGAGCGGGGAGGAACTCGCGGCGATCGAACGCGCGGTCTTCTACGAAGCGCCGGCGAAGCCCTCGGACGTGTTCCTAATCTTCGGATACACGCGCAAGGACGGGTGGGATGTGGCCGTGGACATGGCGAAGCGCGGGCTCGGGAGGATCATCGTGCCGACGGGGTACATGGCCAGCGAACCGCTCGGCGAGACCGTGCCGCAGTCGTGGGTGATCCGCGATGCGCTTCTCGCCGCGGGCATCGAAGCGGACCGCATCGTGGTGGAAGACCGTTCCCGGAACACCGCCCAGAACGTCGCCTTTGCAAAAGAAGAATTGCTCCGCCGCGGCATCATTCCCGCGAGTATCGTCTTCACCTCCAAATCGCACCACAGCGGCCGCTGCTACCGCACGATCCGCACGCACTTCGGAGACATTCCCATCACGTGCGGGACGGAAGACGCCGTCTATGACGGCGTGACGGTGAACCGCGAGACTTGGCAGAAGGATCCGCATGCCCAGGGACGCGTGTACGCCGAATACCTGCGCATCTGCGCCTACACGCAGTCGCGGGACCTCCTGCCCATGTGATCAGACGCTCTTTTTAAGGAGCATCCGAATGCCGTCGGCATCCTTCTTGTTCCGGCGCAGCGTGAGCTTCACGCGCGCCTTCATCTTGAAGACGTCGGCGAAGAGCTCGGGCTCGAACTCCTCGAGGGAGGTCGCGACATTGAAGAAGTACCGGAAGCGCTTGGTGAGGGACTCCGGGAACAGGCACTCCACGACGTACTCCCCGCAGACCCACACCGCGTACCCGTCCTTGGGCAGCGCGGCCTTGGGCTGCACCGACGCGCGGAACCGGGGCACCTTGATGAGCTTGAGTGCGTAGCGCGTGAGGAAGTCGTCGTTGCCGTAGACCATGCGGCAACTGATCCCCTTCGCCGCGATGGCGCGGTACCCGTTCAATTCCGTCTCGTTCATGCCGATCACGTGCCAGGGATGGCTGTTGTAGGCGTACCAGTCATGGTCCTTTTCGGTCTCCGCGCACTGGATCAGCACGTGGAACCAGACGGGATCGAGCTGCGCCAGGCTCTGCGCCACGTATTCGCGGCGCTCCCCTTCCGCGAGGGCGAAGCTCGCCTCCTTTTCGGCATCGTGCTGGCTCGCGGAGACGGTGTCGGCGAACGACTGCAGGTGCGCGATCCACGCGCCGTGGAGCGAAACCTTGCCCTTCGAACGGACGAGCATCTGCACATCGATCATCTGGCTCACGGTGCGATAGAGGTTCGGGAGAGACACCGAGACGCGGATTTTCCCGAGCTCCTTGTGGAGCTCCTCCATATCGAGGTTCGGCCACTTTGCGAGGCATTCGAGAATGCCGCCGTGGATGGGATGGAGGGGGTCGAGGACGGACATGGATTCTGTGGATCCGATATTATCAAATTTTAAGAATTTTTTGAAGTAATTTCTTATATCTGAATAATTGCTTCCAGCAAAAAAATGTTTTGTTTCAATTCTTTGGTGTTCTCTAACAAATCGTCGTCCTTTTATAGGAGTCCATCATGCAATGGGCACACCTTGGCTATGTCGGAAGCGCGATCTTCCTGATCGCCCACTTCCTCCTGAGCAACAAGTATTTGAGGCCGGAACTGAAGTATCAGGCGCTGCAGATCAGCGGGGCGCTCTGCCTCGGTATCTCCGCCTTGATGGAGGGCTTCGGGCCCACGGTGGTCCTGGAGTCGTTCTGGCTTCTCGTCTCGGTGTTCGCCGTCGCGGGACTCCTGCGGCGAAAGAACACCGACGCGTGAGCGGCTGCGCTCACGTGACAGGCGCCGACGACGTGTCGGCGCTTTTTTCTGGTCTGGACGACAAGAGGACGAGAAGGCATCGTCCCTGCGTGGACGGACGCCTCCTCATCATCAACGCCGACGATCTCGGCATGAACCCGCAGCGGAGCCACGGCATCTTCCAGGCCTTCGAATTCGGCGCGGTCCGTAGCGCCACCGTGATCCCGAACGGCACCGACAGCGACACGGCGGCGCGACGCGCGCGCGAGCGCGACCTGCCCGCGGGCCTGCACCTCTGCCTCACCGAGGGGTTCCCCCTGAGCAAGAATGAGGACATCGCGTCGCTCATCCAGGGCAACGGCGAATTCTATCCGCCGGAGCGCTTCGAGACGCTGCTCCGTGAGGACGCGATCGACCGGACGCACCTCGAGCGCGAGATCCGCACGCAGTGCGAGTGGATGCTGGACCAATACGGCCAGCCCACGCACCTCGACGGCCACCATCACGTCCACATCCTCCCGACGATCGTCCAGGTGCTCCTGCCGATCCTCGAACGCTACTCCATCGACGCCGTGCGCATCCCTGCCGAGGATCCCCTGCCACCGTTCGGCTTCCCCATTCCCGAGGAACAGCTCGAGCGTGCGAGGAAGACGACCGCGCGGGCGCTCGAGGCGCGCAAGCACTACGCCGCGCACCACATGCGCATGACCGACAACTTCCGCGGTCTCGCGCTCGCCGGCAACGCCTCGCAAAAGAACCTCCGCCACATCCTCTCGCGCCTGCCGCAGGGATCGACCGAGCTCATGACGCACCCGAGCAGCATGGCCGTATACGGCACGCCGCACGACCTGGATCCGCAGCGGCAGACGGAACTCAACATGGTGATGAACCCCGAGGTGGTCGCGATCTGCGAGGAGAAGGGAATCCTGTTGGGTTCTTTTAGGGATCTGTATTAGTGATTGGTGATTAGTGATTAGTTACTAGTTATTAGTTTTTAGTATGGAAGGAATCAAGAAACCTGAGACACTACCGACTAAAAACTACCCACGAAAAACTCCCGCACAACGTCTTCAAACTACGTCTCAGCTCATCGCAATACAACGCCTTACAGCAAACTCGACGCCGATCCCGCGAACTCCGGATCGGCGGACAGGCGGCTTTCTTCCGGAAGAATCTGCCCCTGGTACTTGCTGTGCGGCTTGCGATAGTAGGGCGTCTCCGCAGTGGAGGACATCATCTCGAAGGCGATCTGGCAGATGCGCATGCCCGGGTAGAGGGCGATCGGCATGCGGTTGAGGTTACTGATCTCGAGCGTGATCGTGCCGGAGAAACCCGGATCGACGAAGCCGGCCGTGGAGTGGACGATGATGCCGAGGCGGCCGAGGGAACTGCGACCCTCCACGCGGACCACCAGGTCGTCGGGGACGGTGACGATCTCCGCGGTGACGCCGAGGACGAATTCGCCGGGCTGCACGAGGTAGGCCTCCCCTTTCGGGACGTTGATCATGCGCATGTGGCCCTGAAACGTCTCCGGGCGCTTGGGATCGATCACCGCGAACTTGCTGTGCTCGTAAAGCTTGAAGACGCTCCCGAGGTGCAAATCCATGCTGCTCGCGTGGACGTACTGCTGGAGGTCTTCCGGAATGTCGTACGCTGCGGCGTCCGGCAATTCCACTTTCACGCGGCCGCTCTTGAGGGCCAATTTGATGTCGCGGTCGGAGAGGATCATGGGGAGAGCGTAGCACAAGACCAGAAAAAGAAGGCAAGCGCCCTTGAGGCGTCCAACAAAAATCCGTCATACTCGGGAGCCCATGGCCAATGCGACCCTGGACGCCGGCACCGAAACCCAGGACGCGGGACTTGATACCGCGGCCGCAGAAAAAGCAAAACGTGAATGTGAAGCAATCCGTAGCAAGATCAAATCCGATCTCGCTTCGGCCGTGGCGGATTCGAAAAGCCTGCTCTTGGGTCAGGAGCTGAAGATGTGGCAGCAAAGCATCACGGATCGCGCCCTCGAGGACGCCGGTTTTTACACGCCGACGGAAAAGGCAAAAGCCCTGAAGCAGAACATCGGCTGGGCGGGCAAGAACATCAATGAATCGCTTGAGTGGGGCCATCAATTCTTCGGCGCGATCGAGCGCGGACTCGCAAGCGGCGCCCTCACGAAGGAGAACGCCGAGCATGCTCGCGGACTCGCCCTGAACCGATCGGACGACTGGACGAAGGTGAAAAAATTCTTCACGGGTAGCGGTGAAAACACCTTTCGGCGCTGGCAAAGCAACTGGGAGTACATGGGGGGGCTGATGAAAGACATCCGAGCGAAACAGGACCAGATGAAACTCCCGAATGAGGATCTTCCGGACCTCAAAAAACTCCGCTCCGGCACGGGAAAATTCGAGGATCGCATGAAGCTCGCCGAAAAGACGATGAATGAACTTGTGAAATTGGAAGGGAAAAACCGCGGCGCCTACCGAGAGGCGCGGGAACTTCTGATGAATGCGGTGACAGCCAGGGCGCTTGCTCCTGGCAAAGTCGACGGCTGGCTCGCGCATGTCTTCACGAAATATAAGGGCGAGGCGGCAATATCGTTCATCGAGCAAACACTCCCTCGTTTCATTGAAGACTGGAAGGACGTCGCCGACGAGTTCCGGGCGCATGGCAAGGAATGCAAAGCCCGCGGCATCGACGTGCCGACGGAGGAGAAGTTCCTTTCGATGACCTACGAGGAGCGCCGCCGCACGACGCTCGACATGCGGTCGAAGCTCAACAGCACCTCGATCCCCCAGGAAAAGCAGAAGAACGCGGATTACCTCAAGATGCGCATCCGCTACGCGCTCGCCACCGAGGACGCGGAGATGGCAACGGAGCTCACGGAGAAGTTGTCTTTCGAGCATCCCGACGATCCCGACCTGATGTCCCTGGAGGAACAGGCGGCCAAGCTCGGAAAAACCCTCTCCGTGAAGACCAAGACGAAGACCGACCAAGAGAAGCCGCCACTCCCGGAACTCCAACGCAAGATTTGGGGCTTCCTCGATCAGATGGGAGACGCGAACATGCGCGGCCTCATGGTCACGGCGCTCAAAACCCAAGACCTCGATATCGTCGAAGGCATGATGCAGATGATCTATAACCGCTACTGGTGCCGTCAACACGGGTACCTCAACGATCAGGTCGAGCTGGATCAAGCGAAAAACCCTGACAACAAGGAGAAAACTATGGACTACCGCGAGAACGGCCATTCGCAGTTCATCGAGCGTAACATCGTTGCGGGGGAAACGGCGGACGAGCGCTCCATCCGCGGCAAGAACCACAAGGCGCAGCTTCTCTTCATCAGCAACGAGGAATCGTCGCACAACGCCACCGTCAAGAAACTGGAACAGCACAAATACCAGAAGAACGCCGGTCTCCGATACTGGGGCACCATCGTCACGACCGATACCAAGCAAAACGTCCAATCGTTCAACCACACGAAGTACTTCGTGGAGACGCTCTACTACCCGATGCGCACGACGATCCGTCAGTTCTTCCGCCGCGGCGGGCAGTACCGCGGCAAGGGCTCCTCGATTCCGACCCCCTCGGCGAACTAGAAATTGCGTGCGATTTCGGATACACTGCGTTCCTGGTTTTTCCGCTTATCTCCATGACTAAACGCTTTCTTCTCGCCTCCGTTTGCCTTGCCCTGGCCGCCTGCTCTTCTTCGCCGGCAGCCGCCCCGAAGACTCCGACGTTGGAAGAAAATTTGGCAAATCCCCTCTTCGCCGATCAGTACTGGACCGAGCGCACGGAGAGGATGGTGACGCTGCATCTGCAACAAAGCCCCATTCTCAAAGACGCAAAGAAGGCCGCGATCGTGGAGCGGGTACGCTCGGAGTCGGTGGAGCGCCAGAAGGAGAGTTCGACGATCAAGAACCGCAACCCCTACGGCGCGTTCGTGTCGGTCGGGGAACAGACGCAGGGCGACGCACTGCTCGTCGACGGAATGCTCTACCTGGGGCCCCTCTTCGGCACGTATCCCGGCGTCGATCTGCATCTCTACCTCTCGGAAACCGTCGATCCCCGCGACGTCGCCTTCCCCGACGCGTCGGCCGTTGATCTCGGCAAGCTCCAATCCCCGTACGGCCCGCAAGCCTACGGCATCGACCGCGCTCCGGAGACTCTCGCGAAGATGCGCACACTCGTGATCTGGGACGCCGCGCTCGGACGTCTTATCGCCTTCGCGCAATTGCAAACAGCCTACGTGATCCCCTTGCCCGTGCTTCCGACATCGTCCGCGACGACGTCGTCCGCATCCTGAGAAAGACGATCAGAAGCGATTCGCCCCGTTCTGCAAGCCCGCCTCAATGGCTCCGCTGATTGCTTCCATCGTGGCTTCGGTCTTCCGGCCGTTCACGAAGAAGGTCGGAGTCCCTTGGACATCCGCTTTTATCCCTTCGTCATAGTCAGCGAGAACCGTGTCTTTTTTGATATGGGAATCAAGGCAGCGACCGAAGAGATCCATGTCGATCCCGAGTTGGCCCGCCCATGTCTTCGGAGCCGCATGAGCCAGCTTCTCCAAATCGAGCTGGTTTGTATATGCAACGTCGATGAACTCCCAAAACTTCCCCTGATCGGCTGCACACTCGGACGCTTGAGCCAATTCCAATGCGTACGGATGAAGAGTCTGAAGCGGGAAATGCTTAAAATCGAAACGGATCTGCTGTCCATATTTCTCAAGCAAAGGCTTCTCCAGCGTGAGATACGCCGATCGGCATGCCGGACACTGAATATCGGCGAATTCGACAACGGTGACGGCGGCATTGGGGCTACCCGCGGGCCCGCGGGACGATTCGGGCTTGAGACCCGTCGTGTCCACGCCGCAGGCGGCGAGACCGAGAGAGAGCGTAACGATGAGGAGGGAGAGGCGCTTCATAGCGGGAGAAGAATGACAGGGTGAAGTCGCATCGGCAATGGACGAACCGGGGAAAGTTACGGGTTGCGGGTTTCGGGTTACGGGAAAACCCTGATTCTCCTAACCCGCAACTCGTAACTCGCAACCCGACATCAGACGTTTTCTCCGATATTCCACCAACGGAGAATTTCTTTCTGTATTATGATCTCCCCATGTCCCTGTACCGAAAGTATCGTCCGCAAGCATTCGCCGACGTCATCGGCCAAGATCATGTCGTGACAACGCTCGAAAACGCCGTTACGCAGGACAAACTTGCACATGCGTATCTCTTTGCCGGCGGACGGGGAACGGGCAAGACTTCCGTGGCCCGCATTCTTGCGAAAACACTCTTGACGCGAGGCATCGACGACAACGTGCTCAAAGCACAAATCTTGAAGGGCGTCGAAGAGGGCCATCTGGTCGACCTTGTGGAAATCGATGCCGCAAGTAATCGCGGCATCGATGACGTCCGCGACCTTATTGAGAAGATCCAATTCTCCCCGGTCGTCACGAATGCGAAGGTGTACATCGTCGACGAGGCGCACATGTTGACCAAAGAAGCATTTAACGCGCTTCTCAAAACTCTCGAGGAACCTCCGCCGTACGCGTATTTCGTACTGGCCACCACGGAGCTCCAGAAAATCCCGGCGACCATCCAATCACGGTGCCAGCGCTTCACCTTCAGGCAAATCACGGAAGAAGATATTGTCCGCGGACTGCAGAAGATCGCCGATGCCGAGAAAATCTCGATCGATCGCCCGGCGCTCCGGGCCGTGGCACACAGCGCGCAGGGCGGAATGCGCGACGCGATTTCTCTTTTGGATCAGCTGCGTTCACTCAAACAAGTAACGCTCGACGATGTCCGGCATCGCACGGGAGAAACCGGACAGGAACATGTCGAGAAAGCATTCGAGGCGATCGCTTCGTCGGACGGAAAGTCGGTGATCAATGTCGTGAGAGCGGTCGAAGATGCCGGCATCGCACTCGACGTTTTTGTACGGCAGTTGCTCGCGGAAGGACGGCGACGTCTGCATGCCGCAGCGGAATCAAGGGAAAATCTACTTCCCCATGTCCGCTTATTGGACCTGTTGCTCTCCGCCGTCAGGGAAATCCGAATCGCCCCCGTCCCGGGGCTCGCGCTTGAATCGGCGCTTCTCCGAGCCGCAAACACGGTGACGGAAGAAACCCGGGCTCCTCGCGCGGAGACAAAAAAGGAGACGCCGAAGTCGAAGATGGCGGAAAAAACAGCCGTTGTTGCGCCTGCCGAGCCCCCGCAGGCTCCGACCCCTCCGATTGCAGCAGTTCACGCCGCCGCGGTAGAAGCACCTGATCTGTCACTCGCAATCGTTCAGAAGCATTGGGCCGATCTCCTGAAGGACGTTCCCACTCCCTCCGTGCGAATGTCTCTGAAAAACGGCAGGGCCTCCGGCGTGACGGACGGCGTGATTCGCATAGCGTTCTCATCCGCCTTCCACAGAGACAAGGTAAAAGCCACCGATGCCAGCCGCCAAGTAGAAGAAGTTCTCGCAAAAATTTTCAAGAGGACCCTCCGCATCGAATGCGTACTCGACGGCGGCCCTGCACCCGCCGCGGTGCAAGATGAAAACCTCGTTAACCTCGCCGAAGCGGCTTCGGAAGTCTTCTAAAAACTTCTCAACTTCTCTTATCGCAACATATGCACCCGACCGAGGAGAAACAGATCCTCCGGCATTCCATCAGGGAACGGCTCGCGCGCCTCTCCGAGAAAGATCGTCTTGCCGAGAGTCGAACAACTTGTCGTCAGATCCGCAAAGCTCTGCCCAAAGAGCCCGTGCCGATCGCTGCGTATTTCCCGCTGAAGGACGAAGTGGATCTTCGGCCGCTTCTGGAAGAGCTGATCGCCGAGCACTGGCCCGTCTATATTCCGGGTATCGAGCACGGTTCCATGGTCTTTCGACGAATTTCCTCCATCAATTCCCTCGCACCGGGAAAATTCACGGTCCTTGAGCCGCCGCGGGACGCCCCTCTTCTGGATCCTGCTGCGCTTGCTGTCGCACTCGTCCCCGGACGCGCGTTCAGCATCGTCGGCGATCGACTGGGACGGGGAAACGGGGGCTACGATCGCTGGATAAGGCAACAGCGGCAAGCAAACCCCGTCACGCGATTTTGGGGCGTCTGCCTGGAAGCGCAGGTCGTACAACACGTTCCGATGCAGGAACACGACGAGAGAGTCGACAGTCTCGTGACCGCACGAGGACAGACGGCAGTCGCATAAAGAGAAAAGGGAAAGGAGAGAGCTTGGCCAGCTTTTAAGCTTCCCACTCTTTCTTTTCGTCCCCTTTCCTCTCCGCTCTTTCCTCAGGTAGTCTGAGCTCCCCCCCCTTCCCCTCCCGCCGCCCATGCCCATCTACGACGCACTCAAGGTCGCCGATCCGGACATCTACAAGGCTTTGATGGGAGAAATGCAACGCCAAGTGGAAGGCGTGGAACTTATCGCCTCCGAAAACTACGTCTCCCCCGCCGTCCTTGAGACGATGGGATCGGTGTTCAATAACAAATACAGCGAGGGATACCCGGGCAAGCGATACTACGGAGGTCAGGAGTACACGGATATCATTGAGTCTCTGGCCATCGAGCGCGCCAAACAGCTCTTCGGTGCAGGCCATGCCAACGTGCAACCGCATGCGGGAGCACCGATGAACGTCGCCACGTACTTCGCGCTCCTGGAGCCGGGAGACACCGTCCTCGGCATGGACCTCAGCCACGGCGGACACCTGACGCACGGACATCCGGTCACGTATCTCACGAAGATCTACAAGTTCGTGCGCTACAAGATGAAAGATGTCGAGACGGGCGAGATCGATTATGACGAGATGCTTGAGGTGGCCAAACGCGAGAAACCGAAGCTGATTCTCGCCGGTTTCTCCGCGTACCCGCGCGAGCTCAATTACGCCAAGATGAAAGCCATCGCCGACGAAGTGGGCGCCTACACCATGGCTGACATGGCGCACATTGCGGGAATGATCGCGGGTAAAGCTCTCCGAAACCCTTTCGACGACGGCTTCGACGTGATTACCACGACCACTCATAAAAGCCTTCGCGGCCCCCGCGGCGGTCTCATTCTCACCCGCGAGGCGGAGCTCGGGAAAAAGATCGACAAGTCCGTGTTCCCCGGCTTCCAGGGCGGACCGATCATGCAGATGGTCGCCGCCAAGGCCGTTGCCTTTGGGGAAGCGCTCAAGCCCGAATTCCGCGACTACGCCGCGCAGATCATCAAGAACAGCAAGTACCTTGCCAAGTTCTTCATGGACAAGGGCGCCAAGCTCGTCACGAACGGCACGGACAACCACCTGATGCTCATCGACTGCGTCACGTCGTGGGGCATCCCGGGCGGCGAAGTGGAGACCGTGCTCGACAAGGTGGGCATCACGCTCAACAAGAACATGATCGCCAACGACCCGCGCAAGCCCATGGATCCCTCCGGCGTGCGTCTGGGAACCCCGGCCATCACGAGCCGCGGTATGAAGGAGCCTGAGATGGAAATCCTCGGAAACTTCATGCTGCGTGCCATCGAGAAGCGCGCCGACGAAAGCGCACTCAAGGCTCTCCACGAAGAAGTGAAGGTCTTCTGCAAGAAGTTCCCCGTGCCGGGCATCGCTGCGTAATCCCCTCCTCATGAAACCCTACTATCTGAGTCTTCGGTATGCCTTAAACGGCATCGTTCACGCGTTTATGACCGAGCGGAACCTCAAGCTCTTCCTTGCTCTCTACCTCCTCTCGTTCGCTATCGCGGCCTTCCTTGGCCTTGAACGGATGGAATGGATCGTCGTCGTGTTCTCCGGCGGTGTCTTCCTCGCCTTCGAGCTGATGAATACGTCCATTGAGCACTTCTCCGACGCATTCGACGATCACAGCAAGGCCCAGGACGACGTCCACGAGCAGGCCGTGCGCCTCACAAAAGACATTGCCGCCGGTGCGTCCCTGATCTGCGCGGGCAGCTGGGGCGTCGCCTTGCTTCTCACCTACTGGCCGCACATCTCCACGATCATCGGACGGTGATTTAAAGCGCCAAACGATGGATACCGCCGGAACGGCGCGAGGCGGATGCCGTCGTTTCCGTCCAGCCGTCGTCTCTGAGAGCCGTATTGAGCGTGAACTTGTTCTTGCGGAAAATCGTCTGGGGGACATTTTCGACAATATGCGCACGAACGAGATCGTGAACTGCTTTCAGACTCACGCGTCCGAGATTCGATTCAATGAGTTTCAGCACGTTTTCACTACCGTCCTTGGATTCAACGCGGGTAGATCGTTCTATCATGAACCACATTCTTCCCCTCGCATCGTATCCAGACAATAACTGTTCGCCGAGAGGCAGAATACGGAAACTTAACTTGTCATTTTTCCGCATGCCTTCGCGACGGAATTTGTACACATGATTGAATCATGATAAAAAATGCTCTTCGTAAAATTCATAGAAAAGCATTTTTTGATTCGTTTCTTGAACACAATATCTATTCACATACTGTTTCCCCTTCTCATGCGACCCCGGAATGTTGCACCGTTTTCTAGACCGTCTACGCTGTGATGATTTGTTCGAGACGGCGGTTCGACTCCGGTCACCCGGCATCTCCCACACAAATCACCAACACGGACACTCAGACAAACACTCATCTTTTTCTTCTCCCGGGTCCTTCACATCACCGCCGTCGCAGAGAGAGTTGTCGTCATCCTGGTTGTAAACGTTCCCCCTGGTCAACACATTGCATCCTTTGCACACTTCTGGGCTTGGGATCGTCTTGCTCTGGGTGTGGCGACAACTCTCTCTGCTCTGCAACGCCGCCGTCACGAATGCGAGGTCGCTCGCGACGGTGCACCCCCTTTACTTCCCAGCGTCACCCCGGAGCCTTACGGCACCGCGTGGCTGACCGGAACGGGAACTTCGGCCGGTCCCGAGGAGAAACAAGAGACCGTAGCAGGGCACAGAATCGCGGATACCTCTCCGCACCTTTGTCCCCGTCACAGCATCGCTCAATTGAGCCGCTGGACTGGCGGGAAACACAAAAACTCAAAGACCACCTTGGTGGTCTTTTTGTTAATCGTGGAAGAGAACCCTCCGGCTCCCGGTGACAAGCTCTTGAGCATCAGCGAAAGGCTTGGCGCGCAGTCCTTTACGGGCTCTCTCTCACGGACTCTCTTTCAGACAAGGCGGCACTCAGAAGCGGGGCCCGCGAGATCCGCTTCTTCGCGCTCTTATCAGATTTTTGCTTTGTCACTGGAAAAGTTGCATTACACTCCGCAAGCCTCAGCATCGAAGAAAGGAGGTGAACGATGCGCTGGCTGACGTTTTTCGGTTTTTGGGTGCCCATTCTGGGCGCCATCGCCGTAATCGGTTTCCCGCTCGTGCTTGCCTTCGGCAAGCGCAACACCTGGAAACCGAGCCCCAGCCGCTCCTAGCGGCTCGGGCACAGGGGGCGCTCCGGCGCCCCTTCTTTTTATTGACGATCGGCGCCGTGATTCGCATACTCTGGCCTTCCTTTCGCCCCCCTATGACTTCTCCCGAAAAGAAAGATCCTGCGACCCAAGCACTGGAGTACGACGCCTATGTTCGCTCCAACACCGAGAAGAAGAATGACCCCTCGGTCCTTTCGACATTGGTTGATGCAATGATTACCGCGGGCTATTGCATCAAAAAACTCTTCGAAAGAAAGAAGAATGACGATTCGAAGCACCAGCGGTCGCGACCGTTCATGACCGAGTAACTCTTACTTCTTGGCGGCCTCCTTCTTCGCCTTCTCGATGTCCGCAAGCATGGTCTTGCTCACGGGCGGAATGCCGCCGGAGGCCTCGAGCTTCTTGCCGAGCTCGGCCATCTTGGCCTGGTCGTCTTTGCTGAGCGCCTCGCCCTTCATCTCCCGCTTGCGGATGGCGTTGTAGTCGTTCGTCCACATCTCGCGGTCGCGCCATTTGCGATATTCCTCGAGTGTCATTTTCTTGGCCTTGGCCTTCTTCTTCTCCTCGTCCTCCTTCTCCTTTGCCTTCTCTGCCGTCTTGGCGCTCTGCGCGTTCTCCCGCGCTCCGGCGACCCACTTGCCGATCTTCTCCTCGACGACCTTTCGTTCCTCCGCGTAGCGCTCGCGGGACATGGTGCGGATCTTCTCGATGCGCCCTTCGTCCTGCTCGAATTTCGGGGGAGGAAGGGTACTCACGGAGAAGGGCTTGCTGGGAATGCCGGCGATCATGAGGCGCAGGTATGCATGGTACTTGGGAAGGCTCAGGATGTCCTTCGGGAGCACCATTTCCTCGAACTGGAGACTCAGGGGCTCGGCGTCGTCGGAACCCACCTGGAATGTGACCATGCTGCCCACGTTACCGAAGACGGCGTCCCGCAGGGCCGTGGATTTGTCGCCGATGAGGAGCTGATTCACGTATTGGTGCGCCATCGTGAGGTTCAGGCGGTACTTGCGGGCCTCGGAGAGGATCGTGGCGAAGCTTTCGGTGGCAAAATTCTGGAACTCGTCGACGTAGAGGTAGAAGTCGCGACGCTCTTTTTCGGGGATATCGGCGCGGCTCATGGCGTCGAGCTGAAACTTGGTCACGAACATCGAGCCGAGGAAGGCCGAGTTGTCCTCGCCAAGCTTTCCCTTGGAGAGATTCATGAGGATGATTTTCCCCGTGTCCATGGCGTGGCGAACGTCGACCTTGCTCGTCACCTGCCCGACGATGTTGCGGATCATCGGCGTGCTGAGAAGTTGGCCGATCTTGTTCTGGATCGCGGCGAGCGCCTCGGTCTGGTATTTCTCGGACCAGGACGTGAACTCATCTTCCCAGAAGCTCTTCACAATGTGATCGTTCACATGTTCGAGAATTTTCGCGCGGAACCGCGGATCCGAGAACATGCGCATGATGCCGAGCATGGTCTGATTTCCCGCTTCCGTGAGCGCAAGAAGGGTGTTGCGGAGAATGTACTCCATGCGCCCGGAGAACGCCTCGGGCCAAAGTTTCTTGAAGACGCTCATGAGCCCGGAGACGACAAGCGGGCGCTGCTCCGGATCGCGGCACTGGAGCATGTTGAAGGCCATCGGGAACTCGCGGTCGGCGGGATCAAAAAGAATCACGTCGTTGGTACGGTCCTTCGGGACCATGCGCAGACATGCGTCGATGAGATCGCCGTGCGGGTCGATCACGGCGATGCCGCGTCCGGCGTGGATGTCGGAGAAGATCATGTTCTCGAGCAGCGTCGATTTGCCCATACCGGTCTTTCCGATGATGTACATGTGGCGGCGACGGTCGTCGGTGCGGACGCCGAATTGGCTGCGGTGACCGCGGAACACTGCCTCTCCCAGAATGGTGAGCTGATCGCCGTCCGGCGCAGGCGGCACGGGAAGATCCACCGGGGGCTCCAATTTGCGACTCATGACCCAATCGATGTTTGGGGTTTTGACGAGAATATTCGGAACGTGCCAGAGAGTCGCCACCTCCTCCACGGAGAGCACGTAAGGCGCGATGCGCATTCCCTGCGACACGCGTTTCGAGACGCGCATGGGCAACGGGCGAAAACCATTGCACTGCGGCAACGAGAACTGGCGGAAGCTCGAGGAAACCTCTGAGAGTTTCTGCGCATTCTCGCGTTCGGCCCTGGCGGGACCGATGACGGAAACCCGGACGTTCGCGCGAAACAACAGACGATTCAATTTGTCCGCGGAAGAAGCGATCCGATCCTCGCGATCGTGGCTTCTCATGGCCAAGTGTCGCTCGGGGTCATCCTCTCTGACTTCCTCCACCTCACCCGTCACCAGGGAAACCTGGGACGTCTTCTTGAACCACGTTCGGAACCCACCCATAAGCAGGTCGATCGGCAAAAGAAGTAGGCGCTTCCATCCGTGCGCGAGGTGCACGCGAGTGAAGAGATTGGCATACCCTGTCCAATGCTTCGATATACCGCGACTCAGGAGTGGTAAAAACGCGAGCGCGCGCTTGCGGTAATGCCCGCCGATCGGCTCCAGAACGATCTGCACGTGGGCGCGCATGCCCGGAAGCGGATACCGCACCAGTGCGGAGGTGATTCCGGCGATGGTATCGACGGTCTGGCGGGTAGCGAGGTCGATGTACTGCGGGTGACGCTTGATCGGAAACACTTCCGGATCCGTGAGCGTCAGGTCCTGGCTCACGACCATCTGGCCGGGATCGGGATCGAAAGAATCGGCCGGGATGCGATCGATCTCGCAGTCCGGGTACTGGGCGTAGAGCTGGCTCTCCACGAGCGGCGCGGCCGAGGCCGTCGTGCGCACGAAGAGCGCGATCTTGCCCTCGTGGAGGGCCAATTCGAGCGAAAGTTCGCTGTCCGCCCCCTTGAGCGAGTGCAGCGACGAGAGCACCGCCTCCATCATGAGCGGACCACGCGAAGCGGACACCTCCTCCGGATTGGGAAGGGAGGGCCGGATGCGGAGGAGGATCTGTTCCGAGCGAATCGGCATTTATCGCAGTATAACAGGAAAAACGGAAAAAAGGCGCGTGACGGTGCGCCGTATTGTCACTCTGCACGCAAAAGCCCCGCCACCATCTCCAGCGCCACCGTGTTGTACGCGTAATCCATGCGCATGGGCC
Source organism: uncultured Candidatus Peribacteria bacterium (assembly GCA_964601225.1). Lineage (GTDB taxonomy): Bacteria > Patescibacteriota > Gracilibacteria > Peribacterales > Peribacteraceae > CAYRGC01. The sequence continues at coordinate 209,631 of CAZRMM010000001.1, forward strand.
CGATGACGCCGAGCGCGCCGCGGTGGTCGCGCACCCGGTACCCCGTCACCATCATGCTCACGCTCTGGATGTGCGGGAGGATGTGCTCGTCGCCGATGAAGTACTGCACGCGCTCGTCGATGTCGATCTTGCCGAGCACCTCGTTGAGCTTCTCCTCGAGCACCTCGACGACGCGCGACGCGAGCACCGGATTCTCCTGGAACTCGGGCTGGCGCAGGACGTTGGCGAGCCCCAAATAGAACACGCCCGGCTTGTGCGGCACGGTCGCGAAGGCGACGTTGGGCGTCATTTGGGAAAGGAGGCCCACGGCCTCGTACGCACGCTCCTGATCCTTGCGGCGGAAGTACATCTCGCGGAGCGTGTCGAACCGCTTTTGCACGGCCTTCTCCTGGGTGCTCGGCTTCATAAATTCCTTCACGTAGAGCCGGTAGCCTTTGGCCGTCGGAATGCGGCCCGCGGAGATATGCGGTTTCTCGAGGAACCCCTCGTCGCCGAGGAAGCGCATCTCGTTACGGATCGTGGCGCCCGACAGGCAGAATCCCCCGCTCTCGAGCAGATGCTTGCTCCCGACCGGCTCCGCCGTCTGGATAAACTGGTCGATGATCGCCATCAGGAGTTTCGCTTGGCGCGCGTCCATGAGGCCGAGTATAGCACTCAAGCGCCCGGAGTGCCATTTGGCGCACAAAGAACCCCCGGTACGCAACGAGCGCACCGGGGATGCCAGCGGTGGAAGTTTTCTAGCGAGGCAATTTACTGCGGGGACTCGACGACGTTGACTGCAGTCGATTCGAGCATTCTTTCCATTCGAGGCCAAAAGAACCAGAGGAACGGGATATCCTCGATTCTTCGGAATTCAATGCCGTTTCGACTGAAGACGAGATCGCCAGTACCAAGGAGAATGAATTGCTTGAATCCGTTCGGATAGTGACTGCGGACAGCCACACCTCGTAGATCCAGAGCTTCTTCGTCATTGGGGATGGCGTTGGTCTCGAGTCGGTTGCTCGAGACATCATAGAAAAACAGGCGACGGACCGCCCATTCCCCTACGAAAAGGATGCCAAACCATTTGCTGAAGGTGAGCATCACGTCATACGGAACGACTCCGTAATCTTTCGTAGCCCACATCATGAACGATTCGACAAATGGGATGCTCCACAGATTGGCAAGAGGCGCGGCGACGCCCAAAAAGAACATGATCGCTGCTGTATACCAAATGTTGAAGTTGTACGAAGCGCCGATCACACCAGACATGAACACCAACAACCAAACATACGAAAATGCTTGTGGTGCGTCGATGACCCATTTTCCGAGAGCCCAAAAGAGGACTCCCATCAGTGCAACGGGCAGGAAGCAGATAAGTTCCGAATAGCGCCGAAATCGCATTTCTTTGGGGTGTGCTGGCTTCGCAGGCGCGGGGGCCACGACGACGGGCACAGGTGCATTAGGAGCTCCAGCAGGAGCTTGTTTAATTTCAGACATGGAAATATCCTTTCAAAAAACTTTTGAACGTAGAAACCACCGCTGGTTTCAAGGAACGCCAAGCATCGCTGCTTGGGTATGAATTATATTATTATACTATTTAGATATTTGTCAAATACAGCAAAGCTCGATTTTTTCCCTTCCACGAGCCAAAATCATTGACTACACGGCACGACAGATGTCACGGCCACACGGAATCCGCGCAGGCGCTCGACGATCGGCAGGAGCTCGTCATCAGCGAGATATTCGGGCGGGAATTTCACCTGGAGCTTCCCGTCGTGCGTGCGGAAAAAATCCCTGTCCGTCAGACCCGCTTGACGCAGAAAATCGACCAAGTGCTCGCGCCACGAACGCTCGCACTCGCAAAGTACGATCAATGATTTGCCCAAGCTCGCCTCGGCTCGTAAGCGATCCGTTATGACCGTCGGCTCAAGATCCTGACCGAGATACCGCATACACAGATCCTACGCCAAACACGAAAAAAGGCGATGGAGCGGACTCCGATCGCCTTTTCGATTATTTCTTCTTGGATGACGTCGCCGCCTGCATCTTGCGGAAACGCTCGACGCGGCCGCCGCGGGCTTCCTTCTGCACCTTGCCCGTGTAGATCGGGTGGCACATGCGGCACACTTCAACGGATTGCTCCTTCACTGTGCTTGGAATCTGGAACACCGTGTTGCACGTTTGGCACGTGGTCTTGGCGTCGAGATGGATGGTCGGATGGACAGATTTCTTCATAGCTGAGAGATTCTACACAGGTTTTGCTGGTTTGCAACTCGTCTGAATGGGTATTACGTATCAAGTATTACGTATGAAGGGGGTTATTCCTTCATACGTAATACCTAATACTTCATACCTACCACGCTACTTCTTCCCCTTCTTCGCCGGCGCGGCTTTGGCCTTGGCTTTCGGTGCTGCTGCAGCGGCAGCCTCCTCTTTGATCTCTTCGATGGCCTCGGCCTGTTCCTCGAGGGCCTCCACCTCCTCGGCACGCTCTTCGAGAGCGGCCTGGGCGATGGCCTCCTCGGCGGCCTTGTCCTCCATGATCACGCTCATGGACGCGACCTTGTCGCTGCCGTCCAGGCGCATGACGATCACGCCTTGCGTGGCGCGACCGCGGCTCGGGATGTCCGAAAGGCGCATGCGGATGGTCTGACCCTGCTTGCTGATACAGAGTAGGTCGCCGTCCTCGCCCTGCTTGAGCACGAAGCCGCCGACGATGTCGCCGGTCTTCGCGGTGAGCTGCGCGGCCTTCACGCCGGAACCGCCGCGACCCTGGAAGCGGTATTCCTCCACGGGCGTCATCTTGCCGAGACCGTTCTCCATGACGACGAGCAGGCTCGAGATCTTCGGTTCCTCTATGAGCGAGGCGCCGACGACGATGTCGCCGTCCCCGATCTTGATGCCGCGCACGCCGGCCGCCGCGCGTCCCATGGAGCGCACGTCACCTTCCGGGAAACGGATGGCCTTGCCCTTCTTGCTCAGGATGAAGATCTCGTCGTTGCCGGAGGTGGCGAGCACCCAGCGGAGCTCCTCGCCCTCGGGCAGCTTCTGCGCGATGAGACCGGAGCGGCGGATGTTCTCGAATTCGCTCAGGGCCGTGCGCTTGACGGTGCCCTGCGTCGTGACCATGAAGAGCTCCTTCTTGCCCTCGAGCTGCGCCTTGAGCATCGCGGTGATGCGCTCGCCCGGCTGGAGCTGGAGGAGGTTCACGATCGCCTGGCCCTTGGCCACGCGGCTCGCCTGCGGAAGCTCGTACGTGGGAAGCTTGAAGACGCGGCCGTTATTCGTGAAGTAAAGCACGTCGTCGTGGTTCATGACGTGCAGCAAGCTCATCACTTCGTCGTCGTCCTTCGTGGCCACGCCCTTGATGCCCTTGCCGCCGCGGTGCTGCGCGCGGAACTGCACGGGGCTCAGGCGCTTCACATAGCCGCTCTGCGTGAGCGTCACGATCATCGGCGCGTTCGGGATGGTGTCGCGGGCGGAGAATTCCCCGACGGCGTGTGGGACCACGGCCGTGCGACGGTCGTCGCCGTAGGATTTCTCGATGTCGCCGAGTTCGTCTTTGATGATCTTGTCGATGCGCTTCTTATCCTTAAGGATCGCCTCGCACTCCGCGATGAAGTCGAGCTTCTCCTTGAGCTCGTCCTCGATCTTCTTGCGCTCGAGGCCCGCGAGGGTCTGGAGGCGCATCTGGAGGATGGCGTCCGCCTGGAGCGCGGAGAGCTTGAACTTCTTCATGAGTTCGTCCTTGGCGATCTCCTTGGTTTCGGACTTGCGGATGACCTTGATCACCTCGTCGATGTGGTCGAGCGCCTTCTTGAGACCCTCGAGGATGTGGGCACGCTCCTTGGCGCGATCGCGGTCGAAAGTAACGCGACGGGTGATGACCACGCGGCGATGACCGATGAAGAGCTGGAGCAGTTCCTGGAGGTTGAGCAGACGCGGCTGGATGCCGTCGGCCAGCGCGATCATGTTGTAGCCGAAACTGGTCTGCAGATCGGTGTGCTTGAAGAGCTGGTTCAAGATCTTCTGCGGATACGCGTCCTTCTTGAGCTCGATGATGATACGGATACCTTCGCGATCGGATTCGTCGCGGATGTCCGAGATGCCCTGAATCACTTTATCGGTGACAAGCTGGGCCATTTTTTCGATCATCACGGACTTATTGACCTGGTACGGGATCTCACTGATGCGGATGTGGTAGCGGTTGCCGCTCATCTCCTCGATGTCGGCCTTGCCGCGGATCACGACGGAGCCGCGACCCGTGAGATAGGCCTGCTTGATCGCCTCCTTGTCGTAGACGATGCCGCCCGTCGGGAAATCGGGCCCTTGCACGAACTGGAGAAGATCCTCCACGGACGACTCCGGATTCTCGAGTAGATGGCGCGTCGCCTGAATGAGCTCGCGAAGATTGTGCGGCGGAATGTTCGTCGCCATACCGACGGCGATACCCACGGTTCCATTGACGAGCAGGTTCGGGATTTTGCTCGGCAACACCATCGGCTCCTTGCGGGACGCATCGTACGTTGCGGCAAAATCGACCGTCTCCTTCTCGATATCCTGGAGCATCTCGTCGGTAAGCTTCTCCATGCGACACTCGGTGTAACGCATGGCGGCCGCGGAGTCCCCGTCGATGGAACCGAAGTTTCCCTGGCCGTCGACGAGCGGGTAGCGCATCGCGAATTCCTGCGCCATACGCACGAGCGCGTCGTAGACGGACTGATCGCCGTGCGGGTGATACTTACCAAGCACGTCACCGACGACGGTGGCGCTCTTGCGATACTTGGTATTGGAACGCAGTCCGATATCGTGCATCGCATAGAGAATGCGGCGGTGCACCGGCTTCAGACCGTCGCGCGCATCCGGAAGAGCGCGAGAGACGATAACGCTCATCGCGTAGTTGAGATAACTCTCTTCCATTTCCGACACGATGGGCCGTGGCGCGATGCGACCGATCGAACTGAGCGTCTCGCCGCCCCCTGACAGGGGCTGCTGCGCGGATTCCTCTTTCTTCTGCGAATCTTTCTTATCGTCGGACATGGGAAATCGGGAAGGGAAATCGGAGGGGATCGTAGCGCAGGTCTGCACCGAGAGCGAGTGATTGTCCCTCGTTCTCCAGTAAGTATTTCCAGACTATGAAAATAGAAAAAATGCAACTGTCACATGAGTCGTGAAACCAAAAACATCATGAGCGTGCAAGCGCGTCCGGCCCGAAACGCCGCTGACCGTGGCCGAACGTTTGGTACGCTCGGAGCATGTCTTCCCCTTCCTCAAAGGAGTGGTCGTGGCAATCGGCTATTTTTGGATTCCTGCTTTGCTTGCTGGCGCTGCTTCTTGCCCGACCGCTCATACTGACGACATCGGATCTGGGCCGTCACATCATGAATGGAAAGGTGTTCTTCACGCAGGGAATCATTCCGGACGTGAATCTCTATTCCTACACGCAACCGGACTTCCCCTTTGTCAATCACCACTGGGCATCCGGCGCCCTCTTCTATCTCGCGTACGAGGCCGTGGGGTTCACGGGCCTCGCCGTGCTCGCCATCGCCGGAAATCTGGCGACGTTCTTTCTGATGTTCGAGTTCGCGTCGCTCCGCGGTCGCTTCGACGTGGCGATGCTCTATAGCCTTCTTGCGATCCCCCTGATCGCCACGCGTATCGAAGTGCGCCCGGAGATCTTCAGCTATCTCCTCGTTGCCGTGTTCCTTACGTTCTCGTGGCAATGGCGCCAGGGAACGCTGAAGCGCGGACTGGAATGGCTCCTACCCCTCCTCATGGTCGCATGGGTGAACCTTCACATCTATTTCTTCATAGGGGAGATCATCGTTGCCGCTTTTGTTTTTGAAGAATGGATACGACATCGACGCGGCTCCACGCTGAATTCTGCGCTCAAAACACCCCTCCGCGTTCTGGGAGCGACTCTCCTTGCCACACTGATCAATCCCTCATTCATTCGCGGAGCGCTTGCGCCGATACTGATTTTTCAAAACTACCAGTATCCGGTATCGGAGAATCAATCCGTCTTCCTTCTGGAGAGCATCATGAAGGACGGAGTTCCTGTGTATTTCAAAATGGCAGTTGCCATCACCGTCTTCGCACTGGTGCGCTCCCTCCTTCGCTGGAAAGAAGGAAAGGGCGCCCCTTGGTTGACGGGATGGATCCTGGCAGCAGTCACGACCCTCTTCGCTCTCGCCGCCATTCGTCATTTTTCGCTCTTCGCTTTCGTCTCGCTGCCGGTGGTGGCCGTGCTCCTTTCCGATCTTCCGACCAATAAAATTCTGCATGATGCGCGGTACGCGGGGCTCTGCCTCCTCGCCGGCACAGTGTTCGTGGTCTCGATACAGGCGCATTGGTGGCTCTCCTTCCCCTCGCGTGTCGGCATCGGTCTTCCCAGGGAAATAATGAGTGGCATCGATTTCTTCCGCGACCATCACCTGCGCGGTCCGATCTTCAACGATTACGACATCGGCGGCTATCTTATTTTTGGTCTCTATCCGGAGTTCAAGGTTTACACGGACAACCGGCCCGAAGCATACCCGGGATCATTCTTCACGAATGAGTATATTCGGATTCAGACGGACGAGGCCGCCTGGCGACAGGCGGAGGCAAACTATCGTTTTACGACGATCATCGTGAGCGCCATGAACCGCTCGACATGGACGCGGAATTTTCTTTCTCGGCGGCTGGAAGACCCGACATGGAAGCTCGTTTTTTCAAATGCCTTTACGATCATTTTCGTGAAAGATCTTCCGGAGAATGCCGACGTGATCAAGCGCTATACGTTGCCAAGTTCGAGCGTACAATTCCGCTGATGCTCTCCATTACTTCCCCTCCCACAGGCCCTTCGAAAAGATGAGGACCAATCGACAATGCCCCACGTACCGGAATTGTGATGCTTTCAATCGTCTCCACCCCCATTGGCAATCTCGGCGATATCACCCTGCGTGCAATCGAGACACTGAAATCTTGCGATGCCATCGTCTGCGAAGACACGCGGGTGACGGGCCAGCTCCTCAAGCATCTGGGACTCGAAAAGAAAGAACTCGTGAGCATGCACGGATACACCGATCCCTCGAAAGCCGATTTCGTCGTGGAGCGCCTTCGCCGCGGTGAACGCCTCGCACTCGTGAGCGACGCCGGCACGCCTGGCATCAGCGATCCGGGCACGATTCTCGTCGGCAAGGCCGTCGCCGCTGGCATCCCCATCGAGGTGGTTCCTGGACCTTCGGCATTCCTCGCGGCGCTCTCCGGGAGCGGCCTTCCCATCCACCAATTCCTCTATCTCGGCTTCCTGCCGCTCAAGAAGGGCCGGCAGACCCTGCTCCGCTCCCTGAAAGAGGAAGAGCGCACGGTGGTCTTCTACGAGTCGGTGCACCGCATCGAGCGGACACTGATGGACCTCTCCGAGATACTGAGCGATCAACCCGAGCGCATCGTCGTCATCGGGCGCGAGCTGACAAAGATGCATGAAGAACTCGTGCGCACAACCGTCTCAAACCTCATCGGCGTTGCCAAAGACATCATGAAAAAAGGAGAGTTCGTCGTGATTCTCGAAGGCCATTGATTACGGCAGCACCGAGCGCGGATCCAGATGGACGCCGTTCTTCATAACCTCGAGATGCAGGTGAGCGGCGGTCGTCATCGGGCCGGCGCCGTGCGTGCCCGGCGTACCGCCGGAGTAACCGACGATCTCGCCCGCTGAAACCTCCTGTCCTGCCTGCACGACGAATGACGAGAGGTGACCGTAGAGCGTGGCGTACCCGTCGCGGTGACCGACGAGGATGTAACTGAACCCCTTCGCGCCGCCGTCACGAGCAAGGAACACGATACCGTCCGCGGCGCTCGCCACAGGCGTGCCTTGGGGGACGACGATATCCATGCCTTCGTGTTCGACGCCGAAGTAGCGCTTGTACGGTCCGTCGTGGAAACCGGCCGAGACGGACCCGTTGACCGGCCAGACGAAGGACTGCGTGCCGTCCTCTTCGCTGTAGCGGCCCGGACGGTCCTCGCGCAGCCCCATCTGGATAAGCTTTCGTTCGGCGTTGATCTTGAGGCGCCTGTCGATGCGGTTGAGATCGCCCTGCATGCGCAGGATCTCCTGCTGCACTTCGGCCGTGATCGCGCGGATCTCGGCCATCTGGTCCTCCCCGACAGAAAGATTGGCCTGTGCGCGGTCATACTCCCGTTGCGCCACACGATACTGATCCGCGAGCGAACTCCATTCGGCCTCAAGAGTGGTTAAACGCTGCCCGATATCCCCCGCGGAGGCATGAAGCTTCTGCATGGAAAGAGCGAGTGCTTCCTGTGAACGGAGAAGCGAATCGATGACTTGGCCGCGAGCGGAAGCCAATGCGTCATCGGCAATGCTTTCCGCAATTTCATCGCCGCGGGTTTCCCCGGCAAGACGTCGAAATGCGATGCGCCCCATATCTGCACCGTCATCAAGGCGGTGCAGGTACGCTTCGCGCGCAAAATCCGCCAAGCGTTCGCGAGAAAGTTCCACTTGTTCACGCGCTTTTTCCTCCCGATCGGCGGTTGCCCAAGCGTCTTGCGCCAAAAGCCGAAGTGAATCGCGCAAGGAAACGATCTCACGGCGGGCGGCGAATTTTTGATCACCCAGCTCGTCCATACGCTTCTTGGCACGATCGGCAATACGCTCGTACAGAGCTTCATTCGCCGAGAGATTGATGGCGAGACGATACCCGTCCTGCGCCTTTTCCACGGCAATGGCGAGCTTCTCGCTGGTACTCTCCCGAGAAACATCGCCGAGCAGCACTGCCCCCATGCCGAGCGGCACGGTCGCCAGAAGGAGCGACGTCACAATGATGAGGCGGTTATGAGTGTGCATGTTTCGGGAAATTATAGCAGAAAACGACGAAAGGCAGAAGGGCAGAAAGGCACGAGGTAACGGGGCTTTTTGCCAGCCTTCCGCCATTCCCGCTTCTGCCTTTCTGCTTTTTTTTGGAAAGACAACTTGCTTCTGGTCACGGCCACCCCCTGCTACACTCACCCCCTATGATCGCCCATGTCCGCGGAGCCGTGCACAAGATGGACCCCGGAGAGGTGACGGTCGACGTCGCCGGCGTCGGGTATCGCATTACGATGCCGCTCGACGTTTGGGAAAAATTGGAAGAGGCGGAAACCCGAATGCTGTGGACTTCGACGTACGTGCGAGAAGATCGCTTTGATCTCTACGGATTCCTGGACCGTGCGGGCAGAACGCTCTTCGAGGAATTCCTGAAATTGGATGGGGTCGGACCGAAGATGGCTCTTGAGCTCTGCAACGTGCCCCGCAGCTTCCTGCTGCAAGCCGTCCACGAGAACGACACTCGACTGCTGACAAGCATCAAGGGCGTAGGGAAAAAGACCGCCGAAAAGCTCCTGGTGGAGCTTCGCAGTCTTGCCGAACGAAAAGCGCATGTCTTCGATGCTCCGCATGAAGCGCCGTCCCGCGGCGAGTACGATCGGGATGCCATCGCCGCACTCACCGCCCTTGGTTACGATTCGAGCACCGCCGTCCATGCACTGAAAGAACTTCCGCGCGATCTCAAAACCACCGAGGAACGAGTGGCCGCCGCACTCCGCTCCCTCTAACCGTTCTCGTCCCTTTTCCGATTTTCGTCACTCGACACCCTCTTCCCATGTTGCATCTCGACATCTCCGGAGCTCTCGCTAAGACCGTCACGCCGTCGATGGGTATTCCGGATCAGGAGATCACTGCCCTGCGCAGCGGCATGAAACGGTACGTGGAGGATTTTTTGGCTGAACGACGCGATGCGGAACATGGCTGGACAATGAATCCCTACGATCGAAAAGCCGCGGAACGCGTGAAGGAGTCCGCCATTGTCGCGAAAGCAATGGGCATCAAGACGGTAGTCTGGATCGGCATCGGAGGATCCGGCCTGGGCCCGCGTGTCATCCAAGAAGTTTTCGAAGGACCCGACACGCTGGAGTTCGTCCTCCTCGACACCATTGATCCTTCCATCCTGTTGCTCGCCCTCGAAACAATCGACTGGCGCCAAACACTTGTCGTCATTGCGAGCAAGTCCGGTGACACCCTGGAACCCATGAGCGTGTTCGCGCTTTGCTGGCAAAAACTCCGCGAGGCGCGCAAAGGAAGCGCCGCCGAACGCGTGATCGCCATCACGGATCCCGAGAAAGGATCTCTCCGGGAATTCTGCCTGGAGCACGGAATCTCCATGTTGCCGCTTCCGTCGGATGTCGGAGGGCGATACTCGATTTTTACGCCGATCGGCCTCCTGCCGATGGCGCTCCTCGGCGGCGACGTAAACGCCTTCCTGCGAGGCGCGAAAGAAATGGATACGCTTTGCCAAGAGACGAACTTTGAGGATAACCCCGCGGCGTTGCTCGCAGGAGTGCAATTCCTTCTCGATACCCGCCGCGGTTACAGCAACCGCGTGATCATGCCCTACGCGCAGAAACTCGAATCCGTGGGGCGATGGGACCAGCAACTGATTGCGGAAAGCCTTGGAAAAAAGGAGACGCCTAATCCCCTGCCCATTGCGGCGATCGGAACTCAGGACCAGCACTCTTTGCTTCAGCAATGGATGGCGGGTCCGCGAAAATGCTGGCACATCTTCATTCGGGATATCGAGAAGCCGCGTGTCCAGGTACCGGAAGACATTGGCGGAGCGTTTACCTATCTCGGCGGTAAGTCCTTCGGCCAGCTGCTCGATGCCTGTTACGAAGGCACAAGCCGCGCGCTCACGAGCGCCAAGAGACCGCATGTGACCATCTCACTCACGCGCACCGACAGCAATCACCTGGGTCAGCTCTTCTTCCTCTTTCTCTGCGAGGTTGTCTTCCTCGGAAAGCTCTACCGCATCGATCCGTACGGCCAACCCGCGGTGGAAATCGGCAAGAAGATCACGAAGGAGATCCTGGCGAGGGGGAGGGAGGAGTGATTCGTGACTAGTTATTAGTTATTGGTGATTCGTGACTAGTTATTAGTTATTGGTTATTCGTGGTTGGCATTGGGGATCAGGTATTCGTTCCTCGGTATTCACCCATTGTTCTCTAGGGCCGGAGAACCTGATTTTCTTCTTTCATAGGCCGAATTCACCATAGATCAACATGAATGAACGGAACCATATCTGTTGCACGAAGCACAAGAGAAAGATCCTGTTGCCATGAAACACTTCACGGATCTCAAAGCATGGACGACAGGCCTGCTGCTTACGTCAAAAATCTACGAGTGCACACGCACTTTCCCGAAAGAGGAAATCTACGGACTGACGAGCCAGATGCGTCGAGCATCGACGTCCATTCTCGCGAATCTCGCGGAAGGTTTCGGACGGTTCATCTGGGATGATCGTGCTCATCGATTCACGATTTCTCGTGGTGAATGTGCGGAACTCGAGGCATTGGTCCATATCGCTTTCACGCTTACATTTCTCGATGAACGCTGGAAAAACGAGCTGGTTGAGCAAACAAGAAAAGAGGGTGCTCTTCTTTCCGGCCTTATCTCTTTCTGCCGACGACATTCCAAAAACTCATGACAATATCCGTCATGGTTACCGAATAACGAGTAACCAATAACGAATAATGAATATCCCTTCATTCACGTGACGTCCTCCCCCGCACGACGTATACTGATGACCCACGATTTTTTCCGCACTGCACATGCCCAAGCCCATCACCGACGCCGATTTTGCCAACGAGGTGCTCTCCGCAAGCGTCCCCGTCGTCGTGGACTTTTGGGCTCCATGGTGCGGTCCGTGCAGAGCGATGATTCCCGTCTTTGAAGAACTGGAGAAAGAGTACGGAGACAGGGTGAAGCTCGTGAAAATCAACGTCGATGAGCAAAGCCAGAATGCCGAACAGCTCGGAGTGATGAGCCTTCCCACGTTCATGGTTTTCAAGGGGGGAATGCCGACGGGAAAGCCGATCATCGGCGCCCGTTCCAAGGAGGACATGAAGCGCCTGATCGACGCTGCCGTCGCCGCCTGAACGTGAACTGGATCCTGCCGATCATCGGCATCATCGCGTCCTTTTTTCTGTTGCGATACCGGGAGACGGTCGGAGATATGATCGGCGAGGCGGAATGGATGAAAAAGGTAGGAGGCGTGTACATTGTCGTCGCCGCTTTCGCGGTATTTCTTTTTTTCTGGTGCCTGGCTGAACTCACCGGCACGAATGAGGTGCTCTTCGGCGGTATTCGAAAGAGCATTCCCGGTTTCGCTCCTTTGCAACCAGAAATGAACATGCCGATCCAGTGAGAGCGCGTACTAAAGAAAATTCCTGGCAATTGATTTCGGCGTACGGAAGCGAGATTCTCGCGTTACATGTGCGGGAATGCGTCCCGCGGCTGATCTCGTGAACCCTGCGCTCCGCACGGACCGCGGGGTTTTGCTTTTTCCGGCAACATCTTTGTTTACAAAGCCGGATGCACGATGAAGATCGCTCGCACCAAAGCCATTTTCACGGGTATACTCTCGTTCCGTGAACGCACGGAGACCCGATCATCATCGTAAACCCCTCTTCGACGCGATCACGGCGGGTGGCGACGAGGAAGCTATTCCCTTCATCGCCGCACAGGAATCTGCTGTGGAAAAACCGCAGGAAAAAGCCAAAAAAAGAGAGGAGCCGCCTTGCGAAAAATCGCAGACTGAGCCGCCGCGGCCACCATCGCCACCTCCCTCGCGACATACGCCGCGTTCCATCGAGCCTCCGGCAGACCGGCCGCTTTCCCTCATCCGGCTGACGTTCTTTTGGTCCGCGATAGCGACGCTTGTACTGGCGTCGACCGAAGGCATGAGCCTCTTTGCCTACCATCAGATGACGAGTGAGCCCTTCTCGTTTGCGACCATGCGATCCATGCGCGCGAGCGTGATGGCGGAACCCGACGAACGGCTGCCAAAGCCTACCGGCAGCGCACTGCAAAAGAACGGCGATTCCGAACTCGTGGTGCATCCGTACCTCGGGTACATCCAATCCCCTGGCGACAAGTGGGTGACCGACGCGCACGGAATCTTCTACGGCACAAAACCGCTCATTACGAAGGCAGACCCTGGACGCGTCGTCATTGGTATTTTCGGCGGGTCGCTGGCCGAGCAATTTTCCGCGCAAGGTGCGGAGTCTTTACGGACATCGCTTGCGGAGGATCCCGAGTACCGCGGAAAAGAAATCGTCATCATTCCGGTCGCCTTCGCCGGGTACAAACAACCGCAGCAACTCATCGCACTCAATTACCTGCTCTCTCTCGGCGCGCACTTCGATCTCCTCATAAATATCGACGGCTTCAACGAAGTAGCTCTCTCCACCGCGGTAAACGGCCCCAAGAACGTCTCGCCGTTCTTCCCGAGCAGCTGGGGAAGCCTGGTGAACGGCCTCCCCGACACGAGCACGCTGAAGCTCATCGGCAAAACGGTGAACCTCAAGGACATCCGTCGCGCTTGGGCGGGTGCATTCCAAGGAAGTATCGGATCGATCGGCATCACGCCGAATGTCGTCTGGCTCGCCGGGGATCGTCTTCTTTCCTCTTCCATCGCCACGACGCAGCAAGCGATCGTTACGGAAAAGGAAGCGCCGAAACAAAACGATCTCGCGCTCGGTCCGAAGATCGAGAAGGAAACCGACAACGAACTCTTGGCATCGCTCGCCGAAGGCTGGGAAAGGAGTTCGCTGCAGATGGCCGAAGTTGCCAAGGCGAAAGACATTCCGTACTTCCATTTTTTACAACCGAACCAGTACGTTCCCGACAGCAAACCCCTTTCCGACGAGGAGACAAAAACGGCATTGAACGACCGTAGTCCGTATAAACCCTGGGTCATCGAAGGCTATCCGCTCCTGCGGGAGGCGGGCAATCGCCTCCGTGCCTCCGGCGTGCAATTCGCCGATCTTACGGAAGTTTTTAAGGACGTAGAGGAGCCCGTGTACGGTGACGATTGCTGCCACTTGAATCAGAACGGCTATTCCATTCTCGGAAGCGTAATCGGCAGACTCATTGATGCCACCCGCAAAGATGCCGACAAAGAAACTGGCAATCGGTAAGAGAAATTGATGGAATGGTTTATAGCGCCTCGCAATAAGCGCTCGGCGGCCAATTGAGCTACAGCCGAAAGACCTCGGAAACGTTGGTGGAGCTGAGGGGACTCAAACCCCTAACCCCCTGCTTGCAAAGCAGGTGCTCTATCAATTGAGCTACAGCCCCACGGCAGGGTATGGATGATGAGAAAGAAAAAGGACCGAGCGAATCTATCGGAGAACGCCTCGCGACGCGAGGCTGGGCAATTGAGCTCTATCCCCACGACAAACGCAGTGTAGCAAATATTTGCCCGAATCCACGACTGATTTTGCCGCATCTGTTACTGTTCCTTCGTGCCACTCCTCGATTTCCTCTCGGACATGGTCGGCAAACGCGGAATCCGCGAATATCAGGAAAAACTTCATCTTTTCCTCAGTGACGGCATATTGACCGATACCGAGATGAAGGCTCTGGAGAGCATCGCGAAGCGGTACTCCCTCACTCCAAAAGATCTGCGCCGTCTCCAGGCGGCCGCCATTGGCGACGTGTACCTCATGATGGCCGAGGATGAACGGATTACGGAAGAAGAGAAACAGGCGCTCGAGGCGCTTGTCGTGCACTTCGGGGTCAGTCTTGAAAAAACAGCCTTCGACCAGAAGCAGTACCTGAAATACTACACCCTCGCATTGATCGAAAACGGGCTCCTTCCCGAATTCACGAAAAAGGAACGAAAGCTGCCAATCCTCTTCCGCGAGGGGGAAGTACTGCATTGGGTCTGTCCGGCAACGCTCCGTCGCTACGCCAAAGCCACGGACGAAGAAGAGACGATCGCCCGCGGCGAGCCGTACCGCGTAGGAAAAGACAAAGCCGGATCCACCCTCAAAACGGAAGACCGCGGATCCTTCTATCTCACGAATGAGCGCTTCGGCTTCCAGGGTCGCATCAAGCAATTCACGATGGGCTACGGCAGCATTCACGCCGCTACCGTCGGCAAGAATGGGATCACGATTTTCCCCAAGAAACGCCAAAATCCCTATGTTGTGGCCTTGGACGATTACGATGTCCCCTGCTCGATTCTTTCTTTCATCGTAAACCAGAGACGTTGAATCAGGTGGTGATTTCCTCGAGACGATCCTCCGCCTGAGCGCGCTTGAGCTCGAGGCCGATGCGCTCGCCCATGCTGATCGGGTGCCCGTAGAGGTACGCGCCGTACGGCGTCGCCGCGATGCCCGGGGAGCCCGGAATACGAAGGGAGACATCGAAGATCACGATGTCCTCCTTCCCCTCCTCCGCGATCACCGCACCCTGAAGCGCAAACGGGCCGATGATGCCCTTCCCGGACGGATCGAGGCCCTTCGGGAGTTTCTTGCAGGTCGCGACGAATTTCTCGCCGAGTGCGAACGCCTTCTCGAGGATCGATTCCTTCACGGTGACGGCGATGTGCCCCGTTTCGATCATCTTGAGGGGGATGTGTTTTTGGGCCTCCGTTTGCTGTGCCGCGGGCATACGCAGGAAACCGTCGAGGTTCGTCTGGCGGCGGGTATCCGTGCCGAGGAGCTCGAGCTCGCCGGAGAGCGGCGAGTAGAAGAAGTTGAAGTTCACGGCGGCCCCGACGACGAACTCTTCGATCGTGGCAGAACGCCAGTCTTTGGACACTTTGCCCTCCTTCTCAAGCCTCGAACCGGTCTCCTCGTACTCCGTCGGACTCGAGACCACAAAAAAGGCGCGCTCGTACCCGCGTGTCGCTTCCGCGGCCTTCACGAGGACGGGACGGTCGATTTCCTTGGCGCTCTTGAAGATCTTCGGCGTCCGGATCCCGGCATCGTGTAGCAAGTCGTACTGCGTGTAGGGCTGATCTCGTTCCTCGAGCTTGAGAAGGGTGCGGGAGCCGAAGATCGGCACGCGGAATTCGTTCTCGACCTGGGAAAAATCGTCGAAGTAGACCCAGAAGTAACGGTTGTGGACGAAGATCGCGTTGCGCTCGCGGAGCCACTCCTGCGCCTCCGGCTCGAGCACTTCCTGGAACGCGTTCACCTCGAACGTCTCGTCCACACACCCCTTTTCGCGGCGAGTCTTGAAGTAGTGGTCGTACGTCCTGCTCCTCCCCTTCTGCACCACGGCGAGCGTGGGGAAGCCGTTCAGTTTGGCCCCGTGGCAAACGTCGAGGGCGCTGTGGCCGCCCAGGACGGCGACGGAGATCTTCTTCTGATCGTAGCCGTTGAGAAGGGAGCTGACATCCATTATTTGAATCGTGAGAAGTATAAAGTATTAGGTATGAAGTATTAAGCGTGAACGTAATACGTAATACTTCATACGTAATACTTTTCAGGTTATCCGAGAACGTCCGCCAGCTTCCCCTCGGAAATCGCCTGCTTGATATCGCGCGCGATTCTTCGGCCGGTGCTCATGGGCACGTCGTACTTGAGGGCCGTGTACGGCGACCCCTCGATATACGGATTTGTGCCGGCGACGATGCGGGCGGAGATCTCGAAGACGTACACCTGCAGCTTGCGGGTGACGATCGTCTCCAGGCAGAAGGGGCCGAAGAGTCCCTTTCCGGCGCCGAGCTTCTGGCTTTCGGCAACCACGCGGTCGCCCATCTCGAAGAGGTCCGGGAGCATCGATTCGCGGATCACGACCGGCATGTTGCCGACGATCGTGTAACTCGTGTGGATATTACTTGCAAGCTGATCCTCCGCACGAATGCGACCGATGGAATCGGCATTCGATTCGTACCGCTTATCCATGCCCATGATCTCAAGCTCGCCCGTGACGGGAGAGTAGAAGTAATGGATATACATGGGCACGCCCACGATGTATTCCTGGATCACGAAGTCGTTGTCGTCCGGGTACTTCCGGTTCTTCACTTCGTAAAATTGCTCTGGCGTCTTCGCAACGAAGTATCCGAATCCACCTCCCGCACCGTGGAATTTCACGATAACGGGACGGTCGATGTCCTCGGGCTTTTCAAAAACGCGAGGCAGGAGAAGACCGGCATTCTGAAGCCAAACACGCTCTTTGTGACGATTGCTTTCCCACTCAAGAATCTCCTTGGTCCCGTAGTACATCGCATTCATCGAACGAACGCGGTCATGCCCGAGATATGACACGAAGGACCCATGTGGAATGATAATCGCGTTGCGCTTCTTCAATTCCGCCTCGAGCGCGGGATCCCACTGCTTCCAGTCGTCGACGAAGATGTACTCG
This sequence comes from uncultured Candidatus Peribacteria bacterium, assembly GCA_964601225.1. Taxonomy (GTDB): domain Bacteria; phylum Patescibacteriota; class Gracilibacteria; order Peribacterales; family Peribacteraceae; genus CAYRGC01. Next base: position 226,807 of record CAZRMM010000001.1, read on the forward strand.
TCGGCGACGTTGTAGCTCTTATACGGTCTCTCTTTTCCTTTCTTGCAAATCACGAGGTTACGCATCCCCTCGTCTCTCGCGCCCTTGAGAATCTGGAGCGCGGAATGGCTTCCCATCGTCGCAATGACATAGTCCTGCGGGTTACGCGAAGCCGGAGACTGGGCGGTGGCGGCAGTCATTGGGGGTCGGGGTATTTCGCGGACTCTACCAAATGCCCTGAAACAGGGCAACAAAAAGATATACCAAAAAAAATCCCGGGAGCCATGCGGACACCCGGGATTTGCGAGAATACAAATTACTTCCCCATAGCGTGATCAAGCACGCACTGGATGTACCGTGCCGTGCCGAACGTCATTTCGTCGCAGACGCTCGGCGCAGGGTGCGTCGGAAGAGTCCGGACGGACGACGTTGCGGCAGACGAGGACGAAGCAGGAAGCTCGGAACAGTATTTCCCCTGGATCTCGAAACGGGCCGTTGCGAGCGTCTCCAGTATCGCGGTATTGCTTGCCTTCTCTGGAACGGTCTTCCAGATAACGTCCGCCATATCCGCAAGCGCGGCGGTCGCACCGTCGCAAGCCGTCATGCTCGGGACGGCGGCAGGACTCTCTTGCGAGGAAGAAGACGAGCTGGACGAGGATGAACGGCGGAGCGGCGTCGTCTGAATATGGCGAATGCGATATTCATTACCGGGCTGTGCCTTCAAAACACGGTACGGAACGGCGGTACCGGCAAGATCTTGGGTGTATCCGATAGCCGCTGAGCCGATCATGACACCGGCAACGGTGGCGCAGATACCGAGAGCGACGGAACGAGTGTGCATAGGTTTGTGTGGAGAATTTGATTACTATCATACCATATTTAACAAATATTAGCAAACTTTCTCTTCCGCCAAAGATACGTGCATTTTGGATAGATTTATAAGTTACATACGAAGAAGAGAACATCGGCGGTGAGTTCTGGGTGTACGGAAAAGACGTCAGCCACGCTGCCTGACACAGCGGACGGTCTGCGACGAAAGACCATTACGGTGTCGTCCGGAAGCCGAATGGAGGTGCCGGCGGGAATCGCACCCGCGCATGGGGGTTTTGCAGACCCCTGCCTTACTGCTTGGCTACGGCACCGTTCGCGCGACAGAGCATAGGGGCAAGAGCGCACCCTGAAAAGCCTGATGTTTTCTCTTATGAAGAACTCTGCGCTGTCTCCGGAGCCTTCAGGCTAAAGGAAGACAGGATCAGCTGAATCTCTTTGTCGAGCTGCGAGACGATCGTGACCGGAGCCAGGCCCGTCACGGTATATCCGTTCCCCCCGGCAACGGCGCTCACCTGATAAAAGCGACGAGCCGGTTCGTCGTTGAGCGGCTGAGCGGTGAAGATGTGCATGTCGACATCCTTCCCATCGACAGCCACTTTCTTCGTGTCGACATGGGTATAACCCGGCAAGGTGGAAACCGATTTCATGCTCGCGTCACTGTACGTTCCGGAATCGAGGGCTTCGGTCAGCGTCTCTTTTGTCACGGTCACCGTGGGAAACTGTCCGGAGACCGCCTTCGCGGTCTGGAAAGCCGCCAAAACCTCGTCGGGAACACCTCTGTCGGCGAGGGTTTCGCGATCGACGATCGTCCAGCCGGCCGGGAGACAGAGGGCCACGGTACCGTCCCAATACTGTTCCTTGCAGGTAACTGTCGCTGTCTTTTCCCCCGATCCCCCGCAGGAAACAAGGAGAAAAAGCGGAACCAGAGCGATGGCGAGTCTTCGCTTCATGGAGCCCATCATACCTGCAAAGGGGCCCTCGTTTTCGGGAGAAAACGGAAAACGGTGGACAACTTCAGGAATGCCCGTGCCGTAGAAAGACCTCCGTTGAGCTTCAAGCCAAAAAGTGCTACAATACTTGGATTTATGCGCACGTCCCTGCGGACATTGATCGCCCTCGGCATGCTTCTCCCCGTGGTCGCCCATGCGGCCTCGCTGACGGTGACCGAGACGGTGGTCGGGCTTGATGCGATCGTCAAAATTGCCGACGCTCCGACGAGTGACGTCTCGCTCCACGTTCTCGCACCCTCGGGCGACGACAATACGGTATCGATCCGGGGCGGCGCGACGCGCGCGAGCATTCCCGGCGAATTCCTCCAGGAGGCGGGTTCGTATCGTGCCTATCTGACGAACGGGTCGACGCGTGCAAGCGGTGAAACGACTTTCACCGTCCTTCCGGACTCGGTCGATCCGCAGATCTCTCGCATGGAAACGGATACGAGCACGATCGCCGCCGACGGACGCAGTGCCGCCACAATTTCCGTGATTCTGCGCGACGCGTACGGCAACGTTCTTCCGGGGCGCCCCGTGGAACTCGTAGGGAGCCGTCTCGAAGACGTGATTACGCCGCTCTCCACGTCCACCGACGATTCCGGTATTCAGAAATTCTCCGTGACAAGCACGAAACCTGGAACTGTCTTCCTCCGCGCTCTCGATATCTTGGGCTCCACCACGCTCGACACCCGCGTCGAGCTGGAGTTCCAACAGGGGCAGGGTTCCGTGCCGACTTCCGGCGTCAGCGGGGATTTGAGCCGATACTACGGTATTACGCAGCCTTCTTGGTATCCGTCGGCCTATCCGTACTATCCGGTGTATCCGGTGCCTTCGTACGGGGGGAATCCTTTCGCCGCTCAGGTGGCGGGAACGGGAATGACGGGACTGCAATCCTTCGAAGTGAGCACCACGCCGCGTCAGCCCCTGGCGAGACAATCCTTCACGCTTACCATCCGCGCCGTAGGCGCCGACGGTAAGACGGTGCAGGATTACACGGGGACCGTGAACATCACTTCCCCGGACGATGCAAACGCCGTGCTGCCCGGACTCACGGAAGACGGACAGGGGCAGGCGAAGTTCATTCCGAAAAACCTCGGCATGAAGGTCATGCCGCTTTCGACCAGCTTCTCCGCTCCCGGCACGCACACGCTCGTTGTCGAGGACGCACAGAACGGTGTCCGCGGCGAAGTAACGGTCACAGTCGGAGGCGAGGACGTCTCTTCTCAAAACCGCATTCAGTTCACCGATCCCGTCGATGGCTCCATTCTCACGGATCCGTCCATCATCTTGAAGGGCAAGGGACCGCGTCTTCGGAATCTCACCGTAACGGGCGGAATCGAAACCGTGAATGGTGACACGGACGAAAACGGCTTGTTTGAAATTCCGGTGCGACTCGATGCCGCGAAGACCGAGCACGAACTGCACGTGCAAGATGACTCAGAGGACGCAAAACAACGCTACAGCGGCGACCTGAAGCTCTCTCTCGCCATTCCGGCACCTCCCCCGCCTCCGCCCGACACCACGCCCCCATCCATCGAGGGGACCTTCTCCCCCGAGAATCCGGATGAGAACGAAGACGTAACTCTGACCGTTACGAGCGACGAAACGGACCTGCTGATTGAAATGACTCTCGGAGATCAGCAACTCACCCTGACACCCGACACCTCTTCGCCCGGAACGTATACCGTTCTCTTCCGCGCACCCGCGGCAGGAACGTATCCCGCAACGATCATCGCGACGGATGTTGCGGCAAATCCGACGGTGAAACAGATCCCCCTTGTCGTCAGCGCGAAAGAAATCCCCGTCCTGACCGACGTTACCGCCGAACCGCGCCTCGGCGGCGTCGATCTCTTCTGGACGCCGATCGATGACGATCGCGTGACCTCTTATATCGTGTACGTCGGCACCGAACCGCAGAACTTCGCCTTCACTCTCGATACGGGCAAGATCACCGAAGGCGCATCCGTGATGGGTCTCGACACGGGGACGACCTACTACTTCTCCGTGACTGCGAAGACGGAGGACAAGGAAAGCGCGAAGAGCAAGACGATCACCAGCGCGCCCCTCGGACTGAGCATCACGGGCACTCCCGCTCCCGGCTCCGTTCAGCTCACATGGAAATTCCCAAGCGACGCGATTCCCGTACAGAGTTTCATGCTCGAATACGGCACTTCGTCCAGTGATCTGACGGAGAAACGCGAGATTCCCGAGAAGGTACGCACGATGCTTGTGTCGGATCTCCTTCCCGGCATCGAGTACACCTTCCGCCTGACCCCGATCGCGAATGCGGGAGAACCCCTGAAAGAGATGGCGGCGGAAGTCACCGTCACTCCGCTCGTCGTGGACTTCCTCCATCCTGCGCCGTCGGAGCTGCTCCCCTTCCCCGTGCAAGACGATGTCCCGCCGGACAATACGCTGCATGAAGGAGCCGACCAGACTCCCGACACCGGCCTCCCGCCGCTCGGTCTGATTGCCGGCGGCGGACTGATTGCCTGCGCAGTGATCCTCTTCGCCCGCCGACGCGCGGCACTCAAAATCGAACGCGCGTTCCTTTCTGCGGCAAAGAAGCGATACACTCAACACTGATCCCGTGACAAACGCCGCATTCCGAGCGACGGCGAAGAAACGGACGCTCTCCATCGGAGGTGCGACGGAAGATCTTTTTGTTGGACTGAGCGAGGATATGGTGCGGACACACGACGGTCAGCCCAGCGTCGTACTCCCTCTCGGACGCAAAATCCGCGTAACGAGCCTGGTGGAATGTGCCGGAGGCGGTGCGGCAAACACCTCCGTAGGGCTCAGTCGCCTGGGATGCGCAAGCGCTTTCTGCGGCGTACTCGGTTCCGACCAATGGGGCGAACGGCTGCAGGCCGCACTCCGAAAAGAAGGCGTGGAAACATGCTGTGCCACCATCGTCGAAGGAGAGACCTCCGGCTTCTCCATCGTCCTGCGCGGCGGCGGGGAACGTATCATCTTGGCCGAGCCCGGCGTCAACGCCCACATGCACGACGCGACATTCGACAAGAGCCATGCTGAGAGCGTGGATTGGATCTACCTGAATCATCTCCATGAACAATCGATGGTGATCTTGGACGATGTGGTGGACGTTGCGGCAAAACATCCCGCAATCGGACTCAGCTGGAATCCGGGCGGCAGTCAAATTCGCAAGGGCATGGACGAAGCGGTGAACGCCTCGATTCTCAAAAAGACCCGCCTTCTGCTTCTCAATAAGGAGGAGGCCCTGGAGTTTACGAAGCAACAGACCGTTCCAGACGCCCTTCGGGCACTGATCGCATCGGAGGCCTCGACCGTCTGCGTAACGGACGGACCCAACGGCTCATACGCATCAAACGGAAAGGAAATCTATTTCTGTCCCTCGGTTCCCGGCGCATCGATCGTGGACTCCACGGGAGCCGGCGACGCCTTCGGAACCGGCGCAACGTGGGCACTGATTCAAGGCTATGACTTGCCAACTATGCTCCGTGCGGGTACAATGAACGCTACAAGCGTTCTCGGAGTCGTCGGCGCACAAGCCGGCCTCCTCACAGACATCGCCCTCCGCTCCCGACTATCGGAAATGAAGCTCGATGTGACCGTGAGGACTCCGTGAGGGCACCCCTCCCGCCCCTCCCATGTCCGACGACAATCTCATCCAAATCCAGCAGCTCATCGATACCGCGATGTCGTCCCTCAAGACGGCTCACGCGCTCCTTCGGGAAATGACGGGCGTCGTCGATTCGGCGCGGGAGCGCCACGTGACCCGCGCGAGCTCGCTGTCCGTGGGACCCGTCAGTGGCCGCGTGATCGAAGGTATCTTCGATGGTCAGAACATGGTCGACGGCTCGGGGCAAACGTACCCCGTCCCCGCGAACTACGCGTCCAAGAGCAAGCTTGTGGAAGGCGACGGCATGAAGCTCACCATCACCGACGAAGGCAAGTTCATCTATAAACAAATCGCCCCGACCCCGCGACGCACCGCGCTCGGCGTCCTCATCCAGGAGGACGGCCAATACAAAGTGCTCGCCGAAGGGAAGCCCTACCGCGTTCTGCTTGCCTCCGTGACGTTCTACCGCGCCGAAGTCGGCGATCAGGTGACGATCCTCCTGCCGGAAGGCGGCGACGCCAAGTGGGGCGCCGTTGAGGCAGTGCTCCCGAAGCACATCGCCGAGGCCGCCGCCAAGAGCGCCGTCACCGAAGAGGTGGTAAAGAAGGTGTCGCGGAAGAAGAAGAACGACGACGGAGAGTTGAATCCGGAGATGTAACTCGGTTGCGAGTTTCGAGAGAATGCCCGTGACGGGATTTTGTCTTCCCGCAACCGGGCGCCATTCCGAGTGACGACATTCGCGGCGACGGCTATCCTGAGAGCGATGAAAGCCGCTCGCATTCTCGTACCCACGTTCGCCGCGCTCGCGGTTACCGGCGGTGTTCTTGGCATCATGTGGTGGCAAATCACACAATCACAAGAAGCCCTGAAGGCCCAGTTAACGCACCCCGGCGACGCAAACTCGAGCGAAGGACTTGAGGCGCCGGAACTGACGGAGACTGACACCGGCGATATCGTTCTTCTTCACCTGCGAAAAGGCGATCTTCTTGCCGCTCAAGGCAATTGGGCGGGAGCTGAGAACGAGTACAAGACATCGGTGGATGCCGGCGGAGGCATTCCTGCGCTTCGAAAATTGGCACAGGCACAACTGCAGCGACGGGATGTGGAAGGAGCGTCTGCAACCATCGACAAACTGAAGCAGGCGGGAGCACGCAAAGAAGATCTTCTTTTTCTCGATGTGATCTTGGCCTTACGGACGGGTGAAGTCGTACGCGCCAAGGACATTCTCGCAGCTGCGGAGGATTCGCCGCAGAAGCACTACGGCCAAGCGCTCGTCGCCATCATCCAGGGCCAGAACGAGGCCGCGAAGACCGAACTCCAACTCGTCGTCGCGGGTTGGGATCCCACGCTGCGGGCCTACGCGAGAACGCTCCAGGAAGCCTACGACGAGTTCGCACTCTTCCCCGACAGTCCCCCGCTCCATCTGCAAACTCTCCTCGCTCGCGCACTCGCGCAAACGCAGGAATGCGAACTGGCACTCCCCATTCTCTCCCAGGTGCTCAAAGAGCAAGAAGGCTATCGCGATGCATGGATGGTTCAAGGGTACTGCGAACTCACGACGGAACGCACGGACAAGGCAGTCGTCTCTTTCGAGCGCGCCTACGAGCTCGATCCGGAAAAGCCCGAGATCCAGTACTTCCTCGGCCGCACCTACCTCGCGATGAAGGACTACCAAAAGGCAGCCACGTTCCTCGGTTACGCGCTCCAAAACGGCTTTTCGCCGGAAAAAGAGGTACGGCGCCACCTCGCCGAAGCGGCAATCGCTCTCAACGACGCCCCCGCGGCGATCGAGCAACTCAAGACGCTCATGGGGCTCCCCGACGCCGACATCGACGTTGCCGAGAAACTCGTCGCGATTTTGATCGCAGCGGGTCAAAAGGACGACGCCGCCGATATCGCCCGCACGGCGGTAGGTCGCTGGTCGCAAAATGCCCGCTCCTACGACCTTCTGGCCTGGACGGAAATCGAACGCGGCAATAAGAGTGATGCAAAATCGCTCCTCGAGAAGGCCCTCGAACTTGATCCCACGCTCCAAAGCGCACGAGAACGGTACAGCAAGCTATAAGAAAGGTTTCAAAGGGTACAAAGGGAGCAAAGATTCTAAAAGGACGACAAACATCCCCCCCGTTTGTACCTTTTGAAACCTTTCTAACCTTTGCACCTCAACAAAAAGACCCTGACGGGCCTTTTTGTGTTTGTGTCTCCTCTCCGGCTATCGACGGTAAAGGGTAAGTCCACCGTTGAGCCGTTTGGTGGAGAGGGTGACGGAAGGGGAGGTGCCCCATTCTCTGCCGTGCTATGGTTTCTTGTTTCTCCTCGGAACCAACCGAAGTCCCCGTACCGGTTCACCACGCGGTGCACTAAGGCTCCGGGGGAACGCTGGGGAGAAAAGGAAGCACGCCGTGGAGCGACCTCACATCCATGGCGCGGCATCGCAGAGCAGAGAGGACGGTGGCGGCCGCAGTTCAGCGAATACTCGCCCATACTTGTCCTGAGCTTGTCGAAGGACGTACTCAGGGCACGCGTCCCGGCGCGGGGCAACCACGGTCCTCTCTACGAGATTGATGTTGATGTGAAGGATCCTCTCTTTCGAACAGCTGTGTGTTTTTGTGCCCGGGCACGGGTGTGTGTTGGTATTCGATCTGTTCTCGTTCTCAGTTCGAGCGAGGCGAGAACAAATCTGGTCATCCTATCAGTTCAAATTTCTTCTGCAACCTTCTTCTCTTGTATAAGCCAAGAAATGTTGTATGAATACATTTGTAATACAGACCAAAAAAGGAGAGGGAAGTTGTCGGGAATGAGTCCGAAGAAAAGGATGAACGTCTTCCCTTGGAGACCCTCGGTTCCTCCCCATAGAATACGACTGTGAAGAAATCGATGCGCTGGATCCTCACGGGCCTCCTCGGAAGTATTCTCGTCGCTGCCGCAAGCATTGCGACGTTTTTCATCTGGCAGTGGCAAACGCGCGCGCCTCTCGCGTCACTTCTTCCCGCCGAACGGACGATTGCCTTCTTTCCTCGTACGACGGGGGTCATTCTTCGGGAGACCTTCCTTCCTTGGGTGCCGGAGGTGAGAGATGTGCCCGCGGAAGGCTGGATGTCTCTCGCAATCGTCGAAAAGCCCTCCGGCGGCACTGCCTGGGTGATCGCGCCGACGGAGTTCACGAATGCCGGGGATTCGCCCGCCGAAATCCGGTTGCGCGGAAAGACCGTCTACATCTCCGATGGCACCACTCCCGACGACATCGGCATCCGCGAGGGAGAAACTCCGCTCTCAAGCTCTCCGTCGTTCCTCGCGCTCACGTCGGAAACAGTAACGCAGGACTGGGGATACGTTCGAACGCTCCCGGGCGGAGACGCCGATCCCCGTTTGCTGCAAATCATCGGACAGTCCGCGGACGGGGCTGTTTTTGAACGACGTGGCGAGAAAGATTTCATCCTACGTTACCGCGTGTCGAACATCTCCGGCACGCCGGTTCGCTTTGCCTTTCCCGACACGGTGCCTCCGGGAACCCAATGCCTGGGGCAGGCCACGCCGGAACTGCTTTTGCGACAACTCGTTCCCGACGGCGACCCGCTTCTCACGCAGAGCATTCGCCAGCGTCAAATCGAAAAGCTTCTCGGCGCGGATGTCAGCATGCAATTCGACATTCTCCCCTTACTCAAGCGGCCGGCAGTGGCCTGCATTCGCGACGTGGGCGGCCGACGAAGTGTGTTACTGATCGGAGAAACGGAGAATGCAACTGCATGGGAAAAAATCACCGCACGCCTGCATGACAGCTTCCATGACCGAGCCAGCCGCGGTTATGTGGATCGTCGAACCGTGGAAGAAAAATATGCCTACGCGATCGTCAAAGATGCAACGACAGACCTCCACACGGAATCCCGAATGGAGAATGGCTGGTCCACCACGGTGACGCCGTTGACCGCTTCCGGCGGACTCTTCACCGCCCGACTCCGCAATCGTTTCGTCCTGGCGACGTCTCCGGAACTTTTCGCAAGCGGCCTTTCGCCGGTCCTTCGTCCCCTCGACGGTGTTTCAGCTGGAACAATGGACTTCGGGTCACTCACTCCCCTAGCCCTTCCGCCCCTCCTCTCTCCCGTGCGTTCCCTTCTGCCGCAACAGGCTCGCTTGACCTGGACTTTCGAGATCGCCGACGACCTTGGCAGGCTCTCGATCCACCTCGATTGAGGACGATTGCGTCGTCTCCGTTTCCCCGCTACGCTTGGCGCCCAATGTCAATCCTTAAGCTCTCCAAATTCTTTCTGGCGCTCTCGGCGGTCCTCGTCGTGGCGTCCATCGTTCTCCTCATCACGCCGGGCCCGCGCCTGAGCATCGAGTTCTCCGGCGGCACGCTGCTTGAGATCCAAAGTGACGGCAAGACGAAGCAAGATGTTGAAACCGTGGTACAGGCGTACGAAAAAGATCACCCCGAGACCCTCGGTAACGTGACGGTTTCGGCAATCAACGGGCAAAAAGGGCTCTCGTTCCTGCTCCGCACAAAGCCCATGAGCAACGAGACCCACGTGGACGTTCTCAAGACCCTGGAGACAAAACTTGGTTCGGCCAAGGAGCTTCAGTACACCACGATCGGCCCGAGCCTCTCGGCCAACCTCAAGAAGAACACTCTCATCGCGATCGCCGTGGCTTCCGTTGCCATGATCACGTATCTCGCCATCGCCTTCCGCAAGTTGCCTCGCAAGTTGAACCCCCTGAAGTTCGGCGTGCTCGCCGTCATCGGATTCATCCACGACGTCATCATCACGAGCGGATTCTTCGTCATCGTGAGCCGCTTCACGAGCTTCGAGTTCGATCCCCTCTTCGTCACGGCTCTGCTCACGATCCTCGCGTATTCAGCAAACGACACGATCGTCATCTTCGACCGTATCCGCGACAACATGACCCACGAGAACCGTCACGAGACGCTCGCGCAGGTCGTGGACCGCGGCCTTCGTCAGTGCGTCACGCGTACGTTTAACACGATGGCGGCAGCCTTGATCATGCTCGTGACGCTGTTCTTCTTCGGTTCGGAATCGATCAAGTGGTTCATTCTTGCCCTTATTTTCGGCACGGTGATCGGCGTGTATTCCTCGTACTTTATCGCGGCTCCGCTCCTTGTGTACTGGAGATGGGGACGCCGCAATGCGTGAGAACCGACACCTGACGTACACTGGTCACGAACTCTTCTTCCTTGCTCTCCCATGCCTCAAATTTCCGAACCGAAGAAACTCTCCCAGTCTCGCACGCAGTTCACCGTGACCTTCACGATGGAAGAGACTCTTGCCGCGGAAGGAAAAACCATCGCTCGCGTTGGTCAATCGGTGCGGATCGACGGTTTTCGTCCTGGAAAGGCCCCGGCAGAGGAAGTACGAAAACGGGTTCCCGCAGAAGCGCTTCTTGAAGAAACCGTGCGAGACGTCCTTCCGGGCGTGTTCCAGACGTTGTTTGGCAGCAACAAAGTCTCACCCGTGATTCCACCGAAGGTCGATGTGCAGCAAAAAGCACCTCTCACGATCGTCGTCATCGCCACCGAGCGTCCCGAGGTGAAGGTGAAGGGCGCGGAGAAGATCAAGATCGCCAAAAAAGAGCCTTCTTTCGACGAGAAGGATGTCACGCGCATGCTCGACTACCTGCAGAGCCAATACCGTACCTTCACGCCCGCCGACCGCGCCGCGAAGAGCGGCGATCAGGTGACGCTGGATTTCGTCGGTACCGATAAGGAAGGCAAGGAAGTCGGAGGAACGCGCGCGACCGATTACCAGGTGGTCCTCGGCAGCGAATCGCTCATTCCGGGCTTCGAGAAAAACCTCGAGGGCCTCGCGAAAGGCGATCAAAAGAGCTTCACGCTCACGTTCCCGAAGGATTACCACGCCGAGCAGCTGCGCGACAAACCCGTCACCTTCGCCGTGACGATCAAGGCGATTGCCGAGGTGCACACGCCCGCGATGACCGACGCCTTCGTGAAAGAGCACAGCCTCGGCGAATCGCTTGAGGATCTCAAGAAGAAGATTCGCGAGTCGATGCGCGCGCAGGAGGAACAGAGCGATCGACAGCGCCGCGAGAACGAACTCTTCGACGCCATCCTCAAGGCCACGACGATCGATCTCGGCGACGAGATACTTTCTCATGAGGAACGCCAAATGTTCGCCGAAATCGAGCGTCAGCTCACCGAGAGCAACCAGTCTTTCGAGGAGTGGATGAAGCGCACCAAGCGCACGCCTGAGAGCCTCCAGAAGGAACTCCGCGACGAGGCGAAGAAGCGCCTCACGCTCCGCTTCGCGATCGAACAACTCCTCAAGGACAAGCAGATCGAAGTGTCCGACGACGAGGTGCAAAAGAGCCTGACGGAGATCCAGGCCTCCATGCCCGAGAAGCGCCCGGCTCCCGCGAAGGGCTCCGAGGAATTCGAGGAGCTTCGCTGGCGCAAGCGCGTGGAGAAGCTCGTGGAGACGATGCTCGCGGCCTGATCTCCGAGCGGCGTCGTCAGTCCTTCGCGTTGATCCACTTCACCCCCACGCGTCGCTCGGGATTGCCGCGCAAAGCCTGCTTGCACTTGTGCGTGTGCACGACCACGTCGCCGCCGCGCGTGACGATGCCGAGGATGCGCGGTTTGTCGGCAACCGTCGGCGCGCAGCACTTTGCGAAGCGAATGGGCATGGAGAGTCCGCCCTCGATCTGAATGATCGCGTCCTTGCGCTGCAGGCGAATGCGAGGCGCAGGTTTTGTTTCGAGGGGAAATGACGCTCGCAGGAGATCAAACTGCCGAAGAAGAGGGCCGATTTTTTCCGATCCCTGACCCAACTTCATCAGGAGATCTTCACGCTGAGCGTGCGTGAGCGGCTCGCCGTTCTGAAGACGCAGAATCGAAAGATCGCTGTCGAGCACGGGAAGATGGCGCTTCTTCAACTCTTCATTGATCAGTTGCTTGCCGGCAACGATGTATTCCGTGCGATGTGCGGTGTGCAGGTACCGCTTGAGTCGCGTGCGCGACGAGGCCATTTTTACCAATTGAAGCCATTCACTCGACGGCTGGGGCGTTCGATGGGTGAGGATTTCGACCACGTCCCCGTTCTCAAGCTCATACGTGAGAGGCACAATGGAACCGTTCACGCGTGCGGCGCGGAACGTGATACCCAAGGTGCTGTGGATCTGGAAGGCGAAGTCGAGCGGCGTGGCGCCCTCCGGCAGCTCCACCACGTCCCCTTTTGGCGTGAGGACGTAAATATGATCGACCAGAACGGGCTTCGCTCCTTCGGCTGAAAGCAATTGCTGCGACGAGAGCATCTGCTGCAGCTGCACGCGCTGCATGCTTTGGCGCGTGGATCCGCCCTCCTTGTAGCTCCAGTGCGCGGCAATGCCGTACTCCGCCTCACGATGCATCTGCGGCGTACGGATCTGCACCTCCGCAAACAATTCTTCCGGAACGCCGGGCACGCGTGCGATGGTCGTGTGAAGACTCTGGTATCCGTTCGGTTTGGGAAACGCGATGTAATCCTTGAAGCGATTCGGGACCGGTCGACCCATGCGATGCAAGTGTCCGAGCACGCGATAGCAATCGTCCACCGTGGGCACGACCACGCGAAGGGCGAAGAGATCGTTCAATCCTTCAATGGATGACAATCCCTTGCTCCGCATTTTGGCAAAAATGCTGTAGTGCTGCTTCTGGCGACCTGAAACTGAGGCCTGGACACCCGCTTCTCGCAACGACTTTTCCAACTCCCTCGCGGCGAGAGGCAGGAAATCGCCGTGTCGCCGATGAAGCACGTCGATTTGCTCCGCGATGCGTTCCGCGTCGCTCGGATACATCACGGGGAACGCAAGCAACTCGAGACGCTGCTTGAGAGAGTGGATGCCGAGACGCGCAGCTACCGGCGCAAAGAGTGCAAGCACATCGCGGCAAAGCGCACGGCGGTCCGCCCCGGACATCTTCGTTAGATTCTCGAGCAAAAAGGACCGGTCGCAGAGCACGGTCAAAAGCACCCGCATGTCATCCGATACGGAGAGGAGCATGAGGCGGACGTCTTCAATGGAACGTCGACGGGAACGCATGCTGACATGCGACACGAGATGAATACCGCTAACGAGCGAGCGAACGCCGACGCCAAATTCTTCTTCCAGCTCCGTCAGGGTCGTTGCATGGAGTTCCAGGGCATGCTGGAGGAGACAGGCGATCACCGCGTCATCGTCGGGTTCAAACGGCTGCAATGACCGAAGAACGCCAATCACATGCTCCCGCAGGCTCATGCCCGCCCAATGCAAGTGACCCCCGTACCATTGGCGCGCGAGATTCCATGCCTTCCCCACGCGGTCTCCGCGCGCACTCAGAATGGCATCATCAAGGACGGTTTTTGACGAAGCCGCAGCGGTAAGGATTGGCGCATCCATCGGAGCCCACAGTGTACGCCTGCCGGACCGCTCAAACGAGAAAAAGGAGTGCCGATCGACCAAGTCGGCTCGCGGCTCAGGAAAGCCGATTGTTCTGGATGAGTCAGAATCTGTTGACACGGACCGTTTCCTGAGTAGACTTTCCCAGTCCGAAGACCGAGGGCACAAGGCCGCAGGCCGAAATAAGCCCCTCCGAGGAATACAGCATCGGTCACTCGGCCCCGGCTTGGTGCTTCGTGCCGTGTTCCTCGCTGGTCTCCCGGACACTAAAAGGGAGACCTTTTGGTTATTCCTCGCCAGGCTCGGAATGACAATCTCGAGCTCGCATCCAGGAATGAGCAATAAGCAATCAGTAATTCCCCTGTTCCCCCCGTCCCATGGCAGTCACACGCGAAGAAAAGAAGGTTCAGCTCGCTGAACTCGTCGAAAAAATCGGCAAGGCTCAGTCTGTTATCTTCACGCAATACATCGGCCTCACGGTCGGCGACATCACGAAGCTCCGTCGCGAAGTCCGTGCCGCAGGCGCCGAGATGAAGGTCGCCAAAAAGACCCTTATTCGTCTCGCAAGCAAGGAAAAGGGCTTTCCCGTCATGGATGATAAAGATCTTCCCGGCCCCATCGCTTGTATTTTCAGCTATAACGACCCGGTCGCCGGAGCACAGGCTGCTCATAAGTTCGCTAAGGACTTTAAGCAGGTCTCGTTCGTCGGCGGTCTCTTTGAGGGCAAGCTGCTTTCGAAGACCGAGGCCGTTACCCTCGCCACCATCCCGTCCAGGCAGGTCCTGCTTGGTACGTTCGCGGGCATGATCCGCTCCCCCCTCGTCTCTTTCGCTTCGATGTGCTCGTCTCCGCTCTCGGGCTTTGCCCGGGGACTCGCGGAACTCGCCAAGAAGAAGGAGAGCGCACCCGCAGCGGCGTAACAGACTGCTATTTATCCACCTCTTTTTTTCTCCCCCACTCCCATGGCCGACGCCATCACCCTCAACGCCGAAGAGCAGGCTGTCATCTCCGCTCTCGAGAAGCTGAACGTTATCCAGCTGAACAACGTCGTGAAGTACATGGAGCAGACGTACGGCATCTCCGCCGCCGCTCCGGTCGCCGTTGCCGCTGCTCCCGCAGCCGGTGGCGCCGCCCCCGCCGGTGAGGAGAAGTCCTCCTACAACGTCGAGCTCACCGATGCCGGCGCCCAGAAGATCGGCGTGATCAAGGCGGTCCGCGAGCTCACCGGTCTCGGCCTCGGCGAGGCCAAGGCCCTCGTCGACGGCGCTCCGAAGATGGTCAAGGAGAACGTCGCCAAGGACGATGCCGAGAAGATGAAGAAGACCCTCGAGGCCGCCGGCGCGAAGGTGACCTTGAAGTAATTCCTCCTCTCGATTCCGGAAAGCCGGGGACGACCTCCTCGGCTTTTTTGGCTTTCATAAGCTACGGATTTAGCCTTTTATTCATTGACTTTCGGCCCGTTTACCCTATAATTCCCGCAGCAAGTCCTTCAACCTGATTCGTTCTACGACATCGTGAGAGAAGGTTACTGCGATTTATTTCCTTCTTCTCATCCGTATGCCGGATCAGCAGATCACCTGCCGCGATTGCGGAGCAACGTTCGCGTTCTCCGAAGGCGAGCAGGAATTTTACGCCTCCCGTGGCCTCGCTTCCCCCCAGCGCTGCAAAGCTTGCCGCGCCAACAGGAAGAACGACCGCATGGGACCCAAGCAGATGCACCCCGCCACGTGCGGTAAGTGCGGCGCCGCTTGCGAGGTACCGTTCAAGCCCCGTCCCGTCGAGGAGGGTGGCCGCCCGGTTCTCTGCAAGGCCTGCTTCGATGCCGAGCGTGGCTCGCGCATGTCGTAAGGTTGAGGGCTTCCCCCTCTGCTACGAGAAACGCCGGAGCAATCCGGCGTTTTTTTTGTGCCTCCCCCGCCACTGCGAGTCACGGGCTGCGAGAATCGAAAAAGAATGGCCCCGTAACTCGCAGCCCGCAACCCGAAACCCCTTTCGTCAACGATAGAACTCTCCTCAGACGGCTGCGACGAGCGTACACTGCCCCGGTCCATGAGTTTCACGACGCGAAAGCTCCGCGGCGATTCCCCATCCGTGCCGGAAAAGGTGCTCAAGGCGGCACCGAAAATTCTCCGTGTCGGCGCAATAGTCACGGGCCTTCTCGGTCTTTCCCGAAAAGTGGAGGCCGAAAAAAAGGCGGAGGCGCGGCGCAGTCGTATTTTGAAGAACCTGACCGTCATCCTTATCGGTACGCTCGTTGCCGTCGTACTGTTGGCAGGCACGGTGAAGGCTCTCGTGGCCCTGCGCATTCTTACTCCTGGAACCCTCTATTCGGTTGCCGGGACCGATCTGCCCGTGGACGACGACGGATTTACCAACCTGCTCCTGCTCGGAGCGGGCGACGCCGCGCACGACGGAACGGACCTGACGGATACCATCATGGTAGCCAGTCTCGATCGCCGTACGCGGAGCAGCCTTCTGCTCTCCATTCCCCGCGATCTCTACGTGACGAAAAGCGATAAGATGGGAACGGGACGCATCAATGAGCTCTATCGCAATTACAAGTACTATCTGAAAAGAACGAAGAAAGCGACAACCGAAGAGGCGTCGAAGGAAGCCATGGAAGAACTTGCACGGGAAATCGGGAGGAAGATCGGTCTTCCGATTCACAGGGTCGCCAAGGTGGATTTCACCGCTTTCACGGACGTTGTCGACGCTCTCGGCGGCATCGATGTTTTGGTAAAGCAAGATCTCGTCGATACGGAATATCCCAGCGGGGACAATGGCGGATACATCACCTTCTCCGTCAGCGCCGGGCTCCAGCATTTTGACGGTGAGACAGCCTTGAAATACGCACGCAGCCGCCACTCCACGAGCGATTTCGATCGCGGGCTTCGTCAGCATGACCTCATTGAAGCCCTCGCGAAAAAAGCGCAGGAGGAAGGTGTCACTTCGAGTCCGGGCAAGATTCTCTCCATGCTGAAAATTCTCTCCGAGCACGTGGAAACCACGATGACCGTGAGCGAGATGCTCGGCGCGGGAAAGCTCGCGCAATCGCTCGACCGGGAGAAAGTCGTGAGCATGGGCATTAACGACCGTTCGGGACTTTATGAGCCTGGCGGCTTCATCGGAGCCGCTCCGCGTGAAATGTTCGGCGGCGCGGCGGTCATGCTTCCGATCAGCCCAAAAAGCGATTGGAGCGAGATCCGCACGTTCGTGCACCTTCTGAAGCAGAATCGGGCGACGTATCTTTCAAAACCCAAAGTGGTCATCCTCAATGCGGGCGCTCCGAGCGGCGGAGCACGGGTACTCGCCAATGAACTTGGCCGCTACGGCTTCGTCGTGAGTGATATCGGAAATGCCACGGCCGACGGCAAAGCGCCGAAAGACGCGGAGAAGAGCGAGACATCGATGATCGTTCCCGCCATGCCCGAAGATCGCGACCTTGTGCAGTTCTTTTCGAGTCTTCTCGATCTTCCCGCCGGCGATCTCCCCGAAACCCTGCCTCGTGATCTTCTCGGCCAGGTGACAATCATTCTCGGAAAAGACTACGCTTTCCGTCCGATGACGGAATTGGTCCCTCTGCCCCCCGAAGAAGAGCCGCCCACGGACGATGCGACTTCCGGCTCGGGTGAGCTTACCGTCCCCTGATACCCGCCATGGGCGCAGCAAGCATGTGCGCCCGGATCCCATTGCCTTCTCCTTCCTTCTTACTTTCCTTCCCCACGCGAAGCGTATGACGCCCCGGGAGATCATTGCGGAAGCGTGGGCTATCACGCAGCGCGAGAAGAGCCTGCGTCGCTGGGGCATTGCCTCTGCCTTTTTCGAGCTTCTCCTCAGTCTGAAGCTGCTCTCCTACCAGGTCTACTTCGGCTACGAATTCTTGCAGGGCCACCAGGGTGGCTTCTTCGACGTCGAAATCGAGATCTACAACCGCATGCCGCATTGGTTCTTCTGGACCTTCGTCATCACTTTCCTGGTGCTCTTCGTCGTCGAGCTTTTCTTCCCCCACCTCGCGCATGGCGCGGTGATCGGTCTCGCCGCCAAATCGCACCGCGGGGAAAAAGCGGACGGAGGGCTTGTTCTGGCTCTCTACAATTTCTTCGCTATCTTCGCCATCCATGAATTTTTCATTCTCGCGAGCTTCTCCACCACCGTCACGGCAGTATCGCTCGTCCTGCGCTACATCAGCGGGGATCTGCAGGTCCCGATCATTATGGGCATCGTTTTCTTGTGGCTCTTTTCGAACCTTCTCAAGTTCTTCTTCAATTTCGCACCGGACGCCGCCGTCATTAATAAGATGGGCATCTTTGAGGCGCTGGGACTCAGCTTCAAGCTCATCGTGAGCTATCTCGGGAAGATCATGTTCCTCCTTCTCCTGCTGTTCGTGATCTCGCTTCGGATCCTCCTCAATGCCGCGGTAGTCCTCATCATTCCGGGAGTCGTCGTAGGAATCGCCATTTCTCTCACGTGGATTTTTTCCTCCACCGCGATCGCCTACACCATCGCCGGTATCATCGGCGTCCTCCTTATCGCCGTCGCGAGCTATTTCTTCGGCATTCTCCACGTCTTCAAACAGACCGTTTGGACCATCACCTACATGGAACTTCGCAAGAATAAAGACCTCGATTTGATCGGATAAATAAGCCAAAATCTCGATGAACGTGTCAAAAACAATGGACGATCAAGTCCTACGGGGGAAGGATGTGCCCTATGCAGTCTCTCCCTATGACCCCTGAGCTGGATCTGCGCGTGTGTCATGGAGAGTGTCACAAATGCGAGCACAGCTACTACGTGCCTGCGATCCAAAAGATGCTCTGCACGAGGGCCGATGCCGTGAGTGCAAAAACACGGGAATTGATCGTGGGAAAGCATGCTGCGAGCGCACAGCAATACGCCGCTCCAAGGGTTGAGCTGCCCAAGTACGTCGATCACGAAGCCGCGCTGCTGCAAAAAGGCCAACTGACCTACGAGGAGTATGCCGCACGTTTGAACCGGATTGCGGGCTTCCAGTCCGTTGAATCCATTCAGCCATCCGCATCGCCGGAGGAAGAGCCCCCCGTACAGAGCACGGCGGAGCAAATCGTTCTTGCGACATACAGGAACAGGGAAGAGGCTCTCTCGCCCGATACCCGAAATCGTGAAATGGCTGCCTCGGAAAGAAACGCCGCCTAAAACGACACATCACCGAAAAAGGGAAAGTTGACAGTGGACGATCGTCCACCTTACCATGGTGCACGCTCGTCCCCCACATCAGCATGCCGACTGAGACTGCGCTCACCGCCCATCAACGGACCGTCCTGAGCTTCATCCGGGAATTTCAACAGAAGCGCGGGTATTCCCCGTCGCTTGCGGATCTGGCCGTAGCCTTCGGCGTGAAGAGCAAGAACGCCATCGCCAAGGTGGTCAACGCCCTCTCAAAGAACGGATACCTCTCGAAGGATCCGAAAGGGCGCATCAAGATCTTCGAACAGATCGCCGAGACCGTTTCGGCGTCCATGAGCCTCCCCCTCTTCGGCCCCATCGCCGCCGGTTTCGCGGCACCCGTGGAGGAGCAGGCGGAGGAAAAGGTGACGCTCGAGGAATACCTCGTACGCGACCGGCATTCCACTTTTCTTCTACGCGTGCGCGGGGACAGCATGATCGAAGCCGGTATCCACGAAGGCGACCTTGTGATCGTCGAGCGAGGGCGCGAACCTAAGGTGCACGACATTGTGGTGGGCGTTCTCGACGGCGAATACACCCTGAAGGAGCTCATTCGCGAGAACGGGAAGTACTTCCTGCGCGCCAAGAACCCGGCCTACCCGGACATGTACGCCCTAAACGAATTGCAGGTGGCGGGCGTGGTGCGAGGAGTGGTTCGAAAGTATTAAGTATTGCGTATGAAGTATTAAGGATATGTCTATGGCAGCGATTCAGTCATTCACGGGATTGCAAGCTTGGAAAGAAGCTCACCTCTTGGTAATTAAAATTTATGAGATCACAAAGAAGTTTCCAAAAGAGGAATCCTACGCGCTGACTGATCAAATTCGCCGAGCGGTAGTTTCGATCTCTTCAAATATCGCAGAGGGTTTTTCAAAAAAATATTCGAAGGAGAAGAGGCAATTCTATTTTATCGCCCTTTCATCATTAACTGAGGTACAAAACCAATTATTGATTAGCAGAGATATTGGATACATCTCTAAAGTTGAATTTGATCAACTAGCACAGAAAACTATTTTAGTTAGCAAACTAACTAATGTACTGATCTCGGCCGTATCAAACAGGTTGGTGGCAACGCGTAATACATAATACTTCATACTCAATACTTTCAGAGGATAACTACTTCCTCACTCTTTGTTCGATGCTTTTCTGCCACGTCGACGCCGATTCATTCTTCGCTTCCGTCCTCCTCCGGAAGCATCCGCACCTGCGCGGAAAACCCGTCCTTGCGCTTGGCATGGGCGGCACCTTCATCATCGCGGCGAGCTATGAAGCCAAGGCAAAGGGTGTGCATACGGGTATGAGGCTCAGCGAGGCGCTCAAGCGCGTGCCGGATGCCGTCCAAATGCCATCCGACTTCCGGGAAACGGGGCTGGCCTCCGAACAGATCGAGTCGATCCTCGCGGGCTACACGCCCTTCATTGAGCAAGCGTCGATTGATGAGTGGTATCTCGATCTTCGCGGAATCGCCGGAGGCAGCCCGAAGGATCTGGATGCCTGGGCGGACGGCGTCCGGAAAACCGTGTTCCGGAAGACCGGGATCTCCGTCTCGATCGGGATCGCCTCAAGCAAACTCCTCGCCAAGATGGCGGGCGAATACCGCAAGCCCGGCGGCGTGACGGTGATCAACGACGTCCTGCCCATCGAAACCTTCCTGCGCGATCGTCCTGCTGCCGCGATCCCGGGCATCGGGCGCCGACGGCAGGTGCATACCGACGCGCACGGGTGGAAGACGGCATGGGACATCGCCGCTGCCCCCACAGAGACGCTCCAGGAACTCTTCGGCAAGCAGGGCCCCGAGCTGCAGCAGGAACTCCTGGGAAACCCGTTGAGCGAGGTCGTGACCGAAGCATCTCCTCCCAAATCGGTCTCCCGGGCACGGAGCTTCCGGAAAACGCAGGACCGCACCTTCCTCTGGGCGCACCTGATGCGCCACGCCGAGTACACGGTCCTCAAGATGCGGCGCTTCGATCTGGCCTGCCGCGGCCTCTCCGTGTGGCTGCGGGACGGCGATTACCGCCACGAAGGGGCCTCCGTCTCGCTCCCCCAGCCCGCAAGCACCCTGGAGCACCTGGGAACGGCCCTACGGATGTGCTTCGAAGACGCCTTCTCCCCGCGAAAGGCCTACACGCAGGTCGGCCTCGCCCTCTGGCACCTGACGCCCATCGCGCTCGAGCAGATCTCGCTCTTCGAGGACGGCGCGGCGGTCGATAAGCGCCAGGCCGTCCAGAAGGCGATGGACGAGCTGCACGAGCGCTTCGGGCGCAACGCCATCACGCGGGGCTCGGCGCTCGCCGTGAAGAGCGGCGCCGTGATCGGGTTTGATCTGGCGGAATTTGAAACTGCCGACTGATCCTTCGAGGCTCGCCTCACCCGCTTTGTCATGGTGAGGTGCGAGGCGTAAGCCGAGCCTCGAACCAGACAAAGCGGCTCGCGCCTCAGGATGACAAAAAAAGAAGGGAGCCGGAGCTCCCCTCTTTGCCAGCCCGGGGGCTGGACTTTGATTACTGCGGTGGCCTCTTGGCCAAGTAGGCCAAGAAGCTCACGAATCCAAGAACGGCGACGATCACGATGATCATCGCCGGCAGAGAGTCGAGAAACTTGAAGGGTTCGGTTTCGGGACTCATGGGCGGACCTCCTTTTTCTCTCTGTTCCGAGAGAAATGATAGGGAAAGGAACGGACAGTAATCTGAATATCATATCACATTTTTCCAATTTTGACCATCAACGGCTTCGACGAAAAAAACCGGCACCGGCAGTGAGATCACTGCGTGGTACCGGTCGGCTGGCATTGCGCTCTGTCCCTTTATTGTCGGAGGAGCGCGTATGCCAACCCAATAACAACGAACGCGACGAGGCCCATCAAGATGAGCCAACCGCTGGTAACGGGCTTCAGTTCGCCGTTTCCGACGGTGACGAATTCCTTCGTCAGGTCGCACGACGGACATTGAAGCCAGACATGTGCTCCAGATTCAACGGGAATCGGCGCACTTGTTTCGGGGACCATAATCCCCTGACATTCACAGCATCGCGGAAGTATCGAACTCTCCTTCAAGGTGAAAGGAACAGGAACGGAATACCAGGTATTCATAATACAACATTAATGTATTTTTGGCAATATAGCGTCTTTTACAAAGATTTCAGGCGCTGTTCGATCTTCGAAAGCTTCTCCTTCGTCGCGGCAAGCTTCTCTTTTTCAGAAGTAACGAGTTCGACGGGGGCACGCTCGACGAAAGCTTTGTTCTTGAGCTTGCCCTCAATGCTCCCCGCATAGCGCTCGAGATCCGCCTTCTCCTTCGTCAGCTTGGCCTTCTCCGCGTCCTTGTCCACGAGACCTTCGAGTGACAGGTGCACCTCGGCATCCGCAAGGATGGCGGACGCGGTATCTTTGAGTCCTTTCGCAGACGTCGCGATCGTGAGGCTCCCTACCTTTCCTAAGCGGCGGATGTGCTCCGCCTGGGCATCGAAGAGCTTCGGATACTCCTTCGTCACGATCGTGACCGTGACTTCCTTCCCGGGTTCCACGGACTGCTCCGTGCGGAGACGGCGGATGGCCGTGACAGCGTCGATCACGAGCCGCAGGTGCTTCTCGGCATCGCGGTCGCGGAGATCGCCGTTCGCAACGGGCCATTCCTGTTTGATGAGCATGCCCGCATCCTTCGGCTTGATCTGGGTCCAGAGCGCCTCCGTGACGAACGGGCAGTACGGATGCAGGAGCGTGACGATCGTACGCAACGCATCCACGAGCATCGGCAGGTTCTTCTCCGTGCCCTTGCTGAGTTCCAGATACCAATCGCAGAAGAACTCCCACACGAAGGCGTAGAGCCGTTCCCCTACTTCGCTCAGGCGGTACTCGGCAAGGCCCTTGGTGACGTCGTCGATGAGGCTTTGGAGACCGGACGCCAGCGCGCGGTCCGCGATGGACATCTCCTTGCCCGCGTGACTGCCAGCCGCGACGTCTTTCGGATCAATCCCCGCTTTCTCGCACTCGAGGAGAACGAAGCGCGAGGCGTTCCAGAGCTTGTTCACGAAGTTCCGGTAGCCGGCGATCTTCTCCTCGTAGAGGCGGGAATCGGCACCCGGGCTCTGGCCCACGATCATCGACATGCGCAGAGCGTCCGCACCGTACTTGGCGATCATATCGAGAGGATCAATCATGGTTTCCGGATCGCTCTTACTCATCTTGCGACCATCTCTGGTTCTGATTAAGCCGTGGAGATAGACGGTATCAAACGGCACCTGGCCGTACTCCAGCTCGGCGATCGGCCCCGTGACGTACGTCGTCATGAGGATCATGCGGGCGACCCAGAAGAAGAGGATGTCGTAGCCCGTCTCCATCACGTCCGTCGGGTGGAACTTCCGGAAATCGGGGCTCCGGAGGAGGATCTGCTGCAGCGTGAGATCCGGATCGGCGGCGAGATCTTTCTCCACGAGCGTGCTCCACGTCCACAGGGCCGAACTGAACCATGTGTCGAGCGTGTCGGAGTCCTGGATCCAACCGTCGCCCTCGGGCGGCACGTGACCGACGTGCTGATCGACCGCGTTCCCGTCTGTCCGGTACCACACGGGCACGCGGTGCCCCCACCAGATCTGGCGGGAGATGCACCAGTCGCGCAGATTATCGATCCAGTGGAAGTAGGTCTTCTCGAAGCGGTCCGGGACGATCCGGATGAGACCGGTTTTGACCACCTCCTGCATCACTTCCTTGAGGCTCCATTGCTTCCGCTTCCAGTGCACGACGCGCTTGTTCACGTCGATGAACCACTGTTCCTTGATCTGCGGCTCAATCATCCCCTTCCCGCGCTGGCTCAAGGCGACGTTGTGGACGTAATCCTCCTTCACGCCGACGAGGAGACCCTTCTGCTTGAGCTTCTCCACGATCTTCGGTCGCGCTTCCAGGATCGGCATGCCCTCGAATTCGCCGGCGATGGGAAGAAGTTTTCCGTCGAAGCCGATGACCTGCTCTTTCTCGAGCTTCTGGCGCTCGGCGATCTCGAAGTCCGTGTGATCGTGCCAAGGGGTGATGGTCATCACGCCCGTGCCGAATTCCGGGTCCACGGCCTTGTCCTTGATGATCGTCGCCTTCACGGGTCCGTTGATCCACTCGGCCTCGAAGGTATCGCCGTGCTTGTACTTCGCGTAGCGTTTGTCGTCCGGGTGCATCACCACGTACTTGTCGCCGAACTTCGTCTCGGGACGCGACGTGCTGATCTCGAAGGGGCCGTATGTGAACGTGTAGAACGCCTCCTTGCGCTCCTCGTACACGATCTCGTCGTCCGAAACCGTCGTCTGCATCTTCGGGTCCCAGTTCACGATGCGGTGCCCGCGATAGATGAGGGCGTCGCGGTACATCGCCGCGAAGACCTCGTTGACGCAGCGGCTGAGCGCCGGCTCCATCGTGTAGGCCTCGCGCGTCCAATCGCAGGAGGAACCCATCTTGCGCACCTGGCCGCGGATGGTGGACTTGCTCGTCTCCACGAACTCGCGGATCTTCTCGAGGAGTTTTTCGCGTCCGAGCTGTTTGCGAGGATCGCGCATCCCCTCTTTTTGCAGATTCTTGATGACGACCGCCTCCGTCGCGATGGCCGCGTGGTCGGTACCGGGTACCCAGAGCGCCTCCTTGCCGCGCATGCGGGCAAAACGGATGAAAATGTCCTCGAGCGCGAGCATCACGGCGTGCCCAAGGTGCAGCTGCCCCGTCGCGTTCGGCGGCGGCATGCTCACCGTGAAGGATTCCTTCGCACTCTTCGCGTCCGCTTTGAAAGCTCCGCTATCCTCCCACTGGGCATAGATGCGGTCTTCGGTAGCCTTCGGATCATAAGCTTTCTCCAGCACGGGCCTATCCTAAGCGAAATACCTCACAGACAGGAAGAGGATCTGGTCGCGCGAAGCGTATGAAACAACGCGCCGAAGGCAGGCTCCGCCTGCCTGGAGGCGCCACTTTGCGGGAAAGAGAGTCCGTGAGAGAGAACCCGCGGGGTTCTCTCTCACGAAAAAAACGACCGTTCCCTTTTGACAGGGGCGGCCGTTCGAGAGAGAGAAAGAGCGGGTCCGGTTTCCCGGAACCCGCAATTTATACGTGGTCGATTCCGCGAATGCAAGTGGAATTCAAAAATATCGCACTTCGTGGTGCTCGAGAGCGTCGCTCCATGAAGGGAAAAGCTGGACATTGCCAAGGAACGGCGACTTTTTGCTATGCGCGAAACAAGGTTTATCCGATGATTACACCGTGCGATCCATAAATGGACCCTCGGCGGAACGACGGCTCATCTCCTTCTTCAAGGAGATGGGCCCGAACGTGAAGGAATACTGGAACGATCTCAAGACCGAATACGGCGGCGCGATCAAGGACGGCGACCCCCTACAAAAGGGTCTCGGCGTGGTGGGAGGCGCGGCAAGCGCCGTGCTCGAGGGAACGGATGTGCTCTGGTCGGGCCTCGTCGATGAAAAATATGAACGGCCGGAGGGTTTCATCGGTCGCACGCGCCGCGACGCAGCCGCACTCCTCAAGAACGCCGTGACGCTCCATCCCCTGCGCACACTCGGGAACGGCTGGCGGCTTTTGACGTCGGACATTCCGATGGACACGATCGACCTCGTCGGAGGTTTCCACCAGGAAACGAGCCGCGCCTCGCACTCGCAGGTACAGGCACTTTTGAGCAACGAACCTCTTCCCAAGCATTACCTTAACTAACATGGCTTTCATTTCTCCGCCCATGCAGCGTTTCCCTTCGGTCTACTCCCTCCGCGAGCGCCGCGAAGCGCATGTGCTCAGCGAGTTCTTGAGCGGCGCCATCAACACCACCGTGAACGTCCTCGAGGCGCCCCTGCCGTTCACCGGCGTGAATGTGGCCTATGGCCTCGGTGCGCTGGCCGTGATCGGCGGCGGCATCTTCCTGTTCCGCAAGGCGTACGAGAAGGTGCTGGGTTAAAGGAAATCAAAGCTATTGACTAATATAAAAATTATTGTAATTTATACATATGCTTCGAGCGTCTTCCAGGGCGGTACGAGAGACGATGGACGTTCAGTTGTACGATGAAGAGCTCGTCCAGCTTCACACGATCACCAAGGACAAAAAAATGCCTATCGCGATAGGATATGACTTCGCGCAGCAAGCTTGCATGTTCAAGAACGACTCGTGCGACGTTCGCGATCTTCTCGTCACCACAGAATCCGTCCCCCGCATTCTTCTCCAAACGCATGCATCGTACTGCACACTCCTCACTGCCGCCGACAAGAGGGGCAATGCCGTCATGCTCCACTCGAACCTGGCGACAAGGATGCCGAAAGAAATCGATACGACGCTGCAGGAATATGCGAATGCCGTGAAAAGCGTCACCGATGAGACGCGCGAAGGAATCCTCAGTGCGACGCAATCGACGCTCCGTTGGGACACGGTGAACGAAAGACTTGTTGGACATATTCTGAAGGCATTGACGTCCGTGGTCCCGCTTTACCCCATCGTCGTCGACGAAGAGGCGAAGAAGGCCAAGTATTTCTACATGGGCATGCTGTTCGTGCCGAGGCAGCATGCGATCGACGATAGGAACAAATTGCTTCTCATTCCGAGACCGTACGATGACGCGAGAGCCCGAAACATCTTCAAGCGCCTCGAGGAGTTCATCCGGAGGAAAACGGGTTCGTGATTTTGCTACCATTACCCCATGCCCACGTTCGATTTTGAGTGCGCGAAGTGCAAGGCGGTCTTCGAGTTCTCCCGTCCCTTCGGATCGAAGGAGAATCCTCCGTGCCCCGAGTGCAAGAGCAAGAAGACGCAAAAGCTCTTCTCGGCGCCAATCGTCGTCTTCAAGGGAGAAGGTTGGTACAAGACGGACAGTCGGCCGAAGGCGAAGGAAGCGGCAACGTCGGACGCCGCGAAGGATGCACCGAAGAAAGACGCACGGGACGCAAAAGACCCTTCGACCGCGCTCGGGGCAGGCGCCAAGACAACGGGCTCCGTCCCTGCGGCCAAGGAGAAACAGGCGAAACCCTCAGCGCCGGCCGGCGGCAAGAATCCGGCGTGATTCGCGGATCTTGAACGCGAGATCCTTCGCTTTCTCTTGGAGAACCTTGGACCGGCCGATGGTAGGTTCGTGATGCCGCAGCGTGGCCTCAATAGCGACAAGTACCACCTCTTTTTCATCCGCAGTAAGTAGCGCACGTTTTCCCATGATTTTGTCTTCGATGTCCTGCTCTCCGCGTTCGATCGCCTGGAGCGCCTTGTCGTACGCCGCGACGGCTTCGGCCCCGGCCTGACGGTCGATGAATTGTTTGCCGACGATGAATCCTCCCGCGCCCGCGGCGATCACCCCCACGAGGAGACCCCTGATGAGCCAAGACTCCTTGCGAATGTCGATCTCGCGCTTCGTCTGCCCGTCATCGACCGCGTCGCCGTTCTCCGCCCGGCGGAGCGGAGCATGAGCCGTAAAGCCGTCGGATGGTAGGTCGTTCATAGAAAAAGGGTGACGCAGCATACACCCTCAAGACAGAGAAAAGGAGCCGAACGACCGCTTTTTCTTTATGGACTTCATGCATATACTCTTCGGCATATGCGAAAAATTTCTTAGCGGATCAAGGCCGTTATCGTCGGATTCTGCGTTTGCGTGTTCATGAATCTGATCTCCTACCTTGCGGCTGGCGGGGCATCAGTATCCATCCTTCTGTTTAACATTTTCTTCAGCGTTTTGGGGCCCATCGGCCTTGCCATCTCGGATCTGCTCTTTGAACTCCTCTTCGGCATTGGAGACGCATTGAGCATCAGTCCGCCTTGGTACACCCTTCCGTTGCCCGCCCTTTTCGTTCTGTCACCCGCATTCTACTGTCTTGTCTCGCTAGGCTTGGCAAGCCTGTGGCCGCGAAAACACGAGCGACAATAAACCGATGCACGCTAAAAAAGTGTCACCCCTCGACTCGCTCGGGGTGACACTTTCGTTCATCGGATTTCCTTATCTCCGCGGGCCGCGGTTGAAACCGCCGCCCGGGGGGCCGCGGCGGGGGCCGCCGAATCCGCCTCCCATGCGGGGCGGCGGGGGCACGTAGCCCTCCGGCGGAGGCGTCATCTGCTTGAGCGAGAGTCGCGTCTTGCCTTCGACGGCATCGTACTCGATGCAGATCGCTTCCACTTCCTGGCCCATCTGGAGCACGTCCTCGACGCGCTCGGTGCGCTTCCACTGGAGCTCGGAGATGTGGATCATCGCGTCCTTGCCAGGGAGGAATTCCACGATGGCACCGGTGCCGTCGATGATGCGGACAACCTTTCCCTTGTACTTCTTGCCTACCTCCGGCTTCTCCACGATGCCCTGGATCCAGGCTTTGGCCTTGGCCATGGCGTCGCCGTTGAGCGCGGTAACGAACACGAGACCGGAATCCTCGATGTCGATCTCGACACCGAGTTCGCCCGTGATCTTCTGGATGGTTTCGCCCCCCTTGCCGATGACGAGGCGGATATCCTCCGGATCGATCTGGATGGTCTCGATGCGCGGGGCATAGGGCGAGAGGTCCTTGCGGGGCTCGCTGATCGCGGCGAGCATCACTTTGAGCACCTGGGCACGGCCGACCTTGGCCTTCTCGAGCGCCTCCACGAAGACGTTGTCCGGGAGACCCTTGATTTTAATGTCCATCTGGATGGCTGTGACCCCCTTTTCGGTACCGGTGACTTTGAAGTCCATGTCACCGCCGAAATCCTCTTCGTCCTGGAGGTCGGTGAGCACGACGTACTTCCCCTTCGCCTCGTCGGACATGAGCCCGAGAGCGATGGCGGAAACCGGAGCCGAGATCGGCACGCCGGCGGCCATGAGCGCGAGCGTGGAACCGCAGGTGGCGGCCATGGAACTCGAGCCGTTGGAACTGAGGATCTCGGTGACCGTGCGAATCGTGTACGGAAAGTCCTCCTGCTTCGGGAGCACCGGCTCGATACCGCGCTGCGCAAGATTACCGTGGCCGATCTCGCGATTACCTACCATGAGACGGTTCGAGGTTTCGCCCACCGAGAACGGCGGGAAGTTGTAGTGGTGCATGTACCGGAGCTTGTGCTCGCCCTCCATGCCTTCCACGAGCTGCTGATCGCCGGGAGCACCGAGCGTACAGGTGGTGAGCCCCTGCGTCTCGCCGCGCTCGAAGAGAGCGGAACCGTGGACGCGGTTCGGAAGGATGTCGACCATCGCGGAGAGGCTGCGGATCTGGTCAACCTTGCGGCTGCTCATGCGAATCCCCTCTTCGATGACGAGGCGGCGTACTTCGGCCTT
This sequence comes from uncultured Candidatus Peribacteria bacterium, assembly GCA_964601225.1. Lineage (GTDB taxonomy): Bacteria > Patescibacteriota > Gracilibacteria > Peribacterales > Peribacteraceae > CAYRGC01. The sequence goes on from CAZRMM010000001.1 coordinate 256,042, forward strand.
GATGATCTTGTCCACGAACTTGCCGGCGTTCTTCTCGAGCTCAGCGGCGAGCTCCTCGGAGGCTTCGTCCCCCGCCTTGGCCGGGAACTTCTCGGCGAGCTTCTCCTTGGCGTCCTCCATCAGCTTGCTGAAGATCGCGCGGCGCTCGTTCTTGCGCATGTCGGTCTTCACGGCCTTGGTGATGTCGGCCAGGGCCCAGGACTTGAGATGGTCGTAGGCCTCCTGGTGGAAGAAATCGTCCTCGATGACGAATTTCTTCTTCCCGACCTCTTTCTGGATGTCGGCGAAGAACTTCACGATCTTCTGGGCCCACTTCTTGCCAAACTCGATGGCCCTGAGGATCTCGGCTTCCGGAACCTGGTTGGCGCCGGCCTCGATCATGACGACGCGCTCGCCGGAGGCGGTCACGAACATGTCGAGATCCGTCTTCGTGCGGGCTTCGCGGGAGGGGTTGAGGACAAGCTCGCCGCCGATCATTCCCACACGGACCGTTGCGAGAGGACCGTCACAGGGGCAATCGGAAAGCGCGACTGCAAGGCTCGCTGCATTGGCAGCGGCGATGTCGAACTCGTTCTCGAAGTCGTAGCTGAGGACGGTGCAGAACACCTGGATGTCCCGGTGCATGGACTTGGGGAACATCGGGCGAAGACCGCGGTCGACGACGCGACCGAGGAGGACGAAATCGTCGGACGGGCGCCCCTCGCGCTTGCGGAAGCGGCTGCCAGCGATCTTGCCGCCGGCGTAGAACTTCTCCTGGAAAACGACCTGGAGAGGGAGGAAGTCGACGTTGTCACGTGCTTTCGCACTGACGGTGACGTTACCCATGGCGACGGTATCGCCCATTTGGCAGAGAACGGTGGCATTCGCCTGTTCGGCGATGCCTCCAACTTTGACGATGAGCTTTTTGTCCCCAAGCTCGAGGGAATACTCTTTCTGCGGCTGCAGCATATAATAAAGGGTGCTTCGGCCGTGCCCGATGCGGGTACGGCGAAAGGAAATAGGAAGCCCCTTCCTTTGGTCTTTCTCACGTCACGCGGATGGATTCACATCTCGTCCTTCGACAAGCTCAGGATGACAGAGCGGAAGAGCGGAACGTAAACCCAGGGGCGACGACGTAGGGCGACGAAGGGAAGGAACTGGGGCCAGTATATCCCGTTTTATTGCAAAAAAGAAGGGGTTCTACTTCATATTCTTCTCGTAGATTGTCTCACAAGATCGTTCCGCAAGGATCTCGAGGCTGTTATAGACGGACAGCGATTGCTCCAGAGGATTGATGATAAATGGTAGCTCCGTGCAGCCAAGAATGACCGCTTCTGCCCCCCTCTTTTGAAGGGAAGAAATGATGTCCGAAGCGACGATTCGATCATCATCCGTTGCATTGCGCGCAATCACCCTCTGAATCGCCGCGACAAGTCGCCCTTGTTCCTCGAACGTGGGCTGAAGAGACTCGATGCCAGAGCGAGTAAGCGGATCCGCATAGAGACCTGAACGCATGGTAGTGATCGATCCCAATACTCCTACTTTTTTCCGACCGTCCCTCTTCACGTCTTGAATCACGGAATCAACCAGAGAAATGAACGGAAGCTGCCCCGCTTTGCGAATGCGATCTACGAAGAGGTGCATCGTATTGCAGGTCATTACCAGAAAATCAGCGCCGGCGAGACGAAGATCGTGTGCTCCTTTCTCGACCATCGTGATCGTCTTCTCCTCGTCATCCCTACTCTCGATGAGATCGGGTACGGGGAGGCTCTTGAGAAGGAAAGGCGGGTAGTCGGCGTTCGTTTTCGCACCGTGGTTTTTCACGGAGAGCTCCAAGAGCTTTTCGCAGAAGTGCAGACTCGCCTGCGGGCCCATGCCGCCGAGGATGCCGAGAGTCTTCATGGCCGTTCGGGGTAAATGCCCTTCAGCGTCTCGGCGTTGGCACCCACGTTTTCGAGTGCGGCGAGATCACTGCGGATGTGGTGGTCCTTGAGTCGCATATCGGCGAGCGCGGCGAGCGAACAGGGATCATGATGCTGGGGATACGGGTAGTACGTCGGTCGCGATCCGAGCATTGTGAGGAGCGGAATGACGTCACGCCCGGACATCTTCTCCGCGAAGTGCGACGTGAGGGCGAAGAACGGTTTTTCGGCATTGCCCCCGATGGGAAGAATGGCGCGCGTTGCGCTTTCCGCGGCAACGGCTTCGTAGGGGTAATGGGCGTCATGCGCGCCGTTGTAGACGACGTTCGCCGCCGCATAAAGCTCGTGATTCCCTCTGCCATTTGAGTGCTTTTCCTCCGAAGAACTCAGCTGATCGAGAAGATGATGGCCGTGGCCCGTCTTCTCGGCGGCATCGCGGACCCGCTCGGACACCTCGTGAATCGCCGCGGAGGTCTCGGGATTCTCCTCCTCGCCGATGCGCACGACGACACTGCGCGCGACGTCGGCATGGAACCTGTCGATGAAGCGCAAAATGTATTCCTTGGTCTGCTCAGCGCGGCGCTGTGCGAGATCGAGGGGGATGCCGTTTGTCTTCGCGATAAAATCAGTGGCCTGATAGATGAGATAGGTCGGCGAGTCCCCTATCTTCTGCTGAAACTCCCGCATCATGCGAAGACCCGGCAGAAAGAGTGACGGCAAACGGACGGGCAATTCCGGACCGGCCGACATGCCGAGACCGGTCGTGAGGAGAATCTGGCGGACGGAGAGAGAACCTTGCGCGATCTCGCGACTGATACGCTCGAGCGGAAGGGCATCGGAACTGGTGGCGAGCCGCAGAGGATCGATGGATCGATCGATCCCCTTCAGTCGAAAGGATTGCTGGATGGCGTTAGAGGTCGGACGAGCGAGAGCAGAGGAGAAATGCATGAGGAAGGAAGAAGAACAAACAAAAAAACCGCCCCGTACGGAGCGGCGTGCTGACGAGTTCATGCACTCAACGCCAACCGTACGGTCTGCACAACATCGGACGCCACGCACCCTTGAGGGAAGCGAACGGGGAAACGCCGACGTTGTATGCGGAGAATTGCATTGATCTCTTGTACCGTTACATCATTACAGAACGGACACGACGAAATCAAGAGAAAATTTCCGACTCACTTCTTGGCTGTCTTTTTCAGGAAGTGATTGAATCCTCCCGTGCCGTACTGGAGCATGCGCGAGCCGCGCGTGATTTTACTGATGCTGATGCCGAACTTCTTGGCGATCTCTCTCTGCGTCATCCCCGTCGCAAGTGCACGAATAAGCTCCCAGCGTTCGGCGAGCGAATCGAGTTCCTGGGGAGTAAGAATGTCCTTCAGAAGAATTTCTGCCTCATCCTCATCCTTGATCGAAGCAAAGAGACGGTAGAGTTCGCGGTCGGGAGCTGCCATGCGCTCCATGATAAACCACCATCAGAGTAAGCGCGATTATTCCCGAGGTAGCGACGGCAGCTCCATCGCCCGAGCGATGACGGTAAATTGCTCCTCCAAAACGCTCACCGAATCCCCCTTCATCCTTTCCAACCTCAGAATTCCCGCCCCCAAGAATGCGCAAGACACCCAACGCAAGCGCGGAAGCGGCATACTCCAGCACTGCCGCGCGATCCCGCATCGAGACCCCCTCGCTCTCGAGCAACTGATGAAGAGACATGTAGGAATGAAGCGCTGTCATATTCCAATCCAAGGGACGAATTTCTTCGCCGAGAACACCAATGATTTTTCCATAAATATCGCCCAGTCTGGCCGTAATGATCATCTCTTGGAAAGCCAGGTCCGCGAAAGATGCGTCGGGGACAATATCTGCTTTTTGAAGCACGACCCGTTGCGCCCGTGAAAGAATTTCCTCCTCGTCCATGTGATCACTATGACGCGCTCTGCATCGTACGCAACGAAAAAACCCTCCGGGCGGGAGGGTTTCCTCTTTGAGTGGCGGTTATTTCTTGAGCTTGTGGCTCTCGAGCACCTTTTGGTACTGCTCTGGCTTGTTCATCTTGAGGTACGTGAGGAGCTTGCGGCGCTTGGCGACCTTCGCGAGGAGGCCGCGGCGGGCGGACTGATCTTTCTTGTGCTCCCCGAGGTGATCGGTGAGAAGCTTGATCTCCTTCGTGAGAAGGGCGACCTGAACCTGGGGCGAGCCCGTGTCCTTCGCATGCGTGCGATGCTTGGTAATGAGGGTTTTCTTCTGGGTGCGCTTGATGGTCATAGCGGCAGGAAAAAGAAGTTAGCGCCGGGCGCTCCAGGGGTAATTCCACAAGGAGAGCGCGGACGCGGGGTCGAATTTTACGGATATTCGCCTTCATTTCAAGGGAAAACTGGATTTTCATTGATAGGTGTCGAGAGTCGGGTGTCGAGATTCGGGGTATCTCGTCACCCGCAACCCGACACTCGACACTGAAGGTGAACCTTCGTCCACCCGATCCCCTGGCGCGATGAAGAAGTGCAGGTAGGCTGCGGCATATGAATTTGCTTCTTCCTCTTCTCGTCGGCCTTGTGGCGGGCGTCGTTATTGGCATTCCCCTGGGACGGTTCCTCACGAAAAAATCCGAGAAAGACGTGGAAGCGATTGCCGAGTCCATCGCGGGACGCATGATGCCGAAGCAGATGGATAGCATCCTGAAGCTCGCCGAAACGAAGCTCACGGGAAAGAAGGAAGTGATCGACGGCACGTTGAAAACGATGAATGAGAGCATGACCAAGGAATTCAACCGCGTGGAGCAGCTCATGGACAAGCTGGAGAAAGGGAGCGTGAAGATCGACACGCGTCTCGACAGCGCCGCCGTCGCCATCAAGGACCTCGCGAGCTCCGCAGAAGGTCTCAAGACCGCGCTCGCGAGCAACAGCAGCCGCGGCCAGTGGGGAGAACGCATGGCGGAAGACGTACTGCGACTCTCCGGCCTCGTCGAAGGCATCAACTTCATCAAGCAGACGATCCTGGAGACCGGTTCCAAGCCGGACTTCACCTTCATGCTCCCCGGCGAGCAGCGTCTCAACATGGACGTGAAATTCCCGTTCAATAACTACCAGCTCTATACCGAAGCCAAGACCGAGAAGGACAAGAAGGAATACCGCGAGAAATTCCTCAAGGACGTGCGCAAGCGCCTGAAAGAAGTCCAGACGCGCGACTATATCAACCCCGAGGACGGCACCGTGGATTACGTGCTCCTCTTCGTCCCCAACGAACAGGTGTTCGCCTTCATCAACGAGTTCGATCGGGAGCTGATCGACGAAGCGCTCCGCGGCAAGACCATCCTCTGCTCCCCGCTCAGCCTCTACGCCATCCTGGCCATCATCCGGCAGTCCATCGATAACTTCAGCACGCAGGCGCGTTCCCGGGAAATCTTCGACGCATTCCAGTCCGCGAGGCTGCAGTGGGATAAATTCAAGGACCAGATGGGCACGGTGAAGGATCGCCTCGATTCCGTCGGAAAGTCGTACGATGAACTCGTCGGCGCTCGCGAGCGCCAATTGGACAGACAGTTCGCGAAGATCGATGAGCTCCGTTCCGGTCAGACGGTTCCGGTCGCGCAACTCGACGCCGTCATCGAAGACGTGAAGGCGAAAGCCGTCGCGAAGAAGGTGACTTCGCCGTCACGCGAAGAGGCGATGCTGTGATGTCTGCGCATCAGACGCAACAAGAGAAAAATTGACATTTTTTCTCGAGCGATTAGAGTGACCCTTATAGCTCAGAAGAACGTCGTCCTCGGCCTCATTTCCGTCGTCGTCCTCTCGGACTGACGCGAAGTGCTGAGCTGAAAATTCTGCTCCCCACTTCGCGTCGGGGAGTTCTTTTTTATCTTCTTTTTTCCCTCATTCCCATGAGGAATACCTTTCCTACCGCTCCGGCCTCGCCGGAAAACCAGATGCCGACTCACCCGCATACGACCGAGCGTCCCCTTCCGGGCCTCGTTTCCGTTCTGCAGCATGTCTGCGTTCGCTTCGGGGAGGTTTTTGAGGGACGCACGCGCACCGAAACCTTTCAGTACAACGACGCCTATCTGCCGATCATCGGAACACGTGACGTGGTCTATGACGGCGAGGTGCCTGTCGGCACGAAGGCCGAAATGATTCTGCCGAATGGTCAGCGTCTCGGCTTCGAGGAGGATCTTCGCGGCGACATGAATCCGACCGCCGGAGCCTATCGGTTCGAACTCTCCTTCACCGAACGGATGAAGGCTGAATGGTTCCGTTTACGGGACTCTGAATCCCGATGACGGAGTACGTGCACGATCGCTTCTCATAAGGCACACTACGCACCTCGATGAGTACCGCCGATCCGATCCTCTCCGGCCTCAATGGACCACAATGTGAAGCCGTAACGAAGACGGACGGCCCATCGCTCATTTTGGCGGGCGCCGGCAGCGGCAAAACGCGCGCGCTCACCCACCGTATCGCGTACCTCATGCAGCGCGGCGTGCAGCCGTGGCAGATCCTCGCGGTGACGTTCACGAACCGTGCGGCCACCGAGATGAAGGAACGCATCAAGAAGATCCTCCGCATCACCGAGGGCACGGACTTGAGCGGCGAGATTGGACAGGGGCGGATGCCCGTCATGGGCACCTTCCACAGCGTGTGCGTGCGGATTTTGCGACGGGATATCACGCATCTCGGCCGCGACCGGAGCTTCGTGATCTACGACACGGACGACCAGGAGAAGCTCATGAAGCAGGTGCTCAAGGACCTGAAGATCGACGAATCCGAGCTGAAGCCGAAACCCGCGCTCGGGTACGTGAGCCGCTTCAAGAGTGAAGCGATGAGCCCGAAGGAGGCCATGAAGGAGGCGACGACGGAGCGCATGGCGCACGTGATCCGCGCCTACGAGCGCTACGACCAGGAGCTCAAGAAGGCGAACGCCCTCGACTTCGACGATCTGATCCTCGAGACCGTCCGACTCTTCCGCGAGCACCCGGAAGTGCTCGACCGGTATCAGGAAACATGGAGATACCTGCACGTCGACGAGTATCAGGACACGAACCACACGCAATATCTTCTAATTTCGCTGCTCGCGCAGAAGTACCGCAATCTCTGCGTCATCGGCGATCCGGACCAGTCCATCTACGCCTTCCGCGGCGCGGATATCAGGAACATCCTCGAGTTCGAGCACGAGTACCCCGACGCCATGCGCATCAAGCTGGAACAGAACTACCGCTCCACGCAGGTGATCCTCTCCGCGGCGAACGGCGTGATCTCCGCGAACCCGAACCGCCCCGAGAAGGAAATGTGGTCGCAGCGGAAGGAAGGCCCGAAAGTGCTCGTCCACGAACTCAGAGACGAAAGGACGGAGGCCCAGGAGGCCGTGAAAGCGGCGCTGGAACTCCAAAAACAAGATGTGGGGCTCAGCGAGCAGGTGATTCTCTACCGCACGAACGCACAATCCCGCCTCTTCGAAGAGGCCTGCATGCGCCAAGGCGTCCCCTACCGCATCCTCGGCGGTGTGAAGTTCTACGCCCGCCGCGAGGTGAAGGACGTACTGGCGTACCTCCACGCGATCGTGAACCCCTCGGACACGCTGTCGCTCCTGCGCGTTCTCAACGTCCCCGCCCGCAAGCTCGGCGACACGACGATTGGCCACCTGCAGGCGTTTTCCGCTGCGCACGGCCTCTCCTTCTGGTCCACGCTCACGCAGGCGGACGACATCCCGGAACTCAACGAGCCCACGAAAACGCGCATCCAGGGCTTCGTGCAGATCATCGAGCGCTTCCGAGAGCTCGCGCGGCAGCAACCCGTTTCGCAGCTGACGGCGAACCTCCTCGACGCCATCGCCATGGAGAAGTGGCTCCGCGACGACACCGACGAAGGCGAGGAGCGCTGGCAGAACGTGCAGGAACTCCTCACCGTCACGCACAAGTACGACGCGCTCGAACCTCTCACGTCGCTCACGAGCTTCCTCGAGGAGGTCGCGCTCGTCTCCGAGGTCGACAAACTCAACGCCGCCCGGGACGATGCCTTAACCCTCATGACGCTCCACCTCTGCAAGGGCCTCGAGTTCGAGCATGTGGTGATCGGCGGCTGCGAGGAGGGCATTTTTCCTCACTCCAGCTCGCTCTTCGACCGCACGCAGCTCGAAGAGGAACGCCGGCTCATGTACGTCGGCATGACGCGCGCCAAAACGCACCTGCGCCTAATGTTCACGCGCAGCCGCATGCTTTGGGGCACGACGCAGAGCAACGCCCCGAGTCGGTTCCTGGACGATCTCCCGAGCGCCTTCATCGAGCGTCGCAGCGACGAGGTGCTCTCGGCCTTCGCCTGGGCCAGCGAGCGCGGCATGCAACAAGCGCTCAGACCCACGAGACCGAGCTCCGGCGCTCCGCTCCAACCGTTCCGGCAACGCGACGACTCGCAGGGCGACTTCAACCAGGATAACGGCGACGGCGACCTGAACCAGGAGGGAACCGAGATCGACCGTGGCACGCGCATCAGCCATCCGTCCTTCGGCGAGGGCACCGTGACGAGCAGGCGCGGCGACGTCGTCACGATCGAGTTCGACAACGGGAAGATGAAGAGCTTCGCCCTGAGCATCGCGCCGATCAGAATCCTGTAGGCGAAGGACGACGAGCGGTGTGATCATTCATCTTGGTGTGCTATACAAGAGCCATGTTTCGTCCTGAGGAAACGTCTGAACCCTCGGAAAAACCGGCACGACGGCATTACGGCAACGGCGTTTCCGGCACGATGAAGACGTTTTGCGGCAGCATGTTCGCGCTCATCACAGCCGCGGAGAACGTCCCTGCAACGACCACGATGCAGGATCGAAAGGAAACTGTTTCTTCGGCCGTGCTCGATACCGGCGTACGGGAGCCGGGTCGACGACTTGAGAAATTGATTGACCGGATCGCCCGACACGAATTCGCCACGCGCAAGGAGGCAGAAGAAGCGGCTGTCATCCTCAATCTTGCCGAAAGATTGCTGCCGCGAGCGGAAATCATCAATCTCACACCGGTGTTGAAAGCTCTGCAAGAAGCTGAAAGCGCATACGGCCTGATGCCGCGGGAGATTCCCCGTCACTTCGGGCTCATACAAAACGGAAGGACATGGACGGTACGAAGTCTTCGATGAGCACCCTGCACCAAAAAAGGCCCTCCCTGAGGGCCTGATCATGGACGAGAACTCATGCCAATTGGTTCAGCAGGGCGCGAAAGGATTGGCTGAAATGCGTGAAGTCGTCGGCGACTTGTGTCAGCGCCACGCGAACGTCCTCGGGCTCGTTGGCTTCGACGTAGCCAAGGCCGGGGAATTCAAAAACGATTCCAGGAAGGCCGGCGCTGCCGGCGCTTTCGAAAAGACTGCGCAACTTTGGCGCGGCACCGCTGCGACGCATGACGAGATCAACCCGAGCATCGGGCGTTGTGGCTTCTTCGAAACTTTTCGTAAGGAGAGAGTTGAAGGAATGCATAATGGAAGGAAGAAATGGGAAGCGAAAAAATCGAGGAAATCAAAGAATTCCCCCGGGACGCTGGCGGGGAGGACGCAATGGGATCGCTCGATCACGCGATTGCACGCCCTGCCCGCGCCATAATGCTGGCGATGATCGCGAACGCGATGCGGGAACGGGGACGAACCATGTGTTCACAGTGTACGAAGTCGACGCCGATCCGCAAGAAAATGGACGCGAGCGACGAGTATGACTGGTAGCATCGATAAAAGCCGGCCCCGCGAGGAGCCGGCGTGCACGAGAGGGGTATCCATTCCCCTTTCCGGAGACCTGGCGTGATCAGCGCCGGGTTTTCCGTTCGTGCAGGAAGGTGTCAATGGCCTTCTCGAAGTCGCGGAGGCGGAGGAGGAAGAACTCCCCGTCCGCCTGAGCGATGACGAAAAGGTAGACCGTGACATCCGACTCGTCCCGGAACTTCCCGAATCCGGCGAGCCGGAGAGGAGCCTCGGACTTCCGGCAAAGCCGCAGGGCCTTCTTGGCCTTGAGACTGAGCTGCCGGTGCCGGCCGAGGACGGTCAGGACCCGATCGCGGATCTCGACTTCCTCCCAGGCCTCGTTGACGAGCGACCGGAGGAACGGCGCTGACGTGACATTGCTGACCATTGCACAAATCCTTTCACGATGAGAATGGATACCACCCAACCCTGCCCTCGACGCGAGGGCGCTGGCTTGAGCGTTGATTGGTCCAGGCCCTCTCACGATGAGAGAGACAGGGAACGGGCGGTACGCGGTGATGCCAAGGAACGGACAAATCCCCCTCCGGCGTGTGCGGGAAGGGTGGAATTTCGGGAGTATTTCGTTTACTTCGACTCCATCCACCCTGCGCACATCACGACGCAACGAACCTGCTTGCGGGAAGCGGTCGTCCAGACGTGAGCCGGGAAGGAATAGGAGACGAATTTCATGACTGAGCCCCGAAGGTTACCGAAGAAAAAAGGAGGATCAAGGGAATTTTCCCGATCCTCCCCTTTCGTGCACCGTGACGATCAGTCCGGGATGATCTTCGCGACCGCGATCAACTGATCGCGTTGCATGCCCTGGATCCGCTGCTCGCATTCTTCGACGCTTCGAATGTAGCCGATGCCCGTGATGGACAAACTGGCGACCTTCGGGGCGATGAGTTCGACAAAGCCGAGAATTTTCGAGCGTGCGGCAACGAACTCGGAATCGTCGAGAATATCCGCGGGACTGTGATGGTCGAGTGATGGCATCGGGGCGCCGGATTCGGGGCCGGACAGGAGCGCATTGACCGGAGTTTCGCAGTGAGGGGATTTCATGAGGAGAGAAGGAAAAGAAATTGAAAGGAATCACCGCTGGGGGAAGATGCATGGCTTTCGTCACTGCACCGTCCCCGCTCTATAGGAGCGGAAAGTGGTAGCCCGATAGAGAAGAGTGAACTTCATGGAAACAAAAAAAATCCTCAAGCAGCTGGAGGAGGGAGCTATGAAGCGGGTGACGTTAGCCGCCGCAAAACACCGTCCTCGGTCTAAACCAAAAACGATAGCTCACGCCGTTCTTGAGGCGAGCAAGCGTCATTGGGAAGAGGATGAACGTTTTCGGACTATGGCGAAGGCCGTTGCGTTACTGGGATCATGATGGACGCCCTCGACCAATACCTTGAGACCGTAGAGCGCCGCTGCGCGCTTGGAGGCGAAGACGCCCGTCTGGGCGTCGATGCTCCCTTCGGCGAGCTCGCGGGCAGAGAGGGCCGTATCCATTTCGTCGGTCGCGGGCTCAACCGGCACGTCGGGCCAACGCTGCGCGAGTGTCTTGCGGCACTGACTCAGTGCAACGGGGTGCCCGAAGAAGCGACGGAGTTGGTGCACGCCTTCCACGGACGGATGCGTGAGGATGCACATGTTGATCGGCATCGTGAAGAGTGCGAGGAGCTCGTACGGATGCTCCCCCATCGCCTCGATGGACGCGAGGTATCCGCCGGAACCGGAATTAGCGAACGCAAAGATGCCAATATCCACCTCCCCGGCGTTCACGGCGCGCAGCACGTTGGCGGAATGCACCAACTCGGCGATCTGCGTCTCCGATTCGGGAAGACCGGCAACCTCCGTGGAGAAACGGTGCCAGGCTTCGTCGGTAAAGGCCCCTTTGATGCCATGGATGCCCACGCGCGTCGTCGTGCGCCCCTGCCTGAGATCGTCTGCGACGCACGGCTTTTGAACGTACAGCGCCGTGGGCGAAGCGCGTGGACGATCGTAGAAGACGTTATTCATGTATTCGAAGGACGTCGTGACGTTGCCGCGCAGAATGGAGAAGAAGTCCTCGGGAAGACGAAGCTCGTCGGCGGCCGCGGTCTGATCGCGCAGATCGGCTGCGGCGTCCTCGAATGCCCCGGGGGACGCGAGCTCGGCAAAGATCTTCTGGCAGATCGGCACGAATTCCCGCGACGTCCGCAGGAGAAGCTCCTCGCGCAGCCACAACGGCGTGGAATGGACGGTATGGAAGTATGTCTGGAGCAGTGACGCGAACGCGGGAGAGGAGACTTTGGCGACCTCGCGAAGCGACGGCAACGGCAGCGCGCCGGGCGTCGAGAAATATCGGGAGAGCACCGTCGTCATCATCTCCGGGAGCCCGAGAACGACCGACATGAGACGATCGTGCTCGGCGGCGTCGGCGACGGTATGCAGGAGTACCTTCTTTTCGCGCAGCAGATCGATGAACCAGCGCACGAGCGGCTGCGACTCGTCGGGAGTGCCGACGAGGATCCATTTCTGCTGCATCCAGGGAGTATGCGGACCGTTCATCGGATGCGTCGAGAGGACGCGGGCGCCCGTCTCCGTCATCCGGTCGACGATGTCGTGCTTCACGCTGCAGATGTCGATGAGCAGCTGGTCCGGCCGTAGGCGCAAGTCCTTCAGCAGACCTGCCGCGGCGGCCTGGGGAACCGCGAGAATGATCACGTCGGAGGACATCGCGTCCGTTCGTTCGGCTTTCGAAGCGTCTTTGTCGATGCACCGGAGTATGGAAGAGCGCTTCTCGAGCAACGGCCGCAGGAGATAACGGCCCATCTCCCCGGCGGCGCCGACGATGGTGACGGAAGGGTTAATCATTGTTCCTCAGCAAGCGTAGCTGTTCCGGTGAGAGCGGGGTACCGAGCGTGAAGACCATGTTCGGCGAACCGAAGTCGAAGATCTCCCGGAGTCCGTGCTTCTGGAGCGCCGCGCGCGTCGTGATGCACGTCTGCGCGACGCCTTCTTTCACCTTAAGCGCGGCATCCGCGTTGGAGGACGCCTTGAGATAGGAGAGGGCACCGTCCTCAACAAGCCGATGGACGAGCGGGAGCGGCGACGGGTGGGACGCCACGACGATCTCGGATTGCCGGGCAAGCTCCTCGTCGGAGAGGTTCGTCGCGAGGAGCATCGGAATGAGCGGCATGTGCTGATGGTCCGCGAACGTCGTCTCGCCAGCACGTTCCCTCCGTAAGCGGTACATGTCGTAGTACACGGCGCACTCCATATGAAGAGGAACGACCCCGGGTGACCGTTGCTGCCGGGCGAGTTCGGCATACTGCATCGGCTCGACCCCGGACGGATGCATCTCGACGGAGGACTTGAGACCGGGAATGGTATGACTGTAGAGCGTCGCCGCCTTCTCGATGTTCGTGCCGGCGGGCCCCAATGCGTGAATCGGCACCGATTTGACCCCCGTCGCGGCCAGAATGCGGCGGACATCGACGTATGTCACGGCTTTCTGCCCGAGCTCCTGGCGCATACCTCTCTGCCGAGCAGCAATTGCCTCGCGATTGCGAGCGGCCGTAACTTCTCCGACGCTAAGCTGAGAAAGCCCATGAGTGGTCGTGCCTACGGTCTGGAGATCGAGCCCTTCATCGAGCTCGCTCGGGACGTAGTTATGGTCGACGAAGTGGTGTACGCGTTCGTCCGGATCCGTGAAGAAGCGATCCTTCAACTGCGAATTCCTGGCGCTCTCGATGATGAGCGGCACGATGCCTTCGCGCGCGTCTTCCGCGGCGGCATGGTGCGGCAGGATGTCTTTCAGTACTTCGTACCGCATCTTCTCCGCGACGCCGACGACGCGTGCGTACCGCTCCGCCCCCTCGCGCGTCTGCTCCTCGCAGTATGCCACAATCTGGCGGATGGCAGTATTCCTGAGAGCGCCGCCGAAGATCTCAGCCGGCGGCTGGGGACGCTTGGAGAACGATCGGAGTTGTTCGGTGAGAGAGGAAGACATGGGATGGAAAAGCAACAGATACAAAAAACCCTCCGGCTGCTGGGGGAGGGCGGGGTGGGGGCAGTAGACTCAGTTCACTGCACGCACGACGCCGTCCCCTCCGTAAAGCTAAAGGAGAAGTAGTAGGCGCCGTTGAAACGCACGGACTGCGACATGACCGGCGCAGTGTACAGGCGGAAGAGCGCGGGTCAAGCGGCTTCAGCGACTGTTTTCTGTAATGCGTCTCCGGAAAACCCTATACTCCCGAGCGAAGCGTATGCCGACCCCACTCTTTTCCACTCTTCCCGAGCCCAAACCGGACCCGATTTTTTCGCTGCTCGAGCTCGCGAAGGCAGCGGGACCGAAAGCCATCAACGCCACCGCGGGGGTCTACATCGATGAATTGGGGAAGCCGGTGATCTACCCGAGCGTGCGGAAGGCCTTGGAGACTCTCGCGGGAAAACTGACGACGCGTACGTACAACTACCCGTCGCTCCTCGGTCTCGCGGAGTTCCGCGAGGTCGTGGGAAAGCTCCTCTTCGGCGCGGAGAAGGTCCCACACGCCGCGTGCGCGGGCACGGGAGGCACAGGTGCGCTCGCGATCAACATGCGTCTCCTTAAACTCATCGATCCCGCGATGAACCTCATTTTGACTCTCCCCTCCTGGCCCACGCACAAGATGCTCGCCGTGGGCGCGGGCCTGACGGTGGTCGAAGCGCCGCACGTGAAGGACGGGAAAGCGTCGATCGATGGCATACTCGACGCGGTCGAGCGGACGGAGGGATCTAAGGCCGTTCTCCTCCAGACAGGCTGCCACAATCCCACCGGCCTCGACCGTTCGGCAGACGACTGGCAAGCGCTCGCGCGTGCCCTCGTAAAACACCGCGCTATCGCGCTCCTCGATACCGCCTACCAGGGCTTCGCGGGCAAGCCGGAAGACGATGTGGAACCGCTCCGCATCTTCCTCTCGCACGGCGCGACGATCGTCGGCTGCTGGTCGGCGGCGAAGAACCACTCGCTCTACAGCGAGCGGGCGGGCATGGCCTACGCCGTGACGGAGAACGACGCGGAAGCGCGGAAAATCGACGGGCACTATTCCATGATCACCCGAACGCTCCACTCCGCGGCGGCCACCTTCGGCCAATCGGTGGTGGCGGAAGTGCAGAAGAACCACGCCGACGAATGGCGCCGCGACCTCGCAACCGTGCGCGCATCCCTCGCGAAGAAACGCGAAGGACTCCGTGCCGCGCTGCCGCCCGATTTCGCCCCTTCCCTGCGCGGAAACGGCATGTTCGCCCTCCTGCCCCTCGCGCCGGAAGAAGTGAAGCGCCTGCGCGACGAGCACGCGTTCTTCTGCGCAAACGACGGACGTATCAACGTGGCGGGCATCCCGCTCGATCGCATGGCCGAACTCGGGGCCGCCGTCCGTGCCGTCCAAGGATGACGATCGATATGACAGGTCTTGGCAAGGCGTATCTGTTCGGGCTAACCCTTTCGCTGACCATTGGTCCGATGGCCCTTCTCATCGTACAGCGCTGCGTTTCCCGAAGCACAGAGAGTGGCTTTCGCACCGCCTACGGGATTGCGACGGCAGATTTCACCTATGGCTTGATCGCTTTCCTGGTGGGAAGCCCCGTCCTTCGGATTCTCGAACACTATTCGCAAGTCGTTCATGCAATCGCCTCAACGGTCCTCCTCGCGATGGCTTTTTCTATTGCCATCGGAAGCATGCGAACATTCGCGAACGGAAAGTCTCTCCCAGCGGCTGCTGCCCACGGCAACGACTTTTTCTCTGCCTATGCTCTCACGATGGTAAACCCGTCCACGATCGTCGTACTCCTCGGATTTCTCGGATCTCTCCCCTTCCCTGCGGGAAACGGAAGCGCATTGTTTCTCACAATCGGCTTCTTTTTAGGAAGTCTGACGGGACAGTGCCTGATCGCGACGATGGCGACGGTGGTCCGAGGTTTCTTCCGCAATCCGGCGAACCTGCTTCTTCTCAATCTCGGCAGCGCCGTCGGAATCGCGTTTTTTGGCGTTGCGGGACTGATCGGGGTGTTTCGATGAGGGATAGATATTCTGTATGCTCAAAGCATGCTCCGCGATTCCGTCTCGGCTTTCCTCTCCGCGCACGGCTTCCGGCTGGAGAAGAAGTTCGGCCAGAATTACCTGATCGAACAGGAGGTGCTCGACGTCATCGTGGAAACGGCGGACCTGAAGAAGACCGACCGCGTCGTCGAGATCGGGCCGGGCATCGGCATCCTCACGAAGGAACTCCTGCCTCGCGTCGGCAGCGTGACGGCAATCGAGCTCGATGCCCGCGTCCTGCCGCTTCTCCTGCAATACTGCAAGCCCGTGCTCGACGCCGGGGGGAAGATGGAAATCATTCAGGGCAACGCACTCTCGGTGCCCTTCCCGGAGACTCCGTACAAAATCGTCGCGAACATCCCCTACCACATCACTTCGCCGCTTCTCCGGCACGCCTTCCTGGAGTCGACGCGGCCCCCGGAAGCCCTCACGCTCATGATCCAGAGGGAAGTGGCGGAGAAGATCGTGGATACCGAGCACGCGGGACTCCTCACGATTTTGGTCGCGATCTTCGGGACGCCGGAACTCGTCGCCATCGTTCCGCCAAAGTGCTTTCTTCCGCCGCCGGAGGTGGATTCCGCGATCCTGCACATCCGGAGCCATGAGAAGCCGCTCGCCGACGCCGCGACGGTCGAGCGGATCTTCCGGCTCACGAAAATCGCCTTCGGGCAGAAGCGGAAAATGCTCCGAAACTCCCTGGGTCACTTTCCCGAGGGTGCCAAGGCGATGGAGGAAGTCGGCATCGACCCCATGCGCCGTCCGGAGACCCTCGATATCGAAGAATGGATCGATCTCGCCGCACACTGGTTCTCGGAGAGCAAGGAACTCGAAACGGTGCAGACGGACGAGGAAAACTCCTGATCGGTGCCGGTACGCGAACGAAGCGCCCTGCCCTTTGAGGACGCGCGGATCGACGATACCCGCATGGTGCGCACGCGCACGATCACGGCTCTCCTTTTCGGCATCGTCCTCACGGCCTTGGCGCTGCAGTGGGACGCCCGACCAGCCTATCCGTGGGCATACTGGTGCGTACCGTGCGCGGTCATCGCCCTCGGGCTCCCGACGAAGCGTTTCGGCGGATCGATGTTCACGGCGGCAGGTATCGGCGCCCTTCTCGCTTTCGTCGCCGTGGCGCGGACCACGCACATCGCGACCCCGGACACGATCGACTGGTACGCCGACGGGTCGATCGTCGAGATCGAAGGGGTGGTTTCCGAGCGTCCGGAGTACGGAATGAAGAGGACCGTCTACGTCGTCGCAGTCGAGCGTGCGATTGTGAGAAACGAGCTTAAGACTCTCTCGGGGCGCATCCGCGTGCAGGACAAGGGCGGATGGCCGCGCGTGCCGTACGGCGGAAAGCTTCGCGCCAGGGGCGAACTCAGCCTTCCCTCGGCGGACAAAGATTTCCGCTACGACCTGTTTTTGAGCACGCAAAATATCGCGGCCATCCTCGATACCTGGTCCGTGGAACCGCAGCCGGGCGGGACGGAGCACCCGATCGTAGGCGCACTGCAGGCGGCGCGCGACCGCGTGGAAACGCAGATCCAGCGCCTCTACGGCGAACCGGAATCGTCGCTCCTCATGGGCCTGCTCACGGGCGCCCGACGCGAGATGCCAGACGCGCTCAAGGCGAACCTGGCGACGACCGGCCTCACCCACCTCGTGGCGATTTCGGGCTCCAACATCACGATCCTCCTTGCGGTGATCGAGGCGTCGTTCTTCTGGCTTCCGCAACGTTTCCGGCTTCTTCCCGGCTTCGGACTCATCGTGGCGTTCGTCCTTTTCGTGGGTGCGAGCGCCTCGGTGCTGCGCGCGGCGGTCATGGGCGTGCTCGGGATGTTGGCCGCGCATACGGGGCGGATTCCTCATCGTCGCCTCACGGTTCTCTGGACGCTCGCGATCCTCACGCTCTGGAACCCGCGGCAACTGTGGTACGACCCGGGATTCCACCTCTCGTTCCTGGCGCTCGTGGGGATCGCGGAACTGGGCCCCCTCCTCGAGCCGTGGCTTCGATGGGTCCCCGAGCGGTTCGGGCTCCGCGAGGCTCTCACGGTCTCGTGCTCGGCGCAGTTGGCCACAGCGCCCTGGAGCGCATTCCTCTTCGGCCAGGTGTCCTTCGTGGCGCCGCTCAGCAACCTCTTCGGCCCGCCGCTCGTGCCGGCCGCCATGGGCCTCGGGGCGCTCAGCGTGGCGCTCGGCATGCTCTGCGAACCTCTGGGCCTCCTCGCAGGTCTCGCGGCCTGGCTGCCGCTCAAGGGCATCCTGCTCACGGCGGACACGTTCGCCGCGCTCCCGCTTGCGGCCTTCCAGTGGCGAATGAACGGTGTTCTCGTTGTTCTCTCCTACGGAGCTATGGCTTTTTGGATAGCCTGGAACGAACGCAGGGCCATTCCCGACACCCGCAACCCGAAACTCGACACCTGACACTCGCCACTCGTTACTCGACACTGCTACCAGACATACCGATACACCTCCCCGTCCCCGACCCCCCACGCTTCGTCCAAACGGCGGTGCGGGAAGCGGAACGCGTGAGACACGACGACCGTCCCGGGCCTCAACTCTTCGTCGAACTTCTTCTCCAGCCGCTCCATGAGGTGGGGCACCACGTAGAGGAAAATGACGTCGGCGTCGCGGACAGACGTCCGAAAGATGTCTCCCAACCGAAGATCCACTGACGTACGGGAAAGTCCGATCCGCAGTTTCCCGAGCCACCAAACGGTCAATACGCGTTCGACGCCGATCGCCGTGATGCCGGGGTGTCGGCGTTTGGCCTCGATGAGCACCGCTCCGTCCCCCGCCCCCAGATCGTAGACCCGCTCGGTGCCCGAAAGCCGGGCCATATCGGCCATGGCGCGGGCCGTCTTTCGATTCGTTGGCACGAAGGGACAACGGAGAACGACCAAATGGAACGTGACGGTGACGAGAAAGAGCGTCATCCCGACGATGACCGCGAGAGCGAAGGCGACGACAAGGGCGAAGACCAGGTTCTGCACGCATACAGCGTACAGGATACGAAAAAGGCCGTCCTTCCGGGCGGCCTTTTCATGCAAACGATTGTCACCCCGAGCCTGAGGAGGGTTCAGCGACCCATCATGAACAGGGACGCGAGGGCGAGAGTAAGCGTGGAGAACAGCTTGATGAGCACGTGGAGGGACGGACCGGCGGTGTCCTTGAAGGGATCGCCGACCGTGTCGCCCGTGACGGCCGCCTGGTGAGCGGGGCTGCGCTTGCCGCCGTGGGCTCCCGTCTCGATGTACTTCTTCGCATTGTCCCAGGCTCCGCCCGCGTTGTTGAGGTAAGCGGCCATGAGGACGCCCACGATCGTGCCGACGATGAGGAGACCGGCGACGGCCTCCGCGCCGAACACGAGACCGACGACCACCGGAGCGGCCACGGCGACGACTCCGGGGATGACCATCTCGCGGAGAGCGGACTTCGTGGCGATATCGACGGCCGCGGCGTAGTCGGGCTCGTCGGTGCCATCCATGATGCCCTTCTTCTCGCGGAACTGGCGGCGGACTTCCTCGACGATGACGCCGGCGGCGCGGCCGACGGCGCGGATCGTGAGAGACGTGAAGTAGAAGATCGTCATCGCGCCGAGGAAGGCGCCGACGAAGACGTTGACGTTGTAGAGGTTCACTGCCGTCATCTGCACTTCCTCAAGGTACGCGGAGAAGAGCAGGAAGGCGGCAAGAGCGGCGGAACCGACGGCGTACCCCTTCGTGAGGGCCTTGGTCGTGTTGCCGCAGGCGTCCAATTCATCGGTGACCTTGCGGAGGTTTTCGGGGGCCTTGGACATCTCGACGATGCCGCCGGCGTTGTCCGTGATCGGGCCGAACATGTCCATGGAAAGGACATAGCCGACAACCGCGAGCATGCCCATGGTCGCGACGGCGGTGCCGTAGAGGCCGCCGCTCGTGATGCCGGTCTGCGTGCCGAACCAGTACGAGGCGTAGAGCGCCGCACACACGGCGAGAACGGAGAAGGCAGTGGACTCCATGCCGATGGCTGTTCCGGCGATGATGTTCGTGGCGTGGCCGGTCGTGGAGGCGTCCGCAATGGTCTTCACCGGACGATGCTGGCTACCCGTGTAGTAATCCGTGATGTAGACGAATGCGACGGAGCAAAGCACGCCTGCGAGACCGGCAAGGAAGAACCAGGCGGCGGTGTTCGCGAGGATGCCCGCGTGCGGGATCACCGTCGGGGCGCCGAGCATGCCCCAGCAGGTGACGGCCAAGGCGACCGTCGTGAGACAGGCGGTGACCCAGAAACCGCGGGTCATGGCTTTCATCGGAGCCTCCCCTTCCTGGGCCTTCACCGAGTACACGCCGATGATGGCGGACACGAGACCGATCGCGCGGAGCACGAGCGGGAACAGCACGCCCTTGAGGCCGAAGACCGGAACGAGAGCGACGCCGAGCACCATGGCGCCGATGTTCTCGGCGGAGATGGACTCGAAGAGATCCGCGCCGCGTCCGGCGCAGTCACCCACGTTATCGCCGACGAGATCGGCGACAACGGCGGGGTTGCGGGGATCGTCCTCCGGGATGCCCGCTTCGATCTTTCCGACGAGGTCGGCACCGACGTCAGCTGCCTTGGTGTAAATGCCTCCGCCAAGTTGGGCGAAGAGCGCCACAAAGGATGCACCGAAGCCGTAGCCCACGATGAGTTCCGGGATCTCGGCGATCTCCATGCCGAAGACGAAGCGGTACGTGAGGTAAAGCCCGCTGATGCCGAGGAGCGAGAGGGCGGTGATGACGATCGCGGAGACCGTGCCGCCGCGAAGGGCCATCTGGAGCGAGCGGTTGAGACCGTGCTCTGCCGCCGCAGCCGCCTTCAGGTTGGTCTTCGTGGCAACAATCATGCTGACGATGCCGGACAGCGCCGAGAACAGTGCTCCAAGAAGGAAGGAAACGCCGACCTCAAAACCGTGCGCCCAATTCTGGGTAACACCGTAAACAATGATCATGAGCGCTCCCACAGCAAGCGTAAGATACGCGATCGTGCGGTACTGGCGCCGGACGAAGGCACGGGCACCCGTGGAGATAGCGGCAGCCACCTTCTGCATTGCAGACGTGCCGTCGCCGGCGCGCTTTACTTCGTTCCAGAAGACAAGGCTATAGGCCAAACCGGCGATCGCCACGACGGGGGCGAAGATTTCAAGAAGAACGGAGGTCTCCATGATATGAGAGAGTAAGGGATACGGCTTCAGAAACGCGCGCCTTCTGCGCGCGGAAACAGAGCTAGCCTACGGAAGGAAGCCGGGAAGTCAATGCGGCGTGGATACCGACGATACCGGGGGTACCGATGATTCCAACGATGTCCTTCGTCGCCGATTTCGTCGGTATCGTCGGTA
This sequence comes from uncultured Candidatus Peribacteria bacterium, assembly GCA_964601225.1. Taxonomy (GTDB): domain Bacteria; phylum Patescibacteriota; class Gracilibacteria; order Peribacterales; family Peribacteraceae; genus CAYRGC01. Next base: position 277,057 of record CAZRMM010000001.1, read on the forward strand.
TCCTGGGAATCTTCGGAATCTTTTTCCGTTCTTCGATTAGAATGGTACCCGTGAAACCCGCCCAAAACCTCCCGGCCCTCCGCAAGCGCGTCGCAAAGGCCCCGACGGACCCCGGCATTTATCGTTGGATGGATGCGGAAGGAAAGGTGATGTACGTCGGAAAGGCGAAGAATCTGCGCAAGCGTTTGCAGAATTACGTGATGCCCGGAAAGGGCGGCCACGGCCCATGGCGCCAGAGTTTTCTGCAGAAGATCGCGGATTTCGACGTGACGGTCTGCGGTAGCGAGTTCGAAGCGCTGATGCTGGAGACGAACCTCATCAAGCAACTGAAGCCGAAGTACAACGTCCTCATGAAGGACGACAAGAATTACCTCTTCATCCGCGTGACCGCGCACGAATGGTATCCGCGAGTGGATACGGTGCGCCGCCTGTGGAAAGACGGCAGCAAGTATTTCGGTCCGTACATGAATAGCGATTCGGCGCGGAACACGTTGGCGCTCGCAAATGCCTCCTTCGGATACCTGGCTTGCGAACCGTCGCTGGAATTCCTTAATAAGAAACGCACCGGGGAAGTGACTAATCCCAAACCGTGCCTCGAATATCAAATTGGCTTGTGCTGCGGTCTCTGCATCAATGCCATCCCGCACGACGAATACCTCAGGCGCATCAGCGAGCTTATGAAATTCCTCAAAGGGAATAAGGAGGGAGCCCGAAAGATTCTTGAAGCAAAGATGCAAACCGCGGCTGCGGAAAAGCGCTTTGAGGCAGCTGCGCGCTTCCGCAATTTCCTCAGGTCGCTCGACGACAAGAAAGAGACTCAACTTGTGACCGACGCTTCTGGCGATGATACCGACGCCATTGGCATCGCCGTCTTGAGCGAACGGGTGCATGTAGTCGTCTTGCACCAACGCAACGGCCGCGTTATCGGCGAAACGCACCACAGGCTCTCTGGACAAGCAGACTCGATCCCCGACGTTCTCGATCAGATCCTTCCGCAGCTCTACGACGAAGGAACTGACATTCCCTCCATCGTTCTCCTGCCCGATTCCCTGTCGGATGCCGAAGCAATGCAAAAGCTCTTGGCACATCGCCGTGGCGCCTCGATGGAGCTGCTCGTCCCGGAACGGGGGAACAAATCAAAGCTCGTGGACCTGGCGACCATGAACGCCGAGCAGAAGGCCAGGCAAATGGAAATGAAATGGGAATCCGAGGAGCGCAACCGCACGGATGCGCTGACGGCCTTGCAGGAACTGCTGAAACTGCCCTCAGCACCCCGGCGCATCGAGGGCTACGATATTTCGCACTTAGGAGGGACGGAAACCGTCGGGAGTATGGTGGTTCTCAAAGACGGAAAAACCGCAAACGATCAATATCGTTCGTTCGCCATACGAACTATTCGAGAAGGAGACATCGATGATTACCGCTCCATGAAGGAAGTCCTGCGCCGCCGCCTCCGCCGTCTTACGGGAGGCCTCAAAAACGAGGAAGAGCAGCTCGCGAAGACGGGCGTGGTGCTCCGGAAAGCGAAGAAGGCAGACCAGGAGGAGCTCACGAAGATCCGTGACGGACTGGAGCTGGTGACTGATGCCTTGGCGTACAAGGAGACGATGGTGGCGGTCGCAGGTGAAGAGATTGTCGCGATGGCGCGCTTGAACATGGCCGCGAAAACAACGCCCGAACTCCAATCGGTCTGGGTGGAACCGAAGCGTCGCGGCGACCGCATCGGTCAGATCCTCGTGCGAAAGATCCTCAAAGGCGTGAAGAAAGGGAAGGTCTATCTGATCGCCGAGGAGGATCTGGAACAGTACTACGCGGAGCTGGGATTCCGTCACGTCATCAAGCCTCCCGCGGCGATCGAGAATCGGCTGAACATCCTCCGTGACCAGCAACCCGAAACGTTCCCCGTGGTCGTCCTCCTGTGGGAGGCAATCCAGAACAAGATCGATCCGTCGCTCTCGACCCGCCCCGATCTCCTCGTGATTGACGGCGGCAAAGGACAGCTCGGCGTGGTCGTAGAGGCGCTGCAGGAGGCGGGCATCGAGATTCCCGTGATCGGCCTCGCCAAGCGCGAGGAGGAGATCTTCGTCCCTGGCGACCCCAACCCCATACCCTTCCCCAAGGATTCTCCGGCGAAGTTCCTCCTGATGAGGCTCCGCGACGAGGCGCACCGGTTCGCGAATAAGATCCGCGAAGGACGCGGCCTCAAAGCCATGAAGCGTTCGGCGCTGGATGACCTCCTCGGCATCGGCGACGTCGCACGCACCGAGCTCATGAAGAAGTTCGGAGACATCGAATCCCTCGGCACCGCGACGGACGAGGAGCTGCTGGAGGTGCTAAATAAAAACCAGGTGGCGATGATCAAAAAATTCTTCGGACGGTGACCGGCTTTCCCACAACCCGACACTCGAAACCCGCAACCGCAACGGTAAGAAGAAGCAATTGCTTTCGTCTTCTTCGGGTGAGTAGACTCCATGGTAATTACCCCCACTTCCCATGAAAAAACTTTCACTCTTTGTCACGGCACTCGGAGGAGCACTCGGAGGGTACATTCTCAGCAACGATAAACTTCGAAAGGAGCTTTCAACGGCGAAAAACGCCGAATCCGCTGCGAAAACCCTTGGGAAACATCTCGCGGAAGACGGCAATAAGCTCGCCGGCGAAGTGAAGAAGTTCGTCGAGAGCGATGAAGTGCAAAAGAAAATCGGTCAGGCCAAGAAATACGCCAAAGACACTTGGAAGGACGCAAGCAAGGAGATGGAAAAGCTCGTGAAGAAAGGCAAGAAGGAGGCCACGGGCTTCATGAAGAAGATGAAGAAGAGCGTCAAGAAGGAAGCGAAGGCGTGACCGTGACGAAGCGATCAAAAGACGCGTTCTTGAGGTGCTCTTTTCGTGCTTACCGTCAAAGCAGCGGTTCGTTGACTGCGGTACTCTCGTTTTTCTGACGCCAAAGCCATTGCCCATTTTTCCCTCGGCAAAATGTTGTCGGGCATATACTCGCTAGTAGAGTCATTTCGCCACATGAAGAACATCCCCCAAGCCCCCTTCACCGTCGACGGGCATATCGAACGTCAGGAAATGGGAAAATTGTACGAGAAGGACGGAGCACCGGCGATGAATTTCACAATGGTGACCCCCTTCACGGACGACGTCCAGGAAGGGCGCGCGCGTGAATTGCATATGAGGCAGGGCAGAAACGATGGGAGTGCGGTCCTGCCGGTCTCCCGCAGCGCGTGGGCGCAGGTGGGACTCCGACTCGAGCAACGCGACGAGATCCGTTTCAAATACCGTCACGCCCTCGTTCCCGTCACGATCACATCACACCGGGGTGCAGTGCGCGACCAGCTCCTGTCGTTCCTCCGAGTGATGGTGAAGAACGAGCATCGCCAAGTTACGCCGGGCGGATTGCTCTTCGTTTCAAGGGAAAGTGCCCTCACTGCGGCGGAAATCCAGCAGGAGATGGACGATCAGAAATTGTTACTCCCCGACGGCACGAGGATCTCCTCCGACGGCGTCGTGGGCATTCCGCTCAGCGGTGCCTACGCCTTTGGGGAAGAGATCTTCGACGAGAACGCCATGCGCCAGGTGATCCACGACGGTCGCCACGGCATGCGAAAACTCCGAAAGGAAGTGCCACTGCCGAAGAACATCCCGCCCGGCGGCTTCCTGCTCGGAAGCATGCGCGGCCTCTCGCTCGGACGCGTGCAAGGCATCATTCAGGAGGAAACGAACGTCACGAATGTATCCCACCTCCCTGCATTCGTCCTGGATGCTCTGCGGACGATGGGTCCCGATCCGCGGCAAGCCGAGATCCTCAATAAGAGCGGCGAACCCGTAGACACCGCATCGCTCCGCGTTCTTCTTCGCCTACACCGAGCGAACGAAGCAACGCAGGCGGCCGCTGCCCGCGTGCTGAACGGGTGTTCGCTGCGCTGGGGAACGGAGCTGCGCGATCTGGTGCAGCCGGAAGAATTCATCGATCTGGCGGAAACGGTCAGCCCACACAAATCCGCTACAGGAGCCGACGGCCAACGCGTCGACCAACGCCCGCAGGGGCTCCTGATCGGCAGAGACCGAGCCACCGAAATTCCCTGGGCGAGCCATCAGGAATTCCAGAACGATCTCATCCTGTCCCGGGCGAGGCGCTTCGTGGCTGCGAACAGGTCCGATCGCAGCGATGGCTGGGTCGACGGACAAGGTATTCCGGAACCTGCCCGCGGTCTCGCCGGAAAACTCGGCTTCGTCAGTAAGGATCAGCACGGCAAGGTACTCGTTACCGGCGGCTTCCCGGATCCGCAGATCGTCCGCGAAATGCTCCGCGACGGCATCGGCGTCTTCGTCGCGCGCTCGCTGCACATGGAGCCCGATGCGTTCGCCGCGGATATCGCGACTCCCCTCCAGGCACTGCACCCCGAAAACGACACCTCGTCGAACGACGCAAAGTCCATGAAGCGACATGCACTTTTTTTCGACACATCGCGCTATGAAGCGATGCGTGTGCGCGAGAAGGAGGGTGCAAAATTCTTCATGGTGCTCCGTGACATGGTCGACGAGATGTCCGCCGGAGCAATTATTCCCGCGCATGTCCGCGAATTCGACCGCGGACTCTGGGTGAAACCGGATATGAAAGAACGTCTCCGGAAGGTCAAGACGATCATCGCGATGTACGGCTCGCACGTAAAAGGCATGGACAAGGCATTCCTACCGCAACTCCAGAAGTTTATGCGCGACATGAAGGAGCTCTTCGGAGAGGAACTGGGCATCACGCACGGCAAGGGCCCCGGCATCATGAAGATCGCCGACGACGCTGCGGCCATGGAGGAAATCCCGCGTATCGGAATCGGCATTTGCGTGGAAGGCCAGGCAGGTAACTGCCGACCGGAAGCCATGGTGGATTTCTTCGACACGGACCGTCTCCGGCGACAGAAAGTGATGGACGATATCGCGACCTTCAAGATGTTCAATCTCGGCGGCGCTGGAACGCTCGAAGAAGCCGCGATCAGTCTCTGTTCGCAGAAACTCGGCAAGAAGGCCATTACGCCCATGATCTTCGTCGATCCGTCCGGCACGGGGAGGGACGGGTCGCACCTCTGGGAGGAGCTCCGCGCGCTCATCGAGACACTCGCGACGCCCAAGTCCATCCGCCTCCCGGATTCGGAGAAGGAGATCCTCGTGAGCCTCCTCCAGGAGGAAACGCCGCGTTATATTCATTGCGTGCAGTCCTACGACGAGGCGGCGAAGACCATCCGCGAGTTCGCGACCGACCCCGAAGGGTACTATCGACAGCGCAAGATCCCCCCCTCCGCGGTCGCCGAAGCCATGGAACGCCAGGAATCGACTCTGGAACAAACCGGATTCAAATCCCCCACGTTCCTGGAACTCTACCGCCCCGGATCGAGAATCAGCGCGTAGCACTTGTGTGCCCCAATCCATTGTTTCACCCTGTTGAGCCTTTCCATCTCCCCATGACCGAACGTTCTTCCGAGATCCGCTCCGAACCCCTCCTTCTCTCCCGCGAAACCCTGCGGAAACTCCGGGAATACGTCACGACGACTTACGGCTACGGCACCCACGTGGGCCGGATCACGCCGGGACAAGGAGACGGCGTGTTCGACGTCGAATTGTACGTGCGTTCCCAGGAAAGCGACGAGACGGAGGTCACCGTGGGCTCTTTGCACGTTTATGAAAGCGACGACGGGCAGGTCCGTATCGTCAGTGGTCCCTCGAAGGCAGAAACAGACGCGCTTGCCGGGCTCCCTCTCCGCGCGGTCGCTTTGACGGACATTCCCGCCCTCGTGCAGGCCAAAATCGAGCAAGCCATGAAGAATGGCCAGTAATTCAGGAACTGTCGTAAATTCTTGCGCTCGGCGCTCCTTTCGGTAGACTCACCGGCGGGCCCAGATGGTGAGTGAAATCGAACCACCCCCGACGTTCGCCCAGATTTTTCCATGATTCCTCCCAGAGCATCCACGGGTACGGAGAAGGCCGGAACACGGCAGGGAGGATCGACTCCGCACATCCGCTATATCATCGTCACCGGAGGCGTCTGCAGCTCGCTCGGCAAGGGCATCGCCGTCTCCTCGATCGGCGCCATCATGAAGGCGTGCGGTTTCAAGGTATTCGTCCAGAAGCTCGACCCGTACCTCAACGTGGACCCGGGAACCATGAGCCCGTTCCAGCACGGCGAAGTGTTCGTCACGGACGATGGCGCGGAGACCGACCTCGACCTCGGCCACTACGAGCGCTTCATCGATGAACCGATGAGTAAGCTCTCGACGGTCACGACGGGCCAGATCTATCAGGCCGTCTTGAACAAGGAACGCCAGGGCGGCTACCTCGGAAAAACCATCCAGGTGGTCCCGCACATCACCAACGCCATCAAGGACCGCATGAAGGACGCGGCGCAGAAGAGCGGCGCGGACATCATGCTCGTGGAGATCGGCGGCACCGTGGGCGACATCGAGGGCGAGCCGTTCCTCGAGGCCGTGCGCCAAATGCGCGCGGAACTCGGGAGTTCCGGCGTGTTCCACGTGCACCTCACGCTCCTCCCCTATCTCGCCGCGAGCAAGGAACTGAAGACCAAGCCGACGCAGCTCTCCGTGCGGGAGCTCCGCCGCATCGGCCTGCAGCCGGACATGATCCTCGCCCGCGCGGACGCCAAGATCCCGGTGGACCTCCTCGACAAGATCAGCCACTTCTGCGGCGTGGACCGTCGCGCGGTGATCCCCGCTCCCACCGTCAGCTCGATCTACGACGTTCCCCTCAATTTCCACAAGCACGGCGTTGCCGAGGTGATCGCGGAGAAGCTGGAGCTCGGCGACGTGAAGGCCGACATGCGAGAGTGGGAGAAAGGTCAGGAGCGCCACGCCAAGGCCACGAAGGACCTTCCGATCGCGATCGTAGGCAAGTACACGCACCTGGACGACGCCTATCTGAGCGTGATCGAAGCGATCAAGGCGGCGGCCGTCTTCTACGGACGCCATGCGGACGTGGTCTGGATCGATTCCGAGAAGCTCGAACAGAAGGACGAGGCGACGTGGGACAAGATGAAAAAGTGCGCGGGCATCGTGGTACCGGGCGGCTTCGGATTGCGCGGCGTGGAGGGCAAGATCCTCGCGGCCAACTACGCCAGGACCAAGAAGGTTCCGTACCTGGGCCTCTGCCTCGGCGCCCAGATCATGACGATCGAATTCGCACGCTCGGTGACGGGCGACAGGACCCTCACGAGCGAGGAGTTCGACGAGGAGCAGAAACTCGATCGTTCCAAGTACGTCGTCCATTTCCTCCCCGGACAGCACCATGGCAAGGAGAAGGGCGGCACGCTACGCCTCGGCGCCTACGTCTGCTCGCTGAAACCGAAGACGAAGGCCTGGGAAGCGTACGGCAAACAGGACGAGATCTCCGAGCGCCACCGCCACCGCTACGAGTTCAACAACGCCTTCAAGGAGACGCTGGAGAGCAACGGACTCATCTTCTCGGGCACGTGGCCGAAAACGGGCCTCGCGGAGATCGTGGAAGTAAAGGACCACCCCTTCATGGTGGGCAGCCAGTTCCACCCGGAGTTCCAGAGCCGCCCCCACAAGCCGCATCCCCTCTTCGCGGCGTTCATGAAGGAAGCGGTGAAGTGATGCCCGTTCTTTGACAGAGCAGAACTGTTTTTTCGTTGTTATTGAGCCAAGAACTAGCAAATGACAAATGACAAAGAAAACGACCAAAGCCAAATTGTTCAAAGGGGCTGCATAGTATTGCCATGCAAAACGTACCAATACATCCGGCACGGAAGTACGATCTTGAACTGCGAACGGAAACGTTCGCGAAGAATGTTCAAATGCTTCTTGAAAAAATTCCCAGCTACAGGGAAGAGCGGGATAAGCGGACCCAACTTCTCCGATCATCGGGGTCTGTCGCTGCAAACTACATCGAAGCGAATGAAGCTCTCGGAAAACAAGATTTCCTCATGAGAGTGCGCATCTGCCTAAAAGAAGCAAAGGAAAGCAGATTATGGCTCACGCTCCTTTCTCTTCCTGCATCCCAAACGTTATTGTCAACGGAACGAGAGACGCTACGAGATGAAGCCCATCAACTCGTTCGAATCTTCAGTACCATTATTCGAAACACCCAGGATAAATGGGGTAAGGAAAGAAAAAAGCCGCACCAAATCTGAAATTTGGTTTTTTCTTTGCTATTTGTCATTTGTCATTTTCTTCAAGCTGGCCACACGTACAGACTGGCGACGAACGCCGCCGCGGCCGTGAGGAACACCGTGAGGAAGGAAGCGCGCAGGTATCCCAAAGGCGAGGAGCGGAGACCCGCCGCCGCGTAGTACCCGAGCGGAATCGTCATCGGCAGCACGTAGCGGAAATCCTGCGAGGAGCTGTACGGGAAGGCGATCCGGTACGCGAAGGCGAAGAGAAGATACAGTAGGAGACCGCCCCAGAGTGGCACCGTCTCGCGCGCGCGGCGCCGCAGATCCCCGGCCAGGGCGACGAGGGAGAGAAGGACGAGCGCCAGCGACGAAGCGATCATGGACCGCGCGAGGAACGTCCTGCTGTCACCGAACTGAAATTCCCCCGTGAGAGCGGAGCGGTAGAAGTACTCCCAGAAGTACTGGCGCCGCGCGTCGTCGTCGTAGGGGTTGTTGTACGGGATCGCGAGCATCTCCGCGGGATTGAACGTCAGGAGGTATTGGGGCTCGTTTTTGACGAAGTTCGTGAGCTTGTAGAGGTTACCGACGACCATCGATCGGCCGTCTTTCGCCTGGAGCGCCCGCGGCACCACGAACCAGCCAGCCACGACGAGTCCCACGAGCGCCATCTGTCCGAGGCGCACGGCTTTCTGCTTCCAGGAGAAACGCGGATGGAACGCGAGCGAGAAGACCGCGATCACGATGAGGAGCATCGTCGTGCTCTTCGCGAGAAGGCCGATCCCGAGGGACGCAGCAAGCCAGAGCCACAGGGCACGCGACGGGCGCCGGTACCACAGGAGGAGCAACGCGTACGACACGAACGCGACGAGAGTGGCGAGTGCGTCGTTGTTGATGCGTGGCGCCGCCAAGATGAGGCTCGGCAGTAGAGCCAGGAATCCGACGAAGACCGCTCGTGACGCCCCCTCCTTGTCACTCGGAAAAAGGCGATACGAAACGAATGCCCCCAGACCAAGCGTCAGCCACGAAAGCAGCAGCGAGAATGCCTGAATGGCGTTCGCGCCACCTACAACGGTGCCGGAGAGCCACTGGCCCGCCTTATACCACGGTGCCGCGAGGTAGTAATACAGCGGCGGCTGATACGCCTGCCAGCCCTGCTCGGGCGGCAAGCCCGTCTCCGCGACGATTTGGGTGTATTCCAGATGGCCGTCGAAGTCGTGTCCGCGCACGTCGTGCGGCGTCACCGAAAAATAGGCATACCGGAGGAGACATCCCGCCATGAAAGTCGCGAGAATGAATCCATGGGGCAATACCCCTTCCTTGCGCTCAAACCAGAGGAATCCGGCTACAGTTATCAAGCTCCAGCAGATCAATACGATCATCCTTGTGACAGCGAGGGGATCTGTCGCATCGAGAGCAATTTGCACTCCTCCCCGTCCTCCGCGATTGTCCACGACAAGCGTCAAGGAGTTATCTCCTGGACCGAGTTTTCCGCGGACATCCATTGCGACGCCCTGACCGTAATCGCACAGATCGCCGATCATGCCTTGAGGAACGCCGTTGAGAACGACGGCGGTAAGGCATTCGTCCGGGATGATCCGCAGGACCGAGGGCGCCACAGATGAGGAGAGCCTTACGTTGACATCCACGCGATATTGACCGACACGCTCGCTAAAGAGCGGCAACTCGCAGTTTTGCAATGCAGTGCCATTAACGGTGCACGATTGCACAATGAACTGCGGTCCGATCACGCTCCAAAGAATGGCGATGTTCGCAAAGCCGAGAAACAGGGCAAGACCCGTCCAGAGGAGAATCGTGATCTGCCGTCGGAACATCGTGGTCGCCCGTGCCTGCACGAGAGAAGAGTGTACCGGAAAAAGAAAAATGGCGAGAGTAACAGAATATCAGGAATGGCTTCTGCAGGACTTGATGAGACCGGTCAGGAGACGGCTAACTTCTTCCGCCAAGGCTTGGGCACGGACGATCTCAGGCGAAGGAAGGAAATCCAGGGCGATGGCAAGCAAGAGAAACGCGCGTGTCTCCGCAGCTTCACCGCGAGCGATCGTGTATTTGTGTGCCTTATCCGGATACGTGAATCTCCCAAAGCCCTCGGCGATATTCGCAAGGATGCTCGCCGCGCTTCGTCTGATTTGCGCTGTCATCCCATAGCGTTCGTCTGGAGGGAATTTCCGCGTAATGACATAGACCTCCTTGGCGAGGCTTCCATGCGGTTAGATCGGTAAATGAATCCATGGAAGAAGTATGGCGTCGCGAGGACCTTTGCGGAGACAGGTTATCGCCGCTCCTAACGAAGGACTCGAATTTTTGGCTTGTTTACAGTATTTTTTCCGTTCTGCGACCGTACGGATCTTCCCCCTGTTACTCTCTTACTCTCCTACTCTATTATTCTCCCCGATGAACCTCGCTCAGACCGTCCTCGGCGTGACCTTCGAAAACCCCACCGTCCTCGCGTCGGGCATCCTCGGCATCACGGCGAGCAGTTGGCGATACGCGGCGGCAAACGGTGTCGGTGCCATAACGACGAAGTCGCTCTGGCCTAAGGAACACCAAGGAAACGCGAATCCTACGATCATTGGAACCGAGCATTGGACGCTCAATGCCGTCGGGGTTCCCGACGCCGGTCCGGAGAAGGCCAAGGAAGAAATCGGGTCCTTCATGAAAGACAAGACCGTTCCGCTCATCGCCAACATCATCGGCCTCTCCGCCGACGAATTCGCGGAAATCGCCTCGACGGTCGCGACGCTCAAGCCCGACTTCGTGGAAGTAAACATTTCGACGCCGACATTCCTCAAACTCCGCGGCAAGCTCTTCGCGGAGGACGAAGGCGAGGCATCGGCCATCCTCAAGGCGGTACGGAAGGAAATCGGCGCGATTCCCATGTTCGCCAAGCTCACGCCCAACGTCCCGAACATCGGCGAAATCGCCGCCGCTTGCGTCGCCGCGGGAGCGGACGGCATTACCGCGGTGAACACCGTCGGGCCCGGCATGGCCATCGATCTCCGCAGCCGCATGCCGATCCTGGCCTCGCACAAGGGAGGGCTTTCGGGTCCGGCCTTGAAGCCCATCGCCGTGCGCTGCGTCGCCGAGATCTACGAGGCCACCAAGGGCAAGGTGCCGATCATCGGTACGGGCGGCGTCTACACCGGCGAGGACGCCATCGAGATGATGCTCGCGGGCGCGTCGCTCGTCGGCATCGGCACGGCCGTGGGCGACCGCGGCATCGACGTCTTCCGCAAAGTCTGCGAGGAGATGCAGTTCTGGTGCACGAACGAAGGCGTCTGGGAGATCAAGGACCTCGTCGGCGGCATGCACGCGGAGCTCAAGAAGCGCGGCATGAACAAAACCGCTATGACCCACAAATAGAACTTCTGCCCTAACTGCCCTTCTGCCTTTCCAACCTTGTCCTCCATCCCCCTCCAATCCCGGCTCCCCCGCACCTACCGCATCGTGAACGTCAAACAGGAAACGGAAATGGTGCGCACCTACACCTTCGACGGCTCGCTCGGCGCCAAGCCGGGACAGTTCGTGATGGCCTGGCTCCCGGGCGTGGACGAAGTGCCCTTCTCGGTGGCCGAGGACGACGGCGCCACGACGAAGATCACCTTCTTCGCCGTCGGCGACATGAGCAACGCGCTCGCGACGTGCAAAGTGGGCGACCTCGTGGGACTGCGCGGCCCTTTCGGCACCTTCTACGAGTGGAAACCCGGCCAGCACATCGTGCTCGTGGCGGGCGGATACGGTGCGGCGCCGATGTACTTCGTGGCGAAAGAGACCGTAAAACACGGTTGTACGCTGGAAGTGATCGTGGGAGCGCGCAGCAAGGAGCACTTGCTCTACCTCAAGGAACTCGAATCCCTCCCCCACGTGTCCCTGCACGTGGCCACGAACGACGGTTCCGTGGGCTACAAGGGATTCAACGTAGATATTTTGGAACAACTGCTCACAAGCTGCCCCCGCCACTCCGAGAAGGCCAAGAAGGAGGAATGCTCCCCCATCGACCAGGTGTTCGCCTGCGGTCCGGAGATGATGCTCAAGCGCGTCAGCGAGATCACGGCCGCTCACCAGGTGCCGAGCCAGCTCTCGCTGGAGCGGTACATGAAGTGCGGCTACGGCCTCTGCGGCAATTGCGTGGTCGATCCGCTCGGCATCCGTCTTTGCGTCGAAGGCCCCGTGGTGAAAAACGACCGATGCCTGGCTATCACGGAGTTCGGCAAATACCACCGCGACGCCGTGGGGAAGAAGCACGAATTCGCCTCTCCTGCCCCGAAAAAATAATGTGTCATTTCGAGCGGAGCGAGAAACAAAAACCGTCGCCGACGACTGCGGGACGGTTGATGTTTTTGTTGTCACCGCTTTCGCGCCGCGAGGCGTGAGGAACGACGACTTTGTTATAATAACATATTTTTAATAAATTAGCAAATCCTAAAAAAGTGGGGATTTTTCTTAAGGGGAAATTTTGGAGAATCGTCTTTTTGGAAGCTTTTATTAATTTCCAGACCTCGATCATGTCACTCGTCAAGAATGAGTGCTAGACAGGAAGGAAACCGCCGATTATACTGCGAATCCTTAGTTTTTCCCCCACTCCCCCATGACCCTCGGTGGTAACGGTGGCTGCTCCTGCGGCTTCACCACGAACGGCGGATGCGGTGGCTCCTGCTGCTTCGGCGGCGGCGGCTCGTGCTGCTAACCCGTTCAAGAGAGAAGAAGAGCGGTCCCGATTCGTCGGCGACCGCTTTTTTCATGAGCGATCACTGTAACGCTTTCCAGCGATTCGAAATCCGACGAATGCAAAGAAAAGGACGAGGAGAAACCGCGCGGGAGCACGATTCAAAAATTCCAGAACCGAAAAAACACCCTGAGGGAGATTGTCGCCCCAGACGAATAGAAAAAAGAATGCTTCTGCGCAACGACCCAAAAAATTCCCGAATAATCCCCCAACGAAGGCGATAGCGACTCTGCGCACCCGAAAAGTCGTAGAAGAAGTCATGACAGAATAATAAGCCAACCGCTTACAGTTTGCCGCTCAGCGCAACGCCCAGGAAATACGGCCAGAGCAGGAGCGCCAGGACGCCCTTCCAGAAGGAGAGCTGGAGGAAGCCGATGGAAAAGAGCCACATCACGAACCAGAGTCCTCCGGCCGCGCTGTGTTGTTCGATGCGGATTTTTTGCATACGGAACATGCTACTCCTGTTTCCTTTCCTTCGTCTACGAGGGTGCCATGTCGGATCGCGCGGATAGAACGGGATGAACTTCTCGTAAAGGAACGGTATGGGTATACTCCGCTCGCGCTTCGTGGCCCCATCGTCTATCGGTTAGGACAGCGGGTTTTCAATCCGTTAAGCGGGGTTCGACTCCCCGTGGGGCTGCCATCCGCACTCTTCCGCAAACGACTTGCGGGACTTTATAGTATTTGATACAATATTAATGAAATATGTCAAATTCACATCCCCACCGCATTCACCGCTTCATCACGGCCGCCTTCCTGGTCACAGGAATCCTCGTGACCGTGACGAGCACGAAGAATCTCCTCGAGGCGAAACTCTCCCCCGCAGGGCTCACGCGAATCGAGGTGGAGAACGGCGAGGAGCTGGCACCGGTGAACGGCCACTCTGCTGCGGATATCCTCAACGACGACGACACGGCTCCGATCGTCGTTGGCATGCTTCTCGTTCTCGCCGGTTTCAGCTTCCACGCCCTCTACGTCGTGCGCCATCGGGATCCCATCCACGTGACCGTAACACGAGAGCGTGTGCGCCCACGCGCTCAACGTCGCAAGTGACGGCGAATCGACATTTTCCTTCCGCCTTGGTGATGGACTACGAATCCCTGTCCGAAGAATCCGAGGACCGCCAGATACGGATCTGTATCGCGCGTAGCTGCCGGGGCAATGAGGAATCGCCCGGGAACGAAAAGCTGTTCGAGGATTTCGCCGCCCGATACTGCGAGAAGAAAGGCGAACGCGGAACCAACGTCATCGAGATGAACGGACAAGAATTCTGCGTCTTTTGCTACGGCTGTCTCGGAGGATGCGAAGGAAGCCGCGTCGACATCGTCGACGGAAAGAAGGAAGTGGAAACGCGCGTCGTTTCCCCGGAAGACCTCCTGGAAAAACTGAAGGCGTTCCAGCGGGGAACGCTGGAGGATTATTGGCGAAACGAGGAGTAAACAGGCGCTCGGCGCATGAACGGCATGCCGATGATTTTTACCATCGCCTTCTTCACCGTTTGATCGAGGTCTTCGCCCGTTCGCGCTCGAGCAACGCCGCCTTGCGTTCCGCCCCCCAACGATATCCGGAGAGTGAACCGTCCGATCGCACGACACGGTGGCATGGGATCGCGAGCGCGATGTTGTTCGACGCGCACGCCTGGGCGACGGCGCGCATGGCTGACGGACGGCCGATCTTCTTCGCGATATCGGCATAACTGGCGGTACGCCCGGGCGGTATCGCTCTGAGTGCCTGCCATACGCTCTTCTGAAACTCGGTGCCGCGCACATCGAGCGTGATGTCGGAGCCTTCAAAAGGATCTTCAATGATCCGGAGAATGGCGGCAAACACGCCGTCGAGCGACTCTCCTGCGGGCACGCAAACGACAGTGGGAAAACGGCAAATCAACTCCGCGCGCAAGCGTTCACTGTTCTCCCCGATGAGCACGCAACAGAGACCGTTCTGCGTCGATGCCGCGAGTATCAGCCCGATGGGGCTTCTACGGATGGCAAACCGGATCACGTCTGACGTACGAGTGCGGGGGTCGTTCACCGGGTGATGGTACATCGAGAATAAAACAACGCTGTAAGAAAAAGCATTCAATATCGTCTTCTAGGTATCCCTTTCCCCAGTTTTCCCATGCGCATCCGCTCTTCTCTCTTTCTGGCGGCGGCGATCCTCGCTCCGCTCACGACCCAGGCGACCGGCGTCCAGGCAGTCATCGACGGCAGAATCATCGTTTTTTCCGACGTGCAGCAGAGCACGTGGTTCGCTCCCTACGTGCGTCAGGCCGCCGAGGCCGGCATCGTCAGCGGCTACCGTGATGCCCAGGGCAATCCCCTGGGAAGATTCAAACCGTCGAACGAGATTACCGTCGCAGAGGCGCTCAAGATCGTCGTGGAAGGTGCCGGGTATGACGAAGGTATCTATGCCAGTCGCATTTCGAGCGGCGTTCGGCATTGGGCCTCTGCTTACGTGAGCGTCGCCAAAGCCGAACACTTCCCCGTAATCGCAGACCGTGTCCGCCTCGACCGCCCCGCCACGCGCGCGGAGGTGGCCGCACTGCTTGCCGCCGCGTTCCGCGTCCCGACGCAAGGTCTCGTCACGGATACCCGATACAGGGACGTGAAGTCCGAGATGGCGTACGCACCCGCTATCGAGGCGCTGAGCCAGGCGGACATCGTCTCGGGTGACACGGACGAGAACGGCCTGCCCGCAGGCACCTTCCGCCCGTACGACCCCATCAACCGCGCCGAAGTGGCCAAGATGATCATCGAAGCTCGCACGAGTTACCGGAAACCGGGCGAGGGCCGCATGCCGACTGAGCAGACGAGCAGCTCGATCGGAGCCGGCAATACCGTAACGCTCTACCAGGGTGGCTTTTCTCCTTCAGTTCTCCATATTCGCCGCGGTGAGAGCGTGGAATTTATCAATGCCTCGTCGACAGACCTGTGGGTGAAGGGTGATTCGACCGCGAGTCTCACGGATTTCAACCAGGGCCACATCGCCGCGGCAGGAGAGACATACGTCTATACATTCACGACCCTCGGCACTTACACGTATTACAACCGAAGCAATCCCGCACAAAAGGGATCGATTATCGTGGAATAGTTGTTCGTTTCTCATTTTCAGAAGAAGAGGAAGGTTGGTGGTTCCGCTCTTCCTCTTCTTATTTTTTCGTGCGAAAAACTACGGCAGCGTCTTCGCGAGGTTCGTGTCGTCCGTCATCATGATACGCGGGAGCTTATACAAGCTATCCTGGGCGGTCGCCGGACGCGGGTCCATGATCGTTCCCGTGACATATCCATCCGCCTCCGTCTTCTCCCGGACAGTCGCATTGTGGGCCGTGCCGGGGTATGCCACATGCAACACCTGCTTTCCGAGAAGGTCTTCGAGAACCTTCTTGCTCTCTCGCAACTCACGATCGATGTCGCCTCCCGGAAGAGCCGTGAGCACGCGATGCGTGATTGTATGCGATTCCACATCTTGACCGCGCTTATGAAGATCCTTGGCCCGCTCGGCATCGATCATCCCCTTGTTCGTCAAATGTTGCGTAATAAGGTAAAAAACGCCTATTTGATGGTGCTTTTCAAGCACCGGAAGGGCAATGTCGTACTGCGTGAGATTGTTGTCATCGAACGTGATGACGATCGGCTTTTCCGGACCGCGAATCTCCCCCCTGAAGATGGCAACGAGGGTGTTCAGGTCCACGGCGGTGTATCCGTGGTCCTGAATCCACTGCATGTGTTGTTCGAAGATCGAAGGAGCAACGGACATTTTCCAGCTCCAGGTGCTCTTGGGATACGCCTTCGTCTCCCGAATGTGATGATAGACGAGGATCGGCACCTTCAGCGTCGCAAGGCGCGCGGGATCGGGGGGAAGCGCCGACGATGCTGCCTGCGAAGCAGCGGAGGACTTTGACGACCTCGTTTGCGCTGACACCGACGATGACCGTACGGCACCGCGGTCATCCCTCAATCGTCTGGGAGAGTATGCCGATGAACTGGCCTTGGCTTCGGGCCAGAAAACGCTGACGGCGCCATTCGCATGGAGATGGCCAACCGCCGTAACGGCGAGCACGAAGAGCGAAGTGATCAGGAGAAAGCGACGCATGGCAAGAGCGTTACCGCGAACGTTCAGCGATACATGGATCGAATTTCAAAAAGGAGCCACAGGCCGATCGCGGCAAAGAGGAGGCTCGCTATCGACGAATCTCCGAGCAGAACGCCGATAATCGTCGAGACTGCACCGAGAACGGAACCGTAGAAGAGATAATTCCATCCCTTCTTCTTGTGTGCGCGCAGTGGGTTAAACGCAAGCAGATCAAGAATCGAACCGATCAGGCCCACGGCCATCGCGATGAACATCAGAAGTCCCGCGCCGCCTCCGCTGAGAAGGATGAACGGCGACAGGAGGAGATTGAAGAAGCCGAGCGTCACCATTGCGAAGATGCCGAGGATGCCGAAGATCAGCGCGAGCCACGGTGCGATAGATGCAAGGGTCTTGCGGCCGTTTTCGGGGATGTGCGGCAATTTTGCGAAGAGCGGCTCGAGCCAATGCTCAAGCTTGCCCATCTGTGCTGTGAATTCCGTTCCAAGGTCGTTGCCGTGGTGAGGTGTATTCATGAAAAGGGGGAAGGTCACCACTCACTCTAAGGACCTCCGCACCGTCGGGCAAGATCCCCGCGCGTTTCGGGTACGCGTCGCGCTCGACAACGTCATTGATGGACGATCCTCGCAAGGCGACCGTATTGCCCGAGAAATTCGTTGAGATAGCATATTTCGCATGCGTATGAAGCCCCGTTATATCGTTCTGGTTCTTCTGGAATTACTCCTCGTACCGCGGTTGCCGATGGCGATCATCGCGATGATCGTAAACCTGTGCGTCGTCCTCGTTGCGGATACAGTGGAACGGGAAAACAGGCACGACGCCCCCCTCACGACCGGGGAGAAGTGGATGGTGATCCCCCTGCTCATTCTGAATCTCGTCATCGCCGACGCGTTCTTCTATTTCTGCTGGAAGAAGAGGCTTCCGACCAAAGCGAGCCAATCGAACAGGTACGCCTTCGTCATCTTGTGCGTCTGGCTCGTCGTGTTCGCCATCTTTTTCACGCTGAGGCAGAACTTCCACTTCGGCCCCTGATTCGACACGTCGACCGTCACTCCACCCACAGCAGGAGGCTCTTTAAGTAATCCACCTCGGGGTGATAGAGGTTTACGGGGTGATCGATGGCTTGGCGATGCCGCTGGAGGATACGCACCGAGCGCTTGGCTTGGCGTGCGGCGTGGAACACGATCGTCTGGAACATCTGGGGATCCACGTGGAACGAGCAGGAACACGTGAGGAGGAGGCTTCCGGAGGGGAGCAGCTCCATGGCAAGACGGTTGAGATCGGTGTACGCGCGCTTGGCCTGTTCGATATCCGAGCTCCGCTTCGCGAACGCGGGCGGATCGAGGACGATGAAGTCGTACGGACGCGGGGCCGGGCGGCGCCGGAGGAATTGGAATACGTCCTCCGCGTACGCGCTGAAGAGTTCGTCATCCACGCCGTTCTCCTTCACGTGCTCCCGCGAACGCGCGAGCGCCGCCGCGTCGTAATCGACGGCGTCGGCCGAGAGCGCCCCGCCGAGGAGCGCCGAGAGGGAAAAGCCTCCCACGTAACTGCAGCAGTCGAGCAGGCGCCGTCCCTTGGAAAGAGAGCGGACAAGCGATCGCATCTCACGCTGGTCAAGGAAGAGACCGGTTTTTTGGCTTCCGGAAAGCTCGATGAGGAACTTAAGGCCACGCTCCGTGACGGGAATTCGGGTTTCCCCTCCGCCGCGGAGCCATCCTTCGACGGGCGGCAGTCCTTCCTTCTTACGTGCGGTGCCCGTGGACTTTTCGAAGACCTTGGAAAGGCCGGTGACTTCCGTGAGCACGTCCGTAACCCACTGCTTCATCCTGTCGATGCCGAGTGTCGTGCACTGGATCGCAAGCGTGTCGCCGTAGCGGTCCACGACAAGACCGGGGAGAGAGTCTCCTTCCGCGTTCACGAGGCGGTAGGCGGTCGTCTCAGTGTGGTCGAAGAAGCGCTCGCGAAGCGCGACCGCGCGTTCGATCGAACGACGGATCTGCTCCATCGGATCGCCTTCTTCGAAGGCGATAGCACGGGCACAGATGTACGCCTGGGCGTTATACGTGGCGTAGCAAAGGAACTCGCCCGTGGAGGACCGCACCTCGACGATCGCGCCGTCCTCGGCGCCCATCGGAAACCGCCCGACTGCCGCACGGAAAACCGCATGATGGCGATTCTTGAGATGTGCTTCTTTGCCGGCGGCGATACTGAGGACGGGGTAGGCCATGAGACGAAGATTGTAGCGCCGCTTCTTCTCTCAGAGAAGCCGAAATCACAGTGACTTCCACCATTCATGCAGATCGGAACTATCGAGAAATTCATATTCACCGTGATCGGTTCCATCGTCTTCTCCTTCGTCATTCTCTTCCTCGCGGAGAAAGCGCTCGTCGGTCATGTCGTAGTCCATGGTGTCATCGGGTTCGAGCCCCAGCAGATCGAGAATCTGCGTCTTCAAGTAATACACGACCGCGGGTGCAGGCCGCTCCCCCTCCATGGCTTCAGCATCGAAAAAGAGGCGCCAAAATTCGTCGCGATACTCTCTCGCCTGTTGCGCCACCTCCTCAGCGCATTTTTCGTATTCGATGTGATTGAGGTGGTCTTTTGCCTTGCCGATGGATTCGAGGGTGTATCCGCGAACGGCTAATGGTCTGTTCGACATAGAAAATTCAGGAATCGGACTGTAGCCTTAAGATCGAACTGCGTCGAAAAATTTCCCCCGCGCCCCGCACATGTCCCTGTTGCAAGCCGTCGTTCTTGGCCTCATCGAAGGATTGACCGAGTTTCTCCCGATTTCTTCGACGGCGCATTTGGTGCTGAGTTCGGAGCTCTTGCATGTACATCCGACAGAAGCAGTGAAGACGTTTGAGATTGCAATTCAGTTCGGCGCGATCCTCGCGGTGGTAGCGCTGGAGTGGAAGCGACTGACATCGTCGACCGCGGTGTGGACGCGTGTGTTCGCAGCATTCGTGCCAACAGCATTGATTGGCTTGTTTCTGCATAAAATCGTGAAGAGCATTCTGCTCGAAAGCATTGCGACGATCCTGTGGTCGCTCTCCATTGGCGGCGTGCTCTTGATCGTCTTTTCACTGCTGAAGAAAGAGCGCCCGACGGACGTCCGCAACGTCGAAGACATCTCGCACGCGAAGGCCGCGCTGATCGGACTCTGCCAGGCTGTCGCGATCGTACCGGGCGTCTCTCGGGCAGCTGCAACCATCGTGGGCGGCGAACTGCTAGGCGTGAGCCGGAAGACGATTGTTGAGTTCTCGTTCCTGCTCGCCGTACCGACGATTGCTGCGGCGGCTGCCCTCGATCTGATGAAATCGATGGACGCGCTTTCGATGACCGATCTTCCCCTCTTTTTGGGAGGCGGAAGCGCCGCCTTCATCACCGCGCTCTTGAGCATCCGGTGGTTCCTCTCGGCCGTCAAACGGCTTCCTTTCTCGGTATTCGGCATCGAACGCATCGCCGTCGCTGCGCTCTTCTTTCTTTGGTGGACCCTATGACCCCGCTGGTTTCCGTCCTCATCCTCAATTATCGCAACGGCCGTCAGGCTGTACGTGCCGCACGACACTTGCTCGGCCAGACGATCGGCGACCGCCTCGAAGTCATCGTGATCGACAACGGATCGCTCGATGATTCCATCGGATACATTCGCAATGATTTTCGACGCAATCCGGACCGCCGTCTCCGCGTGATCGAAACGGGGGGCAATCGCGGTTTTGGCCATGGATACAATCGGGGAGTGCACTACGCGTCCGGTCGCTACCTTCTCATCAACAACCCCGACAAAATGCCTGAGACGAGTGCCGTGGAAACTCTCGTGGCACGAATGGAAGCCGATCCGTCCATTGGGATCGCCGCGCCTCGACTGCTCCACCCCGATGGCACGCAGCGCATTTCCGCCCGCGCGGAGCCGAGGCCTCTCGACCTCATTGCCAAGCGCACCTTCCTTCGCCGTTTCTTGCCCGGACACGTGGAACACTATCTCCAGCAATCGCGCGACCAGGATAAGGAGCAGGTCGTGGACTGGGTCGCAGGAGGTTCGTTCATGATTCGAAAAGAGCTTTTTCATGAGCTTGGAGGATTCGACGAACGATTTTTCCTGTTTTTTGAGGATACCGATCTCTGTCGACGCACGAGATTATGCGGAAAACGCATCCTCTATTGCCCGTCCGCCATCGTCTACGACAAGAAGCGTCGACTGAGCGATATGAGTGCCTGGCGTATGCCGTTTTCGCGCATCGGACGGGCCCATATCATGAGCGGCCTGCGGTATTTCTGGAAGTGGCGCTGCAATCCTCTGCAGAGGTGAATACCGGTTTGAGGCCAGAATCCAAGCAAAAGAGGTGTTGACCGGTGTCCGTTCATCCCCTACCCTGCTGCCCTCGTGGAGATGATCACCCTCCAGGCAAAGGCCCGTGACCCGAAGGCAAGCGTGAAAGCGCTTCGCCGAGGCAGTCTTGTGCCCGGTGTCGTGTACGGCCACAAGACGAAGGATCTGCTCGTTCAGTGCGAAGCGCGCGCCCTTCGCAAGGCTTTCTCGCAAGCCGGAGAGAGCGCTCTCGTAGAGCTCGACGTGGACGGAAAGAAGATCCCCGTCCTCTTTAAGGAGGTTTCGTTCCACCCTGTCAACGATTCGGAGATTCACGCGGATTTCTACGCCGTGAACATGGACGAGAAGATCGAAACGATGGTCCCCGTGCACTTCACGGGAGAATCGCTCGCCGTGAAGGCTCTCGGCGGCGTGTTCCTCGTCGTCCACGACGCTGTCCGCGTACGCGCGCTCCCGAAGAACCTTCCCAAGAACCTCGTTGTCAGCATCTCGGGCATGGAGAATTTCCATGATCACGTGACGGTGTCCCAAGTAACCGCTCCGGAGGGCGTTGAGCTGCTCGATAAGCCCGAAACCGTTCTCGCCGTGATTCAAGAGCCCCGCGCGGAAGAGGTTGTCGAAGCTCCGGTTGCAGCCGCTGCCGCTCCGGGCACCGAGGGAGCCGCAGCTCCGACTGCAGAGGGCGCCGCGCCGGCTGCTGCTGCCGCTCCGGCAGCGGATGCCGCCAAGGACGCCAAGAAGGACGCCAAGAAGTAATACACGGGGAAAAGAGGAGGAGCCTGGGAAGCTTTTCACGCTCTGTCCTTTTTCCCGGTTGTTTACTCTTTTCTCCTCCGCTCGCTCATGCGCGCGAGCGTTTTTCCCGTGTGCATCTCTTTGTAGCGCTTAATCTGCGGCTCGATTTTCTCGATACAACGGTCAATTGCCTCGACGACGCGGTTGCGTCGGGATTCGGCGCGGAGCTGCTTGTGGGGAAGCTCTACCGTGAGCATCACCTTCACCTGATCGCGGTCTTTTTTTGTCTCACGTCGCTCCGCCTCAACTCTGATGAATGAGTCCTCATTCTTCAATCTTTTGCAATATGTAGCAAGTTTTCCAATTTTTCGCGCCAGGACGAGCAAATCCTTATCGCTGTAGTGCAGGTCCTTCTCAAAATGCTGAATGTTCATGGGTGATGGGAGAAAGGATTCTTTCAGTCTAGCACCCCGGCAATAGGACGCACGTCGATCGCGGGATCATTGACATCCTTGAACTTCATGATGCCGTGGATTGAGAGACATGCCGAAAAACTGTAGAATATCATGATTATCTCACACAAAAACCCCTATGGACTCTGCGTCCCTTCTCGCTCTCGTGGAGAAGAGCTATCTCCTCTCCGAACCGCAACGCGCGTACTGGCGCACCCAGCTGCCGCGCATGGATGACGCGCAGAAAACCAAGCTCGAGGCGATCCTCCGCGGCACGGACCAAATCCCCTTCCAGAAGGAGCTGGAACGTTACCTGCGCTCGCTGGGCGATTCCGCAATGAAGCTCTACGGTGCGTTTCCCCGTCAATCTGCAGCTTAATTTCGACATCCGCTCCCACACACACCCATGCCAGGTCCTGGTGAAAATCCACTGCCCCTCACCCCCGAACAGCACGTTCAGGAGATCCGCACGCAACTGGAAGCCATCCAGAAGCAAATCCAGGGCGCACCGTCAGGTGCGGTGAACATCAATCCTGCGCAATTCCGCCAGGCCTTCGAGGCCGCACGGAAGGCCCTGCCGGCAAATCACCCGAGCATAACGCTCATCGACGAAGCCATGACACGCATCGGCGTGACGCCCGGCACGATGGCGTTGCCGCTCATCCCGGTGCCCCAGAACCAGCGGGAAGCCGCTTTGAAGGGACTTACTCAGCTCATCGCGACTCTCAACGGCCCTCTTCCCTCCGAACGCGAGTTGAAGGCGAAGGAATACATCCAGAAGGTCCGCGGTGATCTCGCCGCCCTTCGTCAGAAGATCGAAGCGGATCGGAAGGCTCAGAATCTGACGAAAGAGGAATCGGAGAAAAAGGGACTCGATGATGCAACGAAGAAACAAATTGAAGCCGTCAGGAAACTCATCGAAGATGCGCCCGCTGGCATTCGAGACGAGCGTGCATGGAAGGAATTCAGTGAGGAAACTCTGAAAGAAATCTCCACGACCAGCACGCTCACCGTGGCACAGGCCCAAGAGCAGCTTCAAAAGCTTGCGCCGGATATGCCCGCCGCCGATCCCCGCTCGGTCATGGCGGACAACATCGATGCCCGTCTTTCGCAACTGGTGCAGCCCAACGGCCCGCTCGCGCCGATGTTCCAGATGCTGCAAAAGCAGATAGGAATGTCTCCGGAGGCCGTGACGCGCATGGTTCTCGATTCCGTACGCAGTTTTTTCGCGAATTTCCTTACCGGCATCAAGCTGCCCGATGCGATGCGCGAGGTGCAGGACAATATCCGAGAACAGGGCGTCGCCCTCAAATGGCGCATGGCGCTCCAGCAGGAAATCCGCCAGAACGGCGCGGCTCTCGCCACCGCAACAGTCGCCACGAACCCGCTTGGCGGAACCGCTGTCGCCATCGAGGCACAACAGGCATCTCTTGCGGCCGATACGCAGACCCTGATGCAACGACTCAGTCTCGATGCTGCCGCTCGTAACCGCTATTTCGATTGTTATATGAGGTATCTGGCTGCCAAGGACGGCGGAAATACAAGCGCCCGGCCGCCATTGATCGCCAATATCCGCACCGAAGACGCAACGAAGCAGTATCGCGATACGCTGACGACCGCTCCTGCCTCCACCCCGACGACGACTCCCGAAGCCGCTCCGATCGGCGGACTCGTGATCCCGGCCGCGGGCATCGACGTGGGCACGACGGAATCGAAAATCACGCACGATTCCAAGGAAATCAAATTCGTGAAATCGAACACCAATGAAAACGAGTACCGGATCAGTTTCGGCACGGCACCGAATGCACGATCGGTCCTCTTCCGCGTCGCGGGCGGCAACGTGACCTCGACGAAGCTCCTCCGCCCCGAGAGCGGCAACGCCACCGGCGACGTCCGCGTGCAGCTCAACGGCCAGACGGCCGTGAAGCTGAGCGAGGTCGTCACGAAGATGGAGAGCGACACCAACACGCCTCGCCGCACGCACCTGAAGATCGAGAACGGCAACCTCACCCTCGAATCCTGATCCCCCTCCAGCCATGAGCCCCACGCTTGCCGCCAGCATCGAAGTCGTCCGCAAGGAACTGCGCCCCGGCGAAGGCCAGGGCAGCGCCGCGCTCGCGCGCCTCAAGACCGAGGTGCAGGCAATGCAGCCCGCCACGACCACGGAAGACCAACGGAAGCAGCTCGGAAGCCTTTACCAGGAGATTCAGAAGCGCTTGAACAGCGTTCCGGAGGCCGAGCGCGGCACGCCCGCGTACGTCGATATCCGCACGGAATCCCAGGCCATCGAGAAGGAACTCGTGCGACTGGGCGTGAACACCGCGCTCCAAGTGCAGGAGAATTCGATCGTGGAAGGCATGCTGAAGACGGCCGACGAGGCACGTCAGAAGCTGGAGAAGTTCTCGAAGGAGTATCCCGTCGTCATGCCAACGGTCGCCGTGGCGGGCACGGCCCTTGCCGGATACGGCATCTATCAACTCGCCGCGCACGGCGCCGACCGCATCCGCGGCTGGTTCGGCACCGTCGTCGGCGGCGGTGCGGCCACCCTCGGCGCGTGGTTCCTCCCGGAGGACGTTCGCAATTCGCTTAATGAGAATTTGGTCAAGGCGAAGGAATTCCTACAGGACAACGTGGTCGATCCGGTCGTCGACATCGCCCTGCGCATCCTCCCCGTCTCGGACTCCTTCCGGAAGACCGTCCTGGACAACCGCGCCAAGCGCCGCGCCGAACGCGAGAAGAACCAGGCGGAACAGAAAAAGAAGGAAGCGGAAGCCAAGGCCAAGGAAGACGAGGTGAAGACCAAGGAAGGAGAAGTGAAAGTGAAGGAAGCGGAAGACACTAAAAAGGCTGAGGAAGCCAAGAAGGCCGAAGAAGTAAAGAAAGCCGAAGAGGTCAAAAAGGCCGAGGTCACGAAGAAGGCTGAGGAAGCCAAGAAGGCCGAAGAAGTAAAGAAAGCCGAAGAGGTCAAAAAGGCCGAGGTCACGAAGAAGGCCGCGGAAGCGATCCCGCAATTCACGACGGCCGCGGCGCTTCTCAATACCATCGGGAACGGTCCGCTCCTCGCCAACCTCCCGCCCTCGGTTCTCGTGAACGGCGTGCGCATCGACGTGCGAGAAGGCGCGCTGTTCGCCAATAACCGTCCGGTCACCGCGCGATACTCCGTTTGGGGCAGTGCGTGGCGACCGCTGAATCTGGCGACCGTCAGCCGCAACGGAGCCAATTTCCAGTTTCCGGAAGGCACATCGACCCGATCGACGAGCGTCGCGCTGGCCACGACCGAATTCACAGCAGCGTTGAACGCGTTCCGCAACGGCCAAAACACGTATGTCGGCGGGATTCCCGGTATCGCTAGGATCGAACTCCGAGTCGCGTAATACTATCCCCATATGTATCTTCTCCGTTCCTATCCCTTCCTGATCCCCTGCGTGGTGATGATCCTCACGGAGATCGCCAAGGTGATCGTGGAAGGATTCAAGACCGGCAACTGGCACGAGCACCTGTTCCGCGCGGGCGGCATGCCGAGCTCGCACTCGGCGTTCGTCACGTCGCTGCTCATCATCGTGCATCGCAAGCTCGGGCCGCACTCCACGGAGTTCGCCATCGCATTCGTGTTCGCGGCGATCACGTGGTTCGACGCCATGAGTTCCCGCCGCGCGATCGGCGAACAGGCCAAGATCCTCAATCGACTCCAGAAATGGGAGCACTTCACCGAGCGACTGGGTCATACGTTCGCGCAAGTCGTTGCAGGCATACTCTTCGGCGCCGTCACGACGGCCGCCGGGATTTGGCTGAGCGCCTAGAGAAAATCCAGGATCCAGATCCCAAGTAGGGAAAAGGTATTAGGGAAGAAGTAAAAAACTTAGGAATAATGTTTTTGAATGATGGAATGAAAGATGCAGACAAACTCGTGTGCTTCTTGTTGCAGTCTTTGACGTTCTACTTCGAGCAATTCTGGGCAGATGACCCGAAGGAATTGAAGCCACAATTTGCTTTCCTTCGCTTCCTTTCTGCAAATTTTCAGGTGCATACCGCAATTTTTCTTCCCGAGTGCCTCATTTGCCTCAACATAATTTGCTGCAACGGAGCCAGATGAACGGATCACTTGTTCGATATCTGATTTCTGCAATGAATCAGCCGAAAACCGTCGCGCCCACGCACGCACATCTTGCGCAAAGATGGCAGTCCGATCGCCGAGATTCCGAAGCGGTGTTCTATCATTCATGTCCACACTCTATGTCGATGACATTCTCAAGAAAGATCTCTTCGAGGATGTATGTTTTCCATTGGGAGTTATTCCTCTAGGACTAAAGGATAATGACGTTCTTTCATCGAGAAGAACTCGTCTTTTTCCTTCTGCTTACTTGGTATTTGGATCCTGGAATTTTACGTCCCCGCAAATCCCCTCAGAGCCACGCCCACGCCATAGGCGATCGACGCGGTGATCGCCCCGATGCAGACAATTTCGACAATGCCCCGATAAATGCGCTCGCGGGTAACGAAACTCCGCGTGACGCCCACGAGCATGAGAGCGAGAAATGTACCGAAAATCGCGAGCGGGAAGGAGTTCGCCGAGCTTACCCCGAAGAGGTACGGCAGGAGCGGAACGGACCCGAAAATGCCGAACCCGCCGAAGGTGGCGACGCCGTGCATGAAGGCATGGCTGCTGTCGCTCTCCTCCATGCCGTGCTCCTCGCGCATCATCGTGTCGGCCCATACCTGCTTGTCGCCCGTGATCACGGCGACGACGCGTTCGAGATCCTCTCCGGCAAATCCCTTCTTCCGGTAGGCCTCGCGGATCTCCTCGCGCTCGATGTCGGGGTCGTCCTCGATCTCCTGAAGCTCCTCCTTGAGCAGACGCCTGTACTGATCGCGCTCCGAGCGATTGCTGAGGAACGCTCCCGCCCCCATGGAGACGCCATCGGCAAGCAGGTTGGCGACGCCGAGAATGATGACGACCCCCGCGGAGAGGTTTGCCCCCGCCGTTCCAGCAACCACGGCAAATGTCGTGACGATGCCGTCGTGAGCGCCGTAGACGATGTCATGAATCCATGGACCGAGCGCATTTCCGTGCGTTTCCATCTTCCGATGCTCTTCGAGGGCCTTTTGGAGGTCGCGGGGTGCCATGCGATGCAGTGTAGCAGGAGGGATAGGGCTATAGGAGAACGGCGTTACTCGTTACTCGTTTCCAGTAACCAATAACCAATAACGAATAACGGAACCCTCTACCGAGCGAAAACGGCTACCCGCTCCAACGATTTGACAGTACACTCCCCCCATGCCAAGACTCGCAGATCAGAACAAGGATTTTCCCCAGTGGTACCTCGACGTCATCGCCCAGGCAGACCTGGCAGACTATGCGGACGTAAAGGGCTGCATCATCTTTAAGCCCTACGGATACGCGCTCTGGGAGCGGATCCAGCGCGACCTCGACGCACGCATCAAGAAACTGGGCGTGGAGAACGTGTATTTCCCCCTCTTCATCCCGGAATCGAACCTGGCCAAGGAAAAGGAGCACGTGGAGGGTTTCGCACCGGAGTGCGCCGTCGTGACGCACGGCGGCGGCAAAGAACTGACGGAAAAACTCTACGTCCGCCCCACGAGCGAAACGATCATGTATCCGACCTTCGGAAAATGGATCCAGAGCTACCGCGATCTGCCGCTGAAAGTGAACCAGTGGGCGAACGTCGTCCGCTGGGAAATGCGCACGCGCCCGTTCCTCCGTACCCTTGAATTCCTGTGGCAAGAAGGACATACGGCCCACGCCACCAAAGAGGACGCCGATTCGATGGTACATGCCGCACTCCAAATGTACGTGGATTTCGACAGGGACTTTCTCGCGCTTCCCGTTATGCGAGGAAAAAAACCCGACCACGAGAAGTTTGCAGGCGCATTCTACACGCTCACGACCGAGGCCATCGCCAAGGACGGCAAAGCCATCCAGGCGGGCACGTCGCATAACCTCGGCCAAGGCTTCTCGGAAGCCTATGACGTTGCCTTCCTCAGCGAGGCCGGCAAGCGCGAACGACCATGGATCACGAGCTGGGGCCTCTCGACCCGCATCATCGGCACCGTCATCGTGGTGCACGGCGACGAGAAGGGCCTGCGTCTGCCGCCGAAGCTGGCGCCCATCCAAGTCGTGATCGTCCCGATCTACAAGACCGATGACGAACGCCAGAAAGTTCTCTCCGTGTGCGATGAGCTGAAGAGCAGGCTCCCCAACATCCGCGTAAAGATCGACGACCGTGAAGGGAAGTCGCCGGGCTTCAAGTTCAACGAGTGGGAGGTGAAGGGCGTGCCGCTCCGCATCGAGATCGGACCGAAGGACCTGGAAAAGAATCAGGTAATGCTCGCTCGTCGCGACACGTCCGCCAAGGAACCCCTCCCCCTTTCGGCATGTACGGAAGAATCGATGGGTAAGTTGCTCGAGAACATCCATGCGACGCTCTACCGCCAGGCACAGGAATACATGGAAAAGAAGACGATCACCGTGAGCACGATGGCCGAACTCGAGAAGCACATGGAAGAAGGCGGCTGCGCCTGGGCACCGTGGGACGGCACCCGCGAGACGGCTGAAGCCATCAAAGAGAAGACCAAGGCGACGATCCGTCTGCTTCCGGAAGATGGGAAGCTGCCGCACGGCAAGGACGTCTATTCGGGCAAGCCGTCCGTCGCTATGGCGCTCTACGCGAAGGCCTATTGATCCGCGGAAGAAAACCCTCCGGCTCCCAGCGACAAGCTCTTGAGCGCCAGCGAAAGGCTTGGCGCGCAGTCCTTTAGGGGTTTCCTCTCGCGGACTCTCCTTCCGGCAGGGTGGCGCTCCAGGTCGGCGGAGCCGAGCGGAGGAGCGGTTGGCGGCGGTGCGCTTCTTTTCCCTCTTTTCTTGTCTGCCCGACAAAGAAAAGAGGAGATACGGGGATACGCCCGTGCAAAATCAAGGATTACAGACAATGCAGCTCTTCAAGGATAGGTATCTGCTCACGGCCCCGGCGTCTCTTCGATCTCGCGCCGGTGAAACGCCACGATCGCATCGCTGATCACCGACGCCACGTGATCCGCGTGCGGCACGTAAGGCAAGCGCACGTGCTCACCCGTACCTTCCTTCAGATCAAAAATAAGCCGCCCGAAACGAAAGATGTTCCCCCACTGCGTCTCGCCGCTGACGCTTGCGAGGTTCTCGAGGGTCATCTGTCTGATTTTTCTGCGGAAAACCGTGTTCTGATCGATGATCGCGACTTCTTCCGTGGTCACAATCACTGCATCCTGTGTCCAATCAATGAGCGTATTGAGAAAGGGCCACAGTCCAAAGACAAGCCAGAGCAAGAGTACGATCCAGGGTGTCGAGGGGGGAAGCTGAATCGCCCCGTACCATTGCACCGCGACGGCGGCGAGCGCGGAGACCACGACGAACCGAAGGACGCCGGGCAGGAAACGAATCCAATGAAAACGAGTATCGAGCAGAATCTGCTCGTTGGGTGCAAGAAGCTGATCAAGAAGCTTCTGTCGATTCGTCTCTAGGGCAAAAATGCGCATATCAACGGGAGTGGTCATGAAGACGACGCTTTTCTTCGCTTGAAAGCTGCATTTTCCATTTTTCCATCTCCTTGAGCACCTGTTCGGGCTGAACTTCCTTCTCAAGCTCCTCCAATTCGGGATCCTTGCCTTCACGGAGGCCCATCTTGTCGGCCATCGTGTCGACGATACGCAAGATTTTTGTAATCTCGTATTCGGCCAGAAGGTTTACCTGCAGGTCGAGATCTGCGCGCTGCTCGCCGAGTTCCCCGAGGTGGTTTTGACTGATAAGGACGAATGTCGAGAGGAAGATCGCCTCAAGCGAGACGATCATCGTCAGGAGACCGAAAGGAAACGGATCGAAGGGCGCGAGACCGAACCAGCCGAGATTCCACGCGATCCACGCGCCGAACCACACGACGTGGAGATATGCGAAGATCGGATTGCCGCAAGCGCCTGCGACAAAATCCGCGAACCGCGTCTGGACGCTTCGTTTGGCTTCCATCTGGCGACGAACTTCGAGAAGCGTCGTGATGTTGCGCTCGAGCACCTTGGCCAAGTGAGGGCTCACGTGGGAACGTCGCTGTTTCTTCTCCGGCATGGCCATCATTCTCCTGCGACGAGACCGCGGACGCAATGCCTCACCCGCGGCGCATGTCGAGAGCCTGCGACGCCTTTTTCTTGCCCTGAGCATCCGTGACGACGATTCGCCACTCGACATTCACCTTCACCGCGGGGCGCGTGTCGGATTTGATGGAAAGCGCGAGCATATCCTCAGCATCGACCCGCAACGGCTCAAGAACGGGCAAATAGATCTGTTGCCAATGCGTCGCGGGAGCCGTTGGCGACGTGGAGAGCGTAACCCCTTGCACGAGTTCCGCCTCCCAGAAGAGACAGAAACCGTAGACCGTAACGGGTGAAGCCAGCCTCCATGAGACGTCACGGCCGCGTACGCTGTCGTTTTTCCGAGTAAAATCGACGGAATCCCATTCTTTCGCCGCATCCGCGCCACGCAACAGATCCGACGGCCCGATCTCGCGTACGTACACGTTCTGAAGCGTCTTCTTTTCGGCCGCTGCGAAAACAAGACCGTGGTCCACAGTCGGCCAGACGTTCAAGTCCTTCCATAGACGGTCCGAAACGATCGGCACGACGTATTGCCGGAGTGAGCGCGGGATCATCGTGCCGCCGGGCGCGAGGAACCGTTCCAGGGCATCGTTCATCGTCTCGAGCATCCCTTCTTCGAGCGCGTAGTTGCCGAGCGTCTCGGAGACGACGACGTCGGCCTTGCGGGGACGGCGGACGTCCATCGAATGCCCCGCGACGAAGCGGCAGTTCGCGATGCCGTTCTCCTTCGCGAGAACCTTACTGAGTGCAAGGATATCGGGATTCATCTCATAGAGATCGCACTCTTTGGCGCCAAGTCTGCTCGCGACGAAGCTCAGGAACCCCGTCCCCGAACCGATGTCGGCCACCATAGTCTTGCCAGGCTCGATGACGGATTTGAGAGCCTTCGCGAAGGCGTCGTTGCGGACGCGGTCGCCCATGAGGAGTCGCTGGAATTCGATCACGGAAGCATTGTAGCGGACGCGGAGCAGGAATATCCTGCAAACGTGTTCGTCACCCGCACGCTTTGCTGTCGACCCTGTAGCCCGCCGCGCGGCTGGTGAGATCGTCGTGCCTGGAAGGCAGTCGAGCACCCCGCGTGGGTGTTTTTTTGTTTCATCCCCCCTCCCCATGACCCCCTCTCTCCACAGACCGCCCTCGCTCACGGAGATCGCGACGCTTACCGACGATCTGCGCGACAGCGTGCAACACGGAATCGGCGTCGACCGCTCAAAATTTCAAAGAGCGATACTGGCATGCTTTTTGTCGACGAATGAAGTTCCCGACGATCAAAAAATACTTCACATAACAAACGATTTTTTCGATGGGCTTTCCTTAGCTAAAAAACTCATCGACGGAGACATTCAAGCCGCTCTTCGTAACGATCCCGCAGCTCGTTCGGATGCGGAAGTAATTGCTTATTATCCGGGTCTTCGAGCCGTGGTGGCACACCGAATCGCCTCTGCACTGCACCGACGAGGCGTTCCCCTGCTGCCCCGCGGCATGGCGGAAGTCGCACACCGCGAGACGGGAATCGACATTCATCCTGGTGCCACCATCGGCGAAGAATTTTTCATCGACCACGGCACGGGCGTGGTGATCGGGGAAACCTCATCGATCGGCAATCGCGTCACCCTTTATCAAGGGGTCACGCTCGGCGCGCTCTCTTTCCGCTATGACGAGGACGGTAAAGTACGACGAGAGGAAAAACGCCATCCGACCGTTGAGGATGACGTTGTCATTTATGCCAATGCGACAATTCTTGGCGGCAAAACCGTCATCGGACGAGGATCGGTCATCGGCGGGAGCGTCTGGCTTCGGGAGAGCGTTCCTCCGGGGTCAATCGTTACCCTTGAGCCGCCCGCTATTCGCTTGCGAACACGTACGGAAAAGCTGTGATCTTTTTGCACATTGAGTAAACCCACGGTTATCGTACCTCTCCTTCCACCCCCCGTTCATGACCGCCTCTTCCCTTATCGACGCCATGCAGTGGCGCCATGCCGCAAAGAGCTTCGACGCTTCGAAGAAAGTTCCGGAGAGCGACATTGAGGAACTTCTTGAGATCCTGCGTTTGTCGGCGTCCTCATACGGCATGCAAGCATGGAAATTCGTCGTCGTCACGGACCAGGCGATCAAGGACAGGCTTGCAAAAGCCGCTCATGATCAGCGTCAGGTGAAGGAATGCAGCCATCTCATCGTACTGGCGAGCTTCCGCACCATCGACGTGGCGTACGTGGATTCCTATGTTCGATCCATTGCAAAAGAGCGCGGAGTATCCGCAGAGAGCCTCAAAGGATTTCACGATATGATGACGGGAAAGATAACGAGCACGCCGGAAGATGAACTGCGATTTTGGATGGAAAAACAGACGTATATCGCTCTCGGAACACTTCTAACCGCCGCGGCAGTCAAACGTATCGATGCCTGCCCCATGGAGGGATTCGATCGACGCGCGGTCAATGAAATCCTCGACTTGGAAGCGGAGAATTTGAATGCGATCACGATGTGCCCTCTGGGCTTCCGCGGCAGCGCCGATTATCTCGCGACGATGAAAAAGGTTCGTTGGCCGAAGGAGACGGTGATCCTTCGGAAATAAGGCGTACCATGATGAAATGAAAACGACCGTTCGCACGAAGGCCGCGCGAATCAAGACGGCGCTGCGCGACGTCGCGGACAAGGAAAAGGCGGCATTCTTCCCTCGTTTCTTTAAGACAGGGCCCGGCCAGTACGGCGAAGGCGACCGATTCCTCGGCGTGACCGTGCCTGAGATGCGTCTTGTGGCGAAGCGTCACGCCGACCTGCCGCTTCCCGGCATCGAGGAACTCCTCGAAAGCCCCTGGCACGAGGAGCGCCTTACGGGACTTCTGATTCTGGTCGATCGCTTCGAAAAGGGAGGCCGACCATGCAAGAAAGAGGCCGTTGATTTTTATCTGGCCCGCACCGCTCGCATCAACAACTGGGATCTCGTCGACGCAACGGCATACCATATTCTTGGCGCATGGCTTGTGGAGGCGGGAAAAGGGATTTCCCTGCTCCGCCGCCTGGCAAGATCGCATTCCCTGTGGGAACAACGGATCGCCATCGTCGCCACCCTCGCCTACATTCGAGCGGGAAACCTTGAACCCACGATCGAGATCGCCGCAATACTCCTCGACCATCGTCACGACCTTCTCCAGAAAGCGACGGGGTGGATGCTTCGGGAAATGGGCAAAAAAGATGCACAAACGCTCCGATGGTTTTTAGGGCAGAATGCGGAGAAGATGCCCCGAACCATGCTCCGGTATGCGATTGAGCGGCTGCCGAAAACAGAGAGAAAGCGCTGGCTTCTGCGAAAAAACTACGGACAGTGCGGGTAAAATTTCTTGCAAAGAAATGGAGATTTTCGCTATCCGAAAAGGATTTTTAAGGGTATCGTATCCCGGATGAATTCCCCCGCGTCCTCGTCGGCCCCCGGTGCAAACTTTGAATCTCTCGGAATCGCCCCCGTGTTTCTCGGCATCCTCGAGCGCCGCGGTATTGCGAATGCCACGCCGATCCAGCACCAAGCCATTCCTTCCGCCCTGCAGGGAAAGGACATTATCGGCATTGCCCAGACGGGAACGGGGAAAACATGGGCCTTTGGGCTTCCGATGCTCCAGCGTCTCAGCAACGAAAAGGGACGGGCGCTGATCCTGGTGCCCACCCGCGAGCTTGCCGAGCAGGTGGACGAATCGCTCATGACCTTCGCGCCCGCCGTCGGCATCCGCACCGCCGTGTTCATCGGCGGCGCATCGTTCGAGCGACAGCGCGAAATGCTGAAGCGCGACCCTCGTATCCTCATCGCGACCCCGGGCCGTCTCAACGACCACCTGGAGCGCGGAACCGTGACCCTTCGCCACGTGAATATCCTCGTCCTCGACGAGGCCGACCAAATGCTCGACATGGGATTCAAGCCTCAGATCGATCGCATCATCGCTCACGTACCCAAGGAACGACAGACACTGCTTTTTTCCGCGACCATGCCGCATGAGATCGTCAAATTGGCGACAACGACCATGCGTCTGCCCCTCCGTATCGAGGTGGCGCCGCAAGGCACCGCCGCCGAGAAGGTAGAGCAGGAACTCTTCGTCGTGAGAAAAGAGGAAAAGATGCGTCTTCTGGAGAGCCTGCTTGAGAAACATACGGGAACGATGCTCGTTTTTTCGCGCACGAAGCATGGTGCGAAGAAAATTACCCGTGCCATACGCGCCATGGGGCACAGTGCCGCCGAAATCCATGCCAACCGCACGCTGAATCAGCGTCGCGAGGCGCTCGACGGATTTAAAACGGGAAAGTACCGCATTCTCGTCGCAACGGATATCGCTGCCCGGGGCATCGATGTCACGGGCATCAGCGTGGTGGTGAATTTCGATCTTCCCAACGATCCTTCGGACTACGTTCATCGTATCGGTCGCACCGCGCGCGCCGGTCGAGACGGGCTGGCGATCTCGTTTGCCTGTCCCGACCAAGCTTCGGAAGTGAAACGGATCGAGCGGCTGATTCGGTTCACCCTCCGAAGGACTCCGCTGCCGACGCTTCCCCCCGCTCGCACGCCTACGGAGCCCGAACGACCCTTTCAGCCGCGAGAACGAGGCTCCTTTGGAGGAAGGCGTCATGGCAGTCATCGCAGACGCTTTTGATTCCTAACGAATCAAGGATTCCTTCTGCGATTTTTCGAGACGCTTAATCGCCGCTTCCCTTTTGCGCGCCTCGCTTAGGGTCTCAAACACCTCATGGTAAACGATACGGACCGGGCGCCGTGATCGCGTGTATTTCGCGCCCGTACCGTCGTTATGTTTCGCCTCGCGGGCACCAAGGTCCACGCACGTCCCCGTATAGAGAGACCCGTCTCGGCAGCGGGCGATATAGACGTAGTGCTTCACGAAAAGAAGGATAATCGACATTTGTCGGTACGAGGAGAATAATTTTCATATGGCTCTCTGATCTTGAAAAACAGGCCATCGTCAATTTCTTCAGCGAAGCCAATGGAAGAATGATGGAAGAAATCGGCCCGGATCTCCTTTCTGAAGAGATCAGCCTGATCTGCGATAGCGCAAATTGGAACGTCCTCCTCCACCTGCAGCTCGCCGAGGAAGGTGCGCTCCTGGACAAGCCGAATTTCATGGACTGGAAAACACGACGTGCGAACTTTCTCATGGAATTCTGGATGCAAAACAGCAAACGGAAAACAGCGAGCAGTCAGGAATGACCGACTCGCTTTTTCCGCTCCACCGTAGAGAATGAACGTTTACTTCTGGCCGGTACCGATCGTGATGGTGGTCTTGTCCCCTGCCGGCATGATCGAGACGCTCATTGCGCGATCATCCTTGCTCGACGACATAACGGTCCCTCCGTTGAGCTGCATCGTGGCATCCACGGTCCAGCCCTGAGCGGCCATTTGGGTCTTGTAGAAGGCGATAACGTCCGTAACGGCATCGGATGTCTGAAGCATCGCCGAAGCGCCCTTCTGCTCGGCGTCGGGATTCATCACGCCGGAAACCTGCACGGTTGCACCGGGATAGGTCGGCACATCGCCGGGCCAATCGTCGGGAAGCTTGTTCTCATTCGTGACGGTGCCTTCGGACGTGGTGACCTTCACCGTTCCATCAACGTTCACGTCGACGTTGGAAGGGGCCGATGAACAGGCGGCGAGGGAAAGTGATACTGCGAAGAGGGCGATGAAGCGTCGAGTCATGAAAAAGGGGGAGGAAACGTACGGAGTATCCCCCATCAGGGGCGCACGATGCAATTCCGCGAAGAAGCGATCAGGCAAGCGTTCCCGTGAGATGCTGATCCAGCCGATCGACGAGACGATCGATTCGCCAGTCCGATTTCACGATGTACTCGCGAACGCCGTACTGTTTGCTCTTCTCACGGTACTCGGGGTTGTTGTAGTGCGTGACGACGATGACGGGCACGTCGGATTGGCTCTGGCGCATGTGCTCGAGCACGGCGAACCCGTCCACGCGGGGCATGCGGAGATCGAGAACGAGGATATCGGGCTTACGCTCGGTGAGGGTAGAGATCGTGCGCAGGCCGTCGGAAACGGAGACGATCTGCCAGGGAAGCTGGCGCTTCTCGGATTCGAACATGAGGATGTCGACGAACATGGAATCGTCGTCGGCGATGAGGAGTGTTTTTTGCATGTTGCGTATATTATAGAATAAAAATGACTTTTTAGCAAATGCGACCGGAAGCCGTTCTCGGAGCGGCAAGCGGCAAATTTCCCTTGGCCCGAAGCCCTTCTTTGTTATACTCCGCGGGCCTTTTGACGTTCAAGAAGGCACCGCTCTTTCACGGACCTCCTCCCGTCTACTTCGCGATTCGACAGTGATTCGCGGAAATAATCACGAAGACCGGCTCCGCCGGTCTGGAGTGATACCGCTTAGGGAAAGGAGGGTCCGTGGGAGGAAAACCGTAGGTTTTCCTTCCACGCTAAGGCCCCATCGTCTATCGGCTAGGACACTTGGTTCTCATCCAGGAAAGCGGGGTTCGATTCCCCGTGGGGCTGCCACATCATTCGGAGCAAGTTCTAAGTTCTTGATTGCTTCATACACAAGCGAAAGTTTTGGGGTTCGCTTCTTTTCCAAAACATCACATGGGATTCCATCGGGGAAAGCGAGTCGTTGCAGAGAGTTTTTGTCTTCTACATCAGCTTTTTCCCAAAGTTCGCTTGAGTGTTTGAGGTAGTGACGACAATACCCCAATACTTGCTCGGCTTTGTATTCTTTCAGCTCACGATTTTGACGCTTATCCGTTGCCGAACGTATCTCCTCAGTCTTTTGGTTAAACACGTCTTCCCAGCTCTGATACAGCTCGGGGTTCTTTTTGCTGAGCTTCATCATTTCCATGGCTTCCAAACGCTCCTGCTTCAAGACAGTCACTTTTTGGGCTGCTTCAACACTGGCACGACTTAGTTCAGAGAACTCGTTTTCCCAGTGATCGAGTGCTATTGCGTCAAACAATTCAATCAAGCCGTCTTTCGGCTGTATGCCTTTCAAGAAGCTCCTAAACAACTTGTGCAAATCAGCCGCTTTCGTGCGGAACTTGCAGTTTGGTTCATCACAATCGTAATAGAAGTGCTTCTTATTCTTCATTTTTCCAACCGAACCATAGCCTCTCAGCGGCTTCTCATGCTCAGGGCATAGCGCAAAGCGTCGGAGCGGCACATCAGGATTTAGCGCACGTCGTCGCTGCACCAACCTGTCTTCTTTGCCTTTGTTCACAACCTTTTGAAGGCGGTGCCATTCGTCTGGCGTGACAGCACCATCCCATTTTCCTGTGATGAGCCTATTACCAGTCCATTTCCCTCTGTTCATACCTCCATAAATAGGACTGCGACATATCTTGAGCCATGACTGCTTTGAAACGAGATTGCGTACTCTGGTCTTCTTCTTTCGGTCGTATAGGTCATGTTTCACGCTTTCTCGCATTAGGAATCCTTTTGCGGCCAACTCATTGGCAATCTGCGTAGGCGTGCAACTGCCAATGATTTGTTTACGCAGTCCGTAACAAAGCAATGACCACTGCTTATCATCAGGGTCACGAACAAGGGTCGGCTTGTAAATGGCCTTTCCATCGCCAGCATAACCTACCGCCTTTTTTACATTGATGAAGCCTGTTGGTGCTGGTCTACACCAATAACCCTCTGCGGTCAGTGCCTTCTCAACCGAGATTGTATTTGCAGTTCTGACGCGGTTATCAAAGCGTGCTGTTGACGCAAGAACGCCCTCCAAAAGTTCGCCACTGGGACTGTCATCTATCTTTTCCTTTGCAGATTCTAAGCGTATCCCATGACGTTTTAGAATGCCCTTAAAAGCGTAATACTCTTGCTGACCACCTCTTGAGAACCGATCTACTCTATTAATGACTACGACTCGGATGTGCTTTTTGTTTTTTACACAGAAATCCAAGGCTTCATTGAACTCTACTCTTGCCTTGCCCATGTCCGATGTCTCTGCCAGTGCAAACTCTTTGAATAGGCTGTAGTCATTCTTGGCTATATATTCATCATTCTCTTTTCTTTGCTCCTTGATGCCTCCGCCTTGCTCCTGTTGTCGTACTGTAGATACGCGCAGAAGGGAAACAGTACCGTCCCTAACCTTGCCGCTGCTTTTCTTATCAATTTCCATCATTGCCCTGAGAGTAGTTCAGAGGATTCTCTTTGATGTAACTTCTAATTAAAAGATCAGCAAAACCATAGAGTGTGTTGCATATCTGTTGTACCTCCTCGTCTGTTAGATTAGGGTTTTTTACGAGTTGCCGACACTTGGAAACGCTCAACATAAAAACGCGCCCCGCTGTGCGCGGGACGCTGAATTCTAAAAATATTCGCCTTCGGTATTTCCAGTCAAATGCGTAAAAGTCTTTGAATTTCTGAAGCTTTCTAACGGGTCTTTTTGTTGCTAAAAGTGTTCTTTTGAACTGGCAGCTCCAAAGTCCAAATTTTGTTAGAATTACCTTACAAAAAATTACTGATTGCCAAAAAACAAACCAATGGCGATTTACTTGGGGAAATGAATTTCCTCGCCGCTTTACCATCTCTTTATCGGCAAAAAACAGGCCTTTTTGCGAGATACTTAGTATCATTTTTTTCGTCGAATCTCTCTCAGAATGAAATAAATAATGTAGAGAGGTAGTAGAATGGGTGAAAGAATAACGGCCAACACGATGAGGAGGACATTTCCCGCGTTAGACTGACC
This sequence comes from uncultured Candidatus Peribacteria bacterium, assembly GCA_964601225.1. Classification (GTDB taxonomy): domain Bacteria; phylum Patescibacteriota; class Gracilibacteria; order Peribacterales; family Peribacteraceae; genus CAYRGC01. Next base: position 316,391 of record CAZRMM010000001.1, read on the forward strand.
TGTTACTTTAATTGAATTATCCTGCTTTTGGTGAGTTGGTGGATTCTTTTTTGCATACGATGTAGAGCTAATTCCCGTGCCTGGAATACCAACTGATGTATAGGCTCCTTTGGAATTAGTACCAACGCGCAAGCCTTTTATACCTGCACTCATACTCAGGCCACTTTTAGAAAGGCCGATACGGAAAGGCCCAATTTTCTTTGATTTGCGGAATGTGAAAGACATAAAAAAAAGAAAAAGAATTATTGAGCTTCTATTAACATTTGAGTGCAATCGCCCTCGTTCAGCGTCGTTTCAAATTGCACCTCATTGGGGCAGTCGTTGTGAGCGTAAACCTGTGTGTTGTAGCGCTCCTTGCTTTTGCACACTCCTTCATCGGAATGCATGATGCAATCAATGCCATCCGTATAGCCAGCGGCGGTGAGTTTGGATTGTATGCAGTCTTCCACTTTCTTTTCGTCTGCCTTCACCTTTCGCATACATTCATTGTAGCCTGATGATTCTTGCAAAGCCGCATTCTTCGCTTCTTGCTGTTTTACTTTGTCCGTTGGACTGGAACAACCGGACATCAAAAGAACCGCTGCAAAGAAGAATGGTTTGATTATATGCATTCTCATAGGAGAAAGGGGGGAAGAAACACCAAGAAGGGACACCCTGCTCGGCTGACCCAACGTTGCCGAATAAGGTTGCCCTACATCGTCAGTGCGTTGACCAAGACAAGATGTCCCTTTTTGCACTGAGCGATGATGTAGAGCGGGGGCATAGCAAGCCCCACGGCAAGTTGGGTCGGGAGCAGTATAAGCTCTGTACCCAAGCTAAACCAGACATCTCATGTCCTAATCCTGTATTACTTCCCCATCGGTCTATTCTTTACCGTGTACACATTCCGATACCAACCAATCACGCTGCTTACGAGAAATGCTGCGCTTGAAATCGCGAATACGGGCGAAAGAATCAGAATCCCATAGATCAGCCAGCCCAATGATCCCATGATGATTGCGATACGCATCCAGTGATCAGACTTCAAAAATGTGGAAACAATGATGAAAGTTGCCGCTGAGAAGGATGTGCCAGTCAGTAGGTATCCCTCAAAAGTAAGAATCGCAGCCACCGCGTTGATCACCAGAAAAAGACTGAGCCAGATTTTATTTGTCGAGAAGATAGAGACCCCGAATCGCACAGCTCCGATTGTCGCTAAGGCCGCTCCTGTAAATGCACCGAGAAGTAAAAATTGACCAGCATTCAGCAAGTTGCTGACAATGAAAAGCACCAAGATCACCTCTCGCTTTTTACATTGCTGACTCCATACAGAAACTATCGCTGAGAAGAGAGCCAGAGCCTGTGCAAAGATGTAGGTGGTTGATGTGAAGTCCACTAACGTAATTATACGCTCTTTTTGCCAAAACTCGGAGCCGATATTGGCGTACTGACATTCAAAGTAAGCATGATGCTTTGGCTCTCTATAAGAAATGTGTTCGATTAAACAGTAGCAAGAGTGAAATGGCTTTCTAATTCCTCTTTCTGCATCACAGGGAGGTCTTTCAAGATTCTATACCAATCAATTAGTTCCCCTAGAACGGGGTTCGTAATAACCTTCCTACGGGCTGCCATCCGTCTTCGTCTCGCTACACTCGGCTACGCGGGTGGCTTTTTATAAGAACTACGGCAAATCTGGCAGGCAGATTGGCTCACGAGAAATCGTTTATCTCAAGCAGAGACGCAGTACAATAAAAAGCACTTATGATCGCGCCCGTTCTCCAAAAGGGTGACGTCGTTCGCGTCATCTCTCCCGCACGGAATTTTTCCCTTCCATGGATAAGCACCGACTTAAAGCACCTTGCTCAGGAGCGGCTGGAAGGCCTCGGCCTGAAGGTGACATTTGGCAAATATGTTAACGAATGCGACGCGTTCTATTCCACTTCAGTGGAGCATCGAATCGAAGATCTGCACGATGCATTCGCGGACACGTCCGTGAAGCTCATCCTGTCGGTCATCGGCGGCTACAACAGTAACCAGCTTTTGCAATACATCGATTACGACCTCATTAAGAAAAACCCGAAACGCCTGTGCGGGTTCTCGGATATCACGGCTCTCGGGAACGCCATTTACGCGAGGTCTGGACTGGTGACGTACTCCGGACCCCACTTTTTCAACTTCGGTCAGAAGAAGGGATTTGAGTACACGCAGGATGCCTTCGTCCGCTGTCACTTCAGCGATCGACCATACTCGATCGATACTTCCTCGCAGTATGTGGACGGCTATTGGGCGATGAAACAAGATCATCCCGAATTCATCTCGAATAAGGGATGGATGGTGCTGAACGAAGGAGAAGCGGAAGGCACGATTATCGGTGGAAATCTCGGTACCTTCGGCCTGCTCTTCGGCACAGACTACATGCCGCGTCCCGAAGGGGACATTATCCTCTTCATTGAGGAAGACAGAGAAGACAAGGATGTCGGCTTTGATCGCCATCTGCAGGCTCTTCTGCACCAATCATGGGTGTCTCAAGTGCGTGCCGTTGCGATCGGGCGATACGAAAAGGCAAGCGGCACCACGGACGAAAAGCTGACTGCCATGGTTCGCAGCAAGAAGGAACTCCGTGATCTGCCGATCATCGCAAACGTGGATTTCGGCCACACGACGCCTCTCACCACGTTTCCCATCGGAGGACGAGTTCGCATTAAGGCAGCCGCGCAATCATCCATTGAGGTGATCGTCCACTGACGAGTTTTCTCATTCATTGGCTAGGCCGGCCAAAGGATCGCCTCGATGAGGCCTGACATCAAAAAACTGGATGTTTCCATTCACCCAAACAACCATCTCCATATCCTCCTCCACAACGAATCGCCCGCCGCGCGTGTCGCGAGGCAGGTATCCGTCAGCGCGCCGCCGGACGTCCGGCACGCTTGATCGAGCTTCTCGGCATCCCACCCGTGCACGTCGCGGAGGTACCACAGCGTGCGGTCGACGCAGAGCTCTTGAGCGGACGCGGACGCGAAGGCACCGCAGTACGGCAACGCGACCGACGCGTCCTGCGCGAGGTCGACCGCCGCCATGACGGCGCCGGTGAGGCACGAACGGAGATGGTCGCCGGCATTGTTCTCGCAAATCGCGGCGACCTCCGCGTCCTTCCCCAGGCGCAGATCGAGGCTCGTGTCGCGGCCGAGGCCCTCGAAGCAACGGTCGGCGTCGGGCCCGAGGGTTCCGCAGACCGTCGCGATCTCCGCCGGCGTCCTGCCGCGGGCGAGAAGCGCCTTCGACTGCTCGGTGTAGCACATCGCCCGGTACGCGGGATCGACGGCGTCGCAGGGATAGAGGGGGTCCTCGGCCTTGAGATTCCGACGATCGACGTCGTCGGTGATGACGTTCTCCATGAACACCCCGAGCTGGCAGCTGAGCCGCCCCTCGCGATCGGGCACGAGGTCGCAGCCGCGAAGCGCCTGGGACAAGTCGTAATCGAACGAGCTCAGGAGGGCATGTCCGAGGCCGTGCGTGCACTCGATGCGCGCTGCGCGCCCTTTCCCAACCGCCTCGTCGTCGCAGACTCCGGGAATGCGCTCCTCGAGGTCAGGCAGGGAGAAGTGATCGCGCCGGAACTCGTGGAAGAAGAGCTGCTCGATGACGCCGTGGATGCAACCGGCCTGGCAGCGGTAGTCGCACGCGCGGTACGCGGCGCTGAAGGTCGGATACGTCCTGCCCGCGGCGCGGCCGATGGCGTGCGCGACGAAGTGGCACTTCTCGGCGAGGAGCGGCTCGGCCTTCCCCGCAACCGTGAGCGCGTCGAGGAGCTCGCGCGGCATCTTACCCGCGGAGAGCGCGGGAAGCTTGCGGTCGAGGCAGCCCTGCGGCCCGCCCTCGACCCCGAAGCAGCACCGCAGATCGGCGAAGGACGCCGCGGGCACGGAGAGACACGCGTCCTCGAACGGCCCGGCGAACGCGGTCGGCGCGACAAGGAAGGCCAGCCAGGCAAACGCGAGACGGCGGAACATCTCAGTGATGATACCCGCTCCCCCTGCGGATCTCCTGCGCCCGATAGAACTGCTCGAGAAACACGAGCCGGCAGAGCTCGTGCGGGAATGTCATGTCGCTCAGCCGGATCGAGCCGCGGGCCGCGGCCTTCACGGCGTCGCTGAGGCCGTACGCCCCGCCCAGGACGAACGTGAGCGGCCGTCCTGCGTCGGCGGCCTTGTCGAGAAACTGCGAGAAAGTTCGTGAGGTGAACGATTTGCCGGTTTCGTCGAGGACCCAAAGTTCGCCACGAAGCTTCTCCGCAACGGCGAGCAGCCGCTCTCCTTCCTCTTCTTTCTGGCGGGCGGGATCTCGCTCCTTGCTCGCGGGAACTTCGCGCACCTCGAACAAACGAAGACGACCGAGATACTCGGCACAGCCTTCGGCGACCCAGGAAGCCTTCAGTTTGCCGACGCAGAGAAGGATATTCATGACTCCGAATCTAGACCACGTTTGGGAGGCCGCCAAACCATCGCGTTCTTCCCCCGCTTGTCGAACCCGTCCGCCCAGAGCACGTTCGCAAGTGCCTCTTCCTGGGGCGCAAGCATTATGCGGAGCACATACGCGGCGTTGCGAATCACCTCGTTCTTGCATTGCTCAATGAGAAATGCCACGACGGGTTCCCACGCCACGTCCGACGCGACGCTCAGCTCAAGAATTTCTCGAACCGTCCTGTTCCGATAAGGCCCGCGTTGCGGCCGGTACGGCTGGGTAATCGCCAAACCCGCCACACGGCGGTACGGCAGAAGCGGATCGAACGGTTTGGGCGTGGCGGCCACGATCAGCGGCGTCGGGATGGAATCGGCCCCAATCTTCACGAGATCCTCGGGAAAATTCGCGAGCGCGAAGTGGTAGGACATGCCCTGACGAATCTCACGTCGCATCTCCTCTGTCGTCGGCAGCAGATCGGCAAATTCTTCCCGCGCCCGCGCGCTTCCGATCAGAGCATGGCTGATCGCGGTGGGAGCATGCAGCTGCAGAGGTTCCCGGCGGACATCGGAAGTCGACATGGAGGAACGCTACGAATGTCCATGTCCTTTGGCCAGTTTTTCACTCTCCGATCACTCCTTCCGCTGGAGCAAGGCCACCGTTTCGATGTGCCCCGTATGCGGGAAAAGGTCGACCGGCTGCACGGTGCGAAGCTCGTACCCGGCCTTGAGGAAATCCCCGAGATCGCGGGCGAAGGTGGAAGTATTGCAGGACACGTAGACGACCTTCTTGGGCTTGTGCCCGATGACGGCGTCCCGCGCTTTCGGGTGCAGGCCCGCGCGGGGCGGGTCCACGACAATGACGTCGAACGCGTACTTCCCGCCGGGCTTCAACTGATTCTCCATCACCTGCTCGGCGCGACCCTTGTAAAAGCTGATGTTGGCGATGCGGTTGCGGCCGGCGCTCTTGAGCGCGTCGTCGACGGCCGTCGGATGGCTCTCCACGCCCACCACCTTGGCGCAGAAGCGCGCGAGGTATTGGCCGATCGTGCCCATGCCGCAGTAGAGATCGAGCACCGTGTCACGCTGCGTGAGGTCCGCCGCGTCCGCGATGGCGCGGTAGAGCTTCTCGGCGGCCAGCGTGTTCGTCTGGAAGAACGAGAACGGCGAGATCTCGAACATGAGGTCGAAGAGGCGCTCAGTGATGCTCGGCTTGCCCACGAGCGTGTGGACCTTCGGGAATTCCGGTCGCTCGTGCGTGCCCAGGTGCTCCACGATGAGAAGCGATGCCAGATGCGGGCGTCCGCCGAACGCGCGCAGGAAGTGCTGGAAAAGCGGCTCAAGTTCCTTCTTTCGGGCATGCATCACGAAACAAATCATTTGCTCTCCCGTATACACCCCGCGGCGCAAAAGAAGGGTGCGAAGCATGCCTTTATTCGTCTTCGGATTGAAAACGGGAAGGCGCGTTTGTTCCATGAAGCGACGAACGTCCTGGAGAAGCATGGAGGTCTGTTCGTCGTAGAGGTGGCACTCGGAAATCGGCAGCACCGTGTCCCACTTGCCGGGCTGGTGGAAACCGACCGTCGGCCCCTCGTCGAAGTAGAGGCGGCGCCCGTTCTTCTCCTCCGTCCGCATGGTGGTGTAGCCGAAGCTGAACTCCATCTTATTGCGGTAGTTGAAGATCTGCGGGCTCGGGATGATGCCGAGCACGCGGCCGACGAGGGCCTTGCGCGCCGCGTCATCCACCGGTGTGAGATGGCCAAGCGTCTCCCGAACGATCTCCTCCTTGTACTCGATCTGCTTGTTGTATGGAAGATTCTGCCAGACGCAGCCTCCGCAATCGTGGAAATGAGGACATCGGGCAGGGATTTCGTCTTTGGCCTTGCGAATGACCTTCTGCACCTGCGCCTCGGCAAAATTCTCCTTGCGCTTGGTAATAACGATCTCAACCTGCTGCCCGGGGATGGAATCCGGAATAAAAACGGGAAGGGTACCGATGCGGGCGAATCCGGAGCCTCCGAACGTCAATTTTTCGACCGTAACCGTGTGATGAGAGCCTGCGGGAGCGATTTCCGTGGGGGTTGACATTACAGTATAAATGTAGTAAAAATAGTACCTTTTGCGCCCATGAAACGAACTCTTTCCTTCATCGCGCTGTTGCTGACTGGGAGCATTCTGCTCCCCCTGCATGTTGCAACCAGCCTAGCAGCGAAGCCTGTTTCTGCAAGCTCAAAAACACGTGTTCTGACGGTTCGAGTGGCCCCGATGAAGCGTACGTCGAAACCTGCGAAAACCATCACCTCACCTTCCCCGGTTCTCGCCCAAACCACGACTCGGCCACCAGCGGCCTTCCCCGTTCCGCCGCGCGTCCCGGCAACGTGGACGGCGCAGGTTACTCCGCCAACCGCCCTGGAGACGCGCTCGGATAACGGAGACGGGCTCCGCGCCGTCGACGACGCCCAGATGACCGATCGGCATCGCCAGCTCGCAAAGCTCGTCCTCGGACTGCTGCCGCGGGACTGTCAGGCAAAACTTCAGTCCTTTACCGTCCTCTACGACAATCCCAAGCATCGCGGCCTCGCGGGCAAGGGCGTGATCATTCTCGCCGGAAACGTGCCGGATACGGAATTCGTGGGACTCCTCATGCACGAAGGACTCGGCCACTTCGCCGATTTGACGTGCTGGAACGGCACTCAGCAAAGCGGTGATTCGCCATTCGTGGATGCGGGCGACGTGATGTACCGAGACGACCCCAGCGTGGCGTTCTACGGTCTTTCCTGGAGTGAGTCGAAGGTACAGCGCTTCGAGAGCCGCGAGCAGGACTTCGTCTCCGGATACGCCCTCACGGATGCCTACGAAGACTTCGCCGAGAGCGTCGCCTATTACTTCCTCCAGGAGGAGGCCTTCGCGACCCGCGCCCAGACGAATCCAGTCCTCGCGGGCAAGCTCGCGTGGCTCCGCGCGCACTACCCCAAGACCGGCACGCCCATCGTCGGCGCGGCCTGGAACGGCCAGATCCCGTGGGACGCGACGAAGGTGGCCTATGACTGGCCAGGTGCATGAGATCATGACCCACACTCCCGACATCACCGTGTTGCGAGGAACGGACCCTTCGATCCTGGGAATCGAATGCGGCGATCCATCGGGATTCGATGACGCGTTCCAAAATCCACGAGAAGCTGATGCATTTCTTGAGATCCATCGTCAGGTCGCTTTATCCGTCTATGCCGCGGCTCCAAGAACACTTCAATCGATCGCTCCGCGCACGATTCCATTGTATATCCAGCCGTCCCCCACCGCCTCGGCACGGGGCACTCTCCTGCGCACGCCGTCGACTGGCCCTACGGGGCAACGCCCTCCCATCGGAAAAATAAAGGGCATCGTCGTACGTCACCCGCCGAAAACGACTGCCCAGACACAAGTGATCCGGACGGCTGTGCACGAGACCCTTCATGTCATCACCACAAACTGCCTGGATTTCAGTCGTAGCGTCGATGAGGCGATCGTCACTGCGCTAGAGAAGCGCCTGGTGCCCAATGCAGAATCTGTCGCCGAAGACGCATCTTACGATCTGGAAGCAAAATCCGCATCGTGCGGACTGCGGGCGACAGACTTCGCCGACTACGAGGATATTCCGGAAATCCGATCCATGCCGTACTGGATCGGACCGTTGGAATTGCAATTCCTGACAACAAAGAAGATCTGGAACCTGTTCGAAGCAGTCTCGGAGGAAGCCCACCGCTCTGGACAGAAGGCAGGCTTCGCCGAATTCGTTGCGGCCGCTCGCTCGACGCTCTCCGATAAAGAAACAAACCGTCTCCTCGAAACGACATCGGTCCGACCCGTTGAAGCAGGATTGCAACAGTGGATCTTCCCTCGCAAGGACCGCAGAAGCGTCCGCTTCATCACGGCGAACTACAAACCGAATCCCGATTTTTCCACTGCCGCAAATCATAGCGAAGAGTGGCACGGCTCCTGGCTTCCGTACCATGACCGCTGCTGTCAATTCCGACTTCTTCGAGGCGCGGAAGAGAAGCGCGTCGTCGAAACGCGGAATTATCAACGGAGAACCGACATGGACTTCAGCATCGAGACAGCGACTGGCATCGTAGGTCATAACCTACAAGACGCAGGCATCGACACGGTGCGCGTATGGCTGGGTTCCCATCGCCACACACGCCGCACGATCGATCTGACCCCTTGAACATGAATTGCGTTACACTGAGTCCGTGACCCGCCCCCGCCTCCTCCTGCTCCTCTGGCTCCTCACGGACCTCGCGCTTTTCGTCGGAAGCTACGCGCTCGCGTACTTCCTCAGGGTCGGGTGGATCCTCTCGACCGACCTGCCGTTCGACCGCTACCTCGTCGCGACGCTGATCGGCGCCGTGCCATGGCTCCTCGCACTCGCCACGACCCGCACCTTCGCCGTGACGCGCTCGCAATCGGAACTTCGCAACGCCGCCTATATCGCGTATGCCGCCCTCGTGGGCATCGCTCTCGTCTCGCTCGCGTACTTCTTCCTCTTCCAGGGAATCTTCAGCCGGAAGCTCATTGCCTACGCCGCGATCCTGAGTGCTGCGATCCCCTTTCTCTGGCACGTCCTCTACGAGCGTTTCCAGCGCACGATGCTCCGGCGCGATCCGCCGTGCTTCCCGCTCCTCATCGTGGGTGTCACGCGCGAGTCAAAGAAGCTCGTGGAGCTCCTTGAGGCCCGCAAGAGTCCCCTGAAACCCGTGGCGATCCTCGACGGCGCGGGCGCCAAGGAAAAGGAGATCGCGGGCGTTCCCGTGCTCGGGAAGCTGAACAAGCTCGGCGAGGTGCTCCGGGAAAAGAAGATCACGCACCTTCTGCAGTGCAGCGATCTGGAGCAATCGTTAAACCTCCTCTCCGCCTGCCGGAGCGAAGGCATCACCTACATGGTGCTTCCGTCCGTGTACGGCATCGTGGAAAAGGACGACCGGATCGATTCCCTCGAAGGAAACGCGGTGACGGTGGTGAGTCCGCGCGGGGGGTTCCTGTCGTGGTTCCTCCGCTGAGAAATTCGAAATTCTAAGCACCAAATCCTAAACGAATGGTGTTGTGGTGCTTCGTGCTTAGTGCTTAGTGTTTCGTGCTTCCTCGTAGAGAAACCTCCTCTTTGTCGCTACTCTTTCTCCGTGCACGCATTTCTTCTCGCCGGCGGTTTCGCGACCAGACTGTGGCCCCTCACGGAGCGTCGCCCCAAGCCCCTGCTTCCCCTCGCGGGCAAGCCCATGCTCACGCACCTCGTGGAAAAGATCCCCGCGGGCATCCCCGTGACCGTGAGCACGAACGCCGCGTTCGAGGAGACGTTTCGCGCGTGGATGGCCGGACTCGGCCGCTCGGAACTCTCGCTCGTCGTGGAAGGCACGACGAAGGACGACCACAAGCTGGGAGCGCTCGGGGCTGTGGCGCAGTGGATTAAAAACGAGGGGATCGACGACGATCTCCTGATCCTCACCGGCGACAATTACCTGGGATTCGACCTCGGCGCGTTCATCAAAACGTTTCGCGGCTCTTCGCTCCTCGCCGCGCACGACATCGGCGACCGGGAGAAGGCGAAAGCCTTCGGCGTCGTGGTGACGGACGGCAACCGCGTGACGTCCTTCGAGGAGAAACCGAAGGAACCGAGAAGCACGCTCGTGAGTACGGGATGCGTGGTCCTTCCCAGAGCCGCGCTCCCCGTCCTCCTGGCATTCGCCGCGGTGAAGCCCGACAACCTCGGCGGTATCTTCGAGGAACTGCTCCGGAAAAACCTCCCGGTTGAATGCTTCACGTTCTCGGAACCCTGGATGGATATCGGCTCCTTCGGCAGCTACCTCGACGCGCACCGGACGCTGATCGGGGACGGCGTGATCAAGGACGCGACGGCGACGATCGAGGGAACCGCCATGACCGGCGCCGTGAGCGTCGCAAAGAACTCGGTCATTCGGCAGAGCGAACTTACCGACTGCATGGTCTTCGACGGCGTCACGATCGAGGACTGCACTCTTAAAAACTGCGTTATCGACGACGGCTGCGCGCTCAAGGGTCTCGACCTCTCGGGACAGATGCTTCGCGCCGGCACCGTCCTGAAGCTCTGACGAGAAGTGCTTCTGTGCGGCCGCGACGGCGGGTATGATCTGTGCCGCTTTGTCTGTGTTCTTCCCAAAACGATCATGAAACGCCTCCTCACCGCCCTCCTCCTCTCCGTCGCGCTCGTCGCGTGCGGCGGATCATCCGCCCGCTGGAAGGTGACATTCCTCCGCGCCAACGACGCGCAGAAGGCCGAACTCGGGGGAGCCATCGAGCGCATGATCGAGGGGCGAACGCTCGCCGTTCAGAAGAAGCTCGTGAGCAAGAAATTCACCCCCTCCGGCGACGGCGGCACGCTCAGCGTGACCGTCGGGGACGCCGATGCGATCGCAAGTCTCAAGGAACAACTTGAGATGCCGTTCTCCTTCGAACTCATGACACAGACGCCCGTCGGAAAGAAGGGCGACACCGACACGGAGAAGTTCGGCAGCTTCACCAAGTCCGGCCTGGACGCCGATAAAGTGGACTGGATCGACGCGCGCGTTCCCCCGAGTGGCGGCGCAACGACCGTCGCCGTGATCTTCACGCCGGAGGGCCGCACGCTCTTCAAGAAAATCCTTTCGGAGAATCAGGGCAAGCTCATCGGCATCTTCGTCCGTGGTCGCCTGATGTCCCTTAAGAAGGTGGAAGAGAAAGACCAGAGCGATTCCATCGTCATCGACAACGTTCCGTCCGCCCAGATCGCCTCGTCCTTCGCGGATGACGTGAACGTCAGTCTGCACGCCAAGTTCACGGCCGAGTGATGAAGATTTCCCGAAGCCCGAAACCCGCAGCCCGAAACTCCCCGTTTGGGCAGTAGACAAGCAGCAACGATGTTTGCTGATAACGATCTCACCTGATAGCATCCAGTCCCCTATGCCTCAAAAGCGTTCCCCCGCCCGTTACGTGCCCGCGATCCTCGTGGGTGTCTTCGCTCTCCTCATCGCATTGCCGCAAAGCATGCGCGAGTGGACTCCGTCGTTCATTCGCTCCCCAGGCCTTCATCTGGGCTTGGACCTTGCGGGCGGTACGCAGCTCGATTTCCGCATTTCCGAGGAGGAGATTCAGAGTCAATTGCGTCAACTCGATGCCGATATCGACGCAGCAAAGGCCAAGGGAGGCGCCACGGAGGAAATCAATAATCTCGAATTTCAGAAGCGTTCCATTCAGGAACAACGATCGAATCTCGTCGAAGCGATCCGCGGTGTTCTCGAGCGTCGCATCAATGCTCTCGGCGTCAGTGAAGCCGTGATTACGCCTTCCTACATCGGCAATGAAAAACACCTCCTCGTGGAATGCCCCGGCGTCGTGGACGTGCAGGAATGCATCCGCGTCGTCGGAAAGACCATCCAACTCGAATTTAAGGAGGAGTCTCATGAGATGACCGCAGAGCAGACGGCCACGATGCGTGCCGAGGCGACCCTCACGATGCGCCGCATCACCGAAAGCGGCTCCACGCTCCAGAAGGAAGGCCAGGACATGGGTACGAAACTCGGCATGGCCTACCAGGACGACGTGCTCTTTTACAGGGACACGCTGCCGAAGGGCCTCGAGGATCTGTGGACGGCCGGCCAAGGCAAGGTAATCCAGCGCGAAGGTACCGTGAAACAGCCGCAACAGGGCAGCAACGGCCAAATCAAAGAGGTCGAGATCCCGGGAATCTTCCTCGCACAAGCCCTCTCCCCGCTCACGAACACCGGTCGCACCCTCAACGAGGCGGCCAAGGCCTTCCAACAACTCGCAAAATCCGAATCCAACCTCCGGTACTCTCTCCGCGAGAACGTCCTGCTCGACGAGAAGACGGACGCCCGCGTTTCCGCCGCCATCAAGGGTATGCAGCCGGGCGCCCTCAAGTCCGTGGGCCTCGATGGCTCCGCCAAGGTCCTCTTCCTTCGCTCGCAAACGCCGGGCGGGGAAAAGGTGGATGCCAGTAACATTCTTATCGCCTATCAGGGGGCGAGTCAGGCCGACCGTTCCGTGACGCGCACGAAGGAAGCAGCTCTTGCCAAGGCAAAGGACCTTAAGGCTCAACTTGATAAAGGAGCGGATTTTGCCGCCCTCGCTCGCGCGCAGTCGGACGGCGCCTCGAAGACTTCGGGCGGAAAAATGGAGCCTTTCGGCCGCGGCGAACTCCCGGCCTCGATCGAACAGGTCGCCTTCTCGATGAAACCAGGACAGGTCAGCGACCCCGTGGAAACGGCCTTCGGATACCACCTCGTTCGCGTTGATCGCGCCCCGTACACGCTTGCCACCAAAGCGGACTTTGAGGAACTCACCGTGGGTGGCACGGGAGCCCTGAAGCGCGCCGACGACATCATCGCCCGCCTCCAGAACGGCGAAGTGCAATCGCAGGAGCAAGCGATCCGCGCGCGCATCCTCTTCTTCTCCCTCGCACCGACGGGCTGGAAGGACACGCAACTGGACGGTAAGCACTTCCGCTCCGCTGCGGTAGTGTTCGACCCCACGACGGGCATCCCCGTGGTGCAGATCGCCTTCGACACCGAAGGCGGGAAGATGTTCCAGGAGCTCACCAAGGCCAACGTCGGCAAGCAGATCGCCATCTTCGTCGGCGGGGAGCTCGTCTCCGCCCCGCGCGTCCAAAACGAGATCGCCGGCGGAACCGCCGTAATCACCGGCAGCGGCAACGTGGATGAAGCCAAGCGCCTGGCGCAGGACCTCAACACGGGCGCCATCCCTGCCCCGATCTACCTCACGGGCCAGTACACCGTGGAAGCCACGCTCGGTTCGAGCGCGCTTCAGGCCTCCCTCATGGCCGCGGCTATCGGTATCGCGATCCTCGCCCTCTACATGATCGTCGTGTACCGCATTCTCGGTATCGTCGCGGACATCGGCCTCTCGATTTACGCCGTCCTCCTCTTCGCCATTTTGAAGCTCCCGCTCTTCCTCGTAGGAAGCGACTACATCGTACTCACACTCGCGGGTATGGCGGGCATCATTCTCTCGATCGGTATGGCCGTGGACGCGAACATTCTGGTCTTCGAGCGCATGAAGGAGGAGTTGCGTCGCGGTAAAAGCCTCAAAGCTGCGGTGGAAGCCAGCTTCCAGCACGCTTGGCCCGCCATCCGCGACGGCAACGTGGCCACGCTCATCACGTGCGGCATCCTGTTCCTGATCGGCACCTCCATTGTCCGCGGGTTCGCGATCACGCTCGCGATGGGCGTCCTTCTCTCGCTCTTCACCGCCGTCGTCGTCACGCGCTGGCTCCTTCGCCATCTCGTTCAGAATCCGATTGGTCAGAATCCGTCCCACTACGGAGTCCGCAGGAACAACCCTCCGCAAGCGTAAAACCGCAGTTTCCACCCGGCATGGCCGATACGCTCTCCATCACCGACCTTGAGGTCTGGACGCGAATCGGCGTGCCGGATGACGAACGCTCGAAGGAGCAGCGGCTGCTCGTGACCGTTCGCATGACTGTCGATTCCGCACCGATAGCGCAGGATGACGATATCGCCGCCGGTATCGATTATGCCGCCGTTGCCGCGGGTATCCGGAATCTCGCCCGAACGGAACGGAGGACGATTGAACGTTTCGCGGAAGACGTCGCGACATACGTCATCGAAACGCATCGACCGCAACGCGCAGAAGTAACCGTGAGAAAATTCGTGATCCCGGGAACTGCCGACGTTTCTCTTACGATCGTGCGCCCGTGACGACGGCGTTCCTCGCCCTCGGCTCGAATGTCGACGCGGAGCGGAACCTGCGGGAGGCCGCCACGCTCCTGCGGAAGCGCTTCCCCGGCATCCGCTTTTCCCCCGTCTATCGCACCAAGGCCATGGGCTACGAGGATCAGGCCGATTTCCTCAACGCCGTGGCGGTCCTGGAGACGGAGAAGACGCCGAAGGAGATCCAGGAGATCACCCGCGGCGTGGAACAGGCCCTCAAGAAGGCCCCGCCGTTCCGTAACGGCCCCCGGACGATCGATCTCGACCTCCTGCTCTACGGCGACGAGATCCTGGACCTCCCGGGCCTCACCCTGCCCCACCCCCGCATGCACGGCCGCCGATTCGTGCTGCAGCCGCTCCTCGACCTCGGCGTGGCCGGGACGCATCCCAAGGCGCAGGAAACGTGGGCCGCTCTCCTCAAGACGGTGGAAAACCAGGAGATCGCAGAGACGGCCGTCCGCCTCTGAGGGAGACAGGCCGCGAAAAACACCCTATACTCGGCTCTCCCATGCAGGAATCCCCCTTCAAAGACCTCCTCAAGGCCATCGGCGAGGATCCCAAGCGCTCCGGACTTAAAAAGACGCCCGAGCGCGCGATGACCATGTGGAAGGAGCTCACAACCGGCTACGACCAGAAGCTCGAAAAGATCGTGAACGGCGCCCTTTTCCACGCCGAATCGGACGGCATGGTGATCGTGAAGGATATTGAGGTCTATTCGCTCTGCGAGCACCACCTCCTGCCCTTCTACGGCAAGGTGCATGTGGGGTACATCCCCGGCAAGCACATGATCGGCCTCAGCAAGGTGGCGCGGATCGTGGACATGTTCGCTCGGCGGCTCCAGGTGCAGGAACGCCTGGGGCAGCAGATCTGCGACGCGCTCCGCGAGACCCTGGACCCCAAGGGCGTCGGCGTCGTGATCGAGGCCAACCACCTCTGCATGATGATGCGCGGCGTGGAGAAGCAGCACAGCCTGGCCGTGACGAGCCACGTCGCTGGCCTCTTCAAGAGCGACCAGCGCACGCGAGAAGAGTTCTTGAGTTTGATCCGTTCATAAAAGGGCCGCGTCCCCCTTCGACTACGCTCAGGGTGACACGGCCGCCGACGATGTCGATGCTTTACGCCGCCATCGAAAGTTGCGGCGCCTTGGCGTTCTTCGCAAGCTCCTCGGCCTTGGCCGACATGACGATCTGGAGGATCTGCCCGTGATTGAAAGCGGTCTCCTGCTGAAGCTTCTGTTGCATCTGCTCGGGTGTGAGATGGGATTTCTTGAGAACCTCGGCCTGGAAGCGCACGGCGTCTCCCGCGTGCTCGCCGTCCTTGCGGATGTAGGCACGAGCTGCATCGTGGTGGTTCGCGATGAATTTCTGACCGGTGCCATAGACCTCGGGCGGCTGGTTGTCGCGCGCGGCATCGGCGCTTCCGCGGAATTTGAGTGCTTGGTTCGCCTCCACCTCGCCTTCCAGCTGCTCTTCGATCTTCTTGGCTTCGCCTTTTTCGTCGATGACGACGTCCTTGATGGCGTTCTGCCCGGCATGGCCGTCCTCCTCGCTGCGCTCGTGGCTCGCGGTCTCGGCGGTCTCCTCGGGTTTTTCGCGGAGCTGGTCCGGATCCAGTTGGTGCCGGGCGATCGCGGCGTTCTCGCTGAGTCCGTAGTTCACGCCGTTCGTGCCGTTCTCCATGTCCTCCACCCGGATATCGCCGTGTGCGGTCAGCCCGTGCTCGTCGATATTGTTCGCGACCTCCTTCACGTCCTGCTGGACACCGTGCATGCCCTCGGTCTGGCGGAGCACGTCGTCGATGTCGGCTCGGTAGCCTTTGATGTCTTGGGCCACTTCCAGCTTCTGACGGAGAAGGGCGTTGGCGATCTCGCGCGATTGCTCCGCGGTGAGCTCGGGGGCCTGTGCTGTGGGGGCGTTGTTCATGGCCACAGTGTCGCCCGGATTTTCCCTACGCATATAAACCGGGACATCGAAAGCCCACTGACTCCATTTTTCTCCTACAGTAAGCGGTTTTTATGAGATCATCGAATCCCGTTTCAAGCCCGTTTATAGTCGATGAACGTGAACGCCACCGGATGCTCGGCGTCCGGCTGGTGCTCCTCGCGGAACGTCTCCTCCCACGTGGCGGAATCGATCGAGGGGAACACGGCGTCACCCTCCGGCGAGGCGTGGATGCGCGTGAGATGGATGTTGCCGACGAGCGGCATTGCCTCGGCGTAGACCTGCGCGCCACCGAAGATCACTGCCTCTTCTACTCCTGATTTCTCGGCAAGATTGATCGCTTCGGTCAGCGAGGCCGCAGCTTCAGCGCCCTTCATCACCGTCTCCGGATGCCGCGTGATGACGATGTTCCGCCGCCCGGGCAGCACGCGCCCGATGGACTCGTGGGTTTTTCGGCCCATGATGAGGGGCTTTCCCATCGTAAGCGCCTTCATGCGCGCGAAATCCTTCGGCAAGCGGTACAGAAGCTCGTTTCCCTTGCCGATGACGTTATTGTCGCACGCGGCGACGACGATGGAGAGGAGCACGGGAGAAGAATAGAGGAAGAGAGCAATAGAATAACAGGCCCTATTATTCTGTTACTCTCTTTTTCTGTTACTCGCTTATTCTTTTCCTCATCCATCACACCGCGATCGGCGCCTTGATCGCCGGCCACGGGTCGTAGCCCTCGAACGCGATGTCCTCGAACGTGAAGTCGTCGATGGACGTGACCTTCGGATTGAGGTTCAGCGTCGGCAGCGGCTTCGGCTCGCGGGAAAGCTGCTCCTTCACCTGGTCGACGTGGTTGAGGTAAATGTGCGCGTCGCCGAGCGTATGGACGAACTCCCCCGGCTTGAGGCCGCAGACCTGCGCGATCATGCAGGTGAGGAGCGAGTACGACGCGATATTGAACGGCACGCCGAGGAAGAGATCCGCACTGCGTTGGTAGAGCTGACAATTCAGGCGGCCATCATTCGTGACGTAGAATTGGAACAAGGTGTGACAGAGCGGCGGGGCGGACTTCGTGTGTCCGTACACGTCGCTCACGTTCCAGGCGCTCACGAGATTCCGGCGCGAGCCGGGGTTCTTTTTCAGGGTTTCGACAACCTTCGCGATCTGGTCGAAGCGCTGCCCGTCCGGACCCGTCCACCGGCGCCACTGCTTGCCGTACACGGGCCCGAGCTCGCCCCACTGCCTGGCGAACGCGGCGTCGGTCTTGATCTTCTGGACGAAGCGGTTGAGCTCCTCGGTCCATTCCGGGGAGTACCGCAGGAACGTGTCGTTGAGACCGTTCGCGTCGAGGTAGTCCGTGAAGGGCCACTCGTTCCAGATCTTCACGTCATGATCCACCAGGTACTTGATATTCGTGTCCCCTTTCAGGAACCACACGAGCTCGTGGACGATGGCCTTCACCGCCATCTTTTTGGTCGTGAGGAGCGGGAAGCTCGGAGAAAGCGGGTAGCGCGTCTGCATGCCGAAGACGCCGATCGTGCCGACACCCGTGCGCTCGCTACGCTTCTCGCCGTGCTCGAGGACGTGCCGGAGGAGGTCCAAGTACTGCTTCATGCGGGATCAGAGTGTACACAGAAACGGTTACGGGTTGCGAGTTACGGGTGACGGGAACGGTCTCGCCTCTCACAACCCGACATTCGACAGTCGACACCCGATACCCTGACATGACGAAATCCCGGGGGAGCGTTGGAGCGCATGGCTCCGGTGCTTCCCGCGGGAATTCGGACTACAGCGTCAGCGACAGCTTCTCGAGCCCGAGGACGGCCTTTAGAGCGCCGTACAGTTCTCCGGCACCTTCGGCATCCGGCTCATCGCCTTGAACGTCACGTCGTAGTTGTTGCTGGCGTTCCAGACGGTGAAGCCGCAAAGCCCGGCGTCGTGCACCGCGCGGATCTGCGCGAGCACGTCCTCCTGGTCCACGAAGTAGCCCTGGATCCACGGACGGAGCTTCTTGATTCCCTGTTCCTCCCCGAGGAGCTTCTTGTATCCCTCAAGCGTGTGGTAGACGAGCCAGTAGTCGCGCGGACCCGGGTGCTTCCCTTCCACGTAGTACTCCGGCGACGTAAACGTGGACGGGTAGGCCATCGGGGAAATGACATCGATCATCGGCGCGAACTTCACGAAGTCCTGCCCGAGCGCGTGGAGGTTGATCGGATAGTTCCAGCCGAGGATCGCGTACGTGCTGAGGCCGAGCTTGGTGGATGGCGCGTACTGGTCGATCGTCTCGCGCACCATACGCACGAACGGTTCGACATGAGCGATTTTTCCTTCGGTATCGAGAGCGTTCAAAATACCCGGATACTCCGTCGGGAAGCGGATGTAATCGAGATTGATTTCCTCTATGCCCGTGGAGAGAAGATCTTTAATGACCTCGCGGTTGTACTGCAAAACGGTCTCATTGGCTCCATCGACCCACATCTCTCCGAGCCCTACTCCGGTCTTCGGATCTTTCACCTGCGTAGAAGGCTCCGCGGCGGCCAAATTTGGATCCTTCAGCGAGATGTAACGCGCGATGGTATAGATGCCCTTGGCCTTGGCTTCCGACACGACTTTCTTCAGATCTCCCGTGGGATGAACAAGCCCGTATTTGTGCCCGAGCGGAGAATCGGACGGGAAGAACACCTGCCCTCCCTTGACCGCGACGACAAACGCATTCCCTCCCGCTTTCACGAGGGCATCGAGATACTCGTTCCACTGCGGCTCATTGGCCATAGTATTCGGCGTCAGATAAATGCCCATGGCACCATGCGTCTTCCTGCCATCGTCATACATATCGGCAGGAATAAGCAGGGGCGGAACGCCATCCTCAAAAAAAGAATATTCTCCTTTCTTCTGGGACGCCGTCGTTACCGGAGCACGCCCCGTGATCGTCGCGGTTTCAGGCAAGCGTGCCTGACTGATCGCCGAGAACGCGAGGAATCCTGCGGCGGCGACAAGCGGAACACCGAGAAGGGTAAGCAACAACGGACGACGCATGGCAGAACGGAAGAGGTGGAGATCACGTATAGAGGATTCCCCGGCTTCTGAGCAAATCCGCCACGAATTCTGGACTTGCGCGAAATGCAGACTATGAGCCGGTGTCGGGTATCGAGTATCGGGTGTCGAGTTCTACAGATTCTCGACACTCGTCACCCGTCGCCCGACACTTTTTCACTTTCTCCCTGCGTATCGCCAAGCCATCCCTCGTCAGGCTCGGGATGACATGAACGATGTACTGCTATTTACGTCCAGCGTATCTCCAAGCCATCTCGAAGATCTGCTTTTGCGTCTCCGCCACCTCCTTGCTCTCGATGATGACGCCGAACATGTCGGAGTCGCCCTTGAGGCCCGAGTCGAATGAACAGATCGCGACCTTGGAATCGTAGACGTTGATCTCGTTCGTGAAATCGAACTCTTTGGCCGGAACCAGACGGATCTCGCGGAGCTTCTGCTTGTCCTCGCCATGCACGCGTTTGCCCGCCGCATCGTCGGGAGCGATACCGCGGAGCCGGATCCCACGGCGGACGCGCTCGCTCACGTATTCCTCGTCGTATGCGGGCCAGAAACGGCGAACGACGGCGGAGTTCGCGAAGTTCAGAACCTCGCTCTTCGCCGTCAGCGTGTCCTCGTAGACTCGACGCATCCCCTCCCATCCTTCAAAAAAACGGACGTGCGGTTTGCGGTACTGCGATCCGCGCAATGAACGAAGCTCGGGCAACGCTCGATCGAGAGCGTCTGCATTCTTCCGCGCCTCGACGGACAGGTACTCCGGCGCAACCGGGGAGTACGCCTTGCCTCGAACTTTCTTGGTCACGGTGAAAACGCCCGCGGCCACCATCTCCTCGAGGAGCGCGTATGCCGTGATACGGTTAAGGTCGGTCGCTTTCGCATAGTCGGACGCGGGTGCGCTGCCCAGTTGAAGTCCTGCGAGATAGAGCTGCGCTTCTTTTTCGGAGAGGCCGATATTTTCGAGAATGCCCTGGAGATCTTTCGCCATAGTTGTCGGGGGAATTCAAGGTGTAATGATTTTTGACAACGGAAGGACTGGCGCCGTCGTTACGCCCAGGATGTTATCCTCAAAACTTCTCTAGCAGAAGAGAAAAAGAATAATGAATGTTGTGTTGTTAAAAAAATAAACAGTACAAAAATCTTTTGCTAAATCCGCTGGCATGAACGTTGGGGGGCGCCGTACAAAGGACCCGTTTCTTTCCCCCTATCCCCGTATGAACCCCGTTTCTGCCTTGAATCCCGTACAACCGGCGCGACTCCCTTCGGCGCTCATGCCCGATCTGGAATTTACCCCGAAGATCGGTGCGACTACGGATGTCGAAGCTTTTGCAAAGAAACACCTTGCGACGATGTTCGACCTCACGTTCGTCGACGTGCCGGGAACCATGCAGCACACGAGCAAGCCCATCCACGAGCTTGCCGACGTGATGTCCGGCGGCGCGGGATTCGACGGCAGTTCCATCCGCGGCTTCAAGCAGATCCAGGAGAGCGACATGCTTCTCATCCCGGACCCGACCACGGCTTATCTCGATCCCTTCGCGAGCGAACCGACCGTGAGCGTGCTCTGCGATGTGCAGGATCCCATGACCGGCGAACTGTTCGACTCTTCCCCGCGCACCATCGCCAAGAGGGCGGTGCAACACCTCAAGAACAGCGGAATCGCCGACGCGACGTACTTCGGCCCCGAGGCGGAGTTCTTCATCTTCGACAACGTCGAGTACGGCATGGGTCCGAACGCCTCCAGCTACTCGGTGGATTCCGGGGAGGCCATCTGGAACAGCAACCGCAAGGAGGAGGGCGGGAACCTCGGCTACAAGATCCGCCACAAGGAGGGCTACTTCCCCGTCGCCCCGATGGACACGCAGCAGGACATCCGCGCCGAAATGGTGCGCGAGATGGAGCGCGCGGGCATCAAGATCGAGACGTTCCACCACGAGGTGGCCACGGCTGGCCAGGCGGAAATTGATATGGAACGCGACGAGCTGCTGCCGATGGCTGACAAGTTGATGCGCTACAAGTACATCGTGAGGAATGTCGCGAAGCGCTTCGGCAAGACCGCAACGTTTATGCCGAAGCCTCTCTTCGGAGACAACGGCTCGGGCATGCACGTCCACCAAAGTCTTTGGAAAGGAGGAAAGCCGCTCTTCGCCGGCGACAAATACGCCGGTCTCTCCGAGATGGCTCTTCAGTACATCGCGGGCCTCCTTAAGCACGCCGGCGCCCTCGCAGCGATCTGCAACCCGACGACCAACAGTTACAAGCGCCTTGTCCCGGGATTCGAAGCTCCCGTGAACCTGATCTACTCGGCGCGAAACCGCTCGGCCGCCATCCGTATCCCGATGTACAGCAACAATCCCAAGGCCAAGCGCATCGAGTTCCGCATGCCGGATCCCGTCTGCAACCCCTACCTCGCTTTCTCCGCACTCCTCCTTGCCGGTCTCGATGGCATCGAGCAAAAAATGAACCCGGGCAGTCATACGGACGGGAACCTGTATGAGATGGCTCCGGCGGATCTCGCGAAAATCAAGCATGCACCGAAGAACCTCTCCGAAGCCCTCGATGCACTTGAGTCTGATCATGCCTTCCTCACGAAAAACGGAGTCTTCTCCGAAGAATTCATCCAGAACTACATCGCACAGAAGCGCGGCGAGGTGCACGAGGCCGAAATGCGCCCCACGCCGTACGAATTCTTCAAGTATTTCGACGCGTAAGAGCGGACTCCCCCTCGCGAAGCCGATCTCGCGACAATCTCTCCCCATACTTCTTTCACCCTCATCATCATGGAACTCACCGCCGCGGATCTGAAACTGGCTATTGATACCGTCTGGACCGTCCTTGCAGGTTGCCTTGTCTTCTGGATGGGGACGGGATTCGCGATGCTAGAGGCGGGGCTTGCTCGTGCCAAGCACGCGACAAACGTTCTTGCGATGAACTACGGGGTGCTTGCCGTTTCGGCTCTCGCCTTTTGGGCCGTCGGCTTCGGTCTGATGTTCGCGGACGGCAACGCTGCGGTGGGACTCGGGGGCTTCTTTCCGTCCTTTACGGGAGACACGTCGATCTTTTCATCGCTCGCCTGGTCCTCGATTCCGGCCTCTGCGAAATTTTTCTTCCAGTTGGCCTTCGCGGATGCCGCGGCGAGCATCGTCTCCGGCATCGTCGCGGAGCGCATGAAATTCTCGGCATACATGTTCTTCTCGATCCTGCTCGTCGGCATCCTGTACCCCATTGCCGGGCATTGGGCATGGGGAGGAGGATTCTTAAGCAAACTCACGGTCCCGTTTCAGGATTTCGCCGGGTCGACGATCGTCCATTCCATCGGCGGTTGGTGTTGTCTCACCGGCACAATCATTCTCGGTCCGCGCATCGGCAAGTTCGTGAACGGCAAGGCGCGCTCTTTCCCCGCGCATAACCTCTCCCTTGCGACCCTGGGAACGCTGATTCTCTGGATGGGCTGGTTCGGCTTCAATGCAGGCAGCACCATGGCGGGCGACGCAGCGGCCATCTCCCACGTCATGGCGACAACCATGCTCGCGGGCGCAGCAGGCATGACCTCTGCGATGTTCTTGTCGTACTATTACCGCAAGCACGGCGATCTGGGAGTCATGCTCAACGGTACGCTCGCGGGCCTCGTCGCGATTACCGCAGGCTGCAACGCCGTTTCCATGGCGGGTTCCGTCACCATCGGGCTGATTTCGGGCATCCTGTGCTATGCGGCTGGCCCTTTGTTTGACAAGCTCAAACTGGACGACCCCGTCGGGGCGCTGTCGGTACACCTCGTCAACGGTGTTTTCGGCACGCTCGCGGTAGGACTCTTCGCCACCAAGGCCGGCTCGGTGGGCTCATACGACGGACTTTTCTACGGAGGCGGCCTGGCACTGCTCACGACTCAGTTCATCGGCGTGATTTCCGTCGGCGCTTTCATCGTCCTCGGCTCCACGATCTGTTGGCTCATCGTGAAGACCGTCCTCGGAGGACTGCGCGTCCCTGCGAGCGTGGAACTTGCCGGCTTGGACATGCACCAGCACGGAGCACTCGCCTACGTGCACACCGATGACGATACGGCCATCACGAACTGATATCGACGGTACAGAAAGAAACGGCAAAGGCGTGCGTGCGCACGCCTTTTGCTTGTGGTTCACTGAGAGCACGCATGGAGAACACAATCTGCCCGCCGGATGACCGCTGCCCGATCTGCGGGGGCAACCTCGTGACGAAGAAGCTCAAGCGCTTCTGCGCCGTGTGCGGGCAGCTCTGCGAGACGTGCTGCGACGGCGGGAAGGAATCGTAGAAGACTTCGCCAAATCCTTCTTCCCGCGCGTCCATGACGACGGGCAACGGCCCTGGAACATGCATTGGTCGCATTTGCGTTGATACGCGGTGCAGACGGCCCTGCCGTGGCTGATCATCTGCGTATTGATCTCTCCCCAGTCTTCGGGCGGAAGCGCCTTCAGGAGATCGACTTCGATCTTCTTGGGATCCCGATGCTTCGTCAGCCCCAAGCGCAGGCTGATGCGGGTCACGTGCGTGTCCACGGCGATGCCGAGATTCTTGCCGAAGGAGGCATAGAGAATGATCGAGGCAGTCTTGCGGCCGACGCCGGGAAGCTTGATCAATTCGTCCATGGTCCGCGGAACTTCGCCGTCGTGCTTCTCGAGAAGCGTTTTCGCGAGCTCGCGAATAAACCTCGCCTTGTTCCGGAACGTTCCGCACGAGTGGATCAAGGTCTCGATTTCCTTCTGACCGGCCGACGCGAGGCGCTTGGGATCCGGATATTTTTTAAAGAGCGCCGGCGTGACGGTGTTCACGCGCGCGTCGGTGCACTGCGCGCTCAGGATCGTCGCGACCAGGAGCTGAAAAGGCGTAGTATGATCCAAGAAGGTCCGTGGCGGTTTGTAGTGAGCCCTGAGTTCCGTGAGAACGTCGCTGGCGATCAGTTTTGCCATGAGAGGACGAGAATACCAGGTTCATGACGGATCACGGAGAGCGAATGACGAATTTTTCTTTTGTTCACGCCGCCGTTTGTCATTCGACATTCGAAATTTCCAGGACGATATGATGGCGTCACAAAGGATTCCGGATCACAATGACAGTTCTGGTTCATCGTGTGTATCGTCCCACTCCCATGACCCTTCCGCCGCTCACCATTTTTGACATCGAAACGACAGGCCTCGACGCGCGCAAAGGGCACCGCTTGGTCGAGATCGGGGGCGTTCGGTTTGAGAACGGCCAAATTCTCCGGGACAGAACTTTCAGCTCGTTCGTAAACCCCGAGCGCGAGATCCCCTTCGAGGCCCGGCAGGTGAATAAGATCTCGGACGACATGGTGAAGGATGCGCCGCGCATCGAGGAAGTACTCCCGAAGTTCCTGGAATTCGCCGCGGGCACCGCGCTCGTCGCTCACAACGCCGCATTCGACTTCTCGTTCCTCGAAGCCGAAAAGGAATACTGCTGGGGTTACGTAGAGCTTCCCGAGTGCTTCTGCACGATGAAAATGAGCCAATTCCTGCACCCGCAGGATTTCCGGCATTCTCTCGACGTCCTCACCCGTAAGTTCAATCTCCAATTGCCGACGATGCGCCATCGCGCTCTGGATGATGCCATCCTCGCTGCCGAAGTACTCGAGAAGATGCTCGCCGCCGGCCGTATCCGTTCGATGGAAGACTTGCGGAAGTGCGCCGCAGTGAAGCAATTGGTGAAGTAAGAGACTCCGAAAGAGAAAAACTCATATTTTGGCTTCTATAGGCGAATCTGATAGAATTTCGACGTGGCTATTCTTCCGATCCTCACCGGCGCCGACCATCCGACTCTCCGTGCGAAGGGGAAGAAGGTGCCGAAAGTGACGAAGAGGATCAAAGACCTCATCCGCGACATGGGCGAGACGATGGTGAAAGCCGACGGCGTCGGCCTTGCGGCGCCGCAGGTGGGAGAGTCGCTGAGGATCTGCATCGCGCCGATCAACGGCAAGTTCATGGCGCTCATCAACCCGGAGATCACCTCAAAGAGCGCGGAAACGAACGTGGATGAGGAAGGCTGCCTGAGCCTGCCGAAGATCTATCTGCCCATCGAGCGCTCTACCAAAATCACGGTGGCGTTCATGGATTCGAAAGGCCAGCACCAGGAACGCCAGCTCGAAATGTTCGAAGCTCGGGTAGTGCAGCACGAAGTGGACCACCTGGACGGCATCCTGATCGTCGATAAACCGACGCCGAAGGGGAGAAAACTGTAATCGTTGGAGTTTGTAGTTTTTAGTTATTAGTTTTTAGTATACGATTCTTTGCTATGGGTTCTCGAAACTTCAGAGACCTGATCGTCTGGCAGAAAAGCATGGAACTCGTCGTCAGCGTTTATGGACTGACAGAGCAATTTCCAAAATCAGAACTATTCGGTCTGACCCAGCAGATGCGAAGGGCATCGGTTTCTATTCCTTCGAATATCGCAGAAGGAAGCAAGAGATCCACTCAAAAGGATTTTTTGAATTTTATTCTGATCGCCGCAGGTTCCGGTGGTGAACTCGAAACCCAACTGGAACTCGCGGAGCGGCTTTCATTCGGCAAAAAGGATAGCCGGCAGGGCACTCAGGGCTTGCTCGACGAAGTCATGAGAATGTTGAATCGGTTCTCCATTTCCCTCCGCTCTAAAAACTAAAAACTCTCTGCTAAAAACTGCTACAGTTATCCTGAAAATGCCACCAGCTCTGGAAGTCATCATCGGCCTCGAAGTCCACGCGCAGGTGAATTCCAAGACGAAGATGTTCTGCGGGTGCTCCACGGACGCTTTCGGCAAGGAGCCGAACACCACCGTGTGCGAAATCTGCATGGGTCATCCGGGTACGCTCCCCGTGCCGAACAAGACCGTGATCGAAAAAGCCGTCCGCGCCTCGCTCGCACTCGGCTGTACCGTGAACCCCGACTGCCACTTCGACCGCAAGCACTACTTCTACCCGGATCTCCCCTACGGCTTCCAGATCTCACAGTACGACTACCCGTTGGCATCGAAGGGCGCGGTGGCATATCTGTGCGGGAAGACGGCGATGACCTGCGGCATCACGCGCTTGCACCTGGAGAACGACGCCGGAAAGCTCTCTCACCGCGGCGACGTGACGCTCTGCGACTACAACCGCGCTGGCTCTCCGCTCATGGAGATCGTCACGGAACCGGACCTGCGCTCGGCCGACGAAGCCAGCGCCTTCGCGCAGGAATTGCGCCGCATTCTCCTCGCCGTCGACGCCTCGGAGGCCGACATGTTCAAGGGCATGATGCGCTTCGACGCCTCGATCTCGCTCCGCGAGAAAGGCACCGCGAAGCTCAACCCGCGCAGTGAGATCAAGAACTTGAACTCCTTCCGTGCCCTCGAACGCGCCCTTGCCTATGAGGAAGAGCGGCTGCGGAAACTCTGGGAGGAAACGGGAAAGCCGCTCCCCGGAAACATCACCGTAGGCTGGATGGACGACGAAGGAAGAACTCGGTTGCTACGCGACAAAGAATCCGCCGACGACTACCGTTACTTCCCGGAGCCCGACATCCCGCCGCTCGTGACGACCGCGGACACGATCGCGAAAGCGAAGGCGTCGCTCCCGCGTCTCCCCTCGCAGCAGCGCGAACACTACACAAAACTGGGCCTCACGGAAGCGGAGGTGACTCTGCTTCTCGACGAATCCCGTCTCCAGAAGCTTTTCGACGCCGTGGAGACCAAAACCGGCGACGGCAAGCGTGCTTCAAGCCTGATCCTCTCGCAGCTTCTCGGATTTCTGAATGCCGCGGAGAAGTCGATCGATGACGCCCCGGGCGTTGAGGACGTGCTCGCCCTCGTAGAAAGCATCGACAAGGGAACGATCTCTGCCAACGCCGGCAAGACCGTACTCGAGAAGATGGTGGAGACCGGCAAGAAGCCGGAACAGATCATCAAAGAGGAAGGCATGGGCCAGATCTCGGACACCGGAGCCATCGAGGCCGCTGTGAAAGAGGCTATTGAGAAGAACCCCAAGGCCGTCGAGGACTACAAGAACGGCAAGCAGCAGGCCATCGGCGCCATCGTGGGCTACGTGATGAAGCAGACCAAGGGCCAGGCGAATCCGAAAATGATCAACGACGTCCTGAAGAAATACCTCTGACCGGAGAAAAGAATTGCGATGCCGCGGGGCCCGGGTAGCATGCGCGTCCTATGAACTTCCAAAATACCGTCCATGTTGACCTTCGGGTAGCACCGACTTTGAAAATCTCGGGCAAGCCCGAAACACTCCCCAACAATGATGAAAGCATACGCATGACGTCGCTCGGATCGAAGAACAAGATCATCCGAGAGGTCCGTAACGGCATTGTTCGTCACGATGGGGATTCGTCACGACACCGGCAAAAGGATTGGCCGCGGCAGCTACGACGCGCGCTTCCACACATCGCAAATCGCCTCGCTTCCTGACGAATACGCCGACCAATTGAATGATCTCCTGAAGCACTGTCTTCCCGATGACACGTATGTTCTCGTCTATGGCGGCCGTACGACCAAATGCCCCAAAGAATGCTGCGAGAATCCCGAGAATACGATGGACATCGCCGAACGCCTCAGTCGCTTGATCCGGCAGGATTTTCACTACCTCAGTCCACACTTGCTGAAGGCCGATGTCGCGGAGGAGCCTTTAAGTCCACTCAGGGATAAAACCGTCTTGGTTTTGCCACATCGCAAAAAAGTCATCGTCCACGAAACGCCGATCCCCGGGGCCAAGCACGCCAAGTTGGAAGAGCGTATCTTCGAGATTAACTAAGCCTAGGCCCGCTCGCGGTACTCGCCGGTCTCGGTGTTTACCTTCACCTTGTCGCCTTCGTTGACGAAGAGGGGCACCTGCACGACGAGGCCGGTATCCATGGTAGCGGGCTTGGAGCCGCCCGTGGCGGTATCGCCCTTCACACCCGGGATCGTCTCCTTCACCGTGAGAATGACCGTGGACGGGAGCTTGATCGAGATAGGCTTCTCGCCGTACATGAGCGCGTCGCACTCCAGGCTCTCCGTGAGAAAACCGGCGATTCCCTCGAGGGAATCAAGCTGGATGGCGAACTGGTCGTACGTCTCAAGGTCCATGAACGTCGCCGCTTCGTTATCCCTGTAGAGAAACTGCACGTGTCGGTACCCCACGTCGGCCGGCTCGATCTTCTCCGATCCCTGGAAGTTCCTGGCCATGATGACGCCCGTCTGGAGATTCTTCAGTTTGCACTGCATATTCGCCTTGCTCTGGCTTTTGCGGCCGAACTGGGAGGCGAGGACGAGGTACGGCTCGCCGTCGATGGAGATGGCGCGGCCGGGCTTGAGATCCGTAATGGTGTACATAGGGCGATAGTGTGGAGATATGGCGAAAAGGCGTCAAGGGAGGGTCCACGAACAAGCTACCCTTCACTCCCCCGTGACCAAATCCCCCGTTCCGCTTTCCGCAGATGCACTCGACTCCTGCATCTCTCGCTGGATTTTGCGATTCTGCTCATCGAGGATGCCAATTTGGCGGCGGATCTCCTGCGCAAGACCGTTATTGGGCATCACATGGTACAGGCGTCGCAGGATGCGCCCCTTATCGGAGTGGTGCTCAAGCGAGCGAATCTGTTCGCGAAGCTCGTTCATCTGTGAACGACGGAGCTCGAAAACGAAAATCTGGCCGCGGATGCGCTGCACAAACTGCTCCACCTCCTCATCCGACAACGGAACCTGCTGTAGTTGCGACGGAAGAAGCGGCTCCGTTCGACGCGTGAGAGCGGCGGACGAATCGGGGAGCCTGTCCGGGCGACCCACGCTCTGTTCTTCGACGGAATTCTCCACCGCTGCAATAGTGGCTTCCACCTCCTGTCGACCTTCGGGGGTGAGCAGAGCGGACGTTCCCGTCTGCGCACTGAGCGATTCTCGGACCTCCGCAAGTTTCGCCTGGGCAACAGAAAGATCTCCTTCTTCGGCATGTCTCTTCGCGAGACTCACTTCGTCCAGTACGGCGGCGGCGGCCACGTCGGGCTTCTCCACCGTATCGGGCAACGAAGCGATCGTCTCTCTCACGGCCTGCTTGAGCAGGTAAGCGTCATCCGTTGGCAGCGCGGCCGAGGTATCCGCGGTGGCGGTGGCCACGACTTCGTCTTCGAGAATCTCGTCGATTGCGGTGTCCCCGGAACCGGTGGCAACCGAGAGGACAGTATCGCGGAACTCCCTAAGGGCGGTCTGCGCCTGGGCCTGCGCCTCGGAACCGGTACCGGTTGTCAGCAATGCGGCCGCCTCGCTCAAGCGCGTATTGGCATGGTTGAGCACCTTACGGGTCTTGGCCTCGCTGCCGAAGGTAAGCAGGACATCGACGGCTTCCGCCAGTCGCTTCACGGGATACAGTCGCGAATCCGGCAAAATGCCGGCAGCAGCGGCACGGCGCTCGCGCTGCATCTGCGCAAGTTCCTTCTGGTGAACGGCATCGCGGGCAATGTTGGCAGCAATCCAGGAATCGCCGTAGAGATCGGCATCCAGTTTCTTCGGTGTAAGAGACTCTTCTTTTTTGAGCGTGAGCTCCTCGCCGGCAAGGATCGAGATGGCAATGCCTCGGCGCGTGACAATCGCACTGCGATCCCAGGAACGCACGACGGCAACGGACCTCATCTCCTGGTCCACGGAAAGACTTCCCTCCTGAAGAGTGATCCATCCTTGGGCCGTACCGATCGTAATGCCGCGAACCGGCTTCGGCGCAAAGCCCATCACCCAGAGTTCCCCTTGTTCAAGAGTGAGTGTCGGCTCACCGGAGGCGGACGAAGGACGGTCGCTGACATCATTCAAAGAAATCGTCGTGTGAGGGGCGAGACGGAAAACGGCATCGTCATGGAGCACGATCGTGAGCTCTCCGTCATCGGTCTGGAGACGGGACGCCTTCTGCAAGCGCAGCTCGCCCTCGATGGGCTGCCAGAGACCGCCGACGAGAATGAATGCCGTCCCACGGGTCGCGGTTGCGATCACCGGGGATTCGGCAACCGAACGAGGAGCAAGAACGAGAAGCGGACTCAAGCGAACCACGATGGCGACGACGGCAAAAGCGGCGGCCCACTTGAGAGGATGGAAAGCACGAACGGGCGATGTCTGCAGTTGCGGAGCAATACGGGCCCACACCGTGGAAGCGGCATCTTCGGAGGGAAACAGCGTCTCCCGTACGCGATCCCAGAATCCTAACGTGGTAACCGGACTCAAGTGCGAACGAACGCGTGCCCACAGAAGAGGAGCCATTTCCGGGGTTGGCTCGGCAGCCTCACGTGCCGCTTCGAGCAAGCGAGCAGCCGTCATTTTTCGCTGCAATTTGCCAAAAACTCTGGATTTCGCCGCGTCAGAAGGACTCAGGTCCAGAGCGCTCTGCCGGAGCAGGCGTTCGGGTTCTGCCGGTGCGGAAGCGGGAGAGAGAGGCATCGAACGACTGTATAAACGAAAAGGAGGGGCTTTTGTTACGCCCCTTCGCGGGCTTCTGGAGGCAGAAGTGCCTCTAATTTCTTCAGAGCTCGGAACTTCAGAATGCGCACGGCGCCTTCGGTCAAACGAAGAACGCGAGCCACCTCATCATGCGGAAGATCGGCGATGTAGGTCAGCGTGAGAACTTCTCGATACCGGTGTGGTAGCGCCTCCACGGCAGTACGTACCATCGCGAGCATATCCGCGCGGCGGACGCGGGCGTCGGCGCGGTTGAACGCGTCGGGATCGGGCATCTCCTCGGAGACCTCTTCCGTCTGACGCTGCTGGCGATACACGTCGATGATCGCGTGGCGCGCGATGCGAAAGAGCCACGCAGCAAACGGAATGCCGCCCTGCGGCTTATAGGTGTGCAGCTTCTCCCATACCTTCACGAACACGTCGGCTACGAGATCTTCCACGAGCTCGGGCTGCACGCGGAAAGAGGTATAGCGGTACACCGCCGGGAAAAAATGGTCGTAGATCTTCTCGAACGATTGGGTATCGCCGCGCTGCGCACGCACCACGTACGCCTGGAGAACCGATTCCTCGATGGGATTTCCCGGCATGGAGTGCACAGTGTAGCGGGGAATACCCATACGCACAGCGGTTTTCCCGGCAGAATTGCTCCTTTCGTCCTCGTGACTGATTCGATGTTTTCCGCTAGAATAAGAGCATGACCAACAAAATTGAAATTCTCCCTACGCACGCCCCCGAAGACCGGGAGGCTGCTTCAGCCAGAACGCTGTCCTCAATGCTTTCGATGATCCCACCCGTGGAAATGGAGATGTATGCAAAAGAGCTTGAAAATGCCGCAACGGATCCTCGGAAAGCAAAGAGTCTTGCGGAAAATCATCCTGTTTTTACCGCCTTTCTGATCTTGCACGGCACGGATTTGATGCACGCTCACCGTACGAAAACCGTGAAGAAATTCGGATTGTTCAGCTCTCGCCCCGAACTACCGAAGGCAGCCGCGGCGACGAAGGGCGCTCTTGCTTTGCGAAAAGCGCTCGCGGGCATCCGTCAGCCGGAGCGTGGAGTAGCAGGAGAAAGACTCTCCGGTGCCGACACAAACGCGCGGCTCCATGAGCTGATCGTCAACGGTCAACCGACCTGCCCTGTTGCAGGCGTCACATCTTTTGGTTCGCTGCCCCCCGACGCCCTGCTGACATTGCGATATGCAGCCATGGCATTCTCAAAAACGCCCGAGCATATGCTGAACCAATACGTACGCGACACACTCTTGCCTGTCGCAAAAGTAAAGGGAAACGCCTACGAGCATTATCGCGCCAACGACCCCGCAATCGTCCGTTCCGCCGATGCGTACAATCTTTTGAGGGGC
Organism: uncultured Candidatus Peribacteria bacterium; assembly: GCA_964601225.1. Classification (GTDB taxonomy): domain Bacteria; phylum Patescibacteriota; class Gracilibacteria; order Peribacterales; family Peribacteraceae; genus CAYRGC01. The sequence continues at coordinate 348,339 of CAZRMM010000001.1, forward strand.
ATGAGCGTGAAACTCTCCAAAGCGCAAGACGATGGCGAATTCTTCCGCCTGATCGATAAGCAGGAAATCAAAGTCGGCCAGGATGAGTGGACTGCCGCAGAAACCATTCGTCAGCGCGATGCCAACCATACGCCGGTTGAAAAACTGTTCGTCAAAGAATACCTCCCCAAACACTGAACATTCCTCACGCCTGATCTCTCGTGATCGTGATGACTGTGATGATCGGAAATATCTGAGAGTCTTTCTTCATTCTCGCTCGATCCCCCGTCAAGCTCGGGGCCCCGGCGGCTTCGATGGCTTGATGGCTTTCCTCACTCCCACTCGATCGTGCCCGGCGGTTTATTCGTGAGATCGAGGAAGACCAAGTCGATGCCGTCGACGGCCATGACGGCCTCCGTCATGCGCTTGAGCGTCTTCGGTGGCAGGACAAACGCGTTGGCCGTCATCGCGTCGGTGGAGCTGATGGGACGCAGAACGATGGACTGACCGTTCTTCGCGGTGCCGAAGGGCACGAGCACGACCGGGAACTGCCATATGGCGTCGCCGAGGCCGTCCTCGCGCATGATGCGCTGGGCGACGTCGTCGGCTTCGCGGAGGAGGTCCGCGCGCTCGCGCGTGAGGTACCCGGGCGTGAAGACGAGGGACGGAACCTCGGATTGCGACGTGCAGAGGAGAACGCGGCTGATCTCGCGGTCGCGGTTCGGGATGTCGGTCGCGAGCTTGAGGTGCTCCGACATGACGGTCGCGGGGTCCTTCGCGAAGAGCGCCACGGCATGGCGATAGGTGCGACCGTCGCCCTGCACGCCGACGGATTTCACGGGGAGGATCGTGTTGGGAAGATTCACGCCCTGGCATGTCGAAGGCGTGCCCCCAAAGGGTTCTTTTGAGCAGAGGATGCGAACGCCCAAGCCTGGCCCCGGGAAGGGATGCCGCCACACGAGCTCGCGCGGGAGACCGAGCTCCTCGCCGAGCGTGCGGACTTCGTCCTTATAGAGCTCCTTGAGCGGCTCGATGACGAGACCTTTCTCGATGAGTTTTTGGATGGCATCGACGCGGTTGTGGTGCGTCTTGATGTGGTCCGCGTGCTTCGTGCCGCCGGTCTCGATGGTGTCGGGGTAGATCGTCCCCTGCCCGAGCATCCAGCCGTCCTCGATCCGGAGGTTCATCTCCTCGCTCACGCGCTTCTGGACGGCGAGGAACGTATCGCCGATGACTTTGCGCTTCGCCTCCGGCTCATAGACCCCTTCGAGGTTTTTGAAAAACTCCGCGGAAGCATCTTCGATCCGCAGGTTTTTGATGCCCAATCGATCGAACGCCTCTTTGATGAGCGCCACCTCGTTCTTGCGCATGAGACCGGTATCGACAAGGAGTCCCTGAACACGATCGTGACCGAGAACTTCGTTGAGCAGCGTGAAGGCCACCGTGGAATCGACGCCGCCGGAGACGAGCATGAAGACCTTCTTATCTCCCACCTCCTTCTTCACCTGCGCGCCGATGTAGTCGGCGAAGCTGTCGATGTTCCAGGGCGCGGGCGCACAGAGCTTCACGAAGTTCTCGAGAATCGTCATGCCCCCCTCGGTGTGCGTGACCTCGATGTGGAACTGGATGCCGAAGATTTTCTTGTTCGGATTCGCCATCGCGGCAATGAGTCCGTTCTCCGAGGTGAGCGTCTCCGTGAAACCTTCCGGGACTTTGGTAACGACGTCCCCGTGGGACATCCACGTCGTGAATTCCCGAGGCAACCCCTGGAGAACATCCAGGCGTCCTGGCGTCTTGGCGTCCTGGCGCCGTACTTTCGTAGGGCCATATTCCTTCACCGTCCCCGGTTTTACCTCTCCCCCGAGCGCGTGCGCGAGCCACTGGTGTCCGTAGCACAACCCGAGCACCGGGACACCGAGATCGAAGATCTTCGGATCGGCCTGGGGACTGCCTTTCTCATACACGCTCTGCGGACCGCCCGAAAGGATGATGCCGGCGCAGCCCTTGAGCTCGGACGCGGGCGTCTCCGGGACGCGGATCTCGGAATAGGCTCCGAGGCGGCGGACGCGGTTCCCGATGAGGTGCGCGTATTGTCCGCCGAAATCGAGGATGACGATGCTTCCGGGGTGGAGCATGGCGCTAGCCTACTGAGCCGGAGGCTCCTCACCAAGCGAATGTGTCGTTTTTGACAACGCGGCTGCCGCAAGAAGCCAGACGCTCATCGCGACGGCGGCGTCCTCCCAACTGTGTAAGAAGAGTCCCGCGACACTCACGCCAAGGAAAGCGAAGAACACGGACGGCGCGATCGACCCCGACACCCGACTCCCGACACCCGACATCGCTGCGAGCTTCCACAGCATCAACCCCGTAACGCCGATCCACAGCAGCATGCCGACGATGCCCGCCTCCACGCCGATCTGGAGGTACCAGTTCTCCGGCAAAAACGGGCAGGAGCATGCGCGGCCGACGGGCTGCACCTGCGCGCCGCCGACGAAGACGCAAAGATCGGGGCGATCCTTCGCCCACGCGGCATCGCTGCCCGCGGGGAGTTCCACGCACGCGTCACTCAAGCGGTTACTCGCCGGTCCCGCGGACCCGAGTCCGCGGCCGATGGGATTCTCGACGATACGATCGATCGCGAGGAGCGGCTTCTCGATATGTCCGCGGTTGCTGACGCTCCGCAGGATCGCTTGCGGGAAGAGGACGGTGACCCCCGTGAGAACGGTTGAGAGAAAGATCGCGGCGATCCATGCCATCGTGCAACGGACGGACTTCGGCACGTAGATCCAAAGCGCGAGCGCTCCGATCACGGCGGCGGCCACCCACGCGGAACGTGAGAAGCTCATGACGATTCCGACCGTAAAGAGCAGAAGCGCGAACCCAAGCGACCGTTTCATCTTCTTGCCTGTTGTGAGCTTTTGGAGAACGCCGACAAGTGCCAACGACCACGGCAAGAGGAGCCACAGTCCGAACTGGTTCGGGCCGCTCATCGGTCCCTGCATGCGGCGGATCGCCGAGCCGCCGAGCTGTTGGAACGCGGCGAGCGGAGCACCGGGAACGTACAGCGAGTGAAGATCGGAGTAGCCGAGCGCGCGATAGAAAGAATCGGGCAGCACATAGACGCCGAGTCCGAGCACGCACGCGGCGACGGCCGCGACGCAAAGCGTCCTTCCCGCGCTGCGGACGAACGTCGGCGACCACGGCACGCGCCGCAAGACGAGGAACGTGAGCGGCGCGAGCAAGTCGTAGCGAAAACCGTAGACCGCGGCCGTAAGCGGGAGCGTCGTGACGAAGGAAACGGCGAGCGCGACGATCGCGAAGAGGCCGATGGAGATGTCGAGGAGATCGACGTCTAGCTTTAAGCTTTTAGCTTTTAGGTTTCGGTGACACTCAAAGAGTCCGAGAAGCACGATGATCGCGAGCAGTGCTTCCTTCCAGAGCGCGAGAGCGCCGAGCGGCGCGTGGTTCGGCCCCGCGACGATCCTCGTCGCCACGGTGATGAGGAACGCGTGGAACGGAAGAAGCGAGAGAAGGGCGAGGGCCAGGGTTTCGCGGAGTCTTTGGAGCATCGAGGGGACTGGAATACGGGAATACTAGAGTACTCGGAGCCACCTGTCGTTCCGCCTGCAACTTGTTCCTCCGCTCCGCATCGGCAACAATTCCCGTATGGCTCGCCAACTCACCCTTATGGAAATCGCCGTCGGTTTCGGCATCGTCACCTCGTCGGCGTCGCTGATCCTCACAGCGATGATCTACCGCCAGAACCAGGACATCCGCGAAACACAGAACCATGCGCGCGATGAAATGGTCGCCTTGCAAACCCAGGTTAATCAGCTGAAAAATCCTTCGATCGCCGTGGACGTTCCACCAGAGATGTTTCCCTGCCCAGGCGCATCTTCCAAAGCTCCCGAAGGACGTGATTGGGGCCCGGAGCAGGCAACCGGAGAACCGAACACGCCCTGCATCGGGGATGTTGTAACAGCATGGGCATCTGCAACCCCGGATGAGCAGGATGAATGGATCGATCTCACCTACGGAAAAGAGCTCACGCCTCGGCATATCATCGTCTACGAAACGTATAACCCGGGGGCCCTCAAGAAGATCACCGCGATAAACGGCGCCAAAGAAACTGTCCTCTGGCAGGGGCAGGATCCGGCCAGACAATCGAGTCCTAACGAGCCTGCCCTGGCGGAAATCTCGCCCGCCGCCGATGTCCGGACAAAAACGATTCGCCTGTATCTCTCTTCGAAGAACGTTCCCGGCTGGAACGAGATCGACGCTGTCGGCATCCGCGAAAATGACGACGTCTACCATTGGGCCATCTCAGCGAAAGCCAGCAGCACCTATGCGGAGCCAGTAATGCTTCCGCAGGAGAGGAAGGTATTTTAGAACCGCACTCTCTCCTCTTCCGTCCGGAAGGCCTCGCCTTTCTTGAGGATCGCCTCGACGGCGTCGATGCACTTCTTGCTCACGTCCTTGCCGTAGATCTTCTTCGCCTTTCGCATCTCCTTGTTGTCCCACGCGTACTCGATGAGCGTCTTGATCGCTTTCGCGTGCGTGGGCGGCGCGATGAGGTTGCCGCCGTTGATGGCCGACTCGCTGCGATCGGAACCGAAACGCAAGGTGATGCACGGGATACCCATCGCGTTCATCTCCTCCTGCATGGACCCGGAATCGGTGGCGCAGATGGCCGCCTTGCTCATCGCGGCGATGACGTCGACGTACTCCGCCCACACGGGCGAATAAATGAAATTCGGATGTGCCTTCGCGAGGGCTTTGACTTCCTCTTTGAGGCCGAAGCGCTCAAAGGCAAGCTCCGTCTGGATCATGGAGATGAGCAGCACCGTGCGACCGTCCTTCACGAGATCGACCATCGCGTCGTAGATCGCGCGGAAGCGCTTTTCGGAGATGCAATTTTCGCGGCGGTGAATGCAGAACCGCACGAAGTCCCCCTTCGCGAGTCCGGGATGACGCTCGAAAACTTTCGATTCCTTCATGCGCGCCATCGCCTCCTCCGTGGCATCGACGACGGAGTTCCCGACGACGAACACTCGGTCCTCGGGGAAGCCTTCGCTCGCGAGGAACTCGCGGTCCAACTCGACCGGCGCCAGGTGGATGCCCGTCGCCGCCTCGGATGCGCGCGTGTTGAACTGCTCGGGATAGGGCTCGAGCGAACCGCGTTCCCAGTTCTTCCGATCTTGCAGGAAGACGTGCCAGGCCTTGGGGTCGATGTCGGCACCGAATCCGAATTCCTTGAACTTCGGCGTGAGCGTGCGGATGCCCGCTTCCACGTGTACGGAAGCAAAGCCGTTGCAGAATCCCGCGTTGCTCGCGGCCATGGCCGTTGTCGTGTCGCCGTGGACGTACGGGATCACGATCTTGCCCCGCTTTTTGAGTTCGGAGCAGATGTCCCCGAGCCGCCCGATGATCTGGCTCACCACCTCGTGCATGCTGCCGCGGACGTTGAGGTTGAAATCCGGTTCCACGCCGAACTCCTTCAGCATCCCCCCGCTCAGATTCTCGTCGTAGTGCTGGCCGGTGTGGCCGAGGACGGCGAGGTGTCCGCGCTTCTTGAGTTCCTTGTAGAGGGGAACTTGTTTGATGATATCGGGCTTCGTCGCGATCAAAATCAGATGCACGTGGCGATCTTTCGCCGCCGCGAGGTCGTCGAAAAACGTGGCCGTACGAAACGTCGTCTGGATCATGAGTACAGCATACAGCAGTGGACGCTTTCAGCGCATATCCGACGGCACGGGGATGCCGAGTGCGGTGAGACAGAGCGGCGCGATGTCTTTCAGGCCCGTGAATGGCTTAAGCGAAGCCGCATCGGGGAAAGCCGCCGAATGCACGAAGGTCTGCACGGGATTCGTGGTGTGGCTGGGACAGACGGTGTCCGTGCCGGGGTAATACATCTGTTCCGCGTTGCCGTGGTCGGCCGTGATGATCCACTCGTACCCGTTGCGCTCCAGGACGGGCAGCACGCGCGCCAGGTTCGCGTCGACGGACTGGCAGGCCTCCACGACTGCCTCGGGCTTGCCGCCGTGCCCGACGAGATCGGGGTTGGCGTAGTTAATGACGATGAACCCGTGTTCGCCCTTCTCCGCCGCCTTCACGAGCTCATCGCTGAGCTTGGACGCGCTCATGGCCGGCGTATCGGCGTAGTTGGTGACCTTGGGCGATTCCACGAGGATGCGGTCTTCGCCCGGGTACGGCTCGTGTTCCTGGGCATTGAAGAAGAACGTCACGTGCGCGAACTTGTCGGTCTCGGCGAGCCGGAGCTGCTTGAGGCCGGCCTTGGAGACGACCTCGCCGAGGGTGTTATGGATCTTCTGCGGTGGAAAGGCCACGGGAAGATGGTCGGAATAGGGCCCCATGCACACCACGTCTCGCACGCGCACGGGGCGCGGGAATTCGCGGAAATCCTCGGCTTCGAGGGCGCGCACGATCTGGATCATGCGGTCGCTGCGGAAGTTGACGCAGATGACGACATCGTTCGCCGCGATGGGCTGGAACACCGAGGTCTTGAGAGGGCGGATGTAGTAATCGGTCTTCTCCTTGTCCTTCGCCTGGAGGTACCAACGTTTGGCGCCGGCGCAAAAATCGTCCTCGGTCTCCCCCTCTCCGGCCGTGAGCAGGTCGTAGGCGACCTTGATACGGTCCTTGTACTGCCGATCCCGGTCCATCGCGTAGAAGCGCCCGACGAGCGAAGCGATGGTCCCGAGCTGCAGTGCGGTCACCTCTTCCCGTAACAGGCTGAAATCTGTGCAGAAATGCTGCTCGGGCACGTCGCGGCCGTCGCCGAACAAGTGGAGGAACACTTTGTCCACACCTCGCTCCTTGGCGAGCCGCAGCGCGCCGTGGAAGTGGTCGATGGCGCTGTGGACGCCGCCGGAGGAATAGAGGCCGACGAGATGCAGCGCCACGCCGTCGCGCTTGGCGCGATCGCAAGCGTCGCGGAGCACCGGATTATGGAAGAACTCGCCCAGCCGAACGGCGCGACTGATCTCCTCGAGCGGCTGCCATACGACACGGCCGGCCCCGATCGTGAGATGGCCCGGCTCGCTCGCACCCTGCTGCCCCTCGGGCAAACCCACTGCGTTCCCAGAGGCCTGCATGATCACGTTCGGGCATTCCGCCTCCAATCGCCGCACCGTTGGCATGGATGCCTCTTCGCGGGCGTTCCCCTTGCCCGCGGGAGCCACGCCGAAACCGTCGATAATGATGAGACAGAGCTTCTTCATGCGGCAACAGTATCATCGATCCGCCCGTCCGGGCCATCGCGGTGCGTGCATCGCCTCTCATGAGAGGGGTTGTGGCGGACATGGCGTTCAGGGCACTATTCTGATAGAATACTTCGATATGCGGCTTCCGCTCCATCTCCTCTCGGCCAAACGATATTTCCATACGCTCGGGATGGCGATCCTCGTGAGCTGTCTCATCGTGAGCGTTGCAGCGACGCTTGGTCGCGCTACTTTGAACCTTCACGGAGCGGTCATCCGTAAACCCGACATCGCCGTTCTGGTACTCATGGAAGAGCGTCACGAGGAGATTCTCGATTCGACCCTCCTCAAAGAAACCCCCAATGAACGCGAATATCTCGTGGAAACCAAGACCGGATCGAAGTGGGTCCTGCTCAAGAAAGGCGTGAGCCAGTGGTATATCGCGCAGGTGGAGAATCTGAAGGAGTAAGTGTGGGTGACGAGTGTCGGGTGTCGGGAACGATGAAACGTCCGGCGCGTATTTCTCGACACTTGAAACCCGATACTCGATACCGATCACCGACCGGGCCCGTTCCTTCCGTAACGAAGAATCAACCAGGGAAACACGATGACCGCGTTCCACATGCGCCTGGCCCGGGTCGGCTGCTGAATGAAGCGCCATAGCCATTCCAGACCGATTTTCTGCATCCAACGTGGCGCCCGGATCTGGACACTGGCAAGAAAATCGAGCGTACCGCCGACGCCTATCGCTACCCGAACGGAAGGCATCGCCGAAAGATGGTCCGCAATCCAGCGATCCTGTGCGGGCGCTCCGAAGGCGACGAGGAGCAAGGCTGCGGCGCTGGCATTGATCGTCTCGACGATCGTGGGCGCATCCGACGGCGACGGAGATCCGGAAAGCGTACCGCGGATGTTGAGCCGTGGATTCTTCCGACGAAGGGCTTCCGCGGCTTTTTCGGCGACACCCGGCGCGGCGCCCAGGAGAAAGACCGGTGTCTCGGGACCGAGTTCTCCGCAGAGCCGCTCGACTGTATCGACGCCCGTCACTCGCTCCGGCAGGTACTGCCCCGTCTGCCGGGCCGCCCAAAGGAGACCCGTGGAATCGGCGAGATTGAGATCGGCGGAACGGAGGAGGCGAGCGAACGCCGGATCCTCGGAGGCGCGCACGAGCATTTCGTTATTGGGCGTCATGACGTGGTGTCGACCCGGAGACGCCAGGAATCCGCGAAGAATCTGGATTGCCCGGCCGCCGGTGACGGCGTCCACGGGAATGCCCAAGATAATGACGCGAGAATCGCTCACGGGGGCCATTCTCCCCTATTCGGGCTTTCTTGTCCCGCCTATTCGGAGAACCGTCTACAATGCCCGCGTGCGCCGTCCCATCTTTCTCGCCGGCTTCATCCTGTTGCTACTGACGGGCTGCGATTCCGATGTTGCCGCACGGTGGTCTCAAGCGCTGCCCTGGATGCAATCGAACTCAAGTTCCAGTTCGTCGGTAACAATCGTGGATTTGCGCGTACCAGCGAGCATGTCGTCATCGGAGGATCTCCTGCCCGACGAACCGTCCTTCGCCGACGAAGTCATGAGCGGCAGCGGCTCCCTGTCTTCTTCACCCCAAACCGTCTCCGGTGCTCTCCTGGAGCGCATTCTTTCGGGAGGCATTTTGGAAATAGGTCTTCCGACGGCGCCGCTCCTGCAGGTCTACACGCATCCCTCCTGCGCCTACTGCCGAGAATTCGAAGAAGAGCAACGAAGCCGGCTCCTGAGAGATTTCGTCATGGGTGGAAAGTTACGGATACAGACCATCATCGTCCCGCTGCAGAAATATCCGTCTTCCGCGCTTCAAACCGCCGCACTGGTCTGTGCGTCAGGGCAGGGACGAGGTTCGGACATGCTTGCAGCCCTGTTCGACACCCCTTCCCTGGACGAAAAAACCCTGCCGAAGATGGGCAAGTCCTTGGGTCTTGGGAAAGCATTTGACAGTTGCGTAACCTCGGCGGCGACAGCGAATACCGTCGCCTGGCAATCGGCGCTGGTCACGGACCGGCGGATCACGCTCGTTCCGACGTTCATCATCGGCAAAGAACATCAAACGGGGCTTCCCCGCTATCCGGATCTCCGCGGGTGGATCGATGCGCATCTCAGCGATCCACGCGGATAATTTTCCGGCGCGAAGTGTGGCCGGAAACGATGACGACGAGGGATCTCGCGACTCCGAATGACTCGGCGAGAAATCGCATGAGTTCCGCGTTGGCTTCGCCGTCCTCGGGCGTAGCTGCCACGTCGATTTTAAGCGTCCCGTCTTCGAGAGCGTCTTTCCATGCCGTGACGCGCGCTCCGGGCCGGACGCGCACGGCAAACGCGACTGTTCCCTCCGCGTCGAGCCGATGACGGAGGATGTCGATCATGGTCAGCGGGTCTCACCTTTGCGCCAATCGGCGATGTTCTTGTGGTGGCCGCTCAGGAGGACCTCCGGCACCTTCATACCGCGAAAATCTTCCGGGCGCGTGTAGTGCGGGTACTCCTTCTTCCGTCCGAGAGCCTTGGAGAAACTCTCCTCCGCCGCCGATTCGTCTTTGCCGAGAACGCCCGGGATCTGGCGCGCCACCGCGTCGATGAGCGTCATCGCAGGGAGCTCGCCACCGGTCAGCACGTAGTCGCCGATCGAGATCTCCTCGTCGATCCAGCCGTCGATCACGCGCTGGTCGATGCCTTCGTACCGCCCGCAGACGAGCAGTAACCACGGCTTCTTCGCGAGCTGCTCCACGCGCGATTGGGTCAACTTGCGACCGCGCGGCGTGAGGTAGATGCGGTGCGGTTTCTTCATGCCCTTCGCGGCGAATTTCTCGGTGACGGATTCGATTGCGGGCACGAGGACGTCCGGACGCATGACCATGCCGGCCCCGCCGCCGTACGGCGAGTCGTCCACCTGGTGGTACTGCCCGAGGCCCCACGAACGGAGGTCATGGAGCGTCACGGAGAGCCGTCCCTGGTCCTGCCCGCGAGCCAGGATGCTCTCGGTGAGCGGACCTTGGAACATGGGAGGGTGGATAGTGATCACGTCGATACGCATGCTCCTATGGTAGCGGACTATCCGTGTTCTTGACCGAGAAAAAGACCGTTGTAGCATCGGACTCCTATGGAATTTTTTCGCCCCGATGAGTCGGAACAACCACGGCCTCCCGTCGTTGAAATGAACCAAGAAACGATCGACCGTCTCCTGGCGCAAAATACGATCGTCCGGGGCAACGTGGAAGCGAAACACGACGGTCGACGTTTCCTGCTCGATATTTCCGGGATGCAAGGAAGCATTCCCTGCTCCATCGAGCCCGACGGAAAAATCGCCGTCTCACTCCCCGCGGGGAAGTCGTTCTTCTGCTCGGTGCAATCCGATCCGGAAGATGTCGATTGGATCGACGATCCGAACAAAACCGTCGCAATCATAGAAAGAAAGCTCATTGCAAAGGGTTTCCAGCCGTTCTTCGGCGCAGCAATCCTGACGGAACCCTCACTTCCCCCGCAAATACAGAATCCGCGCCTCAATCCGTTCCGCCCTTTGCACGAAATTCTGCCGGAAAAAAGGGAAGATTGGCGCCTGACCTTCTCGAAGAAACTCGTCGTTCCGGCAGACGCTCCCGTCGATAATGCCCTGGATTTCTGGCTACTGATCCTTCGCGGCCGACAAAGGGCGATGAGCACGAGTCCCGCTCAGGAAATTCTGAGTAATACGGCGAACAAAGCACTCGCACTTGTCGAACCGATGTCGCGCAGAAAAAAACCGGGCGAGCGGATTGAGCGGGACCCGCAGGGCACGCTCCATCTCGACAAGGCCGTCGCCGCATTTCCTCTTCGCGTGAAGGTCGGGACTCCTGAACTCCAGAGCAAAACGTGATCGTTTACAGGAACTTCTTCAGGTATTCGCCGACATCGGTGACAGCCACCTCGTCCACCGCCTGCGTCTCCTTCCCTTTCCGCGGCACCAATTGATCGTAGAAACTCGGGACGTCCTCGCGCTGGTACAGGATGCCCGTGGCGATCTTCTCGCGGGTGTCGACGGCGAGCTCCCGCGCCTTCTTGATATCGCAATGCGGATCGTGGCCCGCGGCGTTCGCGTCGTAACAGTGGTCCAAGAGGTACTGGTGCGTCGCGAATTTGTTGTAGGTGGGACAGGCCTGGAGCACGTCGACGAAGGCGAAGCCGTGCTTCTGGTGCTCGATCGCGGCCTTGAAGATCTTCGTGAGCTGCGGAATATCACCGGAGAATCCGCGAGCGACGAAGGTGGGCTCGAGTGAGAATACGAAGTCCATGGAGTTGAGCGTGTGCTCGGGGATGCCGTTCGGTGCCGAATTCATCGCCTGGCCCTGCCAGGTCAGCGAACTCGCCTGTCCCGTCGTGAGGCCGTAGTTGGCGTTGTTGTGGAGGACGAAGGTGATCGGATAGTTGCTGCGGACGCCGTGCACGAGGTGTCCGATGCCCTCCGAGAAGCTCGCGCCGTCACCGCCGAAAGCAACCACGGGCACGCGCATGTTGGCGAGCTTCGCGCCCGCGGCGAACGGGATAACGCGGCCGTGGAGGCCGTGGAAACGATACCCTTGGAGCTTATCGGAACCGTTTCCGTGGCAGCCCACGTCGTAGCAGAGGAGCACCTGCCACGGATGGAGACCGAGCTCCACGAGCGCGCGCTTTGCGGCCGTCCAAATGCCGTAGTCACCGCAACCGTCGCACCAGGTACACTGGTTACTGCAATAGTAATCGCTCATCGAGGGGCCCTGTCCGGAGCCGGTGATCTGGAGCGGGATTCCCATGGTCAGAGATCGCGGAAGTGAGCTGCAAGTTCGTCGACGAAGAACGGCCGTCCGTCGTACTTGAGGATCTTCTCCGTGAGCATCACGCCGCATTCCTGCGCGATGAGGATCCCGAGCTGCCCCGTGTAGTTTCCTTCGACGAGAACGATCTTCTTCGCGGTCTTAGCGAGCTTGAGCAAGCGCTCCGTGCGTAACGGCCACAGATACGAATAGTGAAGATAACCGGCATTCTGCCCTGCGAGTTCCTTCAACGCATCCAGCACCGGCCCCTTCGTGCTCCCCCACCCGACGAATAAGACATCGAGTTTTGGATTGGAACTCGATACTCGACACTCGTTACCCGACACCGTGTAGAGCTCAGGCTCGGGCAGGACTTTCTTCAGAGCGGACTGCTTCCTCATTCTCTTCTCCATTTGCGCCTTCGCATTATCAGCGTGCTCGTTCACAGTACCGTTGCCGTCGTGTTCATCGCCTTGCGCGTTGTAGGTGACTGCCGATTCCGTGCCGGGCAACCACCGCGGAGAGATGCCATCTTTTGCCGCGGGATCAAAACGATCGGAGGCCTTGAGCTTGGAAAGCATCTTCGGGTCCGTGATGATTTTTCCGCGCGAGAGCTTCGTCGCGGACTGGTCGAACGGCGGCTCGGTATAGAGCGCTTCGGCGATCTGCTTGTCCGTGAGAACGATCACCGAGATCTGGTACTCCTCCGCGAGGTTGAATGCCACGGGCATCAGGCGGAACGCATCCTCGGCGTTGCTCGCGGCAATCACGCATCGGGCGAACTCACCGTGACCGGTATGCACCGCAAGAAGCAGATCTCCCTGACCGGTCCAGGTAGGAAGACCCGTAGCAGGCCCCGGACGTTGCGCGAGGATGAAGACCGTCGGGTTCTCGATAATCGCGTTCAGAGAAAGCGTCTCGCTCATGAGATCGAATCCTCCGCCCGAGGTGCCCGTCAGTGCGCGCGTCCCCATGTGCATGGCGCCGCTCACCATCTGGGCGGCGGTAATCTCATCTTCGGCCTGCTTCACGACCATTCCCGTCTTGTTTTGGAGATCGGCGATGAAGGAGAGGAGGGGTGAGGACGGCGTCATGGGATACCCGGCGTAGAAACGTACGCCGGCATGGATCGCGCCGAGGCCCATGGCTTCGCTGCCCGTGAGGAGCATCGATTCCGTCCACGTCTTGACCGGCTTCGGAAGCTCCACCGTGACCGGACCGAGCGTCGGGTCGACGTACGAGTATCCCTTCTCCACGCATTGGAGATTGGCCTCGAGCAAGTCTTTCTTCTTCGCGAAGCGCTCGCCGACGAGGCTTTTCAGCGCCTCCTTTTCTTGCCCGAGCACCGACCAGAGGAAGCCCGTGAGAAGTACGTTCCCGAGGATCGACTTGGCCCCCATCTCTTTGAGGATTTTCTCCACCGGTAACTTAATGACGCGCAGTTTCTTCTTCGCGAGAAGCTTCTGGTCCTCCGCCGAGAACTTCCAGTCCTCCACGAAGTGCACGACCACTCCGCCGTCCTTGAGATCGTTCAGGTTGAGTTCGAGTCCGTGGTGGTTGTAGGTAAGGAGCACGTCGACCCTGGTCTCGCTGCTTTCGATCCGGACGTCGGAAACATCGAGCTGGTAGCTCGTATGGCCACCCTTGATGAGCGACGGGTACTCGCGATACCCGAACACGCAGTACCCCGCACGCTTGAGGCCCTTGGCCACGATCTCGCCGATCGAGTTGATGCCTTGCCCCGCGGCGCCGACGACTTTGAGGGAAATGCGCATGAAGCTTAGAGCTTAGTGCTTAGAGCTTAGAGCTTGTAGCTTGTGGAAGAGATCATCAGACCAGGCCTGCACCGCTTTTTCTTGACCAAAAGGTTCGTTCAAAATCTTGAGAGTGGGACACAATTCCACGCCGCCATGACTCTTCACGTACGCTTCCATGTGCACCGCCGCGTTGGCACGGTAACGGTACCGCTCGTCGCCGAGCGCGACGCACGCGACGGGACGGCCGTTGAGCTTTGCCCCCTTCGCGCGATCAAGGAGTAGCGCGAACATGTGCGGATTGAGTTGCCCCTCGGCGTTGCCCGTGTTCCACGTGGAGGACGCCAAAACCAGCGGTCCCGCGGCTTCCACATCCTTCTGTTCCGCCTGTTCGGCGCGCACCTTCGCGGCCGTCACCCCCTTTTCGGCGAGCGCGGCGATGATCATATCCACGACGTACTCGGTATGCCCGCTCGTGGAACCGTAGATGATGGTCGGGGACGTCACGGCAGCAGTATATCGTTCTTTGTCACGGAGAGATGCCAAAAGTCGAGTTTTTGTGGTATACTATGAGGAAATGTCCTTCTTGTCTCCCAAAGGCATCGCTGTCATCGGCGCGAGCGCCGAAGAACACAAGGTGGGGCATTACGTGCTCAAAAACCTTATGACCCAGGGATTTACCGGGGAAATCTTCCCCGTGAATCCGAAGGGCGGGGAGATTCTGGGAAAGAAGGCATACGCCACCGTGACGGAAATACCGGGCACGGTCGATCTCGCCGTGATCGTCACCCCCGCCAAAACCGTTCCCGCCCTCGCCGACGAATGCGGCAAAAAAGGAGTGAAGACGCTGATTGTCATCAGCGCAGGATTCGGGGAACTCGGCACGGAGGAAGGACATGGCCTCGAAATCGAGCTGGTCTCCGTCGCGAGGAAGCACGGTATGGCGCTCGTGGGACCCAACTGTCTCGGCGTCCTGCGTCCCACATCCGGAATCAACGCATCATTTGGGAAAAATCTGTCAGTGAAAGGAACGATAGCGTTCGTCAGCCAATCAGGTGCCCTTGCCGTGGCCCTCATGGACGCCGCCGCAGAGCGCAGCATCGACTTTTCACTCGTCGTCAGCATGGGAAACAAGGCCGCACTGGACGAGTGCGACTATTTGGAACTCTGCGCGGACGACCCGGAGACGAAAGTGATCGGCCTGTATCTCGAGAGCATCAAGGATGGAAAGCGGTTCCTGAAGACGGCTGCCGCCGTGAGCCGAAGGAAGCCGATCGTACTCATTAAATCGGGAACCTCGACTCGCGGACAACGGGCCGTGTCCTCGCACACGGGAGCGCTTGCGGGTTCCGATGCGGCCATCGATGCGGCGTGCGTGCAAGCCGGCATCCATCGGGCGAAGGACACCGACGAATTCTTCGATGCGCTTTCGGCACTCTCCCATCTGCCTCCCATGGCATCCGACCGCATCGCGGTGATCACCAACGCGGGGGGCCCCGGCATCCTTGCCACGGATGCCGCGGAACACGAAAACCTGACGATGACGACCCTTGAACGCACGACGGAGGAATCTCTCAGGGGCCTGCTCCCCGCGGCGGCAAGCAGTGCGAATCCGATCGACGTCCTAGGAGATGCGCTCAGTGATCGGTATGCCGCGGCAATCGCTGCGGCAGCGCGAGATCCGAATGTCGACGGCATCTCCGTGCTGCTCACGCCCCAAGTGATGACGCCATGTCTTGAGATTGCCAAGGCCGTTGTCGCTGCGCATAAGAGCTCGCGCCTGCTACCTATCGTCACTTCGTTCATGGGAGACGGCAGCGTTCGCGACGCTGAAAATTTCCTCAAAAGCCATGGCATCCCAAACTTCCCGTCCCCCGAACGGGCCGTTCGCGCCCTCCGTTTCCTCCGACAACGCCGGAGGCATCTCGACGTAAAACCGAGAGGAATCCGCGAGGATACTCATGAGCGCATAGCAGCGAAACACGCCCAGAAACTTCTCGCCGGGAAAACGGGACTCCTGAACGAAGAAGATACCGCTTCCCTCTTCTCTCTCTACGATCTTCCGTTTTCAGGCGGCAAGATCGCGACGAGCGCGGACGAGGCGGTAACGATTGCGAAGGAGATCGGCTATCCCGTCGTCGCAAAAGTGAGCTCTCCCGACATCTTGCACAAAACCGACATCGGAGGAGTTCGCATGAATCTTGCAACGGAAGAAGAGGTACGCGCCGCCTACCGCGACATCGTTGTGCGTTGTCATCAGGCAATGCCAACGGCACGGATCCGCGGCGTCTTCCTACAGCCGCTCCTTCCCGCGGGGCACGAGTACATCGCGGGCGCGGTGGCGGATCCCTCGTTCGGGCACCTCATCATGGTGGGCCTCGGCGGCATCTACACGGAATTGCTTCGCGACGCCGCATTTCGCATCGCTCCTGTCGGCGAAGAAGAGCCCTACGCCATGCTCGAGAGCCTGAGGAGCTGGAAACTTCTGCTGGGTCTGCGCAGCAAGGAGCAGAGCGACATTCCGGGACTCGCGAGCCTGCTGCTCAATCTCTCGCGACTCGTGACGGACTGCCCGGAAATCGCCGAACTCGACTGCAATCCGGTCTTCGTGCGCCCGGACGGCGTCGTCATTGCGGATGCGAAGATCGTACTCAGAAAAACGGAGTGATCGTGGATGTGAATGCTTGATTCGACGAAGTTTCGTGCGACGAGCGACGGGATTCCCGCAACTCGCAACTCGTAACCCGTGACAGTTTGTCACAAAGATATTTTGCGAATGAGTCGGAGCACGTCTAGGCTACGAGCGAATTTCCTTTCCCGTACTCTTATGAAGCTCCAGAAACTCTTCGAACGATCCATCCAGATCGGCATGGACGCCGATCCGCGCGGCAAGAAGCATCTGGAGAAGATGCTGAAGAAATACGCGGAACGTCAGAAGAAACTCGAGGGCATCGAAAAGGAGATCTTCGACGAGGAACGCACTTGGAACCCCTACAGCGACTGTCGCATTATCAACGGCACCGGCGAAGAAGAGATCAAGGTCGTCATGGTGGGTATCGACATGGAGACCCCGGAAGTGATTCTTGCTGACCGCCTCCGCGAGAAGGGCACTCGCATCGACGCCATCATGACGCACCACCCCGAGGGCCGCGCGCTCGCCGACCTCGAGAAGGTGATGCCGCTCCAGGTGGACGTGTACGCGCAGGCGGGCGTCCCCGTGAACCACACGGAAGGCCTGCTGCGCCCCCGCATGGACCGCATCTGGCGCGCCATTCATGCCGACAACCTCTTCCGCACGGAGCGCGCCGCGGAGCTCCTCGGCATCCCGATGTTCGGGATCCACACCGTGACGGATAACTTGGTCTGGCGTTACATCGAAAAGAACGTCTGCGCCAAGCAGGGAAGCTTCGACTCACTCAAGGACATCATGAACATCCTCTTCGAGATGGAGGAATACAAGTGGTACGCCAAGAAGGGCAACCCGCCGATCATCGTGAACGGCTCGGAAAACTCCCGCCCGGGCAAGGTCGTGGCCACGGAGTTCACCGGCGGCACGAACGGCCCGGAGGATCTGATCGAGCGCCAGAGCCGCGCGGGCGTGGGCACCATCCTCGCCATGCACTTCACGGAGAAAGAAGTGGAAGAGGGCAAGAAGCACCACCTCAACCTCATCCAGTGCAGCCACATGGCCTCGGACGCGCTCGGCGTAAACCTCCTCTTCGATAAGCTCATGAAAGAGGACAAGAAGCTTGAAGTGCTCCCGGCATCCGGGTTCATCCGGGTCGCGCGAAAATAAATTCGAAGCACGAAACCCTAAAACTTTAGGATTTCGTGCTTTTTATTTAGGATTTTCTCCGTGGGATCTTCCGCAGCGACTTGCTACGATCGACGAATGAAGAAGGCACCCTCCTGGGGTTTCGTCCTCTCCGGCGGCGCGGCGTGGGGGCTCGCCAACCTCGGCGTCCTCGAGGTCTTCGAGGAACACGGTCTCAGGCCCGACTGCCTCGGCGGCAGCAGCATGGGCGCGATCGTCGGGGCGCTGTACGCCCTGGGGCACCGCCCGGCGGAGCTCCGGTCGATCGTGGAGGATCTCAAGCCTGGCACGATCGCGACGATCAGCGAGCGCGCCCTGAAGGACGGACTTCACGGAGGCCTCCTCACGCAAGCACTCGAGAAGCACCTGAAGCCGCTCGTCGGCGACGCCGCGATCGGCGATTGCCGCATCCCTCTCGTCTGCGTGGCCGGCCGCGTGAAGGAGCCGATCCCCTGGCACCGCATCCTCGTGGAGAAGAACTTCACCGCGCGCGTCGCGGAACTCGTGGAACCGCACGTCTTTCCGCCGGAAACTCGCCTGCTCGACGCACTCATGGCGACTTCCGCGATCCCGGTCGTGTTTTCGCCCGTGCGGATCGGCGGGGACGAGTTCATCGACCTCGTGGCCTTCGGTGCGCTCCCGGCTCGAACGCTGCGGGAACGCTACGCCCCCGACATTCTCGTAGGAACCGATTGCAATCCCCAATACGGCCAACTCAAAGACTGGCTCCCGGGCGGTTGGAAGAATTTCATCGAGAGCGGGCTTATCGAATACCGCAAGAGCCAGGCAGCATGCGACCTTCTCCTCAAACCCACGTTCAAGGCGGGACCGTTCCGGTTCGATAAGGCGACGGATTTTGTCGACGCGGGAAGGGCTGCGACGATGAAGGATTTGCCAAAATTACGAAAACTCCTTCAAAAATGAACTCCGCAGACAAGGTTCGCGAACCTCGTCTACCGGGAAATTATTTCTTCAACCCGATCGTCTCGATCACCTTGTCGAAGACGGCCGGCTCGTGGATGGCGAGCTCGGAGAGCGCCTTGCGATCGAGACCGATCTTACTGTCCTTGAGAGCCTTGGCGAATACCGAGTAGCGGTAACCGCGGGCGCGGACGGCGGCGGAGAGACGGGTGATCCAGAGGGAGCGGAAGACACGCTTCTTGCGACGACGGTCGACGTACGCGTTGGTACCGGCGCGGATAACGGCCTCGTTGGCCTTCACGAAGGTCGTGCTCCGCATGCTGCGGTAACCCTTCGCGAGCTTGCGAATTTTCTTGTGACGACGATGCCGGACGGTGCCACGCTTGACGCGCATGATGACGGAACGGGTAGCGCGGGTTGCTACCCGCGGAAGTATTAAAGATTCGGGAGGAGACCACGCAGGGCCTTCATATTGGTCGAATGCGCCACGTGCGTGCGCTGGAGACGCTTCTGGCGCTTATTCTTCTGCTGCAGAAGGTGACGGCGGCCGCGGCGATTGAACGCGAATTTGCCCGAGCCGGTCTTGCGGACCCGCTTCTTGGCGCCGGAGTGGGACTTCATCTTAGGCATAACGGGCGGGGAGTATAGCGGGTGATTTTGCGGATGCAAAGGGAGTTTTCCGACGGTTTCGGGTTGCGGGTGTCGGGTTTGCGGGGACCCGCAACTCGCAACCCGTAACTCGCAACTATGACTTTTTAGGCCTCAGGATCGCGATAAACTGATCCCCTTGCCTCTTGATGTCCTGTTCGAGTTCCGAGACGTCGGCAAGGGACAGGAGAAGGTTTTTCATCTTCTCGATCGCGTAGTCCTTGTTGGCAAGTTCGCGTCCGCGCAGGCGCACCATGAACTTCACCAGATGACGTTCCGTAAAGAATTCGCGAGCACGGTCGGCGAGGCGGTCGATATCGTGCTTGTCGGTGCGAAAGCCGAACTTGAGAATCTTCACCTCCACCTGCTTGCTGCCTGCCTTCTGTTTTCGCTCTTTCTTCTGGATTTGATAAAGATATTTGCCGATATCGTCGATCTTCACTACGGGAGGAACTGCCTTGGGCGACACTTCGATCAGATCGAGTCCCTGTTGCTGCGCAAGAACAATCGCCTCGGCGGTCGGCAAGACGCGCGTTCCCTCCTCGGTGACGAGCATCACTTCGGGAACACGGATCTGGTCATTCGTACGAGGCCGCTTCTCATCGACGCGGGTGGGACGGAAATGATGTCGCTGACGCAGGGGAAGGAGGGGGAAAAGACCCCGCTACTGTAGCCGAGAATCGCGTTTCGAGGAAGAACGAAATCCAAAGACCGTTCCTCACATGTCCGGAGATTACTCCGCTACGCGCATGATTGCGTCCAGAGTGACTTCGATATCCAGCCATCCGTCTCCTCTTTCACGGACCGTGAGGTTCTCCGGTACGAGAAACGGCATGGGCCACATTTTCTTTTCCGCGAGGGTCTCACCAAGGCTCCCGCCGAGAACCGCGCGCACGGACGCAAGCCGGGAAGAATCGAGCAAGCTATGGAACTGTTCAATGAATTCCTCGGACGGGAACGCCTGAGTCAGACGCTCGTCGGTGACCGTAGGATCCCGCAGATACTCGAGAAGATCCGCCGAAAGGAACTGTTCAACGGGCACGATACCCGCATAGTTTTGGGACTCGGTGATGGCGAAGAGCTTTTGCAGGTCACTTTCACCGAGGGCATCGCCTACCGTAATGAGACCGCTCGCATCCAGAAGAGCGACGAGCTGCTCATATCCCCTGGTATCCACCTGAGCGGTAAATTTCAGGCGCTGTGCCTGCAGGGCATCGTTCTTTCCGTTCTCGGAACGGACGGCCAGACGGTACGGGCGCGGCTCTTCCGCCGTCATGGAAGAAAGTTCTTTCAAAACGCCGCGCTCACCGAGAGTGCTGCCGAGAATGTCGAAAAATGCTACGAGCCTCGAAAGATCGGCTCCCTCGGGCAGCACGTAGGCACGGAGTTTTTCTTCCGCCGTACCGCTGCGAAGCGTGGCCTGCAACTCCGAAAGCTCCACTTGCTGCTGAAGGATCTTGAGGCGGTCTTCAAGCGGAAGAAGCTCTGCTGCAAGAGGAAGAACTTGGTCTCGCACGTCCGCCAGGGCGGAAAGGTGCCAGGAAATAAGCTCTTTGCTCCCCAGGAAAAGCGCGAGAGCCGCGAGAACGCCTGCGATGGGCAACACGGCGCGCTTCATGGGAGAGTGATCGTCAGAGAAAACGGAGAGTGCGGCCCTGAAACAGAATCGTCTTCACGTAAGAATGTCGGCGTGGAAACGGACGCAAACGCGGGATCGGCGCGCAGATTTTCCACGTATTCGGCGAGAACGGTCATGCTGCGGCTGCCGACGAAACGAACGTCACCTTCCGCTGCCACCACTTTCTTCTCAACATCGTACGAGAGCGCGGCGACATGGATGGCATCCTGCTGAGCAACGGTTTTCTTGGCGATATCGCTCATGCGAACCTTGAGCTCGGGCAAAGATAACCTGCCCTCGCGAAGCGCCTTTAATGCCAAATATTGCGGATGATGAATCGCCAAAATCAGATCCTTACGATGACGCTCGGCATCAAGAATCTCCTGCGTCAGATCGCTTTTGCGCGCTTCCAGTTCGGCATACCCGAGTACGCTTCCTGCCACTTCCACTCTCGTCAATCGCGGGACCAAAAACGCCCATGACAGAGCGAGAAATCCAAAAAGAACGACGGAGAACAGAAAGAACGGAAGGGCAACGCGTCGGAGAATCGCGCTGGCCGACGAGCGGGGCGCGGGCGTTAGCCCGGCAGCGGTGACGAAGGCGATATCTGGGTTTGTCATGTTTTCTGGATAGTATAGCGGAAATCCGCCTTCAGCGGAAGGCAGAAAGACAGCAAATTTGTACGACAGAAGGTTACCTTGTGCCTTCCTGTCCTACTGCCCTTGTTTGAGCTTTCGACAGCCGCCTCCGTCCCCTACACTCTCAACGTCATCTCCCCCCTTTCCCGTGGAGGAACTGCTTCGCAAACTCACCGATCTGCAGTCTGCCGTCAACATGGGCAAGGACTCTCTTTGAGGGAAAAAAGATTCCAGAACAGATCAAAGACCTCGAAACACAGACCCAAGACCCCGATGTGTGGAGCGATCAACAGAGGGCGCAGGGGCTGTTCACGAAACTGAAAGGCCTCAAGAAACAGTGGGAGCCGGTTTCGACGATGGCGCAATCCGTTGCGGATACCATTGAACTTGTGAAGATGGCGGGACCAAGCGATCTTCTGGGTTTGGAGAAGGACGCTGAAAAACTCGAGGAGCAGTGGAAAAGCTTGGAAACACAGCTCTATCTCGGCGGCGAATTCGACGTTAACAATTGCTTCGTGACGATTTCGGGCGGCGCCGGCGGCACCGAAGCGCAGGACTGGGCAGCGATCTTGATGCGCATGTATCTGCGCTACTGCGAACGTCAAGGTTGGAAGACGCTGCTCATCGAGAAAACGGACGGCCAGGAAGCCGGCATCAAGAGCGCGACCTTTCTCGTCTCCGGCGAGATGGCCTACGGCAACCTCAAGTGCGAAAAGGGTACGCACCGCCTCGTGCGTATTTCCCCCTTCGGGGCCAAGGCACTCCGCCAGACCAGTTTCGCGCTCGTTGAAGTGCTCCCGGAGGTAACGGAAACGAAGGAAATCGACATTAATCCCAACGATTTGCGTATCGACACCTTCCGTTCCGGCGGCGCGGGCGGCCAGAACGTGAACAAGGTGGAATCCGCCATCCGCATCACGCACATTCCCACGAACATCGTCGTCGCGTGCCAAACCGAACGCAGTCAGCTCCAAAACCGAGCGCAAGCCATGAACATCCTCCGTGCCAAACTGCTCGAGAAGAAACGCGAGGAGGAGCTTGCACAGAAAAAGGAATTGAAGGGAGCCAGCCAGAGCGCCGACTTCGGGCAACAGATCCGCAGCTACGTTCTGCATCCGTACCAGATGGTGAAAGACCTCCGCACGGACGCGGAGACGGGAAACACGTCAGCAGTCCTTGATGGCGACCTCCAAATGTTTATCGATGCTGAGTTAAAGAGACAGGCCCGAGAAGGACAGTAATTTTCGATAAACGAGCAAAGAGGCGGGTCTCGCGGGCCCCGCCTCTTTGCGGGAAGGGTGTGTCCGCGGAAGGGGGGCACCCGAGGTGGCCCTTCCGCGACACAAAAAACGCCCCCGTACGGAGGCGTCTTGATTCCGAATGGAATGAGGATCAGAGATCGCAGGGGCGAACCGTGACGCGACCGTTGTCCTTAGCGCGCTTCACAGCCGTCTTGAGGACTTCCTCGAGGTGGGCGGAGGCGGCCTCAGGCAGATCGCCGGAGGTCATCATGCCGTGCTTCTTAAGGAGCTCCTTGATAGCGGAGGCAACAACGTAACTCATGGGAATGAGGGGGAGAAGTAAAAGTGAAAGGATTGTAGGGTGTGAAAAAGGCCTCGCAAGTGCATTTTTGCTGACCTATAACAACCCCCTTGCAAAAAGCATCTACCGAACGTCCTTCGCGGAGGGAAGCCAGAGAAGGCGCTTTTTCATAAAAATTGAATTGGTTACTATAAATTAAAATGATTATGAAGTCAATCTGACGTCTCGCGCTTTTTCGCTCGCCATAGGTCAAAAACGATCTGACTCGTGTGAATGACGAATGGCGGAGAGAGAGGGATTCGAACCCTCGAGACCCTTTGGGGGTCTACACGATTTCGAGTCGTGCGCCTTCGACCACTCGGCCATCTCTCCGCGATGATGCTGGGACAGTGTAGGGCGTGACAGGAAAAAGCCAAGAACACCTGACGGCCTCAGGCAAGCAAATCCCCCGTGCGCTTTTCCGGTTCAGTATAGGGCACCTTGAGCATCTCGTAGATGTCCTCCTCTTCGCGGCTCGCGATCACCTTCTCTCCCGAAAAGAGCCCGTACTCGCTGAGCTTCCAACCGCGTGCGATGGCCTTTTTTCGCAGCGCGATGTTGTGCTCCTTGTCGCCGGTGAAGTAGAGGAGCGCGCTCCCCCACTGGTCGCGGGAGACGAAGCGCACATCGACGCGCATCACTTCGACCGGGCGGATGCCGTGGTCCTCGATTCGGAGGTCAAAGGAAAGTTTCTTCTCACCGTGCGCCACGACGTCACGAACGAAGGGAAGTGACGCGATCGCATCCGACACTTTCTTCGGATCCTTCGTGACGACGAGGACATCAAGGTCACCCACCGTCGCTTTCTTCCGGCGGTACGAACCCGCGATCGCCGCGCGCTCCACGCCCGGAACGCCGCGGATCGTTTTCTCGAGCATGTCGGCCCCCTTCTCCACTTCCTCGCGATTGAACCGCCGCGAGCGCTCGGTGACGCGCTTGGCGCTCTCGAGGATCTTCTTCTCCATCAGTTCCGAGAGGCGCGGGAGCGACCGGAGTTTTCCTTCTTCGGCAGCCTTGATGAGATCGGCGATCGTCTTGATCCCGAGTTCCGTCTGCAGCTGACGGACGCGCTTGGGACCGAGGTTCTCGATCTCGAGCAATTCCGGCGCGATGCCGCCGTGTGCGCCCGCAAGTTCCTCGAACGCTTTGACCCGACCGGACTCGACGAACTCCTTCGCCTTCCCCGCGACCGCCTTGCCGATGCCAGGGAACGCCAGGAGTTCTTTTTCCGTGTACGCGGAAAGATCCTTCGGGAGCTCATCGACCACCTGCGCTGCGCGCCGATACGCTGCGGGCTTGAACGCAACACCCTGCTCATCGAGCAGCGCCGCCATCTGGCGGAGGATGTGGGCGAAGGCTTTGTTGCGCTCGGTCATTCCGGGATTCTACACCGTGTACACGCCGAAAACCGCAAAAAGGCGCGTTTCTACCGGATCTGCTCGCGCTCCGCGAGACGTTTGGCCATGAGCGCGCGCGACGTGCGGAGGATGACGGAGAAACCGCTCTCCCCCTTCTCGAAACCGACGAGCACGTCGGGGGCGTCGAGCGCGCCCTGCAAGCCGTATCCGCGCTTCGCGCCGGTCGGCGAAACGTAGTGGACGCTTTCGGATCCCTTGATCCGCGCTGGATCCATACCCGATCCCGGATCGGTGATGCGCACGCTCACTTCGTCTTCCGTCGCCACCGCCTCGACCACGACCGGCTCCGCGAAATGCGCCCCGTGCTCGACGGCGTTCATGGTCCATTCCTTCGCGAGGAGCGGCAATGCGGAACCGCTCATCCCCGGAGCGAGACGATCGACATGCTCGCGCACGAACCGCGCGATACCGAGCTTCTGCCAGCGGAAAGACGCCTCATCCCGGAGACGCACGTTGCTCTTCTCTGTGCCGATTCCCCGCAGCTCGCGATCATGAAGCTTCTTAAGCGAACGTACGTACGGATGCGCCGGTTCCACGATCACGGACGCCGACTCGATCGCGGCGCCCTGAGACGTTTCCACGGCGGACTGGGGAGAATGCATAGGAAGCGATCCGCTTTCGATTGAAAAGAGTTCCCCGACCCGCCAAGAGGCGGGTCGGGGGAAAATCAGCTGGCGGTGGCGGTCTCGAGGACCGCCTGATCTCGGGGCCGCTTGTCCTCCTCGCACTCGGGCTGCTTGTTGGTCTCCTCCTGGGAGACCGCCTGCAGCACGAACTGCGATGGAAGGAATTTTTTGGCCCTCTGATCTTTTGCCCGCTGGTGAACGAACTGTCGACTCACGGCGTTTCTCCTTTGTGTTGTGCCGTGAACGGGGTCCGCCTTTGCTCCATGCCACGAGGCTGGAAGGCGGATCGCTTGCTACGCGGTGCTGTGAAGGAGCTAGATACTGAAATCAGCGGCGCTTCTTGCTCTGACCCTTGCGAGATGCGAAGAGCGCGGCCATCGCCTTGCGCTGCTGCACCGCCTCGTCGTCCAGGCGTTGACCATTCGCATCGATGGCCTCCTCGTGCGCCCCCATGGCATTGGCGATCTTCTCCTGACGCATCTGCTCCCACAGGGGCAAGGTGCCCGCGGCGACCTCGAAGGTGCGGCGCTGCGGCGCTTCCGGATCCTGGTAGTTGGGGACTTCAGACATGGGAGGAGGGGGTAATATAATTACAACACAATTTCTTGATAACTCAAGAACGCGTCTATAATAAGGCGCGTCAAGCCAGGGACAAGTAATTACGCACCGGTACAACGGTAATGGCTTCCGTGAGAGGAAAAATGGTATGGAAATCGGTCTTTTCATCATGCCAATCCGTAGCGGAGAGCCATGGCTCTCCGCTACGGGCATGAATCGAGATTCACCACCAAATATCGACTGGATCGATCATTTCTGGATACCGTCCCGAATGCCAAGGCCATTCATCCATCGTAGAAACGAGGCCATGACGCATAGCATTCCCCCGGACATAGCTGAGAGCCGCATCCCGCTGGTCGAGCGTACGAATGCGTTCGTCATGAAAGCCCTTCTGCCAAAAAATCTCCTCCGTAGCGGAGGATCGCGATCCTCCGCTACGGGAACGATTCATCTGTCGAATGTCCCGCATCGAATTGCGCTTGAAAGAATGCATGAAAGCGCTTAACCCTTTCTCTCCCGAGGTCACAATCATATGCATGTGATCAGGCAGGATGCAAAACGCGTGTACTTTCGCACCATAGAGATATTTTGACATGCGCAGATTATCAACAATGCACTCCGGAACACCATCGATGGTAAGCCACGGATTCCGCTTCTTCGCATTCGTCGTTACATGAAATAACCCGTGCTGCACACCGTGATATTGCGTCATGCAAAAACGGTATTTCTCGGTTTACCCCGATGGAATCCTCGTCCTGCGCGATCAGCGATCGACCGACACAAAAATCGCGGGCATCAGAGGAAATACCGGTTCTGCCATGTCAGAGAACATTCAACAAAATCCGTAGCGGAGAGCCATGGTTCTCCGCTACGGACGATGATGGTGATTACGTCCCCTCCTGCCATTCCTCGTCAGGCTCGGAATGACAATCGATTAAACGGGGAGCTCCCCATTCTACTTCTCAGGTTCCTTCTTGCCAGGAGGCGAGGTACTTCTTTTGTTCCGCGGTAAGCTCGTCGATCCCAATGCCCATGGCCTCGAGCTGGAGACCGGAGATGAGGTCGTCGATCGCGGGCGGGAGCGTGATGACCTCGGGCTTCATTTTTCCCTTGTTCTTCACGAGGTATTCGCACGCGAGCGCCTGGCCGCAGAAGCTGAGACTCATCACCTCGCTCGGATGGCCTTCGGCGGACGCGAGGTTCACGAGGCGTCCTTCGCCGGCGACGTAGAGGACCTTCTTGCCCACCGTGTACTCGTCGAGGTAGTGGCGGACGCGGCGCTTTCCTTTCGCCTTCTCCTCGAGAGTCTTCAGGTCGAGCTCGCAGTCGAAATGGCCGGAGTTCGCGAGGACCGCGCCGTCCTTCATCTCCTGCATGTGCTCGTAGCGGATGACGTTGAGGTTGCCCGTGACGGTGACGAAGAGATCCCCAAGCGGAGCGGCATCTTCCATTTTCATCACCCGATGACCGTCCATGACCGCCTGGAGCGCGCAGAACTTATCGACTTCCGTGACGATCACCTGGGCGCCGAGGCCGCGCGCGCGGAGCGCCACGCCCTTGCCGCAGCTGCCGTAGCCGAGAACCACGACGGTCTTGCCGGCAATAAGAAGGTTTGTCGATCGCAAGATTCCATCGAAGGTGGACTGGCCGGTCCCGTAATAGTTGTCCATGAGGTGCTTGGTCTTGTTGTCGTTCACCGCGATCATCGGGATCTTGAGCGCGCCGTCGCGGACCATCGATTGCAGGCGGATGATGCCGGTCGTGGTCTCTTCGCAGCCGCCGATGAGGCTCGGGAGGAGGTCCGAGTGCTTGGTGTGGATGAGCGTGACAAGATCGCAACCGTCGTCGATCGTGATGTGCGGCTTGGTTTCGACCACGGCCTCGAGGAAGCGGTAGTAGTCCTCCGTGCTCTCGCCCTTGTACGCCCATACCTGCACGTCCTTCTCCTCGGCGAGCGCCGCGGCGACGTCGTCCTGCGTGGAAAGCGGGTTGCAGCCGGTGATCGCGACCTTCGCGCCGCCGTCGCGGAGCGCGCGAACGAGGATGCCCGTCTCCTTCGTGACGTGCAGCGCCATGCCGATCGTGAGGCCGGCGAAGGGCTTCTCCTTCTTGAAGCGCTCGCGGACGGCCATGAGGGCGCCCATGCGGCGCTCGGCGATTTCCAGGTTCAGGCGGCCTTGCTCGGCCAAAGAGGAGTCTTTGATGTGGGACATGGAACAAGCTTAGGGCTTTTGGCTTAAAGCTTCTAGGCAATTCTCAAGCACTAAGCCCTGAGCTCCAAGCTTGGAAGCTTCGTACCGTAGGCAACCTCAGCCCGAGCAGAAACTTCATCAAGATCGAGTGCATCGAGCAGCGTCCCCTCCTGCTCCACCACGAACGACGCCGTTGCCGCGCCGAGCTTGCACGCGTCCTCGAGCGACCAGCCGGCGCCGAGGCCCGCGAGAAGCCCCGCGCGGAGCGCGTCTCCCGCGCCCGTGGGGTTCACCACCTTCTCCGCCTTGCACGCGGTAAGCACGCGTTCGCCCTCGCGGGTGTAGAGCGTGAGACCGTCACCGCCGTGCGTGACGATGAGGTATTCGGCGTGCTCGAGCACGCCGTCGATCGCGACTCCCGCGCGCTCGGAGAGCAGGCTCCACTCGTACGCGTTGCAAATGACGCCCTTGCTCGCGCGGATGCCGGCAAGGAGCTCGTCCTTCGAGAGGCCGATGATCACCTGGCCCGGATCGAACAGCAGCGGCACTTTCCACTTCCCGCACCAACGGGCGGCCTCGGTCATGAGGAGAGGATTTCGGGCACCCACAAGCGCGTAGGCCAGGTCGTCGCGTTCGTCTTGGAGCTTCTTCTCCGGCCACGTGCCGTGCGCGTCCGCGCCGGGGTGGAAGAACGCGATCTGCCGCGAGCCGTTATCGGTGCCGATGATCGCGGTGGCGGTGACGTACTGGTCGAGCTGCTCCAGGTACGTCGTGTCCACTCCGCGCTCCTTGAGAAGCGCCTTGTACTCGCCGCCGTCCTTCCCCACCGTGGAGACGAGCATGGGGGAAGCGCCGAGGAGCCGGAGCGTCCACGCGATGTTGGCGCCCGTGCCGCCGTGATGGCGCGCGTAGAAGGGACTGAAGAAGGAGACCGAGAGCGACTTCAGCGCCTTGGGGTCGATCGCGTCGGCGAAGGAGCCGCCGTAGCCGAGGAGGATGTCGTAGGCGGTGGAACCAGTGATGAGGATGTTCTTCATGAAAGTAGTGTGGGTGGTAGTCATTCCAAGCTCAAGGAAGTTTTTAGTTGGTAGTTTGTAGTTTTTAGTAAGAAATATAGGAGATCATAGCAAGCATTAGCGCTACAAACTACCAACTACCAACTACAAACTCTCCTGACAAAAACGAAAATGATCATTAAACTCTTCCCGTGAAAATTGCCATTGTTGGAACCGGCTACGTCGGCCTCGTCTCAGCGGCCTGCTTCGCGGAACTGGGCCACACCGTCATCGGCGTGGACATCGACCCGAAGAAGATCGAGAGGCTCAAGAAGGGCGAGAGTCCGATCTTCGAACCGGGGCTCGAGGAACTCATCAAGAAGGGACTGAAGACGAAATTGCTCAGTTTCACGACGGATCTCACGGAGGCTCTCCCGCACGTGAGCGTCGTGTTCTCCGCGGTGGCGACTCCCCCGGGCGAGGGATTCAAGGCCGATCTGCGCGCCGTGTTCTCGGTGGCGGAGACCGTGGCAAAGCACGCGGAGAAGCCGATGATGTTCGTGAACAAGTCCACGGTACCCGTCGGCACGGGAAAGCAGTGCGAGGAGCGCATGGCCAAGATCCTCTCGGACCGGAAGAAGGACTTCGCAATCCCCGTCGTGAGCAACCCGGAGTTCCTGCGCGAGGGCCTGGCCGTGAACGACACGCTGATGCCGGACCGCATCGTCGTCGGTATGAACGGCGACGAGCGACGGGCGACGAGCGACGACTCCCGTCGCCCGTCGCCCGAAATCGATGTCAAAGGGCTAATGGATGAGTTATATCGACCAATCACGAGAGTGGGAAAACCTCTTGTCTTCATGAGCCGCGAGAGCGCGGAGATCGTGAAGTATGCGTCGAACGCCTTCCTCGCGACCAAGATCAGCTTCATCAACATGCTCACGGAGTTCGCAGAAATGACGGGCGCGAATATCCGCGACGTCGCGCGCGGCATGGGGCTCGATAACCGCATCGGCCCGCGCTTCCTCCACGCCGGCATCGGCTACGGCGGCAGTTGCTTCCCAAAGGACGTGAAGGCCCTCCTCGCGACCGCGAAGGACCACGGCCTCAGCTTCGACATCGTGGAAGCCACCGACCGCATCAACGCGCGACAGCGCGCACGCTTCTTCGAGAAAATCCTCGCGGCGCTCCCTGCGAAGGCGACGGTCGCGGTGTGGGGACTCAGTTTCAAACCGAAGACCGACGACATGCGCGAGGCGCCGAGCCTCGACCTCCTCCCCCTTCTCGTGAAGGCGGGACACGCGGTGAAGGCGTTCGACCCCGAGGCCATGACGGTCGCTCGACCGCTTTCGCCGAAAGAAGTGATGTTCGCCGAGTCGCCGCTGGATGCCGCGAAGGGCGCCGACGCCCTCGTACTCCTCACCGAATGGGACGTCTTCCGCGGCGCGGACCTCGCCGAGGTGAAGGCGACGATGAAGGGCAAGGACCTGTTCGACGGACGCAACGTGTACGAACCGAAAGAAGTGGAGAAGGCAGGGCTGAACTATCACGGAATTGGGATTTGATAGCAGCACTTGGATTCCTTCCGCATCGCTAAGGGCTCCTGAACATCACTACCGAATACTATTCGGGGTTTCCAATCTCCTTAGGAAACATCATTGCTTTGTATTCAGCTCTCCTGGTATTCGACTGTTCCAACGATGAGGGGCAGATCGTCTCCAATATTTCCATGGATGAACTCAGTAGCTTTTTCGAGCGTAGCTTTCGGATCGGCAAGAGGAACCAAGAAAACTCTGCCCTCCCCCATCGTCACACAACCCGCTAATTCTGCTCTGATCAAACGATCCCGTACTTCGTTCAAAATGGACTCATGGGACAGCTTCGGGCGTCCTGTAGCATATTCTGGCATTGCGGCTTTTTTCCCGTCGATGGACACAGAAGCGTATAGCTGATTCTTCGTATGTTGTTCAGAAAAATTTGACATGAAACTACATTAAATCTTAATGGTTTTTTGTCAAATATTCCATAAATGAGGACTGCCGAAAGTATCTAGTAGCACAAACTGAAACATTCTAAGCTGAGCCCATGAAGATCTTCTTAACCGGCTGCGCCGGATTCATCGGATTCCATACGGCTAACCGCCTCCTCGACCGCGGTGACGAAGTAGTGGGCCTCGATAACCTCAGCCCCTACTACGACCCCAAGCTCAAGGAGCGGCGGCTCGAGATGCTTAAGAAGCGCAAGGGATTCACCTTCACGAAGGGCGATATCCTGGATCGCAAAACCGTGCGCGAGTGCATGAAGGGTTGCGACCGCGTGTGCCACCTGGCCGCGCTCGCGGGCGTGCGGTACTCCTTCGAGCACCCGGAGGAATACATCTCCATCAACATCAACGGCTTTTTCGAGATGATCGACGAGGCGCGTCTCCAGAAGATCCCCGGCTTCATTTACGCCTCCTCGAGTTCCGTCTACGGCGGCAACACAAAATTCCCGCAGCAGGAGGACGACCGCACCGACAACCAGCTCTCCCTCTACGGCCAGAACAAGAAGGACAATGAGCTGATGGCACACATCTACCACAATCTTTACGGCCTTCCCGTTACCGGGCTCCGTTTTTTCACGGTGTACGGCCCGTGGGGCCGCCCGGACATGGCGCTCTTCCTCTTCACGGATGCGATCCTCAAGGACAAACCGATCCAGGTGTTCGGCCACGGCAAGATGCAGCGCGACTTCACGTACGTCGACGACATCGTCTCGGGCGTGGTCGCCTCGATCGACAAGAATTATCCCGAGGAGGTCTTCAACCTCGGCGCCGGACACACGGAGGAGCTCATGGACTATATCGGCATGATCGAGAAGACCGTGGGGAAGACCGCCAAGAAAGAGATGCTCCCCATGCAGCCGGGAGACACCACGCGCAGCCAGCCGGATATTTCGAAGGCGAAGACCATGCTCGGCTACGCCCCGAAGACGACGATCA
Organism: uncultured Candidatus Peribacteria bacterium; assembly: GCA_964601225.1. GTDB lineage: Bacteria > Patescibacteriota > Gracilibacteria > Peribacterales > Peribacteraceae > CAYRGC01. The sequence continues at coordinate 380,086 of CAZRMM010000001.1, forward strand.
AGGAAGGCGTCCCCAAGTTCGTAGAATGGTATCGGGAATATCACGGACTCTGATAGGCATGCCGTGCCTGACTTTCCGTAGCTCGCGAGCCAAGGCGGGAGCAAGGAGGCAACGACATGGCGATTCGAAAGGAAGAGTGATATAGGAAACATCATGGAATCAAAAGACCCATCCAACGTGAGCATAGTCTTACGAACCAGGGTGACGCCTTGTGAACGATGTGAAAACGAGACGAATCTTTGGGATCGACTCGCCGGACACGTCCTTTGCCCAGAGTGCATCGAGCAAATGATGATCGGAATCGCCCCACCGATCCGGGAACCCGTGACGGACGTGCGCTGCGCGATCTGCGCGGCATTGGGAGTTACGTTCGAGACGAACCTGCACCGTTCGCGTATCGCCGTCCATGTACCGCTCTGCGGCGATCATCTACGGGATCTGGCAGCGCGCAGGCTCGATCCGCCGTCCTTTTCCGTCCTGTATGCTCGTCTCAAGAACCTTTCCATCAATCGCCAAAAAATCTTCCTCCTCCATGACGCGTTCTACGATGAACGCGGAAAAGCCCTGAACCCCGTGGACGATCCGTATTAATCGCGCACCCACGCTTCTTTCGCCGTCGAGACGGGCGACCATCCCCGTTTGTCGAAAGCGGGGCAATTGTCGAGACACACGACAGCCCCGGCGCTCTCGAGAAGCGACGATTCAAAGCGGCGCACCGGCATGGGACTTTCGTACTGCCACTCGTGTCCGAAGGAGCCGTTGATGAGAACGGGACCGCGTGGATGGGAGCCGACGGCATCCATCACGCGCCTCGCGACGCCGGTGGACGAAATGGGATGCGTCCAAATCGTTGCGCACGCGCCGGCGGCGAAGAGGATCGTCCATACATGAACCTCGAACCACGGCGGAGTCTCGCAGCGAGGATCGAAGAACGAAAGCAGTCCGACCGCGAAGAGCGGCGCAAAGAGGACGGCATAGTAATCGTACCGCGAGAGCAGCACGTACGCCGCAACAAGGAGAAAGCTTAGGAGAAGATCCGCCCGCTTCGCGCGGAGGATACCGATCGTCCCCGCGACGCTCAGAACGCCGCTGCCGCCGAGCAGCCACACCCGCAAGAGGCCGGAGAGGCGTTCGAACGGGGTTTCCGCGATCTGCCGTCCGGCATGCACCGCGAAGCTCGCGGCGGCGAGCGGGTTGCCGAGGGTATAGAGCGCAAGCAGCAGCACGGGCACGGCAAGGTAGGACAGGCGTTCCATGAGGGGCGCCTTGAGCCGCCAAAAGAGCAGGACAACGACCGGAGCAAAGAGGACGGCCTGGTACGCCGTGAAGAGCGAGAAGAGCCAGAAGAGGGCGATAAACCCGCGGTGCCGGTCGACCAGATGCGGACGCGACGAAAGCCAGAGAAAAACGAGCGCCTCGAGCGCCGTGAGCGGCGCCATCATCACGGTACCGGCCTGGAGCAGAACCGCCGAGGAGAAGATCCACGCGAGCGCGATGATCGACCGTTGGTTCCGGGTATAACCGCGCGTGAGGTCCCACACGAACCAGACGGCCTGTACGAGCAGGGTGGCGAAAACGACACGCCAGAAGAGCTCCTGCCCCGGGACGCCTTTCGTGAACCCGAGGAGGAACCGCACGGCGGGCGGATGCGGGTACGGAATGTCCAGGAGGTACTTGGCCTCATCGGTGCGCACGCCGACGAGGAACTGGAGCGCGGCGAGAGCGACCGCCAGGAGCTCGAGGCCGGCAATGCGGATCAGTCTTTGCACGGCGGCAGGGAGGAATCGAGTTCGACGTACTCCGGTGACGCCTCGGAGCGGACATGATCGGTATGCAGCACGCTCCAGCGGAGGCTCTTCCGCTCGCAGACGATCATGAGGTCGGAGAGCAGCCAGCCGCGCTCGTCGGCGACCGCTTGCAGACTCCGCTGCACGGCGTCGCGGAGCGCGGCGTTCCGGTAGAGCGGCAATAGTTCTTTCGCCGGACCCGAAAGCGCGAGCATACACAGGATCGAAACGATCCAGAATGCGCGACGGGAGACGGCGGCGGTCTTCATCGGGCTTCTTTCCAGACGAATTGGAGTCCCATCGTGTAATTCCAGAGCATGCCGAGGAATGCGCCGAGCGAGATGGCGAGCACCTGCACCGCACCCTGCGCGTACAGGTACGACGCGACGGAGAAGTTCGCGACCGTGCCGAGGAGACAGAGCACGTTGAAGCCCGCGAAGCCGAGAAGCGCGCGGGCGCCTCTCAACCGCACGTGCGAGAAGGTGAGGGAGTTATTGAGCAGGAAGTTGAAAAGAATCGCTGCCTCCACGCCGGCGAGGAATGGCAACGTGAGGCCCAAAACGCGCGGCTGTGCGACCGGAGGGAACGTTGCTTCCGAGGCGTAGTACACGGCTAAATTCACGATCACCCCCATAATGCCCACGAGACCGTACTGCACGAACGTCAGAGGGATGAATCGCCCCGCGGTGACGTCGTACAGGTACTCAAGGAACTCGATCTGCACCCGACGCGAGAGCTTGCTCTCGCCGTGCGCCCGTAGCCCGAAGGTGAACGGTAGTTCCGCGACGGGGGTCGTCGCCGGTACGTGGACGAGAAGATCGAGAAGAATTTTAAAGCCCTTCGGATTGAGGCGTGGAAGCGCTTCTTCGAACACGTCACGCCTGAGCGCAAAGAACCCGCTCATGGGGTCGGTGACGCGCACCTTGCACAACCGCAGCGCGAGCCTGGTCGCCAGGCGCGAGAGCGCGTGCCGCCGCTCATCCCACTGACCGACGCTTCCCCCTTCGGTGTACCTGGACCCAATCGCCATTCCCCCGTTCCGCTCGGCCGCGTCGGCCAAACGCGGGATCAGCGTGAGATCGTGCTGACCGTCGGCATCCGCAACAACAAGAACGTCACCGCGGGCAGCAAGAAATCCTTCGATCACAGCCGAGGAAAGACCCCGACGCCCAACACGTCGAATCACGCGTACGTGAGGGTTTTTCTCGCCCACGTCGCGCGCCACCCTCCATGTCTGATCGGGAGAGTTGTCATCGACGACGATCACTTCGTATTCGATACCGCCCATTTCTTTTGCCACCGCGGGAAGCAGGAGCGGCAGGTTCTTCGACTCGTTGTAGGTGGGAAAGACGATGGAGATCATTATGGAATACGGAATGAGATGGATGGAACGCGGAATTTTCCATTCCTTCCACATTCCATATTCTACATTCTCTATTCTATACCGTTCTGATACCTTTTTGGCGTATGAGAATTTTGGTTACCGGCAGCTCTGGCACTATTGGCACTCGTCTCTGTGAAGAACTGATGAAACGCGGTCACGATATTACGGGAGTGGATTGGGTCACGAACAAATGGAACGACGGGGTTCAGGCGGTGACGCGCAATATCGATCTGCGAGACAGAGAGGCGCTGCAAAAACTAGCGACAACCACGCAATTCGAAGCAATCGTGCATCTTGCCGCCAACGCACGGGTCTACGAGCTGGTGGAAAATCCCGACAGGGCGCTCGATAACATGATTACCACATTCAACGCGCTCGAATTCGCCCGAAGCAGAGGCATTACGCGCTTCCTCTTCGCATCGAGCCGTGAATCATACGGCAATGCCGGACAACGAACGTATAAGGAAGACTCCGTGCGTATCGAAAACTGCGAGAGTCCCTATACGGCGAGCAAGATCGCGGGAGAGGCGCTCGTGGAAGCCTATAGCCGTTGCTACGGCATCGACCATGTCACCTTCCGCTTCAGTAACGTGTACGGGATGTACGACGATTCGATCCGCGTCGTCCCGCTCTTTATCCGCCAGGCAAGAAAAGGCGAACCCCTGAAAGTGTTCGGCGGAGAGAAATGCCTGGACTTCACCTACATCGACGATTGTGTGGCGGGCATTATTCAGGCGATCGAAAAATTCGATGAAGTAAAGAATGAGACTTACAACCTCGCGTACGGTGAAGGAACGACTATTCTGCATCTCGCGGAACGCATTAAGGAAATCCTCCGCAGCGACTCGGCGATCGAGATGGGCGAGCCTCGCACGGGCGAGGTAGTGAAGTACATCGCGGATATCGGCAAAGCCCGGGGAAAACTTGGTTATAATCCCCAGATTTCCCTCGATGCGGGCATCGAAAAAACGGTTGAATGGTACACAAAGCACGCCTGAACCATGAATCCGTCGCTGCTTCTCCTCGCGGCGTTTTCCCTTCTCGCGGTCGGTCTGCAATTCGGCAACCCCCCGGAACCGTTTTGGCTGCCCGTGATTTTCCTCCTCGGAAGTTTCAGCTGCGTCATCGCGGCGTGCCTCGGCGTACGAAACGGTAAGAAGGGGGACGTTACACCTCGGTGGCTGACATTTGCTTTCATCGCCCTCCTCGCAGTCAACTTCAAGCAGTACCCGGGTCTCTACGTGGAAGACATGGCATACAACGCGCGCGTCTTCACGTGGATGGGCATTTTCCTCGCCTACGCGGTCTTCCGCCTCGCAACGAACGGACGATACGAAAAAACTGAGCGCGTGGGATTCTGGATCGCACTCGGCGGCCTCATCTTCCTGGAAGCGGGAATGCTCGTTGCTTCTCCCAAGCCCTACATCGACGTCTTCAGCATGATCCAACAGAGCATGGGCAACCTACTTCAGGGTCGAAACCCGTTCCTCTACCCGATCCAAGACATCTATAACGGCTCGATGGCCTCGTGCTACGCGATGAAGGCATACTCCTATCCGCCCGCAAACATCCCGCCGCACCTCCTCGCGGCCTGGTTCGGCGGGGACGTCCGGTGGACTTCGGTGGGAGCGAACCTCGTGACCGCGCTGCTGCTGCTCGATATCGGGCGTCGGGTTCTTGATCGTGAACGCGGCGAACTGCTGGCGCTTCTCTTCCTTGCCCAACCCCGCACGCTCTTCACGGTGGAACAGGCATGGACCGAGCCGCTCGTCGGCTGCGTCTTCGTCTTCTTCCTCTGGCTCTGGACGCTGGGATGGAAGAAGACGGCCCTCGCCGCCTACGGCTATCTCCTCTCCCTCAAGCAGTACTGGGCGTTCCCGGGCGCGCTGATCCTGATCTTGGAACGACGGTGGCAGCGACTGCTGATCGTCGCGGGCACGGCGCTGATCACGACGGTTCCGTTCCTTTTCTGGAACGCATCGTCGGTGATCCGGGAAGGATTCCTCATGCAGCTCTCCGCCTGTTTCCGCGGCGGCACGCCCACGCTCGCAGCGGTCTTCCATGCCGTCACCGGCATCGTGCCTCCGAAGCTCTGGATCCCCGTGCTCGGCTTCGGTTCCGCGGGCGCCTTCGCGTGGTGGCTGAAGGAGGTCGATCCGCTCAAGCGCTACGTCCTCTCCACGCTCGGCACGTTCTTCGTCCTCTTCCTCTTCGGCACTCAGGCGTTCCTCAACTACTACATGCTCGTGGGAACGTTGATGCTCTGCGGAATTCTCACGATCGCCGAGGAAACGAGTAAATTTGACAAAAACTAAAAAAATTATAATTTATCTCTATGAAAGATCGGGTGCCGACACCGGATTACGACGAGGCCGTCAAAAAATTGATGGCAAGCAAAAAACTAACGCTATCCGAGGCGGCCCTGCTTCAGTCGCGAGGCATGCCCGTGCTACCGAGCATGATTGAGGAGACACAAAAAGAGACGCTCAATGTCCTGAACACGACTGGAATGATCTCATTTACCGGGCAGCCTTTGTCCGATGCAGACAGTCGCGCGAAGCTTGATAGACACGTGCAAAAAATATTTGGATCGTTTAAGCAAACCAACCTTAGTCCCGTCAATCTTGCTCCCGAGCAACAATGGAAACCCATCACGGTTGAGACTCAGATAAAGGCGATGGAAGCGCTTTCTGAGGCACAAGGAAAAGGATACTCACGAACCATGCTGCTTTCTCCCGGGGATATGACTCCACGCGGAATAGTATCTCTGATTGGGCAGCGTCATTTCGACATGTTTGCCAGACTTTCGGACCAAGCCGTACGCGTGAATGCTGAACTTTTTTGCATTTTCCATACGCTGCTGACGCACGGAAATTCAGATACTTTCTCCGAAGGACCTCCCTACAATTTCGATTTTTCGCCGATGCAAGCAGACCTTTCATTGGTCATACCCGGTACAAAAACCCCGATTTTTTCTCAAGAAGGACAACAATTGCTTTCGCAGAATCGATTGCTATTGGAACAAACGATACGCACGAATGCACCCGCGAAAAAAGCATCCGCTTTCGATCAACTTTTCTGGCACAAGCTCAATCCAAAGCATCATGGCGTGGAAAAGGAAGATTCGCATACTAAAACGACAGATGCCTTCGAATCACTCGCTCGTGGAAAATACTGCTTGCAACCGTATGATGCACTATTACAGAGAATTTTCGTTTCGCGTGAACAGGTTCGTGTCTCCGGAGATAATCCGCGCATACTGACGATCGGGGGCTCGCCGGGCCTGACGCTTTTGCATGGATCGAAGAGTTATGACATAGCGAAATTACGCGCGCTCGTGGAAAAGAGACTGCATTCTTTCCATGAATGGCATGAGCATAACGAGCGGAGAGAGGAGGAACTCGTTGATCGAATGGAAGAAACACTTGCCGAAGGACACGTCCCGCACGTCGTTTTCGGCGCAGCCCATACGCTTACATTATTGGAAAAATTCCTGGAAAAAAACTACGCGGTTCTGCTTACACAACCGGCCTCACTGACGCTTTCGGCGCCGGCGGACCATTTCTTAGATGAAAGAAACTTTTTCTACATCTTCCTGAAAGACATCGTTCTGCCCACGTTCCAACAGTGGGAAGCTCAATCCTAACGACAAGACCTACGTCTTCTTCTCCTCGTGGTACTCCCCTTCGAGGTTCACATTCCAGAGATTCGCCTTGTCCGTGCGACCGGCAAGGATGTTATCGACTGCCATCATCGAGGTGAGCATGGAGTGATCTTGGTTGTTGTAGCGATGCATGCCGTTGCGACCCACGAGGAAGAGGTTCGGTACGGCATCGACGAACTCGCGCACGACGGGCAACTGTTCGTAGCTGCCGAAGTAGGCGGGATAGGCCTTCGGCATGCGGAGCACGCAAGCGTCGAGAAGATCCTTGCGATCGATGAATCCGATCGTCTCCATTTCTTTCGTGCCGAGCTCGATGAGCTTTTCGTCCGGCATCACCCAGAGATCGCCGCCTTCGTTCACGAAATACTCGAGGCCGATCCAGGTGCTGTTCTTGCGATCGGCAACCATGTACGGGCTCCAGTTATTGAAGATCTGGATGCGGCCGACGCGCACGCCGCCGTCTTGAACATAGATCCAGTTGTCGGGCACGGCTCCTGCGGGAATTTTCCCCTTCTCCTGCACATGGAGCTTCTTCAGGAGAAGACCTACCGTGAGGAAATCGCGGTATTGCAGGCCTTCCGCCACTTCGATGACGCGCTCCGGCGGACGCGGATGGATCATGCCGATGAGATGCTTCACGGGCATGGTCGAGAAGAAATAGTCGCAGGCTACCTCTTCCGTCTTGCCGGTCTTGATGTTCTCCACCGTCACGGAAACGACCGTTCCGCCTTCGGTACGCACCCCGGAGACTCGGCGCTCCCACGTGATCTCGCCTCCGCAGGAACGGATTCGGTCCGCGACCGTCTCCCACATCTGGCCCGGTCCGAACTTGGGATAAAAGAAACGCGTGATGAGGCTGGTCTCACGCTCTTCTTGCGCCTTCTTGAAATCACTGCTGAGCAGGTCTTTGACGGCATGCGCGATCGCGCGCTTCAGAGAGAGCCCCTTGATTCGCTGGGCCCCCCAATCGGCTCGCACCTCGCTGCAAGCGACTCCCCACACCTTCTCCGTGTAATCCTTGAAGAAAGTGCGATACAGGCGATTGCCGAATCGATTGATGAAGAATTGATCGAGGAACTCCTCTTTCTTGATCGGAAAGAGCTGGGCCTTGATATAGCTGATACCGATAAGAAAGGTATTGAGGAAACCGAGCTTCCGCGCCACCGTGAGCGTGATGCCGATGGGGTACGGGAAGAAGTGCCGGCGGTAGTAGATGCGGCTCAGACGCGGCCGCTGCAGCATGACATCGTCTTCCTTTTCAGGGTCTGGAGCCTTCCTCGTTATCTGGACAACTGACCGTTGCAGGTTGCGGGTTGCGGGTTGCGAGATTTCTCGCAACTCTTCCGGGATGCAATCGCGGCACAAAAACTCCACGATCACCTCGGCGGCGTAATCGATCTCGTGCTGTTTCTCGGACGTGTCCGCGGCAGGCGCGCCCTGGAGCGGAAGAATCGAGAACCACCAGTCCATGACGCGCTGGCTCTTGCTGAAGAACCGGTGACCGCCGATGTCGATGCGGTTTCCCTTATAATTGAAGGTCTGCGCGATGCCTCCCGTAGCAGTGGTCGCCTCAAAAATCACCGGCTTGATGTCCGTCCGCTTCAGAAGCTCATAGGCAGCAGTGAGGCCCGCAGGGCCCGCTCCGGCAATGACGGCGATTTTCTGAGAAGACATGTCTGGCGCAGGGTACCCGAGGAAAGAGGAAACCGAAAACGGGACGTCCGCTTTGCTGTTCCGCACGGATTTCAGAGAGAGACGCCCACCTCTTTGCAATCGGCCTCCATCATGATCGAGGCAAGCTGCTCCAGAGTGGTCCGGTGTTTCCATCCCAATTCGCGTTCGGCCTTGGAAGCGTCGCCGCAGAGATAATCCACTTCCGCCGGACGGTAGTAATAGGGATCGATGGCGACGATGGTCTTGCCGTCCTTGCGGTCCACGTAGACCTCTTCCTTCCCCGCCCCCTTGCGCTCGAAATCGATACGGGCCCAGCGGAGACAGAGCTCGAGGAATTGCCGAACGGTGGCAGTGGCACCCGTCGCAAGGACGTAGTCAGCCGGTTTCTCCTGTTGCAGCATGCGCCACATGCCTTCCACGTACTCCTTAGCATATCCCCAGTCGCGCTTGGCCTCCATGTTACCGAGGAACAAGCACTCTTGTTTGCCCGCAATGATGTTGGCGAGACTGAGCGTGATCTTGCGCGTGACGAAGTTCTCGCCTCGGCGGGGCGACTCGTGATTGAAGAGGATGCCGTTCACGGCGTACATGCCGTAGCTCTCGCGGTAATTGCGCGTGAGATAGAAAGCGTACGCCTTGGCGGCGGCGTAGGGACTGCGCGGATAGAACGGAGTCTCCTCATTCTGCTTCGCATTGGCCGTCTTGCCGTACAGTTCGCTGGAACTGGCCTGATAGAAACGGATCGGCATGCCGCTCGCGCGGATGACTTCCAGGAGACGGGCGGTGCCGATACCCGTCACATCTCCGGTGTACTCGGGAATATCGAAGCTCACGCCCACGTGGCTCTGCGCGGCGAGGTTGTAGACCTCGTCGGGACGAACGTCGAGAACGATCCGCAAAAGTGAGCTCGAATCCGCAAGATCGCCGTAGTGAAGGAAGGTGGATTTCTTGGACTGGTGGACGTCGCTGAAAATATGATCGATGCGGCCGCGATTGAAGGTGGATGCCCTGCGCACGACACCATGCACTTCATATCCTTTGGAAAGGAGGAGTTCCGCCAGATACGAACCGTCCTGGCCTGTGATGCCGGTGATGAGGGCTTTCTTGGGAGACATGAAAGATGGGGGTTTCCCCGACGGGGCGGTATCGTACCGGGAACGGCGGGCAATAGCGAGATCGGCATTCGCCAGGGCGGAGCCGGATGGCTACACTCTACGTCCGTATGGCTCCCGCCAGTATCTCCGTCGTGCTTCCCTCCTATAACGAGAGCGCCAACATCGCAGAAGCGCTTCAGAGGATTTCGGCGGCGCTCGGGGATCAGCTTCTCGAAATCATCGTCGTCGATGACGACAGTCCGGACCGCACATGGGAGATCGTGGAAAAACTCGGGGACCCGCGATGGAAGGTCATCCGCAGGACGCACGCGCGGGGGCTCGCGTCGGCGCTGGCCGACGGGACCAAGGCGGCTCAGGGCGACATCATCGTGTGGCTGGACTGCGATCTCGGCATCCCGCCGGAGGACATCCTCCTGCTGACGGCGAAACTGGACGAGTACGACGCGGCCGTGGGCTCGCGCTACCTGCCCGGCGGCATGGACACGCGTCACAAATTCCGTGCCTTCCTGAGCGTCGTGTTCAACGCCTACACGCGTCTCGTGCTCGGCTACTTCGATTTCTGGGACTGGACCTCAGGCTTCGCCGCCGCACGCAAGGAGGCGCTGAGGAAAGTCCCGCTTTCCCCGCACGGATTCGGTGAATACTTCACCGAGTGGGTGTACCAATCGAAGAAGGCCGGCCTCAAGATCGTGGAAGTCCCCTACCGCTACGGGCTCAGGAAAGGAGGCGAATCGAAGACCGACAGCGACGTGTTCGTCTTCCTCAAGCTCGGAATGAAGTATGCGCTGCGCGTTCTTGCCATTAGACTTGGCCGCACTTCCTCTACGCAATGACCCTCTCTCCCGAAATGGCCGGCGCCAAGACGACGTCGATTCGGCGGTGCCGCGTCTGCGGCTCGGCCGACCTTACGGAACTCTACTCGCTCGGCGACCTCTACATCTCCGACTTCGTGGAGAAGAAAGACCAAGGCATCAAGGCGCCGCTCGAGATGGTCATATGCGACGGCTGCTCCCTCGTGCAACTCCGTCACACCGCGCCGCAGGAGATCCTCTACTCGCGCTTCTACTGGTACCGATCGGGCGTGACGGACACGATGAAGAAGGCGCTGCGGAACATCACCGAGAGCGTCGAGAAGCGCGTGCCTCTCAAGGCGGGAGACGTGGTGGTGGACATCGGATCCAACGACGGGACGATGCTGCGCACCTATGCCGTCCCGGGGATCGTGACCGTGGGGGTGGAACCCGCGTCGAACCTGGCGGAGGAAGGCAGGAAGGGCCTCACGCACTTCATCAACGATTTCTGGACACTCGCGAACTACGAGAAGGTCGTGCCGAAGAAAGCGAAGGTCATCACGGCCATCGGCATGTTCTACGACATGGAAGACCCGAACCAGTTCATCCGCGACGCCGCGCTCGCGCTCGAGAAAGACGGCATGTTCGTGGCGCAACTCATGTGCCTCAAGAACATGCTCGACACGAACGATGTGGGCAACATCTGCCACGAGCACTTGGAGTTCTATTCGCTCTCGTCCCTCGAGCATCTCTTCGACCGTAACGGCTTCAAGCTCGTGGATATCGAACACAACCTCGTGAACGGGGGCAGCTACCGCGTGTACGCCTGCCTCAAGGACGCGCCGACCCCGGCGATCGACGGTGCGGCACAGCGCCTGGAGAAGTACCGCAACGAAGAGAAGGACTTCGACAAGAAGGAAGTTCACGAGGCCTTCTTCCGGCGCATCGAGGAGAACAAGAAGAAGTGCGTGGATTTCATCAAGGCGGAAACGGCAAAGGGGAAGAAGGTGTGGGTCTACGGCGCATCGACCAAGGGAAACACGATCCTTCAGTACTACGGCCTCGATTCCACGGTGATCGAAGGCGCGGCCGAGAGAAGCCCCGAGAAATGGGGAAAAATGACGGTGGGCACGGGCATCCCGATCTTCTCCGAAGACGAGGCCCGCAAGCGCAGACCAGATTACTTTCTCGTCCTGCCGTACGCGTTCTTCGACGAGTTCTACAAGCGCGAAGAAGCCTGGCGCAAGACGGGCGGTCAATTCATCGTTCCTCTCCCGGATTTCCGGGTCGTTCCCTGATCGCTATGACCAAGAAACGCGCTCTCATCCTCGGCATCGGCGGCCAAGACGGCAGTTATCTGGCCGAACTCCTGCTCTCGAAGGACTACGAAGTGCACGGCCTTATACGCCGTTCTGCCACGGGCAACACGAAAAACATCGATCATCTCCTCGATCGCGTCACTCTCCACCGCGGCGACCTGGCAGATGTCCCTTCGCTCACGAAGACGATCGTCTCCGCGAAGCCGCAGGAAATCTACAACGAGGCGGATCAGGACCACGCGGGCTGGAGCTATGACCTTATCGATTACGCTTCCGACGTCACGGGCGGCGCCCCGGGCAGGATCCTCGAGATTATCCGCCAGAACGACCCCTCGATCCGCTACTTCCAGCCGCTCACGTCCAACATGTTCGGCCAGACGGACACTGCGACGCAGAACGAATCGACACCCTTCAATCCGCAGAGCCCCTACGCCGCAGCCAAGGTGTACGCCTACTATCTCACGCGCTACTACCGGAACGTTCATAAGATCTTCGCTTCTACCGCGACGTTCTTCAACCATGAATCGCCGCGGCGAACGGAATCGTACGTGACGCGCAAGATCACCAAGGCCGCAGTCCGCATCTCGATGGGGCTCCAGAAAAAGCTCATGCTCGGGGACATCGAAGCGAGGCTCGACTTCGGGTTCGCGGGCGAATACATGGAAGCCGCCTGGAACATCCTGCAGCTCGACCATCCTGACGACTTCGTGATCGGCACGGGGGTCGCCTGCTCGGTACGCGAGTTCATGGAAGAGGCATTCAAGACCGTGGGTCTGAGCGCAAAGGACCACGTGGAGATCGACCCAAAGCTGCTGCGACCGGGCAAGACGAGCACGCTCATCGCCGACTACGCCAAAGCGAAGAAGGCCTTCGGTTACGAGCCCAAGATCACCTATAAGGAGCTCGTGCGGATCATGGTGGATGCCGACAGGAAGGATGCCGAAAAAGAGCTTGCCGTGGCCAAAGCGGGGCTTCTTGGGGTCTGATACACTCGAAGCATGAAGAAGCGCACCGTCTGTATCATCGGCCTCGGTTACGTCGGCCTTCCCCTCGCCCACGCGTTCGCAAAGGCGGGTCATGCGATGCTTGGGTTCGACATCTCGCAGAAACGAATCGACGAGCTCAAGGCCGGACATGACCGCACGAACGAGCTTTCCGACGCTCAGCTCGCCGAGATCGACATGGTCTTCAGCACCGACCCTGCCGTGATCGAGAAAGCCGACGTCGTGATCGTGGCGGTTCCGACGCCGGTAGACGAGAACAACAATCCGGATCTGAGCCCCGTGGAGAACGCGAGCATCACCGTGGGACGCCATCTGAAGAAGGGCATGATCGTCTGCTACGAGTCGACGGTCTACCCCGGCGTGACCGAGGACATCTGCGGCGCGATCCTCGAACGTGAATCCGGTCTCGTCTGTGGAAAGGATTTCACGCTCGGCTACTCACCGGAACGCATCAACCCCGGCGATAAGCTGCACACGGTGGACAAGATCGTGAAGATTGTCGGCGGGCAGGACGCGCAAACGACGGATATCCTTTGCGAGCTCTACGGCACCATCATCACCGCAGGTATCCACCGCGCGCCTTCCATCAAGGTGGCCGAAATGGGCAAGGCGATCGAAAACGCTCAGCGCGACATTAACGTCGCATTCATCAACGAGATCGCTGTGCTTTGTAATAAGATCGGCATTCCGACCAAAGACGTGCTTGCGGCCGCGGGAACCAAGTGGAATTTCCTCAAATTCACCCCGGGATTGGTCGGCGGCCACTGCATTGGCGTCGATCCGTACTATCTCGTGGAGAAAGCCCGCATGCTCGGTATGAAGACCCACGTGATCGCTGCGGGACGGGGCGTCAACGACAGCATGGGCCCGTACGTCGCGCACCGCGTTATCGAGGCCATCGGCGATGTATCCAACAAGCGCGTGCTCGTCCTGGGGCTTACATTCAAGGAAAATATCCCGGACACGCGCAACTCCAAGTCCTTCGACGTCCTCAGGGACCTCCGTGCGGCCGGCTGCGCTGCGGAAGCGCACGATCCGTCGATGAAGGAGGACGATTACGCCCGCCTCAACCTGACGGGCGGAGGATTGGGGAAGGGCCCCTACGACGCCATCGTCTTCCTCGTTCCCCATCGGGAATATCTCGAAGTGGGAACGCCCGGCATCCTCGCCTCGCTCAAGAAGGGCGGCGTAATCTTCGACCTCAAGTCCCTGCTGGACGGCGAGGCTGTCAGGAATGCCGGGGCCACCTATCTCGCACTCTGATGCTTTTTACAACCTCCTGGGATGACGGCTACGCCCTGGATCGCCGCGTCGCGGATTTGCTGACACGGTACGGCTGCACGGGAACGTTCTACGTGTGTCCGAAGGGCCAGCACGGGAAGGCGATGCTCTCGGCACCGGAAATTAAGGTGCTTTCGACCGTGCATGAGGTCGGAGCACACACGCTCAAGCACCCGCGCCTCACGAGGCTGCCCCGCGAAGAGGCTCGCACCGAGATTGCGGGGGGCAAGGCATGGGTAGAGAGCCTCACCGGCAAAGAGTGCTCGATGTTCTGCTATCCCTACGGCGATCTCAACGCGGACGTGCGCGAACTCGTGGGGGAAGCCGGCTTCCGGGGCGCACGGACCACCGAGGCGATCCGCTTCCGCGTCGAAGATCCGCTCTGCATGCCGATGTCGCTTCAGATCTCCCCTTTTCCGTGGCGCAAGACGTTCAAACCAGCCTGGAAAGCTCTCGATCCGCTCGGGCCGCTGCGCGCCGTATACCCGCTGCTGCGACTGTACCGGGTTCCGCTGAAGGCACTGACCTCCTGGAAGACGATGGCCGTCGCGCTCTTCGACGGCGCGCGCAATCGCGACGAGCCGTTCTTTCATCTCTACGGCCACAGTCACGAATTGGAGAAGTACGGCATGTGGAAAGACCTCGAATTCTTCCTTGCCCACGTTCAGGCCAGCGGCGTGCGTAGGGTCGTGAATAGCGCGTTGCTGCCGTGAAGCGGTACCATTCGACCATGTCCCGCACCGTCGCCATCGTCTGTGTCCGTATGGGATCCGAAAGGCTCCCCGGCAAGACGATGCTCGAGGTGAACGGGAAGCCGCTGCTCGGCCACCTGATCGACCGCATCGGGATGACGAAGACGCTCGACGGTCTCGTCATCGCGACCTCGGAGAAGGAGAACTGCAATCCCGTCGAGAAGTACTGCGCCGAACGCGGCGTCGCCTGCTTTCGAGGTTCCGAAAATGATCTGATCGGACGCATGATCGGAGCGCTGGAAAACCAGAAGGCGGACAACGGCGTGATGATCTACGGCGACGGATTCTTGGTCGACCCCGCGGTGATCGATGAATGCGTCACCGCCTTCGAGAAAAATCCCGGTTTTGATCTCGTCGGGAACGATCTGAAGCTCAGCTATCCGCCCGGCCAGATGGTCGAGACCTTCGCGCTGAACGCGCTCAAGAGCGCAGCCGATCGTACGCAGGACCCCGCGATGCGCGAACACGGCACGCGGTTCATCCGCCTGCATCCGGAACTCTACAGGCTCAAGAACATCGAGGCTCCGCCCGCTCTTTCCCGTCCCGACCTGCATCTCGTGGTCGATACCAAGGAAGATCTGGAGCTCGTGACCGCGATCATCGGTCACTTCGGCTCACGGACGGATTTCACGCTCGCGGAGATCATCGCGTTCATCGACGGCGATCCCGCGCTCAAGAAGATGAACGCGAACGTGGAACGACGCTGGAAACAGAGCATCGATCAATCCGGCAAGCATCACTGAATCAGTGCGGCGCCACCAGCGGATCCGGATCCATCGGGTATTTGAACGGCTTCGGAGTCTGCCCCTCGGGCAGGAAATGCGCGATCATCTGACCGTTGCGCTTCCAGTAGTAGAGGCGTTGTCGGCGGCGGTAGACGAATTCCCAGCGGCCCGGCGAGTACGGGTAGGTCTCGGGGCCGGCGTAGAGGTACTCGCCCTCCCAGCGCGGCGGATTGGTGTTACTGAGGTAACAGTCCGGGTACCGCTCGATGAGCGCGAAGTATTTTCGAACGGTCCCGAGGTCCATCTCGGCGAAGGAGTTGCCGTTGATGAAGAGTCCGATCTCCGGTGCGAATTCCTTGAGGCGCTCGTACTCCGTGCATTCGAGGAAGAGGATGTTGGTCTGCCCCGGCTTGAGCGTCACGGGCTTGCCCGGCTCCACTTTCTGGACCAGATCCGGGAACACGGAACCGAGGTACAGCCAGGAGACTCTGAGCGTCTCAGGCAGGTCGATGATGCAGTAGAGACGCGGCTTGTAGCGCTTCACGATCATCTCGACCATCGCACCGAAGCCGCCGCCGATTTCGCAGACGTGCTGGAATTTCTCCTTCGGAACGACCGAATCCATGGCCTGCAGCTGATCCGAGGCCTTGAGGAACGTTCCGTTGAACTTCTTGCCCCGGTACTCGCGGTAGAAGGGCGCGAGGCCGCGCGGCTTCTTGCCCGGGTCGAGGTCGGGGAAATACTCCACCAGGTGCGGAAAGAGCGGCGCCTTGCTGTTCCACGCAAGCTGGATGCGGAAGCGATGGAGATGCCGGAGAATCATGAACCAGCGCCAGAGCATCGTCCTCAGGGACCACTTGCCGTCGATGGGCGTGTATTCGAAGTACGGGAACGGCGACGGACTGTCATAGAGCGCCGTGATGGCGGAAGACAGATGGAAGTTGTCGATCGTGACGTGCGGCATGGACTGACTTGAGATTTCGGTACGCCTGCCCCAGGTCGCGGAATACATGCTCTTGTCTGCCATGAAAAAACGGGGGGAATCGGAATCGATTGTGTCGACCTGGTCCCCGTCCGTCAATCGACGCCGAATGAGCCGTTTACGACGTCCATTTGTGATACCAAAGCTCGGTCTTCTCCGTGAGGAAGCCGCCGCGCTGGTACAGGCGCTGTGCGGCGTAATTGCGCCCCTGCGTGACAACCGAGACGTACGTCACTCCCTGCCCGTACAGATTCGCGCACGCCGTTGCCAGAAGCCGACCGCCGAGACCGCCCCCCCTGCTCTTCTCTCCCAGACCGAACAGGCCGATATGGGCCTTGCCGTGGCCCTCAAGTTTGACGCTGCAGAATCCCGCGACTTCCCCGTTAATCTCGAGGACATCGGCGTAATCGTCGAAGGTGCCGCGCACGGCTTTTTCGATCCATTCCTCGTAGAACAGGACAAGCTTCGCACGATCGAAGTGCCCGTCAAAATAGTAGCGACTGAGCTGATAGGTATCGTGCGCGATCGCCCGGAGCGCGGGAATGTCCTTCTCGACCGCCCTGCGGACGACCGTGCCGTCCCGCGATTCCGGTCTGCCGTCGCCGACCAGCGTCTTGCCGAAGGTGAGACGGATATCCACGAAGGAGTAGCCGGCTTCCTCCGCTGCCAAAATCGACGTTCGATCATGGCAATCGCACAAATATTCGATGACGGCAATATTCTCCCTCTTTGCGAATGCATCGACCTTGGACTGCACGAGCGACGTAAGATGCTGAGAAGAAACGAAGCCGACATTGAACCCGAAGAACGCACTGTCCCACTCGCGTTTCGCGCAGAGCGAGGCAATCCACAACAGTTTCCGTTCCGCGATGGAATCATGCAGCCACTCATCCAGTTTCTCCGTTGGCATTTTCATGGCCTCGGCGATCGCGGGCAGCCCGACTTCCCGCGCGATCGACGGCAGCAGGTAGGCAGGCCCGTTGATATGACCCAACGGCAGGGGCGAACCCAGGGGGTCGATGCGGATATCGGCCTCTTCTCCTCCGTTCTTCGGACCGATCGCAATGACGACGGCGGACGGATTCTTCTTTGCGAGTTCCTTCGTGATCAATCGGGCGTCCGTGACGATAACGTCGGGCGAGGTCGTGACGAGGTTTCCGGGCGGTAATTTGTCGCGGAGAAACTCAAGCGTCCTTCGCGTAACGATCGAGGGAAGATCGGTCGCCGAGGGATCGGGAAAAAGAAGGAGTGTCTTCATACCGGACGACGGAACTGGCGGATACCCGCCTCGGCCTCAATGGAGCCCCACAGCGGGCTCCCAAGCATGGTCTCGATCGTGCGGATGCGTTCGACCATCTTCTGAAATTCAATCGGTCCGAGGCTCACGGGCTTATCGGGCGCGTCGGCGTCGTTCTCGAGCATGAAATGCTTCTCGATGATCTGCGCTCCCGCTGCGACGGCGACCGCCGAGGCATCGATGCCCGGGGAGTGATCGGAGTAGCCCGCGGGACAACCGTACCGCTCGCTCAGAGCACGAACGGTGCTGAGGTGCAGATCCGAGAGGTTCGGGACCGGATAGGCGGAGATACAGTGTAGGAGCGCGAACGGAGCCTTGACTTCCCTAAGGACGTTCACCGCGGCGTCGATCTCCTTCTGCTCGGCCATGCCGCGAGAGAGAATGACGGGCTTGCCCGTCGCGGCGACGAGCCTGAGGAGCGGACCGTTCACGAGATCGAACGACGCGACCTTGTAACAGGGAACCTCCATCTCCCGGAGGAACGCGACGGAATCGTCGTCGAACGGCGTGGAGAAAAGCGTGATGCCCTTCTTCGCGGCGTACGCGAACAGCTCGCGCTGCGCATCGAACGAGAGTTCGCACTGTTTAAGGATCCCGAAGATGGGAGAGTCCTTCTTGGTGCGCTTCTCGGTGACGTAGGTCTGGAGCTTCACGGCATCGGCGCCCGCGTCCGCTGCGGCGTCGATGAGCTTTCTGGCTTTGGCGGCGTCGCCGTTGTGGTTGATACCCACCTCGGCGATCACGAAGGTTTTTGCGCCCGGAACCCAGTGCTGAATGCGAAAATCCATAGGCACCCAGCGTACCAAGATTGGCCGGATTGGACTACCCGTCTCGGAGAGCCGACAGGGATTTGCGAAGCGCTTCGATGGATCGCAGAAGCCCCGGCGTTTCCTTGTAGTATTCGATCGTGCAATAGCGGACGGGCAGGCCGCGCTTGATGAGCTCGACCGCCTCGGCAAACTCCGCCGCATCCGGCGCGCCGTGCGCGTCCCTCGCCATGCCCTTCGCGGGGACGGCGGGCTTGCAGAGGTGGAGCTGCACTGTTTTCCCGAGCGGGAGGGAAGACACGTAAGCGGCGTAGTCGATGTTCTTGTTCCGTGCCGTGATGCGCGCGTGCGCGGTATCGAAGAGGAACGCGATGTCGTTCGCGGTGACGACCTCGAAGAGGAAATCGCCGTCGGTGACGACGTCGTACGCGGGAACGGGGTAGTAGTTGTTGTTCTCGAGCGCGATCGTGACGGAAGCCGGCACCGCGGATTTGAGCCACGCGACGTTTTCCCGCGCGTTCGCCAGGAGCCGCTCGCGGCCGAGAACCTCGCCCGCGAGGACGTACATGCCGTCCTCCACCTTCGCCTCCGTGCAGCGGCGCGAGGAGTGGAAGGAAAGGAGCCGCAGATCGGGGCAGCGCTTGAGGATCGTCCGCACGTTCTCCCGGACGGCGTCCGACCAGGGCTGCGTGAGTTCGAGCTCGCTGTGGAAGAGTTCCTCGAGACCGTAGACCTCGTCGACGGAGTGGTCGCGACGCTCCAGACAGTCGCTCGCCTTCGCGATCGCGCGGGCATCGTCGGGGTTCATGAAGAGGGTCGAAACGGGCGTGGCGATCTTGATCATCGCGTGAGGATGGAGGCGACCGCATCGATCACGCGCTCCTGCTGAGCTTCCTTCAGCCCCGGCCCGAGCGGCAAGCTCACCGTGGCACGGCCGATAGTCGTGGCGCAGGGAAAGGCCTCGGGCTTCCAGCCGAAGCGCTTCTGGTAATACGGATGTTCGGGAATGGCCAGATAGTGCACGCCCGTGCCGATCTTGCGTTTCGTCATCTCTTCCAGGAAACGATCGCGGGCGATGCCTGTCTTCTTTTCGTCGACAAGGATCGTATAGAGGTGATACGCATGGCGCTCATCGGGGCCGGTGGGCGCAGGCAGATCGATGGGCAAGGCCTTGAACGCCTCGTTGTATCGGCTCCATTGCCTCCCTCGTGTGAGCCAGTTTTCCTCCACGCGCCTGAGCTGGTGGATGCCGAGCGAGGCATGCATGTCCGTGAGGTTGTATTTGAACCCTGCCTCGGTGACGTAGTAGTGCTTGTATCCTGCATCGGAGAAGCGCGCCCAGGCATCCTTGCTCATTCCGTGCAGGGCAAGAATTTTCACCCGGTCGATGCGCGACTGGTCGCGGCAGAGAACCATGCCGCCTTCTCCGGTGATCACGTTCTTGGTGACGTAGAAACTGAGAGCGCCGAAATCACCGAACGTTCCCGCCTTCTTCCCCTTCCATTCCGTCTCCATTGCGTGCGCGCAATCCTCGATCACGAGAAGTTTCTTCGCCGCCGCGATCGCCATGAGTCGATCCATGTCGCAGGATCGTCCCGCAAAGTGCACCGGAAGGATCGCGCGGGTCTTTGCGGTGATCTTCCGCTCGACGTCGTCGAGGTCGATGTTCATGGTGACCGGATCGACATCGGCGAGCACCGGCGTGGCGCCAGCATGGATGATGGCGTTCACGGTGGCGCAGAACGTGAGGGCGGTCGTGATCACTTCATCGCCGGGACGGAGATCCGCCGCAACCATGCTTAAGTGCAGGGCGGCGGTGCAAGAATTGACTGCTGCCGCGTGGGAAGCGCCCTTGTATGCCTTCACATCCTGCTCAAATTTGTGGACTTTCGGACCGGTGCCGAGCCACCCGCTCTTGAGCGTGGCCACCATCTCGTCGATTTCCTCCTGCCGGATATCAGGCGCACCGAAGACGATGAATTCCTCTGAGGACGATGTGGGCGAAGCCATGTCGCAAGCATACCCCGGGGATATCGGGCGCGAGAAGCGTTTTCCCGCGCGCGAGGGCCTCTGGCATACTGCGGACATGGCTCCTTCTGGGGACAAAAACGGCCTGAATGTCATCTTGAAATCCTTCGATGGACACAAGTGCAAAGAGATCGTGGAAGCGTCGCTGAAGGGAATGAAGATCGGCACGTGCATCTCGATCATGGATCACACGCAGCAGATGCCGCGGATCGACGCTCTCGACCACTCGTGGATGCCGGCGGCGGCGCTCCGGGCGGGCCAGTATCCGGGGGTGGAGTGGAACGATCTTCTTCCGATCGACGAACCCCTCCTCGAAGCCCTGCGCGACTGTGAGGCAACGTTCCTGCGCATGGCCGAGCGCTACGCCGTGGCACGCGAGGAAGCCTATGGCGAACGAAAAGAGAAGTACCTTCGCCACGTGAGGTACTGGAACCACGTTCTTGAAACGAAGAAGATCGATCTCCTTCTTTTGAACCATGTCCCTCACCAAGGGTACGACTACGTCCTGTACTGCCTCTGCAAGCTGAAAGGCGTACCGACGCTCAGCATCGAGCGCTGCGTTGTCTTCAACGCGTTCTATCTCCCCGCCGACTGGCGCGACCCCGCGCCGGAACTGCGGGCAGCGCAGGAACGGATCGCGAAGGAATACCCGGGTAACGTGCCCCTCGCGCCCAAGTACGAGGAGTACTTCAAAGCCCAGACGGAACGCAACGAGGCACCGTGGTTCATGAGCATGGTCAAGAAGAAGCCCGCAAAGCAGAGCTTCGTCTCCAAGTGGGGCATGCAGACCATCCGGGGCCTCCTCAGGAAACCCAAGCACGTAACCCTCTCTCTTGTCTCCCCCGCCGTGTGGCACCGCAAATGGCAGCAGCACACGGTGCCGAAGGAATATGAGAAACACGTAAGGATGCCTGATCTGGAAAAACCATTCATCTATGTCCCGCTCCATCTTCAACCCGAAGCGTCGACATGCCCGCAGGCGGGACCGTTCACGGACCAGGAGCTCATCGTGCAGCTGCTCTCCGCGTGCGTGCCGGAAGGCGTCTCGCTCTACGTGAAGGAGCATCCCGCCCAAGGCGAACGCAGCCGTACGAAGGAGTTCTATGACGCGATCGCCGCCACCCGCGGCGTAACATGCGTCCCGCGCACGTTCAGCACGTTCGACCTCACGAAGCACTCGCTCGCGGTCGCGACCGCGACGGGCACGGCGGGGCTCGAAGCTCTCTTCCGCGGGAAGCCCGTGCTGATGTTCGGGCACCGCTTCTTCCAGGAAGCGCCCGGCGTCCACCGCATCCGTACTCGAGAGGATTGCAAGCGCGCGCTGGAAGAAATATTCGTCGGCAAAGGCCTGCCCGATCGCCGCGGCATGCGCGTGTTTCTGAAAGCGGTCGAGGAGACGGCGGGCCAATCATACGTCGCACATCTGCCCGATCCCGTTCTCACCGAAGACCAGCAGGCGGAGATTATGGGCGAGTACATCCGCGGGAAAATCCTCGGGACTCATCAGCCCAGGACCGCCGCGTAGATCGCCTCCGTTTCCTCCGCTTGCCGAGCGATAGAGTGCTCGCGCGCCCAGCGGCGACATTCCTCGGGATCCACTGCGCCCCCCGCGAGGATACTTTGCATCGCGGCGGCGACCGCCCGAGTATCGTGCGGGTCGACGAGAAAGCCGGACCGACCGTCGGCGATGGCATCGGTACAACCCGAACCGTTCGGACCGATAACGGGAACGCCGAACGCATTGGCCTCCAGGAAAACGAGTCCATACCCCTCGAAGTGTTTCCCCTCCTCGATACTGAGCATCACGAAAAGATCCGCATCCGCGTACGCTTGGAGCAGTTCCGCGGCGGACACCTGTCCACGGAAGACGACGGAATCCTCAAGCTCCAGCTCGCGCACGCGCGCGCGCAGGGCCCGCGTGTAGTCGTTCTCGGGCAGCGTGCCGACGACGTCGAGCCGGAACGGGCCGGGCAGGAGGGGCCTGAGCTTGCCGCAGGCCTCGACGATCTCGCGGACGCCCTTGCGCGGCTTCACGCCGCCAACAAAGAGAAGCCGCTTCTCTGGATGGGTACGGCGCGGCGGCATCGTCGCGGGCCATTCGATCCCGAGTGTGTAGACGCCCGTCTTGGGCCCGAGAACGGATCCGAGAGCCTCCGCCTCCGCGAGCATACGACGACGGGTATATTCGCTGATGGCCAGAACGTATCGCGTGTCGGCACAAACCCTCTTCCAGAGCCCCGACCACGGGCGCATCGAGAACGGCAGAATGGCGTACGTTCCGCACGCGGTCATCACCCACGGATGGCGCGAACGCTTCGGCAGGCACGCGAGCGGCAAGGCGTACGGCTCGGTGAGCACGTGGACGAGGTCCGGCTTCGTCGCGCGGATCGCCCGCCAGATCCGCCAGGCGGCGAGGGGCAGCAGGAAGGGCGACGAAAGCAGGAGGAGCGGCGACGGAAGGCCTGTCCTCTGCGGCACGGGAAGCGACGGGGAGGGCTTCTGCAGGAGCAACGTGACCTCGTGGCCCCGTTCGACGAGCCCGAGCGCGGTCGTGCGCGCGAGCGTGCCCCAACCGTCCGTGGGCTCCGCGTGCTGGGCGACGAGCAGGATCTTCATGAGGATCGGGAGAGCCGACGGATATCCCACTCCACCATCATTTTTACGAGATCCTTAAAGGACACCTCCGGCTTCCATCCGAGCAGACGCTGAGCCTTGTCGTTGCGACCGCAGAGCGTCTCCACGTCGAGCGGACGGCGGTAGCGATCGTCGAGCTTCACGTGCGGCTCCCAATCCCCGATACCGGCGACGGCGAACGCCTCCGTGAGGAAATCGCGGACGGAATGCGTCTCGCCGGTCGAGAGAACGAAGTCCTCCGGCCTGTCCTTCTGGAGCATGAGCCACATTGCCTTCACGTAGTCCCCCGCGAATCCCCAGTCGCGCTCGGCGTCGAGGCTTCCGAGCACGATGTGGTCCGCGAGTCCGAGCTTGATGCGCGCGACGCCATCGGTGATCTTGCGCGTCACGAAGTCGATGCCGCGCAGGGGCGACTCGTGGTTGAAGAGGATGCCCGAGCACACGTAAAGCCCGTAGCTCTCGCGGTAGTTCACGGCCATCCAATGCGCGAAAAGCTTGCTGATCGCGTAGGGGCTGCGCGGGTGGAGCGGCGTCGATTCGTCCTGCATGAACTCGCCGTTGCTGTTGCCGTACATCTCGCTCGTGGAGGCCTGATAGAAGCGGGCTTTCGGCGCGTGATCCCGCATGGCATTGAGGAGGCGGAGGGCGCCCATCGCGTTGATTTCCGACGTGCTCACGGAGTCGGTCCAGCTGCGGCCCACGAAGGAGAGGGCGGCGAAGTTGTAGATCTCGTCGGGCCGAGCGGCTTTGACGACGGCGACAAGCGAAGCCTCGTCTTTCATGTCCCCCTCGACGATCGACACGCGATCGAGGATCGCGAGTTCCTTGAGTCGCCATGTATCCGCCTTCGCCGTGCTTCGGACCATGCCGATCACCTCGTATCCCTTCGAGAGGAGGAGTTGCGAGAGATACGCCCCGTCCTGGCCGGTGACGCCGGTGATGAGCGCTGTCTTGGGCGACATGGGAACGTTATTTTTTCGGTTTCCAGACGAGAATGTTCGTCGGGTTGAAGGGATTGATACCGAAAGCGTCGGGCTCGTTGCGAAGGATCTCCACGTCCCTCCTCGCCTTCAGGAGCGAAAGGATATCGCGGTTATAGTCGTTGATGACGACGTAGCGCTTGCGCATGAGTCCAAGGAGGGTATCGGCATAGTTCTCCTGGACGACGTCGAGATGTACCACGGCGACGATGCGGTCGAAGTACTTGGAGAGCGATTCAATCACCTGCTTCGCCGTCGGCAGTTGTTCGATGGAATGGCGCGTGAACACCACGACGCGGGAGGTCGCCGGGATGCGCTCGAGAATGGCGTAGGACGT
Source organism: uncultured Candidatus Peribacteria bacterium (assembly GCA_964601225.1). GTDB lineage: Bacteria > Patescibacteriota > Gracilibacteria > Peribacterales > Peribacteraceae > CAYRGC01. Next base: position 404,607 of record CAZRMM010000001.1, read on the forward strand.
GTCGTAATAGTTGAACTCCTCCACCTGGATGTTCGGCGTCTTCGCATAGAGGAATTTTGCGAGCTCCACGGCGTTCTTGGAGTACTCGCCCCCGCGGTACTGCTTGCCCGGACGGGTTTTGTGCAGCTCCCAGAGGTTGAGACCGAACCCGCAACCGAGCTCGACGACGACATCCGCCTGGTCGACGAACGGGCCGACCACCTCTGGCATCAGCGCGGCGTGCGCCGCGACGACGTTTTTCGCGGGAATCTCGTAGAGAACCTCCTTCTGGGACATGCACATGGGACCACGCTCGTCGAGACGGAGCTCGAACGCGCGCACATCGTCGGCAGTGACGCCTTCCCCTTTCGCACGGGCGAACTCCAAGCACCGGAGGTACTCCTCCTTGTCGTACTGCTTGTCCACCTTCGCGACGTCGCGGGTGGGAGTCTTCCATTCCGAAAGACCGAAGATGCGCGCCGGCCACGGGGACCAGGCAGGCAGCTCGTTCAAGGGAATGACGCGCGACGAAAAAGCGGAGAGATCCATGAAGGGAGTATAGGAACTTTCGCTAGAGGAAGGCAGGAACCCTATTTGCTTTTACATAAATATGTTATAAAATAATCATTATGAAGATCGGTTTTCTCGCGCAACAGGTTGGAGGAACGACGATGCACAAATCGTTCTATGCACCGGAGTTCGCCAAAGAAGGCCATGAAGTCGTCCTGATTGGGCGCGAGCAGATCGATGCGCACAATGAGATCGCTAAGCTCTTCGGCTGCGACGTGGTGTGCATCGACGCGATGTATTCTAAGGATTCGCTCGCCGTGATCGAGGTCGCGGAGGAGCTTCAGAAGCGTGGAATTCCCCGGGTCCTCATCGAAGGTGCTCCGGGCCAGTATGTGAACATGCACGACGGCAGGAGTATCGCCACCGTGAACCCTGATCTCGTGGCAGAGGTGTTCGCGTGCACACCGGCGTCGCTCGAGTTGGCGAAAAACGCCGGAGCCGACGCAAGTTTCCAAGGCTATCCCCTCAATTGGCGCTCGTCGATGAATGATATCCGGCAGGGATCGGGCTTCCGAAGCCGCCTCGCAATAAAGCGCCATGCCGGCAACGAAACGGATGTCCTCGGCGACAAGATTCTCTGGTACTACCCCGGCCAGAAGTCGCGCAAGAACGAAGACGCGGCGATGGCACAGATGTTGGAAGCGGCGAAGGTCCTCGCTGAAAAAGACTCGCGCTTTGCCCTCGAGAACCTCGTGTTCCCTCTTCGCCCGCATCCGGGCGAGAAGACACTTCATACCCCGCAGCAACTCGCTGATTCCGACGCATGGCGCGCGGAGACCCTCGGGAAAGCCTGGACGCTCGCAGGTCATCAACCAGCAACGGAGGAGAAGCTCTCGAACGCACACATCGTCGGCGCCTCGGACATCACCGTCTTCGGCGGCGGCCCCACAGAAAGCCTGACGCTGATGATGGAGAACAACAGGATCGCACTCAACGTGCTCGACGCGTTCCCGGGATATGACGCCAACGAATGGGAGCCCGTGAAAAACGGCAGTATCGTGGCCACGAATCTCGCCGATATCCGCGAAACGCTTCTCGGAGTCCTTCAGTCTCCCGAAAAACAAACTGCCGTGCTCGCAAATCAGAAAAAGTTCTATCCTGCGCCCGCCAGCTGGGACAGTGCCAAGAACATCCTCAGCATCTTGCAGAAGTACGCGAAGCGTTGATCAACCGAAGATCTTTTGGAGATCGCTCACGATCGCCTCGGTATTCGCGGTGAGGTGCTCGGCGTCCGAGATCAGCGTGACCTTGCGGTCCCACGGATTGAGCTGGCCGTGCACGCTTGCGTCTTCCATGGCCTTGAGGAAGATGCGCGCGTCGACGAGCGACGGCGTCCGGCCTTTCGCGAAGACGTCGTCGACGGCGGACCGGAGTTCGGCGACGGAACGCGTGCGGTACACGCCGCGAGCATACTGGTAGAAGCGGCTGCCGAAAAGGAAGACCGGCCTCCCCCGGAACAGCGCCTCAAACCCAACGGATCCCGTGGCGGTGGCGACGGCCTTGCAATGCTCGCGGAGGGCGAAGCTGTCGGACTTCCGCTTGATGAGCCGGACCTTCTTGTGGGCCAGGAACTCGCGGTAGTAGTCCGGATTGCGCGTAACCCAAGAACTCATCTTCGGATGCTCCTTGACGTAGATGAGCACGTCATCCGGCAGCACGGTGTTGAGCATCGCGGCCATGAGCGGCTGGTGCGCGTAGGCGCCCGCGAGCGGCACCGTGGACGCTTCCGGCTGGAAGTGGAGCGCCAGGTAAACGTACGACTTCGAGAAGTCCGGCTCGACGGCGTGGGCATCGTAGAACGCGCGGGTTTCCTTCTGTGATTTCCAGCGCTGGAGATTGTTCCAGACGCGGACGACGCCCTTGGGACTCAGGTACCCGAAGGCGTAGCCGACGACGATCCACGGCTTCGACGCAAGGAGTTTACGGATGCGCTGCCAGTAGCTGGGAAGTTTGACCGATTCGAGCGCGGGCCTCTCCCCCTTGGGGGTCGTGAGGATGTCGTAACGGTCGGCGAAACGCGCGAGCGGGATCTCTTGAGGATCCGTCACGCCCGCGTACTCGCGGAGAAGCTCTTCATAGCGATCGCGAAGCGGGAGCGACGCCTCCGTGATCTCGTGCTCCAGGAAAGCGGTATCGCGCTCCGTGGAACTGTAGAAGTAGATGACGGGGACCCCTTTAAGCTTGCAGAGGTGGTAGACGACGATGTCCGGGATCTCGTGCGGGAGCCAAGCGGAGAGGTAGAGATTGATCTTCTTCCTCCCGATGTAGTCGCTCCAGAACCGCAGGTGCTTGAGATACCACTCCTTGCGCCGCGTGTAGGGAACGCGGTACTTCCACTCCAAACGCGCCACCATGTCCATGAAGACGCTCTCGCACGGGCGCATCGCCTCGATGAGTTCTGCATCGAGTGGCTCAAGCGCGTTCCAGTCGACGCCCGGATATTCACAACTCCGCATTTCGCCCGAGTCGAGCCACTCCTGGCGGTCGCGCGGAATCGCCGCGAGGTACTGGCGTTCGCGACTGGGTCCGAGGAGCGTGATCCATTCGAACGGGCGACGCTCCAGCACCGCGTTCATCGCATCATGTGAAAAATCGTAGGCAAACCTGCCGACGATGGCGCGGATGCCTTCCAGATCAGCGCGCGGGATAGATCGTATCCTCCACCAGTTCGCAAAGGATGTGCTCGATCGCGAGGTGCGCCTCCTGCGTGCACTGCGTGTCCTCGCCTGGGACGGCGATGACGCAATCGGCCTTCATGGCGAGCCCCTTCTTCCCGGTGAGCGCGATCGTGACCATTCCGCGCTTCGTCGCCTCCTCGAAGGCACGAAGCACGTTGACGGACGTACCGCTCGTCGTGATGCCAATGAGTACGTCGCCCTTACGGCCGTGCGCCTCGACCTGGCGCGCGAAAATACCAGCGAACTCGATGTCGTTGGCGTAGGCGGTAAGGAAGGACGTGTCGGTAGTGAGCGCGATGGCCGACATCGCGGGACGCGGCCGATCGCGCCGGAGCCTGCTGACGAATTCCGCCGCCATGTGCTGGGCGTCCGCGGCGCTGCCGCCGTTGCCACACAGGAGAAGCTTGCCGCCCTTGGCGAACGAATCCGCGAGGAGATCAGCGGCGCGCAGGATGGCGTCGGCGTTGGTCGCGAGCACGTCCTCGAAGGTCTTCGCGGCCCGTTGCAAATGCTCCCGGAGCACGGTGAGGCGGGAATCGGTCATATGCGGCTATTCTCCGCCATTCTCACTTCCTCCGCAACTTGGCGATGATCGGCTTTTCGCTGTCGTAGACCTTCTTCACACCGTCGCCGAGAGCCGCTTCGTAGGCGCGGATGTCTTTGACGAGACGCTGGATGCCCTGCGGCTCCACCGACGCGGCCTGGTCGCTGCCCCACATGGAGCGATCCATTGTGATGTGGCGCTCGACGACGCACGCTCCCATCACGACCGCGGCGAACGTCGGCGCGAGGCCGACCTCGTGGCCCGAGTATCCGATCGGCACGCCGAAGCGCTCGACGAACGCGGGAACGCAGCGCAGGTTGAGCTCCTCGAGCTTGGAGGGATACGTGCTCGTGCAGTGGAGGATCACGACCTTGTCCTTGCCGAGCACGTCGACGGCGTGGTCGATCTGCTCGAGAGTGCTCATGCCCGTGGAAACGATGATCGGACGGCCGGTGGCTTTGTGGTGCCTGAGAAGCCCGTCGTCGGTGAGCGACGCCGAAGCGATCTTGTAGCAGGGGGGATCGAACTGTTCCATGAAGTCCACGGAGCCCTCGTCCCAGCAGGAAGCGAACCACAGGATGTTCTTCGCCTTGCAGTAGGCGTCGATCTCCTTGTACTGCTCCTTGCCGAACTCGAGGCCGCGCTTGAGGTCGCCGTTCGTGGCGCCGAACGGGTTCTCGCGCGGGCGCGCGAGCTCCTCGGCGGTGTAGACGACGTCGACCGTGCGCTTCTGGAACTTCACGGCGTCGCAGCCGGCGTCGGCGGCGGCGTCGATGAGCTTCTTACAAAGGGCCATGTCGCCGTTATGGTTGATGCCGATCTCGGCGATCACGAAGCACGGATGTCCGGGGCCGATGGAACGGCCTCCGATCTTCACGGGGGCGATGGAGGGGGTGGTCACGGCGGGATTGTGCCAGAGGGACGGCCTTTTCACCAGCAGCTCCTGCCGCCGTCAATCACGAGATTCTGGCCCGTCATATAGCTGGAAGCGTCCGAGCAGAGGAACAGGACCGCGCCTTGGTACTCGGTATCTTTCGCCATGCGCCCCATGGGGATGAGCTGCGCGATGCGGTCGAGGAATTCCTTCGGCTGGCCCGCCTCGACGCCGCCCGGGGAGAGCGCGTTGACGCGGACATCGGGGGCGAAGTACGTGGCGAAGTACCGGGTGAGCCCGATGAGCCCGGTTTTGACGACGGAGTACGTGACCGGCTTCACCGGCTGCTCGTCGTCCGCAACGCCGTCCTTGCGGTAGAGGCGCTGGTCGGGTGCGATGACGCCGAGATCGGAGGCGATGTTAAGGATGACGCCGGACTTCTTCTTTTTCATCTCCATACCGAAGGTCTTACTACAGTTGAAAGCGCCGAGGAGCCCGACGTTGAGATCGGCGTTCCACTGCGCGAGCGGGAAGTTCTCCGCGCGCGAGAGCGCGGCGCCGCCCTTTTCGACCTTGGGGTTGTTCGCGGCGTTGTTGATGAGGATATCGACGCGTCCGAAGGCCTTGATGATGTCCGCGCACGCCTTCTCCACCGCCTTGTCATCCGTGATGTCGACGGCGAGGAAGAGACTCTTGTTCCCCAGTTCTTCCGCGAGCGCCTCGCCTTTCTTGCGATCGAGATCGACGATCACGACCGACGCTCCGGCCTCCGCGAGGACCTCGGCATGGCGACGCCCGAGAAGTCCCGCGCCGCCCGTGATGACGGCTGTGCGGCCCGTGAGATCGAAAAGCTTGCTCATGTGGACAGTATATCAGGCGCCACCGAAGGTTTTGACTGCAAATTCCGAGTAGGAACGGATGGTTTGGACTTCTTTTCCCGACTCCCCTCGCGCGACCTGGAGCGTGTAGAGACCGTGGAACACAACCTTCGTGAGCTCATGAGCGACCGCCGCGAAGTCCGTGTCCCCCGTTCCGGGAGCGACTGTCCCGCCGCCACGCTTGCGATCCTTGATATGGACGCTTCCAATGAACGAACCGTACGCCGCGAATTCCTCCCGCGGGTCGTACCCGAGAGAGGCGCTGTTGCCCATGTCATAGGTGATGCGCACGAGCGGACTCTTGATGGCACCGACGAGTCCGAGAAGCTCCTGAGGCCTCAGTGAACTTTCGATGTGCAGCTCGACCCGCTCCGACTGCAGGACCGGAAGAACGGAACGGATCGACTCCGCGACGGATGCGATTTCCTCCGGCGTCTTGAGCGCGGCGTTGTCGAGGAGCGGAATGCCGACGTGCTTCGCGCCGAGGAGTTTCGCATGGCGGATGAGGAGCTTGAGGAGTTCGAGGCGCGTCTGACGCTCGGCATCCGGGCAACGGACGAGCGGCTGCTCCATGAAACTGTCCGCGCAGATACTCGGGATGCTCACGCCGTGCTCCTTCATGAGCGACTGCAATTCGCGAATGCCGGATTCCGTGCGCAGCGGATTGACGTCCGCGCCGTACGTATCGTCGATCCATTCGATGGCGGGCACGCCCGCTTCCGCGGCGCGCGCGAACTCCGCCTTCCAGGACGCCCGGGGAAAACACTGGATCCGGTTGTCCTCGGGAAGACTGAGCCGCCCCTGCATCACGGCAAGACGGATCATCGTGCGGCGAGGAGGAGATCGCAGAATTCTCTCACCGCGCCGCGGCCGCCGTTCTTCGTGAGGACCATCGTCGCTGCGGCGATCACGGACGGATACGCGTCCGCGACGGCGACCGGCACGCCGACGAGCTTCATGGCCTCGAGGTCGTTCACGTCGTTCCCCACGTACGCGACGCGCTTGGGATCGATCTTCCGTTTTTGGAGATAGTCGGAGAGATACGCCGCCTTGTCCCCGATGCCCTGGTGGCAATCGATCTTGATCTTCTTGCAGCGGGCGGCGACCACGGGATGCTCCTCCGTGGAGACGACGATCATCGGGATGCCGGCCGCGCGGGCCATCGCGATGCCGAGACCGTCCGAGCGGTCGCAACGCACCGCCTCCTCCCCGTCGCCGGAAACGTATACGCCGTTATCGGTCAGAACGCCGTCGAAATCGAAGACCACGAGCGCGATGTCTTTGAGCGAGGCAGCCATGGTTACTTGGTGGAAGAATGGACTTTCTTGCCGTCCTTCGCATCGGCGACGTAGGCGTTGTCCCAGTTCTTGGGGTCGACCTGCGCCGGGTCGTCGACCGCGAGCGTCGCGAGCGCGGAAAGGACGTCGGGCGGAAGCGGACCGGCCTCGAGGGCGGCGGCACCGCGCTCCAGGTTCTTCGCCTTGTTCGTGCCGATGAGGATCGTGTGCACGGCGGGATTCGAGAATGCGAAGCGGATGGCGAGATCCGGGAGCGTGATCCCGAGATCCTTCGCGATCGCCTCGGCCTTGTCGGCGTTGGCCTTGAGCGCCGCGAGCGACGGCGCGAGGTGCTCGCGCGCGGGCGTGAGCGCGCCCTTAAGAAGCACCGAACGGTTGATGACGCCGATCCCGGCCTCACGCACCTCGGGGAAGACGCGCGCGATCATGCGCTGGTCGAGGATGCTGTGCGCGAGCTGGAGCGTATCGAAGAAGCCGTTCTCGACGGCCGCGAGCGCCGCTTCCTCGCCGCGCGTCGAGATGCCGAAATACTGAAGCTTTCCTTCCGCTTTCAGCGCGCTCATCGCGTCCGAGATCATCCCGGAACGGATCTGCTCCGCCGAGCCGCCGTGCACCTGCACGAGCGGGATCACGTCGAGCTTGAGCTTCACAAGGCTCCCTTCCACCTCCTCCCGGAACTGCTTTAGGAGTCCCGCGGCTGTAACCGGCTCGCCGCGATCGAGCACGTGACCGCACTTGGTCGAGATGATCACGCCCGGCCGCCTGCCGATCCCGGATTTCCCGATCCTCTCCTCCGCCGCCCCGTAGAAATGACCGGTATCGATGAAGGTGATCCCGAGGTCGACGGCCTTGGTGAGGAGGTCGATCGCCTCCTGCTCCGTCGGCATGTTCCGGGGCCCGATGCCGTACACGTAACCGATCTCGGTGGTGCCGAGACCGAGGGCGCTCACGACGAGGCCGGTCCTGCCGAGCGTGCGGGTGGGCATCATTTCTTTGTGGGGAAGCGGGCGCGGAGGTACTCGAGCACCTCCCAGCGTTCCGCCGCGAGGATCGCGAGGACGTGCGCGAGATCGCCCATATGATCGATGTCGCCGGTATCGGGCGTGATGAACGCGAGGATATGCTCGCCGAACGTGCGCTCGGGGTGGCTCAAGACCGTCTCCGACCGGAGGACGTCCACGTACCCGTCGGCCTTGTACGACACGGGAAAGGCCTGGCGCGGGAGGCCGTGGTACTCGACGCGCGTGTCGTGCGGGAAGAGCCCGCGGAAAAACTTCCCCTCGAGCGCGAACATCTTGTGGGGCACCGTGCTCGTGGCGTGCGCGGAGCGCAGGCCCGTGGCGTCGGGATTGGCCTTGAGCATCTCGAGCGCCTGCGCAACGACCTTGGGATCCCTGAGCGGCGACGTGGGGCGCAGGAGCACGATGAACTCCGGCACCGACCCCTCCTCTTTCTTCATCCATTCGAGCGCGTGCGCGATGAACTCTCGGTCGGTGGACCGGTCTCCCGCGATCTCCTTGGGACGGAGGAACGGCACCTCGGCGCCGTAAGCCTCGGCGACCTCCGCGATTTCCTTCGAGTCCGTCGTGACGATGACCCGGTCGATGCCCGGGGTGAGCTTTGCGACGGCGATCGAGTACGCGACGAGCGGGAACCCGCCGACGTCGACGAGGTTCTTTCCCGGCACGTTCTTGGAGCCTCCGCGCGCGCCGATGATGGCGACCGTACCGGCCGTTTTGGGCTTCTTGTCCATCAACTGCATTCTAGCCGGACAGGGGGACCCGAGGCCATGGCAGAAAAGCCCTATGGCCCGGCCCGATCCGATCGGATACGCTCGCCGCATGGCCGACAACGCTCGCACAAACACGGGTCTCCAGGGGTTCTACGACGGCGTCTACAGGAAGGGTGAAAAATCCCACTACACGCAATTGCGCCTCGATCCCTCCTCTCTGCCGGAAGAGTACATGACCGTGCGCGGTCTCCTGGACTGGTCGGGGAAGGACGTGCTGGACGTCGGATGCGGCACGGGAATGATGTGCGCGATCGTCGCGGATGCCGGCGCGAAAAGCGTGCTCGGCATCGACTATGCCGAGAGCGCCATCGCCGAGGCGACCGCGAACCACAAGCATCCCGCGCTCCGCTACGAATGCGAAGACGTGAAGGCCGTCACGGGCACGTTCGACGTCGTCATGTCCTTCGGCACGCTCGAGCACATGGACGACCCGTTCGCGACGCTGCAGACGCTCAAGGGCATGCTCAAGCCGGGAGGCTCCCTCATCCTCACCTGCCCCAACTGGGCCAACCCGCGCGGCTACGTTCTCCAGACCCTCTTCCACCTGTTCCGCGCCCCGATCACGCTCGCGGACATCCACTACTTCACGCCTATGGTCTTCATCGATTGGGCGGAAAAGCTCGGCATGGACCTGGACTGGCAGACCGTGGAATTCGCCTGGGGAAACAAGGAGAAGATGCTCAAGGATTTCGAACGCCGCCTCCCGAACGTGGCGCGCGACGCCGGTTTCGCGACGACGAAGGAACAGATCGACGGGTTCCTCCAGTGGCTTGAGACCCGGGCCCTGCCTCTCCAAGAACGGACGAAGTGGAACGGCGCGGTGGGCGTGTACCACTTGAAGCTGCACTGATCAGAACTTCTGTTCCTCCCACAGCAGGTGGAAGACGCCCTTCTTGGCGAGGAGTTCGTCGAGCGTGCCCTGCTCCACGAGCCTGCCTTCCTTGAGGACGAGGATGGTATCGGCGTCGCGGATGGTGGAGAGGCGGTGCGCGATGACGATGGACGTACGTCCCTGCACGGCTTCGTCGATGGCTTCCTGGATGAGCTTCTCGGTCTGGCTGTCGAGCGAACTCGTGGCCTCGTCGAGGATGAGGATCTCGGCCTTCCTCAGGAGCGCGCGGGCGATCGAAACACGCTGCTTCTCGCCGCCCGAAAGCTTGACCCCGCGGTCGCCGATGAGCGTCTCGAGACCCTGCGACAGCTGATCGACGAACCGCGCGAGACGCGACCTCTCGATGACGTCTCGGAGTTCCGATTCGCTCACGTCCTTAAGGCCGTAGGTGATGTTGTCGCGGAGGGACGCGTGGAGTAGAAGCGTGTCCTGGCTCACGATCGCGACCTTCCCGATGTAGGAATCGAGTGTGAATTCGCGGATGTCCGTGCCGTCGATGAGGATGCTTCCCGGCGGACAATCGTAGTACCGCATGAGCAAGTTGATGAGCGTGCTCTTCCCGGAGCCCGTGGGCCCGACGATGGCCGTCATCTTCCCCTTCCCGATCGCGAAGGAAACGTTCTTAAGCACGTCGCGGTCGGTGTAGGAGAACGTGAGATCGTCGCAGACGATCGATTCCGTAAGACCGCCGAATTCCTTCTTGCCGCCGATGACGAAGAACTTGCTCTGGTCGTCGAAGATCTTCAGGAGTTCGTCGATGGTACCGGTCGACGAGGCCATGGAACCGCGGAACCCCGAAAGGACGCCGAATTTGGAGGCGGCGTTCACGATGATGTAGAAGTAGACGACGAGCGCGGGAGCGGACGCGATCTTATCGCGACCGAAGAACGAAAGAGCGCCGACGAACACGGCGGTCGCCATAAGCAGCGTGATGATCTCCTGGAACGGCGAGATTCCGGCCTGGAGCGCCGAGACGCGGTAATCGAGCCGGGCCTTTTCGTCGCTGATGGCCGTGTACTTTTTCTGTTCCTCCTTCTCGGTACGACTCGACTTCACGAGCGCCATGGTGGAAAGAATCTCCACCGAACGTTTGCCGAGTTCGGAACCTCGAGCGGCGATGGAACGGGAGAGCACCCTGATCTTGAAGATCGCCTTCTGGATCGCAAAATGCAGAATGGCGAAGAGCGGCACCGCGATGACCGTCATCCTCCAGGAAATCGCCATGAGCATGACGAAGTACACCGTGAGGGCGAAGACGGAGTTGATGTACTTGTCGAGCATCGAGAGCGGACGCAAGGCGTTACGGGTGAATTCCACGAGAAGCGTGTTGTGATGCCCGATGTTGGTGGTATCGAAGAACTGCTTGCCGAAGCTCAGATAACGACTGAAGAGCACCTTGCGGAGATGGTGCACCGATCGCTCGGAGAAGTACGCGATGCTCGCGGTCGACGTGAATCGGAACACGTTCTTCAAGATCTGAACGACGACAAAGCCGGCGAGGAGCGTGCCGAAGATCAGGCGGTCATTCTGGAGAACGGCCTGCGGCAACTTGTGCACGATCGGTCCGATATACGGAGCGTCGATCACGAAAGAGAAATTTTTCTGAATGAAGCCGTTGAGGATCGGGATGAGGAGCCCCATGCCGGCGCCCTCGAAGACCGCCGCAAAAACGGAGAGAGTGATCGGCACCAGCAGATACACCGGACGGATGTGGATCCACCGGAGGATCTGCAGGATTTTGCGCGTATTGGAGCGGCCGGCGGGCATGGAAGGCATGCCTGTCCACGCTACCGAAACGCCTCCTGCGGGACAAGGGAAAGAAGGCGTTCCGCGGCCTTAGAAAGGCACAAACGGGACACCGCCCGTCCGATAGTTTACGATAGCGGCCGTCCAGTCGCGAGCAGCATGCCCCGCAATCCACCCCGTCACGCTTCGGCCATTGCCTGGGCGGCCGTCCTGCTCGGCGCCGCGGCGACGGCGCTGATCCCCTTTCTGGCAATGCGTGCCGTCACGGGATCGTGGCTGCCCGCGATCCTTCCGCGCCTCTCCGCCGACTCACGCTACTACCTGACGCAGATCAGGGAAGTGCTCGACGGGCATCCGTGGATCGGAAACCCCTACATCCGCGACTACGCCGACGCGTGGTTCCCGGGTCTGCTGCTCCCCATCTGGGCCGGGGCGATCCCGGGCTTCCTCGGCCTCGGAATGAACGGCGTCTTCGCCGCGAACGGCATCGGGTGGATCTTCATCGCGGCGTCCCTCTTCTACGTACTCCTGATGAGATTGACGGACGGGAACAGGACGGTATCCGCGATTTCGGCAATCCTCGGCACGGCGTCGCTCCACAACTTCCTCATTCGCCCGATCATGCAGGTGGCCTACCCTGCGCTGCTCCTCTTTTTATTCTCGCTGTTTAGCATCCTTGAAAAGCCCCGCGCCCGGCTCCGATACGTCTGGCTGGGGCTTATCTGCGTGTTCGCGTTCTATTTGTATCCGCACCTTTGGATGATCGCCTTTACGGCGACGGGCTTCCTCTTCTTGAGACTCCTTTTCCTCAGGGATTGGAAGGCCGTGGGTTACTTCCTCCTCATGGCTCTCGTAGTTGCGATTCTGTGCGTGCCGCAGGTCCGTATCACGGCGTCGCTCTTCAGCGACCCCATGGCAAAGGCGATCAACTACCGCTCGGGACTGGTGGAGTCGCACAAGATCCTGCCGATCACGATCTTCAACCTCAAGTACATCATCTTCATGGCGGGCTGCCTCCTCTTCCTCTGGACCCGTCGCTCGCTCAGGAATACCGAACTCACGCTGCTCTTCATCGGCTCGGCCATTCTCATCGCCGCGACGAGCAATGTCGTCACCGGCAAGGAGATGGACTTCCCCACGCATCCCCTCTGGCAAGGTTTCCTCGTGAACGTCGTGGCGGCGGGCACGTTCGCGTCGGCGTTCCTGCGAGCGACGTCGCGACGCGAGAGGATCACCATGGGTCTCCTCGCGTTCGCCTTCTTGTTCACGATCGTCAACCGCACGTTCGTGAGCGGCAACGCGTTCCCGTATCTCAAGCCGGGCGAATCCGCCGAATGGCCGATGCAGCAGGAGTACGCCCGCGTCTTCGCGTTCCTGGACGGACGCGGCGCGCACGAGGATGTGGTCCTCTCCGCCCAAGGCATCGACGACTACCTGGCCCTCTACACCACCAACTACAACTTCTACTCGCAGCGCGCGCCGCTACAGATGATCCCGAACGATGAGCTACTGGACCGCTTCCTGCTGCAGTACGCCGACGAGATCACTCCCGACTTCCTCCGCGAACACGTGGACGGCTACATGGGCTACGGACCCGAGCACGCGCTCCTGTACGCGGACGGCAACCTGGAACAGATCGACCTCGTGGGCGGGGACGCGTTCGTCGAAAAGACGATGAAACGCTTCGGTGAACTGAACGCGCGCTATGACGCGGAGCTGAAGAGGTACGGCGTGAATTACGTCGTGATCGACGCGCATTCGGTCTCGAACCCCAGAATCCCCAAGGCCGCGGCGAAGATCTGGAGCGACGACCGCTTCGCGGTCTACGAGCTGAAGAACTGACGATCAGCGGAAAGCGTTGAGCAGGAGGCGCGTGAGCGGCGTGAGGGGCACCGAGGGCGGATGCTCCGGAAGAGCGATGACCGTGATGCCGGGCACGGCTTGCTTGATCGCACGGGCCTGCTCCGGGTCGTACCCGATGATCGCGTCGACGCCGTAGTGCGTGAACGGATCCGCGAGCCTGCCCTTCTCGAGGAGATAGGCAACCGTGTCCGCGTGGACGCTGACGGACCGCAGGGTCGAGAAGTACAGGAGTTCCGCGTTGTTGGGGTGCGCCACGACGGTGTCGGACGGAAGCTTCGCGAGTTCCGCCGTCGCAGCGTACGTCCACGGCACGAGCGAGCGGGAATACTTCTCGGCGAGGAAGGCGCGGTCCGCCTGAAGGAGCTGCACTGCGCAGAGGATCGTAGCGATGACAGACGCCTGCGCCGCGCGGTTCTTCGGTAGCAGCGAGACGATCGACGAGATGCCGGCGGCCGCGAAGAGCGCGAGCGTCCAGCCGAGATCGTTAACGTGCGTGCGGCCGAAGTGCAGCACGAACCGCAGCAAGAATTCCATCGAAAGCCACACGCCGAGGACCTGGAGGGGCAGCCACGACCGCTTGCGGCGGACGGCGGCGATCCCCGGCACGATGAAGATCCAGAGGAAGATGCCTCCGACGAGCTCCGTGGCCGCGAGGGACGGAAGGACGTTAAGGAGGAGCCAGAAGCCGTTGAAGAATGAGGAGAAGACGTCGGTGCTCACGGCGCCGAAGATGATGCGGTAGTTCTGGTTCTCCTGGCGCTCGATGAAGGAAGCCTTCTCCAGATCCGCCTTCATGCGCGCGTCGTATTCGTCCCGCAGGAACTCGTACGTGTAGTCGTCGGGGTAGAGGTGGTTCGCGCCGGGCGTCGCGTGGGCGAAAGACGGCAGTATCGTCGCGACCCGATCGGCGGCGCTCAGGCCGGGGGCGAGGGCGTTGGGCAGCGAGGGCAACGCGTACGTCACGTAGGCGCAGGCCCCGCACAGGGCGACCAGCGCGAGGGACCGGCGGAACTGCCCGCGCCAGTGCCACAGGTACCCGACGACGAACCACGGGAAGATCGTCAGGAACGCGTCGCGCGAGGCGACAACGGCGCCGAAACAAAGCCCGCCCAACACCATCGCAAGCACGCGGCGCCGCTCATGCAAGACGGCGAGCGCGGCGAATCCGGAGAAGAGGAAGAAGAGGGCGAGCGAGTAGCCGCTGTTCTCAAGCATCTCGTTCCAGTACATCGGCAGGAACGCGAGGATCACGGTCGAGATCCAGGCGACGCGCGCGTCGAAGAGACGTCGCGCCGCGATCCACCACGGGAAGAGCGCGGCCATGAAGAAGCCCGCGCTCACGGCCGTCCACGCCGTCACGTCGTCCCAGGCGATGAAGGGATGGAAGAGACTGAGCGCCTCGGGATAGAGCCGCGAATCGTGCACGAGACCGGTCGCGAGGAACTCGCGCGCGAGCGAGACTTGACCGGGCAGAGCATACGGAAAACCCGCGAGCAGGACCGGAAGAAGCACGAGCATGCCCATGCCGGCCGCGAAGAGCGCGAGCAAGCCGAGATGCTTCCCTGTCGTGAATGTCCGGGCGGCCAACGGGAGGAGTATACCTTACAGGCTCCCCGCGACGATCGCGCCGTAGAGGCTCCCGAGCGCCTCTGCGGACCGCGAGAGCGGATAGAGGGCAAGTACAGCCTCGCGGTACCGCTTCCCCTTCTCCCGGCGTTCCTCTTCCGGCAGCGCCAGGAATTCGATGGCCTTGTCGGCGAGCGCGGCGCCGTCGCGAATCGGAACGAGCAATCCGGGGTCAATCGGACGGAGCACCTCGCCCGTCGCGCCGGCGTCGAAGGCGAAGGCGGGCCGACCGCACGCAAGCGCTTCGATGAGCGAGAGGCCGAAGCCCTCGTAGAGCGAGGCCGAGAGCAGGACCGCGGACCGCCGCATGAGTGACAGGAGCTCCCCTTCCTCGACCGTGCCGAAGGCGCGAAGGTTGGGAATCTCGGAGAGCAAGCGCCGCTGCGCGTCGGACCGCCGGCCGACGTCCGCGATGCGGTACCCGCGCGTTCCCAGGACGCGGTACGCCTCGAGGAGGTAACGGAACCCCTTGCGCGGATGCATCAGCGATCCGACGGCGATCGCGTCGAACTCCGTCGTCGCGGGATCCGCGGGCGCGAAGACGCCGCCGTCGACGCCGTTTTGCACCACGACGATCTTCTCGCGGGGGCAGCCGTAATCGTCGGCGATCCGTTGGGCGGACGTTTCCGACACCGTGACCGTAAGCGGCAACTCGCGGCAAAGCCTGCCCTGCCAGCGACGGAGCAAGGCATAACGCAGCCACCATGCGATCCTCCCGAGGCCGGACGATTCGGCGATCGCCAGGGCGGCGTCGACCGAGACGGGATGATGAATGAGCGACAGGATCGGCTTCCCGGTTTCGCGCAAACGGAGGAGCGCCGGTCCCATCGTCTGGTTGAGATGGATCACATCGAACCCCTTCCAGAAATCGTGATCAGGCGGATACGCGACCAAGACGGCCTTGGCGTACGCACGGTCGGCCATGCCGAAATAATAGGGACCGGACCGGTACGGCGGCAGACGCTCGATACGTACGTTGGGCGGCAGGTCGGGACTGTCCGGTTTCACTTTGCCGGTGAGGATCGTGACGTCGACGCCGGGAAGAGCACGGAGCAATGGGAGGTGGTTGCCCCCTTTGAACGCGTCGAATGCCGGCGCCAGTACGCACACTTTCACGGGTACAGGGTACTGAAGCGCCGAAAGAAGGTGTAGGCTTTCGCGGTGACTTCGGAACGTCTCAGGCGCTTCGGCGGCTACGCCCTCAAGATGATCGGCGTCGTCATCTTCGCGTGGATGCTCAAGAGCATCGATTTCCGCGCGTCCCTCGCCATCGTCGGCGGAGCGAACGCCTCCCTGATCGCCGCGGCCTTCGCGACGCTCCTCCTGAGTTACGTCATGAAGACCGTGCGTTGGCGCACGCTCGTGGCGTCGGCCGGGGTAAAGACGTCCTTCGGCGATGCGTGGAAGCTCTATACCATCGGCATCTTCCTGGGGAATCTCACGCCCTCGAACCTGGGGGAACTCGGGAAAGTGCCGTACCTCCGGCGTCACGGCATCCCGACGCAGATCGGCACGACGATCGTGGGTCTCGACCGTCTGCTCGACATCGCGGTGATGGCCTGGATCGGCATCGCGAGCGTCGGCGTGCTCCTCAGTTGGCGCTGGGCGCTCGTTCTGCTCTTGATCGGCGTCGCGGGACTCATGACGCTGTGGCTGCTGCGATCCTCCGTGACCTCCGTGAAGCGCGGCCTCCAGACGCTGGGCGTCCTGCCACACCTGCTCGACGCGGGAACGATCGCCCGACTGCTCCTCCAGAGCGCGTGCGTGTGGACGCTCTACTTCGCGTGGACTTGCATGCTCGCGCGCGGGCTCGGCATCGCGGTGCCCGTGCCGCAGCTCGCGTCCGCGATCACGCTCACGTCGGTCGTGGCGCTCTTTCCCGTCGCCCCTGCGGGACTCGGCACGCGCGATGCGGCGATGCTGGCCTTCCTGACGCCGCTCGGCGTGACGTCCAGCCAGTCACTCTCGTATTCGTTCCTGTTCTTCATCCTGGTGGTCCTAAGCTGCGTTCCGGGCCTGATTTCCTGGGTGCGCGGCATCAAGATATGAGGCTACAATGCGCGGGTGAAAACATGGACATTCGCAGACGTGGCCCGGCACTGGGACTCGACGCCGGACTACGACGCGATCAACGCGGGCATCGACTCGTACCTCCGCCGGTTCAAAGATTCCGAGCCGCTCTTCGCGATTCCGGAGAACGCGCGCGTACTCGATATCGACTGCCGTACCTGCGTGGGCACGGCGTACTTCGGCAAGCGCCATCCGACCGCGACTTTCACGTGCCTCGCGATGGCGGAAAGCTTCGTGACCCGCGGCAAGCAGCGATTGGCGCGCGAGGGGCTGACGGCGGACGTCTCGCAGGTCGCGAGCTTGCCGCTCGCCCTCGATGACGCGAGCTTCGACGTGGTGCTGAGCTACGAGACGCTCGAGCACGTCCCCGACCCCAAGGCATTCGTGTCCGAACTCTCGCGGGTGCTGAAACCCGGCGGCACGCTGGTGCTCACGACACCGAACCTCCTGTGGGAACCTGTGCACTGGCTCTCGGCAACGCTGCACCTGGACCACGGCGAAGGCCCGCACCGCATGCTGCCGCGCGGCGAGATCCTCTCCCACTTCCGGAATGCGGGACTGACGGTAAAAACCGAGAAGACGTTCGTGCTCGTGCCCGCGGGGCCGGGGTGGCTGCTGAGACTGGGCAAGTGGAAGGAGAGCGTCCTCCCGGAGCGGCTACTGAGAATTTTCGCGCTGCGTCGCACATTCATCTGCACGAAACATGACTGACGTCTGGTGGGACAAATTGAAGGCCGACGTGATCGACCCGGGACTCGAGACCGGCGACGGCGCGTGTGTGGGGCTCTCGAACGGGCTGCTGCGCTACGACGACGTCCGCGGCGAACTGAGGGTGGTGCGGACGGGGAAACCGGGCGAACTCCCCGAGATCGCCTATCGGGCCTGCCCCGGCCGCTTCTGCGATTATCCCGCCCTGAACCGTTTCGTCTTCGGGAAGCTCCCGGAGAACTGGCTCTCGGGCGTCGTGGAGTCCGCGTTCGTGGGACACGCGTCGGACGAGGGCGTGCGGCGTGCGGGCGCGTCCGGCGGCGTCATCACCGCGACGCTCCTCCATCTGCTGGAGACCGGGAAGATCGCGGGCGCGGTGTGCCTCATGGTAGGAAAGGAGAAGCCCTGGAAGGCGGAACCCGTCGTCGCGCGCACGAAGGAGGAAATCCTCGCCTGCGCCGGCAGCGTCTACAGCGCGACGCCGACGAACGTGATCCTCGGCGAGCTCGAACGCGAGGCGGGACCGCTCGCGTACGTGGGACTGCCAGACCAGGTCGCCGCGGT
Organism: uncultured Candidatus Peribacteria bacterium; assembly: GCA_964601225.1. Taxonomy (GTDB): domain Bacteria; phylum Patescibacteriota; class Gracilibacteria; order Peribacterales; family Peribacteraceae; genus CAYRGC01. The sequence goes on from CAZRMM010000001.1 coordinate 422,689, forward strand.
CCGCAAGCTCCAGATGCTCGGGCATCCCTCCGTGCGGAACATCGCCTACGTGCTCGGCCCCTACACGGGGACGCAGATGAGCTTCGAGGCGATCCGCAGCTTCCTCCGTTCGCACGGCGCGCGATCGGAAGAGGAAATCCTGTCCCTGCGGTACCGCGCGGGCGAGTGGCCGGGATACCTCGAGATCCGCCTGAAAGACGGCCGCGTGCTCAAGGCCGAGAAATTCCACTACAACTACCTGATCCCCTTCTTCATCACTCGCGGGTGCCTGCAGCTGATGGACTTCACCAACGAGCTCACGGACATCAGCGTGGGCGACGCGTGGTCCCCGACGTACGAGGCGAAGCGGGGCGGCTACTCCGTGGTGCTCGCGCGCTCGGCCAAGGGAAAGTCCGTCCTCGAGGAAATGCGCGCGGCGGGGAAACTGTCGCTTGAAGACATCGCGCTCGACAAAGCGCTCGACATGCACGGCCACATGCTCGACTTCAAGAAGCGCGGCTCGTTCATCCGCAACCACTACAAACGCGTTCGTCCGGATTACGGCTACCGTCCGAAGACGATCGGCGCGGGCCGTCTGGCGGTCGAATGGGTGCTTTGGGCGGTCTTCGGCCTCGCGAGAACGAGCGCCGCACGGTGGATCATCGAGCATCTGCCGCTCTCCGTCATCGGACCGGCGTTCAACGTGCTGAGGAAAACCTGGAAGAACGCATCCAAACCCACGAAGAGAAAGGGGCTGAGGAAAATGGAGTTCATCGTGTCCTGAAGAAGGTTTTTTGGCAGAAAGATGCGGGGTTTTACCCTGTCCGACGCCGAATGCTCCCTGTATAATGAAAACGATGTTTTCCGTCCTCATTCCCGTCTTCAATGAAGAACTGGCCATCGGGAACACGGTGCGGTCGATCCACCGCACCTTGTCTGATGCCGGTGAGGAATTCGAAATCCTCGTCATCGACGATGCGAGTACGGACGGCACCGCGGGAATCCTCGCGAAAATCGGGCTCGAGAACGTGAAGGTGCTGCGACAGACGGTGAACCGCGGGTACAGCGCCTCGCTCAAAGTGGGCATCCGCCATGCCGCGGGAGACGTGCTCGGCATCACGGACGCGGACGGAACGTACCCCGTCGACGAGTTTCCCCGTCTTCTCGCGGAGATGCGCGCCTCGAGGGCGGACATGGTGGTGGGACAGCGACCGAAACAGCAGATCCCGCTCATCCGCCGCCCAGGCAAGGCGATCGTCAATACGCTCGCGAACGTCCTCACGGGCATGAAGATCCCCGATCTCAATTCCGGAATGCGAGTCTTCACCAAGTCACTGGCTCTCGAGTTCATGCACCTCTATCCGCAGCGCTTCTCCTTCACGATGACGATCACGCTGGGCGCGCTCACGAACGATTTCCTCGTGCGCTACGTACCCATCACCTACGGCAAACGCCAAGGGAAAAGCACGCTCTCCTCGGGCCTGAACGGCATCAAGAACCTCGCGCATTTCTGCTCGCTCATTATTCGGATCGTCACGTACTTCCGTCCGCTCCGTTTCTTCGCCTGGCCGACCATTATCCTGATGGGATCGGGCCTGACTCTCATGACGTACACGGTCGTCCGGGAATCGAACATCTCGGATTCCGGCCTGCTCCTCACGCTCACCGGCCTGCAGATCGGGCTCTTCGGCCTCGTGGCCGAGGCGATCGCCCGGAACAAGACGAGGCGCTGAGGGACTGGTAGAGTGCGCTCATGAGCAAGCTCTCGATCTTCGCGGAACTGTGGGCCTTCATGCGCGAGCGCAAGAAGTGGTGGCTCCTGCCGATCATCCTCATCATCACGCTCCTGGGCCTCATCCTCATCTTCGCCCAGGGATCCGCGCTGGCTCCGTTCATCTACACGATTTTTTAGATCTTGGGATTTGGCCCTCCGCCCCGATAGACTGTTTTTATGCGTCTTCCGCCCCCGCTTCGGCAGCTCTACGACGGCTGGATGACCGGCAGCGAAGCCATGGGCCGGATCATGAGCTGGATCCTGCTCACGGTCTTGTGGGTGAGTGTTTTCGGGATCTACGCCGTCTGCCTCAAAATCGTGGCGCTCTTCCGCAATCGCGAGATCCCCGCAACGTACTGGCATCCCCTGAAACAGGAAGGACCCGATTCCATGAAGAACCCGTTCTGACCGTGCCCAAGCCCGTCTACATCCTCGGCCTCTCCTGCTACTACCACGACAGCGCGGCGGTCCTCCTCAAGGACGGCGAAGTCGTCTTCGCCGCGCACGAGGAGCGCTACACCCGAAAGAAGCACGATGAGTCTCTGCCCGTGAACGCGGTGCGCCATGCCCTGGCCGAGGCCGGCATCACGATCGAGAACATCGACGCGGTGGGCTTCTACGAGAAGCCGATGCTCAAATTCTTCGACCGCCTGCTGCAGACCTACATGCGGGTGTGGCCTCGAGGTCTTTTGAGCTATCACATGGCGATGCACGAGTGGATGCAGAAGAAGCTCTGGATCCCGCAGCACATCAAGAAGGAGCTGAAGTACGACGGAAAGATCCTCTATGTCCCGCACCACGAGTCGCACGCGGCGTCCGCGTACTACGTGTCGGGCTTCTCGGAGGCGGCAGTCGTGACGGTGGACGGCGTGGGCGAGTGGTCCACAACCACGGTAGGACACGGCTCGGGAAACGACCTGACGCTCCTGGAGGAGATCCGCTTCCCGCACTCGCTCGGCCTTCTCTACTCCGCCATCACCTATTACCTCGGCTTCAAGGTGAACAGCGCCGAGTACAAGGTGATGGGCCTCGCCCCGTACGGCGAACCCCGGTACCTGAAGGAGATGCGCGAGCTCGTCGACCTCAAAGAGGACGGCAGCTTCGCCCTCAACATGACGTACTTCTCGTACGAGTACGGACTCCGGATGACGGGACGGAAGCTTGAAAAGCTCTTCGGGCATCCGACGCGGGCGGGCGAAGGCGAACTCACGCAGTTCCACAAGGACGTCGCGCGGTCGCTCCAGGAGATCACGGAACAGGCGATGCTCGGCATCGTGCGCCGCGCGAAGGAGCGCACGGGCAGTAAGAACCTCTGTCTCGCCGGCGGCGTGGCACTCAACTGCGTGGCCAACGGCAAGATTCTGCGCTCGGGGATATTCAAGGAGATCTTCGTGCAGCCCGCGGCGGGCGACGCCGGCGGCGCGCTCGGCGTGGCGCTCGCGATCTGGCACAAGAAGTACGGCGGCAAGCGGAGCCCCAAGATGGAGCACGCGTATCTCGGCAACGCATACGCGCAGGAAGAGATCGAGGCGTTCCTGCGGGAAAAGGGCATCGCGTTCGAGCGGCTCTCGGACGAAGCGCTCGTCGACCGCGTGACGGACCTCCTCCAGGGCGAGAACGTGATCGGCTGGTTCCAGGGACGCATGGAGTACGGTCCCCGGTCGCTCGGCAACCGCTCGATCCTGGCGGACGCGCGCAACAAGGAGAACTGGCGGAAGGTGAACCTCAAGATCAAATTCCGCGAGAGCTTCCGGCCGTTCGCGCCGACGGTCCTCGAGGAGAAAGTCTCGGAGTGGTTCGCACTCGACCGCGAGAGCCCCTACATGCTCCTCGTGGCCGATACCCTTCCCGAGAAGCGCGCGGTGATCCCGGCCGTGACGCACGTCGACGGCTCCGCCCGCATCCAGACGATCCGCCGCGACCAGAACCCCCGATACCACGCGCTCCTGAAGAGGTTCGATGAGAAAACCGGTTGCCCCGTGATCATCAACACGTCCTTCAACGTGCGCGGCGAGCCCATCGTGGAGTCGCCGAAGGACGCCCTCAACTGTTTCCTGCACACGCACATGGACTACCTGGTGCTCGGCAACTGCGTGATCGGGAAGAAGGACCTGCCCGAGACGCTCCAGCGGGACACGGAGGCGTACCTCAAGCAGTTCGTCCTCGACTGATGCGCGGGGATCCGCTCCTGCGCTGGGTCGGGAACGGCGCGCTCCTCTGCGGCAGCGTTCTCTTCACGTTCGGCGCACTGGAACTCGCGGTGCGCGTCACGGGACTCTCCGACTCGCGCCCGACGCCGCCGCCGATCTACCGCGCCAGCGACGATCCGGAGATCAGCTACGAGCTGAAGCCCTCGATCGAAGAGAAGGCGTTCCGCAACGTCGTGACGACGAACGCGCTCGGCTTCCGTTCGCCGGAGCCGGTCGCGGGAAAACCGATCGTCGCCCTGCTCGGCGACTCGATCGCGTTCGGCTACGGCGTCGCGGATTCCGAAACCCTCGGCGCTCGGCTGCAGGCGGAACTGCGCGACGGCTACCAGGTCCTCAACGCCGCGGTCCCCGGCTATAACGCCCTCCAGGAAACGGCGACGTACGAGAGGAAGATCCGGCCCCTGGGACCGAAGGCGCTCGTCCTCGTGTTCTACTGGAACGACATCGTGAACATGGAGAACGCGCTGCTGGCGCCGAGCGGGAACCTGATCCTCCCCGGCGAACCGGAGGAGATCAAATGCAACCCGGTGAACGAGGGGATTCTGGGCCTGATCCCCGGCCGCTGCTGGCTCGACCTCCACAGCGCCTTCTACCGCGGCGTGAAGAAGTTCGTGAGCGCGCGCACGCAACGCGCGCGGCAGGCCGAGGAGACCCGCGCCCTCAAGGAGACGCCGTCCGCGGAGGAGGCGCCCCCGGGGAACGTGGACGCGTACGCGCGCATCTTCGTGCGTTTGACGCGGGACCTGCCGGCGGACCTGCCGCGCCTCTTCGTGATCTGGCCTGACAAGGCGCTCCACGCGACGTACCGGCCGCGCCTCCGCGCGATGGCCGAGACGGGCGGATTCGCGGTCCTCGATCTCTACGACGTCTTCGGCAACGAGGCGAAGACGCTCTCCTGGGACACCGTGCATCCCGCAGCGGACACCGTCGCGACGGCGGCGAAGGCGATCGCAAAAAAAATAAATACGTGGAATTTAGTACCTAACAATTGATATGACACTAGTCATAGCACGACGAGGAGCTAAAGGAATGATAATCCTATCCGATACAAAAATTATCGATCAGGACCAAGGTAAAAGTTGCATTTTGGGAGGTGCGTTAAAAACTGTAATACTCGACCCCTCTCTTTGTATTAGTTACGCTGGCAATGCTTTAGTTGGTATTAAAGCACTACGGGACTTACCAAAAGGAACTCTTAAAGAGAAGACTGATTATTTGCTGAAAATCCACAATGAAAATTCTGCAGCAACTGATTTTTTAATATGCTCGCTCGAACCTCCTCAGATAATAGAAATTAAAAAAGGAAAAGCATCTGAAGTAAGCGCTAGCTGGATAGGAGATATTGACGCTTTCGAGCTATACCAAAAATATTTTCATGAGTCAGAACAAACTGAGGATCCTAAGTTTTATGAAATGTATTCGCCTGAAATTCGAGAGGGAATGATTTTAAAAAAACGAATGGAGTCTGCAATTCAAAAAGTGATTGATGATGCAAATATAAAAAGTGTCGGGGATTTCTTAGTGAGAGTAGAACCTCTGTCAGATGGTTTTAGATACTGGGAACAAGCATATGCAGCAAATCTCAAACCAGTAATCGGAAATACAAAGGCATTGCAGAGTCTGACTACTGCCACAGATACCACAACAGGCGGCTATAATTATTCATTATTGGTACCTAAAAAAGCCGGCATAGGAGCGATTGGAATATATTTTTTACAAGGAAGCCTCGGAGCTCTTTTTTATCCAATACATAAACCCATTTTAACTACGCCGTTAGCCATAGACCCTGCTATCAAATATCCAAACAAAACCATGAAGGAATTTATAGAGGCTGTTTATAAAGATCACGGATTCATGCTTACAGGCATAGGATTGGCACAGGAGGGCTTTGAAATAAGTTTTAGTTAACCGAGATGCTCCCGGCCCGCTGAGGTCAGCGGCCGAGGATCCCGTCGACCGCGTCGCACACGCGCTCGATCTGCTCCGGCGT
>CAZRMM010000002.1:0-86 GCA_964601225.1 uncultured Candidatus Peribacteria bacterium
ACTCGTAGAAAAGGATTGGACCGAGTTAGATGCGGAATTCCTTCGCACAGTGGTCCCTTCGGCTCGGCTCAGGGCAGGCTGCGACT
>CAZRMM010000002.1:186-118461 GCA_964601225.1 uncultured Candidatus Peribacteria bacterium
CGTAGAAAAGGATTGGACCGAGTTAGATGCGGAATTCCTTCGCACAGTGGTCGCACTTCTGGATCTTCTCGCCGTCCTTCACGAGATCGACGAGGGTCCCGAGGCCGCACTGGGGACAATCCTTGCCCTGCTTGAATGCCGGCGCGGAGGAGAAGCCGATGCGCTTGGGGATGCCGCCGTGCTCGCGGATCGTGAGTGAGCGGGGGTGGTCGCGCATTTTCTGGAGCACCTTGGCCTCGATTTGGCGGATGCGCTCGCGAGTGACGCCGAACTCCTTTCCCACTTCCTCGAGGGTGTGACCGATGCCGTCACGCAGTCCGAAGCGCATCTCGATGATCTTGCGCTCCCTGGGCGTGAGAAACTCGAGCATCGCGTGAACATTCTCCTTGCGTAGTTGGCGATTTGTGGCCTCGAACGGGTTCACTGCCTCCTCGTCTTCGATGAAATCGCCGAGCTTGCTGTCTTCCTCGGAACCGACGGGACTCTCGAGGGAGATGATGTCTTGGGAGATCTTCTGGATATGTGCGACCTTCTTGATGTCCATCTCCATCTCGACCGCGAGTTCTTCCAGCGTGGGCTCGCGTCCGAGTTCCTGCACAAGACGGCGCTGCGTGTGCGTGAGTTTGTTGATGGTCTCCACCATGTGCACGGGGATGCGGATCGTGCGGGCTTGGTCCGCGATGGCACGGGTGATGGCCTGGCGGATCCACCAGGTGGCATAGGTCGAGAACTTGAAGCCGCGCTCCGGGTCGAACTTTTCGACCGCGCGGAAGAGACCGATGTTGCCCTCTTGGATGAGATCCAAGAACGAGAGGCCGCGTCCGATGTACTTCTTGGCGATAGAGACAACGAGACGGAGGTTCGCCTCGGCGAGCTGTTGCTTGGCGCTGGCATCGCCCTTGCGTATGCGACGGGCAAGCTCCACTTCCTTACGAGCGTCGATGAGCGGAACTCGTCCGATCTCCGAGAGGTACATGCGCACCGAATCGTTCGAAATCTCAAGCAGATCGATTTCTCGCTCCTTGCGGCGCTTCTTGCGCTCTTCCTCGCTCATGTCTTTGTCGCTGTCGACCGCAATGCCGGCCATGGCGATCATGCGCACGGCGTCGTCGCCCACGTCTCCGTCGAGAGTCTCCGCCTTCTCGTCCTTCTCGTCCGCGTCGTCATCATCGTCGCTGTCGGAAGCATCGTCGCCGGAAGCCACCTCGGAGAGATCCTCCGTCGGCTCAGGAAGCTCCAGAGTGGAGGAACGCGCTTTTTTATCCCAAATGAGAGCATCTTTAACGTCGATGACCTGAATGCCGAGGTCCACGAGCAAGGAGTAAATATCGTCGAGCATGTCGACGTTCTCCTCGGCCGTGGGAACGGCAGCGATGATTTCCTGGTGCGTGACGTAGCGCTGTTCACGACCTTTTTTGATCAGATGCTTCACCTTTTCCGGAAAACGCTTTAAATCGTCATCCGTTGGCTGAGCGATGAACTTACGGGGATGAGAGGCCATATCGAGAGTGGACCCGTTCAAACGGGGCCCGTGCGAAGAAAAGAATACTGAATCCGCTGGCGAATGCCAAGCCCCTCCCCTCTCGAAAATTCGAGAAAATGGGAAGCCCTATTTTACCTTCTGCATCAACTTGAGCACCTCTTGATACTGATTCTGCAGGGCCGCTTCGTCATCGCGGCGTCCGCCCATGCGGGCATCGAGCAACTGACGCGCGATTTGCTGCTGCTTGATGCGCAAAAAGTCACGATTTGCCTGTTTGCAGTTCTTCCGGATCTCGCGGGCCGCGAGGGACTCGGACCACTCCGCGAGATTGTGATGCTCCAGGTAGAGCAGAAGAAGGGAGACTCGCTCGCGATGTTCCTCCGGAACCGGAAGGTGTTCCGGCAGGAGCTTAGGAATGTCGGCGGGCGCATCTTTCACCGCCACAAAAAGCGCTGCCGTAAGCCCTTCTCCGGGAACGATCATCTCCGGCAGTAAGTGACGCAACTGAGGATAGTAACAAAAGAGGCCCAGGGCGATCTCGGCTGCAGAAAAAAGCTCGGCATCGGAACGGGTCGCCGCAGTTTCCGCGCGCGGCTTCGGCAAGACTGACGCACGTTCGATCGCGCGGAGATCCTGCTCTATTGCCCCCTCGGTAGTTTGGAACACTGTCGCGGCCTTGCGGAGATAATCGTCCCGCTCGACGGCCGATGGCAGGGCACGCAACAAGCGCAAGAAACGGGAAAGCGCCTGACGTTTTTCCAGGGCATTGCTCAAGTCCAAAGAAAGCGTCTGACGGAGCACGACATCGATATACGGCTGGGGCGATTTCGTCAGGAGATCTTTTAATTGCGCCGGATCGTGAGCGAGAATCTCGCTCGGATCTTTTTCCGGAAGAATCACCGCCTCCACATGAAGACCTTCCGCTGCCAGCAATGGAAATGCTCTCTCCATTGCCTCTTGACCGGCCCGATCGCTGTCGAGACAAAGCACGATCGTCTGGGCGTAGCGCCTGAGAAGCCTCGCATGCTCGGCAGTCAAAGCCGTACCGCAGGCGGCTATGGCATTCGTTACCCCAACGCGGTGGCAAGCAAGGACGTCGAAATACCCTTCTACGATGACAGCTTTCCCGCTTTCACGCATGGCCTCCTTGGCGCGGTGCAGGCCGTAGAGAACGGCGCTTTTGTGATAAAGGATGCCGTCGCTGGAATTGATGTACTTCGCATCGTCATTGGAAAGAGTGCGCCCACCGAACCCCACGACCTGCCCTTGCGGGTCGTGAATCGGAAACATCAAACGGTTTCTGAATCGGTCATATGCTCTTTCTTCCTGCAGATCGCGCTGAATCGCAAGCCCGGATGTAATGAGATCGCTTTTGCTGAAACCCGATTTCAGAAGATGGTCATATGTCGATGTGAACCCGTCGGGCGCCACGCCGAGCTCGAACTCCGCGATCTGTTCGGCGGGCACAGCACGTTTCCTGAGATATTCCTGGGCGGGCGCGCTTCCCGAAAGCTTCTCCTTATAAAAAGCGAGCGCTGCCTTGAGGCACTCGCGCGCGCGGTCCTTCTCGTCCTTCTTCGGCGCGTGCTGCGCGGAAACGCGCTTCTCGAGCTGCACGCCGGCGCGCTCCGCGAGGTCGCGGATCGCCGTGGGGAAATCCACTCCTTCGATCTTCTGGTAGAAACTGAAAATGTCTCCGCCGCTCTGGCACGCGAAGCAATACGCGATGCCCTTGTCCGGTGAGACCAGGAGACTTGGCTTGGAATCGTTATGGAACGGACACAGCGCGACGAAGTTCCTGCCTTTTTTTTGCAACTGGCAATATCCGCCCACGAGTTGCTCGATCGGAAGCCGCGCCTTTATCTGCTGTACATCGTCCATAGTCGGAGGAGAGAAAGTATACCTGACGAAGGCAGAAAGGCAGCAGGGCAAGACTGAAACCTTCTGCCTTCCTTCCCCGCTGCCCTTTTATGAGCGCTGCACCACCCACCGCGGCAATCGATTCCACAACTTCCCTTCCTTCGCGAGGCTCGTCCCGACGCAGAAGCCCTTGTGGATCAGGAGCGTGTCGCCGCGGAGAGCCGGTTCGCACGGGATGTCCTTGCCGTCGAGAAGGTCGCGCAGCTGCTGCTCGGTGATCTCGAGGCGGCTCGCCGTCGCTTCCGTGCCGCGCAGCGTCGCCGTCTCGTGGCTCAAGCGAATGCGCTCCGTGTCGAGGCGCTTGGCGAACGGGATCCCGAGCGCGTAGTCCTGCACGGGCAACTTGAACTTGGCCACCTCGAGCGTGGAGAGCAGGAGCTGATCGACGCGCAGGAAGAGCCGGTCGTCGCCCCGGAGCATGGGCGCGCCGAACATCTCGGTCATGTGCTCGGCGACGTCGCGCTGACGCGAGACGGGCAGTTCCTCCTCCTGCAACCGAGCACGGTCCATCGGCTCGACTCCGCGGGTGGGCGCCGTCTTCTGGAACACCGCCGCAAAGAATCCCTCGACGTCGTGCACGTGGGGCCAGAGCCGGACCATAGGGACTGGGGACTGGGAAACAGGGACGAGAGCCCGTTGCACGACTTCGCTGTCGGCAATCGCCTTTTCCATCCAGTCACTAGTCCCTAGTCCCCCTCTTGGGTCTATCGCCGTCACCTGACCATCGAATTTCTTCAGAATCGACAATACCACCTCCTCATTCTCCTCCGGCGTCAGCGTGCACGTGGAGTACACGATGCGCCCGCCGACCTTCGTCGCGTGGATCGCCGATTCGAGGAGCTCACGCTGGAGCTTCGCCATCTTTCCGACGTTTTCGGGCGAGCAGTAGTCGAGGGCGTCGCTGTCCTTGCGGCTCGTGCCCTGCGCGGTGCACGGCGCGTCGCAGAGCACGCGGTCGAAGCGCTCGGTCATGTGCTTGGCGAACCACTGTCCCACCTTCTTCGTCATCAGGTAGTTGATCACGCCGCTGCGGTGCAACGCGGTCTTGAGGGTCCACAGGCGCTTCTCCTGCATGTCGTTGCACACGAGCACGCCGGTGTTGCCCATCTTCGCGGCGAGCTGCGTGCTCTTACTGCCGGGAGCCGCGCTCATGTCGAGCACCGTCTGCCCGGGGTGCACGTCGAGGAGTTCCGGCGGCAGCATGCTCGCGGCTTCCTGCATGTAGACGGCTCCAAGGAGGTGCAAAAGATCGCGGCCGAGCGCCTTGCTCCGATCCTCGCGATCGATGAAGAACCCTTCCGCGCACCACGGCACGGGTGTGAGCATCCACTGCTGCTCGTTGGCCCACGCGTGGAACTGCTCCGGCGTGCACTTGAGGGTGTTCACACGCACGCACTTCCTGAGCGGCTTCTCACTGGAGTCCAGGAGCGCCTGCAGATCGGTGAACGCCGCATACCGGTCGAACGGATGGGACATGGGCAAGGAGTATAATTGACGCGCGGAAAGAAGGATATGTAGCCTGTCACGTTTTTCGCGCTCAGCGTGTCTGTCAGTATCGACAGCATCGGCTCGGGGTCACGGGAAATCTTCGTCGTACCGGGCATCGTGGACGCCCCGGGGGATTGGAAAGAACTGGCAAAGGAAATGGGCGCATCGCTTTGCCTGCTGCAAAAACCGAAACCGGAAAAGGGGAAGCAGGACGAGGAGGCCTGGCGATCACAATGGAGAGAAAGCCTACAGGCGCTTCTCAGGAATGCCGACGTCATCATGGCGCATTCGGCGGGAGGACTCGACGTGCTGCATATCGCGCATGCATTGCGCGCCAAGCTCCTGATTCTCCTCGCTCCTCCCACGCAAAAATCGTTCAGCATTCTCAAGACAACTCAAGCGGAAAATCACTGGCAAGAACCGGAAAAGAGAATGACTCACGAGTTGCTCGCCCCCCTCTGTGATGGCATGGACCCTGAGACCTATCGAGCGATGTTGGATCGACACGCTGCGTCGTACGGCACCCACATCGCACCCATATTGAAGCGAGAGCGGCCGAACGAATCGACCGTGACAATCGAAAAGGCGAGAGAGCTGCTGAGGAGCACAGGTTTTCCCGTCGTGGTGATCGATGGCAAGAAGGATCCGTGGTCGCACCCGGTGCGACGCGATTCCATGACCAAGGGGTTCGGACACGTAACGGTCCATGAAGTGGACACTGGACACTTTCCGCATGTGGAAAGACCTTCGGACCTCAACGAAATACTTGCAGAAAAGTACTAAATTTCAGCTCAGGTATAAGCTAAAATCACTCTCCCGGCTCGGTTTCTTGAATGAGAAATTGACAAGGATATCATACATTTTATGTCGGCCATCCCGGATCAACTGGTTCAATGGAGACAATCGCTGAACTCCCTTGATTCCACGCCGTGCAGATTTGCCCACCACGGTGAAGAACAGGATTTTCCCCTTTGTCCCGCGACGATCCAAAACACTCGTCACGGGTGCGCTCATGCGATGGCCTACGTTCTGAAGATGGTCATTCTGGACATGGAAAGAGAAGGTTTCCTTACGAGAGGAGAGAGCTCTCTCCTACGCCGCAGAATGGTCTCTACAAGTCATACACTCGTACACGAACAGGATTTTCGCGTCGCTCTGGACCCTCTGACTACGCAAGAGCTCACGATGATTTATCGCGGTCAAGGAAACATCATCGACGAACGCGACGCAATCGCCAAGGCACTTTTGGTGCTGATAGACGGGGGTGCTACTTGTGAAAACGTAGCATGATCCTTCTCTCAGACCACTAAGCTCACGAGCCTCCCTTTGACGTAAATCTCCTTCTTGGGAGCCTTCCCGTCGAGATGTTTTTGCACATTGGAATCCGCCTTCGCAGCTGCGACGACGTCTTTTTCGGCGGCATCGGATGCGACCTCGATCTGACCGCGAACCTTGCCGTTCACCTGCACGGCGAGCGTGACGGTCGCGGTCTTGAGGAGCTTGGGGTCGAAGGTCGGCCACTCGGCGTCGATGACGAACCCCTTTCCCCCGAGAGTCTCCCACAGTTCCTCCGCGAGGTGCGGAGCGATCGGCGAGAGCAGGCGCGCGACGGTCTTGGCCGTCTCCGCCGAGACCGGCTTGCCCTCGGCTTCGTTCAGGAACTCCATGAGCGCGGAGATCGCGGTGTTGAAGTGCAGGATGTCCATGCTCTCGCTCACGCGCTTGATGGTCTTGTGGAGCGCGGCCTGCAGTTCGTCGGCCTTCGCCTTCTCTCCCTCCCCGAACGTCTTCCAGACGCGCTGCACGAAGCGGTCGACGCCCTTGATGCCGCTATCGCTCCAGTCGCCGCCGTCCGTGAACGGGCCCATGAACATCAGGTACATGCGGAACACGTCGGAACCGTGCTTATTCACGAACTCGTCGGGAGAGACCACGTTGCCCTTGCTCTTGCTCATCTTGGCGCCGTTATGGGTGATGAGCCCCTGGTGCACGAGACGCTGGAAAGGTTCTGAGTGGCTGACGTACCCGAAGTCCTTGAGTGCCATCATCACGAAACGCGCGTAGATGAGGTGCATGCACGCGTGCTCGGGTCCGCCGATGTACATATCGACGGGCATCCACTTCTTCTCGATGTCCTTCGGCGCGAGTTCTTTCTCGTTGCCTTCGGCGAGGTAGCGCAGATAGTAGAAACTCGAGCACACGAATGTATCCATCGTGTCGTACTCGGGCGTCCAGCCTTTGCCGAAGATTTTCTCCGTGCGCTCTTTAAACTCCTTACTCTCCGTGAGCGGCGACTTGCCGGTGGGCTTGAACTCCACGTCCGTCGGCAGCAGCCACGGCAGGTGCTTCTCCGGGATCGGATGCGCCTTGCCCTGCGGGTCATACACGATCGGGATCGGCGCGCCCCAGTAGCGCTGGCGGGAGATGAGCCAGTCCTTGAGACGGTACTGGATCAGTCCCCTGCCCTTCTCCTCGTCCTCGAGCCAGGCAATCATCTTCTTCTTCGCTTCCTTGGTCGCAAGTCCGTCGAGGAAATCGGAGTTCACCGCCTTTCCCTCGCCCGTGAAGGCTTCCTTGGAGACGACGCCACCGGAGACGACTTCGACGACGGGAAGCTTGTGGATCTTTGCGAAAGCGTAATCACGCTCGTCGTGTCCCGGCACGGCCATCACGGCGCCCGTACCGTACGTGGCGAGCACGTAGTCGGCCACCCAGACCGGCACCTTCTTCCCCGTGACGGGATGCAGCGCGAACGCTCCAGTGGGCACGCCGCTCTTCTCCTTGTTGAGGTCAGTGCGCTGGAGTTCGGTCTTCTTCTTCACCTCCTCGCGGTACGCATGCACGGCACCCCAGTGGTCCTTCGGCGTGATCGTCTCCACGAGCGGGTGCTCCGGCGCGAGCACGACGTACGTCACGCCGAAGAGCGTGTCGGCACGAGTCGTGAAGACAGTGATCTTGTCTTTCGATCCTTCGATCTCGAATTGGATCTCTGCTCCTTCACTCCTCCCGATCCAGTGCTGCTGCATGAGTTTGGTCTTCTCGGGCCAGTCGAGATCTTTGTGGCCGTCGAGGAGCTGCTGCGAATACTTGGTGATCTGCCAGAACCACTGATTCAGGGATTTCTGGATCACCTCGGTTCCGCACCGCTCGCACTTCCCTTCATGCACCTGTTCGTTGGCGAGCACGGTCTGGTCCTTGGGACAGTAGTTCACCGTCGCCTCCTTCTTGTACGCGAGCCTATGTTCGTACATCCGCAGAAAAAGCCACTGCGTCCACCGGTAGTACTCGGGGAGAGACGTATTCACCATCTTCGACCAGTCGTACATCGTGCCGATGCGCTTGAGCTGCGTGACCATCGTGGCCACGTTGTCCTTGATGGACTTCGCCGGCGGGACGCCGGTCTTGATGGCGTAGTTCTCGGCCGGGAGACCGAACGCGTCGAAGCCCATCGGGGAAAAGACGTCCTTTCCCTTCATGCGCATGTGGCGGGCGTGGCTGTCGGCGGGAGCGAAGTTGTACCAGTGACCCACGTGCAACTTGTCGCCGCTCGGGTACGGAAACATCACGAGGGAGTAATACGGATCTTTCGCTTTCGCGAGGTCGGTCTCATAGACCTTCTCCTCCTCCCATTTTTTCTGCCACTTGGCTTCGACGATGCTTGGATCATAGGGCCTCTGCATGCGGAAAGTGTAGCCTTTTCCCTTCTTGAAAGAAAATCTCTTTCATAACCATGGCATAAAATTGACTTCTGACAAACTCTGCCCAAAATACGCACATGAATTCTCCGAACAATAATTTGTACGGTTCCCTCGAAACCTTCACAAGGGAAGCCGGCGACCTCATCCAAGAAGGAAGGGATCAGAATAACCCGCACGAAACCCTGAGGAATGTGCATGCGTCGTGGATGAAGAACATTGACCCAGTGACCCCAGCCGACCCCGATCTTGATCCTGACCACGTCAGTGCGTATCTACGGAAATGGTACCGTAACGGCCGCCAGCGAGACGTGCTTGTGCATCAGGAGATCGACTTCTTGCGCGAACGCTTCGGAGCGATCGACCGTGATGGCTCCCTGGAAAGTCAAAGCCTGAAAACGACTCTCGCCTTGCGCATCGCCGCCGTCGCGGAAGCCGCGCGCATGATCATGAAAGGCGTGCGGGATGATCCCTCTATACAGAACATTCGCAAGACCGAAACGATCACCGAAACGTTGCGCTGGGTTCAGCGCAAAAGAGAACCGGGTAAAACGAAAATTGCCCTGGAAATGATCCTCCAACAAGGGACCCTGGCCGCAAAGCGTCTCGGGGTGGCGGTTGCGAGCACCGCTCCGTTTGCGGGAACACTCAAAGGCCTGCTCGACGACGTCTCCTCGACGCTGCTTGCAACGAACTTTCTGCACCGAGATGAGAAAACAGGCATGGTCGCCAAAGGCGAGTGCATGGCGTCGGCCATCTATCACAACACCGAGCCGGAGAGCATCACGATCAACGGAAGAGAATTTTCCTACTCTTTCAAAAAAAACGGAATCAAAGCCCTCAGCATGGATGGAGCCAGCATCCTCGATACCATGCCTTCCACGGCGACGACGGCTCTTATCACGCACTTCCTTGCCACCGCCGACGATCCCCGCGAAGGGCCCAATGACCCGCCGATCCCAAGCAAGATCCCCGTCGTCAATATCCTTTCCTGGATGAGACAGAAGTGATAGCGGACTTTTGGCTTCCTGAAGACACCGATTGACGGTACACTCCGTCCGATATGGCCAACCCCTCGGCGCAATCGGGGGGACAGCCGTACGCAAGACTTTTTGGAAGCTTATGGCAAAACTCCCTCTCGTTGCCATCATCGGCCGCCCGAATACGGGCAAGTCGACGCTCTTCAACGCGCTCGTGCGCGAGCGGGTGGCGATCGAGAGCCCCGTCGCGGGCACCACGCGCGACCACATCAGCCGCCGGGTACGGACGGGCGACGTGGACTACCTCCTCATCGACACGGGGGGCATGGGCGGCGGCACCGATGACAAGGACTTCGAGGACGACGTCCACGCGCAGTCCCTCCTTGCTCTCGAGGCGGCGGACCTCATTCTTTTCACGGTCAACGCACGTGAGGAGCTCACGAAAAACGATCGAGAGATCGCCGACCTGCTCCGCAAGAAGAAGCGCCGACATATCCCCGTGATCGTCGTGGCGAACAAGTGCGATTCTCCCGAGCTCGCCGAGGAAGCGGAACACGCGTTCCATCGACTCGGCGTGGCAGACGACGTGATTCCCCTGAGCGCGGTGAACCGCATCGGCGTACCGGAGCTTACGGAAGCGATTGAGAAACAATTGATCGCATTGCACTTCGAACCGAAGGGATCCGCCGACCTCGATGGAGAAGGATACGCACCCGCATCGAATCCGGACGTGCCTCGCATCGCCATCGTGGGGAAACCGAACGTCGGCAAAAGTTCGCTCCTCAACGCGCTCATGTCCGACGAACAGCGCGCCGTTTCCCCGAAACTTGTGTCTCCCGTCGCGGGCACCACGCGAGACGCCACCGACACGATTGTCAAACGCGAAGGAGTGGAATACGTCTTCGTCGACACCGCGGGCCTTCGTCGACCGTCGAAAGTAGAAAAGGATTTGGAGGGGCTCTCGGTCCTGCGCAGCCTCCAAACCATCGAAGAATGCGACGTGGCACTCCTGGTGCTCGATGCGCGCGAGCCGGTGAGTCACCAGGATAAGCGCATCGCCGAGCGTATCATCGAAGCGGGAAAGGGAATCATCATCCTCGTGAACAAGATCGACGAGATGAAGGGGGAGGAACGCATCGAGAAAATCGCCGAAGTGCGAGGCAGTTTTCTCTTCTGCCGCTATGCCCCGGTTCTCCCCTGTTCCGCCCTCACCCGCGACAACATCGTAAAGGTCTTCGACCTCGCGACGATGGCGCACCGCAACCGCCTGCGTCGCATCGGCGACAAAGATCTCCGCCGGTTCTACCAAGACGCGGTGATGGGCAAACCCATGAGCGCCCTTGCCACCGCGAAACACGTGACGCAAGCCGCCGATCCGCCTCCGACCTTCGTTCTCTTCCTGAAGAATCCCAAGCAGGTGCAGGTGAGCCAACTGCGCTATCTGGAAAACAGGCTCCGCGAGACGTTTGGACTGGAAGGCGTTCCGGTGCGATGGTCGCTTAAGGGGCCGAGGACGAGGAATAAAGCTTAAAGCTTTTCACTGAGAGCTTAGGAAAAAGATTTAAGCATTAGCCCCTTCCCTTCCTCTGGATCTTCACCCGCGCGTCTTCGACGACGGGCAACGGAAACGCCTTGATCGCGATTTCCAGTTTATCGAGCAGACGGGCGGGATCGTCGTCCATTACGAGATTCTGGGGAACTTCACGCATGCAGAGCTCCAGAATGTGCAAGATGTGATTCGAAATTCCTCCGGAGTTTGTGAGAATGCCGATCGGACGACCTTCATCGTACGCAATCGTAAATTCATTCAACGTACCGATACCTCCGCCGACGATGACGATGGCATCGCTCGAGCGGATGTTGATGATGTCGCGCTCCATGAAACCCATGCCCGTGTAGATAATCATGTCATGGGCATGCGGGGAAAGGTACCCGTTGATATGCTCGTACTCGGAAAAAGCCGGAGAAACACCGACGGTGAATCCATGGCATTCCTTCGCGCCGAGCAGCGCATCGTTGGGAAGACCGGGACAAGCGCCGTTGATGAAAATGTAATTGCGCTTGCCGATTTCGCGGCCGAGGGCGCGTGCCTTGTCGCGCGCGGCTTGATCTTCGACCTGCGGCCCGGAGGCCGAGCCCATAACGCCGATTTTCAATCGATGTTCGTGTGCCATATGGATGAGTAAACCCTACCCGATTCGCGGCTCGGGAAGATCTAGACAGTATACCAAAAAAGGCTTGCGGAAGCCATAGTGTTTCTCTGGGACAAATCGAGAAAACATCCCTTTTACTGCTGAACGACGATCACACATCGAACTGTATCGCCATCCTTGCAACCAGCCGATTTTCGCGCAGAAGCTTTAATCGGCAACACGTACGCTTTGTTTTTCGCATCGGGAAAGACGGACGTACGCCAATGAAAACCGCCGATCGACGCCTCGACTCGTAAGGATCCCCATCCTCGAGATATTCCTTCAAAACGCTCTCGTAACAATTTCGTGACGCGGGCAGGGGTGCTGATGAAATGCCAACTGCCCTTCTGCGTTGAATACAACCAGACTCTCGCCGTAAATGCGAAGGTCCTATATCCGGGCCAACAATGAGGACATGGCTCTTCGCCCGTAAATCGATGACCCCGTGAACAGAAGTGCTGACTCATACCACGTCATTAACGTAGATATCTGCTCTTGTTCGCATTATGTTCCTCGTTGGTGCGGGCGTAGTGGATCTGCCCGTTGCCGTCGTGCAGGTAGTAGAGATATTCGGACGGGGCGGGATCCATCGCCGCACGCAGGCTTTCCAGGCTCGGGCTCGCGATAGGGCCGGGCGGCAGACCGCGATACTTGCGGGTGTTGTAGGGCGAATCGACGTCGAGATCGGCGGCAGTGAGCGCGCCGGTGGGCTTTCCGAGGACGTAGCGCGTCGTGGCGTCCACGTAGAGGCCCGTGCCACCCTCGATGCGTTTCCAGAGAATTCCAGCGACCATCGCGCGCTCCTCCGCGCCGCGGGCTTCCTCTTCCACGATCGAAGCCATGATCACGACGTCGTGAAGCGGGCGTCCGGAGGACGCGAGTTCGGCTTTGAGCCCCGTGACCACGCGCTCGTCGAACGTCTTGAGCAACCGCGCCAGGAAGTCCTTGGCATCGAACTCCGCGGGATTCACGAAGTACGTGTCCGGAAACAAGTATCCCTCGAGGCGCCCGCCGCGCGTCGCGAGACCCGATGCCGACGGCAAAAACGCTGCGTCCGAAAAATCGCAGGTCCGTGCACAATTGGCGATCGCCCCCTCGGGAGCGAGGCCTTCCTTGGCGACGAGTTCGTCGATGTCCTGCACGGTGAATCCTTCCGGGACCGTGATCTTGCTTTCCTGCGCGCTGCCGCCCGCGAGGATGCGAACGATCTCAACCACGCCCTCCTCGCCGGTGAACGAATACGAACCGGCCTTCAGCATTCCCTGCGTACCGTGCAAACGGTTATAGAGCGCGAACGCCTTGGGCGAACGGATCACGCCGGCATTCTCGAGTTTCATGGCGATGCCGGACACGCCGGTCCCCCTCTCGATCACGACCTTCTGGATTCCCGCGTTTCCGGGCGCCCCGAGCGCCCAGCGGTACCAAAGGAACGCGGAGAGAAGAACGGCGCCGAGAATGACGATGAGCTTCTTCATGGAATCGATGGCTGTGAACTGCGCGATTCGGACTGAGAAGTTCAACGAACTTTCCCGCAGATCGGCGTTCGACACTGGCGACTTATTGCCCCGTGGGCATCCCCATTTGGCCCATGAGGCCCTGCATCTTCTCGGCGGAGACCACCTGCGCCTTTTTCATGGCACGGTTCATGGCGTCCTTGATGAGATACGGAATACGATCTCGCGGCGTCGATTCGGCAATCTCGACTGCGATCACCTCCATCTCCGCGGAGACGACGACCTTCACGCCTTCGGCTTCGGCCTCGACGTGGATGTTCGAAAGTTCTTTCTTGATGCGCTTCGCCTCCCGCTGCATGCGGAAGAGATCGCGAGCTTGGGAAAAGGATGTCATGACCGGATGGTATCAGATCGGCACAGCGCCAGCATGCCTTCCAGGAACAAAACCGCACGGGCCCGTTGGGCGATGCTCCTTTGCAGCTGAAACCTGTGGCCGGCGAGCGATCGCACGCCCATCTCCATGTCGACGACTTCGACCTGCAACTGCTCCTCCGACTCCTCATCGCCGAGATCGTTACATGCCTTCAGCAAAGCCATGACTCGCCGGTACCTCTCCGTCAAGGCGTGCAACCGGTGGGAGACGGACCGTTCCTGGCGCTCGAGATTCTCGAGCTGGGCACGCTCGTACACGATGCGATGAGGGAGCGATTCTTCTTCGACGTAGAGCCGTTCGCCGTACGACGTCGCCGGTCCGGACAAAATGGGATGCATCGGTCGCCGCATTTTGAGCTCTTAGCGCTGGCGTTGCAACGAGTGAAAGTTCGGATCGCCTTTTCCGCAGAAATCGAGAGTGCTCACGATTACTGGTCCGGTGTCGGTAAGTACCTGAGAGCCGTAGGCGAAGTTCGTTGATAATCCGTTCCTCGTTTTGCGCAGCCTCGCTATCTTTACTCGCCAACCACCGCTCCTTGTGCGCCAGCGCACACTGGATAAGCAGCTGATAATTCGGACCGGTGCTGACATGCGTGCCATACTGGCGGGAACCGTTTTCAGACAATCCGGGCAAAGGAAAAAGAAAAGAGAGAACAATTGTGTACTTATCAGTAAAATTGTCAATTTTTCTCCTTCCTCTCGTTTCGATCGAGCAAAGCGATCAGACGATCACGGTTCTCCAACAGACCCTTCTGCTCCAGAAGCAACTGGGTACGAAGCTCGTCGTTCATTTCCGGACCGGGGTTGCGTAAACAGTCTTTGATCACCTGGATTCGGTTCTCGACGCCTTCGAGCTGTCCATTGAGACGCTGGTTCAGTCGATACGACGACGCGGCGAGCGGATCAACGTTCATGCCGAATTCGCCATGAAGCGGGCTCATGCGACAGAGGGTGAAGGAGGAGATTCCTGATGAAGAATGCCGATACGGTCCTCGATCTCCTGGTTGACGAAGGCCTTCTTGCGTCCGTACTTCATGCGACTGTATTCCTTGACGAGCGACGCCATCTTTTCGTTCCGATTGCTTTCATCGTAGATGGTC
Source organism: uncultured Candidatus Peribacteria bacterium (assembly GCA_964601225.1). Taxonomy (GTDB): domain Bacteria; phylum Patescibacteriota; class Gracilibacteria; order Peribacterales; family Peribacteraceae; genus CAYRGC01. The sequence continues at coordinate 14,931 of CAZRMM010000002.1, forward strand.
TTGAGCGAGAAAGGGCGGCTTGTCGTGTTGTTGATATTGAGCTTGGTGTAGCAGTGGAAGTTCGGGATGCCGATCACGTCCTGCTCGCTGAGCACCGGAGCCATTTCCTTGGCCATGTACTCCGCGTCCTCGGCGCCGATCTTGAAGCTCATGATCGTGCCGACGTTGCCGAAGACGGCGTCGCGCATCTTCGTACTGGCCTGGTCGTAGGCGGCGGTCTTGCCCACGAGCTGACCGATGTACTGGTGCGCCATGATGAGACCGAGCTCGTACTTACGCGCCTCGGAGAGAATCGTCGCAAAGGCGTCGGTGACGAAGTTCTGGAACTCGTCGACGTAGAGGTAAAAGCGGCGGCGGTCCTTCTGGCGAGTATCGGCACGCGAGAGCGCTGCCATGTTCACTTTATTCACGAAGATGAGGCCGAGCAGCTGCGCGTTCACGTCTCCAATTTTTCCCTTCGAAAGATTCACGAGAAGGATCTTTCCCTGGTCCATGATCTCGCGGATGTTAAATGCGCTCTTCGGCTGGCCGATGATGTTACGAATCGTCGTGTTCGTAATGAACGGGCCGAATTTCGCGGAGAAGTACGGGATCATTTCCTCCTTCTCGCGGGCGCCGGTCTTGGCGATCTCGTGCTCCCAGAAGCTCTTCACGACCACGTTCTTGCACTTGCTCACCTTGTAGCGTTGGAATTCCTCGTCCACGAAGAGGCGAGGCACATCGATCAAGGTCGCTCCCTCCTCCTCGTCATCCATGAGCGTCAGACAACCGTTGCGGAAATAGTGCTGGATACGCGGACCGAAGATTTCGTTGCCGTACATCTTGATGAAGATTTCCATCGCGTCGAGCGATGCGCGGTCCTTTTCCTCAGCGGTCTTCGCTTCGAGCATGTTCAAGCCCATGGGACGCTCGATATCGGACGGATCGAAGACGATGACGTCCTTCGCGCGCTCTTTGGGTACGTGACAAAGAATGTCTTCGATGAGATCGCCGTGCGGGTCGACGACGCAGAGACCGGCGCCTCGAGCGACATCCTGGCGAATCTGCCAACTCAGGAGCGAAGACTTTCCGCAGCCGGATTTACCGATGATGTACTGGTGACGCGTTCTGTCTCCGTCGAGGAAATAGATATTCGATTTTTGCGCACGGTAGTCGTTGACCCCAAGCAGGATACCGTCCTTGGGTGCGTTCGGCGGCGGTGGCAGCACCTTGTATGTGATCCACTGAATAATCGGAATTTTGTTGTAACGGCTGTCCGGGAAATGGTAGACGCCCGCGAGTTCCTTCTCCACAAGAAGATTGCGACGATGGAGGAATCCATTGATGCGGTGCTTCCACAGCCAATGAATGAACGGCGCGTTGAGAGCCAGAGGAATGATGTCGATGAACACCAGGTGGTTCGAGAACCAGTTGCCGTAGATGTCCTTGAAGACGTTGAAGGCAACCTGGAGGTTACTCGTGATATCGAGTGCTCGACGCGTGGTCTTCGCGGATGCAAACACCCGCACGGACGCGTGAAAACCGCTCATGCCCGCCTTCTGGCCCATGCGCTTATACAGTTCTTCCTCGGGCTGGATCATACGAACGAACGAGTCTCCGTGGCTCGCTCCGGGGGCAAACGTACTGCCGTCGGTGCCCGCCGCGATTCCACCGACGACCGAAATCAGGTCCCCGAGCAGCGGAATCTTCGCGAGAAGACTTTCGTCTTTTCCCTTAAACTTCATGTTCGCATATTTGCGGAGCTTGCGGCTCCACTTGTCCGAAAATGTCGGCGTGAGAATGAGCTGGATCGCCGCGCGCTCGTCGGTATCGAGCTTGCTGAGCACGTTACTGAGATCGTTGAGCGGGTCATCCTGCATCTCCTCGTAAAAACGCAACGGGAAATAGTACGGCTTCTTGAGGAGCATGTTGTAACCGACGAGCTTCGTTCCCGTCGGCCAGATTTCCGGCGTCTTCAGCACCGCCACCTCCGCGTCCGGATAAAATGCCGTGACCTGCTTCTCGATGATCGAGATCAGCTTCGGATGCGCGACGATGAAGAACAGCAGCTCTCCGTGTTCGAGATACAGCTCGAAACTCATCGTATTGAACCGGAAGAGCCAGAAGTGCACGAGTTGCCAAAAGGTCAGACTGCGCACCTCCCAAAGAGCGCGGTACAGCTGTTCCATGATGGCGATCTTTTCCTTGAAATCTTTTTCCGTGCGCTTCTCCTGATCGATCTTGCTATCGCTGCGCGGAAGCAAAACCTTCATCGAAACGAGTTTTCCGCTCATCCACCACGCGTAGTAAAAACGAGTGTTGTATTTCAGATACTTCCACAGCAGCCACACCGCGCTGAGAATCAGCATGTTCTCCAGCGGCGCGCTCCAAAACCATGCCCAACTGATCATCCAGAAGTCCGCACGAACGATTTCCCCGAGTAGGAAGATCGAGACCAGGATGATCGGCCAGAGGAAGATGCGGAGGAAAGTGATCACGTCGTTTGTCTGAAGTCAGAGGATACGCGAATATCAGCTCATTGTAGCAGAAAACACCTTTCTTGAACAGAGCAGCTCGCACCTTCCGTTCGTTGGACACGGATATCGGATTTTGCTCTTCAGGAAGAGCAATTTGCGACTTTCATCGTGAAATCGCGAGATTGGCCGTCCTTGCTCGAGACACGGAAGACGTACTCCCCTGCCACGGAAGGCTTAAACCGGTAGCGTTCCGTCTTGAGAATCCAGTCCTCAAGCCAGTTCACGTTTCCGTCCGGATAGCGCACGGAGCGAACCACGAACGCCTCGTTGGCACCCACCGAGAGCTCCTGCCCCAGCGGAAGCGAGACCGGGAAACCCGGCGACAACCGGTCCGTGCGCCCGAGCCGCACGGCGTAGGGCGAACCGTCGCAATACCCGACGAGCGACGCATCGCCGAGCCGCCTGAACGTCGCCATGATTTTCCCCCGCGAACGTTCGGCAATCGAAGTAAATGCACCAAGGCTCAAATCCAAATCTCGGCCGTCCACGTACGGTCCGCGATCGTTGATCCGCACGACGACCGATTTTCCATTCTCGACGTTCGTCACTTCGATGAGGGTGTTTGCCGGAAATGTCCTATGAGCCGCTGTCATCGCATACATATCGAACGACTCTCCGAATGCGGTCCCTTTCCCATGAAACTTCTCGGAATACAAACTGACTTCGTGCTCCTCGTCGCGAAGATAGGCATCGACGAGCCGCATCGCCGCAAGCAAATCCTCTTCCGTCATCGTTCCGTCCTTAATCGACTTTTCCTCATCGTTCTGTGATGAAACGTATCTGCCCAATCCAACCTTTTCCGCGAGCTCCGGAACGTTTTTCCAGCCGTCGTCATCATAAAAATCATCATCCCCGGCGGGATCCATACTTCGCGTGCGAAAGAGCCACAGCAGTCCCGCGAGGTTCGAGAGCGGCTCGTCGGGACGGAAGGTATCGCTCACGGAATCGATGAGTCCGCGGCTCTTGGCGAACGTGATCTCGAGCTCGCCGCGACTCCCCTTCGGAAGATCGGAAAATGGAGCTTCTGAGGTGCGCAGAGCGGGACGTCGGATGCTGTTCCAGAGAAGCAGGAATCCGTCACGACGAGTGATCGGCGCGGCGGCGACGGCAACGGGAGACTGAGCCATCGCAAGAGCGACGAATACAGTCGCAAGAAGCATTTTCTGCATGATTGGAATGCTTTCAAAGCCATCGACGAAGCGCAAGGAAAGAATAACTTCCATCAGAAGTGATTTGGCTTTATAGCAACGAATACTATGATCACTTTTTGTATGCGAAAGAAAAACAATACATGCGCGGAGCCCTTATTATAAATAAAAAGTAACAATCTGCGAAAGAAAATGAATGATGAAAATAATGGTTTTCACCTTCAGAAAGGGCTCAAACGAATATTCAAATTTCGCACGATCCACTGCGTACCGCGAAAGTCGCTTTCGACAGAATCGTAACAAGGTTCTACCACGTTGATACACCTATCTTTTCATTTACTGCACATAGACCATTTCTTCGACACGCATGCCGAACTTCCCCGGAAAATACACGCCGGGTTCCACGGCTAGTACTTCTCCCGCACGGAGAATCATATCTTTCGCCTTCAGGGAGAGCGTGGGGCCTTCATGCACGTCGAGACCGACACCGTGACCCAAGGCATGCGTGAAGTATTCGTCGAGCCCCTCGCGCGAAAGTATGTCGCGAGCCATGCGATCGAGGGAGCGCGAACTTGCGCCGTTTCTCGCTGAAGACATCGCGGCATTCAGGGCTTCCAAAAGTGTTGAATGGACTTTCTGTTGCACGCGCGTGGGAGGCGCAGTGAAGAAGACCTGGCTCATGTCGGCGCAGTAGCCTCCGACAAGCGCACCGACATCGATCTGCACGACGTGGCCCTTCCTCAGGAGCCGTGTCGTGGGCCGATGGTGGGGACACGCCGTATGCGTACCGAACGCGACGATCGGCTCGAACGAAAGGCCATCTGCGCCGAGTTCCAGTGCCCATATCGCGAGTTTCCGTGCAAGCTGCTGCTCGGTAAGCGGACGTCGAATGACCGCCGGCACTCTGCGCAGAAGTTCACGGGTAATGCGATGAGCCCTGCGGAGCAAACGTTCTTCCTCTTGGCTTTTCGTCCGACGAAAATCTTCGATGATCCCGGACGACTGAATGAATTTTGTCTTTGCAAATCTTTTTTTCCATCCGTTTTTGCGCAAAACGGTGACATTATCTGCCTCAAAGGCACACATGGGAATCTTCTGGAGCGTCTTCTCAACAGCCAAAATGTCCTTCACGAGGATGCCCGGGTACGCCCGCGAAGCCATTTCGTGGTATCGAGCATCGATGAAAAGCGTCATTTTCCTCTCGTGTATAAGCAAAATACCAGCGCTGACGGGAAGACCCGACAGGTACCGAATATTGACGAGATTCGTCACCAGAAGCGCCGGGGCGGGCGATCGGGAGAGCACCTCTGTTGCTGCACGCGGTCTCATGGGAAAGAGTGTAGCCGCGAGGCGCATTTTGTGCTATCATACTGAGACAAACCCATACCTCATATGACCCTCCGTTCTCTGACGAGCTCGATCACGTTTCCCCTCCTTTCGTTCGTCGAACGAGCCAGCGCCTCGGTGTTCAACGGCGGAGGTCTTGAATCCGGAGTCCAGGCAGCGGGAGAAATTTCCGGAACGAGTCATCTGACACTCCGTGAAGCGATTCTCAGTCTGTTGTATCAGGTGCTGAGCTACCTCGCACTCTTGGGAGTATTCATGATCATCATTGGAGGCGCCTATCTCATCGTGAGCGGCGGCTCGGACGAAATTAAGGAAAAGGTGAAAAAGATCGTGCTCTACGTCGTCATCGGTCTCATCATCGTGCTCCTCGCACGCGTCATCGTCGGCTTCTTCACCCAGGGCCTCTTCCTCGGATGAACCTCTTACGCTTCCGCCATCGACTTGCCCCAGCACTCGCGCTCCTCGCGCTGAGCGCGACGGCATTCGCGCAGGAACTCGTCGCCATCCCCCAAGAGCAACCGATCACCGTTCCGGTCGGGGAGATTTTCGAGATCATCGGTGCCGGCCTCCCCGCAGACGCATGGAGCTGGACTCTGACGAAAGACGGTACGTTCCTGGAAGCAAGCCGCGAACGCATCTTCCACTTACGTCTGCTTGAAACGGGCAGATACAGCCTGGAAGCGATTGTTTCGAATCCGGAGCACGGGACGCAAATTCGCAGAAATGTCTCTCTCGATGCTCAGCAGATTCCTGCGGAACCACCCGCTGCGACCGATATGCTGGTAGTCGCCGATCCGGCGTTCACGACCGAGGGAATCGTCCTTCCCGAGGGCCGACAGCTCCTGAAGCTCACGCCTACGGGAAACGCCAACGGCCGCATCCACGTGGATTTGGACTCACTGCACGACGCCGACGGCGACGGTAACGCCGCCAACGACGACGAGACGCAGGGGGCGCTGTTCGCAACGGACGGAACGCCGATCTTCGTCTGGTTCCCTCGCGTCACTCGTGGACAATCCTTGATCCTCACGGCAGAAACGACAAACGGATCTCCCGCCCAGGCGATCGTCCCCATCACAGGGAAAGACGTATTGGAAGAAGAAAATGACACCGACAACTTGCCTCCGCTGACGCCAAACGACATCCATGTGAACGTGAACGGCAATGGCGACGTGACGTTTGCCATGCCGGTCACCGCGGACCGGCAAGACGTGATCCTCTATCGATGGGATTTCGGCGACGGGCATGACAGTCTTCGCGACGTGCCCACGCACCGATATTTCCAAGAGGGCACCTATACGGTGAAGGCGCAGGCTGTCGACATGCGAACGGGCAATGTCGTCACGAGCGCGGAACGAGAGATCACCATCACGGCTTCGGATATGCTCCCGCCCTCCTCGTCCGGTTCAAGCGAGGGTCAGAACTTGTCAGAACAATCCAGCTCCGTACGGGGAAACTCTTCAAGCTCGGCAATGGGAACTGCCTCATCTGCTTCCCAAGCGAGCACTTCTTCGGCGGCATCGACGGGAGGAATCGTAAAGACGACCATTCTCTGGACCGTTCTGAAACTCATGGGCGTAGCCATTCTTGCACTCGTCGTGGGCATCGGATTGAGCTGGCTACTGGGAAAAATCATCAAGATGTTCCGCACAAGAAGCGAGAACGTTCAGGATAGCGGAGCGACTCGAGCAGGAAGGCCCGATCTTCTTTCTCCCGCCCCCGCCGTCACCCTTCGAAAAAACACGGCCACTGAACAATCGCCACCGCAGGTAACGGAAGCCGCTCCTGCGGAAGCAATCGATGAATCCAAGGCTCCATCCTGGCTGAAGAAAGGACTGGAGACGTCGATAGTCGATACCCCCGCACCAATCTCCGAACCTGCACCGATGCCCGCGCCGATCGAGTCCGTTGCGGAAGTGCCCGCTCCTGCGCCTTCCGGAGAGGCTCTTCCCTCGACGACACCCGTCCAGGAACCGACGCCCGCCCCCGTCGATACCGCCGCACTGCCGCCGTGGCTCGCGCAGTCAACCGACGCAACGACGCCCGCCCCCGTGGAACCGGCACCGGCAACAACCGCAACCCAAGATTCCCTGCCTCCGTGGCTCTCATCCGGCATGGATGCACCTCTGTCACCCGCAGACGCGCAAGCATCTAGCAAACCGGTGACGGAACCTCCGGCCGTCCTTCCGCCGGCTGCCGTCTTGGAGCCGACGACGGCCCCGGAGCCAATGTCCGCGCCGGTACCCATGACCGAACCTGAACCTGCGACATCGGCTCAAGACCCTCTTCCTCCGTGGCTGCAGCAGGCAAGTGAACCAATTCCTCCGTCGACAGAACCCGCGGCGGGACCGGCCGTAGTCGGCACGCAGGAGACGCCGTCGAATCAGGAGACGCTTCCCTCGTGGCTCCAGCAGGACACTGGCAGTACAGCAGAAGCTGCTCCCGCAGTCGAACCGGAACCGGCCGTCGAGAAGAACGCGCCTGTTCCGACTGCCGCCGAGACCGTGACGGTGCCGGACAAGCCGCTTCAGGCGGCGGCAACGGTCGCACAAGAGACGACTGCACCCGCAACGCAGACGACTGCGACAGCAGCGGACGATGTTGCAAAGGCCGAACGGGAACGTGAGCGCCGGCGTCGAAAGCGTCAACGCTACCGCGAGAACCTCAAGAAGCGCCAGGGCGCAGAGAAGACGTCCGTGGATGCTTCCGCATCACCGATGCCGAAGAAAACGGTCGCGCCCCCGGCCCCCACTCCGTCAACCTCGACGGCCGAAGCCGCGCCGAAGCCGGAAACCAAGCCGATCCCTGCCGCCGACGACGACGTGGCCTTCGTGATCCGCGCCGACAGCATCACGCCGCCGCACGTCGATCCGCCCGTCGAACCCAAGGACGATGACGACGGCGACGTGGGTCACCCCTAAGGACGAAAATCGCCGTCGGGAAAGGCGTCGTCGAAGGAATCCTCAAGAAGCCGTTCCAGGGTATCGGGAGGAATGACTCCGTTCCCGTCTTTCAGTCGCTCGTATCTTTCGCGGTACACCGTCAGGAAGAGATCCATGACCGTCGACGCGAACAGAAAAACGCCGGGATGCGCCGGACAGGAGCGCCGTAATTGCGGATTGTTTTCTTCCCGGGGATAAAAGCGCGGAGACGTGAGAGCTTCGACCGTCTCCCGGCGGAAACGGTCTGAGACGTCGTCTCCGACCATCGCCTGTGTCAACGCCCGTCCAAGCCTTCTCTTGACCCCGCCGGCAATCTCGTCGGGATATCCGGCAAGCAATTCCGAGGCGGTCGCGACGGCATCCTTCTTTCGCTCGAAATCATCAGGCGGCATCGGCGACGAACCGTTATTCAGGGCGAAGGCAACCACGCACACCGCGTCGATGGCGGGCTTGAGGAAGCGCAGAATCAATTCCCGTTCCGCCTGGGGGACTTCTTCCGTCGTCAGCTGTACGAACGTCCTCAGGAGGAGATCGATGCCCGTGGCCGTGTGATTGTCCCCGACGAGAATGGTGTCCCGGAAAACCTCTTGCAGCTCCGGCAGGAACGCCAGCAAACGATCGCGGTTCGCCGCGATAGAAAGCGCGACGGTGATGCAACGCCGCTGGAACGGCGTTTCCTTTCCCTTCTCGGGATAGGGCGGATGCCGCAGACCCGTTCTCGCCTCGAGAACGTCGCCGAGGAGTGCTTCGAGGTTCTTCATCAATGGAAGATCACAAAAGATCCGCCAAGGCCTCGAATTGTTTCCGAAGGATAATCTCCGACATCGTTTCTCGAGGAACGTTACCGGTCTCGTCGGCATGGCGCTCGTGCACCCCGCGATACGCCTCGTGAAAAAGAGAGAACGACGTTTCCGCAAAGGCCGAGACGGCATTGTGCGCCGGACAGTAGCGGAGTTTTTTCACCTCGGCGGAATCCTTCGCGCTTCCGGAAATTCCTTCGACAAGGATTCGTTTCGTCTCGTCCGCGAATCTCGGATCGAGATCGTCGCCGGACATGGCCACGGAAAAATGACGACCAAGGATGGCCCTGAAATTGGCGCTGATCTGCTGGGGATACCCCGCCAGGATTTCACTGGCGCGTAGAACGAGCGGCTTCTTTTCGTACAACTCTTGCGGACGAAGCGGTGGGCTGAGTTTATAAAACGCAAAAGCGAAGTAGCTGACAGCTTCCACCGCAGGACGCTGGAAACGGAGGATGATATCCCGTTCGGCTTGCGGCAGATGAGGAAATTTTTGTTCTACGAAGGGCACCAGGTGACCGGTAATCATATCGATAACTTCCTGATTGGGCAGCAAGGCGGAATCGGGCAGCCGTTTCACCTTCTCGCCGAACGTGCGCAAAAGTTCTTCACGGTGCTCACCGATCATCCGGGCCACCTCCGAGCACCGGAGCTCGAACGGCGTTTCGTTGCCGCCCTCGCGGTACGAGGGACGCCGGACGCCAGCCGTGGCCTCCAAAACGTCGCCGAAAAGCTTTTCGAGGTTCTTCATGAAAAGGACGCAGGATAGCGCATCCCGCGCCGCATGCAACGAACGCTGGCCATTCGGCACGATTATCAGTACCATTCCGCAGCCCTGTGGCCCGGCTTCGCTTACGCTTTGCCGAGACCATGCGGTTCGATAGTCCACTCATTCGTACGCATGGCGGGCGTAGCTCAGTTGGTTAGAGCGCCAGGTTGTGGCCCTGGAGGTCGCGGGTTCAAATCCCGTCGCTCGCCCCATCGTCCTCCCTCGGACGTGATTCAGCGTACGAGGAGAACCCCCATCAGCGTGAGTGCTGAGCACCAGAGGAACAGGATCCCCCAGAAGACCAGGTGCCTCTGCCAACCAGAGCGCCCGTTCGCAAGGCGAAAACCCGCGACGTACGCGAGCACGATCCCGAGCGGCAACAACCACGTGCAGAGGATCGCAAGCGGCCACGCGGCGGCATCGCCCTGCATCAGCGGATAATCGAAGATGGACCGGTACCCGATCGGCTGGAGGACAACGGCGAAGACAGCATCCGGGAGGCCGTAGGCGAGAAAACCGGGGATGCCCATCCCGGGAATGAATCCGAAGACACCGACGGCCAGGGCCATCAGGATGATCGTCCACAGACGGAACTGTCCTTCGCTTCTACGGTACCGCACAGATTCAAAGGATAGCATCGCTGCAGCTTGTCCGCACTGCATCCGTCCGGAGAGCCACGGGAAGACCTTCGTTCGGCGATTTGCCGGTTGTTTCCCCGTCATTTTCCCTTCCCCAAGCCAATCTTTTTCGGTAGACTGGGGTCCGCTATGTCCGAACCGCTCTTCCGCACACCCAAAGGCACGCACGACGTCCTCCCCGAGGACCACCAGTACATGACCTACATCAAGAAGGCCGTACGTCATCGGGCACGTCAGGCGGGCTATAGGCGCATCGATCCCCCGATGTTCGAGCATAGGGGCGTTTTCGAGCGCGGTATCGGCGAGCACACGGACATCGTGGAGAAAGAACTCTTCGGCGTGGTCGGGAAAAAGGGCGACGACAGCAAGGAACGCGAGTTCGCCCTCCGTCCGGAGTTCACCGCGGGCATCTGCCGCGCGTACGTGGAGCACGGCATGCAGCAACTGCCACAGCCGGTCGAGCTCTACGCCATCGGACAGTGCTTCCGCTACGACCGTCCGCAGAAGGGCCGCTACCGCCAGTTCCATCAGTTCGACTTCGAGGTGATCGGCCTTAAGGACGCGTCGCTCGACGCGCAGCTCATCCATGTCCTCACGAAGATCTTCAGCGACCTCCAGATCCTCGATCGCCTCTCGCTGCAGCTCAACAACATCGGGGACAGCGAGGCGAGAAAGGCATTCGTACAGGCGCTGAAGGACTTCTTCATCGGCAAGGAGCGTAACCTCCCGCCCGACGACCAGCGCCGGCTCCAGACCAATCCCCTGCGCCTCCTGGACTCCAAGGAAGAGGACACGCAGATCCTGCTTAAGAACGCCCCGACTCTCGAGCAGTTCATCAGCACGGAAAGTCGCGAATACCACGAGACGCTGCTCGAGTACCTGGAGACCCTCGGCGTGAAGTACGTCGCCAACAAGGGCCTCGTGCGCGGTCTCGACTACTACAACCAGACCGTCTTCGAGTTCTGGGACAGCTCCACCGGCGCGCAGAACGCGGTGGGCGGCGGCGGACGCTACGACGGGCTCATTGAGCTCCTCGGCGGTAAGCCGACGCCGGGCATCGGTTTCGCCTGCGGCATGGAACGCGTCATCTGGCACATGAAGGAGGCCGGCATCACGGCCCCGGACAAGGACCAGGTGGACGTCTTCGTGGCGCAACTGGGACCCGAGGCAAAAAAGCAATGTCTCAAGCTCGTCTCCGATCTCCGCGAGAAGGGCGTGCACACCGTCGGCGCGCTCGGCGAGGCGAGCCTCAAGAGCCAGATGCGCCTGGCCGACAAATTCGAGGCCCGGTACGCGCTGCTGCTCGGCAAGATCGAGGTAAAGGAAGGCACGATCATCCTTCGCGACATGAAGGCCGGGAAACAGAAGCAAATAAAGTACAACGACGCCATTCCCCAGGTGATCGAGTTGCTCGGCCAGAAAAACCTGGACACTTACGTACTCAAAGACCACCTCGGCACGTACGAGATGGAGTAACATGTCCGCCCGGCCCACCGCCACCGTCGTCATCCCCGCCTTCAACGAAGAGACGATCATCGGCTCGTGCCTGGAAGCGCTCTGCCATCAGGATACCGACTCGACTTTCGAGGTGATCGTCGTCGATAACCGTTCCAGCGATCGTACGGGGGAAGTTGCACGCGGCTATGCATCGCGTCTCAACCTCACGGTCCTGCGCGAGGAAAAACCTGGCCGTGGGTCGGCGCGGGCCGCCGGGTTTGCCGCCGCAGGCGGCGACGTACTCTTCTCAACCGACGCCGATGCCATCGTTCCGTCGCACTGGATATCGAGCCATCTCTTTGAGCTTGAAACGCATCCGGAAGCCGTCGCCGTCACAGGTCCGGCACGCATAGTGGATCTCACTCCTTGGAAGAACGCGCTGTTGACGCATGCTTTCCCCGTGTATATCCGCATCGGAATGTTTTTCATGGGTTACACGTGCATGAACGGCTTTAATTTCTCAATACGCAAAAACGCATACACGGCGTCGGGCGGATTCGATCCGGAGGCCGATGCGCAGGAAGACATGGATCTGACACTGCGCGTGCGAAAACAAGGCGGAATCCGCTACATCCCCGTGGGACCGGTCATCTCGGGACGCCGCTTCCGTGATGGCCTCCTCAAAGCTTGGATCGAGTATGCGAAGACTTTTTGGTTGAGGTTCATCCTCAAAAAACGGCGCGTTCTCCTCAGTAACGTAAAATAAACCGCGACATCACTTCCTTTTCTTCGCCTTATTCGCCTCGATCGCTCGTTCGTATATGTGGACGAGCCTGTCGGTGACAATGGGAAGGGAAAAAAGCTGATGACGGCGCAGGGATTTTCTTCCGATGGATTCGCGCATCGATGCGTCGCCCAGCAAACTGTCGATCGCTTCCGCTATGCCCTTCGGGTTATTGCGGTGCACGAGGAGACCCGCATCCCCCACGACCTCCGGGACGGCTCCTTCGGCAACGGCCACGATCGGAATACCGAACGCCATCGCCTCGACGAGAACCATTCCCTGGCTTTCCATGGTACTCGCCGTCGCAAACACGTCGGCGACCGCAAACAGACCGGACTGGAGCAATTCGGCCGGAGGAATGAATCCCGTAAACACCACGCGATCGGCCACGCCCAACATACGCGCGAGCAACTCTAGCTTTTTCCGGTCTGGACCGTCCCCGACAATCAACAGAGTCACGTCGTCGCTCTGCGACAATTGCGAAAACGCCCTCAAGACCACGTCGACGCTTTTCTCGCGCGAAAGACGTCCCACGTGCAGTACGACACGATTTCGGAGATTGTATCTCTTTTTGATCGAAAGTTTTTCTTTCGCCGTCAGCGTTTTTTTTTCCGGCTCCGGAACGGCGTTGGGAAGGTATGTGATCGCTTTCCGGTAGCCGGACTTTCGGAGGCTTTCGATGAGCATCGTCGAAGGGGCGATACGGACGTCGCAGGCTCCATAAAAGGCGTATGCATACCCAAGTACTGCTTTTGTCAGGTAACGGCGGACCGTCTTGCTGGTGGAGACGAAAGAGAGATATTCGTCGTTCTCGTCAGAGAGAAGAACATGATTCGTTCCTATGAGCGGCTTGGCGAAAACCTTTGCGGCAATGAGGGCGTCGGCGGACGTGAGGACCGTCGTGTGGAAGTGAATGACATCCGGATTGAACGTTGCGACGGAAACAAGAGCCTTGGGAAGTCCGACGAACGGACTCAGGCGAAAATTGGGATAGAGAAAAGCCGGGATCGAGGGCAGATCCACGATGCGGACATTCTTCGCCACCCACGTGCGTTTTTCATTCGGAGCGGGACAGACAATAAGGACGTGATGTCCGCGTCTTCCCAGCTCCCTGGCAAAATGCGCGATGGACGTCGCCACGCCGTTGACCTGCGGGAGGAACGTGTCGGTAAAGAAGGCGATGCGCATCGAGGGAAGTGTACAGAAAAATCCTCGTATTCGGAGCGTCCGGGATCCCAACGATACCGAAGATACCGAGGATCCTCGGTATCCTTGGCATCATTGGTATCGTCGGTACCTTTCCGGATCAGATATCCAGGTTCGTCACCGTCTTCGCGTGGGTCTGGATGAACTTGCGGCGCGGGGCGACCTCGCTGCCCATGAGGGTATTGAAGACGAGATTCGCCGCCTCGGCGTCGTCCATCGTCACCTTCAGCATGATGCGGTTCTCGGGGTCCATCGTGGTCTCCCACAATTGTTCCGGGTTCATTTCGCCGAGACCCTTGTAGCGCTGGATATTCACCTTGCGCTTCTTGGGAGCGTCGTCCTTCTTCCCCTTCGCGGCCTTGGTCAACTTCTCATTCTCGTCCTCCGCGGCGGACTCGGAAGCGGCTTCGCCGGCCTCTTCGACCTGCTGGAATTCCTCCTGAGCGATGCCCCATTCCTTCAGCAAAGCCAACTTCTCTTCGTCGTTGTAGACGTAGCGGGCGTCCTTGTCGCGCTGCACTTTGTAGAGGGGCGGCTGGGCGATGAAGAGGTGTCCCTTCTCGATGAGCTCCGGGAAGTAGCGGTAGAAGAGCGTGAGGAGAAGCGTGCGGATGTGCGCGCCGTCGACGTCGGCATCGGTCATGATCACGACACGGTGATATCGAAGCTTGCCGATGTCTTTCACTTCGCCGATACCGATGCCGAGCGCCACGATGAGCGCCTTGATCTCGTTGTTTGCAAGCATCTTGTCCAGACGTGCCTGTTCGACGTTGAGAATCTTGCCGCGCAGCGGAAGGATGGCTTGGAACTCGCGGTTACGGCCCTGCTTGGCGGAACCGCCGGCGGAGTCGCCCTCCACGATGTACAGCTCGCACTGCGACGGGTCGCGATTGGAGCAATCCGCAAGTTTGCCCGGCAGCGTCATGCCATCGAGCGCGCCCTTGCGGATCACAGAGTCACGCGCGGCGCGGGCGGCCATGCGGGCGCGGGCGGCGAGGAGACACTTGGCGATGACGTCCTTGGCCTCGCCCGGGTGCTCCTCGAGGTACTGCGAGAGCTTCTCGTTCACGACGGTCTCGACCGCGGCCTTCATCTCGGCGTTTCCAAGCTTGCCCTTGGTCTGACCTTCGAACTGCGGCTCCTTGAGGCGCACGGCGACGACGGCCGTAAGGCCCTCGCGCACGTCATCGGCGGTCAGGTTTTCCTCCTTCTCCTTGAGGATGCCGTACTGGCGGGCATAGGCATTAATGGTGCGCGTGAGTGCGGCCTTGAAACCCGAGAGGTGGTGGCCGCCTTCCGTGGTATGGATGTTGTTGGCGAAGCTCACGACGTTCTCCTGGAATGCCTGCGTGTACTGCATGGCCACCTCGACGAAGCCGTCGTCGGTGTCCTTCTCGAACCAGATGGGATCGCCGATACGGTCCTGATTCTCGTTCAGGTGCGTGACGTACGCGGAGATACCGCCTTCGAAGTGGAAACGATAAAGGCGCGGATACTGCTGGTCCTCGACCGGACGGTTCTCTCGGTCGTCCATCAGACTGATCGTGATGCCGCGCGTGAGGTAGCACTGCTGGCGCAGGCGCGTCATGAGGGTATGAATACTGAAGACGAGCGTGTCGAAGATCTCCTCGTCCGGCTGAAAGGTGATGATCGTTCCGTGTTTCTGGGTCTTCTCCCCCTTCTTCACGTCGCCCTGCGGCTTGCCGCGCTTGTATTCCTGGCGCCAGACGTAACCGTCCTTGTGCACCTCGGCTTTCATTTTGACGGAGAGTGCGTTCACGACGGAGGAACCCACGCCGTGGAGGCCTCCGGACACCTTGTATCCCGACTCCTCGCCACCGAACTTGCCACCCGCGTGGAGCGTCGTGAGCACGACCTCGAGAGCGGACTTCTTAGCGGTGGGATGCATGTCGACGGGAATGCCGCGTCCGTTGTCCTCCACACTCACGGAGCCGTCCTTGTTGAGCGTGACCGTGATGTCGTCGGCGTGACCGGCCATCGCCTCGTCGATGGAGTTGTCGACGATCTCGTAGACAAGGTGATGAAGACCCCGTACATCGGTGGAACCGATGTACATGCCGGGGCGCTTGCGCACGGGTTCGAGACCCTCGAGAACCTGGATTTGCGATGCGGAATATTCGTTCTTAGCCATAGACACGGAGTGTAACAGAGCCCTGTCGGCTGCAAAAAACTCCTGCCTGTCCTGGACTTCCATCTTTCACTAAATATTGTATTATATATCAGTGATGCACTCGAATCGAGGAATGACGGGTCTCGGCCGTTACGACAGAGAGCTCGCCCTGAATGCACCCGGTTGGACTCTCGAGGGGCTTCTCCAAGCGAATCCCCAGATGCGGAACATCATCTCCCTGGGGCCCAATGCGGCGATCAACGAGAATATTTTGGCTTTGCGGCACCCTGAAAGGCAATTCACGGTCATCGATCAGGATGCAGACATCTTGCAATCCTCTGTCGTGGGCAAATGGAGCTTGCGCGATATACGTCTGGAAACAATTACTGCGACAGAGCGAAAGCGCATCATCCGTGAAGCGGGCATGGAAGGAATATTTCTCGAAGCCGACGACGGGATCGTGCGAACAAAATATCCTCTGAATCTTCACCATATCGTAGGGACATACCCGTTGCCTCTTACGGAACCGTACGATCTCTGCTTGGCATTCAATAGCCTTCCCGCCGAAGACAAAGGAACCAAGGGGGTATTCCACTGGATTTTCCGGGAGGTGCTCACGGAACGGGGATTCTTCGCGAACGAATGGGGCGTATTCCAGAAAAGCGAGCATGGCATCCGTCGCATCGAGCATGGGGACCGGGAACGCAAAACCGACCATGTCATCGATTTCCTGAGTCCCTACTGCCGCTAAAGCCGATACTTGCCCTTGCGGAAAGGCCTTTCCTTCCCTACCATCCCTCAGCTCTATGGCTATCTACGCAATCAAGAAAGGCGAGGAGTCCTCGGACAGGCTCCAACAGCGCTTTAAGAAGCAGGTCCAGAAGACAGGCATTATCAAAATGCTTCGCGGCCGCGGCGTTCAGCGCCGTCCCACCACCCGCCGCCTCCGTCGCCTCCGTGCCCTCAAGCGCGAGGAGTTCCGCCAGCAGAACCGCAAGAAGCAATTCTACTCGAACATGTAACGTGTCTTCCCGTTGGAATCCAAGAGCGCTTCGGCGCTCTTTTTGTTTCAGCAATGGAGAAGACCGCACGCACGAAGAAGCGCGCTGCGTACCTGGACCATCTGATGATCCGTCAGACCCTGGAAACGAGGTTCGTAGGATTTGAGCACGATATCAAAGACATCAAATCGATATCCGATACTTTCCACATGCCAAACCTCTTTGAACGAACACCCCCGGTGCAGCCCTGCTCTACGTTCCCGAATCATGCGGACATATTCATCGGCAAACTCTTTCAAAAACTCTTTGGAGGTAAATTCCGCAACCTTGGGATCCTCTTGCAAGAGAGTACGCGCCTGTGCAATGGCGCTCTGCATCAGTCCGCATATTTTCTCCCAGAGTGACAAATTCTTCGGGGCCTCATCGTGTTCAAGCTGCTTCTCAATCATACGAACACTATACCACATAACAATAGAATAGTCACTTTCATGGCTAGAGCCTGAGAAAAAGAACTCCAAACGCCGGATGTATTCCCATGAGAATTCAGGCAAAATCCAGAACATGACGCCTCCCGCCTACGCTCAGACGATCGACGACGTCCTCTATTCCCTGAAGAGCGATCCGGACACGGGTCTTTCGACGAAGGAAGCTGCCGAGCGCCTCAGGCGCTACGGACCGAACGAGCTCCAGAAGGAAGGCGGCGTGTCGGCGTGGACGCTGCTCTTCGAGCAATTCAAGAACGTGCTCGTCGTGATCCTGCTGCTCGCCGTCGGCGTTTCTGCCGTGCTCGGCCACACGGTGGAGGCGGTGACGATCGCGATCATCGTGCTTTTCGCCGTGGGTCTCGGGTTCGTGCAGGAGTTCCGCGCGGAGCGCGCGATGGAGGCGCTCAAGAAGATGGCCGCGCCCGTGGCGAAGGTGCTCCGCGGAGGCCAGGCGACGGAAGTGCAGGCGACGGACGTGGTGCCGGGCGACATCGTGCTACTCTCGGCCGGAGACCGCGTGCCGGCGGACGCGCGCATGATCGAGAGCATCAACCTCAAGACCGAAGAGGCGGCGCTCACCGGCGAGTCGCTCCCCGCCGAAAAGCAGGAAGAGGCACTGACGGGAGAGAACCTGAACCCCGGCGATCAGCGCAACATGGTCTTCGCGGGTACCGCAGTGACCTACGGCCGCGGAAAGGCGGTCGTGACCGGCACCGGCATGAAGACGGAGTTCGGCAAGATCGCGACGATGCTCAAGAACGTGGAACAGGAGGAGACACCGCTGCAGAAGAACCTCGACCGCGTGGGCAAAACGCTCGCCAAGGCCGCGTTTGGGATCGTGATCGTCATCAGTGCGCTCGGCTGGTACCGCGGCGAAAGTCTCATCGAAATTCTGCTTTTCGGCATTGCCTTGGCAGTTGCCGTGGTGCCCGAAGCGCTTCCCGCCGTCGTGACCGTGTCGCTCGCCATCGGCGTGCAACGGATGGTGAAGCGCCATGCCCTCATCCGCCGGCTTCCCGCGGTGGAGACGCTCGGCGGAACCACGATCATCTGCACCGACAAGACCGGCACCCTCACGAAGGACGAGATGACCGTGCGCCAGGTGTACACCGCAGGCGTCACCTACGACGTCTCGGGCACGGGCTACGCGCCGGAGGGCGACTTCACCGTCAATGGAAAGCCGGCCGAGGCGTCGGCGGCCCTCACGGAGACGCTCAGGGCGGGAACGTTGTCCTCGGACGCGCGCCTCGTGCATGACGAGCACTGGGACATCAACGGCGATCCCACGGAGGGGGCGATCGTCGTTGCGGCGGCGAAGCTGGAGCTCACGAAGGACGCTCTCGAGAAGGAGCACCCCCGCACGGCGGAGATCCCCTTCACGTCCGAAACAAAGCGTATGACGACGCTCCACCGGCACGAGGACGGCCCGATGGCCTACACGAAGGGTGCTCCCGAGATGCTGCTCCCCCATTGCACGCGCGAGTGGTGCGCAGAGGGGGAGAAGCCGCTCGACGAAGCCGGTCGGACACGGATCCTCGACCACGCGAAGACGATGGCCGAACGCGGCATGCGCGTGCTCGCGATCGCACGCAAAGGCACGGACGACATCCAGGACGCCCAGGGGGACCTCAAATTCCTCGGTTTGGTGGGCATGATCGATCCTCCGCGTCCCGAAGCTAAAAAAGCGATCGACACCTGCAGGCGCGCCGGCATCCGCGTGCTCATGATCACGGGCGACCACCCCGTCACCGCGGCCGCCATCGCCACCGAGCTCGGGATACTCGGCGGCGGAGCGAAAGACGTCGTCATTGGTGCCGATCTGGAACAGATGAGCGACGAGGATCTGAAGAAACGCCTCGGGAGCGTCGCGGTCTTCGCACGGGTCTCGCCGGCCCATAAGCTCCGAGTGGTCACGGCGCTGCAAGAAGAAGGTCACATTGCCGCGATGACGGGCGACGGGGTCAACGACGCGCCCGCGCTCAAGAAGGCCGACATCGGCGTCGCGATGGGCATAACGGGCACCGACGTCTCCAAGGAGGCCGCCGCAATGACGCTCACCGATGACAACTTCGCCTCGATCGTGGCCGCCGTGGAGGAAGGACGCGCGATCTTCGGGAACATCAAGAAGTACCTGATGTACCTCCTCTCCGCGAACATCGGCGAAATCGGCCTCATGACGGGCGCCACGCTGCTCGGCTGGCCGCTCCCCCTCTCCGCCGTGCAGATCCTCTACGTGAATTTGGCCACCGACGGCCTTCCGGCACTCGCCCTCGCACTCGATCCCCCGCCCCGCGACCTCATGGACCATCCGCCGCGCGATCCGAGGAGGGGCATCTTCACGAAACCGGTCGTCATTCTTCTCTTGATCGGAGGACTCTGGTCCACGCTCGTAAACCTTTCACTGTATTTCTACGCGGACCATTCGGGGCGTGCGCACGAGGAAGCCATGACGATGATCTTCGTTGCGTTGGTGCTCATCGAATTCTTCAAAGCCTATGGTTTCCGCAGTACTGAGCACACCATTCTCTTCGGGCTCTTCAGGAACAAGTGGCTGAACATTGCCGTCGTCTGGGAAATGATCCTGCTTTTCGTCATCATCTACTGGTCACCGTTCCACGCCGCTTTCGGTACGTTTAGTCTGAGCGCACAAGACTGGATCATCGTGCTCCCCGCCGCTTTCACCATTATTCCCGTTTTGGAACTCGGGAAACTCTTCACCCGCCGCATGAAACCATGAGCACATCGCAACGCGATCATTGGGATGCCGAACATGCAAAGCCATCGATTCACCCAACGATGGATGGATCGAACCCCTCAGCGGCGATCCTGTGGATGACGGAGCAAATGAAGGAGCGCGACGCCGATTTCGCGGAGATGCGCGGGCTCGAGATGGGATGCGGCAAGGGCCGAAACGCCCTCTGGCTCGCCCGAAACGGCATGACGATGAGTGCGTTCGATTTCTCCGATGCGGCGCTGAAGGAGGCCAAAAAGCGCGCGGAGGAAGAGGAGCTCGCGATCGAGTGGAAGAAGGCCGACGCCGCGGAGAGGTGGCCCTTTAAGGACGAGAGTTTTGACCTCGGCATCGACTGCTACGCCTCGAGCGACGTCGACACGCCAGAAGGTCGCGCATTCGCGCGCAGCGAATGGAAACGGGTGCTCAAGCCGGGCGGCTACCTCCTCGTGGCGACGCTCTCGGAGAATAGTCCGTATCACGCTTCAATGATCACAAAGCACCCGGGTGCTGAGGACGGCAGCTTCCTGCATCCATCCGGAAAATTCGAGAAGACGTTCACGGAAGAAGAAATATGGGAGCTCTACCAGGACTTCGAACTCCTGGCCTCGGAGGTCCATCGGGGCAAAGCGACCTTCAGTGGAAAGGAGGAGGAGACGGAGAACCGATGGTTCCTCTTCGGAGTCTGATCAGACGAAGTAGGCGTGCTCCACGATGTGCCAGGCCTCGATGAGGCCCCAGACCGCGAGACCCACGAACGCGAGGGAGCCGAGGAAGCTGATCATCGGCTGCTTCACGACCTTGATCGTGGTTCTCGGCGAGAGGAAGAGGCAGACGTTGAGGATCAAGTGCCCCGCAAAGACTCCTACGGCGAACCCGTACACGTGGACGATGGAGAAGAGCGGTACGTAGCCCGCGAAGTCATCGAGGCCCAGGATGAACGGGATCGTCGCGGAGAACACGAGGAGTCCCATCCAACGGTACGTCTTCGTCGGATTGAGGGAGAGGTGCGGCATGATTCGCCCGAGGACGGGCCGGAAGACGGCGTTCAGCGCCGCAAGAACCCTCTCCATGAGGTCGACCAAGCGATGGAACCACGCGGGGTACCGCCCGTTATCCTCTCGCGCGTGCTCCAGGCCGTCCTGGGCCATCTTGAAGAGTACAAGGGACGCCAGGATCACCATGAGGGCGAGGAGCCAGTCGATGTTCCGGAAGAAGTTCCAGATCGCGAGGATCACGAACGTGCCCACGGCGTTACCGAGCGCCGTACCGCACTCGATGGCGATGCGGTTCTTCCAGCCCGGATGCGTCCGCATCAGGTGACCGATGAAGATGGCGAAATCGATCGAGGTCTTGAGATAGATCGTGAGACCCACGAGGACGTCGGGCCAAAGAATCTTGGTAGAGATTTCTTCCAAGCCTCCCACGGAATTGAGAAAGAGCACTTCCGCATGCAAGAACGCCCACATCGCCGCGAAAACGACGACAGTGAGCATGAGCGGGATCGCCTGTTCAATCAATGCACGACTTTTGGACATGCGAGGACGCTACCGAGATGAACCGTCGCAAGCAAACCCGACTATTTGGTGCCGTACGCCTTTACGGTGCCTTCCTGAAGAGTACGCGCGAACCAAATATTACTATAGGTATCGGACAGAATCGGTTCACCGTCCTCAAAGAGCATCCAACGCCCAGCAATAAAGTTGCGCATGTACACCATTCCCGATGAAAAGAAGAGGCCGGCAAAATCTTTTTGTAAGTTCTGAAGAAATTCAAATGTTTGCCCTATCGTTACACCGTTTTTCATCAGGACGAACTTCTCGCCCGGGCCTTGGACTCGCGCGGCGTATTGACCATCCTGGAAAGCCATCGTCCCTTCGATGTTTCCGATGCGCTTGGGAAGCGGCTTTTTCTTCTTTCCTTCATACAACCAAACATCAGCCGTCCTTCCGTCCGCGTGCAGCGCATACGTCACAAACCAAGGAACATTCCGCTCATCCGCATAGAGAAAACCGCCGGCTCCCTTTCCTGTGAGGTACCGGGAGCTGTTTTTGTAGACTTGGAAGCGTCCGCTGGTCTTCTGATAATAAAACACATCTCCGTTCTTCATAAGAAGAAAGTTTGCGGGATTATCCAATGGCACAGCTGAAACCTTCTTGCCGTCGAGATAGAGAGATGAGCTTCCGTCTGTGTCCCAGGTGGAATAGGCGACATGTGATCCGTTCACACGGACAAAAAACAACGAATCCTGTTGGAAGAGCGTCTTCTTCTCTCCGGAAACCGGATCGTACTGCTTCACGGAATTCCCTTCGGGATAGGTGAATTTCCCGTTCTGGTAGGTAACAGCGTTCTTGCCGACCCTGTAATGAGAATCGTCAGTCGCGATGTTTTTGTCATCGACATACAGAAATTTGCATGAGGCGACATACACGAGATGGCCATCATCCGTCATCCAAATGGCATAATTCGTCTTCGAGCAAAGATCGATTTCGGGAAGATCATTGTAGAATTTGACGATCAATGTGCCATCCCGATACAGCGAACCCCACTTCCCGTCGTGGAATATGTACCCATGATGCGTGTCCGTCGCGTCTGCGACGAATGCCTTCAAGTCGTGAACGTCATGCGGGATCCCGTCATGCTTGATGAGCTGACCGATATCACGGTGCGTTACTGCCTGCGAAGCGAATGCCAACGAAGGAACGAAGAGAGCAATGCCGACGACTGCTCTGCGAAGGTATAAGGAAAAAGTGCTCATGCGTCCATTCTAGCAAAGAAACGTGAGCGCGGTAATCAATCCAAAGCCGCCTTCGATGCACTGAGTTCCGCGAGCTCCGCGGTAATCTTCCCCTGACGGGTCTGGTTATAGGTGAGGTTGAGGTCGGCGATGATGTCGGAGGCGTTGTCCGTGGCGTTACGCATCGCAACCATGCGAGCCGCGTGTTCACTGGCGGCACTCTCTAACACCCCCTGGTAAACCTGCATTTCGGTAAGTTGCGGCAGAATGGTATCAAGAACGGACGACGGCGAAGGCTCAAAGCGATACTCGCTCTTCGGGAGCGTGATGGACTTGCTCACCTGCGCTTCGCGCGATTCAGTAGAACGTTGCAAGAGACTTCCCACCATATCCTTCAGATCGGAAGGCGAGAACGGAAGAAGAACTTTCACGGTCGGCTCCTGGAGCAGCGGCGAGACGAAGTCCATGTAAATCAGCACGACGTGGTCATAGGTGCCCGCGCGAAAAGCGTCGATCGCCATGCGCGAAACCGGAAGAATATCCCGGAACTGCGGGTGGTTGCTGAGGGCGGGAAACGCGGCGATGACGTTCTCCCCCACGCGCTGCAGGAACTGATGACCGCGGCGCCCGACGGCGATGAAGTCGACCGTCTCGACGGTTCCGAGCTTCTTCGTTCCGCGGACGTAGGCGTTCACGGTGCGCAGCATATGCGAATTCAAACTGCCGCAGAGGCCGCGATCGCTCGTAAAGACGATGGCAAGCACCTTCTTTGCGGGGCGCTCCGTCAGGAACGGGTGGCCGCCTGCCTGGACCAAGGCGATCTTCTGGAGGATTTCCCACGCAGCGAGGGCGTACTGACGCAGCGTCTGGGCGTTCTGCACTGCCCGGCGCATTTTTGAGGCGGACACGAGCTCCATAGCCTTGGTGACCTGACGGGTCGCCTTGAAGCCTTTCATCTTGCGCCGGATATCGAGGAGGGAACGGGCCATGGAAGACGTGAGACTGGAGATTTGAGACTGGAGACTTGAGTGTTGAGTTATGAGTCTTGAGACGAGGGAAGAAGGAATCGAGGGAAATCAAATTTCTCACGTCTCATGTCTCATTTCTCATGACTTCGTCGCGTACCCCTTCTGGTCTTTCACGGCAGAGAGGATGCGCTTGAGTTTTTCCTCCGCTTCGGGCTTGAGCTCCATGTCGAGCGTTTCGAGAACGTCGAAGTGCTGGGTCCGGAGCGTCTCAAGCACGTGGGCTTGGTACTCCTTCACCTTGTTGACCGGTACGTCGTCGAAGTAGCCGTTGATACCGGCGTAAAGGCTCGCCACCTGCTCGCCGACGGACATCGGGGCGAACTGGTCCTGTTTCAAGAGTTCCGTGAGACGCACGCCGCGATCGATCTGCTTTTTCGTTGCGGCATCGAGATCGGAACCGAACTGGGCGAAGGCTGCGAGCTCGCGATACTGGGCGAGATCGAGGCGAAGCTTGCCGGAAACCTTTTTCATGGACTTGCGTTGAGCAGCGGAGCCGACGCGGGAAACGGAGATACCCACGTTTACGGCAGGACGAATGCCCTTATAGAAGAGATCGGATTCCAAGAAGATCTGACCGTCCGTGATGGAGATGACGTTCGTCGGAATGTATGCGGAGACGTCCGACGCCTGGGTCTCGATGATCGGGAGCGCCGTGATGGAGCCGCCGCCGAGCTTGTCGTCGAGGCGACATGCGCGCTCGAGGAGGCGGGAGTGCAGGTAAAAGACGTCGCCGGGATAAGCCTCGCGTCCGGGCGGACGACGGAGAAGGAGCGAGATCTGGCGGTACGCCCACGCGTGGCGGGAAAGATCGTCGTAGATGCAGAGCACGTCCTTTCCCTGGTCGAGGAAGTACTCGGCCATGGCGCACCCCGCAAACGGGGCAATGTACGAAAGAGCGGCAGACTCTGAGGCACCGGCGGACACAACGATCGTGTACTCCATCGCGCCGTGCTGCTCGAGCTCTTTCACGAGCTTGCGCACCTTGGACTCTTTCTGGCCGATGGCGACGTAGATGCAGAGCACGGGCCGATCGGTCTTCTGCGTGAGTTTCTGGTTGATAATCGTGTCGACGACCACGGCGGTTTTTCCCGTCTGGCGGTCGCCGATGATGAGCTCGCGCTGGCCCCGGCCGATCGGGATCATGGAATCGATGGCGGCGATGCCGGTCTGGAGCGGGGTGTCGACGGACTTGCGAACGAGGACGCCCGGAGCGATCTTCTCCACGGGATAGAAGGCCTTAGCCTGGATGGCGGGACCGCCGTCCTTGGGTTCGCCCATCGGAGAGACGACGCGGCCGATCAGCCCCTCGCTCACCGGAACGGAAAGAATCTTGCCCGTTGCCTTCACGGTGTCGCCCTGCTTCACCTTGGCCGTGTCACCGAAGATAATGGCGCCGACCGCATCGGTGCCGAGGTTCAACGCGCTACCGATCACTCCGCCGCCAAAGTCGACCATTTCCGCGGAAGCGATCTCCGCAAGGCCGTCAATCGTGGCGATTCCGTCACCGACGTCTGTCACCGTGCCCACATGCTCCTGGCCGGGGGCCTTTTTATAGGAGGCGATCTGCTTCTCAAGGAGTGAAAGAAGTTCGGAGCTGGGAGTCATGGGAGGTGGAGAAAACAGGAATCAGATCAGAAAGCCTGAGAACGAAGCGACTGTTCGAAAGACGCAAGTGCACCTCGAACGCTGAGGTCGACGCGCTCGTCGCCGAACTGAAGGATGACGCCGCCGATAAGAGACGGGTCCTTCTTTTGCGTGACGGCGACAGGACGACCGAATTTCTTCTCGATCGCGGCGGCAACGCCCTTGCCAAGTTCCCCTGCATCACCGGAAGGCGTGGTGAGGGTGACGGCGATCGTGCCCTCGCCACCCGCTTCCTTGCGGAGTGCATCGGTGACTTCGCGCAGGAAGGCCTTGCCCCCGTTCTTCTTGGAGAGCTCGATGACGGCCTGAACGACGTCGGCTGCGGAAGTCTGCGTCATCGGATGAGGGCGGGAAGATCCTTGGAGACGGAGGCAAGCAAGCGGTCCTGGTCTGCCTTGCCGAACTCGCGTTCAAGCACTTTTTGACTGAGTTTCACGACCGCGCCGGCGAGGGTGGCCTGAAGATCGTTCACCATGCGAGCGCGCTCTTCCGTGAGTTGCTCACGAGCCTTGGAAAGAATCTGCCCCGCCTCCTTCTCAGCGCCGGCAAGGATCTCCTTCTTCATGGTTTCGGCCTGACGTTTGGCATTTTCAAGGAACTTGCCGGTCTCCTGATCCACTTTACGCATCTGTTCCATTTTGAATTCATCGATCTCGCGCTTCTGATTCTCGATGGCTTTCGCGTCCTCCATCGCCTTGCGGATACGCTCACGCCGATCATCCAAAAGCCGAAGGATGGGGCGGTAGACAAAGAAGGAAAGGGCAACGATCAAGATCGTAAAGTTGACGAGCTGCGCAATAAACATGCCCGTGTTGATGCCGAGTTTTTCGATGAGTTCCATAGGAAGGAGAAGGGATGACCGAACCGTTCCGAAGGAAAGATCGGCCTGAAAGTTTGTAGTTTATCGCGGTAGTTTTTAGGACGGATGACCGCGGGCTAAAAACTCGACACGAAAAACTAAAAACCGATTTAGACGAACTTGATGATGAGGGCCACCACGAGACAGTAGATGGCGATAGCCTCCGCGAAGGCGGCCATAAGGATCATCGGCGTCTGGATCTTGCCCGATGCTTCAGGGTTGCGACCGATGGCCTCCAGCGCCTTGGCGCCGATGAGACCGATGCCGAGGCCCGGACCGAGGGCACCGAGACCGATGGCGAGAGCCATGGCCATGTTCTTATCAATCAAAGGAGTGACTGCGGCGACTTCTGGCATACGCGGGAGGGAAAGGAAGAAAAGAGTGCGGAGATTCTAAGGATGCGTCAAAAGGGAATCAAGGGTTCTTACAAGTCTGCCTGGAACAAGTTTTTTGATAGCAATACGCCAATTGCCCCCTCGAATCATTCAGGCGCATATGTACCAAACGGTCACGCGACAGTTCTGCCCGGAAGAAGCGGCGCGTCGTGTTTCGTTCCAAAATACCGTTCGAGAAAAAAATCCTGGAACGCCGTAACCGCCCTTGTGCGGAATGGCTTACCGTAGCCTTCTTTTCCACCCCGAAGCATGTCCACATCCACGATTTTCACCTGTGTGGGAGAAGAACGCTTTTGCAGGATATTGCTCAGCTCGGGATACAGGGGATCCTGCGACTTCCAAGCTGCCGGAGCAGTATGAAAACTGTGAAAAAGGGGGAAGACATTTCCGGCGGTCGCCGCGGCATGAAGCAGCGGACGAATGATCAGCACATCGAAAACGGTACCGCGATGGTGACGGATATGGCTCAGAACGGTCTTCCAGGCGCCCTCCAGTCCGAAAAAATCAATCCCCAAGCCTTCTTGCACCAACATTTTTCGATGGACATCGTGCAGCGCAAAAAATGAATTTCCGCAGACAGAAAGGGCATCCGGACGAACATGATCTCCCTCGATCTTCTCCTGTTGTACGACATATCCGTGCCGACTGTTCTTTTCAATTGCCGTTTCCGCAAGCCACGGACCGAAATGAAGCCGTGCATCGCGCAAATTGGCAGTCATTTCTTCGATCCGTCGTCTTCCCGCAAGTTTTTTCTTTGGCACCTTGAGAACACGACCCGAATCGTGAGGATGCTGAAAAACGTCGTGATCCCCTCCTTCACCGATCAGGTGCAATGAACGAAGGTCCATACAGCCGAATCAATGCGCCTCATGCGGCGTCACCGCCATCGAGATGAACACGAGCGTAAGCATCGAGAACACCAGCGCTTGGATGAATCCCACAAAGATCTCGAGCCCGTAGAACGGGATCGGGATGACGTAGGGAACGAGCGCGGAAATGACCATGAGGAGAACTTCTCCCGCAAAGATATTTCCAAAGAGACGGAATGAGAAGGAGGCCAGACGGGTAAACTCACCGATAAACTCGAGGATGCCGACAAAGGTGCCGATACCGTACGGCTTCTTCCAGGGGGCGACGAAGTACTTCCCGAGATGACCCACCATGCCGAGAGCAGCAAAACCGAGAACCTGCACGGTAATGATGGAAACGACGGCGAAGACGAGTGTCACGTTCATGTCCGCGTTCATCGAGCGGAAAAGCGGAAGATGCTCAAGATGCCCCTCGTGCATGCCCTCGACTGTAATCGAACCGACACCGGGAAGAATGCCCATCCAGTTGGCGACGATAATGAACAGGAACATGGTCGCTACCAAAGGAAAAAGCTTCCGAGTGCGCTTCTCATCCCCCAGGATTGAGTTGAAGAAACCGAAAAGACCTTCCACCACCAGTTCCGCAAATGCCTGGAAACGTCCGGGAATAAGACGCATCCGTGTAGAACGGACCGCCAGAGCGAATGCAATGAGAACTGCCATGGCAAGCCATGCCATGACGAGAGTGTTACGAACCTCAAAATGCCCGAAATGGGCGATTGTTTCGGAGGCGAGGGAGGGGGCGGTAATTTCCATAAGGTGCGGGGATTCTAAGGACGCCCAACGACGGAAGCAAGGGCGCCTGGAAGGACTTTTGACGGTGTCAGGACTGTTACCAACCGTCCATAGGTCCGTAGAAGGAGACATGATACGTTCCTTTTCTATGAAACACCCCTT
Source organism: uncultured Candidatus Peribacteria bacterium (assembly GCA_964601225.1). Classification (GTDB taxonomy): domain Bacteria; phylum Patescibacteriota; class Gracilibacteria; order Peribacterales; family Peribacteraceae; genus CAYRGC01. The sequence goes on from CAZRMM010000002.1 coordinate 43,295, forward strand.
ACTGATCGCGGCTACTTTCGTGACCGCCTTCGCAGTGACGTCAACGGCACTGGCTTGCAGCTGCATGTTTTCCACTCCGGCCGAAAACTACGCAAGAGCCGATGCCGTTTTCTCGGGACACATCCGTTCCGTCGATCTTCCGCGGGGATCCGATGGAAACGGAACGGTCGTTTACACCGTCTCAGTGAACCGTCTCTGGAAAGGCGCCGTTGGCGGCACCGTAACGCTCACCTCGAATGAAAGCGGTGCAATGTGTGGCATCGGACTGCAAAACGGCATGGACTACGTTATTTTTGCCATGAAGAATCAGAACGGTTTTACGACCAATATCTGCTCCGGAACGGCGCTCTACAGCGAGTCGGCCGAAACGCTCGACTACCTCAATACCCGCGGATCGGGAGGGTACGATTGCCGACCGGTCATCTGCAACGACGGACGGCAATTCGAAAGCTGCGATGCGAGCGGAAATCCGCTTGTCTGGACGGGAGGCTCTCCCTGTTTTAACGGAGAGAATCCCGAAGGGAACTGTCAGATGGGCATCTGTCCCGACGGCTACCGCTACCCCACCTGCTCCGAGAACGGCCATCCGATCAACTACTTTGCCGATCCGTGCCTCACGCACCAAAACGACGCCTTTCGCGACGTCCCGCCCACGCACGCGCAGTACCAAGCGATCCTCTTCGCCAAATCCCATAACATCGTCCAGGGCTACGGCGACGGCACATTCCGCCCCTCCCGCACCATCGTCCGCGCGGAGTTCGTGAAGATGCTCGTCGCATCGCTCTATTCCCGCTCCAAAATCGATTCCTGTCTCTCGGGATCGACCGGTCTCCCCTACGACGTGCCGCGCGACGAGTGGTTCGCCCCCTACGTCTGCGTCGCACTCAAACACGAAGTCGTCGCGGGATACCCCGACGGCAGCTTCCGTCCGGGGGCGAGCATCAACGCCGCGGAATCCGCGAAGATCTTCGTCCGAACCACGGGCATGACGGAAGCGCCAGCGGCATTCGGCGACCAATGGTACGCGCCGTACATCGAATCACTCGAAAACGCCGGAGCCATGCCGTCCTCGTACCGCGTACCGAGCCAACTCCTCACGCGCGGCGAAATGGCCGAGATCCTCTGGAATATGCGCGTGCGAATCGAGCCGATGCTTCTCCAGTAGGGAATGTTTCACTCCGCGCGGTCGGACCCGCCCTTGGGTGCTCCGACCGCGTTTTTGGCCGCGACGTCTCGCGCCGCCTGTTCCGCGTTGAGCCGCTGGATCAGGCGCCAAACACCCAGGCCGGAAACGAGAAAGGAAACGACGAATCCCGAGAGCAGGAAGATCGGCGAGGTGCCGATGTACTTATCGAGGTACGCTCCTGCGAAACCGAGGAGCACGATCGGCCCCGCGATGATGAATCCGAGCTCGCTCACGATGCCGTAGGCGGCAGCGAGGGCCTGCTTATCGCCATTGTCCGTCATGCATGCAGTGTAGAAATACCAGGGTCCAAATGCCAAGTAGGAATAAGAGTACAGGCAGTACTCTTCCAATCCTCGAGCTTTTCCCTACTTGGGTTTTGAAACCTGGTCCTTTCTTTTACGCCCGTCGTCCACTCCGATGGCGGCGAACGGTCTTCAGGCGCGCGAGCTCGCGCTCGAGGAGCGCGGTGGCGTCCGCGAAGGCCTCGGAATCGTCACGGCGCTGGCTCTGCAGATCCTCGGCACGCTTCTTCGCGGCCTCGATGGCCGCCTCCTCGAGTCCTTCGGCACGGTCTGCGATGTCCGCGAGAATCTTGATAGACGGTCCGGTCACCTCGATGACTCCGCGAGAGACGGCAAAAAGTTTCTCATCCGTGCCCGAACGAACAACCATGGTTCCCGACCCAAGAACGGAAATGATGGGTTCGTGCCCGCCCATGACGGTGATTTCGCCCTCGGGCGTCGGCAACGTCACAGCTTCGGCGTCGCCGGTGTAAACCGTCTCGTCCGGCGTGATGATGTCGACGTGAATCATGCGTGGTGAGTTGTTAGTTTTTAGTTTTTAGGAGGGAAGCGAGAGAAGGACTGATGGCTTCCGACTAAAAACTAAAAACTCAAAACTAAAAAATTCAAAGCTTAATCTCATCAATACTGCCCTTCATGAAGAACTCCTGCTCGGGCACGGAATCGTACTGGCCCTCGAGGATCGCCTTAAACGAGCGAACCGTGTCCTTGCGCGTGACGAACTTGCCCGGGGCGCCGGTGAAGACCTCCGCGACGAAGAACGGCTGCGAGAGAAAGCGTTGGATGCGGCGGGCACGTCCGACGGTGCGCTTGTCTTCCTCGGAAAGCTCTTCCATGCCGAGGATCGCGATGATGTCCTGGAGTTCCTTGTAGCGCTGGAGCACTTTCTGCACGCCGCGCGCGACGTCGTAATGCTCCTGGCCCACAACGGCGGGCGTGAGGATGGACGACGTGGAATCGAGCGGGTCGACGGCCGGATAGATGCCGAGCTCCGCGATCTGACGCGAGAGAACGATGAACGAATCGAGGTGGCCGAACGTCGTGGCGGGAGCCGGGTCGGTAAGGTCGTCGGCGGGAACGAACACGGCTTGAACGGACGTGATGGAACCCTTATTGGTAGAGGCGATGCGCTCCTGAACCTGACCCATTTCGACGGCGAGCGTGGGCTGGTAACCCACCGCGGACGGAATGCGTCCGAGGAGAGCGGAGAGCTCGGCGCCAGCCTGCGTGAAGCGGAAGATGTTGTCGATGAAGAGGAGGACGTCGCGCTGCTCCTCGTCGCGGAAGTACTCGGCCATCGAGAGGCCGGTGAGGGCGACGCGGAGACGCGGCCCCGGCGGCTCGTTCATCTGGCCGAAGACGAGGGCCGTCTTCTCGAGAACGCCGGAATCCTTCATCTCGTAGTAGAGGTCGTTGCCTTCGCGGGAGCGCTCGCCGACGCCGGCGAACACCGAGTAACCGCCGTGCTCGGCCGCGATGTTGCGGATGAGCTCCTTCACGATGACGGTCTTGCCCACGCCGGCACCTCCGAAGAGACCTACTTTGCCTCCCTTGAGGATCGGACAGATGAGATCGACGACCTTGATGCCGGTCTCGAGAACTTCCGTCTCGGTGGACTGGTCGGCAAAGGACGGAGCGGGACGGTGGATCGGGTACTTCTTCTTGGTCTTCACCTGCGGCATGCCGTCGATGGGGTCGCCGAGGACGTTGAACATGCGGCCGAGCGTCTCGGGACCGACGTTCACGGAGATCGGGGCGCCGGTGTTCTCCACGGGAACGCCGCGCTTGAGACCGTCCGTCGAACCCATTGCGACCGCGCGAACGAGACCGCCCTCCATGTGCTGCTGTACCTCGAGGGTGAGCGTTTCCTTGCCGTTCTTCACATGAAGAGCGGTGAAGAGCGGCGGAAGCTGTTCAGATTGGTCAAACTGGCAGTCGACGACGGCACCGATGACCTGAGCGATGGATCCGGGCATGATAGGAAAAGGAGGATGAGCGCGGGGTCTTCTGACCCGCGGCCGCGACATCCTAAGGGATGGTGCAATGGCAAACAAGGGTACCTCGACCGCAACGGACTGTCTTTTTCAAGAGCCAGAGCGATCCAGCACGTGGAGCAGACGCGCGCGTTCAGTGAAGTCGATTCCCGTCTTCCTCCGGTATTCGTAGAGATGCCCCATCAATACCGACCTGTTCTTCGGCGAAAGCTGATGCCAATGATTCCTCGCGCTCTCGAGCGTCTCAGCGATCCACGCGGTTTTCGCGAGGACTTCCCAGACGGCTTTCGCGACGGGGACGAATTGCGCGTACGCGGCATCGTCTCGATAAATAATCGGCAAATCCGCTTCGTTGAGCTGCATGGAAAAGACGATAGGACTCGAACTGCTCATCGCAACGATCTCCGCTTTCTCAGATGCCCCTTTAACGCGTGGACCACCGGAGGCAGGAGCGAGATGCCGATGATCGCGAAGATCACGAGCGTGAAGTTATGTTCCACGGCCGGGATCGTGCCGAAGAAGAAGCCCGCGTAGACGAAAAGCCCCACCCAAACCACGCCCCCGAGGACGTTGTAGAGGAAGAACTCGGTGTACGACATCTTGCCCGCACCCGCGACGAAGGGCGCGAGCGTGCGGATGATGGGCATGAAGCGCGCGAAGATGATCGTCTTACCGCCGTGCTTCTCGTAGAACTTCTCTGTGCTCGTCAGATGCTCGCGATTCAGGAAACGGTAGTTCTTCGTGAAGACCTTCTTCCCGAGATAGTGACCGATGGCATAGTTCACCGTGTCGCCCACCACGGCAGCGATCGAAAGGACCGCGAAGAGCAGGAACGGATGGAGTGACCCCTTGGCGGCGAAGGCTCCTGCGGCGAAGAGTAACGAGTCGCCGGGAAGAAACGGCGTGACTACCAGACCGGTCTCGCAAAAAACGATCGCGAACAGAATGGCATACGTCAGAACGCCGTAGCGCGTAATGATCTCCGCGAGGTGTTCGTCGACGTGAAGGATGAAGTCGACGAGGGTCGTGAGAAGGGACATAGGAAGGACAGAAAGGCAGGAGGGCAGAAGCGACAGAGGCAGACTTCCTGCCTTGCTGCACTCCTGCCTTTTCGTTAGCGAAGGATATCGATCGCCTTGAGCATCTCGGCGTCACGACCGGCAGAAGCGTCAACGAGCACATCGGGATCCACGCCCTGACCGTCGATCTTGCGCCCGAGGGGCGTGCGCCATTCCGCAACGGTGAACTTCAAGCTGGAATTATCGGAGAATGTCACGACTTGCTGCACCGTGCCCTTGCCGTAGGTCTTCTGGCCAACGATGGTCCCGCGCTTCGCATCCTGCAATGCTCCGGCAACGATTTCGGATGCGCTTGCCGAGCCGTGGTTCACGAGCACGACGAGCTTCACCGAAGCATCAATCGTGGGCTCCTCCGAGGTCTTCTCGTCATACGAACCGGAACGACCGGAAATATTCGCATATACGCTTCCTTTGGGAAGGAAATGACCGACGACAACCCCTGCGGCGTGCAACAACCCGCCAGGATTGTCCCGAAGATCGAGAACGATCCCGCGAGGATGAGCGGATTCGATGCTCTTCATGTACGTATCGAGCTTCGTATCGGTCGCTTGTCCGAACTGCACGATGCGAATGATCGTGATATCGCCTTGTTGGGTGATTTCCACCTCGGGAAGCTGAACCGTTGCTCGCGTGACGCTGATCTCCATCTCAACGCCGTTGCGACGGATCTTTAGCTTCGCCGTGGAGCCTTTCGGGCCACGAATATGTCCGACAGCATCGTCGATGGAGAGACCGGCGAGCGTCTTGCCGTCGACGGAGATAATCTCGTCCTTCGGCTGCAGACCGGCCTTCTCCGCCGGCGAGCCGTGAATCGGCGAGACGATCACGACGGCACCGTTCACGAGTTCGACGGTCGCACCGATTCCCTCGATCTCGCCTTTGATCTGATCATTGAAGCGCTCGGAGGCGGCGGGCGGCATGTAAACGGTGTAAGGATCATTCAGCGTCTCGACCATGCTCTGGATTGCTTTTGTCCCCGCCTTGGAACCGTCGAGGCGATCTTTGTACAAATACTCGTCACTGAGTAACTGCCACACCTGATTCATCGTATCCGTTTTGACGGAATCCTGGGATTTCCTGATGTCCTGCACTCGAACGCGAATTTTTTGCCCGGCATCCTGGGCGATCTTATCCATGATGAGCTTCGCTTCGCGCGTCTTGAGCACTTTCGCCGAACCGAAGATGCGGCCGTTATGCCTCATCCACCCCTGTTGAACGACGATCGCAACCGCTTCTTCCTGAAGCTTTCCTTTGACATCCGACAGAGCGGGAACGCTTGTCGTGGGATCGATTGTCTTGCCGGTAATTTTCGCCAAAATTACGGCTGCTTCAAGGCGCGTAATGCCCTTCCCCAACTGCAAATTTTCCCCGAAGAGAACGAGTGCCCCCTTTTGATGCGCAAGTGTCACGATGGGAAGATCGCCGGAAGAGACGCGTTTGTACGGGAGCTTGGTATCGGGCTTCGGCAAGGACAGGTTCAAGGCGGACACGACGGCCTTGAGAAAATCCCCTCGGCTCACGGGCACATTGTCCGCGCCGTTCAGATACTGTTCCGGTGCGGCCATAGCACCGATCGGCAGGAGGAAAACTCCAAGCACGACGGAAGCGATCGTGCGGCGGAGACTCGCACGGGAAAAAGCAGAAACACGAATGGAAATCATGGACGGAACCTTACACCTCGCCCTCGCGAGTGACAAACGTGTCGGTGACGATAAGTCGACCGTGTTCGGCGCGGTTGCCGCGGCTTCCGAGGAGCGTCGTCAGAACGAGGTATCCGCCACCCACATACAACAACGTCGGGAAAACAAGAAGCGCGACAAGGTGAAACGGAGAGCCGCTCGGCGAGCCCAAGATGTCACCCAAAGTGCGCGGATTGCCCGGCAAAACATCGGGGAGAGACACAAGAATATTGCTGAAGGCGTGCAAGAGAAAAGCGAGCGTGAATCCGATAAGCATCATCTCTCGGCGGAACAAATCTTTTCTCTCCACGCCGAAGAGATCATGTAGTTCTTCAATGAAAGGAAAGCGCCAACCGTGCGCGCGCGACTCGCGCAGAACCGGGTCCGCGAAAATCGCAAGCCCGAAGAAATACGCGCAGATCCCCGTGGAAACGATGTGGACCATGCTTGTGAGAATGGATCTTCCGGCTACGTTGCCGAGAAAGCCCACCCAGTCGGGCTTACCCGGATGAAGGAGATACTCACGGACAAAACCGAGGAAGTATCCGCTGTTCGTGACGTTCTCGGCGAAGGCAAAACCGATCGCCACGACAATGCCGAGTTGCACGACGTCGTCGACGCTGCGAACCAAGGGCATTCCGACCTTTTTCAAGAACCAAAGCTTGCTGCCTTCCTCAATGAGCCCAACGAGAACGAACGAAAGGAACATGCTGAAGAGCGTGACATGCAGCTGCGGCATCGTGGGCCACTGTCCCATCACGAATGTCTGCGCCGAGTTGCTGAAGTTCTCGGGAACGACTTTGAAGAGAAAGAAGTCCATCTGCACCCCGCGGCGCGCGAGCGCGTCGTAAAAGAGGATGGGCACCGTCGAGAGCATGCCCGCGAAGAACATGGTGAGGACGACGGAGAGCCTCTCGCGGTGGTACGGCAGGAAGAGCAGGCACCACACGACCGCCGGGATAATGGCGAACCCGATCGCAAGCAGGTGGGCGCTGCGCTCCTGCGCGGTTTCCGAAAGGAGCATGTTGAAGAAGATCCAGAAGATGACGGTGCCGAGCACGGTCGCCTTGGTACGCGCTTCCCAGTTGCCAAAGAGGAGACGCCAGACAAGAACCGCAAAGAGCACTCCCACGGCCATCACGAAGCCGTTTCCGCGAGCGCTAGAGCCAAGCAGCGACTCAAGGGCGACGATCAGCCCTACGCCGACGAGCGATCCGAGCAGCACACCGAACGCGTAGTGCGCGGGACGGCCGCGGTAGCGGCTCACGAGGTCGAGGCACACGAAAGCGCCGATCCCGGAGAGGATGATCGCCGAACGCGGAAGGGTGTCGACCATGGGTATTTGTTAAACACAGTATACCATATATTTGGCTTAAGACAAAGCCAAAGTTCCGGGTTGCGGGTTGCGGGTTTCGAGGAATTTTCGCAACCCGTAACTCGAAACTCGCAACCGTGCTATCCTGCCGCTCCGAGCCTATCCTCTCCCTTCCCATGCCCGCCTCCTCCCTCGACCATCCTTCGACTTCGCTCAGGATGACAACCCTGTAATTTCCCTTCTCATCCCCATGCCAGCTTCATCACTCGATCAATTAGTCTCCCTCTGCAAGCGTCGCGGATTCATCTTCCCGGGCTCGGAGATCTACGGAGGTTTGGCCAACACGTGGGACTACGGCCCCCTTGGCGTGGAGCTGAAAAACCGCATCAAGAAGACGTGGTGGAAGACCTTCGTCCACAAACGCACGGACATGGTGGGCCTCGATGCCTCCATCCTCATGAACCCGCGTGTTTGGGAGGCGAGCGGTCACGTGAGCAACTTCAACGATCCGCTCGTCGACTGCAAGAAGTGCAAGGAGCGCTTCCGTGGCGACAAGCTGCTGGAGGAGAAGATCGGCGTGGAGGCCGCAGCCATCCTCAAGCTCGACCAGGTGCAGCCGATGCTCCTCGCCGAGAAGATCCCCTGCCCCAAGTGCGGCGAGATCGCGTGGACCCCTGCCAAGAAGTTCAACCTCATGTTCAAGACGCAACAAGGCGTCATCGAAGGCGAGGGCACGGACATCTACCTCCGTCCCGAAACCGCGCAGGGCATCTTCGTGAACTTCAAGAACGTGACGGACACCATGCGCATGCGCCTCCCCTTCGGCGTGGCGCAGATCGGCAAGGCCTTCCGGAACGAAATCACACCCGGCAACTTCACCTTCCGCACGCGCGAATTCGAGCAAATGGAGATCGAATACTTCTTTGACCCCGAGAAATCGAAGTGGGAGGACATTTACGCGGAGTGGAAGAAGCAGAGCTGGGCGTTCATCACGGACACTCTCGGTATCGCCCCGGAGAACCTCCGCTTCCGCGACCACGAGAAAGACGAGCTCTCGCACTACTCGCGCGGCACCGTGGACATCGAGTACAAGTTCCCCTGGGGCTTCGGCGAGCTCTGTGCCGCCGCGGCGTACCGCACGGACTACGACCTCAGCCAGCACGAGAAGTTCAGCAAGCAGGACCTGCACTACACGGACCCCGACGAGCCCACGCGCAAGATCGTGCCACACGTCATGGAACCGTCCTTCGGCTCGGACCGGATCACGCTCGCGGTGATGCTCGACGCGTACACGGAAGAAAAGGTGAACGACGACACGCGCACGGTGATGAAGTTCAAGCCGGGCGTCGCCCCGATCGACGTCGCGATTCTGCCGCTGAGCAAGAAGGAGCACCTCGTCGCGAAAGCGCAGGAGCTTTACAAAATGATCCTCGACAAAACCGACCTCGTCTGCGATTTCGACGTCACGGGTTCGATCGGCAAGCGCTACCGCCGCCAGGACGAGATCGGCACGCCCCAGTGCGTCACGGTCGACTTCGGCACGCTCGGCGAAGACGCCGCGCAGGGCGCCAAGGATACGGCGACCATCAGAGATCGCGATTCCCTGAAGCAAGATCGCCTGTCGTTTGACGAGCTGATAAAAAGAATTGCCGCGAAGAAATAATCTTACTGGACTTCTTCGCGCAAGCTCGTGGCCCCGGCGTATTCATCCGCGATGCGTTTGAAGTAGCCGATCGCGTACTCGACGGCGTTTTTTGCTCCGAACTTCGGCGCATCGGGTCGCGTGGCATACGAATGCATTTCCTTCTGGACGAGCGCTTCCTGAGCGGGACCAATGGAAAGAGTGATCAGATCGTCGTCATTGGTGCCGTAGCAATACCACACCGGGTTCATTTGCTTCACCTTCTGACCAATAGGCGCGAAACCGCCGATGTTGAGAAAGCGGCCGCCATCAAAATTATGATGGTACGAAGCGCTTTTCTCAACCGGCCCCGCAAGCAATCCCTGCACGGCTGGAAGAAGTTTCTGCCGGTCCTGAATCATCGCGGCGACGGATCTGTACCACTCGCTCAATTGCCGCGCCATTTCCGGGGATTGCGCTGAAACCGCAAGCTGAAAATCCACCGAGTTCTGCCCGGACTGCGCGGAACGAACAGCGTCATGGTGCTGCTGCAGGTCGGCACGGAGAGCTTCCTGGAGGAGTAATCCATTGCGCTGTTGCACGAAGTGAATGACTCGGGGAAACCCGATCTCCGTACCGAGCGAACGCAAACGAATCCAATTCTCCGACGCAGACGCAAAAAGCTCGCCGAGCGATGTGATCGTATGTTCCGCAATTTCTTTCGGCAAATCCGCAGCCTGTTTCTCGATGCCAATATCACTCAAAAAAGCATCGGCGGCTCCGGCGGTCCGAAGAAATTCCATCGTATCGGGAAACACCAATTGCTCGGCTTTCATGGGAGGTTTCATGCATTCGTTCTAATATTCCCCTGGAGAATTGTCCATTTTTCTTCGCGAGAATCAGGCTTTGGCACGGAGAGCAGCCATGAAGATCCTCTTGCAAAGAAACCGCCTTTCCGCCACACTGGCGCGGCTTTCCGACCGATCACGGTGCTCCTGCCCGCAAGGGTCCTGCACAGAAGCGTGAGAAGACGTCGGATCGGCGACCTCCCCGTGAGTGCTCGCCGCACGCGCCAAGGATCTCCCATCGCCGACTCCACCTGGGAACCTTTTCTCCTTTTCATCCCTCTTTTCCCTCCGTTTATGCCCATTCCTTCCGAAAAGCAGCTCCTTGAGCACGCGTGTCACATCGGCCACCGCCGCGAAAAGTGGAATCCCAAGATGAAGCCGTTCCTGTACGGCGTCCGCAAAGGCATCCACGTCTTCGATCTCAGCAAGACCAAGGAACACCTGAGCACGGTCTGCGACCACATGAAAAAACTCCAGAGCGAGGGAAAGACGATCCTCTTCGTCTCCACCAAACAGCAGAGCATCCCGATGGTCGAAAAGATCGCCGATGCCATCACGCAACCGATGGTGACGAAAAAGTGGATCCCGGGACTCCTCACCAACTGGCCCACGATCAAGCGCCGTCTCAAGTACTACCTCGACCTCCAGCGCTCGTTCCAGACCGGTGAAATTGAAAAGTACACGAAAAAGGAACAGACGAGCCTCAGGAAACAACTCGCAAAATTGGAGAACGCACTCGGCGGTATCGCAAAGATGAACGGGCTGCCCGATGCCGTCTTCGTCGTCGACGCCATTCGCGATCGCGTTGCCGTTCTTGAAGCCAGCAAATTGAACATTCCGATCTTCGGCATTTGCGACAGCAACGCCGACCCCGATCTCTTCACGGCGTTCATTCCCGCCAACGACGATGCCGTGAACTCCATCAACCTCATCCTCTCGACCATCGAGGAAGAACTCGCTTCCGCTCCGAAGAAGACCGCGGCCGCCAAGACCGAGAAAACGCCTGTCGCCGCATAAGCAAGAAGCTCTAAGCCTTACGCTTCATCACCGGGTGATACCCGCCAACGATCCATCCCCTTCCCCTCACCTACCATGGCCATTTCAGCCGCCGACGTCCAAGCCCTCCGCGCCCGCACGGGCGTCTCCATTCTCGCTTGCAAGGAAGCACTTGAGGAATCCGGAGGCGACCAGGAGAAGGCCATTGAAATTCTCCGCAAACGCGGCATCGCCCAGGCGGTGAAAAAGGCCGATCGCGGCCAGAGCGAGGGCGGACTCTTCCTTGCCGAAAAGGCCGGAATGGCTGCCGTCGTCTGCGTCAAGTGTGAAACGGACTTCGTCGGACGCTCCGACGCCTTCGTTGCCCTCGGCCAACAGATCGCCGACATGGTGGTGAAGGACGGCATGTCCGCCGCCAAAGCGAAGGCCCAGGCGATGATCCCGGACGCCATCAACAAACTCGGTGAGAACATCGGTCTCGGCGAAATGAACGAGATCTCCGCGCCGGTCATCGGCTCCTATGTCCACAGCAACCGCAAGATTGCGGTGATCGTCGGCTTGGACGGGGGCGACACGGCGAAGGCTAAGGATGTGGCCATGCACGCCGCGGCCATGAATCCCCTCTATGTGACGCCGGAAGAGATCCCCTCCGACGTCGTCGCGAAGGAGAAGGAAATCTGGAAGGAGCAGATGAAAAATGAGAAGAAGCCCGAGGCCGTCCTCGAGAAGATCATGCTCGGCAAGGAGAAGAAGTTCCGCGAAGAGAACGCTCTCCTTAAGCAGCCGTTCGTGAAGGATCAGAACCAGTCCGTGGAGCAGTACCTCGCTGGCGCCAAGGTGAAGAGCTACTTGCGGATGACGGTCTAAGCATTGCGTCTCGACTCGAAAAGCGCGGCAGAGCCGCGCTTTTTTGTAACTCGCGAAGGCAGGCTTTGCCTGCCTGCAGCGACTCTTTGCGGGAAGGGTGGGTCCGCGGGAGGGACACCCGAGGTGGCCCTTCCGCGCCAATTACCACTTATGCCACGGCATCTCGATCTGATCGAGAGGAATGTCGTCAATGGAAGCGGGCGAAGGCTTGAGAACCTTCGCGATCCTTCGACGAAGGGCAAGAGCCGATCCCACGGAAAGCATTCCCACGGTTCCGAGCGTGATACCGAGAGCCGTCTTGCCGCCGCCCGCGGAAGATTGCATCACCGGCGCTGCGGCATGCATGGCGGAAGAAGAAGACGCCCGCGCGACAACGGCACCGCGACGACATTGGACGCAATTTGCACCGCCGTCACACTGTTCACCCGTGTCAATCACTCCGTCTCCACACGTGGGGAAACGACAAGTTCGGCGGCAATGGTCAGGTACCCGATCGGAGTTTTCGCTCGCGCTGTCACACTGTTCGCCGGCCTGGACGATACCGTCGCCGCATATCGCGATATGACATTCGTTACTGCAGGAATCGTTCGGAACGCGGTTACCGTCATCGCATTGCTCTCCAATCTGTATGATACCGTCGCCGCAACGGGCCTTTCGACACAGTGACGTACACGTATCGGCATCGGAATCATTGCCGTCGTCGCATTCTTCACCGCGCTGCACCGCGGCATCGCCGCAGCGGGGAACACGGCACTCGTTAGTGCAAAGATCGTTCTGGATGCGATTCCCGTCATCGCACTCTTCGCCAAGATTGACGATGCCATCGCCGCACGTCGCGCGGTAGCAGGTATTGCTGCAATTGTCGTTCTGAATCTGATTGCCGTCGTCGCATTCCTCGCCGGTATTCAGAATGCCGTCACCGCAGCGGGAATACGAACACGTATTGCTGCAGTTGTCGTTCGGGATCCTGTTACCGTCATCACATTCCTCACCGGGTTCGACGACGTGATTGCCACAAACGGGAACCGGCGTGAACAGGGTCGGCCCCATCGCGGGAGCGGAACTGGGAGCTTGCGAAGAAGACGAGGGGGGAGGAGGCGGAAGCGACGAGCTCTGTGCTTCACTGGAACTGGAAGAAGAAGCCGGTACGCTCGTCGCAGCGAAGGTAATGGGCTGAGCTGGAGGCAAGGGCGGTGCCTCGGAAGACGAAGCGGGAGCGGAGGAAGCCGCGGGAACAGCCGCGGGAACAGGCATGGGCGTCGCCGCAGCGGAAGCCACGGAAGATGCAACGGCGGCAGAGGAAGAGCATTTGTACACAAACGCCCATTTGCATCCGCCGGAGCAGCGCCCTGCTGCGTCACACACCGGAGGGGCACAGTAACTTCCGCACTGTCCCCCGTTGCTCTTAAAGCGCGTCTCGGTCTTCAACTGTCCGGTCACCGGATCGACGACGTACACCTGCTCCGTCTGCGGCTCGCACTCTTCGCCGATCTGCGGAGTGATGAGTGCGTCTCCGCAGTACAACATTCGACAATCCGTCGAACAATCGCTGTATCCGTTGAAGCGACCTTTATCGCATTCCTCGGAACCATCCACCACTCCGTTTCCGCATGTATCGCCTCCCGCCGCCCGCGAAGAAACAGTCACGCTCTGCGTCGGGCATCCCGGATACCCGTACGGCTTCCCAACACAATCCGTAATCACGTCCGCGGTGAGACGACTCGTCGCAAGCACAACCGTGACAGCGCTGAGCGCGCTCACGATGAGCCAAAGACGGTTATGGAATTTGTTCATGAATTTCTCTTTATTCTACCAGAAATCTCTCCCTGAGAAAAGGGGTGGGTTTCCTCCCGAAACCCGCATCGGCAAAGAGGGCGCGTCAGCACCCTCGTCGCTCTTATTGCCGAAGCACTCAACGGAGGAGTTGGGCGGCCATCTCGGCAAACTCGGTTCCACCGGCGGTAGCCAGGGGGATCAAGAGCGCGAGGAAGACGCCGATGAGGCTTTCGGTGCGTGAAAGCGTGCGGGAGAGGGCGATCTTCTTCATGGGAAGAATTGGGAAGGAAATGTGTTTGATGCAATTATAGCAGAATATTATTATTTGTCAAATACACCCCCCACGCAGGCTGATAGACGGAGGACGCCAAAGCGATTTTACTTCTCACGAAATTTCCGGTAGAATGTGCCTTATGACAAAAGGAAAAATTGTGATCGCCGAAGACGACGCCGTACTCCGCAGTCTCTATGTCAAGAAGTTTTCGGTGGAGGGTTACGAGGTCGTGACGGCAGAGGATGGCGAACAGGCGGTAAAGACGATTCAAGAGCAAAAGCCGAATATGGTCATCCTCGATATTCACATGCCGAAGATGGACGGATTCCAGGTGCTTCAGCAGTTCCCGAAGGCTTCCCGCACCTTCCCCGTGATCATGCTCACGAACTTCGACCAGTCCGACTTCAAGCTCAAAGCCATGGAGCTCGGCGCGGACGACTATTTCGTAAAGAAGGACATGACGATCAAGGCCCTGGTCGACATGGTGGGCCGGCACGCGCATCTGTAAGACGTAAAAAACGCAAGAGACATAAAGGTCGCACGGTTCTTTTTCGTCTTCTGCGTCTTTGCGCCCCGTGCGTCTTCGTCACAACTTAAACCATGCCAACCAGCGCCGATACCAAGAAAGTGACGGCGGAGAATCGACGGGTTCACTCTGAAGAATATCATCGCGGAGCACCCGGCGAAGCTTCAGAATGGCCGGAGATGTTTCCCCGCGCAAAAGAACATTCACTTCCCCCATGCTGTCGAGCGAGGAGGCCATGAAATTCGCCGATCCGACGAAGGCCGTCTCTTTGTCGATCAACATGATTTTCCCATGCACGATGCGCGGATAGTAAAACACTTGAACGCGCTTCTTATTCCCTCCTTCCAACAATCGGGCCACGGCCTGCTGATTCGCATTATGATGCAGATCTGGATCGGCCGGGACGATGACCGTCACCCGGACCCCTTGTTTGCTGCGTTCCACAAGTGCGTCCACGATTTTTTGATCCGAGAAATAACAATGCTCGATGACAATCGTCTCTTTTGCCCGCGCGACGAGATCCATGACTACGGGTCGGATTTCGCGACGATGATCGACGTTCAGCACGAGACGTTCCGAATTCGTCGGCGACTGCACCTCACCGCGCGTGAGGTAGTGCTCAATAAAATGACTGCCGCGCAATTCAACCATGTAATCATGCCATTCCTGATCGTATTCATCCGCGATGTTCATTCCCGTCAGCAGGAAGATACGATCGTCGATGATAAACACCTTCGCATGATCGTTATGCGCTTCGAGCGTGATCTTGATGTTTTTGTGCCCCCAGAAACGCTTCCAAAGCGGGTCGGGCGATTGCTGCGTAGTGACGAAATCCTGATTCGTCTCGAAAAAATCTCCGACGGATTCCTTGAAGATTTCCACGCGTACCCCGCGATCGGCTATTTCGACCAATTCCTGCGCCATGCGTCTGCCGAGCTTGTCGTCTTTCCAGATGAACATCTGAATGACGACCGTGTGCTTTGCGCGACGAAGTAACCGAAATATGCGCGGGAACGCTTCGCGGTCCACCCAGAGGCGCGGGCGATCAAGCCGACTGGCTTCCTGCAGAGGCTTCGGGGAATACAGAAGCACGGCAAATCGCAACCGATAAAAAAGCTTCCAGCCGCTCACGCGTCGATGCCCGTGGGCGCCGAAAACATAACTATAGGCACCACGAACAATGGATCGCAAGGACCGCCGCTGGAAGAATTCATGGAAAGAAACGATAGTCTTGGCCTTGGAAAGAGCCCTCAGGCGCCTTCCAGTGTAGCGGACGGGTCGCACGCGAGGCCACGGAACGATCATCGCTGCCACTAGGGAAAAAGCGTGTTTTCTGCTAGAATGTTACGATACCGCTGAACTCCGACATGCAGCCCCTCATCCTGTCCATCGGCGCGCTCGCCTTCCTTGCCGGAGGCACCTACGCGTTTTTTGCTTTCATGCGGCGCAGTGCGGACCATCGGCGAGAAAAAGATCTCGTCTTCCTCCAGGTTCTCGTCCCGAAGAAAGAAAGTAAGGAAGACAAGGAAGTCGAATCGGAGCAGTTTTCCTCTGGAAAAGACTTCCGGGAGGTGCTTGGCATCATGGATCACCTGTACCAGTCGCTCCACAGCCTCTACTCAGGAAAATTCAAGACGCTCTGGCGCGGACGGAATTTTTTCTCGGTGGAATACGCCGCGCTCGCCGGTGAGATTCTCTTTTTCATCGTGTGCCCGCGAAAGATCGCGCACCTGATCGAGAAGCAGATCACCTCGTTCTATCCGGACGTCATCGTCGACGAAGTGGAGGACTACAACATTTTCACGAAGGAATCGGTGACGGCGACGGAGCTGCTCGTACCTGCGAAACACTGGACCTCCGCGTTCAAGACGTACCAGCAACTCAAGAGCGACCCGCTGAACACCATCACGAACGCGTTCAGTAAGCTCGCGATCGACGAGGGTGCTGCGGTGCAGTTCGTTCTTCGTCCGGCGAAGCCGGGCTGGCAGAACAAGCTCCAGAAGGAAGCAGCCTCGCTCATCAACCCCAAGAAGAAATCGGGGAGCGCCTGGTGGAGCCCGCTGACGTGGATCCGCGCCGTCTTCAATATCCTCGGCGGCGACGACTCCCCCGTCGATCTCAAGGAACAAGAACATTCGACGGGCGAACGTGTTTCCCAGGCCGTCGAGGAATACTCCAAAGCCATCGACGAAAAAGCGAGCAACCCCGGGTACGAGACCGTAATCCGTCTCGTGACCTCGGCCAAGAGCCAGACCCGCGCTCAGACGCTTATGGAAGGCGTGGTGGCGGCGTTCTCGCAGTTCAACGACGTGCGCGGCAACCGGCTGCGAAAAGCAAAGCTCGTCAACCACGCGCGTCTCGTGGAACAGTTCATCCGTCGCGCCCCATACCGCACGCCGTATCAGGCCCTGCGTTACCCGTCGCTTCTCCTCGGTACCACCGAGCTGGCGAGCTTCTTCCACCTGCCGAACATCAAGTACAACAAGGTCGAGACGATCAAGTGGCAAAACTACAAGACTGCCCCCGCCCCGAAGGACCTACCGGGCGACGGCCTCTTCCTCGGGCACAACGTGTACCGCGGCGAAAAGAAAAAGATCTTCATCGAAAATGAAGACCGCTTCCGGCACTTCTACATCATCGGTCAGACCGGTACGGGCAAATCGTCGATCATCCAGCTCATGGCGCGCCAGGACTTCCACAACGGCAAGGGCGTGTGCGTCGTGGATCCCCACGGCTCGCTCATCGAGGACTTGCTCCCCTACATCCCCCGCTCCAGAGCCGACGACGTCATCTACTTCAATCCCGCGGACATCGAGCGTCCCATGGGCTTCAACATCCTCGAGGGCAAGACCCCGGAGGAGAAAGACCTCATCGCCCTGGACGCCATGAACATGATGGTGAAGATGTTCGGCGAAGAAATTTTCGGACCGCGCATTCAAGACTACTTCCGTAACGGCTGCCTCACCCTCATGGACGACGATGACGAGGGCGGCGCGATTACCGACCTCGTGCGCCTCTTCACCGACGACGAGTGGCAGAAGTACAAGGTCGCCAAGGTGAAGAATCCCATCGTGCGCTCCTTCTGGGAGAAACAGATGGCAGCCACCGGCCAGCGCGAGAAGCAGGAAATGATCCCCTACTTCGCCGCGAAGTTCGGCCAATTCACGACCAACACCCTCATCCGCAACATCGTCGGCCAAACCAAGAGTGCCTTCGACATGTCGGAAGTGATGAACTCCGGAAAGATCCTCCTCATGAACCTCTCGAAGGGTCTCATCGGCGACATCAACTCGAACCTCCTCGGTCTCATCGCGGTGAACAAGATCCAGGTGGCGGCCATGCGCCGCCAGCGCGAGGACGCGTCCAAGCGCAAGGACTTCTTCCTGTACATCGACGAGTTCCAGAACTTCGTCACACCCTCCATCGAATCGATCCTCTCCGAGGCGCGTAAGTACCGCTTGGGCCTCATTCTCGCCCACCAGTACCTCGATCAGCTCGAGAAGGAGAGCAAGCTCGCGGGCTCCGTGAGCCTGAAGGGCGCCATCTTCGGCAACGTGGGTTCCATGATGTTCTACCGCATCGGTCCCCAAGACGCGGAAGTGGCCGCCAAGCAGATGGCCCCGGCTTTCTCCGAAGCCGACCTCGTGAACTCCGACTTCTTGAAGGGCGCGATGAAGCTCTGCATCCATGGCCAGTCCTCGCGTCCGTTCTCGATCGACGTGCCCGCACCCTGGAAGGACAACACATACCAGAAGGACGCCCAGGCCGGCGAAGCATTCAAGCAGCTGTCTCGCTTGAAGTACGGCCGCGCAAAGGAATTCGTCGACCGAGAGATTCTGCGGAGAATCGGGTCGTAAAGAACCTGCCCTGAGCAACTCCAAAGAAGCGACGATGAATCGAAGGGTGGGTCCGCGGGAGGGACGCCCGAGGTGGCCCTTCCGCGAAGCGAAGCGTTAGCGCAGCGCCACCGCCGTGACCGGTCTCGCATGCACCAGAAGTCGCGTCGTCGTGGAATCAGGCGGCCAGCAGGTGAAGAGAATGAGCTCTTCTCCGGTGCCCATGAAGGGCGAGACGTCCTTCGGATCGATCTGGTTCTGGCTCGCTGCCTCGTAGATATACATCTTGCCATCGAAGGTCACGTACACGCGGTCTCCGGGCGCGAGCTCGTTCACGCGGCGGAAGATGCGGGTGTACTGGGACACGTCCCACGAGTAACCGCTCGAGTGACCGTAGATCACGACCTTGCCGTCGTTGCCGGGGAAACTGAAGAGATGACCGACACCCTGCTGGAGCGGCGCCAGTAGGCCCTCGCTCGTGAGAGCATCGGACGGATGCGTCACCTTAAGATCCTTGATACCGAGCTTCGGGATTGTAATGGCGAAATCGAGTGACGAGCGGTATTGCAGCTCGTCCTGCGAGTAACTGCCCTGGCGCACAGGGCTCGGTGGAGGCTGTTGATACTGCATCTGATTGTTTTGCATCGTCAGGGGATTCGTTGAACCTCCCTGGTAATTGGCAAGTTCGGGCGGATCCTGGAATGCATTGAGATTTTGACTGAGGACGATTTCGAGGCGATAGACGATATCGAAGAATTGACCTCGCGACATCGGCGAGCTGACATCCCAACGGTCCCCACGGAAAAGCAGGTTCCTTTGCACGGCAACATCGAGATATGGCTGGTACCACTGTTGCCCCTGGGGCGCACTGGCCTGCATCCCGTACGAACGCAAAATCATGCCGAGCGCCTCGGGAAAGAGAATCTGGTTCTCCGGATGGAAGGAACCGTCCGGATAGCCGGTGATCATGCCGGCATCCCGTGCCGCAGCGACATACGGATCAAACCACTGACCATAGCCCACATCGGCGAAAACGTGCGTGTCACGCGATCGGTAGTCATTCACGCGCTGGATATACTCGGGACGGGACTGCAGAAGGACTTTTACCGCTTCCGCGCGATTGATGCCCGTATTGGGGCGCCCCGTGCCGTCGGGATAGCCTTGTACCATGCCGCGACCGGTCAGATGGTCATACGCCCACGTAAAACGCGTACCTTGCACATCCGGATACGCGGCGAGGGCCACATTCGGAACGAGCGAGACCAAGAATGCGATGGCGATGCCGGAACTGAGGAGGCGGCGCATTGGAGTCGGAATGGAGACGAAGATTGGCAGCCAATTGTACGATATTTATTGACTTTGTCAATAATAATGTCGCCGCAGTAAACAGTGACTTTTTTCGCTTATGAAAGCCATTTTTTACGTTCTTTACGGAGGAAATCATGGGGAATCCCCGCTGTCTTTGCAAAGGCTTCCATCCCACAATCGCGGCTTCCTTCTGCGCTCTTCCTCCTGCATACTGCCGCCCGCATGGCTCTCCGCATCGGTATCGTCGGTCTCCCGAACGTGGGCAAATCCACCCTCTTCAACGCGCTCACGCGCAGCAAGGGCGCCCAGGCGGCGAATTACCCGTTCTGCACGATCGATCCGAACGTGGGCATCGTCGAAGTGCCGGACGAGCGCCTGAAGAGGCTCACGGAGCTCGTGCAACCGAAGAAGGTGATCCCCGCCGCGGTGGAATTCGTCGATATCGCCGGCCTCGTGAAGGGGGCGAGCTCCGGAGAAGGACTCGGCAATAAGTTCTTGAGCCACATCCGCGAGGTCGACGCGATCTGCCACGTCGTCCGCATCTTCGAGGGCGGCGACATCATCCACGTGGAAGGATCGGTCGATCCCAAGCGCGACCGCGAGACGATCGAGACCGAGCTGGCCCTCGCCGACCTGGATTCGCTCAAGAAACGCATCGACAAAATCCAGGGCGCGGCCCGCAGCGGCGACAAGGAAAAGGTGACGGAGCTCGCGATCGCCCAGAAACTCGAGAAGCACCTAGCCGAGGGCAAGATGGCCTCGACGATGTCGTTCACGAAAGAGGAACTGCCCGCGGTCCACGGCTTCCAGCTCCTGACGGATAAGCCGATGATCTTCGCCGTGAATGCCGCGGAGAACCAGATGGCGAGCCTGAAGATCGAGGAGGTGCGCGCCAAGCTCGCGCTGCCCGCCGACGCCCAGATCGTGATCATCTCCGCCAAGATCGAGGAAGATCTGCAGGACCTGAGCCCGGATGAAGCAGCGACGTTCCTCAAAGACCTCGGCGTCACTTCGTCGGGCCTCGACCGCCTGATTCAGGCGGCGTACAAGGCTCTCGGGTACCAGACGTACTTCACCGCGGGTGTGGAGGAAGTGCGCGCATGGACCGTGAAGATCGGAGCGACGGCCCCCCAGGCCGCGGGCGTGATTCACACGGACTTCGAGAAGGGCTTCATCTGCGCCGAGACGATCGCCTATGCCGACTACGTGGCCGCCGGATCCGAAGTGAAGGCCAAGGAAGCCGGCAAGATGCGCCAGGAGGGAAAGGGCTACGTCGTGAAGGACGGCGATGTCATGCATTTTCGCTTCAACGTCTGATAAACGCCAAGTGCCCACGTCTTTTTCTTGTGCGCCGGAAAAACGTCCCTAGCATGACCCCACTCTTTTTCTTCCTTTTTTAAAACCATGGGTAAATCCATCAATAACGGATACCACGCTGACGGCATGATCGCCGTCGAAGGAACGCCTGAAGGCAAGCCGGGAAAGAAGGCCGAAAAGGTCGCGGCAAGCCTCGCTCGCCTCGATGAAACTCTCCTGCTCAAGCGGCGCCAGCGCCTCGCGCAGCTTCTGAGCGGCACGCGTTTCTATCCCGCTGACACGTCGCTGACCAAGCAATACTACCACCCGCGCGTAAACAAGGATCCGGGTCAGTCGAAAACCCGCTTGCGTTTCAACGGCGTCGTCGAACTCCGCGGCGGCGTCGACACGCAAACGCCCATCGTCCCGGATGAGGTCGCGGCGGCGATCCTCGAGCCGGAGCATTTTATGGACACGGCGGAACGGATCCTGCGCGAGCGCGGCGAGGAACTCTGATCGGCTCCGGACTTTCGGGCGAAGGCTTCGCGGTAAGAAGCCTTTTTGCCGTGGCGTGCGGCATCGGATCGTCCCCGGCGCAGTAAAAACGGAAGGCTCGCGTTCTACGCGTGTATACTTCCCCTCTCTTCCCCATGAAACTCGCCCTGCACTCTTCCGACGGCACGGAGAACAACGCGTATCGCACGGTAACGATCTTCGGCACCGAGAAGGGAAAGCCGAAGAAGAAACACGGAAAAGTCGCCGCAAGTCTGCCTCGCCTCGAGCAGAGCGCGGACGAGGCGCCTGCTGATGAGCGTGCGGAAGCCCGATCCGTGTACGAGAAGCGCGAGCGGCGCCTTCGCCAACTCGAAGGAGGAACCAGGCGGGTCCTGCGCTCGGTCTTCACGAGCAACGGCAACGGAGGCACGCACGTTTGTCTCGCACAGGCTTCCGATGCCGGCGACGCCGGGGATCGAAACACAACGCGCCGCCTCTCGATGCCCCGGGAGAAAGACGGTTCGTTCGCACGTCCACTGCGCGGAGGCGTAGGCGAAGATCGTTTTGTCGGTCGTTTGCCGCTGATTCCGTCGGATATCGCAGAGCGATTCGAAGAGATGCTCTATATGGAGACCGTCGAGGACACGGCTGATAGAATCCTGGCCGAGCTCGGGCTCGAGCTTTGACCACCCATGCCGTTCATCCCCCGAGAAGAGGCCTTCACCTGCGAGCACTGCGGTACCGCCGTGGAGCCTCTTTCGGGCGGAACGTACCGCGACCACTGTCCCCGCTGCCTCTGGAGCAAACACGTGGACGATCTCGGCCCGGGAGATCGGGCATCGCTCTGTAAGGGACTCTTGCGCCCCGTCGGCATCGATACGGACAGCAAGAAAGGGTTCGTGATCCTCTATGCCTGCGAGAAATGCGGCAAGCGCCACCGCAATCGCAGCGCGCCCGACGACGATTTGGCCGTCGATTTCGGAGCTACGTGACGAATCCGATGATGGTTGAATTCATAATTTGATCAGGTTTCTTCTCTGATTCAAGAGCTAACTTTTGATAAAGGTTCCGAGGAGTTTTAGGATGCATTCGAACCACCCGCGTGCGAAAAAACGTTCGTCACGGGGTCCTTTTTCTTTTTGATCCCATGAAACGCTTCCTGCTCTGCCTTTCGCTCTTCGGACTCCTCTTTCTCACGAACTGCGGGAAAAAGCAGGTAGTACGCGTCGTGAACGCCGAGGGTGGAAACATGGGCTCCGTCGAGGTGGATGGCAAAATGGGACTAGTCGAGAGAAATGGAAAATCCGCAGGACGAATTGAGGACGGCACGTTCTTCGGCGCGGACGGGACGGTACTCGGGAAGGCTCTGCCTCAGGGCGATATCGTCCTCATAGCCGATGCAAGCGGGAACGCAGTAGGTTCCCTCGAAAGCGGAGTGAATTGCTTTGGAAAGGCGGCGGCTATGATCGGTAAGATCGATGGGGCGCTCGCGCCGGACCTGGCAGCGGGCGCGTGCTACCTCACTCTCCTCGCGCGCTGAGAATTCACTGGTAGAACGCGTTCAGGTAATCGAGGTCGGCGCGTTCCAAAGCGTCTCGGTAATCACGTTCGGCGGCACGCTCGTTCGAGACAAAAGCATCACGACCGTATTCGATGGCATCGACGTACGCATTGCGGGCGTCAAACGACGCGTACAGAAAATTGCGCAATGCATCGCGGGACTGGGCCTGATACGTGCGATACACCTGCGAGGGATCCGCTCCGGCGTCGCAATCGCGATGCATCTGAGAGAAAATGGAATCGAGTGCGCGGTAGCGGGAATCGGAAATGTTGTTCATCACGACGGCTCGATTATCGAGTGCGCGCGTCTGAACGTCGCGGAACGCCTGGGTATTCTGATCCTTACGGGACTGAAGAGTGTTGTAGGCGTTATCGTAAGCACCGTTACGGCGATTGCGGGCATCGATCTCCTGACCCGTCATCGATTTATCCCAGCTCCGTTCCTTCGAACGAACACTTGTGATCGTCGAACGAAAACTCGAACGATCCGAACGGACAAACGAATCACGCGACTTATAGAAAGCGTTGAGTGATTTGTCGGTATACGAGGCATTGAATGAAAGCTGGCTATCGATCGGCACCCTCTGGCGCTCGAATTTCTCGAGATTGGAGAGAAACTTTCCATCGCAGTAAGACTTTGGCCCGATCAGCGCAAAGGCGGAAACGGGCAAAAGGCACAGGAGAGTGGCTGCCAGGAGACGGGAAACAGTACGCATAGGCAAAACATTATCTAATAATATTTAATTTTGTCAACTACTTCCCGCGCATCAGACTCGTGGCGTACTGTTGCGAAAAACTTGGCTTTACGGGCAGTTTTTCCTGCACGGTTCCCTCCGGGACGACGACAAGGGCATCTTCCGCATGCGACGAAGACGACACTGCCACCGCGAACTTCCCCTGCTCGAGTTTCTTTTTCAGATCGGGCGGAAGGGCTGGCGCGTCGAGCACTGCGTCGATCCCCTGTTCCGCGATGTCCTCCTGAATCTTCGTCTTGAGTTCGCGCGCCTTCTCCGGACTGCTCTCGAGCGCGAAATGCAGCTCGGCGACGTGCTCGGCGCGTCCAAGCTCGCGCTCCAGGTCCTCGGGCCCCTTCACGCGCTCGCGCAGCCGGTCGTACTCCGCGGGGCTGCGGAGCTTGCGGCGGATCTTCTCACGCTCGCGGCTGGGAAGGGAATCGAAGAAGTTGTCGGACATGGCCTCAGTGTAGACGAAAGACGCCGGTGCGATCACGTCTAAGCGCCTATGAACCGCATGGGAAGCGATCAAAGCTGACCGTTCGCGTCGAACTGCATCATCGCGCCGCCCTGCGGGGGCATCATGCGACCGGAGCGCATCATCGCGCCGAAGAACGTGGCGGCCAGAAGCGACCAGAGGATCATGAACGGGATGGCGATGAGGACGTTCGCCACGAAGTGATATCCCCAGATCGCGAAGGCGCGCTTGAGGAAGGAATCGGACACGAGCCATGAATCTTTTTTCATGAGTGAAGGGGAAAGTTGGAAAATTCTATCGCGCATATCATTCATTCTTCAATTGCCGAATGACGGAAGTTTTACTTTCTCCCACCATTCCTGCTGTACGCGCTCGTTTTTGCGCGTGCGATGGGGTCGACCCAATGAAGAACTGGACGAGCGTCCGGAGGGTCGTGATTTAGCCGATGAAGACGCTTTGGAAGTGCTGCTACGAGCCGAGCTTTTTGCAGCCGATGAATTCTTGCGAACGGACAGGGTTCCGAGAACGTGGTTCAGTATTTCATCAGCCCTTGCCTCGATGGCACTGGGAACCGCAATGCCGACGCTGATCATTCGGCCGGATCCACGACTCACGATGCGTCGAGCCGTATACGGCTGGGTATCTTCGATCGCCATCATCTCGGCTTCAAATTCCATGCGAAGCGCCGGATCGCCCAGGAGAGACGTCGTCGATTCGCGATAGTTCCGTCGCGACAAAAAAGCGATCGATGGTTGCGCATTAGGCCACGCATTCACTTCTCCGTATGTTTGGCGAACTTCCTGCGCATCGAACGCCTCGGCGGTATCCTGCACGGAAATGACGAGGACTGCGCCTTTCCATTCATCAATTTTGAACGGGTCTTTGAGCGGTCGAAGCGTTAACGAGGCATAACCCGGAAACATCTTGGCGTTTATGTTTAATCCGCCAGCAGGAGGAGCCTCCCATGACGCGGGCACTTCCACGCTGAGAGATCCGACTGACCTCGTAATCCACCGATCCGCGAGACCTGCCAACGAAGCACTTGTCTCCTCATCTTTCTGTTGCTGAGCATGACTTGCGGATCCAATAGCAGCTAATGCCGATGGCAGAACAAGAGACCATGCAATCGAAAATACTACAAAATGTCGGAGTAACTTCACAGGAAGAGGGGAAGGATTCGGCCACTTTACGCCAGTCCCCCGCCAGAAAAAAGGACCCTCGCGGGTCCTCTTCTCTCTCTCGAACGGTCGGTTGCGCTTCGCGCAGGACGATCGTTCTTTGTCGGTACGATCGATGTCGAATAAAATTTCAGCTGCAACCGGACGTCGCTCCGCAGTCGAGACACAGTTCACAGGAGCCGTTGCGCTTCATCTTGAGGCTGCCGCAGCCGCCGCACACCGAACCGGTGTAACCCTGAAGCTTGGCCTGCGCGGCTTTGTCCACCGTGACCGTCGGTGTTTCATCCATATCCTCATCAAGAAGCGTGACCACGGGGGAATCGGGTTCTTCTTCGACCGCCGGAGCTCCTTCGTCCACGACGGGAAGCCGCATGGCGAATGCCTCACGACTCTTCGTTCCCGTCGCATAGGCGCGATCAACGAGATCGCCGTTGTGATACGTCTTAGCCTTCTCCTTCGTGAGAAACTTCAGCGCGAGCCAGCGCCCGAGGTAGTCCATGATGCTTTTGACCATCGGGATCTCGCGGTTCGTGGTCATACCCATGGGCTCGAAGCGGCTATGGACAAGCTTCTCGCAGAGCACCTCAAGCGGCACGCCGTACTGCAGGTTCATGGAGAGGCTCAAGGCGAGCGTGTCCATGACGCCCGAGAGCGTGGAACCTTCCTTGCTCATCTTGATGAAGATCTCGCCCGGGGCGCCGTCTTCGTACATGCCCACGTGGATGTAGCCCTCGTGGCCGGCGACGGAGAACTTGTGCGCGATGGCCATGCGCTCCTGGGGAAGCTTGCGACGACGCGGCACTTCCTTCATGACGATCTTCTCGACGGTGACGGTCTTCACTTCGGTGTCGCTCGTCTTTGCTTTCTTGGCATCGGAGACGTTCGAGAGCGCCTGAGAAAGCTTGCTGCCGTCGCGGTAGAGCGCGTTGGCCTTGAGCGCGAGTTTCCAGCTGAGGAAGTAGGCGTTCTTGATATCCTCGAGCGTGGCGTCGTTGGGAAGGTTGATGGTCTTGCTGATGGCGCCGCTGATGAAGGGCTGCGATGCCGCCATCATGCGAATGTGGCCCTCGTAGTGGATGTAGCGCTTGCCAAGCTTGCCGCACTTGTTGGCACAGTCGAAGACCGGCAGGTGTTCGGGCTTGAGGTGCGGCGCGCCTTCGACGGTCATGCGGCCGCAGATGTACTGGTTTGCCTCATCGATCTGCTCGGGGGTGAAGCCGAGCGCGGCAAGCAGATTGAAGGAAGGATCCTTCATCTGGTCATCCTTAATGCCGAGGCGCGTGAGAAAAGCATCGCCGAGGATCCAACGGTTGAAGGCGAATCCGAGCTCGAACACCTGCGGGAGCTGTTTCTCGATCTTCGCGATGTCCTCCTGGGTGAAACCGCGGACGGCGAGCGTCTGCTCGTTGATATGGGGAGCGCCCTTGAGGCTGAGCGTGCCCGAGACATAGTTCATGATGTCCGTCACTTCCTTCTGGCCGTAGCCGAGAGCGCGCATGGCGGGCGCCACGGACTGATTGGCGATCTTCATGTAACCGCCGCCCGCGAGCTTCTTGAACTTCACGAGGGCGAAATCGGGCTCAACGCCCGTGGTGTCGCAGTCCATGAGGAGACCGATCGTGCCCGTGGGGGCGATAACGGTGACTTGAGCGTTGCGATAGCCGAATCGCTCACCTTTCGCGAGTGCTTTGTCCCATGCCTCTTTGGCAGCGAGAAGCAAATCGCGAGGACATTCGTCCTGATCGATGCCGACGGGAGGTACCGCCAAACCCTCGTATTCCGAGGAGCTCACGTTGTAAGCGGCACGACGGTGATTGCGGATGACGCGAAGCATGTGCTCGCGGTTGCGGGCGTAGCCCGGGAACGTGCCGAGGCTCTCTGCCATGTCGGCGGACGTCACGTAGCTCTCGCCCGTCATGATCGCGGTGAGCGCGCCGCAGATGGCACGGCCCTTCGGGGAGTCGTACGGGATGCCCATGCGCATGAGCATGGCTCCGAGGTTGGCGTAGCCGAGGCCGAGGGTGCGGAAGCGGTCGCTGAGCTCGGCGATCTCCTTGCTCGGGAACTGGGCCATGAGGACGGAGATCTCGAGGACGATCGTCCAGAGGCGCACGGCGTGGCGGTAGGCGTCCACCATGAAGGTACCGTGCTCGGCGTCGTAGAACTTGAGCAGGTTGAGCGAAGCGAGGTTGCAGGCGGTGTTGTCGAGGAACATGTACTCGCTGCAGGGGTTGCTGGCATTAATGCGGCCGTCCGCCGGGCAGGTGTGCCAGTCGTTGACCGTCGTGTCGTACTGCACGCCGGGATCGGCGCAGGCCCAGGCGGCGTAGCCGATGTCCTCCCAGAGCTTGCGGGCCTTGAGGGTCTTGCTGGGCTTGGGCTCGCGGCCCTCCTTGGCGGCCTTCTTGAGCTCGGTGCGCCAGTAGAGGTTCCAGTCGCCATCCTTCTCGACTGCCTCAAGAAACGCATGAGGGACGCGAACCGAGTTATTGGAGTTCTGTCCGGAGACGGTGGCATACGCCTCGCCGTTAAAGTCGGTGTCGTAGCCGGCGGCGGCCATCGCGGCGACCTTTTTCTCCTCGTTCACCTTCCAATTGATGAACTCCACGATATCCGGGTGATCGAGGTCGAGACAAACCATCTTCGCCGCCCTGCGCGTGGTACCGCCGCTCTTGATGGCGCCCGCGGCGCGATCGCCGATCTTGAGGAAGCTCATGAGTCCCGAGCTCTTTCCGCCGCCGGAGAGAGGCTCGCCGGCACCGCGCAGGCGCGAGAAGTTGGTGCCCGTGCCGGAACCGAACTTGAACAAGCGCGCCTCGCGGACCCAGAGGTCCATGATGCCGCCTTCGTTGACCATATCGTCCGCGACGCTCTGAATGAAGCACGCGTGCGGCTGCGGGTGCGTGTAGGCGTCTTCGCTCCTACGCACCTCACCCGTGATCGGGTCGCAGTAGTAGTGGCCCTGCGCCGGCCCGGTGATTCCGTAGGCGTAATGAAGACCCGTATTGAACCACTGCGGGCTATTGGGAGCCGCCATCTGGCGCACGAGCATCGCGGAAAGCTCGTCCTCGAAAGCCTGGGCGTCTTGCGCGGTTTCGAAGTAGCCGTACTTCTGTCCCCAGAACCTCCAGCAGCCGGCGAGACGACGGACCACCTGCTTCACGCTGCGCTCGGGACCGGTGACGGTCTCGCCCTTCTCGTTCTTGAGGACGACGCCGTGAGCGTCGGTTTGCGGGACACCCGCCTTCCGGAAATACTTGCTCACCACAATGTCGGTGGCGACCTGGCTCCAATCGGCCGGGATCTCGGCATTCTGCATTTCGAAGACGACCGAACCGTCGGTATTCACGATGCGACTCGTGCGGCGTTCGTAGCGGATCTCCTCCAATGGGTCGGATCCGGGAGTGGTGAAGAGGCGCGGAATGGAAAGACCTTTTCCGGTGCCCGCGGGACGCGCTGAACCCTCCGTCTCGAGCGGTCGAATCACGCCTTCACGCTGCCCCTCGACACGATTCTGGAGAGTCTCGGAAACGAGGGAAGCGGCCTTCGGGTTCATGGGAGAAGGGGGAAACGGGGATGGAAAAGGAAACACAACAGGTTGTTATTCGTCGTGTCACAACGACACAAGATATTGTGACGAACGGGGTCGGTCAAACGTTCATGCGGCACCGGTCGGGAGGAACGGAATGGTCGCTCTCCGACGACAAAAAAGCAACCGTGACTCGTCGGGAAAATCGGTCGTCGCAACCCAAACGCAACTGAGTGGCAACTGAAAAACCTCGTCGTACAAACTTGTCATTGCTGAGATTGTCCCGTATTCCTCGTGCGGTACACTCGACTGGAATGAAGATCCTCCATCTCAACGCGGGTACGAACGATCCGAGCAACAGCCGCACGCTCGCCGATGCCTTTTGCCGCGGCATGCAAAAGCTCGAAAACATGGCGGTCGAGACGATCCGGGTCGTCGATCTCGATCTGGCGCACTTCACGCTCGCCCACTACGACCCGGCGACGGACCAAGGAGCCGACTACCGCAGGCTGGAGGCGGCAGTAAAGACCGCCGACGGCGTCGTAATCTCCACGCCCATCTGGAATTTCTCCGTCCCGGCCCACCTGAAGAACCTCATCGACCGCATGGGCGCCTTCGCGCTCGATGCGGAGACCAGGAGTCGGGGCACGCTCGGAGGGAAACCCTTCTTCTTCGTGTATACCGGCGGCGCGCCGCTGCCAGCCTGGAAAGGCCTCATGCGCTTCACGACGATGCACCTCCCGGAGTCCATCCGGTACTTCGGCGGCTCGGTGTTCGGGCGCCGGTTCGAGGGCAAGTGCACCCCTTCCAAGGGCGCGTTCGGCCTCGTGATGGACAAGCGTGCGGAGGCCCTGAAGCGTGCGGAAGCCGACGGCGAGCGATTCGCCCGGAGAACCGCCCGCTTCGCGAAAGACGGCACGCTGCCGCTCTCCATACGGATCGTCACGTGGTTCTACCGGAAAGGCCAGCGCATCATCGCGAGGTTCTGAATATTCCCCGGGAAATTTTCTAATGAAAAGTGACTAAAATGCCATAAAACCATTGACTGGTGGCATTTTTTCGGTATCCTGCGGGCCCATTTTTCCTAGCACACCATGTCTTCCATGAAAACCGGTCCCGAAACCGCTGAGCCGCTTAGCCCGGAGAAATTTCCCATCCATGAGATGCTCCGTACCTCCATCGGCATTGGATCGGGTGACTCTCTGGATATGGAGATGCGCGTCGGCAAGGACGGCAAGAAGATCGCCATGATCAACCATCCGCGCGAGAAAGGCGTTCAGTACACGGTCGTCACGCAAGGGGGAATGCTTCAGCTCATCGAAAAGAACGGCGCGCGCCTGCCGGTGGCGGAACTCCTGCAGCAAATGTGGACGAACAATACCGACAGGAAATGAAGCCGCATGATCCGGATAACGGGTGCGCACCGGAAGAATCTACCGACCCAACAGAAGAGATCACGATGCTCGACCTGCGATCGCTCAAAGTCCGCGCATACCTGGAAAATCTCACGCGACGTTCGACAAGGATCGAGAGACGGAACAATCTCCACATCGTGCATGGCACGCTGCCGGGAAGAACGATTGAAGTGCAGGTAACCCCGACCAGCTACGCGATACTCGGTATGCGCGGCACGTTTGCCGTGCGTTTCAAGGCCTATCTCGCATTGCATCTCGCCGCAGATTGCGGGCTGGGTTATTGACCGATCAGCGTCAGTTCTTCGTCAATGCATCCGCACTCGCGGAAGACGCGCCATGTTGTTTCGCCGCCCTCGAGGAGCAAGGACGTGATTCCCATGTATCCGTCACGCGGAGTGAGAAGCGCCTTCCAGAGGGACTCCCACTGAAACATGCCAAACACGTCCATGGCGACGCCGAACACGCGGACGTCGTTGGCCTCGAGGCGCTTCGTTTTTTGAGAGAACACGTTCTCCTCCGCCGTCAGGAGAATGGTCATCGCCCGGTGATCGTCCATGACGATATTGGCGTCTTCCGGCGTCCGTAATCCCGCATCCAAGACAATTCGATAATGATAATTTTTGTGTTCGGACTTTTCCTTTTTATTCAGGGCTGAATCAAAATAACGAACTGTTAAATATGGATTATCGGAAATAACGGTACCGGAACCTACAATAATGGCATCCATTAGGGCTCTTCCATATCTATGGGACCATGCATTCTGCTCTGGAGAGGTGATAGCAAGAGGAGAACCGTCCGTCTTCGCGATACGACCATCCATGGTTATTGCCCGCTTCAGGGTAATCCATGGTCGCCCTTTGGTACGGACGCTGACGTAGCCGCGATTGAACCACTCGCACTGGGCACGCAGAGCCGGACCGATCACGCGCACACCTCGTGATTCCAGTACGGTCCTTCCCTTTCCCGCCACCCGCGAGTCGGGATCCCCCATCCCATACACCACCGTCTTCACGCCACGCTCCAGGAGGACATCCGTGCACGGCGGCGTCTTGCCGTGGTGGCAGCAGGGCTCCAGGTTCACGTAGAGCACGTCGTCCTCGCATACCGTATCCGTGAAGCGCTGGAGCAGGTCGCGCTCGGCATGCACCATGCCGAAACCCCGGTGCCAGCCCTCGGCGATGACCTCGCCGCGCCGCACGAGCACCGCGCCGACCATGGCGCCGTTGCCGACGCGCCCACGGCCGCGGGCGGCGAGCTCAAGACAGCGATGGAGAAAGGCGGGGTCGACCGTCACTGCGCAAGCATAGCGAAGGTGATGGGCTATTTAGACAGCCGTTTCCTGTCCCAACGGAAAATTACAATGTTTTACTACGCTAATACAAACTGAGAAGGGGAGTGGCATTACAAATTGAGAATTTCTAATTTAGAATAACGAAAAGTCTGATCAATTCTTGTGATCTTTTATACAATTTCCACTCCCGTTATTTGCGATCTAAGTATTTTTGTAAAACAGAAACCTGTTTTTGTCCATTTTGCGATTCGTCACGGTTATGTGAAGAGGATTCGACATTCATTTTTTGCTCGTCGGACCCCACTCCTGGCCTCTCCCCCACCCCGTTTTCGGGGCGTGTCATGGGACGAACGCCCATGCGGTGGTGGCGGTGCACATTGAGGTATTTGCGGTATCCGCCGGGCCCGTTTTCGATGAATTTGGCCACGCGGGTGACGGTCGTCGTGCTGGCGCCCGTCGCGGCCGCGACGTCGCGGTAACTGAGGCCCTTGGCAAGGTTCTTAGCCACCTCCAAACGCTCTCCCCATGCCTGGAGCTCACTCAAAGTACCGATATCGCGAAGGAAGTCCGCGAGCTCTTCCTCGCTTTTACAGGAAAGCAGGGCATCACAGAGAGCCCGGAACCACGGCTCCTTGCGGTAACTGTCCTCGGTGAAGCGCTTGCGGATCTTCATTTGGGCATTGTTCGAAGAAGTTGGCGCAACTGACATCCAGTATCGTTCTGACGATCGATTTCACTACCAGGAAAATCCGCTTCACGATCAATATGATTGAGGGCGCCCTCAATATCCTTTTGATGCTTAGCTGGATTCTTCATCCATTCATCCATTTGCACATCGTAGAAGTTTTCCATCTCGCGACTCATGATTTTGAGGGGAAAAGTATGAAGCATTGTACTTCGTTTCTTGTATGTGTCAACGTAGTACCACAGAAAAACTTTCTGGGCTTCTGGTAGAGTCTTTTTCATGACGTTCCTCTCCTCCTTCTTCGATCTCCGTCGCAGACGCACCGGCCTTCAAGCGCTTGGTTTCTATATCGTTTCCTTCATCGCAACGGCTATTCTTGGAGGGATCATCGCTGGCATAGCGGTGCTCTTCATGCCAACGACAGGTACTTTTGAGGAGGGGTTTGCCTTCGGCGTCCAAGTAGGAACAATCGTCGCAAGCGCGTGTTCCGCCCTCCTTTGTACGCTTGTCGCATGGAGAAAAGGGTTTCTTCCACGTCCTGACATGATGGCGCTCATCCTCTGCTCGGGCGTCCTCGGCTATCTCGGCGGAGCGCTCCTCGGCATGATCATCCCCTCCTTCCTCACGACGAAGACACCGAAGGCGGTGTAAGCGAAGCCACAAAAAAAGAATGTCCTCCCTCGTCAGGCTCGGGATGACATTCTTTTTTGGAGTTGCTGATGATTACTTGCCGCCGCCCGTACGCGCCGCGATGACTTCATCAGCGACGTTCTTCGGGACCTTGTCGTAGTGGCTCGGTTCCATGGAATAGCTGGCGCGACCCTGGGTCATGGAACGCAGATCCGTGGCGTAACCGAACATTTCGGCAAGCGGGATCTTGGCATCGACCACCTTGGCCGTACCGCGCTCGCTCGTGCTCGTCACGAGACCGCGGCGGGAGGAGATATCGCCCATGACGTCGCCGAAGAACTCCTCCGGGGTGACAACCTCGACCTTCATGATCGGCTCGAGAATCACCGGATCCGCCTTGCGCGCGGCGGCCTGGAAACCGATCGAAGCGGCCATCTTGAAGGCGAACTCGTTGGAGTCGACGTCGTGGTACGAACCGTCGATGAGTTCCACTTTGACGTCCACGACGGGGTATCCTGCCTGAATGCCGCGGCTCATGCCTTCTACGAAACCCTTGTCGCAAGCGGGGATGAATTCGCGGGGGATGCGGCCGCCGACCACCTCGTCGACGAACTCGTAACCCTTGCCCGGCTCTTGCGGGATGGCCTTGAAGATGACGTGTCCGTACTGACCGCGACCGCCGGACTGCTTGATGTACTTCTCCTCGTGCTCGATCGCCTTCTGGATGGTCTCGCGATAGGCGACCTGCGGCTTACCCACGTTCGTCTCCACCTTGAACTCGCGCTTCATGCGATCGACGATGATGTCGAGGTGGAGTTCGCCCATGCCGCGGAGGATGGTCTGGCCCGTCTCCTCGTCGGACTGGACACGGAGCGTCGGGTCCTCTTCGGCCAGCTTCTGGAGCGCCACGCCCATCTTCTCCTGATCTGCCTTCGTCTTGGGCTCGACGGCGAGCGCGATGACAGGCTCGGCAAAGGTGATGGATTCGAGCTGGATCGGATTCGCGCTGTCGCAAATAGTGTCGCCGGTGCGCGTGTCCTTGAGACCGATGACGGCGCCGATGTCACCCGCCTCGATCTGGTCGATTTCCGCGCGCTGGTTGGCGTGGAGACGGACCAAGCGGCCGATGCGCTCGGTGTTGCCGGAACGGCTGTTTAAGACCGCTGTGCCCGCCTTGAGAACACCGGAATAAACGCGGATGAAGGTGAGACGGCCCACGAACGGGTCGGTCGCGATCTTGAAGGCGATGGCGGAGAGAGGCTCATCGTTCTTGGCGTGGCGCACGGCCTCGGAATCGTCCTTCGGGTTCTTGCCCTTGATGGACGGGATGTCGGCCGGGCACGGCAGGTAGGCCACGACGGCGTCGAGCACGAGCTGCACGCCCATGTTCTGGAGCGACGAGCCGCAGAGCACGGGATAGAGCTTGTTGCGGACGACCGCGGAGCGCAGACCCTTGCGCATCTCGGGAATCGTGAGGGCACCGTCCGTGAGGAACTTGTCCATGAGCTCGTCGTTGTTCTCCGCGATCTTCTCCATGAGGATCAGGCGGTACTCCTTCACCTGGTCCTTCATGTCGTCGGGGATCGGGAGCTCCTTCTTGGTCTCGCCGTTCTTGCCCTCGAAGGTCCAAGCCTTCTCCTCGATGAGATCGATGATGCCGCGGAACTCGCTCTCCGCGCCGATCGGCAGCTGGATGGCGACCGCATTCTTGCCGAGACGGTCGAAGATGGAATCCAAAGACATGAAGAAGTTGCCGCCCGTCTTGTCCATTTTGTTCACGAAGGCGATGCGCGGGACGTGGTACTTGTCCGCCTGGCGCCACACCGTCTCGGACTGGGGCTCGACACCCTGGGAACCGTCGAAGACGACCACGCCTCCATCGAGAACGCGAAGACTGCGCTCCACTTCGGCCGTAAAGTCCACGTGGCCGGGAGTGTCGATGAGGTTAATCGTGATATCGGTCATGACGCCGTTCACGTCCGGAGCCTTCCAGTGCGCTTGCGTCGCCGCCGACGTGATCGTAATGCCGCGCTCGCGTTCCTGCTCCATCCAGTCCATGGTGGCCTCTCCCTCGTGCACCTCGCCGATCTTGTGGCTCTTGCCCGTGTAGAACAGGATGCGCTCCGACGTCGTGGTCTTGCCCGCGTCGATGTGCGCGATGATACCGATGTTACGTACGTTCTTGAGGTCCATGAGATAGGGTGGAACATCCGCGCGAAAAGACCGCGGAAAGGCCTCGAGACTCTACAGAAACCGCCCCGGAGGCGCAACCCTCCTCACCTCTCCTGAGACAGGAGCGAGAGGAATGCCGGAAGGTTTCCGGCAGACATGGACTCGATTGGGACTTTTGCCTTTCGCAGAGAGCTTTCCAAACGATCCAACTGGACGGCGAGGCGGCGGCGAATCTCCGCGTGGATGGCGCGCTGATGTGCCAGAGAAAGTGTCAGCCGGCGCTCCTCGGCTGGTGACCACGGAATATTCTTCGTGAGGAAGAGAAAGACCTCCGGAACCACGGCGTCGTGGAGCAGACGACACGCATCGGCGCTCGCTGAGACGCCGCGACGTTGCGACTCCTCGTCGAGCACGAGGTCGAACTCGATCTCAAGAATCTTCCGAAGGGGTCCTGCCTCCCAAAAATCGAGCGACCGATCAAGATCGTTTTTCGTAAGGGTTCGGGGACGCGGAGTGGCAGTCATGTGTGTTGGTTGCGGAAAATTTTGTGCAAGCATTATACTGATTTTTACGAATTTGACAAGGGTCTAAGCTCCCAAAATTTCCAGGCGAAGGGACGAACCGGAAAAAACCGCGGATGCTACACTCGGATACATGGCATTTTCCTCGTTCTCCAAGAACGGCGTCCTCCTTCCGATAACCGAAGCTACGATTCCCCTCTCGAACATCGAATATGCCTACGGATTCGGTGTCTACGAGACAATTCGCGTTACGGACGCCCATGCATGGTTCCTGGATGATCATTTGGACCGTCTCATGCACTCTGCGACGACAATCGAGCTACGGCACCCCTTTGAGCGCTCTGCCATCAAGAAATGGATTTCAGACCTTACAGAAGCCAATAAAGAAGGTTCCTTTAATCTGAAAATCCTGCTCATTGGTGCCAGAAAACCCGAGGATTGCCTTCTCTTCATCCTGCCGCTTTCTCCCCTCTTCCCCGACCGCAAGCTCTACCGTGACGGCGCGACAGCATCGACCTTCCGGCACGAGCGCATGTTCCCGCAGGCGAAGATCCTCAACATGTTCCCGAGCTACTACGCCTACTCGCGCGCACGGGCGCAGGGACACTACGACGCGCTCTTTGTGAACCGGAACGGCGAAGTGACCGAGGGCACGCGCACGAACGTCTTGGCTATCCGCGGAAAGACGCTCATCTCGCCGCCGACGGCGGAGATTCTCGAAGGCGTCATGCGCAAGCACGTGCTCGCGTGCGCGAAGGAGAACGGGTACGGGCTTGTCGAGGAAGCCGTTCCCCTTTCGAGCATCGGTTCGCTCGACGGACTGTTCCTCACAAGCACCTCGAGCAAGATCATGCCGCTCAAGAGCGTGGATGACGTAAATCTCGCGATTCCGGAGGCACTGAAGGAGCTGATAAAGGCTTTTGACAATTATTTGGAGACGCAGAAACAATAAACCGAGAATTGTCATGATGAGCGCAGACGAAGAATCAATGACGGTTCGTCTGCGGACGGACCTCAAGCATGAAATTCGCGGATGGGAGACACAACAAATATGAAAACGACGCCTCTCGGCGTCGCTTTGTCGTCGAAGGGACGAAGGCTTACGCCGCCTTGGCGAGGTGGGCGAACGCCTTGTTGGCCTGGGCCATCTTGAGAACGTCCTGCTTCTTTTTGACGGCGGAACCCTGGTCGGCGGAGGCGTCGAGAAGCTCGAGGGCGAGCTTGTGCGCCATCGGGACGCCCTTGCGGGAGCGGGCGGCATCGAGGATCCAACGAATCGAGAGAGCCTGCTGACGACGCGGGGTGACTTCCACCGGCACCTGATACACGGAACCGGCGATACGCTTGGGACGAACTTCGAGCAGCGGAGTGACATTCAAAAGCGCCTTCTGGAAAACCTCATACGGAGGATCCTTCGTGCGCGTTTTGATGATCTCGAGAGCATCGGCGAAAATCTTGCGGGCGATCGTCTTCTTTCCACCGTGCATGAGGCAGTTCACGAACTTCTCCTGGAGAGGGTCGCTACCGGTGGGGATGAAGGGCTTAACGGGGCGGGCCATGATGAGGTTAAGAGAGGAGTGGGAAAGTTTTTAGTTTTTAGTTTGTAGTTTGTAGTACGGAAACCTATGGAGAGTGACGATCAGTGGCACTAAAAACTACAAACTACCAACTAAAAACTACTTCGAGGCCTTGGGCTTCTTGGCTCCGTAGAGCGAGCGACCCTGCTTGCGATCGCGCACGCCTTCGGTGTCGAGAATGCCACGGACGATGTGGTAGCGCACGCCGGGAAGGTCTTTGACGCGGCCGCCGCGGACGAGGACCACGGAGTGCTCCTGGAGGTTGTGACCCTCACCCATAATGTACGCCTTCACCTCTTTTCCGTTGACGAGACGAACACGGGCGATTTTGCGAAGAGCGGAGTTCGGTTTCTTCGGCGTCATCGTCGTGACCTTCACGCACACGCCGCGCTTGAAGGGGTTACCGCTCGGCATCTTCACCGCATGCATCTTGAGCGCATTCCAGCCTTCCTGCAGGGCAGGAGCCTTGGACTTGGCGCGATTGCTCTTGCGGGAGCGGCGGACGAGTTGGTTGATGGTAGGCATAAAGGCGTCGAATGGTAGTCGTTTCGCAGTGAGAAGTAAAGGGAGGACGGGGAGAGTTACGGGGGACGGGTTGCGGGTTTCGAGGGGAGTATTTGGGCTTCGGCTAGCGTTTTCTCGTAACTCGCAACTCGAAACCCGAAACTGTTAGGCGACTTCTTCCTCCCCTTCGACGGCCTCGCCGCGCTCCGCGAGGTAGCGCTTGCGGTAGACCTCGCCGGTGGGGATGAGACGGCCGATAATGACATTTTCCTTGAGACCCTTGAGAAGATCGATACGACGGGTAGTGGCGGCCTCCACGAGCACGCGGATCGTCTCCTGGAAAGAGGCGCCGGCGAGCCAGCTGTCGGTAGCGAGGGCTACGCGGGTGATACCGAGGAGCAGCTGCTCGTAGGTGGCTCCGCGGGACTTCTTGTCCTCCTTGGCAAGACGATCGTTCTCGTAAAGGATTTCACCCATATCGGCGATCTCTCCCGGGAGGAACTTCGTATCGCCGGAGTCGATGACGCGGACCTTGCTAAACATCTTCTTCACGATGATCTCAAGGTGCTTGTCGTTGATCGTCTGACCCTGGGACGCGTAAATGTGCTGGACCTCCTGCACGACGTAGTTCTGGACCGCGTACGTCCCCTTCTTCTCGAGGAGTTCCTGGAGGTTGTAGTGGCCTGCATTGAGCGCATGACCGGCCTCCACGAAGCTGCCCGTTTTTACGAGAAGCGAATCGCGGGGACCGAACTCGTACGTACGCTCCTGGATCTCGTTGTGGCGGACCTTCACGAGACCGCGTTCGATGGAGCTGATCTTGCCCGAGATCGTAGCCTTGATCGTGGACTTATCCGTGGAGGACTTGGCGATGATGGAACGCTCGGCGACCTCGTCATCCTTCTTTACGACGACCTGGTATCCGGACGGAATGAAGTAACTGTCCTCTCCCGGCTGCTCGGCGACGACATGGACGAACGCGTGACCGCCCTGGTGGCTGACCTTCACGCGACCCGTGATATCCGAAAGGGTCGCTGGCGTGCGCGGGGAACGGGCCTCGAAGAGCTCCTCGACGCGCGTAAGACCCTGCGTGATGTCGGCGCCTTCCGCGACTCCACCCATGTGGAAGGTACGCATGGTGAGCTGAGTACCCGGCTCGCCGATACTCTGGGCGGCGATGATGCCGACCGGCGTTCCGATTTTCACGGTCTTGTTATTGGCGAGGTCGCGGCCGTAGCACTTAAGACAAATGCCTCCGCGGGTGCGGCAGGTCATGATGGAGCGCACGGCGACTTCGCTTACTTTCTCCTTCTTGATGATGTCCAACATATCGGCATCGATCTCCGCGTCGCGCTTGGCGACAGTCTTGCCGTTGACGACAAGGTCCACGCCGAGCGAGCGGCCGAAGAGGCGGCTCTCGAACTTCTCGCCGATCCTCTCGGAATCGGCACGGGTGATCATGTGCACGTCGGTTCCGCCGCAATCCTCCTCGCGGATGATGACGTCCTGAACGGCGTCGACGAGGCGGCGCGTGAGGTAACCGGCCTCGGCGGTCTTGAGAGCCGTGTCGGACTTACCCTTGCGTCCACCGTGCGTAGCGGTGAAGTACTCGAGAACGGAGAAACCTCCTTTCAGGTTGCTCTGAACGGGAAGCTCGATGGTGTGACCGGACGGGTCGGCGACGAGACCCTTCATACCGGCGAGCTGCGTGACCTGACCCCAGTTGCCACGGGCACCGGAATCGATCACGTAGGTAATGTCGTTCTCCGGGTAGCGGTTGAACTCCTGAATCATCGCCGACGTCACCTCGTTCTTGGTCTTCGACCAGATACGGATAGCGTGACTGTAGCGCTCGTCGGCGGTGACAAGACCCTTCCAGTAGAAGTTGTTGATGGTGCGAATCTTCTCGTTTGCTTCGTCGAGCAGCTTCTGTCGCTCGGCCGGAACGAGGATGTCGTTGGCGGAAATGGAAACTCCGGACAAAGTGACGTAATCGAAACCGAGCGTCTTGATGCGATCCGCAAGAGCGACTGTCTCCTCGCGACCCATCACTTCGAGAGAACGGGCGATGAGATCGGAAAGATTTCTCTTCTTCATCGTATCGTTAATGAGTCCGAGCTTCGGCGGAACGATCTCCTGGAACTTAAGACGGCCGACCGAAGTTTCGATGATCGATGGCTTGTCTCCCGGAAGAGCGAAACGGACATTGATCTTGGCCTGAAGATCGACAATACCGCTGTCGTGTGCCAAAAACGCTTCGGCAGGAGATGCGAACGTCATGCCGTGACCCTTCTTGCCGTCGTGAACGCGGGTGAGATAGTAGCAACCGAGCACCATGTCCTGGATCGGGTTGATGATCGGCTCGCCGGCGGAGGGCTTGAGGACGTTATTGACCGCGGCCATCATGTCGCGCGCTTCGTCCTGTGCCTTCTCGGAAAGCGGGACGTGCACGGCCATCTGGTCACCGTCGAAGTCGGCGTTGAAAGCGGCGCAAACGAGCGGGTGCAACTGGATGGCGAGGCCTTCCACAAGCACCGGCATGAACGCCTGAATACCGAGACGGTGGAGCGTCGGCGCGCGGTTCAAGAGCACGTACTTGTTGTGGATCACCTCCTCGAGAATGTCCCACACTTCCTTGGCGGAG
The DNA here is from genome assembly GCA_964601225.1 of uncultured Candidatus Peribacteria bacterium. Classification (GTDB taxonomy): domain Bacteria; phylum Patescibacteriota; class Gracilibacteria; order Peribacterales; family Peribacteraceae; genus CAYRGC01. Next base: position 83,611 of record CAZRMM010000002.1, read on the forward strand.
TCCTGGATCAAGCGCTCGGCGGCCTTCACGTTGTGCGCGAGTTCGTCGCGGATAATGCGGCCGATGACGAACGGCTTGAAGAGCTTCATCGCCATTTCCTTCGGCAGACCGCACTGGGTGAGCTTGAGGTGAGGACCGACGACGATAACGGAACGGCCGGAGTAATCGACGCGCTTGCCGAGGAGGTTCTGTCGGAAACGACCCTGTTTGCCCTTGAGCATGTCCGAGAGCGAACGGAGTTTTCGGCGATCTCCCGCGGTAAATAAGGTCTTTCCTGCGCGCGCTGAGTTATTGAGAAGCGTATCGACCGCCTCCTGCAACATGCGCTTCTCGTTGCGGCAGATCACTTCCGGGGCACCGATGCTCATGAGTTTCTTGAGACGGTTGTTTCGGTTGATGACACGGCGATAGAGATCGTTGAGATCCGATGCCGCAAAGCGGCCTCCGTCAAGCTGCACCATCGGGCGAAGATCCGGCGGAATGACGGGGAGGCGCGTGAGAATCGTCCACTCCGGCTTGATGCTGGACTGCGCGAGCGAACTGACGAGCTTGATGCGCTTCATGACCTTCTTCAGCTTCTGACCGGCACTCTGCTCGCGCTCCTTGTGAAGACCATCGATCATGGAGGTAAGGTCCACGGACTCGATGATCTCCTTCAGGGATTCCGCACCCGTTCCTGCGCGGAAGATATGACCGAATTTCATGTTCATTTCACGGAACTTCAGTTCCGAGAGAACGGCGCCCGTGCGGAGGTTCTTGATGTCGTCGAGAGCATCTTTGTGGTTCTGCTTGAGGGCCTCAAGCTTTTGAGCGGCCTCCTTCTCGAGTGCGTCGAGCTGAGCACGAGTGGCCTTGGCCTCTTCCATCTTCTCTTTTTCCTGCTCAAAATCGCGCTTCAGCTGATTTTTTCGCTGATCCATCATCTGATCCACCTCCTTCTCCGCCTCCTTTTTGGCATCCTCATCGACCTGAATGACGATGTAGGCCGCGAAGTAGACGATCTGCTCGAGCGTCTTGATCGGGAGATCAAGAAGCAAACCGATGCGGGACGGCGACGAGCGGAGGAACCAAATGTGCGTGACCGGAACAGCCAAGTTGATATGGCCCATGCGCTCGCGGCGGACGATGCTGCGCGTCACTTCGACGCCGCACTTCTCACAGACGACGCCCGCGTAGCGGACGCCCTTGTACTTGCCACAGAAGCACTGGAAGTTCTTCGTGGGACCGAAGATGCGCTCGCAGAAGAGGCCGTCGGGTTCGGCGCGCTGGGTGCGGTAGTTGACGGTTTCGGCCTTGGTGACCTCGCCGCGCGACCACGCGAGCATGTCCTCCGGGCTCGCGATCGAGAGCGCGACGGCGTCGAAGGAATCGGTGGCGGCGGACTTTTGGTGCGGGAACGGCATTGTCGCTGCGGGTGAAGGAAGTGAAGGGACTAGGGACTGGTTACTAGTTACTCGTTATTGGTTACTGGTTGCCTGATGATGGAAAGAGAAGGAGAGATTTTTGGCTTAGGGAAGCCATATTTTTCCGTTTCGATCACATACGAGAATGCGCTCCCCCTCCTGGTGCGGTCGTCTGACCCGCGGGAGGGAGAACGATGATGACGGGGAAATTCTAGTCAAAAAGCGGGAGAATGCAAGAGGAATGGCGAGAAAGTTCCGGGTGTCGGGTTGCGGGTTTCAAAAAATTCTGGAGGCATGCGATCCTCGCAACGCGAAACTCGAAACTCATTCAATGGCTACTCGCACTCGAAGCCGTCCCTGTGCCATACACCGTCCCTTCGACCACTTTCGCGCCTTCCTTGATCGCATCGATTCCGTTTTTGACCTGGTCGATCCCCTTCTTCGCCTGATCGACCGTGCTGGATACCGTCCCGACGGTCTTCTTCACCGTATCGATCCCCTGCTTCCCGAGCTCGACCGTATCACGCAGCGTACCCGGGATATCCCGAAGGGAACCGCTTGCGGCGCGCACGAACTTTTCGGTATCGATCCGGACCTGTGTGACATCTGCGCCGGCGCAAGCGGAAAGCAAAAGGACCGTCCCGATGATGAACCGGGGCTTCATCATGTCATGCGGATACGGAATCGTCGTGTTTCCCGGAATACTTTTTAAACAGCGCTTCAAACGATCCCCCGCTCTGCTCGAGACCCTTATGCAGCTGGGCGATCTCGTCTTCCTTGAGATGAAGGGTGGAAGAGGCATTGACCATCTTATCATCGGTCTTGGCGGTGGCAGCGCCTTGGAGCGTGGCGTGCAGAACGATGAACGCGTCGCACGTTTCGCAACGAAGCTGCAGAATGAGAAAATTGTCTCCCGCGACGCGCACGGACGCGAAATCGATGGGCACCTTCTTGCCGCACTGCGGGCAGCGCATCTGCTGCTCGATGCGTCGGATGATCTGCTGGAGCGTATGCGGGTCGAGTTCCATGGGGGGAGTATACGCCTGTGACGGTCGGAGGGGTTCATTTTTCCATGTTTTCTCCAGGAAAGGGACTGGGGACTAGGAACTGGGGACTAGTAATACGGAACTTCTAGTCCCTAATCCCCAGTTCCTTGTTCCTCTCTTCCTCACCACAACCTCACCGTCTCCTTTTGCAGGAGGATCGACTGCTCCTGCTTTTCCTCGGTATCGAGACGCAGATCGACAAACGTCAGGAGAACACTGCCGCTTCCCCGCGCTCGTACGGACAGAGTCGAAGGCCGATCGGTCAAAAAAGAAAGGCGCGAGTTCGCGGGAAGAGACCAGCGAAGGCGACCGGGAATATCTTCTGTCCTCCCCACAGAACCGATGGTCGTCCCGCGCACTTCACGCATGACCCATGCCGCGGGAACGGTGAACGAAACAGGATCTACGTCCGTGCGGAACTCCAGCATCTCCGCATTCGGCTTGGAAGCGCGGAGAATTCCTATTTTTGTCGCTCCGCCGTGCCCGATGATGACGAGTGCCTCCGACCGCAGGACGGGCTGCCGCACCGCAGAGGACACGATCGACTTTCCGGGGACAAACACCCCGAGCACGAGGAGAAAAAGCGCAGCGGTAAAGGTTCTTCTATGGGCCGACGCCGTGGCTCGAGGCATAGGAAAGCTAGCGTACCCGAATCCCCCGAAAAGTCATGCCCGGTTACGAGGGCAACCAGACGCGGCGGCGCATCCAGGCGAACCCGGCGGCGGCACCGGTGATCATCACAATCACGGCGGCAGGACCGACATCGGTATTCTTCGGCGGACGATTGCCGATGACGGTGCCGCTTCCGCCGTACGGAAGCACACCGCTTGTTTGACCGTTGAGATTGCCCGTGAGAGGCGAAAGGTCGATCACGAGCGGTCCGCCCGGAGTGCCGTTTTCCAGACGTCCGTAGCGATCGCAACCGTCTCCGGAAACGGTGTTGCCGTCGTCGCATTCCTCGTTGCTGTCCTTTACGCCGTCACCGACGCGCGGGGAGAGACAATCGGCGCGGCAGCGATCGGGCAGGATATCGCTATTGTCAGCGCCCTGGTCGCACTGCTCTCCGAAGTTGATGACACCGTTGCCGCAAAGATCCTCGCAACGACCGTCGATGCAAGCGGCACCACCGCACTGGTCGCTGCTCGTGCAAGCCTGACAGATTCCATTGAAGCAGAAGAGCGAAGCGCAATCGCGGTTCACGAGACAGGCTTCGCCATTGCCGCGGCGGCACTTGTTGCTGCAACTGTTGAAGTCATCGCGATCCCCATCGTCGCAACGCTCCGTCCATTCGGGAATCGCATTGCCGCACATCGGGGCGTCCACGCACTGGCGGCTCAGACACAGGCGATTCGCCGGACACTGACTGGTGGTATTGCAGGGGGTGCAGCGCTCGTTGAGACAGAGTCCGGTACCGCACTGATCATGAGAACGACAGACCTGGTTGGTACCGAGCTTGCACGAGTTGGTGCATGCGTCGTCATTACCGCTGTTCCCGTCGTCACACACTTCCTGCCCATCAACCTTGCCGTTACCGCAAAGCGGTACGCACTGCCCGTTCAAACACTGATTGCTGGGACACTGGCTGTTACTCGTGCAGGGGAAGCAGATCGTGGGCGGACACGCGGAGGAAGAGAAGCCAAACTGAGAGAAGCTGAACGAAGAGAAGGCACCGAAGGACGAGAAGCCGGTACCCGTGTACGAAGAGAAGGCGCCGAAGGATGAGAAGCCCGTGCCGAAGGACGAGAAGCCGATCGCAAACGATGAACGGAATCCGGACGATGACGTTCCCGGCGGAGGCGGCGGAAGGAAGAACGACGACGATGCCGAAGAATTGGGCTTAAAGCCGATGGAAGATGAGAACGGCGGCGGTGGCGGCAGGAAGATGATCACCGAGGACAACGACGAAGACGAGAAGGGCTTGAACCCGAAGGAGGAGGACGAGAAGAAGAAAGAGAAGGAAGACGAAGACGACGATGTTGCCGATTTGAAGGTGGATGACGTGGACGAACTCGAGGAGTTCAAGGAACTCGAACGGCTCGACGAAGATGCGGAGCTGCTCGAACCCGAAGAAACGGAGGAAGAACTCGACGAGCGAGACGACGACTGGCTGGAGGAAGACCCCGAACGGGACGAATCGCTGCTACCGCTCTTGGAAGTAGCGCTGGAAGACGAACCGGAGGAAACGCTGCTCGTGCGAGTGGACGATGCTCCCGAGGAAGCGCCGCTCGTACGCGTGGAAGATGCACCCGAAGAAGCCGTGCTGGTGCGCGTGGAAGATGCACCCGAAGAAGCCGTGCTGGTGCGCGTGGAAGATGCACCCGAAGAAGCCGTGCTGGTGCGCGTGGAGGATGCGCTACTGCCCTTAGACGAGGTGCCGGTGAAATCGCCGCCATGCGTGCCATTCGGGGCATCCGTCCCCGTGGAACCGGTCTTGGTACTGCCGTTGCCGTTGCCGGTTGTCCCCGGGGGACTCGGCGAATTATTACCATTCGCACCCGTGCGCGTGGAGCCGATCCCCCCGTTGTTTCCGGGAGTTCCGCCGCCGGGCATCCCTCCGCCGGGAATTCCGCCACCGGGAACGCCCCCGCCGGGGAGACCGCCGGATTGGCGGCCGCCGGGCACCCCTCCGCCCTGCTGCGTGCCCGTTCCTCCCGCTCGGGAACTGTTGTTGAAGGTCGATACGCTCACGCAAGACGTCTGACAATCGGCCAAGGTATTGAAGGATCTTGCTATCTTCTTCGCACCCCAGATCTTCGTCCCAAGCGTCGTCTGAGCGGCGAGGTAGCGCGTGACGGCCGTACGGTCTCCGCTCGCCGGAATCGCGGGAAGGGACGGAGGAACGGGGCAGTAATCGGGAACAAGGAAAGAGACGGCACCATCCGTTCTCTTCAGAGCCGTTCCGGTGTAGCAGACCTTCGTAGGATCCGCGGTCTCGGCGGCGAGAATATCGGCCGGAATCGTCAGTTTGCCGCGGACGCAACTCGGAGCAACGATCTGCGTGCCGGGATCGCGTTGATTGAAGACGCAGAACACGAGTCCGCACATATCGGCGCACGTATCGATCCTCGTCTGGACCGCGGCGACGTCGGCAATTCCCGCCGCCGCAGGGTCGACGTCGGCCACCGCTCCGCCCGCAGCACCGCATGCATTCGCGAGACGATCCGCGGCGGCGACGGCACCCGCGTCTTTGCGCGGGAAGAGAAGTGTTTCAAGGACTTTTTGCTTGTCGGCGGCATTCGCCGGCTCGTTGATCTCGTAGGTCTCCCCGACGAGATTGGCGACGATGCCGTCTTCCACCGCGAGCCAGTCGTCCATGGCTTCTTCCAACGCATCGACATCCGCTCCCAGCTGATTGTTCACCCGCGGGTTGCCGGTGAGCTTGCGGATCTTCCACTTGCCGGCATCGAGAGTGATATTGGCAAGCCTGCGCGGATCGGCGTTGTACTGCGCAAGGGTAAGTGGCGAATCGAGGGGCTCTGCAAGCACCTGCATCACCTTCGAGATATTGTCGCCGTTCGGCAGCTTAAAGCGGAGAACATCCGGATCTTCTTTTCGGATATTTTCGAGCGTGCCGATGAAATAGAGCGCACGGTACAGATACCGCCGCGTGTAACCGCGATCCGTGGGCCAGACGATCATTGTTGATCCACCATCAGCCGTCTTCTTGATCGTGACATCCAATTTGCCAATCGGTTTCTTCGCTTCGACCGCAGGCGGTACGGTAAGGAAGCCGTTCAACGGACCGAATCCCGCACGATCCACGCTGGCATCGGAATTGAATTTCAAAAGATTGCTGCGCGCGCTGATGTTGCAGCGCGCCGCACCGGGAGCGGCGCCACCGGCCTCCGGATCGCAGCAAACGTTGTAATTCTGAATGCCGAACGCAGGTGCGGCGGCCACGCCGACATAGGGACCGGGGGGCGGCGGTCCAGCCAAGACCGGAAAACAACTGGCTGCAACGTATTTTGCTTTTACATCCGCAGGCGGGTCTTCCAAGAAAGAGATGCCGCCGCATTCGTCATACGGCAGATTATCGAATTGATACCCCACCAAAGGAATTGGCGCCTGATGACAGCATGGGAACGGGGTATTGTTATCGAGATTGTACTTACATTGCGCCTGGATAACCTTGTCATTCGTCGTGATGTCTGCGTAGTCGACACCATACTCTTCCGCCGGATAGAACACCGCTGGATCGTGAATGCCGTCCGGAACTGCTGTGGGCCCGATGAGTGGAATATTGACGACGCGATACGTGAGCTTGCACAAGCCAAAGTTCGAAAGATCCTGACAATCAGCAACTCCATTCGCCGATCCGGTACAATATCCACGCCGCCCATGACCACCTGAAGGCCGACGGATCTCAAGGACATGCCATACGCCGCCGATGCGAATCTGGGTCCAACCAGCCCTCGTACCCGAATATGCCTGCACTACAATCTGCGTCAGGGGAGGCACGGCGGCGGCATTCACAACACGCGATACAACGACACGCCCTTCGATAGAGGCGCTGTCTTCGTTGCCAAGACAGAGGAGTGTGGGGTCGGTACCCTCATTTTCGAGTACGCAAATATCGTTACAGCCTGCTGCATTCACCAGCGGCAAATCATAATCATCGGCGAGAGGGGTACCCCAGAGGAAGGGGGGGAGAAAATCCTCCGTCAGCGCACAGCCAGGCTGTGTAAGCGCAGCAGTCTGTGACCGGGGATTCCGAACAATAAGAGACACCAACACCATGGCCCCTACACCTCCGAGGGCAATGCCGACCGGGAGCCAGCGCTTGAGTGAAGAGAAGGACATCGATCAGAGCTTCTTTTTAAGAACGGCACAAAGAGAATCGCACTGGGAGCGACTCCGATTGAAGAGACGCCCTCCTTTGCCGATGCAAAGCTGCGCCGATGTTTCGGGCGAACAATTCTGGCCGACGACGGTGCAGCACCAACCGGAACGATCCACGCTGGACGCGCCGGAGGTCGCTGGCTCGGAGATGGACGGAGGTTGCAACCCCGACTTCGCCAGATATCGACTGACAACGAAGTATCCGAGAAGGAATCCGATGACAGAAACCACGACTGACGTGATCAAGAACGTCCGGGATCGCATGGAAAAGACTCTACCATGAGAGAGTCTCGCGCTGCACAGCCCAAAAGGCCGAATGAGGCTACTCGGTGCTGACGATTTTTAAGAATATGATGCGGTATTCTCTCAACCCGGTCACTGGAACCAGCCCGCGATCATATCCAGAGTTTCCGAGAAGAAATCGATGACATCCTGACCGACATTGTTTCCGTTCCCCGCCTGTCCGCCGTTCGCCGCGGCGGCGTTCGCAGCGGCAGGAACGGGTGCGTCGGCTAGGCCGTCCCAGCTGCCGTTATCATTGAGAATGACCGAAAGGAAGTAGCAGAGATCCATATCGGTAGGACCATTGCGCAAGACCGTCCCGCCTCCGTCCACGCACTCGCTCGCATCGGTAACGCCGCAGTTCATCGAAGCCTTGGCGGGATCTCCCGCAAGACAGATCGCAATGCGCTTGCCTTCCATACAGGCGGCATAGCCGTCCTGGGTTGTGGTATTGAGAGCAGGATCGTCATCGTACTGGGGATCGTTTCCGGAATTGCGCTTGTAGAAGTCGCTGGCATTGCCAAAGGGATTGAAACGCGGATAACGGAAGTACACGAGACCTCCGTTCTGCATGTTATGTCGGGCAGTCGTGTAGTTGGGTAGCCAAGTTCCGCTGGGATCGACGGATTCGTCATTGATATCGATGAGCGCCGCGTTTCCCGCATCGGCGATCAACTCGGCTTCAAGATCGGTAAGATCCCCGCTAGGACACCACAGATCGTCGCGTTCTGGCTTCTCCGAGGAGTAGGACGCACTCGCAGCCTCGTCAGCGGAGCTCGCGGAACTGGTGTATGTGGTGTCGTACGTGCGGTACGTTTCACAGGCTCCTTTCATCTTATTAATTTCAGCCTCCGACGGAATACGGTTCCCTTCAAAGACTGACTGAGCTTCCCTGGCAGAAACTCCAGTCGCGGAAGCGGTGCTATACATCGGAAAACAGGACAATGCCGTATCAAAGCTCTGTTGATTGCTACCACCAGTTATGTCTTGCCACTGTGTTTCGGAGACCTGGCGATAGGTCTTGCCCTCAACGGAACCGCCCTCGGAATCGACTCCTCCCCAAGCCAAGTACTTACCAAATGTTTGGGTTTCGCCGATAGTGATGAGAGGCCAATAACAACAACCGATATAGCCAGGGCACACACCGACCCTCGGCCGACAGTATCCCCCTTCGGTTGTTTGGGTCACTCCAGGCGATCCTCCTCCATCATTCACCCACTGGCACTTCGCGTCCTGCTCGCACGTTTCCTGGGTCTTCACTTCGCCCTCACTGTCGAACGGAATCCAGCAAACATCGCACTCATTTACCTGACAACTGGGCACCGTCAGCGACGTCACGTTGGAACCTTCGTAATCGTCCGGACGAACGTTCGGCCAGGTCCAGGCGATATTATCGACGGGCTTATCGACGCACTCGGGCGTGGAAAATACCTTGATGCCCGAGACGGCGATTTCATAATCATTGCCCGCGGCGGTGGAACGCAACGGCGGAACGATCGTGCAGGTGAGCTGTGCCCTATAGCTGCCGGTATCGTCCGGAGCGAGATCGATGGAACAACACGTGCTCTCCGGTTCGCTCCCCGATGAGCACTGTAGGGGGGTATACACCGTTCCGCCAACCGTGCGAATCGTTACATTGTTTTCGAGCGTCAGTTTGGGCTCCGAACCGTCGCCAACATCGAGACAATCGTACTTGTCGCTGTACTGTCCGTTGATGTCATCCTGGACCGTTATGGTCTGAATGACATTCGGAACTTTCAAGGTGTAACTCACCTCCGGGTGACCGCCCTGGCCACTCGACTGTTCGTTACCGTACTGATCGTAACAAGCGATCGTTCCGGACTTGCGATCTTCACACTGAGTAACGGTAGGGATGGCACCCGTCTTCGTATCGTAGACGCTGGTCGGCACGGTCGTGTCGTCGTCTTCGCCTTGAAGAACGCGCGCAGCCATTTCGGTGATGCTTTCCGACGAAATCACCGAGCGGTCGAAGGTTACGGAAATCACCCCTTCCTGTCGCGCAACGCTCACGTCGCACTGACCCAATTCGCAGGTCGCAACGAGATTCTCCTCAACGGCATCGGTGGTATTCGCCATATAGGTAACGATTTTTGCCCAATTCTGGCTATCCGGAGAACCTGTCTGCAACCAGAAACGAACCGTGGCGTTATCGCTCTGAGAGGTCGACGTGGAAGGACTTCCCGCCGAAGTGCCGGGAGGCGGAGGGGTTTGCGCTGCCGCTCTCGGCACGGAAAGCAGTGACGCAAAAGGGGACTCCCGTTGGAGATAGGCGCCCGGAGAAGAGGACGTTGGGGCGTAGATGGGATTCTGAAACAGAACTGAGCTTGTACCACCTCCCTGAAGGAGAAGATTCAAGGGGGGAGGAGGCGGTGTTGAAATCGGCTTCTGTAAAAGCAAATCCGTACCCATGGAACCGGGAGGACCCACGACGATATCGCAGGTCACGCTCTCCTTTCCTTCGTCGGTGCAACGACAGGCGACGGTCTTTACTTCGATCGGCCCTTTGGGCTTGCAGGCGAGAGCGCAATCCCCCGATGTCGCGTATCCTACGGCTACGCCCGTGCTCGGAGGGTTTTGCGAACAATAGTTCCCCGCCTTGGAGCAGTAGTAGAGTCCGGCTTTCAAGCCGCAAGATCGAGCGCATTGGGCTCCGTCGATTTCCGTAAAAATGACTCCGCCGGAAGCCTTACACACGGTAATGTCCCCGTAATTCGGCTCGCAGAGTCCGCCGCCGGAAAGCCCGAACTGCGGACTGTAGTTCAGGGGCGTCGATGCCTGACCGGGTATGCAGCAAAAGTTCGTATTGCTGAGGTACTCGCCCACGTGCTGCTGAAGGAGATCGTCATCGCTCGTCGCAAGCGCCGCCGGTGCAGCGACAAACGCCGCGGCAAGAGCCAGCAGTGGCAAACCCGCGAGGGCGACCCGACGACTGAGAGAGTGAAGAGACATCAACGGCAAGCGTTCTGACAAGACTCGCGACTCCAATTGAAGAGGGCGCCACCTGCTCCACGACATGCCTGCATACTCTCTTTGACGACACACTGTTTCTGGGCACGCATACAGCACCAACCGGCTTTCTCCGGCTGCGTCGCCCTGTTCGATCGCCGCTCAAAGAAGACGCCGAGGGCGACCGTAAGGAGAAAGAGGATCAGGAAGGCCAGAAGGGCCGGCACACGTCTCATGGGGTCGACTGTAGCACTCGGAAAGGGATCAAGGCTAGTGGCGGAAAAAATCAGGGTTGCGCACCCTGTGGGTTCGAGGGACCGCATGCAACATCGGCCGTGGCACAGCAAGCTGCGCGGTCATCCAGGCCGAAGACGCTGAAGTTGGCGACAACGCACGCGTCGATCGACATGATCACGCAACGGCGGTTCCCCTGCGCACCCTGAAGACAAAGGCTCGTGTCTTTCGCGAGAAGGCACGACTGGAGCGCATCGCGGGCATTGGCATTCTGCAGATCGCGAATCGCGGGCGTCTCAGCGTCTTCGAATCTGGGATCATTGCCGGACCCGCGTTTAAAGAAAAGCGAGATAATCGAGGGATTCTCCTCCTCTCGCGGAACGCGGAAGAAAATCATCCCCCCCTTGGCCAAGTCTTGCTGAGGATTCCCCGGATCGTAATCGGGCAGATAGGTGACTGTCGTGTTGCGCTGGAGTCCTCTATCGCACCACAGGTTCGGACGCTGGAGCACGGAAGACGAAGCAGAGGATCGGAAGGAGGAGGAGGAGGAGGACCGAACCGAAGAAAGAGACGACTCGGAAGAAGCCGATGTGATCGACGACAGGGACGAGGACGCATCCGCGGACGAAACGGACGACGAGCCGGAAGACTGGACACTCGACGACGACGAGGAGGAGAGGGAAGAGGGAGAATTGGCTGCCCCATGGAGCGAAGACAGCGAAGAAGAAACGAACGACGACGATTGACCGACGGAAGCGGAGGACGGGCTGCTTGCAGCGACGTACTGCACAGAGGAGGAGCTCTGCACGCACGCATACACGTTGTCGGATTCGCAAGCCAGACCGCACAGTTCCGTGAGTTCTTCGGTGCAGTTCTCGCACTGCACATACTCGCAACTACACCAACAAACGGGGCCCGATTGTTCAGACGAAGCGACGGAAGACATCACCGACGAAGAAGCCGCAAAAAGGGAGAAGAAGGACGAGGATGACCCCGTGCACACGGACTCATTCGGCACGCACATCCACGGCGCAATCGGCGTGAGTATGGGGTTCGGCCGACACTTTCCGTTCGACAACCCTGCGCAATCGCCCGAGGCGATCTGGAGGCACGTATCACACGTGTACTTCGTATTTGTTGTCGTGCCCGGGACGGAAGACGACGTGATGCTCGGAGACGAGACGGAACCGTATCCCGATGACACGGATGAAGACGAAATACTAGAAACAGGGATGACCGAAGATGAACTGGAAGAACCGCTCGCAGGAACCGAGGACACTCCGCCTCCAACGGAAGCGAAGCTGCTCGATGAGGAAGGAACGGTGGCAAGAGAAGAACTGGATCCTCCCGCCGTCGGAACGGAAGAGGAGGAGCTGGAAACCACGGCCAGCGTCGAGGAAGTGGAAGCCGCCGTCGACACGGAAGAACTGGATACCGCGGCGATCGGCGCGGAAGAGGAGACGCTCGATGCGATGGCGACCATCAGAGAACTGGAAGCACCCGTAGCCGGAACGGAAGAGGAAGAACTGGAAACCACGGCCAGCGTCGAGGAAGTGGAAGCCGCCGTCGACACGGAAGAACTGGATACCGCGGCGATCGGCGCGGAAGAGGAAACACCGGTCACACTGGTCGCCGATGACGACGATAGCGCGAGGGGAGCGGATGTCGCCGCACTGGAAGCGCTTGTGAACGATGCGCCAACCGACGAGACAGCCGAACTACCCGCAGAAGCAACTCCGGCGGAAGACTGCGACGCGCCTGCCGAAGAGACGGGGACGGGCGCGGAACTGACAGGCGGCGCAATACTGGATACCGAGGAAGAAGACGGCAGGGGCACCGTCGCATCGACCTGCACCGTGCATGAGTCGCTGGGTCCGCCAAGGACGCTTACGGTGTTTACGGCGTTGGACAGCGCAAGACCCAGCGTGGCTGCGTCCTTCGCGCGGACGCCGATCGTGAAGGTCACCGACTGATTGGCGGGTACCGTTGCGGACCAAGTGAGAGTGCTGCCGTTCTGTATCGCGGGAACATTGTTACCGCCCTGCTGCAAACTCTGGTACTGCAATTGCGCGGGAATCGAATCCTGCAGGTTGACGCTGACCGAACGGACGAGATCGACGTTCTGCAAGACGACCGTGTAATCCATCGTCTGATCCGGCAACAGTTTCGACACCGATGCCGTTTTCGTGGGCTGTACGGGAGACTGATACTCCTCATCCGTGAAGTTCACGACGGCACAGCCCGTGTTACCCACCGAACCAGGAGGCAGCTCCGCGACAATCACCGGCTTCGTATCAACCGCTCCCGACGGCCGCCTCCAACGAGAAGGCATGGAAGGCAGGTGCGTGATGTTCACCACGCCAGGAACGACATTGCCGAAGACGGCACGACCGTTGATATCTGTCGTGATCGTATTCGTCGGATCGGTACCAAGCTGAAACGCAAATCCCGGAAGCGCGGCGATGGCGGAATTGCCATCCCATGCTGCAATACCTGTGACTTGCACAAGAACACACCCTTTACCGGGCTCAACCGCGACGGGCGAGACCGTTGTGGGTAAAGCGCCGTTCACGGAGGCGGCCGCCGCATAGGAATCGCCCGCATTGGCATTCGCAGGAACAGTTCCGGTGAGAGTGAATGTCGCGGTGGAACCAGGACCAAGCGTGGGCAGGACAACGACGAAATCGCCTCCGATAAACTGTCCCACTCCTCCGGCGGACATGAGGTTCTGGAGTGCTGACGGCAAATCATCGATCACATTCACGCTCGTGGCGGTGAAAGCCGACGTATTCTCGACCACAAGCGTATAGACGATCGACTGTCCCGGGCGCGGCGCCATCGGAAGTGCCGTATGACTCTTCACGACCACCGGCAACTTGTTGCACGTGGCCACGCTGATCACGCAGCCGGGCGCGCACGTAAGCTGACCGTTATCGTAACCGCTCGTCGTGCAGGTTGCAGCTCCGAAATTCAGGCCATCGCACTGCTCTCCTCCGGTGATGATTCCGTCACCGCAGACACCGCAGGCGGTATCCCCCAGCGTCGGATCGTACGCGCAGGAACCGCCGCCGCAGCATTCGGCATCCGTCGCACAATACTGGCCGGCTACTACGCATGCTGGAACCGACGAAGAAGAGCCGACCGACGGCAAGGAAGAAACCGATGAAACAGACGACAAGGAAACGACGAACTCCTGACCGCATGTCGCCGAGCAGCCATCACCCGATACCGTATTTCCGTCATCGCATCCCTCGATACAGTAACCCGTCGGAGGAAAGCCCGCGACAATCATGGACGGCGAGGGGCATGTGGAACCCGGATCGATCAGATTGAAACTGTCCACATGACCGTTGCCACAGGCGATCGTCTGGCAACGACTATTGCACAGATCGCCGTCGACAGTATTGCCGTCATCGCACTGCTCCGTGCAGGCTCCCGCCACACAAACGCCCCCGGGCGCCCCCGGTTGATTGCAGTCGGATGTATGAACACAGTCATAGGCAAAGGTTTCGATCGTCGTATTGCCGCAAGCGGCGACCGTCGTGACGGTGACGGAGGCACCGGCGGACAATGCCCCGGGAAGGCTGGCCGTCGCGGTCAGCGGAGCGGTTGTCGCGGCATTCGAGTCCACCGTCGCTGTCACCGTGATCTGCTGATCGACAAGAGGCCAAACGGGAGACAGGTCCCATGTGATCGTCTGCCCGTTCACGGAAGACGGCGACGGTGTCGCCGATACAAAAGTGACGCCGGCGGGAAGAACATCCGTCAATGTAGGACCCGCAAAGAAACTAAGGGCGGGAAAGAGGCCCGTATTGCTCACTCGAATCGTGTAGGCGAGCGTGCTGCCGGGAGAAGGCTGAGAAACATCCGCCGTATGCACAAGAGAAAGATTGTAGGTTCCGCCTGAACTCGAACTGGACGAGGAAGAGGAGCCCACCGTGGCCGGCGACTGACAAACATAGACTTCCCCATTAAAACCGCACGTCAAGCCACCAACGCAACATGACGGCAACCAAGTAGCACCTCCCCATCCATCGCACATCTCGCCTTCATTCGCGCACGCGGGCGGCGGAGATTGAGAGCAAGAACCGAGCTGGATCTGACATGAATCGTCGCAAAACGGTTCGCCCTGATCGAACTGCGAACCGAAGTACGAGCAACCGATCCCCCCAAAATCCGAACCGTCGCACACTTCGTCGTTTTCGATCTCTTTTATGCCGTTGAGATTGCAACCCGGCGGCGCACTGGTCGCGCAGGTACCGATTTCAATGACGCAATTGTTGCAGAAAAGGGAACCGGTATCGTAGCTCGCGGAGAAGTAGGAACACGACTCTCCTCCAAAATCGTTGCCGTCACATTGTTCGACACCCTCTTTCACGTTGTTGTTGTTACAGTTCGAATCCGGCGGAGGCGCGCAGGCCACGGTCTGTATCTGGCAATTCTCATCGCAAGTAAGTTGCCCGACATAGCCGGGGCCGGCATATCCACAATCGTTTCCCGCAAAATCCGTCCCGTCGCACTGCTCGCCATCTTGGCGTATTCCATCATTGTTGCAGCCGGGACCGCCGAGGGCGACGCATGAACCGATCGTGAGCATGCAGTTGAGATCGCATGCGGGGGAACCGGCGTTGAATTGAGGACCGTAATAGAAGCAATCGAAAGCCCCGATATTGCCGCCGTCGCACATCTCGTCCCCTTCGATGATCGAGTTACCGCATTGCTGCGTCGATACGGGGGGATCAATGCCATCGCACGGACAATCGGTGGAAGCGATGGGACGACTCAGCCCCACGAAACGAAGGACCTGGGCGAAGAGACCGCCGTTCGCCATCGGGGGGCACGGACAATTTCCCAGATCCGAACCGTCGGAGAGGTCGCTGGACGCGGACGATGCATTGGCAACAAACGGATCGGAGGCGGCATAGCTAAAAGTTTGGTCGACGCTTCCATCGGGCTGGGTAGAACGGATCGAAACCGTTGTTCCTTCGCCGGCCAATGAAGTGGGTTCGATACTGACGTAGGAACCTGCGGCACTGATGCGAATTCCGCCTTTCGTCATCGACGTGAGCGCAGCTTCCGAAGTACCGAGCATCGCGAACTGATCATTCACCAAGATCTGATACTCGGAGCAATTCACGAGCTGAATGCGCTTGCGTTTTCCCAGCTCCAAAGAACGCTCCTCCGTCGTCAATCCGTCGATGGGTTTTGGCGCGGCGGAAGTCGCGGGAACATCCGTAACCAAAGCCGTGCACGGACCCGTTGGTCCCGAAGGCGGAACGCCGAGACCGAAGTCGAGAATAAACGACTGGTCCCTTGCTCCCGATATCACGTTCTCCGTCCCCCCGCTCAGGGAAACCGTCGTGAAGTCCCGCTGGTCAGCGGGTGACTGGAACGTAAACAATTGCTCGTTGTAGGCGACGTCGGCACTCGCGGAGAGGGTGAGCGACAGAGAGCCGACGAATGTCAGCGCACTGACCGTTTGCGGCAAGGGCTGGGTGAGATCGAAAGTCCTGATGAGATTCGCGTTCATGGACGCGGATTCAAGTTTTGGACAATCCACAAGTCTCACGGACCAAGCATTTGGCTCGCGGAATTCGGAAGGAATGATCGAGGTGGATGACGTTGGAATCGGGAGCAAGGTTCCACCCGCAGGACCCGAGTACACCTTGCAAGCCACCTGATTCGGCGTAAACGAAAGGTTAAGGCCACCCGTCGATTGGATGCGAACCGTCGTTCCCGGTGGAAGTGGCGATTGATACTGATACCGCTTGAACGAAGTGGTGCTGGCGCCGGTTTCTATTGCCGAAGGAGTCACCGACTGAAACGTCACATTATCCGTCTCAAAACCGGACACTCCTTTGCCATTGACCGTGCGCGTTACTGATCCGCACGCAGAGGACCAATACACCGTTGTCCAGTCGCCAGAATCGAATTGCATGGTGCTCCCGATATCGACGGCGATCGGTTGACCAAGATCGAAACGTACCCATGCCTTACACGTATCCGACATCGGCGGAATGACGACGCTCGCCGTCAGGGAACGATCCGTGATTCGCATTGCCCACACCGCGAGAACGAGGCTTACCGAAACGGCCGCGAGACTCAGAAGAGTCTCGTGAGAAACGCGCCGAGGATGGTGCTTTTTCTGAAAAGTCATGATGATTCAGGGATTACGCCTGCGACGACGCATCCACGCCCAGCCCGAAGCGGCTCCGCCGGCGACGATCAAGAGAGTCGCCGGTCCTGCATTTCCTGCAGCCGGGTGCGTACCCGCGATCACGCGGGCCGTACGCTCTTCGCGCAAACGACGATCGAGCTCGCTTGCTCCGCTGAACGGAGCAACTTGCTGATTGGGACCCTGCGCACCCGCCTCGCGCGACTGCAGGATATCCGCGGCAACTTGCGAGGGAAGCTCGCGTTCACAGTAACGGTTGCATCCATCCGCACTCAGACGGTTGCCGTCGTCGCACTGTTCACCGTCATCGAGCTTTCCATCGCCGCAGAAGTGTATGCACCGCTGATTGACGCAAAGGTTGCTGACACATTGGTCCGCCGCGCTGCACCGCGTGCACTGACCGTTGCGGCAAAGACCCGATCCGCATTCGCCATCCTTGGAGCAAGTGGCCTGAATGTCGAGCAAACAATCCGCCGTACACGTTCCTCCGACGCCGTTGAGCCTTCCCTTGTCGCACGCTTCCCCGGGTTGCAACTGCCCGTCTCCGCACAGATTCACGCACGTGCCATTGATGCAGGACCTACTGGCACACTGGAGGTTGCTCGTGCAGAAGTTGCACTTGCCGTCCAAGCAGTTATTCGTCCCGCAGTCGTTATTCTCGAGACACTGCTGAGCAACTTCCAACTTGCAATCGCGGGTGCATTTGCCGTCTTGGCGACCGGCGCTGTCGCATTGTTCTCCGGCGTCCACCCGGCCGTTCCCGCAAAGATCGACGCAGGTGCCATGGACACACTCCTCATGGAGACCGCAAAGCTCGTCGATGGCCGTTCCGCAGGGAACACACTGACCGTTCTTACAGACCCCGCTGTCGCAGTGTTCCGGCTTCGAACACGTCTGGCCGTTCGTTCGCCTGCAGCGGCTCGAGCACGTATCGCCGTCGACGGTGTTCCCGTCGTCGCACTCTTCGCCGCCTTCTTTGATTGCGTTGCCGCAAATGGGCTTGGCGGTCGGCGGAACGCATGTGACACAAATGTCGCTCGCGGGGTTCGCCATGCACAGTGATCCCAGGCTGCCGCAGAAGGCATCGCCGCCCTTCGTACACTCGCTGCCGATGCACTTGATCGGCGCTCCGCCGGCACAGGTAATGCACTGGTTGCTCGAGGGATCGCTCACGCATGTCTGACCCAGAGCCGCGCAGAATCCCTTTGCGCCAGGCACGGAGCATCCGTCGGCGGGACAGCTGATCGCCGCATTGTGCAAGCTCGTGCACTTAATGCAGGTCTGCGTGCTCATGGCGCTCGTACACGTCATATTTTGCTGACCGCAGAACTTCACTGCCTCGGGGAAACCGCACTCATTTCCCTTGCAGATGTACAGCGGTTCTCCGACGCACTCGTAGCAAGCGCCGTTCTGCAATTGGTTGCAATGGCGTCCGCCCGTCGCCTGACAATAGCTCTCTCCCCCCGTGCTGCATTCGTTGAGCGAGCATTCGCGCTGACAAGACGCGGAGCAGCCATCGCCAAGAACTCGGTTGCCATCATCGCACTGCTCCCCTGCTTCTATTTTCTTATTTCCACACTGCGCGGAGCACGTTCCGCTTATGCAGACACCGACGGAGCAGTCCGAGTCTTTCGTGCAGATTTGCTTCTCCAGCTGACAGAACTGCGTGCAGCCGTCTCCGTTCGTGGTGTTCTTGTCATCGCACTGTTCGCCGGAGTTAATGACGCCGTTGCCGCAGAGAGCCAGATTTTCAAGCTTGCAGGTGGAGGAGCATCCGTCGCCGTTCGTGGTATTCCTGTCATCACATTGTTCCCCGGCCTGCAACAAGCCGTCCCCGCACATCGAGGATTCTTTCTGGCAGAAGGCGCTGCAACCGTCTCCGTTCGTTTTGTTGCCGTCGTCACACTGTTCACCCGCATCGATCTTGCTATTGCCGCACGCAGCAGGATTTTCAAGTTTGCATGTGGAAGAGCAACCATCGCCGCTCGCGGTGTTCTTGTCGTCGCACTGTTCCCCTGCCAACGGCTCCAGAATGCCGTTACCGCAGAGACTAGTCTCCTTTTGGCAATATTTCGTGCAACCGTCGCCGTCGGTGGTGTTGCCATCGTCGCACTGCTCTCCCGGATCGATCTTATTGTTGGGACAAAGGCCGGGGCTCTCCAGCTTACACGTGGAGGAGCAACCGTCTCCGTTCGTGGTGTTCTTGTCGTCGCACTGTTCGCCGAGTTGCGCATCGAGAATACCGTCTCCGCATTTGGAAGCCGACTCCTTTTTGCATACGGACGAACAACCGTCGCCGTTCGTTTTATTGCCGTCGTCGCATTCCTCGCCCGCATCGATCTTGCTGTTTCCACAAAGAGCATTCGGCTCCAACTTACAGAGAGACGAGCAACCGTCCCCGTTGGTCTTATTGCCGTCGTCGCATTCCTCGCCCGCATCGATCTTTTTGTTCCCGCAGTACGGCCCGCCAATGTTTTCGATGAAGCAGTATTGGGAACATCCGTCGTTGTTCAGCGTATTGCCGTCGTCGCACTGCTCGCCGGGATCGATCTTGCTGTTGCCGCACAGCTGCGGATTTTCGAGCTTGCAGACGGAGGAACAACCGTCGCCGTTCTTGGTATTTCTGTCGTCACACTGCTCGCCGGCGGATACGTCGACCGTGCCGTTGCCGCAGAGACCCGATTCGAGCTGGCAGAATTGCGTGCAACCGTCGCCGTCGGTCTTGTTGCCGTCGTCGCACTGCTCGCCGGGATCGATCTTCGTGTTCGGACAGAGACCGGGGTTTTCGAGCTTGCAAGTAGAGGAACAACCGTCGTTGTTCTTTTGGTTGCCGTCATCGCATTGTTCCCCGGCGATCGGCTCAAGCTTGCCGTTGCCGCAGAGACTCGATTCAAGCTGGCAGAATTGCGTGCAACCGTCGCCGTCGGTCTTGTTGCCGTCGTCGCACTGCTCGCCGGGATCGATCTTCGTGTTCGGACAGAGGTTGATGTTCTCAAGCTTGCATGTAGCCGAACAGCCGTCTCCGTTCGTAAGATTGTTATCGTCGCACTGTTCACCGACATGCGGCTCGAGGACGCCGTTGCCGCAGAGGCTACTCTCCAATTGGCAGAACTGCGTGCAGCCGTCGCCGTTCGTTTTATTGCCGTCGTCGCACTGCTCGCCGGGATCGATCTTGCTGTTGCCGCAGAGGCCGACATTCTCAAGCTTGCACGTTGCGGAACAACCGTCGCCCGCGGTTCTGTTGTTATCATCGCATTGTTCCCCTGCCTGCGGATCGAGCACGCCGTTACCGCAGAGACTCGTCTCGAGCTGACAGAATTGCGTGCAACCGTCGCCGTCCACGCTGTTCCCGTCGTCGCACTGCTCACCCGGATCCACCTTGTTGTTCGGGCACAGGTCGATGTGCTCGAGCTTACAGGCAGAGGAGCAACCGTCGCCGGCGGCGGTATTGCCGTCGTCGCACTGCTCGGCACCCTGGGGTTCGAGAATGCCGTTGCCGCACTTCCACGCCAGACAGCTGGCGTTGGTGGAGCACGTGTTCGTGCCCGCGCCGTTCACGACGGTGCAGGCGCTGCCGACGCACGCGACGTGTTGGAGCTGCGTGCATTCGTTGCCGTTCGCGGTGCACGTGTTCGAGCCCGGTCCGGGAACGCCCTGGCAGGTTAGACCAACGCAGGCGAGGTGCATCTGGGAACAATCCAGACCCTTGTTGCAGAGATCGGAACCGGGACCGGGAGTGATGGAACAAGCGTTGACGACCACGCATGAGAGGTGATCGTTCTTCATGCAATCGGCGTTCGTGCCGCACTGATTGATGCCCGGTCCGAGGACGTTCACGCACGCCGCATTGACGCAAGCCGTGTGACCACCGGATTCGATCTTGCAATCCGCGGCACAACCGTCACCGGCAGTGTTATTGCCGTCGTCGCACTGTTCACCGTACTTGGGCTCGAGAACGGCGTTACCGCACGCAAGAACGCAGAAATGATTCTTGCAATACATGCCGAAGAAACAATCGGCATCGGTATCGCAAGGATACTCAAGCTGGCAGAAGGCGCTGCAGCCGTCCCCGGGAGCGTGATTGCCGTCGTCACATTGTTCCCCTTGGTCGATCTTCGTATTCCCGCAGAGATTGGGATTCTCCAACTTGCACGAACCGGAACAGCCGTCTCCCGACGTGCGATTGCCGTCGTCGCACTGCTCGGCAAACTGTGACTGGAGGAGCCCGTTGCCGCACGCGGCGACGCAGAAATTGTTTTTACATTCGAAAGCATAAGGACAATCGGCATCTTTCGTACAGCTCAATTCCCTCTGGCAGAAAGGATCGCAGCCGTCGGCCGGAGCCTTGTTCCCGTCGTCGCACTGCTCGCCGGGATCGATCTTGCTGTTCGGACAAAGGGCCGGATTTTCGAGCTTGCACATGTCGGAACACCCGTCTCCGTTTTTGATGTTGCCGTCGTCGCACTGCTCGCCGAATTGCGGCTCGAGCTGACCGTCGCCGCAAGCCATCACGCAGAAATTATTCTTACAGACGAAGCCGGACAAACAATCGGAATCTTTGGTACAGGCTTGCTCTTTTTGGCAGGTCGGGCCGCATCCGTCTCCCGCAATCTTATTCCCGTCGTCGCACTGCTCGCCCGGTTCGATCTTGCTGTTCGGACAAAGGGCAGGATTCTCCAATTTGCAAGAAGAGGAACATCCGTCGCCGTTCGTCGTGTTCTTGTCGTCGCACTCCTCTCCGGTATTGAGGACGCCATTCCCGCAAAGAACGACGCTATCGATCTTGCAGGAAGTGCAACCGTCATTTGCCACGTTGTTGCCGTCGTCGCATTCTTCGCCGGAATCCAGTTTCTTATTGCCACACTGGAGGACGCAACGGTTATTGACGCACTCCTGCCCGGCGGGGCACGGGATCGTCGCAGAGCAATACTGTTCAATACCGCAGAGATGCGAGCAGCCGTCCCCATCGACAAGATTGCCGTCATCGCAAATTTCGGGCGGCTCAGCGACGCCGTTGCCGCAGGCGCCGCATACCTGCGGGGTGCCAGCAGTAGAAGACTGTCCACTGCTACTGCTTATTCCAACAAGAAGGGTCACTGTGCAAATCGAATCGTATCCAGCCTGACCGTTACACGACGGCAAGCCGTTCTGGCAGGTAATCTGCGACAGATTTACTGTTTGGAGCGAATTGGGGAAACCCACTCTGTAACACGCGTACCGCGGGGAAGAACCCGTGAGCGTGCAAGTGGGCGTCCCGTTCACGCAAACGACGGGCCCATACCCGGGCGGCAACGCCGGAGGGGAAAGACCGAGAAGCCACGTTCCTGCGCGCATGCCTACAACGAGCACGCCGAGGAAAGCGGCGATGAACACCGCCACGCGCGTGCCGAGAGTGAGTCGACGAAGAACCATTAGGGCTTACAGAAGGAAACGACGGCCTGGCAATGCAGGGTATTGATGGAATCGCTGACGCCGAGACCTTTGTAGACGAGCCCCGTCAGGGCGTATCCCGGCGGACAAAGAACCGGCGTATATGAGCGTGCGTTGGTAGAAAGATCGGACGGAGAAGTGATCGGAGGCTGCGCGGCTCCGACTCCCGCCGTCGTCAACGGAGCACACGCGAGGATCGCCCCGTCCAAGAGATCGGATTGCTCTACATCTTTCTGATAAATTCCCACTGCAATCGTGCCGGCGGGACACGTGGAAGAAACGGGCGTCACAGCGCTTGCGGTGTATTGGGCGCTGGGCGTAATCGTAAACTCAGCGCCAAGAGTCGCATTCAGATTCAAAGGCTTGCACTTCACTTTGATCAAACTGAGCGAATCGCTCGTTCCGTCCTTGTAATCGAGTGCCGAGAGGAACGCGTTCCAGCCGGCGCAATCCAGGTTTTCGCTGAACGTTGAGTTGATTCCGTTATCGGGATCGGGATTCGGAACATTCGCGACATTCCCGGACAGCACTTCCCGTACGCAGTTGGCATCGCTCTCATCGTCCTTTTGCGGATCGTACGTTGCGCTATTGCCGGCATTTCCGTCGGTATGGCAACCGGGATCGAGGGCATCGACCTTGTTATCGAAATCGTTGTCGGCGCCATCGCCGCACTGCTTAGCAGTGGAGGGCAACGCGCACGCCTCATCAAGCGTGAGAGAACCGTATCCCGGATTGGCGCAGAACTGTCCGACAAACGTTCCGTATTTTCCGTTGCCATCCATGTCGACGTAATACGGTTTCACCGTGAGCCCCTCATCGACCACGCCATCGCAGTCGTCGTCCATGCCATTGCATGCCTCCGGATTTGGGCCGGGGTTGTCACACTTGTAATTGACGTAGAAGGCGACGTAATCGATGGAAAATCCCTCGGGCTCGGACGTGCCGGTCGTGGTGTCGTCCACCATGACGCTGATATTTCCGTTGCGTAACGAGGTGAGAATCGCCGTGTTGGTGATTGGCACATCGATCTGCGCGGTCTTTCCGGCTTTCCCCGGCAAGTACTGGGCCTGACCAGCGTTCTTGAACGCGTCGACGACCTCGATGTTATTGATGAACAGCCGGTCCTTCACGCTGGGCTGCCCATCATCAAGATCGGCCGTCACGAAAATCGCGCGAGCGAACGTCACCGTGGCGTTCGCCGGAATCGGAGGAAGATACACCTTAAACGGCTGAGCGAGCTGGGCTTTCGTGTAGTCGCCCGTCAGCGGCCTATTCCCCCATCCGGACCCATAGGTGAGATAATCCATCGAAGGAGGCTCATCACAGCTCTTCTTGAACGCATTGAAGTCGGCATAGGACACATTCGGCGCCAGTCCGATGCCGAAGCCGTCGTAATCGCCGGTATGCGTACCACGGACCGAGACGCCGTTACCTCCCTGAACCGTGCAGACATTCACCGAGCTCGCGGAGGATCCGCTGCTGTTCGTACCATTGCTCCCCGCACTGGAACTCGTGGAAACCTTTTTACAGGTGACGGAACAGCTGTCGCCTGGCGTGCCGTTTTTGGAACCGTGATCGCATTCCTCCCCCTGTATGACCGTTCCATCGCCGCAACTGTTGGCACAGAAACCAACGGCCGCACAAGCGGACTGGAGACACGTCACCGACGTACGTTGCGTGTCGGATTTTCCGTTTCCATCGAGGTCGTAAATAATCTCCCATCCCTCCGCACCGTTCGCACTCACTTTCTTATTCGATACGAGGGTCAGGATTTCCTTCGCACAGGTCGATACGTTGAAATCGTCGCAGTAGCGCGGGTTTCCGCTGCCGTAGAGGGCAACATCGCCCACGTTACAGAAAGCCCGCGAACGATCCTGGTCATTCGAATAGAAGTCCGTACCCGTGTTTATCACCTCATACACGCCCAGGGTCGATGCGCCGAGACTCGTGAATTTAAGACAGGTCACCGTCGTCTGGATCGTATCGACGATCTGATTTCCATCGTACGACCAATCGGACTCCCATCCTTCGCGGCCATTCACGACGATCCGGCCGTTATACTCGAGCATAGGCGTGCTGCAATTCCCGCACGTAGCGATGACGCCCTGTCCAAATACCGCCCTGTCACCCGCATCACAAAACGCCTGATTCTTGTTCTGATCGAGCTGCATCTGGCTTGCGATCGGTCCCGCGTCCCTTGTGTACGTGGAGTAATACGCAGACGTATTGCCCATGACCGTCGTGAGCGAAGGGCACGCGCTCGATGCATTGCCACTTGAGGAACTTCCTGCGGAAGCAGGATTCGTAGGCGTCCCCGAGGAACAACCGTAGCAGGTCGTGTTGCAGTTGTTCGCAAGTACGAATGTCGGTCCGTTCAGCAAGTTCGACAAGCCGCCGGGACAGAAAATCGGCTGGGGATCTTGGAACAAACAAGACTGTCCCGCGACCGTGGAAACGCCACCGTTCTGAAACGGCTGATAGTTTGCGGGACAGACGACGGAACACCCGTAACAGGTCTTCTTGCAACCGTTGGCCTCGACAAACGTTTCGCCCGTTACGACCTGGCTGGCACCGCCCGGACAGAAGCTCGGTCCGGGACTCTGAGCCGAACAGGATCCCGTGCTCCCCAGCAAACTGGTGCCGGACGGCAAGAGCGTGAATCCCGTCGGACACGTCTGCTGCACGGTACCCGCGGTGATCGTCACGGTCTTCCTGCATTGTTGGCCGAATCTACCGACGTTCTCATTGCCCATCTCCCATGCGAAAGAATTTGGTCCGACCGAGCCCAATGCCGCCAATTGGCCGATGACCGTTACGGTCTCTCCAGGAGCGACGTCATGGGGAAGACCGATTCGCGCTTGTCCCCAGATGCTGTTGTCGTGCGGGTCCAGAGACATCAGTTTATAACCCTGTGTTGCGTACGGCTGCGCTGCGATCCAGGTGGTCGTACCGTTGTTCGTAAGACTGAAAACAGCCTGGAAAGGCTGGAGTGCGGTAACGGTATCGGGGGCGGAGACGATCGTGCAGGTTGCGCCGGTATTGGCATGCGCGCCGAACACAAGGATGTTCTTAAGCGTACAAGAACCGGAATTATCACTGTTCGTCGCATCCGCCACGCCACCCACGAGTCGCGTGGCACCGGCAGGAACGATAATCTCATTTTGGAGAGCGGAAAGCGGTATCGCCCCATTCGTTCCGCCGGGATACGGGATGACGGCGCCAGCGTTATCGGTGAACTGGAGCATGACGCCAGGCTGCTGGCTGCCCGGCGCATTCGCACAATTGATCTGCACTCCCCCGCCGGCCGATACGGTACCGAGAACTCCCGCCTGAATGGCATCTCCCGCCGACAGGTTGGAGATAAGGAGAACGTTGGCACTCCCTCCGGCCCCAACCCAATTCGTGAGAGAACAAGGCAAAGCCCCGCCGCAGCTCTGAAGAACGCGTGCTGTTCCCGGGATGGACCAGGCGTTCACGTTGATGCCACCCGACGCGATCTCGGCGGCACCGCCGGAGGCGATGCAGTACGAGTCCTGCATGTCGACTTTGCCGTCCGCGTCGTTGTCGAGCCCATCAGCGCAGATTCCTCCAACCTGACCGATGAGAACGGGGGTCCGCATCGCGAGCGTGCCGAGCACCACGGCCACGATCATGGTCGAGATGGCGAAGCCGACATGGGAATACCGGAGACTCATTGGGTGCAGGCGCTGACGTCGAAGGAAAGACAATTACTCGAACACTTCAGGGTCCCGTTGGGACGGAAGACGTTCTGATAGATCACGTCTTTGCAGGTGGCACCCGTATACTGCTCGATCTGAGCACTGTTCCACGCACTGTCACACACTTCTCCGACATCGTATTGCCCATTGCCGCACCCCGCGGGTTTGCAGTCCGCCGGGCAATTGAAGCTGGACTCGAAGATGTATTCGCAGAGACCGTTGCCGCAGAAACAATCGCCCGGACATGTCTGCTGCGTTTCGCCCGGGGTGCATTTGTTGTCTCCGCAGACTCCCAAGCACCGACCGCAGATGCCGAATGCGCCTTGAGACGGCTTGCACGTCTTATTGCCCGCCTGTTCGATGTAGCTCTGATACCCCAAAGTCGGGCATATGCCGGACAAGCCGCCCGGTTCGCCGAAACAGGAATTCCCCTGAGCACAGATATGACAGTCGCCCGGACAGGTCTGGTTGCTTTCGTCGATTTCGCACGCGCCATCACCGCAGACACTCACGCACTTGGCGCAAAGGCCAACGGTCGATCCGGGATTGATGCCATCCGGATCCGGATTCGGACAAATGATCTGGACGCCATTTTGAAGCGCTTCATGGGCATATCCCTTGTGGAGGCAGGGAGTTTCATTGTTGTAGCAAGAGTACCCGGGATCGCAATTGTTCCCGGCGGCGCCCCCGGCAAGACTCTGCATCGAACCTGTCGCACCGCTTGCACTGGACCCCGTCAACGTACACGCGCAGGTGGGAGAAATCTGACAAGTCGATGTGCAACAAGCGGTCCCGCACGCCCTGCCGCTATCGCACTGCTCGCCGACGTCCAGCTCCCCGTTTCCGCAGAGTCCCGTACATTGATAATACGGGAACTGCGCGATCGGCTTGCAGGCAAGACCCTGCGACTTGCAGAAGGAATCGCCTCCGAATTGGCTGCAGCCCCCGGCATCGCAGGAACTGCCCGATGAACTGGAATTCGACAATGAAGAGGCGGAAGAACCGCTGCTGGAAACACTGGAATTGGACGAACTCTGGGACGAGCTCTTCGCGGAACTGGAACTGACGAGCGTGCACTGACTGGGACCGCAATTATTGGCAAGGCACTGAAGGCACGCAAAAGACAACGGCGACGAAGTCTGCCCTCCATTCGCCAAAGACTGAGAGGAATTGGAAGAGGGTAGAACGATCACCGCGACGCTGTCCTCAACGATCTGATTGGTGTTGATCGTAATGGAACACTGGATGCCGAACGTCATGCTCTGCGTCGGCGTGAACTGCTCCGAGCCGCTCGGCGACTTCGTGATGTATTGGCCCCACGGCGCAAGACTGTTCCCGGTATTGCAGTTGGATACCCCGTTACTCGTCCACGAAAGCGTGACGGACGTCCCCGCCGGAACGGTAATCGTGCCATCCGAACCGTTTACTTTGACGTCGATCGAGGGAGACGGAACACAGGTTGGCGCACCCAAGTACACATTACGAACTCCGAGTCTGTAACACCCCGGAACGCCGTTCAATTCGCAAGAAGAGGCGATCTTGTTATAGCAGCTATTGTCGAGACATGCCTGGGTAAGCGGTTGTCCGGCGGGACAACCGACACGAACCTGCTGCCAATACGTCATCGTGGCATAGCAGCCGTTCATGGGAGGATTCGAGGCGGAACCTCCGGGGGTGGCCGGACACATGAGCGACATTCCCGAGGGGCATGTGGGCATCTGCGTACCCGCACCGGAGCAGGTTGGCGTACCGCCGCCGGTCGTCTGCGCAAGAAGCGGATTCGGCGCGGTGGCAACCTGGGCAACAAGGGAATTTTTTTTCGTGGACGCCTTCGCCTGCTGACACGCAACCTGCAAGGGACGGCAGAATAGGTGCGCCGTAGAATCGGTTCCGTCCGGCTGAGAAGGATCCGACGTACCGAATTCATCGTAATCAAGACCGACCAGTACTGTTCCGCCGGGGCAGCTCAAGCCGGCAATCGAACGCGGATTCGTATCGAGATCGGAATTCGCCAAATACGACTCGAGCGCTCCGACGCCGCTCGTCGAAAACGGGCTGCAACCGCGCTGGACGCCGTCGAGAAAGTCCGGGTTGGGCGAAGTAAGATCGAGATCCTTCTGGTAGATGAATGTCATTGCCGAATTGCCCGCACAGGTAAAAGTGGAGAGGGCCCGCGTATTGCCCGAATCGATATCTGGGTTCGGGAAAAATCCCGTGGGATTCGTCAGCTGGCCATCCGTCTGCAACTTGGAACAATTGATCGTCAATCCGTCGACGACATCGCTGTTTCCTGTATCGCTGTCTTTATATCCGATCCCGAGAACGACGTAGCCGGCGGGACATCGCAACGTTCCGGCAATGGCCTTACCCTGATAATCCGGACTCGTGACCGTGACTTCGTTGCCGAGCGAAAACTGAGGATTCGTACACCCGGTCTGAGACGTATTCGATCCGTTGGAACCTGCGGATCCATTGGAACCGTTCGACGCATTGGAACCATTCGAACCGCCCGAACCGGTGCTGCTGGAAACGCCGCAGGCGGAAAAACAGGCTGGACAAATCTGCTGCGAGGATACGGCGGACGCATTCGACGAAGATTGGATGGAATTCGCGGAGTTCGTGGAATTCGCGGAGTTCGCACTTCCGCTGGAAGCACCGCCGGTGCAGGTATAGCAACGCCCAATCGGTCCATTCACGGGATCCGGATTGGTATTGCATGTCTGCGTGTTGGCCCCAGGTTGAAAGCTGGGCGTCTGTCCGCCGGTACAGACGTGGTAGAGCATGTCGCCGCAGTTCGGATAGGACGTGGTGCATGCCGGGTCATTGACCCCGCCGCCCCCTCCGGTTTGCGTGCCTCCCGCACTGGAAACGGTCTGGCAATTCGCGCAGTCTTGGGGGCACGTCGTCCCCCCGCAGGTACAAGGCAAACCGCAGCCGTTTACGACACACGGAGGACAGTTCTGCGTCACCTCACTTGCCTGGCAAATACCGTCGCCGCATGCCGCGATCGCAACGGCAATGCCGCCGAACGATACGATGATCGTCGTCGCCAAGCCGATGGTGAAGGTGCGCGGACGCATGGCTAGTTGCAATCTTGCGGGCAGGTGGTTCTCTCGTTGTTGAACGCATCGCAGAAGCCGTCGCCGCACACCTGCTGCAAGCAATCCGGGGGATTCTGACGAGTTGTATGGGGATTACTCGCGCAGTCCTTCGGGCAATTCTGTGCATTCTCGTTATTTTCGCATCGGTTGTCCCCGCATATCACGCAATCGGGGGGGGGCCTCATAAATGGCGCATAGCCGCAATCTTCAGCGCAGACGCCGGGCACGATAAAATCCGTCATGAATGTTTCACTCGAATCACACACGCCATCGCCGCACTTCAAGCAACTCGTGAGCGCGGAATCCTGCGTCCAGCTGCAACTGCCATTCGACTGCTTCTCGCATTTTCCCCATACCTGATAACAACGATCCAATCTTGAGGGCGTGCAGCTACCCGACGGAGGCGACTGACTGGCATCGAGACAAATCTCATTTCTGCAACCGGCAATGACGCAACCGGGCCCGGCCGACGTGCCCGCACCGGAAGCGGAAGACGAGCTTCCGCCCGGCACCGAGCACTGGAATCCGGACTCGATAACACACCCCGCAGAGCAACCGTCGCCGTTCGTATTGTTATTGTCATCACACTGCTCAGAACCGTCTTTTGTTCCGTTGCCGCAGTACGGACAATACCCGCCGCTCGGGAAGGAGGGCATCTGCCCGCCTTTTATAGCGGAAATCTGCGATGCCGTGAGAGCTCCCGGATACGCAAAGTAATCGTCGACCAGGCCGTCCCTGCTTTCGAGACAGTTGAACGCTTGACCCACCTGCGCATTGCTCTGGCCGGGCTGGGTCGTACTCGTACCCGCAACTGCCCCGTCGATATAGAGAGTGCCGATTGATCCATCCCATGTGTACGTGATTTGGTGCCAGGTATTCGTGGAAATCGGCGCAGAAACGATTCCCGTTCCCGCAACCTGCACATGATTTGTAGAATCGAGCAATACTGCGGCGTTCTGCGTCACGTTCAGGGCAACATACCGATCGGTACAACCGGCGTACGTATATCCGTTGAGCGGAACCGCCGCCGCAGAACCCATCATGAACTGACCCCCGACCGAGTAGGGAGCGTTCGGCGGCGAAGTCATTCCCGGGCCGTTGAAAACGCCCGCATTGGGCGATGCTCCATTTTTCAGGCATCCATTCGCGCCGGAATACGGGGGAGGAGCGCAGGAACTGGTTTGCATGTTGCTTCCAAGTGTTCCCGTGCCGCCGCCGCCCACTTGGTTGGTGGTCGTCGTGCTGCCGGGAGGATCATTGAAGGTGTACAGATAGCCGCAAACCGTCGGCTGGGCTGAGGAAGAACTTCCTTGGCACTTACAGTTCGAACCGCAGGTATTGTTGGCACCGCATAGATTCGTCGTGCCGGTGCAAACGCTCTGCCCGACAAGCGATCTGCCATTGAGGACATACATCGTCAGACACCACGCCGGCCCGTTGAATCCTCCGGTATTGTTAAAGCCGCAATACGTAGAAGTCGTGCAGCAACTGCCGACATTGGCATATGCCCCCACGTCGATCTGCGTCTTGAAGGCATTGACGTCTGCCGGGCAAGAAAATCCGGCGGGCTTGGGAGGAAGGCTCGCGCCGTCACACTGTTCCGTCCCCTCCAAAATATTATTTCCACAGACGGGACCGGAGGATGAACTGTGCGCTCCGCCGCCGCCCAAATTGCAAACGACCACGTCACAGACGTTTTGACTCACGGGAGTATATGCGCCATTCACATTAATACACTCCTGCAGCGTTTTGACCGTACAAGGATTCCCTCGCACTTCACAGCAAAAACCCGGGCCGGCCTGGGCCTGGAAAGACCCCAGACGCGAGAGCGTCGTTAGGAGGATCGTGAACGCGAACGCCACGCCGACGACAGCCAATATTTTACCGTGTGGACGAAGCACCGTTCTGCGATGAAGGAAGTGAAACACAGGCTTTCTGACAGGCCTTCTTCGACGGAGCATAGGACACGCCCTGTGCCGCGAAACAGGCCGTCAAGCTAGCTTGCGGCACACATTCCTGACCGCGCTCGACGCAGCACCAACCTTTCCAAGCCGTGCTGCCAGAAGAACGAGATGCGCTCCCTTGAGGGACTGCATTCCCCGTTCTCGTGCGCAGGAGAAGCACTGCAAGGAGAAGGAGGATAACAAACGCTACAACGACGACTGTCGTCATTCTCTGAACAGATCGCATGGCAGCGAGCGTATCACAGTCTCCGAATGATCATCCAGGAAACCTGATTGTCTTGAGCAAAAACTCTGTTCAGCTTCAGTACGTCGTATCCCACACCGCCTCGCAGCCGGGAGTGCCGTAATCACTGATGTACATCGCGTCGATATCGTCCTGATCGAGACCCCAGAGCTGCTCGAAGGCAGTCAATTCCGTAGCATCGTCGATGTCGTAACCATCCACAAGCTCGCACGCACCATTGATATTCACGTACTTCGCCGCCTTCGCCTTACACGTTTGAAAATCACTGAGGCAGTCAAATTCCATTGAGAAGGGTTGATTTACTGAGAGCGAACCTATGGCAATGCAATCGCTTGAAGGTATTAATCTGCAACCCAACTCTAGGTACTGTGCGACACTACTATTAGCTCCAGAAGTCCATGCTGGATTGTCATATTTGAGAGTATACGCTGGAGCAGCGCCGTTAACATTTCCACACACACACATTTTCACGCTGGACGAGCTGCCGGAGGACTCTTCGGAAGACTGTTCGGAAGATCCGCTGGATTGCTGCCCTGCCGACGAGGAGTTTCCGCTCAACGACCCTACGGAAGAACTTGCGGGCGGGGGTGGGGGCGGGTTCGACGTGGGACAGGAACCATCCGGCTTACGCGGTCCCGTCGTGCAAGGCGGACGACAGAGCTTGCTGCTGCCATTGAAGGAGAGGCACTCATCGCCGCTGGTGCAGCAATCGTTCGACGTGGTGCAGACATCCACTTCGCGAACCGCGCAGGCGCTGGAATTGGAGGATGCCGCAGAACTTGCCTGGCTCGTCGCTGCGCTCGATTGCGCGGACGAACTCACCTCAGAACTGGACTGACTGGTTGCGGAGCTGGAAACGGAAGATATCGACGGTGCGTACGTACAAAGCGTCGTATCGTAGCCGCAGGCCGACTCATCGCTCGACGGGAAGCAAGCGAGCGTACCGGCGTCATACCCGAAGTCCGTGCAATCAAGACCGGCAAGATCAGTTCCGTCGCAGAGATCCGTGCCGTCGACCACATCATTCCCGCAGTAAATGGAGGACGGAGAAGAAGAGACAGACGTGCCGACGCAGATGCCGAATTCATCGCAGGCATCATCTTCCGTGTAAGCATCGGCATCATCACAGACCGTGCCGATTTCGACATACTCATCGCTCGGACATTCCGTATCAAGTCCGTCGCACATTTCTGCCGCATCGCACTGATCCGCCGCCGCGCGGCAAACGGTCTCACTGCCAAGGTACGCATCCGTGGGACAGGCGGCATTCGAACCGCTGCAGTATTCGGCCGTATCACAGTCGCCCGCGGCTGAGCGACAAACGGAACTGGTAGACGCGTAGCCGTCTGCGGGGCAGGACGTATTCGAACCGTCGCAAGTCTCGGCGACGTCGCAGGTACCGGCCGCAGCGCGGCAGGTGGTACCGGAGTTGCCGGCAGGGTTCGAGCAGGTGCCCGAGGTCTCGCCAGAGGAAATCGAACAGGTATCGACCGTGCAGGGGTTGCCGTCGTTGCAGACGGAGGAGGCATTGCCGGCATTGCAGCTACCGGGCGTCCCCTCGCAACTTCCGGCGCCGTCACAGACGTCTGTGTACGTATCGGCGTCGCCGTCGTTGCAGGCCTGGCCGATCACGCTCGGCGGATAGGCGCAGGTCTTGAGTGAACCGTCGCAGATATCATCCGTACAGTCGTTACTGTCATCCGTGCCGCAGGGAGCTCCGTTCTCTTCCACGTCATCCGTCGGGCACGTATCGGAAATGCCCGTGCAGCTTTCGGCGATATCGCAAACATCGGTCGCTGCGCGGCACTCGTAGCCGTAGGGATGCTTGTTGTCCGCTCCGCATGAGGCAGAAATACCGGAACAAACATCGTCAACGTCACAGGCGCCAGCAGAAGAGCGGCAAACGGTCTCACTGCCAAGGTACGCATCCGTGGGACAGGCGGCATTCGAACCGCTGCAGTATTCGGCCGTATCACAGTCGCCCGCGGCTGAGCGACAAACGGAACTGGTAGACGCGTAGCCGTCTGCGGGGCAGGACGTATTCGAACCGTCGCAAGTCTCGGCGACGTCGCAGGTACCGGCCGCAGCGCGGCAGGTGGTACCGGAGTTGCCGGCAGGGTTCGAGCAGGTGCCCGAGGTCTCGCCAGAGGAAATCGAACAGGTATCGACCGTGCAGGGGTTGCCGTCGTTGCAGACGGAGGAGGCATTGCCGGCATTGCAGCTACCGGGCGTCCCCTCGCAACTTCCGGCGCCGTCACAGACGTCTGTGTACGTATCGGCGTCGCCGTCGTTGCAGGCCTGGCCGATCACGCTCGGCGGATAGGCGCAGGTCTTGAGTGAACCGTCGCAGATATCATCCGTACAGTCGTTACTGTCATCCGTGCCGCAGGGAGCTCCGTTCTCTTCCACGTCATCCGTCGGGCACGTATCGGAAATGCCCGTGCAGCTTTCGGCGATATCGCAAACATCGGTCGCTGCGCGGCACTCGTAGCCGAGAGGTCGCTTGCTGTTGACCGGACAGCTGAGCGAGATACCATCGCATGTCTCTGCGACGTCACAGATACCGGCGGCTGCGCGACAAGTGTAACCGTCCGGACGGGGCGTCGTATACGTACAAGTACCGCTGACGCATGTCGCAATGGTGCAAGACTCCGCGGGAGAGGTACAGTCGGCGTTCACGGTACACTCACTCGCGACACTGGAAGAAGAAGAGGCATAGGTGCAATTCGTCGTATCGTAACCACAGGCAGATTCATCGCTGGGCGGGTAACAGGCAAGCGTGCCACCGGAGTAACCGAAGTCACCGCAATCCAGTCCGTTGAGATCAGTTCCATCGCAGAGATCTGTCCCATCAACGATGTCGTTTCCACAATAAGCGGAAGAGGCGGACGAAGAAATGGAAGTGCCAACGCAAACACCGTCCGCATCGCACGCATCATTCTCCGTATTCACATTCCCGTCATCGCACACCGTACCCACTTCGACATACACATCCGTGGGACAGGCATTCGCAAGACCGTCACAGACCTCAGCCGCATCGCACTGATCCGCTGCCGCGCGGCACTCGGTCTCGCCGCCGTGCTTGGCATCCGCGGGACAGGCGGCATCCGAACCGGTGCAGGTCTCGGCGATGTCGCAGAATCCGCCGGAAGCGCGGCACACGGTGCTGGAGGCTTCGAAGCTGTCGGCGGGACAGGCGGTGTTGGAGCCGTCGCAGGTCTCGGCGACGTCGCACGTTCCGGCCGCAGCGCGGCAGGTGGCGCCGGAGTTGCCGGCGGGATTTTCACAGGTGCCCGAGGTCTCGCCCGGGAGGATGGAACAGGTGTCTACCGTGCAGGGGTTGCTGTCGTCGCACTGGGAATCGTTGGAGCAGTTGCCTGCCGTACCGGCGCAGACCCCGGAAGCGTCACAAAGATCGGAATATGTGCCGCCGTTGCCGTCGTTGCA
>CAZRMM010000003.1:0-118337 GCA_964601225.1 uncultured Candidatus Peribacteria bacterium
TGATCTGCTTTATGGTCTCGGCGTTCACCTTTGTCTTCGCCGCCTTCTCCTTCGCCTCGGTCTGCAGCTTCCCGACGGCGTCCTGGAATTGCTTCCAGAGTTTCTGGATGTCCTGTGAGCCAGGAAGGGACTTCCCGAGCGCTTCCAAAGCAGCCGTAGCGGACGCCATCGTCGGTGCGACGACGCCGGTATTCACGTAGTCGAGGAACGCCTTTCCGGCGGCCTGAGCCTCGGTACCCAACTTGCCGAATACTTCACTGATCTGCTTTATGGTCTCGGCGTTCACCTTTGTCTTCGCCGCCTTCTCCTTCGCTTCGGTCTGGAATGCCTTCAAGGCTGCTTCAAGCGCAATGCGCAGCGGGGCCGTCAGGACGTTGCTGCCGATGAAATCTTGGATTGCCTTGATGCCGGCCTCCCCGTTCTCGGTGAGGAATTTGGTGATGGTTTGCGTGTTGAATTTATTCGAGAATTCGCTGATCGCCTTGAATGCTTCCTGGCTCAGCTTCGCCGCCTGATCCACCGACGTGTTGAATACGCCGAGAGGATTCTTGAGGATCTGTTCGATCAGGGATGTCTCCGCCTTCGCGCCCGCTCCGGCGCCGAGGGTCTGGAAGACCGTGACGACGCTTTGGATCATCTTCATTGCGTTCTCGCCGTACTGCTTCCCGATCGCTTCCATCTGCTTCTTGAGGGCGGACGGGTCGCCTATCACCTTCAGAATCTGTTCGAAAGACTCGCCGATGATCGTCCGCATCGCTTCGTTCAGGGTCTTGCGCGCGGCGTCCGGCAGGGTGGGGTCGCCGAGCGACGCGAGAACCGCCTCGAAGGCGTTGGCGCCGCCGGCGCGGAGGAAGGCCGTGACGGCCTTTGCGTTCGATTCCGCGAAGAGTCCCGAGAGAAGTTTCTGAAGCCGCTCAACGGCCGGATTTGCGGCGATCTTCTCTTTTGTTTCCCCTTCTTCCTTCGTTTTCGCCTCGCCTTCGCCGCCGACATTGAAGGTCACGTCCCTGCCGTTGACCCGCAGCGTGCGAGGGCCGGGACGTGCGTCCTCGTCGACGGTGATGATGATGCCGCGGCGGGTGCGTTCGATTTCGATGCCCCTGCCGAACACGGTTGCGCCGGTGCCGCGGGGAAGATCGCGCGTGCGGCCGCTGGCCATGACGATCGATACGGCGCGCGGACGCGGGATTGCGATCTCGTCGGATTCTTCGCCGATGTCCAAATCGTCGATGCGGATCGCGGACTTGTTTTTCTTTTCCGCTTCCTCGGAGGCTTTGCCGCCCTTTTCTTTCGCTTCACTTTCCTTTGCGGTTTTCTCTTTTGCGTTCTTTGCGTCCTCCTGGGCCTTTTTCAGATCTTCGGCGGTCTGCTCATTCGGAGCATTCGTACGGAAGAAGACGTTGATGAGCATGAGCGCCATCTGTTGCGGCGCAAGAAAGCCGTTTGCCGTGGTATCGCGGAGCATTTGGAGCGCTCTCGTGGCAAGCGCGAAGCGCATGCGGTCCGGGGTGATACCCGCGGTTGTGATGAAAGAAATGGCGCGGTTGAGCGTATCGACGGTGATGGAACCGGGAACAAACCGCTGGAGTTCCTTGCGAAGCTGATCCGCCAGTTCCTTCAGTCCTCCCTCGATTTCGCCGGATTCCTTCTTGGTGACCTCTTCGATTTTGAGCTTGGTTTCGGCCTCGGAGCCCGTCTTCAGTTTTGCTTCCGTTTCGGCCTTCGTTTTCGGTTGGGCTTCGAGCAGTTTCTGTTCGGCCTGGATGGTCTTTGCCATGCGGGAGCCGAAGCTGCCGAGCGCGAGACGGTCCGTGATGGGGACGGCGCTGATGATGGCGTGCAGCGTGCGCACGCTCTCAGCGTCGCGCCCCGACAGTCCGTGTCGCTTAATGACGGCTTCCGCTCCTCCTCCGAGCATGGCGGGAGTCCCGAGCGTCTGCAGATCTGCGGCAAGATTGCCGCGCTGTTGGAGGAGGCCGATTGCCGATCCAAGATCCACTGCGTCGCGAAGCATGTTGATCTCGTTGCCGGCATTGCGCTTTTCGAGAGTTTGGATAACGGTCTTCATGCTCCGTTCGAGGAGCTGAAGATCCTCGGGGCGAATCGCTTCGCCGATGCGCAGGGCCGATCCGCGCTCTGCGGGTGGCAAAATGCGGACCAGATCGAGGATCGAAGCGAGCTGGGCGGGAAGTCTTTTCTGGAGTGCCTCAAGCTGTTTTTGCTCCTGGGGAGTGAGGGGCGCGGCATTTTTGACCATCTCCTGAAGCTTCTTGCTTTGCTCGGCGGACAAGACTTTCGACGCCTTCTCGAGGGATTCCGGCATGGTCGGCGTCAGCGGACGCATGGCGTACTGGCCGCCCTGAAGCACGAGTTGCTGCGGGCGCGAGAGGCGGGAGAGCTGCTTGTTCGCTTCCTCGAGCGCCTTCTTCACCTCATCGGGGTTGCGGCCCGCGATGCGCTTGTTGAATGCCTGCGTGGCTTTTTTTGCGAATTCGTCGAAGCGTTTATCGGCGCCTTCCGTTGCGCCTTTCAAGGCTTGTTCCGCCTTGGTGTGGATATCCACTTCGTTGCCGATCTCTTTCGAGACGGCCTCGTGGAACTCCGGACTCGTATTGAAGATCCGGCGAGCCTCCCCGTGACGGAGCGCGAAGCGGCGGAAGGAGTGTGGGTTGAACATAGTCAGAGGGAGGAAAAGGCGGTTTCGATCGAATGCAATGCGGTATCGTCCTCCTCGCGCTCCTTCTCTTCCGCGGATTTGAGTGCCATGCGTTGATACGTCCGGGCGCGCTGGTCGAGATCGCCGAGGTATGCCTTCAGGCGCTTGTCGTACTCGGCAAAGGCTTTCTCGTAGCGGTCGGCGCGGACTTTGGCCTGAGCGGGCGGCTCAGTCTTGTATTTCTCTTCCAGAAGCGGAAGATTCCCTGCAAGCAGCTCGGGTTCAATTTCTCCCATCAGTTGGTTATACAGTGTTTCTCCGGACGGAATATCCGCCTGGAGCAGGAGAGCGAACGGTGACGAGTCGTCGGAAATCGGCATGTATTTTTGTGTGGAAATCGGAGAATACTACCAGAATTTTGCGCCCCTTCCAATTTGCATCGATGCGGTATTAGTTTCTGGTCACATTTTGTATACCCAGCGGAACAAGGGCGGTTCCTGGGTAATAGTACGAAAGGATGTCCTCCGCCTTCTTTCCCTCGTGCGCCTGGCCCTCCGCACCGCAGCCCGACATGCCCACTCCGTGTCCTCGCAGGGATTTTCCCTGGCACCAAGGATCGGCTTTACTCTGCAGAACGTCGGCATTGGGGAAGTTTTTCCAGCCGACCTCCTCGGGAGATCGCGTCCGCCCGTCGTCGGTCGAAAAGTAGGGGGCACGCAAAAGCGCTCCTTTCACTTCGAGGACCATTCCCCGCGTGGTTTCGACGGAACGAACCCAGGAAGGGTTCTGCGTTTCGACGTCGAAACCGCCGTAGTACTGGAATTCCGCCGGGCTGTCCGAGCCGTCATACGGCATCCCCGGGAATTTTCGGTGCTCGGCATGGAGGTAATAGGCGGCGTAGGTGCGTGCGGCGATCGCAAAGGCGCGTTGTTTCTCGTAGGGTTCGGTGTCCGGTTCTTCGGCGAGACCCGCGAGGTAATCTTCGATCGTGAGCTCATTAATGACAGCGAGTGCTCCATTGAGTACGCGGCATTCAAGTATGCCGCGGAAGCGGCGGTGATTTTGCCTGAAGGATGAGATCGTCAGCGGCGAAGTTCCCGGATCGAATCGAATCACGTCGCCGAGCAAGGAATCATCGGAGGTCGTTGCCACGCATTGCGATCCATCGGCGGTGAGCGTCACGGCGCCGCCTGTTTTCTTGCCGTTGACCAGCGTCCCCGACGGGAGCATGAAATCCGCTCTTCCATACGCCAAGCTTTCATCTCCCAGGCGAATGCGGATCAGCGGATTTGTTCCGGCGATCACTGTCGATGTCGGACGGACGGCGGCCGCTCGGGAAGAGGATGACCTGGCAGCGGAAGGAGTCGGAACACGCGCGGTCGATCGGGATTTCGGAATCGAATCCTGGAAGAACGATTGTTGCGTGGGTGTCGCAGCGCGCCCAATCCTCTTCCCCGCGGATGTGATCGTGTATGCAATGTCTCCGATGATCAGGGAAAACGTCCCGCGATCCGGAGGCAGTTGAATCTTGAGTCGTACCGTTGTGGAATCTTTGTCCGAGAGCGTTTCCTGAGCGGTGATCGCACCGCGGACTTGAGCGTACTGTCCGCTGCGTTCCTGAAACAGTTTTAACCGAGGGCTGCTCAGTTTGAACGATGCGATCTTCGATCCGCGCTTGAGCGCTCCCTTGGGAGCGAAGAGAAGGGAAAGCAGCACTTCTCCGCCCGGTCGTCCTTCGAGCGTTGTGCCGCCGAGGGCCTGAAGGCCGCTTTCGCCAACCGCTGATCGCGATGCGGGGCCATCGGAAGATTTTCGCGATGCTCCTCGCTGCGTTCCACGTGATGAGGAAGAGGCGGTTTTCTTGGGAGGATCCGTAAAGGCCACCGTCGCACCCGTGTCTCCGATGCGGACATGCCCCCTGATTTCATCGAGTGCGGCATAGAGAACCGCTCCCGGGCAACTCGTGTTTACGAGCTGGCGATGGCCCACGATGGGATCGAGCCTCTTTCCATGGAAGAACACTTGTCGCTGGAGATCGATCGAATATTTGTTTGCGAGAGTGGAAAGCAGCCATTGCAGGCTCTGTGCCTGTGCCTGAGGCGGCTTATCGGCATCAAAATTTCCCATCAGCGAGATGCCGACGGTTCCCACGTTATTGCAGTACGCGTGCCCGCCGACGACATAGTCGCCCCCCTGTCGGCCTTCGTAGATCTGGCCCTTTTCGTCGATGACGTAGTGGTACCCGACGTCGCCCCAACCGCGGCTTACGGCATGGAATTGGTAGATCGCGCGCATGCGTTCTATTCCCGAGCGACCGTCGTCCGTTACCGAGCCCGCCGTGTGGTGTACCACGAGGAGTCTCACGCTCGGCGAGTACTGGAGCGGCCAGCGCAGACGGTCGCCGTTCTCGTTCTTCGTGATCGGCGCGCTTGCTTTGAATTCGTCGGGGTACAGCTTTACCGCGTCCGCGCATTCCTGTTCGCGCGTTGATTCGGACCCTTCTTCCTTATCGCTTACGATCACGGAGGAAGATGACGAGGTCGATGACGCGGTCCCCGTACGTATGAGAAGGGAATCGTCCGCCCCCCAGTCGCTGCGCGTGAGGATTCGAGGCGTACCCATAGCGACGAGGGAGGCCAATTCGTATCGTGGGCCTTCCTTCGATATCCGAATCGGATGCAGGGCGTTCGTCGCTGCTCCCGTCAGTTCGATCGTCGTCGCCCCCCGCGGAAACATCACCATGTTCGATTCCAGAAGAGAGGGATCCTGCTCGTCTTCCACGGAGAGTTCCTGCCAATCCGTCCAGCCGTCGGAGGTTTTGGAGCGCACACGGACGGTGTCATCTTTGTGTTCCAGGCGCACGCTCAATGCGTCGATTCCCTGAGGGTACGACACCATTCTCGCCCCGGAGGAGGCGGCATGCGGTACGAGGAATCCGAAACATGCCGCAAAAAGTGAGAGCAGCCACATTCCGGAAGGGCAGGATACCAGTTCTAACCTTTTGTTCCCGAAAAAGGCGAGTTTTTATGATGATCGATGTTTTGGATTGCGAATTCCGAATTGCGCATTGCGCATTGGTCCTGAAGAATCAATTCGTCATTCGTCATTCTTTCCATGCCAAGAGTCAGTGTTCTCATTCCTACCTACGAGCCGAATCCCGAGCACCTGCGGGAGGCGATCGAGAGCGTGTTCGCGCAGACGGAGAAGGATTGGACCCTGTATATCCACGACGACGCGTCGAAGAAGGACGTGCGCGCGATGATCGAGCCGTACCTCAAGGATCCGCGCGTGCGCTTCGAACGCGGAGAAGCCAGAAGCGGCATCGGCGGCAATTGGAACGCCTGTATGCGCAACGTCACGGCCCCGGTCGCACAGCTCCTGTTTCAGGACGATGTTTGGAGGCCGAACTATCTCGAGAGCGGACTCAGGGTTCTCGATGAGCATCCGTCCGTCGTGATGGTGTCGCTCGGACACCCGTACAAGGTGGAAGGCGATACCGCCATGCAGCCTTTCTACGATGAAGTGACACGGGAGAAAGAAAAGTATCTCGTGTCGGGAAAACATGATGGCACGAGTTTTCTCACAAAGTGGGTGCGCTTGGGGCTCCATCCCTGCATCCCGGGAGAACCGTGTTTCGTGATGATGCGCGCGGACGCCACGAAACGTGCGGGGCCGTTCCTTGAAGATATGAAACAGATGCTCGACGTGGAGTATTGGTCCCGTCTCCTTCTCCAGGGCGACTGGTACGTGCTCCCCGGCGACTACGGGTTCTTCCGCGTGCATGCGAATTCCACGAGCATGCGCAATCTCCGCGAGGGTGTGGGCCTCTTCGATCGTCTCCGCTGTCTCGAGGAGGTGCGTCCGTTGCTCTCGCCCGCCGCGCGGCGGGAGCTCAACGCTTTCCTGGTCGACCATCTCGCGCGCATGATCCGCAAGCTTTTCCGCCGCAAGAGTGAGGGCGGCGCGGTCAGTGCCAAGGGCGGCGGCTCGGTGGTGTCGTTCGTGGCGCATCATCCCTGGATCACGCTGCGCGCGGGAATCCGCGTGCTTACGACGAAGGAATAATTCCCGCGGAGTTCTGCGGAAAGACGAAATCTCCGACAAGAATGATTGGCGTTTGGTCGCCTCGTCTGCACACTCCGGGCATGTCCAGCGAATCGATTTCCCCGATGGAACGCTTCAAAGGCGCCGCCCCCGATTCGGCATCCGCCATACGGTCGACCATCGTCGTTGGAACCGCGGTCGTCGCGAGCCTGGTGCAGGCGGCGGTCACGGATTCCGTGAGCGCACAGGAGGCGCCGAAGAGAGGGTCGGTCCCGACGAAACAGGAAAAAAAAGAGGAGAAAGAGCCCGTGGTCGAGACGGTGGATCATGCGACTACCTATCTCATCAATGCTCTCGCAGGAAGACATGACATGGAGAAAGCTTGGAAGCACCTTGAGCGTTTTGAACCGGAATCCGCAGGCGCCGTCTTTCAGTATCTGAGAAACTATGATCCGGGGCCCGTCCGAGCCGTCATTTGTCACAAATGGCTCGCACGCCGTGCCGAGGAGAATCCCAAGATGGCCGCGGCGATCTTGAAACTTGCATCGAGCGGCCACGATTTCCATGCGGAGACAGTGTTAAGGGCCGGGGGACCTCGGGTCGTGGAAATGCTGCTCCAGGCCGTTGTTTCCGGTGACGAACGCAAGACGGCCAAGAATGTTCTCTCCTCCATCGGCGGCAGGGAAGAGCACCGCG
This sequence comes from uncultured Candidatus Peribacteria bacterium, assembly GCA_964601225.1. Lineage (GTDB taxonomy): Bacteria > Patescibacteriota > Gracilibacteria > Peribacterales > Peribacteraceae > CAYRGC01. The sequence goes on from CAZRMM010000003.1 coordinate 7,397, forward strand.
CTGCGGTGTCGAAGCGGCTTGGCGCGACTCTGGCCGATCCGGCGCAGAAGGTTTCGGGAGATTGTTCCCGATCATCCGCCTATATCCTCTTCTCGACGCATCAGTGGGATGCTCTTGCGACGGCCTGTCAGTCTGCCAACGCAGTCGTCGTCGACGACGTCGCTTTCGCGATTGAGTTTGCGCTCAAGGAGGCCGGTGGGGAGTTTTACGTCGCCGATCCCAAAAAGGCACAGAAGACACGCGAGGGCGTGGCTACAGTTCTTTCCATCCTGAACCACCGGGCTTCCGCGAAATCCATGGAATCTCTTTGGGAGGCGTACCGCGACTCGGTCGCGCAGTGGGAGAAGAAATACGCTCCCAAGAAAGATTAACGGAGCAGTTCGCGGTACCGTTGCAGCATCACCTCCGCGCCGAAGCGTTCTGTTGCCGTCCTTTTCCCGGCTTCCGCGATCTCGATCCGTTTCGCCGGGTTCTTGAGCAACGAGTCGATCGCGCCGCGCAGCGCCGCCGCGTCCCCCGCCTTCACGACGAGCGCGTCCTTTCCGTCCGTGAGCTCGTCGGCGATGCCGCACGCGTCCGTCACGATCGTGGCCACGCCCGTCGCCATCGCCTCCGCGGCGACGAGGCCGAAGGGATCGTGGTCGGAGGACGGCAGTACGAAGAGGTCGAGGTTCCTGTAGAACGCCGGGAGGTTCTCCTCTGCCGGCTTAATGCCGATGCGGTCGCGGGCGCCGCGTTCCTTGATCAGTGCCCGCAGTTTCTCCTCCTCCCCCCCTTTGCCGACGATCGAGACGATCGCGCCGAGGAGCGGTGCCGCGGCATCGATCAACACGTCCACGCCCTTCTCCGGGCTCAGACGCGCGACACAGCCGATGCGCGGCACGGCGTTCTTCGGCTCCTGCTCTCGTGCGGGGAAGCGCGCGAGGTCGATGCCGTTCGGTATCGCCACGGTGCGTTTCACCGGCCATCCGAGGCCGAGGTACGTCCGCCGGCTCAGGTTCGAGACGCAGACCGTCGTCGCGTGGGCGGCCGCCCGTCGGAGCGCCGGGAGCCAGGGGTTCTTCGTGAGCCACGGCCCCACCCGGTCGTGCTCGATCCAGAGGACTCGAGCGCCGAGTCGGTCGGCTTCCTCGGTGACAAGAATCTTTTCCGACAGGCTCAGCATGACGATGGTGTCGAACGTCGAGCGTCGAGTGTCGAGTTCCTGAAGGAGAAGTTTCTTCATCTTCCGCTTCCGCCAGAGGAAACTGAGGGCGCCACACTTCGTCACGGGAGGCTCGCCGATGTCCAGTTTCATTGTCGGAATGTCACGTTCTGCGCACGCGGAAAGGAGTGTCGGACAACTGCCCAGGAACCCCACCTCATGGCCCGCCGCGCGGAGTCCTTCCATCAGGCTCAGGGTCTGGATCTCGGCACCGCCGAAGGTGCTCTCCAAAGGAAATCGAGTGAACAGTATTCTCACCTTCTTAGCATAGGGAAGACGCAGAAGACGCAAAAGTCGCAATGGATGCATGAGAGGCAGGGAATCAGAGTCGTTGTCGCACTCCCAATTTGAATCGATACAGGAGGGATCCCACGCGTTCGATCTGTGCGGTCAGAGGAAGAGTGACGTTCTCGGGGAAATACCGGAGATCGCGGGCGAGAACGATTTGATAATGAAGTTCCTCTAAGGACGCTTCTGCATACTCGATGAAATGCAGCTGTTCTTTCCGTGAGATCTTCGTGTTCCCTTCCACGAGGTTCATGGGAACGCTGTATGCCGATCGGCGCATCTGCGCACTCAGGCAAAAGAGTTCGTGCTTCGGTAGCACGAGAACTGCTTCATAGATCTTCATGCATAACGCATGGGCTTCTTTCCAAATGAGGAGCTTCTGATACGGGCGAACGTGGGGCATACCTATAGCATGCGAGCACGTATCTCATGCGTCCTCGGCGTCCCATGCGTCTTTTGCGTCTCACCCGGACTTCTCCTTAACCACATGCCCCTCCGGACGTTCCTTATCCCCGCGGAACGATCCTCTCCTGTCCTCCCATGTAGGGGCGCAGGACCTCGGGGATCGTCACGGAGCCGTCCTTGTTCTGGTAGATCTCCAGGATCGGGATGAGGATGCGCGGCGAGGCGATGCAGGTGTTGTTGAGCGTGTGGACGAACTCGCGCTTGCCCTCCGTCGTCTCGTACTTGATGTTGAGGCGGCGCGATTGGAAATCGTAGAAGGTCGAGCAGCTGTGGGTCTCGCCGTAGCCGTTCCGGCTCGGCATCCAGGTCTCGATATCGTTCTTGTAGACCTGCCCGCGACCCATGTCCCCCGTGCATACGTCCACGACGCGGTATGGGAGCTTAAGCGCCTGCAGCACGGCCTCGGCGTTGCCGAGGATCTCGGCGTGCATCTTCGCGCTCTCCTTCGGGTCATTCGCGCAGAGGATCACCTGCTCCACCTTTTGGAATTGATGGATGCGGTAGAGGCCCTTCGTGTCCTTGCCGTAGGTGCCCGCCTCGCGTCGGAAGCACGGCGAGATGCCGCAGTAGCGCTTGGGCAGCTCGTCGATCTGCAGGGTCTCGTCCTTGTGGTAGCTCGTAACGCTCACCTCGGAGGTGCCGATGAGCCAGGCATCGTCGCTTTCGAGTTCGCCATTCGCCTTCTTTACGCCCACGGCGTACGCCTGCTCCTCTCCCCCGGGGAAGTAGCTCGTGCCCATCATCGCGGGATAGTGGACCATCAAGGGCGGCGTGAAGGCCGTGTAGCCGCGCTTGTGGAGGAGATCGAGGGTGAATTGAAGAATCGCGAACTCGAGCCGCGCGCCGTCACCTTTCAGGAAGTACGATCGTGCCCCGGCGATCTTCACGCCGCGGGGAATATCGACGATGTCGAGCTTCTCGCCGAGAGTGACGTGGTCCAAGGGCGTGAAATCGAATGTCGGTAGATCGCCGTGCTTGCGGATCTCTACGTTCTCCGTGTCGTCCTTTCCTTCCGGTACGCGGTCGAGCGGGATGCTCGGGATCAGCAGCTGGAGCCGAGTCCATTCGGCGTCGAGCGATGCCATCTCGTCTTCCTTCTTCTTGAGGTCTTCGGAGAGCGCCTTCATGTCCGCGATCGCCTTTGTCTTGTCGTCGCCCTTCATCTTCGGCACTTCTTTACTCACGGCGTTCTTCTTCTCGCGCATTTCCTGCACGCCCTTGAGGAGGACGAGGCGCTCGGCATCGAGTTTCAGGAACGCATCGATATCCACTTTGATGCGCTTCTTTGTCGCCGCTTTCTTATAGGCATCGGGCCGCTGCCGGAGGTCGTTCAAATCGATCATATTCGGAGAATACCGCAACCGCAGGCGTCATGCACCAGCTTCCGCATCTCCTTCCCGAAGCATCTCGGCGCAGTACGTGTCGACGGCTTTTCTGAGGCCGTTCTTCAGTTTCGGAAGATCATAGGGAGGGTCTTGTCCGTTCCGATTCGCCTCTTCGCACGACTGCACGGTTCCGGAGACCAGCTCCTCGCTCCTCTGACGCAGAACGGCGATAAACGCCGAGCGAAAAAGAGGAGGAAGAGCCTCGAGGATCCGCTGCGACCGTGCCATGGTCAGGTAACCGCTGATATTCTCCTCCACTTCGGCCACCGGTCCTTCCAGACTATCCTCCGGCAGCACTTCGGTTTGCGCGGAAATCAACGCCCCCAATTGCACGCGGAATTCCGCCCGATGCTCTTCGGCCGCAAACACGAAGCCCGTTTTATGGACAAGGAGTTTCGGAACATCCGGATCGGCGAAGAGCGCCCGCGAGTCTTGCGACAGCCGCGGGCAGAGAGCGAGATCCTCGCAGATCTGCGGAACCATGATGCTCCGCGCATCCTCATAGTTCGTTCCGAGCGTCGTGCGTTGTTTGCCCCGATCCATGTGCGGATTCAAGCGCGTCTGTCGAGTGAGTTCAACATTTGCGCGTGCTGTCTTTGGATTTTCCCCAGTCCTAGCGAAAAAAGTTCAAATGTGATACAATAGTTGCGGTTCTTTCGAACCAGAAAGGAGGTGAAACCATGGTCAAAGACATCGTTCTTTGCTTCACTGTCGGCATCGCCACACTTGTGGCGCTGACCGTCGGAATGATTCTTGAACCAGTCTTCGCTCTTGTGGACTGGTTCAAGACCCCCGCCTAGCGGGGGGCCATGTCACCTCGTTCCGGCGTGACCCTCGTGTTACGCCGGACTTTTTATCTGTGGAAAAATCCCCCTTTCCGCCGGTGTCCCCTCCCGTCGGACTTTTATCTATGGTATGCTCGGAATCTTATGTCGAGCTCCCTCAAGATCGTTCGCGACCAGCCCTTCAAGCTCGTGTCGCCGTTCCAGCCGATGGGCGACCAGCCCATGGCCATCGAGAAGCTCGTGAAGGGTGTGAATGCCGGCGAGCGCCATCAGACGCTCCTCGGCGCCACGGGCACGGGCAAGACCTTCACGATCGCCAACATCGTGCAGCAAGTGCAGCGCCCCACCCTCGTGCTCGCGCACAACAAGACCCTCGCGGCGCAGCTGTGTAACGAGTTCCAGCAGTTCTTCCCGGAGAACGCCGTCTCCTACTTCGTCTCGTACTACGACTATTACCAGCCGGAGGCGTACCTCCCGACGACCGACACCTACATCGAGAAGGACGCGAGCATCAACGAGGAGATCGAGAAGTTCCGCCACGCCGCCACGTTCAACCTGCTCACGCGGCGCGATGTCTTGATCGTCGCGTCCGTCTCCTGCATCTACGGTCTCGGCAACGTGGAGGACTACGAGGCGCTCGCGATCACGCTCAAGCGCGGGATGCCGATCAAGCGCGACCAGCTGCTCCGCCGCCTCACGGACATCCAGTACCGCCGCTCGGGCATGGACTTCAAGCAGGGCATGGTCCACGTGCTCGGCGACACCGTGGAGATCTTCCCGCCGAGCGGCGACACGGTGATCCGCATCGAGGTGCCCTTCGACGAGATCGACGTGATCCAGGAGGTGGATAGCTTCACCGGAGAGCTCTTGAACGAGCTCCAGGAAGTGATGATCTTCCCCGCGGCCCACAACGTCACCACGAAGGAGAAGATCGAGCAGGCGGTGGACGGCATCAAGGCCGAGATGGTGGAGCAGGAGAAATTCTTCCTCGATCGCAACGAGCATGCCAAGGCCGAGCGCATCCGCATGCGCACGGAGTACGACATCGAGATGCTCCGCGAGACGGGGTATACCACGGGCATCGAGAACTACGTCCGGTACCTCAATAACCAGGCTCCCGGCTCCCCCCCGTCCACGCTCCTCGACTACTTCCCGAACGATTTCCTGCTCGTGGTGGACGAATCGCACATTTCGATCCCGCAAGTCGGCGGCATGCACGAGGGCAACCGTAGCCGCAAGAACACGCTTGTCGAGTACGGCTTTCGTCTTCCCTCCGCACACGACAACCGCCCGCTCCGCTTCGACGAGTTCGAGGACCGCTGCCCTCAGCGCGTGTACGTGTCGGCAACGCCCGGTCCCTACGAGTTCAAGAACACGAAGAAGGAGTTCTTCGCGGAGCAAATCATCCGTCCCACGGGTCTCATCGATCCCGTGGTCGTCGTGAAGCCCAGCAAGAACCAGATCGACGACATCTCGTCCGAAGTGGAGGCCACGATCAAGCGCGGCGAGCGTGTGCTCATCACGACGCTCACGAAGAAAATGGCCGAGGACCTCACGAAGTTCCTCACGGAGCAGGGACGCAAGGTGCGCTACCTCCACAGCGACGTGGAGACGCTCGAGCGCATCGAGATCCTGCGTCAGCTGCGCACCGGAGAGATCGACATCCTCGTGGGCATCAACCTCCTGCGTGAGGGCCTGGATCTCCCCGAAGTCAGCTTCATCGCGATCCTCGACGCCGACAAGCAGGGCTTTCTCCGCTCGCGCGACGCCCTCATCCAGACGATCGGCCGCGCCGCCCGCAACGTCAACGGCCACGTGACGCTCTACGCCTCGCCGGATCCCGTCACGAAGGAGCCGCGCATCACCGACGCCATGAAGGCCGCCATGGCCGAGACGGAGCGTCGCCGCGGCATCCAGGAGGCCTACAACAAGAAGCACGGCATCACGCCGAAGACGATCATCAAGGCCGTCCGCGACATCGCGGAGGAGAGCCGCAAGATGGAACTGCGCCGTCCCAAGCGCGATCACACCAAGATCCCGCTCGACGAGCGCAAGCGCCTCATGGAGGAGCTCGAGAAGCAGATGGAGATCGCTGCGCAGAACCTGGAATTTGAGAAGGCGGCGGATCTCCGGGATGAGATCGAGCTTCTTCGACGGGAACTCACGACGAAATAAGCTTCTTCTCGCATGTCTTTTTCTGAGAAAGAACCGGCCAATGATGCTCCTGTCATCGTCGGTGAACTTCCCGGCGGATTGTCGCCGGAATTGGTGGCTGCAAACGGTGAGCTTTTGATGAATGAGCCAGTACGGTATGGACGAAGGGTTATTTTCATTAAAAACACCCATGCCGATAGCGGAATTTTTAAAAGGTCATTCGATGATATGGCCGCATTCTATGTTCATCAAAAGCATGTTGCAGCCTTTCTTCGGAGCCTGGCGAAGGAATCTGTCCCGCATCATTTTCAATACGAATGTCTCACGCCGGAGCTCTGTGAAAATCCCGAGACCCTTCGTCGAGACGCTATTGCTGCCAAGAACCTGTGGTTACTCATTGATCAGTATCACCCGTACGAACTACTGAATCGGATCTCGCGCGGGCTGTACGATCAGCAGCAACATCTTTCGCTCTATCAACAGAGCGTCGCTCCTGCATCTGTGTTGGGTGATATGCTCTTTGGTTCTGCGCCAATCCACAAGCTACTCCCCGGGCATCGTCGAGATCTGAGGGTATACCGGGAAGCGTATCTGACAAAAATAAAAGCACTTATTCCGATCTCGGCATCGCTGACCGATATCGATTTAGAACGCATTCAGATTGAATATCTGCAAGCGAGAGATGCGAGTTTTCTCGAGCGACAAAAATTCGTAAGACAGCAGGCGGAAACGGTGCCCCATGGAGGCGTTCTTATTGTGACGTACGGAGGGGACCATTTTCGTCTGAATGAAAGGGATATCACTGCGGTTAGTCGTGGTCTTGAAGACGAATTTGCGGATGGATTCGACCGTACTGTCATAGAACCCTTCGGCGGAAAGGAATTGATACGTCGCGTATCCCCGCACACTGCGAATATGGCAAAATCAGTTGAAAAACTTCGTCTGACTTTTGCAAATATGAGGCGACAAGCCGGGCAGATCTGATACCGTCCTTTTTCCCAAGTCAAACCTCTTCTTTGCGCCCGACCGTCGCGACGAGCTCGAACTCTTACAATGAGAGATCACGACAAACCGAGCGTTAGAACCTGTCCGACTCTTTCCTGTCGTACTCCGGCGTCTCCCGCACGATCTGATGCACGATCGCGCTCACCGTCTCGTGCGCTTGCTCGACGTTTTTGCCGTCGCCGATCATGGCGATCGTGACGCGCTCGCTGAGGACGTTCGGGAAATCCGGGTCGGCCTCGCTCGAGATGCGCGGAATCACGATGCCGTGCAGGCAGAAGATCATCTGCCCCAGAAGGCCGTAGACGGCCCGTCGCCGTTCGTCGATCTCGTCGCCGAGCTCTTCGGCTTCGAGATACGTCAGTTGCCGCGGCCTTGCGCCGCGCTGGAACATGTCGAACTCGATGATGCTGAGATGGTCGGATTCGGCCATGGCCGGGCAGCGTAGGCCAACCCTCAGCCCAAGTCGAGTACTGCTTCCTTATAACCTTCGGGCGTCCCCGTGTCGTACCGCTTGCCCTCGAAGACGCAGCCGAAGATATCGAGCGCGTCCTTATTCGCGATGAGCGCGTCGATCAGGCGGATCTCTCCTCCATGCGAGCCTTCTTCGATCAAATGCAGCTTGTCGAAGATCATCTTGGGCACGATGTACTTCCCCACGATCCCGAGATCGCTCGGCGCGTCCTTGGGTTTCGGCTTCTCGACGAGCCCGGTGACCTTACGAAGGTCACCTGCACGAAGGTCACCTGCGCGAAGGTCACCTGCACGAAGGTCACCTCCGGATTTCCATGAAGGATCGATTTCCACGATGCCGTACTTCTCCGTGAGCTTCGGGTCGATCTTCTGGAGGCAGAGCATCACGGCGTCGCGATCGGCTTTGGCTTTCTCCATCGCCTTCACGAGTTGCTGGAGGCCGTTTTGCTTCCCCACGATCAGGTCGTCGCCGAAGAGCACGGCGATCTCGGGCGTCTTCACCCAGGAGTGAGCCTGGAGCAGCGCGTGGCCGTCGCCGAGCATCTGCTCTTGGTAGACGACGTGGAAGTTCACGGACTCGTAGCGCGTGAGTTCTTCCAAGAGGTGCGTTTTCCCTTTTCGTTTGAGCTCGGAGTTGAGTGCGGGGTTCTCGTAAAAGTACTGGGGGATCGCCTCCTTGCCGCGGTTGATGACGAAGCAGATGTCGGTGATGCCGACGCTCAGGCACTCGTCGACGAGAAGGGCGATAATCGGTTGGTTGCCGATCGGGAGCAGCTCCTTTGGAACCGCCTTGGTCCACGGGAGGAAACGCGTGCCGAGGCCGGCGACGGGGAGGATGGCTTGAGTGAGCGTCATGAGCGGGTGCGGAATCGTCGGCAGTCTACCGGGAGTTTCCCGCGGGAGACATGCATCGGGATGCCAAAAAACCTTGTTACGGCGGTGCGCGATTTCCGCGAAAATCGACATGCGGTTTTTGCGCTTCCGTCTGCGGAAAAATCGATGCCGACTTTATGGCTTTCCTGAGCCCAAACTTTCCTTTCTCCCAAAATTTCGCTACAATGGAGCCCTAATCACCAATATACACATGAACCCCGTCTCTTCGATCGATCGCGCCCTCGAGCGCGTCCAGAATCTCTACGTGGTGCAGACGCGCCTCATCAAGCTCCTCGAGAGCGATCTGACGGATCCCGTGATCCGCCGTGAGACGCACGCCTCCCTGAAGGAGTTCCAAACGCTCCTCCAGCGCGCCGACCATCGTTACATGGGTGGCGAGGACGTTTGGCAGTCTCTGAAGGCCCTTCCTGCGGACGCGCTCGCGCTCCTGCGCAAGTCGCCGTCCTCAACGCGACATCTCAAGGCCGTCGCCGCGAAGGCGAAGAAGGCCGCTCCCGCTCCCAAGGCGAAGGCCGTCTCCAAATCGAGCGTCAGCAAGGTAAAGGGGAAGAAGAAGTCGCGTCGTTGAAAGCAACCAGGCAACCGGGCAACCGGGCAACCAGGAAAAATCCCGGTTGCCAGGTTTCTTGGTTGCCCGGTTGCCTCGTCACGCCTCGCTGATCTTCACGATTTTCACGCGCTCCTCCTTCGGTACAAGGATCTTGAGGACACATTCTTTGTTGAACGTTGCCTTGATCTTGCGCGGATCGATGCTCATCGGAAGCGTCACGCTGCGGGCGAAGGAGCCCCAGAAACACTCGCGGAGAAAGTATTCGCCGTCCGTTGCCGTATCAGTCTGTTTTCTCTGACCACGGATCGTAATGACGTTGTCATTCACTTCGATATCGATATCGCTCATTCGCACGCCGGCGATCGGGGCCTTGATGATGAAGTAATTGTCCTGCTCAAAAATGTCGACGGCCACTCTTCCCACCTGTGTCGCCGAAGAAGATGAAGCGGCGGAGGAGGCGGAACGTGTCGTCGCTGCATCATCGCGCACAGGAGTGCCGGAGTTGTTGTGCTGCTGTGGCAGGGCTTGATCGGCATTCTGCCCTTGTGCGAGCGCAGCGAAGATTCCGTGGAATGGAGACGATCCCATCAGGCGTGGATTCTATCAAGCGTCGCTTTCCAATGGCAAAAACTCTCAGTGGCGCTTCATGATGAGTTATGAGGTGCTGGCACTCTCGACGATGAATGCTATCCGATCACACTATCGACTCCTGTCATCTCGGTCATCGGACACGGACGCAAGTCGCGTGTATTTTCCGTTGTGTCGTCAGCGACAAGCGGGCGATTCGAGCCCCGTCGCGAATGAGACTTGCCCGACGTGGCATCATCAGTAGAATTCATCCACCACCACTCCGCACATGTCCACAGCTTCCCTTCGCAACGCAATCCGCCGTCTCCGATTCGAGCGGAACATGACACAAGAGGAACTTGCACTGCGCGTAGGAGTCAGCCGCCAGACGGTCATGTCGATCGAACGGGGTCGAACGAACCCGTCGATTCTTCTCGCTCTCAAAATTGCCTCGGCGCTCAACGTGAGCGTGACGGAGGTCTTCACCATGGAGGGAAAGCTGGCTCCGGTATAAAAAACGTGAGCTAAGCGTGAAGCTATGGGTCTTTTTCGGTATCTTGAAGCCTTAATCTCTAAGCCCAACAAGCTTAGAGCTTCGTGACGTTCTTGTTCACCGGCACCCTCAGGTCCCGTAAAAACATCTGCGGCCTCATTGCCCCCTGCCAGGTATCGATGCCTATGTGCACGAGCAAGTCGAGCGGAGCGGTCGTCTCCTTGGCGAGGTGCCCGAGACCGAATCCGATGAGCTTGCAGCTGCCGGCGCGCGCCTGCAGGTGAGTGGCGTCGCGGCCGACCGTGCGTGCGTCGGTGAGGCGCATGCTGCGCAGGACGAAGCAAGGTTCGGGATTTCCCTGGCCGAAAGGTTCCAGATCGGAGAGGGCGCGACAGAGATCGAGTGTGACGTGCGGCAGGCGCAGTTCTGCGTCGTACGCGAGGCTCGGCACGAGCAGCGAGGCGTCGAGGCGGTCGGCGACGTCTTCGGACAGGCGACGTCGCAGCTCCGGGAAGACGCGCGACTCGAAAGTGCAGCCGGCGGCCATCGCGTGGCCGCCGAAAGACGTGAGAAGGCCGGATGCGCGGTCGAGTCCTTCCGTGACGTTGTAACCCGGAACGCTTCGCAGCGACGCCGTAGAGCGCCCCTCTGTGTCCAGCGAGGCTACGAGGCAGGGTCTGCCGAATTTGTCGGTCATCTTTCCCGCGATGAGCCCGCAGACTCCGGGAAGATACCGCGGATCCATCAGGCAGATCATGGCGTCCTCCTTCCCGGCCCGAAGCGTCGCTTCCTCCGTGAGGTCGGCGACGAGCTCCTGGCGTTCGCGGTTCCAATCTTCCAGCTGTATCGCGGCGTCGGTGTTTCCGAGGAGCGCGTCGAGTGCCACGACGGGATCGGCCATGCGGCCAGCGGCGTTGATGCGCGGCGCGAGGCGGAATGCGATATCGCTGCTCTTGGGCGTTCCTTCGATGCCCGCTTGCATCTTGAGGAAGACCAACGGACCTTTCTCGAGCCTGCCGAGCGCGCGAAGTCCTTCCTGCGTGAGCAGGCGGTTGCCGCCGCGCAGCTCCACGAGGTCCGCCACGGTGCCCAGAGCCGCAAGGGCCAGGTCCGTGTCGCGGTCTTCCCAGTCGTCCGCGCCCTCCGCACGCTCAAGGGCGCACACGAAGGCGAAGGTCACTCCTGCCGCCGCAGGCGGCGCCGCGACGGGTGTCGGGAGCAGCGCCGGGTGCAGGAGGGCGTATGCGGGCGGGAGGCCGGTCGAGGGCAGGTGGTGATGATCGAGGACGATCACGTCCATCCCCCGCCGTCCCGCTTCCGCGATTTCCTTCACCGATGATCCGCCGGTGTCCGCGGTGAGCAGGAGCGTCACGCCTTCCCGCGCCATCTCCTCCACGACCGGCATCTTGAGCCCGTATCCCTCGCGCTGCCGGTGAGGCAGACGCAGGAGCGGGAGCGCCCCGTGGCGCCGCAGGCAGCGTGCGAGCAGGGCCGTAGCCGTGACGCCGTCGCAGTCGTAGTCCCCGAAAATCGCGATCTTCTCCTTTTTCGTCACAGCACGCGTCACACGATCGATCGCTTTGGGAAGATCCGGAAGGTTCTCAATGGGGAACGGTCTGTCGGCGACGAGATCCATGCCTCGGTGTGATCGGAGCGCCTTCGTGAGCGACGGGATATCGGCATGCGGCTCCATCGCCTGGCGTTCATGCCAGCGTTTGCCGGTGAGGGAGAGGAACTCGATCACGGGCGTTTACGATAACAGACACGGCGTCCGTTCGGGGAAGGTCGTGAGGTTTTTATGTGCCGCCGCTCGGTTATCGGCTTTGCGGAGATCAATGCGGCGTTCTGTCGGTCGGCGGAACGGGAGGAAAAAAACGTATGGTCCGTGAAAAAAACAGATACCGCTTGTCCGTCTCTCAGTCTTTCCCTTTAGCGAACGAATTTCTCCATCTTTCGTGCCTTACGGATCACGAAGTACGCGGCCGGGATCATGGCGAGCACGACGAGCATGCTCTCCGGTCCCGAATGCACGAGATAGCTGTCGCGGTAGTACTGCACGACGTTCGGGAGTTCGATCGGCGTCACGCGATATTGGTTTTCCTGGAGACGGCGCAGAAGACGTTCTTGAATGCGATCGGAGGTGGACAATCCCACGTTTGCTCCCGGGTGAAGCGAAGGATCGGAACTTGAGGATTCTGCCGCTGCGTGCGTGCCGAAGGATGACGATGTATCGCTCAGATGCGGAGTGACGACCTCTTCGATGATCGGAGATTCGGTTTCGGATTCGTCCCACCAGTCTTTCACGCTTGGCCGAGCGCTCTTCTGCTGGCCCTGAAGTCTGGCCTCACGCTCCATCACGCTCTTCTCCGCGCTGCGGGGATTGAGACGCTGGGTTTGCTTCGCGTTCATGTAGAGGACATCCTCTGGTCCGAGATAAATCTGCGCCAGCGCCATGCTCGGGAGCACAAGGGCGGCAATGCCGAGAAGTGTGTATTGGTATGAACGCATCGTCGTAGTATAGCGGATTTGAGTCTTTTTAGCAATTCTGTCCTCCGGAGAGGATGCACTTGTAATAGGTTTGCATGTCACTGATGCCATCCTGCGTGGTGGACCACAGACGCGGATCGGTTTCGCCGCTATCGATCTTTCCATTCAGGTTTTTATCTTCTCCCATCCAGCGGCCATAGAGCAGTTCCTTGCAGTCGCGACCCACGTTATCCCCGCAGATGCGGTTCTGGGTGAATTGACGGCAGTAACCGTCGCAGAGTCCGTCGTTGTCCGTATCTTTTTTAAGAGGGTCGGTGTCCCCCAGATCCACGTTCCCGTCGTGGCCGCGGTCTTCCAGGCCGTCGATCAGACCGTCCCCGTCGGTATCGCGACGCAGAGGATCCGTGCCAAGCAGCAGTGCCTCCACTCCGTCGAAGATGCCGTCACTGTCGCTGTCGGGGCTTTCGGGATCCGTCCCGAGGGACTTTTCCATTTCCGCATTTAAGCCGTCACCATCGCGATCGGATCCCATGGGCAGGGATTTCTCGGACATGACGTAGCACGTTGTTCCCGGCTTGAATTTCTCAATTTGATGGCGGATGGGTCCGTTTGTCGGCATGGCCTCCAGTTCCTTCTTTGTCGGCGGATTGTAGATCGTGTACATCGGTTTCTTTTGCTGTTCGCGAAGAGTGCGCCAGGCCCGCTCGGCTTCCGAGAGGAACATTTTCCCCGGGAAACCCGATTGTGCCACGGTCTTTGATTGCACGTAGTCGTAATCCGGATCGAAGCAGTAACCCCAGTATCGAGTGGTTTTTCCTGCGTTTGTGAAAAGAATCTCCCGGGTGATCTCCTCGCTGTCGGGCGGAATCGTAAAGACCACGTTGGTTCCCGAGGGAAGAGAAAATCCCTTATCCATATCCGTGGGATCGAATGTCTTCCAGGGAATTTGTTCAAGGCTGATTTTCTCCTGTGACAGGAGCGCCTGGAGCCGCAATTCACGCGACACGCCGAAGGTGTCCGGCGCGAACATGCAGACCAGGAGCCATGCATAGCTCAGCGAGAGCAGGGAGAAGCAGACGGAGAGGATGTTTTTTCGCGATGGCATCGTGACATTGTATCATTTTTCGTCTAGTCTTTGAAGAGGAAAAACAGCCCTATGCCACGCGATTTCTATGAGATTCTCGGCCTTTCCCGTTCGGCCTCCGCGGACGACATTAAGAAGGCGTATCGCAAATTAAGCAAAGAGTTGCACCCGGACAAGCACAAGGGGGACAAGGCCGCAGAGGCCAAGTTTAAAGAGGTAAACGAAGCCTATGAGACCCTGTCGAATTCCCAGAAAAAACAGATGTACGATCAGTTCGGGACGACGGGGAACGGAGCGGGAGGCTTTCGCCCGGGTGCGGGCGGAGGTTTTGATTTTTCGGGATTCGGAGGCAATGGCCAGTCGTTCGACTTTGGCGATCTGTTTGAGGGGTTCTTCGGCGGCGGTCGTCAGCAACGGGGTCCTTCGAAGGGCGCGGACCTGGAACTGGCAATCGAGATTGATTTTACGGAGTCGGTCTCGGGGTTGTCGCGCGTGATGGAGTTTGAAGCGTTGCGCCCATGCGGTGAGTGCAAGGGCGACGGCGCCGCTCATGGGTCGAAAATTGTCACGTGTGAAGAGTGCGGTGGCACCGGACAGGTCACGCGAACAGCAAACTCGTTTTTTGGCGCCGTACAGCAGAGAATGCAGTGTCCCAAATGTCGCGGTTCGGGCAAGGTTCCCGAGAAGGCGTGTCCGCGCTGCGACGGCACGGGGCGCCGTCGTGAACGCGTGAAAGTGACAGTCGACGTTCCCGCCGGCATCGCCGACGGGCAGACGCTCCGTGTTCGCGGCGAAGGAAGCGCCGGCGAACGCGGCGCCTCCGCGGGCGACCTGTACGTGCACGTCCGTGTGCGGCCCGACCCGCGCTTCGCGCGCGAGGGCGACGATATCCACTCCGCGCTCGTGATCACCGTCCCGGACGCCGTCCTCGGCGCCGAGATGACCGTCCAGACCGTCCACGGCCCCGTCACGCTCAAGATTCCCGCGGGCACGCAATCCGGGCAGATGCTGCGCATCAAGGGTAAAGGGATGCCCGTGCTCCAGACCTCGCGCCACGGCGATCACTTCGTCACGGTGACGGTGGAGATTCCGGGGAAGTTGAGCCGGGAGGAGAGAAAGTTGGTCGAGGAGTGGAGGAAGCTTCTATAAGAAACCAAGCAACCGAGAAACCAGGTAACCAGGAAATCCTGGTTACATGGTTGCCTGGAATCCTGGTTGCTTCCTCAGATATCAAGATTCTCCAACCCGTCGTCCTTGCTGATCACGGGCGTGAGTTCCTCGCTCGTCTTCCCCTTCTCTTCTTCCTTGAGGCGCATGACGACCTGGCGGTACTCGCCCTCACCCACGCTTTCGGTCATGAGGTCGCTCAGGGCGGGCGTGTTGGCGACATGCAGGTGCACGATGCGGCGGAAGTACGGGCTCATCGGCGCGAGCGCGATGCGGTTGCCCGTACGGCGGACGAAGTCGGCTTTCTGCTCGGCGATGCGGCGCACCTTATCTTCCTGCATGCGGCGGTAGCCGTCGATATCGAGGACGATGAAGGGGCTGCGGTCCAAGCTCTCCTTGGTACGGACGATCGACTTCAGGAGATGCTGTACCGAGTTGAGCGTTTCGCCGTGCCAGCCGATGAGGCGGCTCGCCTCCGGGGAAACGATATCGACGCGCGTAATGTCACCCTCCTGGCTCACGACCAAGTCCGTGAACGGGAGCGAAAGAAGTTCCAAGAGCTTGCCGAGGATGTCTTTGACGGAAGAAACGTCCATAAGAGAGGGGGTTCGTCTCCAAGAGTACCAGCCGCGTCCCGTTTTCCCAAAAACCAGTTACGAGTGTCGAGTGTCGGGTAGCGAGTCATTTTTTCGCTCTCGACACCCGCAACTCGACACCCGACACCTTAACGAAAAAGCCCCCGTTCTCACGGAGGCTTCTTGATGACGATGAATCGTCGGATTTAGCGAACGGCGTCCTTGAGCGTCTTGCCGGCCTTGAAGGACGGGACCTTCATCGCGGGGATGGAGATCTTCTGGGAGGGATTCCGGGGGTTCACGCCCGTGCGAGCGGCGCGGTGCGAGAGCTTGAAGGTGCCGAAGCCCGTGATCGTGACCGGCTGACCCTTCTTGAGGTTCTTGATGACGATATTGATGATCGCCTGGAGCGAGTCCGCGGCGGCGCGCTTCGTGATGCCTGCGGCATCCGCGATCGCGGCGATGAGGTCCTGCTTGGACATAAAAGGGATGGGGGAAGAGGTAGACACCGGAAGTCTAGCCCCGCTTTCCGCTTGTGCAAGCCATCGTGTTCGCGTTTTTGGCTTGCATAAGGCATGTTTCTTTTACAATGGCTTTCATAAGCCAAAAATAATGAGTACCAAAAATGTACGAGAAATAGTATAAAACAGCCCTTTTCGTCTATGGCATGGCAAAATTTTCACTCGTCAACGACTGGTGGTGATTCGTCATTTTCGCCGAATTACGTCTTCAAGCGTCGTGAATCGCGGATTACAGGAAGCGAAAGACGCTTTCTTTTTCCATTCGTTTTTTGACACGTGCTCCCTCTCCTCTCTACCCTCCCGCTCGTTGCCCGGAGCCGGAACGTCGCTCCGCGTTTTTTCTTCTCCACTACGTTCACATGACAAAGCATCTCGTTATCGTCGAGTCTCCCGCTAAGGCCAAGACCATTAAGAGGTTCCTCGGGAAGGATTTTCTCGTAGAAGCCAGCATGGGCCACGTCCGCGATCTCCCGGGAAGCACGCTCGCGGTGGACGTGGAGAACGATTTCGAGCCCGAGTACGAAGTGCCGAAAGAGAAGCAGGCAACCGTCAAAAAATTGAAAGAATCCTTGAAGAAGGCGGACGACCTCTGGATCGCGACTGATGAAGACCGCGAGGGGGAAGCCATCGGCTGGCACCTCACGCAGGTGCTGAAAGAGGATCCGAAGACCACAAAGCGCATCGTCTTTCATGAGATCACCGAAAGCGCGATCAAGGCAGCCGTAGAGAATCCGCGCACGCTCAATGCCAAGCTTGTCGACGCGCAACAGGCGCGTCGCGTGCTCGACCGTCTCGTCGGTTACACCCTCTCGCCGTTTCTCTGGAAGAAGGTGTATCGCGGGCTTTCCGCAGGGCGCGTGCAGTCGGTTGCCGTGAAGATCATCGTGGACCGAGAGCGTGAGATCAAAGCGTTCAACCCGGTGGAGTACTGGTCCATGGAGGCCCTCCTCAAGAAAGAGGACGGCAAGGAGTTCACCGCGTCGCTTCAGAAGAAGGACGGCAAGAAACTCGAAATGACGGGCAAGGAGCAAGTCGACGGCATCCTCAAGGACCTCGAAAATGCGAAGTATGTCGTGGGAGCGATCGACGAGAAGGAAGTGAAGAAGACGCCGCCCGCGCCGTTCACCACCTCGACGCTCCAGCAGGAAGGCGCACGAAAACTCGGCTTTTCCGTGAAACAGACGATGGTCGTGGCGCAGCAGCTCTACGAAGGCATCGACATCGGCGACGAGGGTCACAGCGGTCTCATCACCTACATGCGTACCGACTCCGTGAATCTGAGCGAGAAGGCGATCGCCGACGCCAACGAGACGATCCAAAAGCTCTACGGTCGCGAGTACGTGCTCAGCGAACCGCGCAAGTACAAGACGAAGGCGAAGGGCGCGCAGGAGGCGCACGAAGCCATTCGTCCGACCGAGATCAGCCGCACGCCGCAGTCGCTTGCGAACGTGCTCGACCATCAACAGCTCAAGCTTTACACGCTCATTTGGAACCGCACGATGGCGACCCAGATGGCTGCGGCGGAGCTCAAGCGCGTGGGAGCCGACATTACCGCCGGCAATTACGCGTTCCGTGCCACGGGCCAAACAGTGACTTTCGACGGTTTTCTTCGTGTGTACCAGGAGGGAAAAGATGAGGGGGATGTTCTGCAGGAAGACGAGCAGGACGGCGAGAAGCTTCTCCCTCCGCTCGCGGTCGGCGAAGCACTCGATCTCTCCGAGCCGCTCAGGCCCGAGCAGCACTTCACGAAGCCGCCCCCGCGCTACACGGAAGCGAGTCTCGTCAAAAAATTAGAAGAGGAAGGCATCGGTCGTCCGAGCACCTACGCGCCCACGATCTCCACGATCCAGCAGCGCGGGTATATCAAGAAGGAGGGAAAGCAGCTGATGCCGGAGGACGTGGCGTTCACCGTTACGGATCTTCTCGCCGAGCACTTCACGGACATCGTGAACCTCGCCTTCACGGCGAAGATGGAGCAACAGCTCGACGACATCGCCGACGGCGGCGAGACGGGCGCGCAATTCCTCGGGGCCTTCTACAAGCCTTTTAAGAAGCTTGTCGACAGCAAAACGCAGGAGATTCAGAAGAAGGATGTCATGAAGGAGCGCATCGTCGGCATCGATCCCAAGACCGGTCTCGAAGTGATCGCGAAGCTCGGACGCTTCGGTCCGTTCGTGCAGCTCGGACGCATGCCGGAGGCGGAAAAAGGAAAGAAGGTGAAGAAGGAGGACAAGCCGAAGAGTGCGTCCATCCCGAAGGGCATTTCGATCGATGCGCTCACGCTCGAAGTGGCGCTCGCGCAGCTCTCCTTCCCGCGCGATCTCGGCATGCATAACGGCGCGCCGCTCGTCGTGGCCATCGGCCGCTTCGGCCCGTACATCAAGAACGGCGAGACCTCGGTGAGCCTGCGCGACGGCCTCAACGACCCCGCGACGATCGATTTCGATACCGCGGTGAAGCTCCTCACGGAGGTGAAGGAGCAGCGCAAGAAGGCGGCGGAACCGCTCAAGACCTTCGGTGCGGATCCCGTCTCCGGCGGCATCATCTACGTCAAAGACGGCCGCTTCGGCCCGTACGTCACCGACGGCAAGACCAACGCGAGCCTCGGGAAGAACTACGACCCGGCGACGATCACGCAAGCGCAGGCCGAGGAGATCCTCGTCAAAAAGCGCGCTCGCGGTCCGGCGAAGTGGAAGAAGCGGGGGTAAATGGGAGATTGTCACCCTGAGGCGCGAGCCACTGTGTCGTGGTTCGAGGCTCGTGAGCCGAGCTCACTCGCACCTCACCATGACACAGTGATGCTGAGAGCGAGCCTCGAAGGGCGACAATCGATCAGGGTAATTCATTCATCAATGCCTTCGCCTCCGCATTTCGCGGATCCGCCCGCAGCACCTCCTCGAGCGTCGTCTTCGCCTCGGCGTCCTCGCCTTGCGCGTGCAGCACGCGCGCGAGCGCGAGCAGGAGGTCTACCGATTTCCCGCGTGAGTCGATGGCTTTGCGCAGGTGGCCCTCCGCATCGGTGTAGTCCTTCTTCTCCTCGAGGTGCAGCCCCAGCAGGCGATGACTTTCGCCCGCGCTCGGGTTCCATCGGAGCGCCTGCGCGAGCACCTGTTCGGCTGCGGCGGCATCGCCGCGCTGCAGGCTGATCCTTGCGATCCCGTTCAGTGCCGACACGAAGGACGGATCCGCGTCCACGGCCTTGCGGTACTCCTCGAGCGCCGCGTCGAAGTTTTGCTCCTGCTCGTCGAGCGAGCCGAGCGCGAAGAGCGCGTCGGGGTTCTTGGTGTCGGCGTTGAGCACCGTCGCGAATTGCTCGCGCGCCGAGGCGGTGTCCCCCGCTTTGGCGTAGATCTGACCTGCGAGGAGGTTCAGTTCCCTGTCTTCGCCGTACCGGAGGCCTTCCTTCAGCACGGCGAAAGCCTTTTCCGTGTCACCTTTCTGCAGGATCACGCTCGCGAGGCTCACGCGGGAGCCCACGGACGCCGGCGTTACCGCCAGTGCGTGTCCGAACAGCGCCTCCGGCGAATCCCACATGCGCGTCTGCGCGCGGGAGACGAGGATCAGGATCGCAGCGAGGGCGACTCCGACTCCCGCGACGATCTTTTCCGCGTTCCACCGCTCGGCGGCGCGCCGACCCGTTTCCACGGCGAGCAGGACGAGGCCGAGGAGCGGCACGTACGCGTAGCGGTCCACCGCGAAGAGCAGCATGCCGCCTTTGCGTGAGCCCAGGAACGTCGGGAGGATGGCGAGAAGGAAGAACGCCCATCCGAAGGCGAACCAGCGCCTACGGTCACGCCAGCACCACGCGAGCCACGTCGCAGCGACGGTCAGCACGACGCCCGCCCAGAGTTCCCCGTTGGCGAACGAGAATCCTTTTACCCACTCGTGAGAAATGGAGAGGGAGGTCGGCAGGAAGAACTGCGAGACATAGAACCAGATGCTGCGAAAACCCGTCATCGCCATTTCGACGATCGGCTGTGAGCCGAGCACGCGTTCTTTGCCGCCGTAGGACACGATGCCGAACGCGACGCAGAGTACGAGACCGGGGAGATACCGCTTCGCTGCCGCCATCATCGCCATCGGCTTGCCGCGATACCAGTCGATGAGCACCCACAGCGGCAGGACGATCACCGCGGTCACCTTCGCGAGGAGCGCGAGGAGGAGGTAGACGATCGAGAGCGCGGTGCGCCGATGGCTGCGCTCGCGGTCGGTCCAGAAGAACAGGGAGGAAAGCGCGAAGAACGAGAAGAGGAGATCTTTGCGTCCGGAAATCCAGATTACTGCTTCCGTGTTCAGCGGATGGATGGCAAAGAGCAGCCCGCCGAGCATGCTTCCCCACCGCGATCCCGTCAGTTTCCGAAGCAGCAGTGTCACGAGGATGCCATTGCCCATGTGCAGGAGCAGGTTCGTCAGGTGGAACTGATGCGGCGCGAGGCCCGCGAGCGAGAAATCGACCTGGAAACTCACGAGCGTCAGTGGGATGTAGAGCTCCGGATCGTACGTTGTGAATGCGAGTTTCAGGTGCTCCCACGAAAGGCCGTGCGCGGCGAGGTTCTGGGTCACGAGCAGAATGTCGTCGATCGGGGCGAAGCCCAGGATCAAAGCGCGGCCGAATGCCAGGTAGACCGCGAGCGGGATGCCGGCGACCAAAGAACCGAGCCAGAGCCGTCGATTGAGACCGTCTGACACGATTGTGAGAAGAAGATTGGCAGGCGCGGCAGGGATCGAACCCGTCAATGGAGGCTGCAGATGAACGCGAGCGAAGCGATGCGTGAATCGCAGACTCCTTGATCCCCCGGAGCGCGAACGCGCGGAGTGGGGACGACTTCCGTGAAGTATTGGCAGGCGCGGCAGGGATCGAACCCGTCAATGGAGGCTGCAGATGAACGCGAGCGAAGCGATGCGTGAATCGCAGACTCCTTGATCCCCCGGAGCGCGAACGCGCGGAGTGGGGACGACTTCCGTGAAGTATTGGCAGGCGCGGCAGGGATCGAACCCGCGACCCTCGGTTTTGGAGACCGATGCTCTACCAGCTGAGCTACGCGCCTAGGGGCTCCGGAATGGTACTGGAGGGCGACGATCCAGGAAAAGGTATATTCGCGGCTTTTCGCTGCGATAAGGGCTCCCTGTTATAGTTTCTTCGAGATTGCCTATGATATAAGGAGGGCCGATGCCATCCGTTCTCATCACCGGCGGTTCCGGCTTTTTCGGCGGAATCCTCAAGCGGGAACTGCTTCAGCGCGGGTTTCGCTGCGTCAACATCGATCTGTGCGCGGATGATGATAGGCACCCCAATCTTCGGTCGATCAAAGGGGATATCCGCGACACGGCGCTCCTTGACCGCATCTTCTCGGAGGAAAAATTTGACGGAGTGTTTCATTGCGCCGCGGTGCTCGCCCACGCGGTAAGTGACCGGGATTTTCTTTGGACGAGCAACGTCGACGGCACGCGCAACGTCGCCGAAGCGGCGAAGAAGCACGGCGTGCGAAAAATCGTCTTCACCTCCAGCAATTGCCTTTGGGGAAATGCGGTGGGTCATCCGATTCGCGAGGACGAAGAGCCGTGTCCGGTAGAGATCTACGGCAAATCCAAGCTGGAGGGAGAGAAAGTCCTCCGGTCGTTCGCGGGAAGCGTCGACATCGATATTCTTCGCTGTTGCACCATCATCGACGGCGGACGACTCGGGCTCCTCTCGATCCTCTTCGAGTTCATCGACGAGGGCAGGAAGGTCTGGGTGGTCGGAGGCGGCAGAAACGTTTACCAGTTCATCTACGCGCAGGATCTCGTGGACGCCTGCGTGCGATGCTACGAACGCAAGGGTTCCGATGTCTTCCACATCGGATCGGACAACGTCCCGACGTTCCGCCGGATGTACGAATCCGTGATCGAACGCGCCGGGACGGGTGCGCGGGTAGCGTCGTTGCCCGCCCCGTTCATTCTTCCGGCGATGAAGATCGCCTATCGCCTCGGTCTTTCTCCTCTCGGTCCCTACCAGTACAAGATGATCGCCGAGGATTCCCTTTTCGACACCTCGAAGATCAAGTCCGTGCTTGGGTGGAAGCCCACCATGACGAACGAAGATATGCTCTGGAAGGCGTGCGAGTATTACCGGGATAATCGCAGGAAACTTCGCCAGGGCGACGATGTTCCCGCTCATCGGCAGCCCGCAAAGATGGGCATCATCAGGCTGCTCAAGTGGATTTCGTGACAACACAACCAGATCGGGAGTTCGCGGATTTTTGTCACCCTCGTTCGGCATGCCGTCAACACAAACTCGCAGTCCGAAACTGTACAGTACAGTCCCGATGGGTCGTACCAAGGCGAATTTTCTGAGCGTGCTCTCACGGCATTGGCGTTTCCTCCTTGTCGTTGGTGTCTATTTGGCCGTTACGCTGCCTTATGTGGACTATATCCCGATGTGGGATGGCGGCGCATATCTGAGGTGCGCCACTGATGCCGTTCAAAAGTCGTTCAACATCGCCAATTTTCGTTGTGCCGCCCACAGTGCACCGGCATATATGTTTATGATCGGCGTGCTGCAGATGCTTGATTACGGCAACGTCTCTTTGGTCTATCTTTTCAATATCGTTCTTGCCTGCGCCGCGGGGTTTTCTTTCTCCAGACTGACGAGCCGCCTGCTTCGTACCAATGATCCTTGGACGCCCGTCCTGGCCGCCGCGATGTTGATGCTCACTCCGGTGTCGGTGGCGCATATTTTCCATATCAATCTTGATACTCCGATGGTTTTCTTTTGGGTCATCGGCTTGGATCTTCTCTTCGGGCAGCGCTACGTCTTGGCAGGGCTGTCCTTAACGGCCATGGTTCTCTCGAAAGAGACCGGCATCGGCATTCTTGCGCTCACGGGCGTTCTTTTTGCCGTTTTCGTGGCGTGGGAACCGCGAAAAGCTTTCCGTCAAAACATGTGGAATCACTTAAGAGTGAGTCCCGCCTTTCTCCTTCCCCTGGAGGGATACGTCGCATTCTTGCTCTGGGTGCAGTTCAGCGTAGGAGGATCGCTGTATTGGAAAGACGGAGGAGCGGGCGATATTCGATCGTATGCCAACCTCCTTCTCGACGTGTCGATGACCAACAGCATGAAGGCGTTTCTCGGCGATATTTTTATCCTGAATTTTCACTGGCTGCTCTTCCTTCTGTGCATAGCGGGCTCCCTTCATTGGGTGGCATCCCAAATCTTTTCCACGTCGACTGTCGGCGACGCGGCGAAGTGCAAAACCAAACACGTGGTTTTTGCGATTTTTCTCCTGCTCGGCACAGTCTTTCTCACGACGCGCGTGCGCCCATGGAACAACACGCGCTATCTCTTGGCCACGTTTCCGCCGCTGATTCTCTGCGCCTGTTTCGCTTCCGTCCGTCTTTTCCGCACGAGGATGATGC
This sequence comes from uncultured Candidatus Peribacteria bacterium, assembly GCA_964601225.1. Classification (GTDB taxonomy): domain Bacteria; phylum Patescibacteriota; class Gracilibacteria; order Peribacterales; family Peribacteraceae; genus CAYRGC01. The sequence continues at coordinate 30,887 of CAZRMM010000003.1, forward strand.
GCGCTTCTCTTCTCGGCGGGATCGTCGTGCTCTTCGTCGTCTCGGCGTTCCGTACCATCGATCCCGTATCTCGCCTCGTCTACGGCACCTTTTCTTTCGGTGATCATGAGTTGCTCGACATGATTTCTTTCTTCGGCAAACAGCGTCGGGACGAAATGGCGTACAATCTCGAGTTCACGCGTCTTGACTACGTCACAAGGAAGATATTCGCGGACATCAAACCTACTCGTCATACGCCTCTCGTTCTGGGCAGCAATGCCATTTTCGATTTACCGACGATTGACTGCGAGACGCACATGCCCACCAAGCGTCGGGAGAATGCATGCGCGCTACGATATTTCGATATGCCGAACGATGCTTCGCCTTGGGTGCTCGGGCCGATCGCCAAAGGAGAGCCCGTCTATTTCATCGCGTATCCTTTTTTCCTCAACGATGCGATGCTGAGCAAACTTGAGTCGCAATACGCCTTCCTCTGGAAGAAGACGTATCGATCGGGGGGATATGCCACCGATGTATATTCGTTCCGTTCCCCCTGAGGCATGGAGTACCTCGCGTCTCATGCATCGGCACTCGCCACCGCGGCGATCGCGGCGATGGGGCATTTGCTTCTTATGCGCGCAAGTTCTGATCCCAAAGGGATGATGCGCCGGCTGGCATACGCGTTCACCTGCGGATTCATCGCATACGTCGGTGTCTGTTTCGTGCGGGGAATACCTCTCAAAGCCGCCGTCGCCGGAGCGTTCCTCTTCGGTTTTTTGACACTCGGTTATATGGAATTGATGTTTAAGACCTATCGGGGATTCTCACATACTCTTCTGACGGATATCTACCGGATGGGGGAAGCCTCGCTTGAAGAAATTCTACGGGAATTTGCGGAAGGAATCGGAAAAAATGGAATGATCGGGAGGCGCCTGAACACCATGGAGAAGGCGGGGCTCATTCGCAGGGAAGAAGGAGGATGGGTGATTATGACTTCGGCGTGTCCGGCCGCGAAATTCGGCGTGTCATTCAAAAAAATATTTTTCCTTGGGAAGGGCGGATGAGAGAGCTCATTGTTCTTGCAGGCGGTTCCGGGATCGCGCTTGCGGCGACCGTGTCGGCACAGTTGTTGCTGTGGCGTTTCACGACGGCGAAGAGCTTGGTCGTTCTTCTTGCGGTCGCCGGAATCAGCTTTGTCGTGACGATGTCGATCGCTTCGGTGCGGTCCGGACTTTCTCCGTCGGATGTCCTGGGTTTTTCTTTGCCGCTCTTTGCCCTTCTTCTTCTCGGCTACTTGCACCTGTATATCGGTCTCTATCGTTCTTTGTCGGTGCGCATCCTCGGTGAATTGTGGGAGGCGGGAGGAGTTCTTACGGATGAGGCCCTGGAGCGGCGTTATCCTCTCGCGTGGATGTTTACTTCACGGCTTGATCTTCTCGAGCGCAAAGGATGGCTTGAGGTGCGCGAGGGAAAATATCGCTGTCGCCCCAAAGCTCGTGTTGCCGCGGCAATATATTCCTTTCTTCGAAAACTCTATGGCGTTCGACAAGCAGGATAAGAGGCACGGAGCACGTCGGGCGTTTTTCATCCTCACGGTTCTCGTGGCGATCCTCTGTCAGATACTGTGGGGGCTGAGCCGACCGAACTATCGGCTTACCTATAATCAGGGGTCGATCGATACCAGCGGGAAATTGCCGCTGTATCTCACGAATGGCTCTCCCCTCTTGAAAGTGCGCGTCGTCATGACGCTTCATGCCGTTCGCCCCAGTCTCTTTCACGTGGCGGTCGACGATTGCCTCATCGATGTTCAGGTGAACGGAAAAACCGTTCCGCTCGCCACATTTGAGTCATGCGCCAGCGACGGCGTCTTGGCGCTCGGGCGCTTCTTGCATGCCGGTGAAAACGTGATTGAGGCGAAAGTCGAGAATCGCTTTGGCGACTCCAAGTTCACGATAGAGCCCTATATTCTCGGCGACAGGGTGTTCCTTCCGGCGAAGGCGGGGATCCTGATGCTCGTTATCACCGTGGGGATATTCCTGAAAAACGTCGTCATGCGGTGCTGCGCATCGTGGGTAGAAGCTCCCGGTATCCCCCGGAAGAAGAAAAAATCACGTTCTTGACATTCTGCATTTTCCCATTGCTCCAGCATGGAGCAGGCGGGTTTTTTTTGGTATACTGTCGCGATACATGCAGATCGAGATCCATATTCCTCGGCCGGGTACCTTGCTTCTCTTCCTTGCGGCCGCGAGCGGCTGGGCAACGGTGCTTTTCAGTGAGAATACGGCATCGATGCTCGCGCCCGTGGCACATCTGCTGTCGTCGTCTTCCTCTTCCGTTCAGGAGGTCGCGGCCTCATCGGCCGTCGGTGTCGAGGATGAGCCGGAATCGCCGCCCTCGGTTCCTTCGGTGATTGATGAACACCCGGTGATGCCCATTGCCGCGAGCAGCTCGTCGCGGTCGATGGATCCCGTTTTGGCGATGCAGATCGCAACGGCGCAAAGCCGTGCCATGGAGGCGCGCGCCGCGCAGCAGCTTCTCCGCGACCGTGAGGATGTGATTCGTTACGAACTCGAAGTCCTGAAGGAACAGCGTGCGAAGCTCGGCGATGTCGTTGATGAAAATCTCGAAGAGGAGTTCAGGCAGAGTACCCGTCTGCTTCTCACCCTTCTGCAGGATGAAAAGAAAGCCGAGCAGTTCCTCCTGGGAACGCTGCACCAAATTTGGGAGGCCGATGGGCGCGGCGTCGAGCTTGGCCGGAGCCAGTTGGCCCAGGGGGCCACGATCGTTCTGACGTGGCCCGTCGATCCGCTCTCGGGCATCTCGGCCACATTCCTCGATTCCGGGTACGAGCAGCGTTTTAAGTTCAAGCATTTTGGCGTCGATGTTCCCACAGACCAAGGGACGATCGTCCGCGCCGCGGCCAGCGGTACCGTGAAGGACGTCGTCGATCATGGTCTTGGATTCAATTACGTCACGATCGAACACCCGGGCGGTTACGCCACGCTGTACGGTCACCTTTCGAAATTCTCGGTGAAGCCCGGACAATTTGTCGCAGCAGGAGACGCCATCGGATTCTCGGGGGGTATGCCCGGCACTCCGGGAGCGGGATTCTCCACGGGCCCGCACGTGCATTTCGGTCTGTACGTCGGCGGCAAGGCCATCGACCCCGTCCCGTATCTGCCATCGCTCCAGTAACCCAGCGGATCAGCCAAGTGATTCCACTGCGAAGCCATCCGTCATTCCTGCGACGTAGTCTTTGATGGCGACGACGATTGTGCTGTCCGTACGTTTTTGTAAGTCGAGCACTTTTGCCGGCGGCCGGCGAAAAAAACGTTCGCAGAGCTCCTCGATTACGCGCTGTCCCGCTTCACTCGCTTCCGTCACGCGTCGATGCGAATACATGCGGTCCCAGAGGAACGTCTTGAGCATCTTCAGTTTTTCCATCATTTCGATCGAAAAGGAGACGACGGGTGCCGTGGCACCGTCTACGTCATCGATGGTTCGGACGTTCAATACTCTTTTCTCCGTCTCGGCGTACAGATCGTGCACGAGGAGGTGGATGACCGCGCCGCGCAGCGACGTTCCTCTTATCTTCGCCCGTTCGTGCGCTTCGCGCGCAAACGGGACGGCGAGCAGATCGCCGATCGAGAAGAGCCTGGCGCGCAGTCCATCATCGCAATCGTGGGCGGTATAGGCGATTTCGTCCGCAATATCGACTGCTTGTCCCTCCAACGAAAGAGCTCGTCCGCCGGGACGATTTTCAGAGTCGTGCTTGCGGAGGCCTTCGAGGATTTCCCGATTGAGGTTGAGTCCGGGCACGGTTGTCGAGTGCTCCTCGAGCAGCGTCACGATCCTGAGTGACTGTGCGTTGTGTTCGAAGACGCTTCCGTGCGCTTGGAGCCACCGGTCGAGCGCTTGTTCGCCGCGATGCCCGAACGGAGGATGGCCGAGATCATGTGCGAGAGCGATCGCTTCCGCGACGTCTTCGTTCAGACGGAGCCTGCGTGCGATATCGCGGGCGATCTGCGCCACCTCCATCGTGTGCGTGAGGCGCGTGCGAAAATGGTCCCCTTCCCCGGCCAAAAAGACTTGGGTCTTTCCTTGAAGACGTCGGAAGGCGTCTGCGTGAATGATGCGGTCGCGGTCGCGCTGGAATGGCGTACGCGTATCGTCTTCCGTTTCTTGGCTCTCTCGTCCCAGTCGGCCCTCATGAGGCACCGCCCCGGGCCGGAGAATCGCTCGCATCGCCGGCAGTCCTTCGTTCAGGTTTGTCATGGTGGATAGAGGAGTATACCTGACAGTGTCGGGTTTGGGTGTCGAGTTGCGGGAGAAATCTTTTCCCGATGCCCGTCACTCGTCACCCGCAACTTTTCCCACGTCCAAACGGCCGTTGGACGGGGACGCTTGTCCCTGGAAACCAGGTGGGTGACCGCATCGGCGGACCTCGATCCGCCGAGAGTAGGTCTCCCTGAGCAAGCGATAGGAAGAAACGTACCAGTCCTGACGCGCCGTTGAGACTCCGGCGATAGTACCCCCACGGCCCGTCGTCGCACATCCACTTTTCCGGAAAAAACCCAGCGTAATCCGGTCAATCGATCCTGACATCGTGCCAAGAAGTCCTTTCATCTTCCGTTCGATTGCGGGAGGCGGCCTTTTCATCGCAAAGACCGAGGAAACCGCTTTCACGGTGTTTCGTTGGCTTTTCGAAGCAGCCCGTCGGACTCCGGACGTTCAAAGCTCCTCGTTTTGGAGAAAGCGGAAGGTTGAGAGGATCTGTTCGGGCAACGTGAGCAGGCTCTCATAGTCGACATTGCCGGCGCGCGTGGCGGCGGCATATTCCTGCGCGGTAATGGGCGAAGAAATCGTCGCGCGCACCATCGGATAGCTGCCTCCTCCTCCGCCGAGAGGGAAATCGCGGATGAAGAGGTAGATGGTCCAAAGTTTTCCGCCATCGTCGTTGAAATACCCGCTCGTCATGGCAAACGTTTTGCGGTCCGCCACTTTCCAGGTGGCCATCTGCCAGTCGCGAGTCACTTCCTTTTGGGGTATCCCACGAAACTTCTCCAGGATGATTTTTCCGTCCGGATTTCCGTCGGTGGGGGCAAGCGTCATGACGTTCTCATTGACGGTGAGTTCGTAGGTTTGGGGGTATCGGAACTCCACGGCAAGTTGCTCATCGCGGAAGGACTTCCATCCCTCGGTATCCACTTCCGCTCCGCATCGCACGGGCTCGACCTTTTGCTCTTGCACGCGCCTTTCAATGATCGATCCCAGATTGCTTGTCGCAGATGGCAAAACGACGGGCTTGCGCGGAATCGCGGCGCCGATGCATGCGCCCATCATGAGACCGGGGAGGAGCCAAATGGCGCGGGAACGAGACTGCATTGGCGGCAGTGTACGAGCGGGGAGAGTTTTTAGACAAACGGGATTGTTCGCATCATGCGACAGTCTTCAGCAGTGCGGGTATTTGGGAGATGACGTCGCGGGTCGTATAGGTTTCTCGATTCTGAAAAAGGACTGTTCCCGCCTGCTTGATCGTTCGCGATGCGAGGACGCAGGCGTCGGGAGATGTCAGGCCCTGCGCCATCAGCGATGCCGTGAGGCCCGCAAGCGCGTCGCCTGTGCCGCCGACGGTAAGACCGGGGTTTCCTCCGGCGATGTCGGTGACAGATCCGTCGGGCGCCGCGACCCGATCCACGATTCCTTTGGCAAGGATGGTTATGTCGTTTTTTCCCGCGACGTCAGCGATGACGGAAGGATCGATACCCATGCGCTCCAGTTCGCCCAGGTGAGGCGTGATAACGTTTCCCCGGCGAGAGGCCACGTCGAGCGTCCACGGTTGCAGGGCGGACGCATCGAGAACGAGCGGGCACGGAGCGGAGCGCACGAGTTCGCGCAGGGCATCGAGAGTTGCGGCGTTCCGTACGATGCCCGGTCCCACGACGGCGCAGTCGACGGTGGCGAGAAGTTCCAGTGTCGAGTGAAGATCCGTTCGGGAAAATTCGTCTCCCGCAAACGGGTTCACCTGAAAATTGAACGATGCCATACGGGCGATTCCCGCGTGGCATGCGGGTACGCGCATGAAAAGAAGGTCGGCACCCCCCGCTTCCGCTGCGAGCGCGGAAAAGAGCGGGGCTCCGTGCTGCAGCGATGAGCCGCCGATGACGGCAACCTTGCCGTTCTCGCCCTTATGAGAATCGCATCTTCGCTGCACAGACATTCATCCTACTCGCCCCGCACATATGGCGTTAGCGTTTTTTGTCGCGTGCATTTCGTACGATCGTCGAGACGGTTTCTCGGAAGCGAGCGCTCGAGAAGCGTTCAGCGTGTCGACGAACGACATCGGGGTCGAATGCCATCGCTTCCGATTTTCGAACGGCATCCGCCAGCGAGGCCACGGACTGTTCATCGAAAAAAGTTCCCGACACGCCGTCTTCCACCGAATCTCTCGCTCCGCCGCGGCCGAAAGCGATCACGGGGGTTCCGCTCGCTTGCGCTTCGAGCGGAACGATTCCCGCGTCTTCGTGCGTCGGGAACAAAAGGGTTTTGGCACCGCCGTAGAGCTTCGGCAGATCGGCGTCATGCACGAAACCCGCGAAACGCACCGTCGATCCGGCCATGGCCTTCAGGCGTTTTTCCTCCTGTCCACGGCCGGCGATGATCAAGTCGCTTCCTGTTGCATTTGCCCATTCCACCAGGAGGTCAAAGCGCTTGTAGGGTACGAGCCTGCCAAGCGCGAGATATCCTTTGCGCTGCTGTCTCGGCGTCAGGGGCGCGCGGAAAAATCGGTCGTTTACCGGCGGATTCACGACGACGGACGTTCGTCCGTAGATGCGCTCTATGCGCTCCTGGGTTTCACGGGAGTTTGCGATAAAGGAATCAACGCGTTTAGCAGTGGAAAGGTCCCAGCGCCGTAGCCGCGAGAGCATGGCCCGTACGCGTGGTCGCAGAACATCAGGAATACCGAAATCATCCAGGTATTGAGCTTCCATTTCCCAAGCGTATCGCACGGGCGTGTGGCAAAAACACACATGGATTGCTCCTGCGGGCGGAATGATGCCTTTTCCCACAGCGTGCGAAGAGCTCAGGATCACGTCGTATCCTTTCAGGTCGATGCCTTCCATCGCTCTGGGCAAAAGCGGCAGGAGTAGTTGGTGTTTGCGCAGGAGTCGATACAGAAGTTGCAGTTCGGTCGTCCGAATATCGGCTTCCTTGAGAGGGCCGAGAGCTTCTGGGCGCGCAACGCTCGTGTATATCGGAGCATTGGGCCAGAGGGCATGGAACTCTTCCAATACATGTTCGGCGCCACCGAAGGTCGTAAGCCAGTCTGCAACGAGGGCGAGTCTCATCGTGACCAAGGATACCGAGGATCCCGAAGAAACCGAAGATTCTGGGAAACGTCGGGCTTCTCAGTATCGTTGTAACGTTGGCAATCCTTCGGCGATCCTTGGTTTCGCCCGGATCCGTCGGGTCGTCTGCTACGATGATCCCCGATGCTCGAACGACCGCGGCGCCCTTTGCCGCGACAATTCCGACGTCGGGTCAGTACGCAGACGCGCACGTTTGTGCGGCGTCGGCATGCGAAGGCTCGCAAGCGGAATACCGAGCGCTGGAAGCGCACGGCGCGTCGTTCTGCCGCGTTGATGAGGTCGGTGTGGGAATTTTCCCGACGGTGGTTTCCCTTTGGCGTCGCCATAGCTTGCGTGGGCGTTGTGGCGTTCGCTCTCTTCTCGCCGATGTTCGAAGTACGCGAAATTTCCATTCAGCGCACGCAGACCCGCGTCGACGTTCGTCAGGTTGTCTCCGCACTCACGTCGATCTACGGCAAGCATCTTGTCTTTGTCAGTACCCACGATGTCTCTGCGCCGCTGCAGGAAGTGATTCCCGATCTCGATACGGTCACCATCCGAAAATCGTATCCCCATAAACTTATTGTGCGCGTCACGCTGAAGCCCGTGGTAGCGCGTCTCTTGATCGAAGGATCGAAATCTTCGGTGGCACCCGGATTGCCCGAGCCGCCGGTCGTCGGCTCCGGCGCGGGGTTTTTCAATCCGGCGCTGCAGAAAGCGGCAGTGCAAAAATATGATTATCTCACGGAAAACGGCATCTACGTCAGTACGCCGAGCGCTCAATCCGGCAGCAGCCTTCTCACGCTGACGATCGTCGATTGGGCAGTGCGTCCCGTGCCCGGAACGCCGCTCCTCAGCCCCGCGCTCGTGCAGCGCATACGTGATACCGAGGCGGCGCTCGCTGAGCAGTTTGGACAGCAGAGTAAGGGGAGGACGGTGTATGTGCGCGGCCAGGAATACCATCTCGACATGGGGGGATTCAGTCTTTGGTTCGACGTAAAGTCGCCCCTGGAGGATCAATTGGCTCGCTATAGAATTTTCCTCAAAGCCGTCGGGACGAAAGAGGTCAAACGCTACGTCGATTTGCGCCTGAACGGACGCGTCGTCTTCCGGTAAGTGCCGGAATCGCTTCTTCCTGATGAGAGAGAAGTTTTTCGGCATCCGAAAGGGCTCGCTGTGATTTTGACAAAAGATGTTTTTAACGCATAAAACTCAAGAGAACGCTTCCCGGGTTCATCGCCAGTCGCTACAATTCCCTCAGATGGTCACCGCTGTTCTCTCTGTCCTCATGATGGGGATGATTCCGGCGTGGGAACTGCCCGAAACTGCCGCTGTCCCAACGGATCACCTCTCCATCGCGCTTCCAGCCCCGTCAAAGGGAAGCACGCTGCTTGCCGGCATTGGCAAGGGCATGACCGCGTCCGGCGTACTCGTCGTCGATCTGCAGAGCGCCCAGCAGCTGTATGGTCGCAGCGTTGATAAGCGCCGCTCCGTGGGCAGTCTCGCAAAGCTGATGACGGCCGTGCTTATTGTTGAAAAACATTCTCTCGACGAAGTCGTTGCCGTACCGAAAGCGGCCACGACTCTCGACGGAGATCACTATCTGACCGCGGGAGATCACTTTACCGTGGGAGATCTTCTTTCGGCGCTCCTCATTTCGTCTTCGAACGATGCGGCATATGCCCTCGCCGCATTCGACAGCGGGACGATCCCCGCTTTTGCCGAGAAAATGAATCAGCGCGCCCGGGCACTTGGGCTTCAGGACACGTCGTTCCAAAATCCGATCGGTTTTGACGATAAAGATCAGTGGTCTACTCCGAGAGATGTGGCGTGGCTTGCCGCTTTTGCACTCCGTTTCCCCGAGATCCGCGCGCGCATGTCCATGAGCGATGCGAAGATCGAGAGTAACGAGGGACGCACGGTGGCCCTCTCGCATACTCATGCGCTTCTGCATAAACACACTGCCGTCGTTGCGGGTAAAACGGGAACGACGCTCGGAGCCGGAGAATGTCTTGTATCCGTCGTGCAGGAACACGGCCGCGAATATCTCGTTGTCCTTCTTAATTCTGCCGCCCGGTACGTCGATATGCAGGTCGTCCTCCGGGCACTTGACGATCTCCGAGCCTGACGCTTTCCATGCGCTCATCCGTACTCCACTGGATCGCGTTGCGTTTGCGCCTTCTCCTGGCCGCCGTCTTCATTGTGGCGGCCTTGCTTCCTCCGTATGTGCCGACGACCGCTTTGGGGGCCGAGGAAATGACAACGTCATCCCGGCAGTTCCTGTTTGTTGAAGACGGTTTTCTCATGAAGACGTCGTCGGTTGGAGAGCAAGGATCGCGACTCGCCTACAGCGAAGGACTTGTGCATACCGTAAAGGAGGGGGAATCGCTCGACAGGATTGCCGGCCAATACGGTGTTACGACGGAAACCATCCGTTGGGCCAACGGATTGCAGGACGACGAGGGCATCAAACCGAATCAGGATCTCATTATTCTTCCCGTGAATGGCGTCCTTCATACCGTGCGTCGCGGTCAGACGCTCTCGAAAATCGCGGAACTCTACGATGTTCCGCAGGATGCAATCGTCCGTCAGAATCACGTGCGAGGCGGTTACATCCTTGCGGGTCAGCAATTGATCATCCCGGGCGGGAAGCCGATCGGCGCCATCTCCCCGGAACTTGCCACGAGCGAGGCGCTCCGTTTCGCCGATCGATTGCCGCAGCGTGAAATCAAACTGCGCTTGAATCTCCCGAATGCGCCTGCCGCGGCCACCGCGAATCCTGGTGCTGGGCCGGCCGCCGCGGCCGTGATTACGGCAACGACGCTTCAGATGCCCTGTGAGAATTGTCAGATCACTCAGAACTTCCATCCGGGACACTACGCCTTGGATATTCAGACGCGCGGAGGCGGACCGATTTTTGCCGCCGAAGGCGGGACGGTCATTCGTGCGGATTACGGATGGAACGGCGGTTACGGCAATGTCATTGAGATCGATCACGGCAACGGGCTTGTGACGCTCTACGGTCATAACAAAGAGCTGTATGTGAAGGTGGGTGACACGGTAACGCGCGGCCAACGCGTCGCTTGGATGGGGAACACGGGCCTCGTCCATGGACCTACGGGAATCCACATTCACTTTGAGGTCCGAGTGAACGGCGTAAAAAAGAATCCGTTGCTCTATTTGGAATAAGTGCGAAGTGACGGATGATCGTCGTTCCCCGTATCTTTACAAAGATTAATATTTGTTGTATAATAAAATTAACCTATGAATATCCAAAGAAAGCCGACGATCAAAGAGTTTCTGTGCGACCTCGCCGTCTGGCGGGCGGTTGGCGTGTGGGTTCTTGTGGCGACCGTTTGCCTTGCCCTTTCCAGCACGTTAACTGCGCGTCTTTAATTCGTTTGGCGCAGACGCTCGGAAAACCGAGCATCGTTGGATATGGTTCGGAGACGGTCGGTGATGTCCGATTTCGCGTAATCGACCGGCCCCTGGATAAGGCCCGCTTTCATCAGCGATTCCGGCGTCTTTGCGGAGAAGATCATCGCCGTTCCCCACATGGGAAGCGAGGTATTGAGTGAGGAATTCACGGCGCGGAACATTTCCGTCGTGCAATTCGCGCTGAGCGAATTGTAAAAACGCGGCACGGTGCGCGCGGCCTCGCTTTGCGCTGCCAAGGCCGTAAGGAACGCCTTACCCTGAGCAGGAGTCATTGATGTTTTGAACAATTGGACGGTATCTCCTCTCGCAACGGCACGCAGGCGCAGGAGGTCTCGCTCCGTTCCCCAGACGTACAAAAGTTCATATTGGCGCAGCATCCCCTTCCAGACGCTGTAGTCTTCCCCGACCTCGCGTCGGGCTTCCACGGAAACCGCAAGCGCATTGCCGTCGGAGAATCGGAAAGTGAAGAACGTATGAGCTGCCGACGGAAGGTCTTTGAAAGGAGAGGAAACGAACCATACGTCGAGCAGCTTGCTCATGTCGTACGTCTGGTCACGGAAGCGAGCCGTGACTTTGCCGTTTGCCATGTATTGGAAATCTCTCAGGTCGCGCACAACGAGCTGGTTCCCCTTTGTTTCCACGGCTGCCGCCTTCAAATGGTCGCCCGCCCATTGCCGATCACTGCGCGGGTGCGTGACAAGCAGGAGTGCCGCGTAAGCAATGACAGGGATCAAGACGATCGCCAGGATCCAGGCAAGAGGACGACGAAGGAGGTGCATATGCGAAAGAGCGTAGCAGGAATACTGAAGAATGCCCATAAAAGCATCCAATCGGCATTGTCAGGCACTTTGCAACCTGATACCGTTTGCGGGCCCTCCGCGACGGATACGCGGGGCTTTCGCATCATCGTTCGTATCCACGCGCGTGGATCCGTAGCTCAGCTGGTTAGAGCGCCACACTGTCACTGTGGAGGTCGCGGGTTCGAGTCCCGTCGGGTCCGCCATTTCAAAATTCGTCCAATAGACCGGACGCCTGTCAGTTACTCTGCGCTGACGACGAGAAGCCTGCGGTGAGCGAGCGCCGCAGCGCGAGACGAACCGAGCCCCGTCGGGTCCGCCATTTCAACATGGAGCAGTAAAATGCTCCGGAGATTTTTCGATATTGCCTTGCCCAAGGCGCAAGACAGTCCCGTGCAGGGGCCGTATCGTTGCAAAATGCGGCGACAGCGCGCGGTCGGCGTTCGGAAATCGCAGCGGGCGGGTACTGTTTCAAAGAGACGGCTCCCACCGTTTTTCGACCGGTTTCAGTGCGAGTGTTTCGGTCGGCTTCGGTTCCTTGTTGAACCACGAACGTACGGCTGAGAGCAGCGAAAAATGCCCGTGTTCGATCTGCGAAAGCCACGTGCGTACCGTTTCTCGCTCATGCAGGTGGTCGGCGAGAGCCCCCGACAGGTCAAATCTTCTGTAAGGATTGAGTCCGAGTTCGTCCACGCGATCGCGAACGCAGAAGTTCAGGCGCGCGGCCAGCGCGTTCTCGATGCGCTTCTGCGCGACATCGTTGTTTGTGCAGGTTTCAACGTGTATTTGCGGATCGGCAGGGAGCTCTTCATCGGGGATGACGGTACTTGTTTGCAAAAAGCGATCGAGCCATTCCATTTCCACAAGGATTCGCGCGCGTGTGTGGCCATACGGCGCCGCGTCCTGTGCGAGCGATACGGCGTGCGGCAGGGTGAGCCTGCAGCCGGAGCCAAGCCACGATCCGATACGTTGCCCCAACGTCGGTTTCAGCGCGCGATCAACTTCGAGCATCAGTTCCTGGTCGGCGAGATAGTTGTGCATCAATCTCATCTCATACAAAAAAGTATCCCGCACCAGTTGCTCATTGGGAACGGCGACGAGAGGCAATTGCATGCCGCAGGTCGCATTCTTCGGCGTCGTGCTCTGAACGAGGATAATCTTCTCGCGAATCACTTCAAGGATTTCGGCTTGGAATTGCATGATGCGACTGCGAAGATCCGCGGCGACCGTTTCTTCCGTCCGCACATCCAGGGAAGGATTCCGGCGCACCTCTTGCAGCTCATGACGGAGCTCCCGCTCCCGGCGCCAGCGTTGCTGGTTGGTCGTCGATACCTGATCGATGCCCGGTTGCAGTGGATGCTTCTCCATTGGTCATCTAGTGTGCCCGGACGTCGCCGAGCGTCAAATATGACTGCCTGGTCGTTCCCTTTTCGCCCCCAGGAGATCCGGTGGAATAGGAAAGTGCGCTTTGCGGAAAGGGTACGTTACCGTCGCGGCGGCACCCCAGAAAACGCTTTTGAGCGTGGGTTTTTCTCTCAGCCACTGGTCCACATTTTGCTGCTCATATTCGATGTCGTCGGAGACCTTCGGATGTTCGGAGGGGAGATTGCATTCCTTACTGCGCGTTGCAAGCGAGTGACGGAGTCGCAGATCCACGCACGTATCGACGGCCTCGATGTCGTCCCAGAGCTCGTCGTCGCGCTCGTGCATATGTTGTTTCGCGCGGTATTTTCTCAGCAGCAGTTCGCGATAGGCCAGCAGGATATGTCGCTCAATATGGAGCTGAAAACGCGGATGCGACGGGGCAAGCTGTGCCAGCTCTTGCACGGAACCTGCCGGGAGCAGACTGACGCGATGTCCAATGCTTCCGAGGCCGCGGGGAAAAACGGCGCGCGTCGCGAACTCCAGGATTTTCTGATCGGCAAGAAATATTTTCATCTGGTGGGACAACTCGTCGAATCTTTCCTCAATCGAATGTTCTTGTTCGCTTGGCGATGCCCAATCGCCCTCGGCGGGAAGAAGTTCCACATCGATGCGTTCTTCAAAAATATGCCGTATGCCAGACCGAATCGTCTCTTTCAGGATATGGAGCGCTTCGCGTGCTGCCCGTGCCGTCCGAAGCAATTCGTATTTTCCTGTTTCCGTTTTTTCGTCGGCAGACAATCGAAGGCGTTCTTGTACATCGCGCAGTTCCCTCTCTTTTGCAAAATATGACTGCCAGTAGTCCTGTTCGTCATGACCAATGCCTTCGGGTGTCAGGGGATGCAATCCCATGGCGACCAAGCATGCGACAAAAAAACGAGGAGTCAATTTCTCCGCGCAGAGACATTAGATCGTCGGCTTCTTCGTGTGCCAATTCGTTGCCTGCTCGTAGGCGTACGCTACAGAGAGAATTCCCCCCTCTTCCCACTGAGGACCCATGATCTGCAGACCGATCGGCAGTCCGTCTTTGCTGAAGCCGCAGGGCACGGAAAGGCACGGAATGCCCGCCATCACCTGGCCGTCGAGGAATACGTCCTCGAGATACATCGCCACGGGATCGTTCTCGTGCGCGCCCACCTTGAAAGCCGGCGTCGGGGAGACGGGCGAAAGGATCACATCCACGGATTTGTATGCTTCTTCAAAATCGCGAAGGATGAGCGTGCGGACTTTTTGCGCTTGGCGGTAGTAGGCATCGAAGTATCCCGCCGAGAGCGCATAGGTACCGATCATAATGCGGCGTTTCACTTCGGGACCGAAGCCGCCGGAGCGGGCGTCCTTGTAGTACTGAATCAGATTTTCAGGGTTCTTCGCCGTGTGTCCGTAGCGGATGCCGTCGTAACGGGCCATATTACTGCTCACCTCGCAGGGGCAGAGCACGTAGTATGTTGCTGTCGCATACTTCGTATGCGGGAGGGAGATCTCATGAATCGTGGCGCCGAGACCCTTGAGAATGTCGGCTGCGCTCCGCACGGCACCCTCCACTTCCTGATTCATGCCCTTGAGGAAGTATTCCTTGGGCAGACCGATCCGGAGACCCTTCGCGTCCTTCTTGAGCATCGCGCGGTAGTCGGGGACGGGCTTGTCTCCTGTCGTGGCGTCGAGGGGGTCCTTTCCCGCGATGGCCTGCAGGACGATCGCAAGGTCCTCGATGTTCTTGCACATCGGTCCGATCGTATCGAGCGAGCTCGCCATGCTCATCACGCCGTAGCGGCTCGTGCGGCCGTACGTCGGTCGGATGCCCGTAATATTGCAATAGCCGGCCGGCTGGCGAATGGACCCTCCGGTATCGGTGCCAAGGGCGAAAAACGCTTCATCGGCTGCGACAGAAGCCGCAGACCCGCCCGAGGAGCCGCCGGCGACGCAGGCGGTGTTCCAGGGGTTACGCGTCACGCCGTAGCAGGAGGTTTCCGTGCTGGCGCCCATCGTGAATTCGTCGGTGTTCGTCTTGCCGATTGAGATGGCGCCAGCCGCCTTCAGGCGGGCGGTGGTCGTGGAGTCGAAGGGTGGCACGTAGTTCTTCTCTCGCAGCACGTTGGAGCACGCCGTGGTCTGTACGCCTGCTTCGCAGTAGACATCTTTCGCCAGGTAAGGGATGCCTGCCAGCGGGGAAGAGAAATCGCCTTTTGCATCTCGTTCTTTGGCTTGTACAAGGGCTCTTTCAAAGTTTCGGTGCACGACGGCGTTCAGTGTTTTGTCTACCGCTTCGATGCGATCGATGCAGGCTTTCGTCAGCTCCGTCGCCGAGAGTTTTTTTCCGCGAAGCAGGTCGTGTGCCTGGACGATGGTGAGCGATGCGGGAGAGGTCATGAGGTTTTCGGCTTGCCTCAGGGCTTAGCCGTGAGCGGAGGGTGTGACGATTTGATGATCGGAAACAGGAAGCGGACTGCAGGCCAGGAGATCGTCGGGATTCGCGCCTCCGGTGCGCACATTGTCCTCACGAAGGATATTCGTCTGGCCCGTCACTTGCGCGGTGGCGGGGACGTTTTTCGTGTCTACCTCACCGAGCATGTCCACATACCCCAAGATCTGGGTCAGTTCCTTGCTGAACTTCTCCACCTCGGTTTCCGAAAGGTCGAGCCGTGCGAGCTTCGCGATGTGCCGAACTTGGTCGTGGGAGAGGGAGGGCATGAATCTGGGTTGAGGATAGGGGAATCGCTTCGCATCAGGCAACGCGGATTCACGAAAAGCAACCGGGCAACAGAGTAACCAAGTAACCGGGATTTCTTGGTTGCCTGGTTGCTTGGTTTCTTGGTTGCTTCGATTCCCTACTCTATTCTTCCCCTGTGCAACTCCTCCGTCTCCGCGGGCGAAAAATCTGCGATCATGTGCTTCGCAAGGGTCGTGTGTGGAAAGGCAAGCATATAACGGTGCGCTCGCTTCCCGGGCATCCCCGCCATCCCGCCGCCCGGCGAGACGTCCCCGTCGTCTACGTCGGGACGATCGCTTCGACCAAGCTCGACAAATCTGCGGTCAAACGGAATCGCATGCGACGGCGTTGCCGAGAGGCCCTGCGCCTGCTTCTCCGCGAGACCGATCTGCAAATCCAGTCCATTCAGTTGTTACTCGCTCCCAGGTCTTCTAGTCTTTGGGCTCCGTTCCCTGAGCTGCAAGACGACCTCAGGGCCTTCTTCCGACTTCCGTCTCCAATCCATGGCACAAGCCACGCAAAAAAAGCAGAGTAACCTCCTCCAGTTTTTTCTGATCTTCCTGATCGTTTACTTTGGGACGCAGCTCTTTTTTGGGAATCAGCAGAATGTGGAAAAGCCCTCTGCCGGACTTCACATTCGCGCCGCTTCGGCAAATATCACGGTCGGGCACCATCCCGTGCTGATCGTGCAGAACGTTCCAGTTGCAAGCGAGTCCAAGGGTGCGTGGGGCTATCTGCAGTCCAAGCTTTGTGCCGTCGCGCGCAAGTTCGGATCGAAGAAGACCGAGCACGATTGCCGCGCGCTGGCGGTGGCCGAGAAGGGGGAAACTTTGTCGATTCCTTCCCGCTGCCCCGAGCCGCCGGTCGATCTCTTCACCGTCGCCGATCCGCAGGCATGGGAGAAGCTCATGAAAGTGACGTCCTCCGAGACGGCGGTGCCCTGCGAGCCGATCCCTGCGCTGCAACCCGGTGACAGCGTCCAGGTGAGCTTGGCGCCGTGGAAATATTCGCTCTTCGAACGCGTCGGCGCCTTCGAGGCGCGCATTCCCGAGACGGTGAAAGGCGTTGCAATCGCGTCCGGTTCGGGATCCGCCGTCGTGTCCCCCGGAGTCGTGCGGTTCACCGTCAGCGAGCCCGGTGCGTTCACGAAGCTCTTCCGCACGTTCGTCGCCGCTCCCCTCCTGAATCTGCTTGTCCTCATCGCGTCGTTCACGCCGGGTCACAACCTCGGCGTTGCGATCATCTTGCTTACCCTCGCGATCAAGCTCCTGCTCTTCCTTCCCACGCAGCACGCGCTCGAAGGACAGAAGAAGATGCAGATGCTCCAGCCCAAGCTGCAGGAGCTCCAGAAGAAGTATGACGGCGACCAGAAGCGCATCCAGGAGGAGACGATGAAGCTCTGGAAGGAGCACAAGATCAATCCGTTTTCGAGCTGCCTTCCGATGCTCCTGCAGTTCCCGATCCTGATCGGGCTCTACGCCACGATCCGCGACAGTTCCACCCTCTCGCTCTCACGCCATCTGTTCTACGGCGCCTACCAGAACCTTCCGTGGAGTTTCGACGCTCACTTCCTCGGCTTGAATCTCCTCAAGCCCGAAGTTTTCGTCTTCCCGATCCTGCTCGTCGTTCTTCAGTTCCTGCAAATGAAGCTCACGTTCGCCATCCAGAAGCGGAAGACCAAGAAGAAGGACGCCGTGATCGATGTCGGAACAAAGAAGAAGCCCGAAGAACCCTCGATGCAGGACACCCAGCAGAAGATGATGCTCTACGTTCTGCCGCTCATGATCGGTTTCTTTGCGCTCCAATCCCCCGCCGCGGTGGCTCTCTACTGGGGCGTCTCCACGTTGTTTGGCATCGCACAGCAAATGATCGTGAATAGAGAGCACCTGCGCGTGTAAGTCTTAGGAACCTTGTTAGTTCCCCGCCGTGAGGCAGTGGCGCACGGTCGCAAGCAAGTTCTCCACGTTCTGCCGGCGGCCGTCCTTGGCGCCGTGCGGGACGGGCATCGTGCCTTGCGGCCAGACCAGGGCGACGGAGCGTTTATTTTCCACCGAGAGGCGGCGGATTTCTTCCATGTGACCCGTTCCGAAGAACACCACGCCGGTCGGTAACCCCGCGACGGTCTTGTTGCGAAGGTCGGCGTTCTTGCTACCCGTGGCGTGCGCGTCCTGGTTTGCGATCCATTGGCTTAGGTCCTTCTCGAGCTCCTTCGCGTCGAACGGATACTGTTCGTTCAGCGTGAAGACACTCGTATCCGGGTTGTAACGGTACGTGAATCGTCCTCCCGGAGTGTCCCGCATCGCCTTCATGGCGGCACCCACGCGCTTGGCGTTTTCTTCGTGCGCCGGCTGGTCCTTCGTCATCTGATCATGCATCGCGGGATCCTCGGCACCTTCCACGGTGAGACCCGGGAGCCCCGTCGCCGCGATATGGGTGAAATCCGCGCCTTGGTCGATGAGGGACGCGAGGCCTGGGGTCCTGTCGAGCTTGCCGTTAAGCATTGCCGGAAGCACCGGGGTGTTATCGGGATTCTTGAGGACCGTCGGCGGGATCGTCGTACCGATGGCCACGCCTTCCGATCGCACTGTCGGAAGACCGCGTTTATGCAGGGTGGCGAGGATGACATAGAGCGCGTGGAGGCGGTCGATGTGCTCCTGATGCTGGAATGATGCGTCCGGCATCGGATGGGGGAACGCAATCACGACAAGCGGATTCTTCGGTTCGGCGTCGGATGCGCCTTCGGGGTGGTTCCACGTCGCGGTGCCGATCTTGAGGTCGTTAATGAGTTTCATGACGTCCGCGTACTCCTTCGGCGTGAAGGCGTGCGGGGGGACGGCTTCCACGGCGGCGAGCACTTGGGAAAGCGAGAGGCCACGTGGCTTCGGTGCCAGGTCGATCGGGAAGAGATCGCGGTTACTACTCTCTTTTCCGCTGCCGTTCGTAAGGATCATCGCTCCTCCCGCGACGCCGACGAGGAGGGTGAGTGCGACGCCAATCCTGATTGCTGTACCAGCGCGATTGCCATTCACGGCCTGTTCCACGGCAGTGGTTCCGTGCTTATCTGCATTCTTTCGCGTTACGTGATCGAGCCTCTTTTCTGTAATTCGGTTCGGTGGCTTCTTCATCGGCGTGAGTATCATCATAAAACGCCTATTGGTCAATGAATCCGCGATGGAGAAGAGATTCCATGGCATCCATGGATGGAAAGCGATCGCTTCGTCGAATTCCCGGGTTGTCTATGGTACGGTACGGCCACTCCTTCCTCGCCTCCCATGCTCACCTTTAAGGACATTCAGAAGCACCTCGGCGCGAATGCCGACCTCCTCAAGCACCAGAGTAAGACCATCGACAAATCGATGCTCCATCTTCCGAGCATGAAGACGGTGCAGGACGTATTCTCCAAGTCCGATCGCCCCGCCAAGGTTCTCACGAGCCTCAAGGATCTCTACGGCCACGGTCGCCTCAAGAATACGGGTTATCTTTCCATTCTACCGGTCGATCAGGGTATCGAGCACTCCGCCGGCGCGTCGTTCGCCAAGAACCCGCTCTACTTCGATCCGGAGAATATCGTCCGGCTCGCGATCCAGGGCGGCTGCAACGCCGTCGCGTCCACGCTCGGCGTGCTCGGCATGGTCAGCAAGAAGTACGCGGACAAGATCCCCTTCATCGTGAAGATCAACCATAACGAGCTCCTCACCTACCCCAACAAGTTCGACCAGGTGCTCTTCGGCACGGCCGACCAGGCCAAGAAGATGGGCGCCGCGGGCATCGGCGCCACGATCTACTTCGGTTCGCCCGAGAGCACGCGCCAGATCACGGAGGTCAGCCGCGAATTCGCCCGCGCGCACGAGCTCGGCATGTTCACGGTCCTCTGGTGCTACTTGCGCAGTTCGTCATTCAAGAAGGACGGCAAAGACTATCACGTGTCCGCCGACCTCACGGGCCAGGCCAACCACCTGGGCGTCACGATCGAGGCCGACATCATCAAGCAGAAGCTCCCGGAGAACAACGGCGGTTACCTCGCGCTCGGTCAGGAATCGAGCTACGGCAAGACGGACAAGCGCGTGTACGAGAAGCTCACGAGCGAGAATCCCATCGATCTCACGCGCTACCAGGTCGCCAACTGCTACATGGGCCGTATCGGCCTCATCAACAGCGGCGGCGCCTCCGGCGAGAACGATCTGGCTCAGGCGATCATGACGGCCGTCATCAACAAGCGCGCCGGCGGCGCGGGCCTCATCTCCGGCCGCAAGGCGTTCCAGAAGCCGATGGAGGAAGGCATCGAGATCCTCAACGCCATCCAGGACGTCTACCTCTGCAAAGACGTGACGATCGCGTAAGAGAAAGAACGGCCAGTCGTCCAAGAAAGGCGTCTCTACAAACCCGGAGACGCTTTTTGCAGTTTTGACTTTTATGAATTACATTTTATAATGAATATATGCACCTCGAACACGATAAAGAAGAAGTCATCCTCGAGGAGGTGAAGTCCGCGGGAGGGCGGATCATGAACCTGAGCGAGCCTTACACGGCCGAAGACTTTGAGCGGTATCTGAAAAACGCCGACAAGCTGATGTTGCTCGAACAGCGCTTGTTCGCGAAGTACGTTCCCCGTCTCTACGAACTTGCGCGGTCGGAGATCGCCGCCGGTTCGAAGGACAATCCGGCGTTCGTGCATACGTCCGTCGAAACGTTCATCCGCCTCAGCCATCGCTTCCACGTGTATGTCGGCAGCACCATCAGCGAGGAGCAGCTCAACGACAAGTTCGGCGCGTTGAGCGGCACGTTCGGCCCCGCCGTCACCGCGACGATGCTCGAGGAGATCGACGCCGATGTCCTGGCGTTCGCGCGGGAAGCGGACAGGGAAACGGTGGAGCAGATCAAAGATCGGCTCGTCGCCGAGCGCGAGGAGCAGCGCCAGAAGCTCGAGGGATTGCTGGGGAAGGCCCAGGAGTGAGCCCGTTGATTTTGACATAATATAAAAATATGTCTTGATAATAAATAAGGTTTTCCGCTACACTGAGGGCACTTCCTGCGTCACGGATGTGAACCGATGGATGGTTCCTGACCGGGAAGCGGCTCCTTCAAGGAGACCATCGTGAAGAACGATTCTTCAGAACCGCGTCCCACGCCCGCGTTCACTCGGCTCGCCAAAGCGTTCGAGCTGATGAAAAAGCGTGGATGGTCCGACGAACGGCTCAGCGCCTTCGTAGCGGACTACGTCAAAAGAGACTTGGCCCAAGAAGAGGCCAAGCGCCGGCTCCCCAGTGCGAACTGAGGGCCATAAAAGAGTCGACGTCCCCGTGACGCCGGCTCTTTCTTCAAGAGAAATCATTGCGACATTTTTGTCGCGCATTACACTCCCCCGGTCCAGGGCTGCGGCGGTCGCGGCTCGGGCAAAAGAATGGCCTCAACGATAGGAGGAATGGCCATGTTAGTTCTTTCACGGAAGAAGGGCGAAAAGATCGTCATCAACAACGACATCGTTGTCGAAGTGGTGGAGATCCGCCGAGACGGTAAGGTCCGTCTCGGCATCATCGCCCCGAAGGAAGTTCCCGTACATCGCGAAGAGGTTTGGATCGCGATCCACGGGAGGCCCGATTCTTCTTCTTCCCCAGAAGGCCTTGCCGGCCCAGAGCCGGCACCCCAATAGCCCCGCGCTACCATCGCGGCAGCGCATCGAGCCGGTGTCCCCCAAGGATGCCGGCTCAGTTGTCTGTCGCATTCCCCTCCTCGGACTCCTTGGAATCCTCGGTATCGTCGGTATCCTTGCAGCGTGCCCTTCCGCCTCTACAACACCTTCAGCAAGCGCGAGGAAGACGTCGTGCCCCAAGATCCGAAAGACGTGAAAATGTACACCTGCGGGCCCACGGTCTATGGACGCCCGCACATCGGCAACTACTCGTCGTTCCTCATGGCCGATCTCCTGCGCCGCTGGATGGAGACGGGTCACGGTTGGACCGTGAAGCATGTTAAAAACATCACCGATGTCGGGCACCTTGTGGCGGACGCGGACTCAGGTGAAGACAAGGTGGAGAAGCAGGCGAAGATCATCGCGAAGGAGAAGCGCGGCGCGGATGCCCAGGTCACCATGGAGGATGTCCTCGGGGTCGCGGAGATGTACACCGCGCAGTTCCTCGAGGACGAGAAGGCGCTCAATATGATGGAGCCTTTCGCCCGTCCCAAAGCCACGGAAACGATCCCGGAGATGATCGAGATCATCAGGGTGCTGATCGAAAAAAAGCACGCGTACGAGACGGAGGACGGCGTGTATTTTTCCGTCGAGTCGTTCCCCGACTACGGCCGCCTCTCGGGCAACACGCTCGACAAGCTCAACGCCGGCGCGCGCGTGCACGTGAACGAACGGAAGAAGCACCCCGCCGATTTCGCGCTCTGGAAAAAAGCGGTGGGCGAGAACGCGCACCACGTGCTCCGCTGGGATTCGCCGTGGGGTCCGGGTTTCCCCGGCTGGCACATCGAGTGCTCCGCGATGGCGCGCAAAATCCTCGGCGACACGCTCGATCTCCACACCGGAGGCGAGGACAACATCTTCCCCCACCACGAATGCGAGATCGCGCAGAGCGAATCTGCGTCCTTCGGCTCCGCTCAGGACAAAAAGCCGTTTGTTCGGCTTTGGCTACACAAAAGACGCATCGACCTCGCGGGAGAGAAGATGAGTAAGAGTCTTGGCAACGTGTTAAGCATCCCCGACGTCAAAGATCGTGGCTATTCCCCTCTCGATCTGCGGTATTACTTCCTCTCGGTGCACTACCGCACGAATCTCAAGTTCACCTGGAAAGGGATGGACGATGCGAAGCAGTCCCGCCGCTCGATCACCGACTGGATTGCGCGAGGGGGAGTCGCTGAGACGTCCGGAAAGAACAAAGGGGCGATCACGGCCGATGATGTGAAGAAATATTCAGATGAATTTGCTGCTGCAATGGACAGTGATTTGAACACGCCCGGCGCGCTCGCGGCGGTGTTCGAGTGCATGCATAAAGCGAACGGATCGGCGTTTCCGGATTCCGCCGCCGCGGAAGCACTGAAGGAATTCACGCAAACGGTACGCTCGGTTTTCGGCTGTTTTGAGCCAGAAATCGAGGGTATTCCTGACGACGTGCAGAAGCTCGTCGACGAGCGCGCGTCCGCGCGCAAGAACAAAGACTTCGCCGCGTCCGATCGTCTGCGAGACGCGATCGCCGCGCTCGGATACGAACTCAAAGACACCGCGCAGGGTCAGCAGGTTCGGAGGAGATAAAGTGTCATCCTTCGAGGCTCGCCGTCAGCATCATCGTGTCATGGTGAGGTGCGAGTGAGCTCGGCTCACGAGCCTCGAACCACGACACGATGACTCGCACCTCAGGATGACAGCGTGCCAACCGAACTCGTCATCACGCACTCATCGTTCGACCGCACTCATGGTGAACCGATCTGACAGCGATGTCAGGAATTTTCGACATCACCCAGGAACCGCGACGTGCGCCAAGGGGCCTTCCTGCGACGTTCGAAATGTGGAGAGGGGATTCATGGGCGGCGGAAAAAACGACGCAATAGACGCGAAAATTGGAGGATTTGAAAAGTATTCTTTACTGTTTTGAACAGTAAACAGTACATTTTTTATCAACATCGATTGAAATTTGTCGAAGAGTCTTCGCTTTTTGGCGTTCGAGAAGCCACTCGCCGTGCCTTATGATGCCCTTTTGCTTTTTTTCTTTGGAGAAATCTTCGCGAGACACTGAATTCATCGTTTAATCGATGATTTGGGTTTGTTTATTCTAAAAACGTCTAACGGAGGCGACAAAACGGAAACTTCGCTTGACTAAAATGCAATATTTACAAAGCAAACGACCCTACTGGCAAGGACTTTTTTTGTTCGAGTTTGTACCCCTGCTCAGCACTTTCCGCTCAAGAATTCATTACAGAAATCGTGATTCTCGCTTTTCTTTCCGAGAGAAACGCAAAATGCCTTCCGATTCTTGTGTAACAGACCCTGCGTTTCAGCGTTTCTCTGGGTGCCTACTTCTTCGTAGCGCTAGCTTGATTCCTCCGAAACGGGTTCGGTAGGATTCCGCTAATCCGCTCAAGAGAAGGCGAGCGGTCTAACGTTCATGGTCTTTGACATCTCGGCCATTGCCCTCGACTTCGAGGACAATTTCTCACATTCCCTGCCCAACTCTTTTGAGAGTGGGCTTGAATCGTGTCTCTGGTTCACATCAACCTGCCATGTCGTACCGGTATCAACTCTTTGTGTGGACTCTTTATATTTAAGGAGGAAGGCACGTCACGAAAACATTCGTGCTCATCCGCGACACAAATGCGTCGATCACCCAGGCGGTTCGGTCTGATGCCTCTCACCACCCGTACGAATTTTACTGTCTTCGCAGGAAAGGATTCCTGCTCCCGCAGGGGAGTCCCTGCCTCAACATTGTTTTATTTCTCCTCTCCTACTTACCTCTATGGATCTTTCTCGTTTGAAGAAAGTCCTCGCGGGTATGTCGGTTGCTGCGATCACCCTCACGCAATTCGGCGTGAAGACGGCGTTCGCTGCTTACTCCGACGTTCCCTCGGGAGTCTGGTACGAGGAAGCTGTCTCCGCTTTGTCGGATGATGGCGTCCTCGATGCCTCTCAGACGCGCTTCCGCGGCGGCGATCTCGCCACCCGCGCGGAGTTCGTCAAACTCATCGTCATGATGAACGGTGGGCTCCTTTCTACTCCTCCGGCCGTGGCCAGCTTCGATGACGTCAAGTCGTCGGCCTGGTACTACGCATACATGGAGGAGGCCGGCAAGGAGGGTTGGGTCAAGGGTGATGGCAGCTGCTATGGCAGCCATCCCTGCTACGCCCGCCCTGGCGCGAACATCAATCGCGCTGAAGCCGCCGCGCTCATCGTCCGCGCCTTCAACCTCGAGGCGTCCGGCGATGCTTCGCAGTTCGTCGACAACCCGTCCGGCCAGTGGTACACGGATGCTATCCAGTCTGCCGCTGATCACTGCGTCCTTCAGGGTGACGATTCCACGGGCCGCGTTCGCCCGAACGACAACATGAACCGCGCTGAAATGGTGGTCATGCTCTACCGCGTCGACCAGGGCCTCATGTACGGCCAGGATTGCGGTGGCAACCACAGCACGGAAGCCGGTATTCAGTCTGCTCGCGCTCTCTCCAGCATGGTCGTCGAAGTCGTGTTCAACATGGACGTCGACCAGGCCTCCGCTGAGATGGCCAGCAACTACGCGATCTCCGGTGCTTCGCCCGCCGTCACGGTGACGTCCGTTAAGCAGACGTCCGATGACACGGTCGAGCTCACGCTCTCGAGCGGCCTCACGGCTGGCTCCGAGTACACGGTGACCGCTTCCGACATTGAGACGGCTGACGGCGACATGTTCTCCGACTCCGCCTCCTTCAACGGTTACTCGAGCCTTCCGTCCTCCAAGGGCACGCTCGAGGTTTCCGTTTCCTCCAAGAACCCGGTCGGTGACACGGTTCCGCAGGGTGCGGTCGGCGTCACGATGCTCTCCATGGACCTCACGGCCTCTTGCGACGAAGCTGTCGCTATCGAGGACATGACCGTCCTCCACGAGGGCTTCGGCGCTCAGTCCGACATCGACGGTGTGTACCTTGCACAGGCTGGCACGCGCCTCTCCCGCAAGCGCACGATCGATTCCAAGGATCAGACCGGCAACATCCACCTCTCGCAGCCTCTCACTGTTGCGGCTTGCAAGACGGTGACCCTCGATCTCGTCGCGGACTTCATCTCCACGGCGACCACGGCCGCCGAGCACAACTTCGCTGTTGAGCTCCCGTCCGACATCACCACGAACGCCAAGCAGGTAACCGGCAACTTCCCGCTCCGTGGCAGCACGTTCAAGATCGCTGCCGTCCGCAGCGGTAAGCTCTCCGTTGGCTACCGCACCGTCTCCCCCGATGAGGTGGAGGTTGGTGACAAGGGCGTTGTCCTCGGCAAGTTCGAGCTCTCCTCGGACAGCGTTGAGGATCAGACCCTCTACTCCTTGACTGTCGAACAGAACGGCACCGCCGGCGACGGCGATGTCACGAACCTCAAGATCCGCCGCTCCGATGGCACGGTGATCAGCAACACGGTTGCGACGACCGTTGGCGACTTCGCCACCTTCGTCTTCGATCCTCCGTTCACCATCCTCGAGGGCGATCGCATGACCTTCGAACTCGTCGGTGACGTCTTTGGCGGCGCCGGTGAGAGCGTAATCATGCACTTCGAGGAGGACTCCGACATCTTCGCCGTCGGTTCCCTCTACGGTTACGGTGTGAACGGTCAGCTCTACGGCTCCCGCGTCACCCTCCCGACCTCGGACAACGCGTCCACGGTCACGATCGACGCTGGTGAGTTCACCATCGAGATCGACGGTCCCGTGCAGCAGACCTACACGCGCGACCAGAACGACGCTGTCCTCGCCAACATCATCTTCACGACGGGTGGCGAGCGCATCGATGTTAAGAAGCTCTTCATTGCCATCGCTGGCACGACGAGCTCGGGCCAGACGTTCGCGTTCGGTGGTTCCACGACCTCCGACACGATCACGGAGGTCCTCGAGAACGTGACGCTCCGCAACAAGACCACGGGTCGCACGGTCTCCGCCGTTAACCTCGGCTCTTCCGCCGCCGGCACGGCTACGGTCAGCAGCTCGAACTACACGTACCAGATCTACCGCTTCGACGACTTCACCGTGAACGGTAAGGAAACGTACGAGTTCCGCGTCGACTTCAAGGACAACGGCACGTCCGCTCACCCGCTCAACGGTGACACGTTCCGCGTCCACGTCTGTGGCGAGCCGAAGCAGGTCAGCACCGGTACGAACACCGTCGGCTGCGTCTTCGGTGGCCTCTTGGCCGCGAACACGGCTTCGACGTACCAGATGGAAATCGAAGGTCTGTCCACGGGCGACACGGTCAACGACATCCGCCCCCGCGGCACGATCACGGGTAACGCCCACCGCATTGCGAACGCCAACCTCACGGTTGCCGTCAAGTCCGGTGCCGCTACCGACACCGCTGTGAAGAACAGCAAGAACATCAACCTCCTCCGCTTCGAGGCTCGCGCCGGTGAGGCCAAGGACGTTCTGTTCACCAAGTCTATCTTCGCCAGCAACGCTGGTTCGTTGAACAACGGCCAGAACTACACCCTCTGGGTCGACACCGACTCCGACGGTAAGGTGGACACGATCCTCGAGAAGGGTCAGTCCGCTCAGAACAGCAAGGTAACCTTCAACCAGCTCACGGGTGGCGGCTTCGTCATCCCGAAGGAGAAGACGGTCGTCTTCGAGGTTCACGCCGACATCGCGGCTTCCCTCACGGACAGCCAGATCCAGCTCAAGTTCAGCACGGCTGACTCCTCCTACATCGAGGCTGAGCAGGTCGACCGCGGTTCCGCCCTCTCGGGCATCAAGACGGACAGTGCTTCGTGCACGTCTTGCGACATCACGGTCACCACGGCTACGTCCACGCTCTACAGTCTCGTGAGCCAGGGTTCCCTCATCGTGTCGAAGGACACGACGACCCTCCGCAACCACCAGCTCCTCGGTGGTACGCTCGCCGACCCGGTCCTCCGTCTCCAGTTCCACGCTGAGTACGAGGACATCGACGTCACGGATCTCCAGCTGACGTCCTCCGGTTCCCGCGCGAACAGCGTTGATCGTCTCGAGCTCTACAAGGACGGCGCTACGGCTCCGTTCGCTTCCGCCACGGTTGGTGGTTGTGGATCCGATGACGTTCTCACGCAGAACCAGGAAATGCGCGTGACGACCTTCTGCGCCAAGATGCAGAGCCGTCAGCTCATCGTTCCGAAGGGTGGTCCGGACGTGAAGATCTCCGTTCGCCCCCGCATGAAGACTGACGTCGACGGCGCCACGTCCGGCACCGGCGTCACGATCTTCGTCACCAGCCAGCCGATCTCGAACAACGCGTCCGGCTCTGGTGCAGTCCGCGCTCGCGGTGATCAGTCCAGCAACAACCTCATCGCCAACGACGGCCACCAGGTCGCTGCTGGCCAGGTTGTGATCAAGTCCACGGGTGGATTCGGTTCCGGTTCCGACATCGTCGGCGCCAAGAACGTCACGGTCCTCTCGAAGCTCACTTCGATCACGAACGCCAACCCCGACGCGAACGGCTCGATCGTTCCGACGGGTGTCTCCGCGATCGGTCAGTTCAAGTTCTCCGCTGCTCCGCACAGCAACTCCAAGAACGGCACCAACAAGGTGACGCTCTCCGGCGCTGTGTTTAACATCGACTCGAACAACGTGATCCTTAGCTCCTTCGCCTTGTACAACAAGACGACGGGCTCCGCGATCACCTCGAGCTGCACGGCGAAGAACACGTCCAACGGCGCTCTCGCTTCCGCCTCCGGTTCCTTCGCCGTCGTTTGCGGCATGCTCGGTTCGAGCAGCGTGAACACGTCGGTTGATCAGGGCAGCGACGAGACGTTCGTTCTCCAGGCTACTGTGACGAAGGTCACGGGCCAGACGAGCTTTGCTCTCCAGGTGAGCCTCCAAAACTTCAACAACATTGGAGCCAACTCCTTCGGTCCGGGCACTGCTTCCACGGTCAGCCACCTCGACTGGATCGACGACGACTCCGGTACGCTCAGCTCCGCTGGGACGACCACCGAGTCTCGCTTCCTCTGGGTCGAGTACACGGACACGACGATCAAGTCCACGAGCTACCAGCAGAGCTAAGCTCCAGACCTGAACTCGTTGTCAGCCGCAAGGCAACAAGGACCCCTCTCGCAAGAGAGGGGTCTTTTGTTATGCGCGGGAGGGGCACCGGAGGTGACCCTTCCGCGGACCTTCCGCTCCGGCAAGGTATGCCTTCAGGCGGGCAGAGCCCGCCTTCGGCAAGTTTATGACAATATATGTCACCCTGAGCCTGACGAAGGGTGTTACCCGAGGATTCGTCGTTTCATCTGTAGAAGTCTCTTCGCCATCGGTCTCAGCACAATTTCTTGTTCCGGCGGGTATTCGACGTATGTGCCGCCGAACTTTGCCTTGAACTCGCTCACGCCGGCCCACGGATGTTCGATCCGGCCTTCCGGCGCCACACCGAAGAGATCGTAAGATGTGCAGCCAGCAGCCTTGCAGTGACGCATGGCGGCCCATTGGAGAGCGTAGGGCGCCATGAGTTCGCGGTGCTGATACGACGAGGCGCCGTAGTAGTAAATGCCCTGCGTGCCCCAGATTGCCCCGATAAGGCCCGCGACCGGTTTGGGAGCATCATTTCCCTGTCCGACATTCCCGGGCCCGTAGGCGAGCAACAGAAAAGCCCCTGGCGCGTTCTGTAGGAAGCCGCGATAGTTTTTGCTCCCCGACGGCCGGAATCCGTCCCGGACTGCGGTCTCGTCCATCAGGCGTGCGAAGGCGTCGACATCGGCTGATTGTTTCACCCGCACGCCGTTCTTCTCCGCCAAGCGAATGTTGTAGCGGCCCTTCTGCTTCATGCCGGCCAACATCTCCTCTTCCGACGTTGTCAGGTCGATAATGCGGGTGGCTTCGGGGTGGACGTGACGACGGGAGTGTCGGGTGACGAGTGACGAGTGTCGAGGGATGGGTTCGATCGGAGAGAGAAAAACGGAAAGACAGCGATCATTTTTGGCATCCTTGAGAATTGCTTCAAGTAATCCCGACACCCGCAACTCGACACTCGACACCCAGATCGGTCCCCGCGGCACCTCCCACGTGCTCAGTCCTCCCGTCGTCCGATCGATTACGACGAGCGCCGAGGCGCGGATCGCGCCTCCTTCCTCGTCCGCGTAGACCTTTACCTCCCGTCCCAGGGCTTCCTGGCTGCGCTTCCAACCGAGGCTCTGCCAGAGGGTTCCCTGGGGGTGGGAGCTGACCCATTCCTCGTAGCGACGCAGCTCCTCGCCTGTGGTGAGTTGGCGGATGGCCATGGAGCGATAGTATTACGTATGAAGTATGAAGTATTAAGGCCTCCCGTAATACTCTATACGTAATACCTGCACGTGCTTCTTCGTCATCTATTTGCGGTATACTTCGAACGATTTCCCCTCTGACCATGGCTCATACCCTCCCGCCCCTGCCCTATGCCTACGACGCGCTCGAGCCGCACATCGACGCTCGGACGATGGAGATCCACCACACGAAGCACCATCAGACGTACATCGATAAGCTCAACGCCGCGATCGCCGGCACGGAGTGGGAAGGAAAACCCGTTGAGGAGCTGCTGAAGAACCTGTCTGAGGTTCCGGAGGACAAGAGGGGAGCGGTCCGGAACCACGGTGGCGGACACTTCAATCACAGTCTCTTCTGGACCGTCATCGGCCCGAAGGCAGGAGGAAAGCCGTCCGGCGATTTGATGAAGGCGATCGACGGTGACCTCGGCGGCTGGGACAAATTCGTCGAGAGCTTCAACGCCGCGGCGACGAACCAGTTCGGTTCGGGTTGGGCGTGGCTCGTCGTCGATCCTTCGTCAGGCTCAGGAGGCAAGCTCAAGGTCGTGAACCTGCCGAACCAGGATTCCCCGCTCAGCTCCGGCCAAACGCCGATCCTCGGCCTCGACGTGTGGGAGCACGCCTACTACCTCAAGTACCAGAACAAGCGTCCGGACTATGTGAAAGCGTTTTGGCAGATAGTCAACTGGGACGAAGTACACAAGCGCTTTATCGCTGCGAAACAGTAAAGTGACTAGTGATTGGTTGTTCGTGATTCGGTATTCGTGATGAGAAATTGGTTCATCATGATCAGGATTGATGTATCCAGTCGTTTTCTATTCTTCTCACCGTGACTAAAAACTCATAACGAATCACCAATCACTTCTTCCCGTTGCCGTTCGTCTTTTTCCCGCCGCTCTTGAGCACGCGCTCCGCGGCCTCGAAGGCTTGTACTGCGCGGGACTTCTCGCGTTCCAGTTTGCCGATGCCGCCGCCCTTCCAGATTTTGTCGATGTTCACGCGATAGAGGTTGTTGTAAGCCTCAAGCTCGTTGGGCCCGGCGAGTTTTAATACATCCAGTTCCGGCGCGAACATTTCGGAGAAGCGGTCGCGTCGACGGATGATCTTTGCCCTTCCGTCTTCGCGCAGAAGGACGATGGGCGCTCGGCGGATAGTGTTGAAGTTGTTGGCCAGCACTTGGGCGTACGCTCCCACGTCCATCGCCGCGAGGAGGTCGCCCGCACGGAGTTTCGGCATCTCGATGTTCTTCACGATCAGGTCCCAGCAATCACAGGTGTTTCCGGCGATGGTTACCGAATGAATGCGCGGAGAGTTCAGTTTTGAAGCAGGGAGAATGTCGTAGTGCACGTCGGTCTGCACGAGGGCGTCGGGGATGAAGTTGTACGTGGAGCCGTCCGCGATGACCATGCGGCTGTTCATGCCGAGGCGCTTTCTGGCGACCACCTTCATGAGGCCCATGCCGGCGTTGAGCACGATGGATTTGCCCGGCTCGAAGATCAGTTTGAGCGGGGGAACGCCGCTGCGCTCCAGGAGCTTCTGGAAATAGCGCGGGAAGTCGCGCATATCCTCGATCGGGAACGCTTCCTGTTCACCGATAGCGGCCGGGAAGCCGCCGCCGAGGGAGAGGCGCGTGATCGGGACGCCGCGGTCGGTACAGCGCTTGATGATCTTCACGATGTTGCGCGCCGCCACCTTGAACACTTTGGCGTTGTAGACGTAGCCGCCCATGAAGTGGAACCCCTTGAAGTCCACGTACGGGCTCTTGCGGGCTAGATCCACGGCGCGGTCGATGTGGTTCACCGGGATGCCGTATTTGTTGCCCTTGGTGGAATAGGTGCCCACCTGGAGCATCGGGTTGACGCGAATCACGGTATCGATGTGCTTTTTGAGCTTCTTGGCCGTGGCTGCAATGTGTTCGATTTCTTCGATGGAGTCCGCGGTGATGGCGTCGATACCCATTTTTGCCGCGAAGAGCAGGTCCTGTTCGCTCTTGTAGAGGCTCGTGAGACTCATCTGTTTCGGCTTGAAGTCGGCGAGGAGTCCCAGGATGAGTTCCGCCACGGAGCTGCAGTCGAGGCCGAATCCTTCCTCGCGAACGATGCGCAGTACCTCCAGGTTGCTGTTGCACTTCACCGCGTACTGCAGGTCGATGTCCTTACCGAAGGTCTTCTTGAATCGGCGGCAGCGGTTCCGGATCTCACTTTCGACGTACACGTAGAACGGCGTGCCGAACTTCTGTACGAGTTGGTCGACGGGGACGCCCTCGATGAGCAACATTCCGTCTTTTGTTTGGCTCAAAAACCCCGCCCACCTGTTGCGCATGTAGCGCGGCGAGACAGGCAGGCCGGATACCTGGGTGAATCGATGTTCCCCTTCGGGAGGAGGCTCTTTCTTCTTCGAGGTTTTCGTCAACGCGAGTGAGGAGGAAAGGAAAACTCGCGAATACTAGATCCCATGGCCGCGATGTCAAAGGTTTTTTCGAATTCGGGATTACGGAAAAAGCCGGGAATCTTCGTCAAAAAAAAGAAGACGCACAAGACGCATGGACGCAAAAAGACGCAGGAGACCTTGCGTCCACTGCGTCTCATGAATCTTCTGCGTCCTTTGCGTATTACAGTCCGAGCAGCACCGCCGCGATCCACGGGAAGGCCACCGTCACATCACTCTGGATGATCTGGAAGTAACTCTTCGTGGAGAGCTTGTCCCACGTGATCTTCTCCTTCCCGCCCGCGCCGGAGTACGAACCGTAACTCATCGGTGAGGAGCCGATTTCGATGAAGCCTGCCCAGTCGCGCACGTTGTGCTGGCCCAGGTCGTGCTTGAGGGATGGGACGACGCAGATGGGGAAGTCGGCCGCGATGCCGCCGCCGAGCTGCAGGAACGCGATAGGGGCGTCCTTGGATTCCTCCATGTACCAGTCGTAGAGGAAGGTGAAGTACTCAAGGCCGCTCTTCATCACACGCGGGTCCACCGTGCGGTCTTTGTTCTTTTGATGTTTCCCTCCGTAGGTATAGCTCGCGAAGATGTTACCCATGGTGGAGTCCTCGAAGCCCGGGATCACGATCGGAATGTTTTTCTCGTACGCGGCACGCGTCCAGCAGTCGTCGGGATTGGCCATCGGGTCCGGCTTGATCAGGTTTTTCTCAAACAGGCGGCGGAAGTACTCGTGCGGGAAGTAGCGCTCGCCTTTCTTCTCGGCCTCCTTCCACATCTTGTAGAGGTGCGGTTCCATGATGCGCACGCTCTCGTCCTCCGGGAGGAAGGTGTCCGTAATGCGGCGGAGTCCCGCGTCGCGCAGCTCGGCCTCCTGGTCGGGCGTCAGTTCCGTGTAGCGCGGGATGTAGGCGTAGTGCGAGTGGGCGACGTAGCGGTAGTAGCTTTCCTCGTGGTTGGCGCCCGTGGCGGAGACCAGGTGCACCTTTCCTTTGCGGATGAGCTCGGCGAGCGTCACGCCCACCTGGAAAGAACTGAGCGCTCCGGCGAGCGTCACGACGATCTTGCCGCCGTTCTCCACGTGGTTCTTGAGCCAGAGCGCGGCCTGCACCGTGGAGCCGCCGTTGCAGTGCTTGAGGGCCTCCTCCGCGAAGGCGGAGACGGGCGTCTTCGATTTTGTGACACGCTTCGTGATGGTGCCGCTGGCCTTGCCGCCCGGTTCGGGAACGATGAATTTCTTGAGGGCAGGGGAGAGCTTCTGAAACTTCTTCATGGTCGCGTGGAGAAAAGTGTCACGCGAATGCTACAGAAATCTGCTCGATACTCCAGAAATATTTGCTAGTGTTCCGTCGTTACATTTCATCCCCATGTCCCGCATCGTCACCGTCGGCCTGGTTCAGACGCATCCCACCGAGGACGCAAAGAAGAACCTGAAGCATGCGCTCCTCAAAATCGAAGAGGCGGCGGGGAAGGGCGCGCAGATCGTCTGTCTTCCGGAGCTCTTCCTGTCCCCCTACTTCTGCCAGAAGAAGAACGAGCCGTCCGCTTTTCAGAGTGCGGAGCCGATCCCCGGCCCCACCGCGGAGGCGCTCGCCGCGGCCGCCGAGCAGCACGGCATCGTGCTCGTGGGCGGATCGATCTACGAGAAGGGGAGCGACGGCCAGTACTACAACACGGCCGTCGTCTTCGGTCCCGACGGCAAGATGATCGGCACGTACCGCAAGACGCACATCCCCGAAGACATCCTCTATCACGAGCAGCACTACTTCGCGCCCGGCGACACGGGCATCCGCGTCTTTGAGACGCCCTTCGGCAAGGTCTGCCCGCTCATTTGCTACGACCAGTGGTATCCCGAGGCCGCTCGTCAGGCCGCGATGCTCGGCGCGGAACTGATCGTCTATCCCACGGCCATCGGCGTCGTCGATGCCTCGGTGGAGGAGAATATCACCGGCGATTGGGAGCAGATGTGGCGCAACGCCATGCTCGGCCATGCTGCGAGTAACAACGTCTTCGTCGCCGCCATCAACCGCGGCGGTCGCGAGGACGCCATCCAGTTCTGGGGCGGATCCTTCATCGCCGATCCTTCCAGCAAGGTGGTCGCGCTCGCCGGCAAAGATGAGGAAATCCTTCTCGCACAGTGCGACTTCGATCGCGTGAAGCCGTTGCAGAAGGCGTGGCGGTTCTTCGAGAACCGGCGCCCGGAAACCTATGGCGCCCTCACGAAACCGCTCGAGAAACCATCGATCATCCGTCCGCCCAAGCACGCCTGACCATGACCGCGTCCCCGTTCCCCGGCGCCCC
The DNA here is from genome assembly GCA_964601225.1 of uncultured Candidatus Peribacteria bacterium. GTDB lineage: Bacteria > Patescibacteriota > Gracilibacteria > Peribacterales > Peribacteraceae > CAYRGC01. Next base: position 65,246 of record CAZRMM010000003.1, read on the forward strand.
CGGGTACCGCATGCCGGCGGAATGGGAGCCTCACGAGGCGACCCTCCTCACGTGGCCGCATGATGAACGGCACTGGCCCGGACTCTTCGAACATGTCGCCGCGATCTGGGCACGGATGGTGAAGGAGCTCGAACAAGGCGAGGACGTGCACGTCCTCCTGCACGACGACGCGACCGCGCGCGTCGCGGAGACGGCGATGAAGGACGCTGGCGTCGTCGGCAAGCGCGTTCGCCTGCACCGCGTCCCGAACGATTTCTCGTGGGCGCGCGACCACGGCCCGATCGTCGTCAAAAACGGCAATGGCGATCGCCTTTTTCTCGATTGGATCTTCAATGGCTGGGGCGGGCAGTGGGACGTTTCCAACGACGATCAGATCCCCCTCCATTTTTCGAGGATTCTTGGGGCAAATACACTGAAAGTTCCGATGGTCCTTGAAGGCGGTTCCATCGACGTGAACGGCTGCGGCACGCTCCTCACGACGGAGAATTGCCTGCTCAATCCCAATCGCAATCCGAGCCTCACGAAGGCGGACATCGAGGAGAATCTCAAGAAGTATCTCGGCCTGAAAAAGATCCTCTGGCTCAGAGAGGGGATCCAGGGCGACGACACGAGCGGCCACGTCGACGACCTCACGCGGTTCGTCGGCCCGCGGACGGTGGTCACCATCGTCTCCGACGATCCGGAGGATCCGGACTACGCGCCGCTCCAGGAGAACTTGAGGCGCCTCAAAACGATGACCGACCAGGACGATCGGCCGCTGGAAATTCTCACGATCACGCAGCCCAAGCCCGTGCTCGTGAACGAGCACGAACCTACGAAGGCGACGAGGAGCGCGAAGGAGGGGTATCGCATCCCCGCGAGCTACGCGAACTTCTATGTCGCCAACGAATGCGTGCTGCTTCCCGTGTGGGACGATCCGCGCGATGCCGCGGCGATCGAGACGCTGCAAGCGTGCTTCCCCACCCGGCGCATCGTGCCGATCGACAGCAGGATCCTCACCTGGGGTTTCGGCAGTTTTCACTGCGTTACGCAGCAAATACCTGCCTAAACGCGAAATTCATTGTCACCATGTGCCTGTCATTCCGAGCGCAGACGAGACGTGAAGGGCGCGTCGTTCGTGAGTCCGGCTTCGCGTCGGTTCCGATGTTTTTACGTGCGTAGTTCGGCGATCGCTTTGTAGAACTCCTCCACGAGTACGCCAGTGATGCCAAGATGCAGGGGGTTTTCGCGTATCGGCTCCTCCGGGGCGATGTAACCTCCTGAAAATTTCGTCGCCATCATTCCGAGCATCGTCTTTTGTTCTGCGGAAAGGATGTCGACGAGCTCGTTCCATTGATCCGGTGTCAGTGTTTTAACTTTCCTGTCGACGGCATACTGGCTTACCACTGTGAAAAATTTCACGCGGGTCATTGCGGAGGCCGTATCGATTTTTTGTGCCACTTCCGGCTGAACCATGGCATCGCGCAGACTATGAATAGCACCCTGTTGCTTCAGCGTTCCAATATGCCGAATGATCCTCATCACGGTCGCGAATCTGCCGCTGATGCTGTCGAGTGTCTTTGGAAGACTGTTTTGCGAATACAAAAGTTCTGCCGCCCTTCGTGCCCGGTCTTCTTCCTGTCCCGCCTGGGCTCGCAAAGACGCAATGTCCGGTTCGCTGGCCAGCATCTCCTCAATGATCTCCAGGAGATTCATTGAGATATTGTCACAATAGTCTTTGACCGCAGTCAACAATTTTTGTGTTTTTTCGCAGGTCCGATGTCGAGGGATACACTGCCGTCGGATCGTCGGTTTCGGCGTTCATCATCAATTCTTTCATCACGAAAACGGCGCCGTCGCCCCAAGCCCATGAGCGTGGACAGGGTCGAGTCTCGGATGGCGGCCTCCCCGCCGACTCGCGCCCGTCATCTTGCGTTGCCGAAACGCTTTCCGGCATTGATGGGAATGGGTGCTCCGACGTCCGGTTTTGTTCGAGAGACGTTGGCACTGTGCAGCGAAAAAACGAGGAATCGTCGTGTCGATGATTTACATGGGGTCTCTGTATTCCTATACATAATAAAATTAAAAAAGAGCAAGTCGAATGGGGAAAATCGAAGGATTTTCGCTTCGCGGAGGCGGTTTTCTGCCTATACTCCCCCCGTTCCCCAGGCGGTTTCGACTGTGTTGCGAGAGTCTGGGCCCGACTTCGCGTGCGTTCTCCTCGAGCAAGAGAACAAGGACGTGCGTGCAAGTTTTCTTCCTCCGTCGCTTCGCCGGGAAGACCGGCGAGCGATTTCTCCCCTCATTCCGTATGGCGAGCAAGAAGAAGGCGGCCAAGAAGGCCGCGCCCAAGAAGAAGGTCGCACCCAAGAAGGTCGCGGCCAAAAAGTCCGTAGCTAAGAAGGCTGCGAAGCCGGCGAAGAAGCCTGTCGCCAAGAAGCCGTCCCCCAAGGTCACTCCCAAGCCGGCTCCGAAAGCTCAGGCCAAGGCTCCGCAAAAGCCCCAGGCACAGGCTCGCGTCGAGCAGCAGGACATCCTGAAGGCGCCGCTGAAGCCCGTGAAGATGCCTCCCAAAAAGGCATATCAGCTTCATGTCGATGACAGCGTGCTTCCCCCTCTGAACGCGCACATCATTCCGACTGCCGGCCGTGTGCCGAGTGTCTTTAACGATTTGCCTGCCGAGCTTCGTCCGCAGCGCGTCGAGAACGGTCGCGTCACCCTGCGCGACGACGACGTTCCCGCGCTCGTCCCGTCGCTCATCGAGATGCAAATTCAGAGTTATAAGTGGTTCCTTACCGACGGCTTGAAGGAACTTCTTGAGGAAATCAGCCCCATCACCGATTTCTCGGGAAAGAAGATGGAGCTTCGCATCCTCGGTCATACCTTCGATGCTCCGAAGTATGATCCTGAAACGTGCAAGCGTCGCAATCTCTCCTTTGAGGCGGCGATGAAGGGCTACGTTCAGCTGATCAACAAGGAGACGGGCGAAATTAAAGAACAGGACGTGTTCCTTGGTTCGATCCCGCTCATGACGGGCAACGGAACCTTCGTGGTCGACGGTATCGAGCGCGTGGTCGTCCACCAGCTTGTCCGTTCCCCGGGCGTGTTCTTCTCGAAAATGCCCGATCATCCCAAGTACCACGCTGCCAAGATCATCCCGAAGCGCGGCGTGTGGCTTGAGATCGAGACGGATCGCCGCGGCGTCATCTCCTGCAAGATCGATCGCAAGCGCAAGATCCCGGTGACTCAGCTTCTGCGTGTCTTCGGCTACGACACCGATTCCAAGATCCTCGATCTCTTCAAGGACGTCACGAAGTCGGATCACGACTTCATCACGGCCACCCTCGATCGCGACACCGCGCGTACCGTGGAAGAGGCTTACCAGAGCGTCTACCGCAAGATCCGTCCTGGCGACCTCGCCACTCCGGAGAACGCCAAGCAGCTCATCGACGGTCTGTTCTTCGATTTCAAGAAGTACGACATGGGCTCGATCGCGCGTTACAAACTCAATCGCCGCTTCGACATCAAGACTCCGAACGACGAAGCACACCGCGTGTTCCAGATTTCGGACTTCATGGCGATCCTCAAGGAGCTTATCCGCCTGAACAACGGCGAGGGCATCGCGGACGATATCGATCACCTTTCGAACCGCCGCATCCGTTCCGTCGGCGAGCTCGTGCAGAACAAGTACCGCGTGGGCCTCGTCCGCACCGAGCGTATCGTCAAGGACCGCATGACGGTCATGGATCTCGAGACCGTCACGCCGACCCAGCTCATCAACTGCCGTCCGATTACGGCGGCCATGCGCGAGTTCTTCGCGAGCTCGCAGCTCTCACAGTTCATGGACCAGACGAACCCCCTCTCGGAGCTCGCACACAAGCGCCGTCTCTCCGCGACGGGCCCCGGCGGTCTCTCCCGCGAGCGTGCGTCCTTCGACGTCCGCGACGTGCATACGTCCCACTACGGTCGCATCTGTCCGATTGCCACGCCGGAAGGCCCGAACATCGGTCTTGTCGTTCACCTCGCGGGCTTCTCCCGCGTGAACGAGTACGGCTTCCTCGAGACGCCGTACAAGGAGGTAAAACACACGGTTCCGATGGACGCGGACAAGCTCCAGGGCCGCATCGTCGACGTCACGGTGAAGGACGGCCGCAAGGTCATCCTCGCCGAGGGGGAGAAGGTCGATACCAAGGAAACGGCCCGCAAGGTCATCTCCGCGCTCAAGGCCGAGAAGAAGGAGGAGGTTCCCGTCCGCGCGTACGTCACCGGCAAGGTGATCTACACGGACGCCGACATGGAGCGTCACATGACGATCGCCCAGTTCCAGACCGATCTCACCGAGTTCGGCGAGTTCGCGACGACGCGCGCATCGTCCCGCAAGGCAGGGGAGCCGCTCCTCGCGCACGTCCGCGACGTCACGCACGTCGACGTGTCGCCTCGCCAGATCCTCTCGATCAGCACCTCGCTCATCCCGTTCCTCGAGCACGACGACAACACGCGCGCATCCATGGGAACGAACATGCAACGTCAGTCCGTTCCGCTCATCAAGCCGTCTGCTCCGCTCGTGGGTACCGGTATCGAGGGTCTCGCGGCCCGCGCATCGGGCCACGCCCTCCTCGCGGAGGAAGAAGGCGAGGTCACGATGGCGGACTCCCAGGAGATCACGGTGGTGTACGAGTCCGGCCGCAAGCAGACGTACAAGCTCCAGACCTTCGTTCGCAGCAACCAGGGAACTTGCTTCCACATGCGCCCGCGCGTGAAGCGAGGCGATCGCGTTCGTCGCGGTCAGCCGCTCGCGGACGGAGCCGCCACGCAGGATGGCGAGCTCGCTCTCGGCCAGAACCTCCTCGTCGCCTACATGGCGTGGGAAGGGTACAACTTCGAAGACGCGGTCATCATCAGCGACCGCGTGGTGCAGCAGGGATACTTCGATTCCATCCACATCGAGTCGTATGTGACGGATGTGCGCGACACCAAGCTCGGACCAGAGATCGTGACGCGCGATATTCCGAACGTCGGCGAGGCCAAGCTCAAGGACCTCGGCACGGACGGCGTCGTCCGCATCGGCGCCACGGTCCACGAAGGCGATATTCTCGTCGGAAAGATCACCCCGAAGGGCGAAACCGAGCTCACCCCCGAGGAGAGGCTTCTCCAAGCCATCTTCGGCGATAAGGCCAAGGACGTGAAAGACAGCTCGCTCCGTCTCCCGGGCGGTGCCGGCGGCAAGGTTGTCGATGTGCACGTGTTCGATCGTGCAGAGGGGGACGAACTCCCGACCGGTGTCATCAAGCAGATCAAAGTGTTCGTCGCCCAGACCCGCAAGATCCAAGTCGGCGACAAGATGGCCGGTCGTCACGGCAATAAGGGTGTCGTTGCCCGCATCGTCCCGCGCGAGGACATGCCGTTCCTTGCGGACGGCACGCATGTCGACATCATCCTGAACCCGCTCGGCGTCACGTCCCGCATGAACATCGGCCAGATTCTCGAAACCCACCTCGGTTGGGCGGCGAAGGAACTCGGTATCAAGATCGCCACTCCGGCCCTCAACGGCATCTCGCCGGAGGAGATCAACGCATTTCTTGAGGCCGCGAAATTACCCGTCTCCGGAAAACTTCAGCTCTTCGACGGCCGCACCGGCCAGCCGTTCTCGCACGAAACCACCGTCGGTCAGGTGTACATGCTCAAGCTCCTTCACCTTGTGGAGGACAAGATTCACGCCCGTTCCGTCGGTCCGTACTCTCTTGTCACCCAGCAGCCGCTCGGCGGCAAGGCGCAGCACGGCGGTCAGCGCTTCGGCGAAATGGAAGTGTGGGCTCTCGAGGCGTACGGCGCGGCCTACACGCTGCAGGAAATGCTCACGATCAAGTCCGACGACGTCATCGGGCGCTCCAAGGCGTACGAATCCATCGTCAAGGGCGAGGCGATCCGTCGTCCGAGCATCCCCGAGTCGTTCAACGTTCTCGTGAAAGAACTTCAGGCCCTCGGTCTCAAGGTCGAGCTTCTCAAGTTCAAAGACGAAGTCGCTCCGGAGGATCGCGTCGTCGTTGATACGAACGAGGTCGAGGAAGTAGCCCTCACTTCTCGCGTCGAGGCCGAGTCCGTTGAGCAGGAAGCTGCGGCTGAGGTCGGTCACATCGCGGAAATGGATGAGATTTCAACCGAGTCCGAAGCTGAGCTGAAGGCCGGTATCGAGGAAGGTGAAGCGGTGGAAGCCTCCGGTGCCACGCAGAAAGAGGAAATGAAAGAATCCGTCAGCGAAGAGGCCTCCGAGAACGCCTAAGTCTCGTCCTTCGATCGCAAAAACAGCCGCCTGTACTCTCGCACGAAACGAGGGAGAGGCGGCTGTTTCGAAGATCAGCTCTTACGCCGCCGCGCTCTCGGATTCATCGGTTGCAATATTGACGAGCATCTCGTGGGCACTCTGCAAATGCAGCACGACTTCGTCGTGTTTGCCTCGTACAAACTCCGTAGGACCATGAACGGGGATTGCCGCGAACATATCGCCCGCCTGCTCATGGAACAGGACTGCCAGCTGTTGCTGCGTCCCTTTGGCGCCGTTTATGATCGTGACGAGCTTCGCCTTCCATTGCTCGATCACCGGGCGGTACGCATCACGGATTTCCGGCGCCTGCATCATCGCGGTTTCAAAGAAAATCTCTCGTGCCGACTTTACGGGGTGATTCATAGTGAGAGTACTATATAATATAAATCTTATTTGTCAATAATACGGTCCCCAGGGGTTCCCTTGTGAAAAAGAACGTGTTTTTTGGCTTATGAAAGATAAAAATCAGCATTTCGTGCTTTGGAGGCTTTTCTGCCGTCTCCTCGGAATGCTCGGCGATTCATAGTCTGAAGACGCTCTCTATTTTCTTCCCCCCATCCCTATGAAGAGCGTGAACAGAGTCACCCTTCTCGGCAACGTCACCCGCGACGCCGAGGCCAAGGTCATTCCGAGCGGGAAAGCAGTGTGTACCTTTGGTCTTGCGACCGATCGCGTTTGGAAAGACGCCCAAGGCGAGCGTCAGAAGCTCCCCGAATTCCACACCGTCGTGGCCTGGGGCCGACTTGCCGAGTTCTGCGGTGAGCACGTCAAAAAAGGAAAACCTCTCTACGTGGAAGGTCATTTGCGTACCCATCAATGGGAGAAGCCCGAGGGGCAGAAGCACTACCGTACGGAAATCGTCCTCGAAAACGTCACGTTGTTGGGTTCTCGCGTGGAGCAGGCGACGGCGGAGGAGTCCGATGCGTCGGCAACCCCTTCCGAAGAAGAGGCGGCGCTTGCCGCATAGGTTTATTGGCTTTGGGCCGCGAAGAATTTTCTTTGCGGCCCATCGTCATACCGTGCTTCCCTTCTCGTAAAATTGGCCGGAAAAACAAAGACAAAACGCTGATATACCCTTGAACAAAAAATTACCAGTTTTCTTCTTGACCCTGCCGAACTCCTGGGTAAAATCTCCGGGCGCTATGCAGCTTTGTGCTCACCCGCAGGAGTAGTTCGTCTAACAACTATCTCTGCGGGTGTGCGTAAGCCACCCGCTTTTTTTTAGCCCTTTCCGCCACGACTTCACTGCACGTGGCATCCGGAGGGCGGCGCTTGCTTCTTGTCATCATCGCGTCTTGCAAGACACTTCTCGTCTTGCGAGACATCAAGAACCAAGAATTTAGTAGTTAATTCGAACGGTGTGCGCGAGCGTAGTCAGCTCGTAGCACATGAACAGTACGCCGCGGTAAAACGCGGCATGAAAAATGTTACTCATCGCATCACACGGATGCCTCGACTCTGCATTCCGATGAAGGACGTGGCCAGCTGCGTTAAGCTACGGTCAGCCGCTAGGCAGGCGCTACCAGCCGTAGATCTCCGAATGGGGAAACCCCTTAGAAGTCATGTTCTAAGATCCATCATCTTCGATGATGTGAAGGCATACTCAGGGAACTGAAACATCTCAGTACCTGGGGAAAAGAAATCAAATACGAGATTCCCTTAGTAGTGGCGAGCGAACAGGGAACAGCCCAAACCCGGTACTTGTTACCGGGGGTTGTAGGACTTCGATATGAGACTCGTTTCCGTAACGGAACGTGCCTGGAAAGGCCGGCCAAAGAGGGTGATAGCCCCGTACGTGAAACGTCGACGAGCTCTAGAAGTATCCTGAGTAAGGTCGGACACGTGAAATCCGGCCCGAATCCGGGTGGACCACCATCCAAGGCTAAACAGATGCAGAGATCAATAGCGGATAGTACCGTGAGGGAAAGGTGAAAAGCACCCCGAAAGGGGGATGAAATAGTCTCTGAAATGTGATGCGTTCAAGGAATCGGAGCGGACTTCGGTCCGTCACGGTGTTCCTTTTGCATAATGAGCCAACGACTTTGTACTCAGCGGCGTAGGCTAAGGCAGTTTTAGCCGGAGCCGGAGCGAAAGCGAGTCCGAATAGGGCGTTTAGTCGCTGGGTCAAGACCCGAAACCGGGTGAGCTACCCATGAGCAGGATGAAGTCAGCCGAAAGGCTGATGGAGGTCCGAACCATAGCGTATCGCAAGACGTTGGGATGACTTGTGGGTGGGAGTGAAAAGCTTACCGAACCCGGAGATAGCTGGTTCTCTTCGAAATGCCTTTAGGGGCAGCCTCGTCATATACAGTAGGGGGTAGAGCTACTTTTTGGATGCGGGGGTCACTTCGACCTACCAAATCCTGAAAAACTCCGAATACCTACTCTTAGAGTGACGGGAGTGAGACGGTGACAGCGAACTGCCATCGTCGTGAGGGGAAGAACCCTGACCGTTCGCTAAGGTCCCTAAATACCGTTCAGTGTGAAAGGAAGTGCAGATGCTCCGACAACCAGGAGGTTGGCTTAGAAGCAGCCATCCTTTAAAGAAAGCGTAACAGCTCACTGGTCGATGCATTTGTGCGCCGAAAACTCATCGGGGCTAAACGGTATACCGAAGCGGCGGGCGTCCAGTGTCCTTCGGGACGCTGGGTGCGGTAGAAGAGCGTTCTGTTCAGCAGTGAAGCAGTGGACCGCGAGGTCCTGTGGAGCGGACAGAAGTGAGAATGTTGGCATGAGTAACTACTAGGCAGGTGAAAACCCTGCCCGCCGAATCCCCAAGGTTTCCCACGCAACGGCAATCGGCGTGGGGTTAGTCGGTCCTAAGGCCAGGCCGAAAGGCGTAACCGATGGATATCAGGTCAATATTCCTGAACTTCTTCCAAGTCGCCCAAGGGTGGTTGCTGATAGCCTTCCAGGCCTCTGTCCGGTTTACCGGATATGTCCGGGAGGAAGGATGCTTCCAACCTAGGAGCGGTGTGACGGAGTAGGAGAATCAGAGCGTGCGTATTGACTGCACGTGGAATGCGTAAGGCGTCGAGATCGGGAGGCAAATCCCCCGGTTGAGTCGAGCGCAAATCCCAAATGTCCCGGGAAACCGGGTCGAGTCTGTACCCTTCAGCTTCCAAGAAAACCATCGCTCACAGAATTGGAGGAAACCGTACCGCAAACCAACACCGGTGGGATGGTCGAGTAGACCAAGGCGAACGGGAAAACTTGCGTTAAGGAACTCGGCAATGAAGCGTCCGTAACTTCGGGATAAGGACTCCCTATACTTCGTTGTATAGGGCGCAGCGAAAGAGGTCAGGCGACTGTTTATCAAAAGCACAGGTCCCTGCGAAGCCGTAAGGCAATGTATAGGGGCTGATGCCTGCCCAGTGTCAGAAGGTCACGTGAGGGGGTGTATGCCTCCGATCTAAGCCCTGATGAACGGCGGCCGTAACTATAACGGTCCTAAGGTAGCGAAATTCCTTGTCGGGTGGTCGCATAACAACTTGCCCGAACCATGAGTAATCATGGGCACTGAGGAACTTTGTCAGCTGATGATAGAAGTCTCGCGGTCGAGACCCGCGATATCCTCGACGAAAGTCGGAGGATGATCTCATTTTCGTAGAAAAGCCGAGAACCTGCACAGAGGCGGAATCCTCTCTAAAAATTCTGAATCAGACTGTTGCGAATGCTCCTGTACTTTCGGGTACGAGCGAGCCATTCAAATCAGTGTAAAACGTCGCTATATGCTGGAACATCCGAGAATCCCCTATGCCGAAAGGTACGGGGTGCGGACAATCAGCAGGAAACCTTGGCATAGCCGCAAGGCGAAGCCGGGGGCTCCTCAGAGACTACACGCGACACTCCTGCGCTTAGGAGCATGAGATAGTCCGATCCCTGTAGCGATGCAGGGGAGTGAAGAATCGATCACTCGCTAAAAAACAATCGTGTATTACGTATCAAGTATGAAGTATTACGGAATTCCTTAATACATAATACTCAATACGTACTACCGGTACCGTGCGCTCTGCCCGGCAGAGTCGCTGGCTCACCACCAGCGGGAACCTTGAAGTTCCGACCCGCACGAATGGTATAACGGTCTGATCACTGTCTCGACGCAAGATCCGGTGAAATTTCAATCCTGGCGCAAATGCCAGGTAGATCACGGTAGGACGAAAAGACCCTATGAAGCTTTACTATATGCTGACATTGTGTCGTTGGTTTGCGTGCGCAGGATAGGTGGGAGGCTTTGATGCGCTGTCTTTGGACGGCGTGGAGCCACCCTTGAGATACCACCCTCGCGTTCCGACGACACTCACCTCGTTTGTGAAACGCAGCGAGGGACAGTGTTTGCTGGGTAGTTTAACTGGGGCGGTTGCCTCCTAAAGTGTAACGGAGGCGCGCAATGGTCAACTAGCGCCGGATGGAAATCGGCGTTGTCGTGTAATCGCACAAGTTGGCCTGACTGTGAGGCTTACAGGCCGAGCAGGGACGAAAGTCGGTGATAGTGATCCGGTACCCGGACAATTCAACTTGTCCTAACCACGTGGGTGGGGTATCGCTCAACGGATAAAAGTTACTCTAGGGATAACAGGCTGATCGGTCCCAAGCGCCCACAGCGACGGACCGGTTTGGCACCTCGATGTCGGCTCATCGCATCCTGGGGGTGGAGAAGCTCCCAAGGGTTGGGCTGTTCGCCCATTAAAGCGGTACGCGAGCTGGGTTCAGAACGTCGTGAGACAGTTTGGCCTCTATCCTCCGTGGTCACTTAGAAACGTGAAGAGATTTGCTCCTAGTACGAGAGGACCGGAGTGAACGAACCTCTGGTGTACCTGTTGTCGCGTCAGCGGCATCGCAGGGTAGCTATGTTCGGAAGGGATAACCGCTGAAAGCATCTAAGTGGGAAGCCTACTCTAAGATTGCGTTTCTCCATCAGTCCGCTGGAAGACGACCAGCTCGATCGGTTGCATGTGTACGTGCGGTAACGCACTGAGCAGAGCAATACGAATGGACGATTGAACATTTTTCTCTTTACTCTCTCTCGCAAGGGCGAGGTAGAGGTACTGTTCGTGTGCTACGAGGTGGATACCTCCTCGTATCCTCCTTTTGGTTCTTTGAATTCTTGATCATTCTGTCCTGGTGCCTTTTCCGGTGGGGTAACACCCGTTCCCATACCGAACACGGCAGTGAAGACCACCAGGGCCGATGGTAGCTCCCGGCACAGGGCGTAAGAGTAGGTCGGTGCCAGGACAGAGTGATTAATGAAGCGTGGAAGGCATTTTCCTTCCACGGACCATCCTTTCCGGAGAGGTGCGCCTCCAGGTCGGCAGAGCCGACCTTCGGCGGTTTTTATCATGCGCCAAGCGAGTGAAATATGTCATCCCGAGTCCTTCGTCTTCGCTCAGGACAGGCTCCGTCGAGGGGTCATCCCGAGCAATACGAAGGGTTTTTGTCATAGGCGGAGCATTGATATTTCCTCAAGAATAAGCCAAAATCCGGTCCCCTTTCCCGCTAACCATGACCGTCGAATCCTGCGGTTCCGCCGATGACGTGAATCGATCAGAGACAATGAAGAACTGCCAAATCGCCGTCGATCCGTATGCCGAGGCACTTCGCGAGGCGTTGCCCGCGAACGTCCAGGGAGGCGTGTTCGACCCCGATACGTTCCGGTACCAGGTCGGCGCGAACGTCCTTTACCTGTTCAAGGAGTAATCAGCCCAGGTTCGGATCCGGGATCTCGAGAGTGCCATCGTCCGACCGGTTCAAGCCGGCCATGGCGGCGAGACGCTGATGGTACGCCGTCGTACCGACGCCGAGCATTTCGTTTTTCGTCTCTTCCGGCGGGAGACCGATGACCGGTTCGTGCGGAAGGGCAACCGGTGCGCCGGAATGATTGTTCGCGGAAGAGGAAGGATGGGGCATGTCGCGAATCGTACCCTCGATTTTTCGGAATGCAATTGAATGAACACAACATATTGTGTTTCCTATATTCATGAACCACAAGATATCGAGTCGTCCTCTGCAAATCGCCGTAGCGGCGTTCTTCGTGACCGTCTGGCGTCTGGCGCCCTTCCGTCCGCCGAACGTGGAACCGCTTTTGGCCACATCGATGCCATTTGGGAAGAGGCACGGCGTCCTCGCGCCGACGATCCTCGCGGTGGTTGCAATCGTCGTCTACGACTTGTTCACGTCGGGTCTCACGCAGTGGACGGCCGTCACGGCCGTCACGTACGCGCTCGTCGCCGCGGGATCCGGACTGCTCCGGAACACCCGGGGCGTTTTGCCGTACCTGGCGTACGCGATTCTCGCGACACTCGTCTACGATGCGCTCACGGGCGTTGTCGCGGGAGCTCTGCTCTTCGATATGGGATGGAAGCAGGGGTTCCTCGGGCAGATTCCGTTCACGATCAATCATCTCATCGGGAACTCCTTGCTCGCCCTCATCCTTTCGCCGATCGTCGAGTACTGTCTGCGGTGGTCGGAGCGCGATGTCGCTGTTCCGGCGACCAGAACGTTGCGACGGTGGTAATTCCTTTACCCGTAGGGCTTATTTTATGTTTGCATAAAATATAATTATGTTTTATAATATATATTAATACCCATATCACTTCTATTTCTATGTCCAACGTCCACGAACCGTCTTTGGAGCATCAGGCAGAGGCCTATCTTTTGAAAGAGCTCAAGGAGGGCCAGCGCATGGAATTGGGGGGCGACAAGAAGCTTCGTCGCATTCTCGCCGCCGAGGCCGCCGAGCACGATCATCGTCCCGTGCACCGAGTCTTCGAGGACACCATTGCCGGTCTTCGCGATCTGATGCAGCGGAAGAAGCAGCGCCAGGAATTCATTCCGAGTGGTAGCGGCGTTCCGACGCGTTCCCAATTCGTCGAACGGGGTCAGTTCGTGAATCTTAAGCCGAAGAATCGCGTCGCCGCCAAGAGCTTCAAGGCCGCCGGCCGAAAGCGCGCGGCCTGAAGGCGACTTTCGATCTATCCACAGAGCGAATAAGCCGTTCTTCCGGAAAATTCTCCCGCCGATTCTCCTTTCCCTCTACCTTATGCCCATGGATAAAAGCGCCTTGGAAAAGAAATTCTCCGGTTCCTCGGGCTACGAGCCCGTCGCGGGTGAATGGCTTCCGCAGGATCTTTACGCGCGGGCGGAGGATGTCGCGGAGCAGTGCCGTTATGACGTCGCGAAGATCCGCGCTCTTGCGGAAGAGCGGTACCTTGCCGCGTTGGACAACGCATCGATCCCCGAGCCCCGGCGGACCGAGCCGCGGTATGTCGCCGTGAAGAACGCGGAAGGAAAGTACGAAATGAAAGAAGCGGCTCCCGAACCGGTCGATTCCCCCGTGGCCCAGGCGCGCGATGCGGTGAACAGACTTTTCCACGACCTGCGCCAGGGTTTGGTCGACAAGGAGGGCACCATGGTCGATCTCCATAACCGCAAGCCGTTGAGAGGCGCGCGCGGCTGGAAGCCCAAAGAGCGCCCGCAGCGCGAACTCATCGATGAGCCCGTTCCGCATCCGAAGAAGCCGAAGTCCGCGGCCTAACACCGAAAAACGGCTCGACTTCACCCGCGACGTCCCTAGACTTTTCCCGTGCAAGAACGTCTCCACCCCTCGACTTCGCTCGGGGTGACAGATTCAGTTTTATAGCTCCATATGCTTGAACGTTTACAGAAGATCTTATCGGCGCGCGGCATCGCCTCCCGCCGCAAGGCGGAGGAGTATATCGAGCAGGGTTTGGTGAAAGTAAACGGAAAAACAGCCGTTCTCGGTCAAAAAGCCGACCCGGAGAACGACACGATCGAAGTCGACGGCACGGTGCTCCAGGCGCGCCAGGAGATGCTGTATTACGTGATGTATAAGCCCGTCGGGGTGGAGACGTCGAACGTCGAACGTTCGGGAAAAGTGTCGAGTGCAGGGAGGAGTCCCGACACCCGTCACTCGACACCCGTCACTGCTACGGCTCCTACGGTCCGCGATCTCCTCCCCGAAAATCTTCGTGGAAAAATCTACCCCGTCGGCCGTCTCGATAAAGACTCCGAAGGTCTGCTGCTCTTCACGAACGACGGCGTGCTCGCGTACCGCCTCACGCACCCGAAGTTCGACCACGAGAAGGAGTACGAAGTCACGGTCAACGAACCGATCACCGACGGGCAGCTGCGGAAGCTCGAGGACGGCATCAAGATCTCCGGCGAGAAGACCAAGCCCGCGACGGTCCGGCGCGTCGGGCCCGTGACGTTCCGCATCGCGCTTACCGAAGGCCGGTACCGCCAAATCCGCCGCATGGTGCAGAAAATCGGCAGGGAAGTGACGCGACTCGTGCGCGTTCGAGTCATGGGGTTTTCCGATCCATCGATTTCCTCGGGCGTCCTGCGCCAACTAACCCAAGACGAACGGGGCGCGCTCCTGCGCTCGCTCGGAATGGAAATGTAGGTTACTTGTATCGCAAGGCATCCAAGGGATTCAGTCGCGATGCCCGATGCGATGGGTAGAGGCCCGTGAAGAATCCGATGGCCGTGGAGAAGACGATGATGAGTGCGATGAACCACGTCGGGAACAAGAAGAGTGATAATTCCGCTCCCCCAAAGCGGCGCGCCAAGATATTGATTCCCGCATTCGCGATGCTCCCGCCGAGCATGCCGATGGCCACGCCGATGAGGCCTCCGAGGAAGCCCATAAGCATCGATTCGACGAGGAACAATTTCCGAACATCCGAGCGTCGAATGCCGATGGATCGCATGATGCCGATTTCGTTCGTGCGTTCCAAGAGTGCGATCGTCATCGTGTTAAACATGCCGATGGCGGAAACGAAGAGCGCCACGAGGCCGAAGAGCGCGAGAATCGTTTGTATGATGTGGAAGATGCGATTGGCTTGTTCGATGACGTCAGAGAGAGCCGAGACGACGAATCCCTGCGTGATCAGAGCGTTGCGAACCGATTCGAGCATCGACTCGCTCGCAACCCGCACTTTCAGCTGGTCGACCGTGCGAACGGGTTCGTTCGGAATGGCGGTGAAGGGCATCATGATGAGGCCTTGTACGTCATCCTCCAGAACGCCGACGACGCGCATGGGAGAGGACAGGCGTACGGTATGCGTTCTCTGTTTTGACAGAAGATCTTGTACGGGAAGGATGAGATCGATCAGTAATGACTTCCCGATCATTTCATCGGAAGTGAGATTGAGGAGCCGGGCCGTCGCGCTGGAAACGATGACAGAATCCGTTTCTCCCTGCTCATACGCTTTTCCGGCGACGAGTCGCACCCCCTGCAGTCGGAAAAACGCCTGATCGACCATGGAGACCTGAGCGTTGCTCGTGATTTCGTTCAGTGAGATTTGCGCGGAATAATTCTTGAGCCTGCTGATTTCTTTCACCTCCGGCATTCCGGTGAGACGCTGAATGCTCTCCGGCGTGAGCCGAAGACTCTCGGAAGGCCCCGGAGAGACATCGAGTGTCAGCAAGGCGTCGGCGGAAGCGATACGCTGAAGAATGACTTCTTGGAGGCCGTAACCAAGACCGACGAGGAAGAGCACGGTACCGATGCCGACCCCGACGCCAAGAACGGTCAAGAACGTACGCATAGGGCGCGTTTTAAACATGCGCGTCGACAGTGAGAGAAGGTCGAGAGTTTTCATTGTTCAACGGGAGGAAGAGGCGTGGGCGATTCGCCCGTTTCGGAGGCGGGAGTATCGGGAGAAGTCTGTGCGAAGAATTCCAAGCGACGCAGAACCTTGCGGGCAGAGCGCGGATCCATGCCGACGCCGCCCAGTTGGGCGGGTTCGGTGAGCATGGTCATGGCCTGTTGCGGCGTGATGTGTCGGTGGAGCAAACGGGCGATGATGCCATCGAGCCGTCGTACGGATTCGTAGCCGTCGAGAGCGATGTTCTCTTCGTCTAGGATCATGCGGCGAATATCCTTTCTTTCCGCGGCAGGATCCTTCTTGTTTTCCTCGAGACGATGAAGAATCCACATCTCGCTGGTGAGTTTCTTGATCTGAGCGCTTATCTTTTCCGCGCGTTGCAGGTTCATGCCAAGACCTCCTTCTTTGGGGGATGCGTGCAGAATGCGGATCAAAGCATCGACGTCGTGATGCTCCGTCGTGAAGAGCGGGATAATGCGTTCGGCGAGCATGCCCATTTCCTCCAACGTCATGCCGGCAAACACGTCGGCGATAAGCTCTTCCGCTCGTTGCATGACGGATTGATCCTGTTCCGAACCCGCATTTTCCATAAGGAACGTGCGGGCCCAGTGACGCAGTGACGAATGGAGGCTTGTCACCATGCTCGTGACGGGCGACTTCTTTCGCTCGGATTCGGAATTTTTCTTCGTCCCGGTGATGACACCGTCGCGAAGATAGAAAATACGATGGGCATGATGGAGGTGCGATGGATCGTGTGTTACGAGAATGATCGTTTTCTTCATGGTATCGTTGAGCGAACGAAGAAGATTCATCACTTCTTCCGAAGACACGGAATCAAGGTTGCCGACGGGCTCATCCGCAACGATGACATCGGGATCGTTCATGAGAGAGCGGCAAATCGCCACGCGTTGCTGCTGACCGCCGGAAAGCTCCATCGGAAGTTT
This sequence comes from uncultured Candidatus Peribacteria bacterium, assembly GCA_964601225.1. Classification (GTDB taxonomy): domain Bacteria; phylum Patescibacteriota; class Gracilibacteria; order Peribacterales; family Peribacteraceae; genus CAYRGC01. Next base: position 82,120 of record CAZRMM010000003.1, read on the forward strand.
CCTGCCCTGTGCGCCGACGCCGAACTTCTCAAGAAGTCCCTTTGCTTTCTGCAAACGTTCCGCTCTGCTGCTATGGAGTGCCACTTGCGGCAATGCGACATTTTCTTCCACGGAGAGCGACGGAATCAGGTGATATGACTGGAATACCATGCCAATCGTCCTTTGATAGTAGTTTTCCAATTCTCGTTGGCCGAGCGTGCGAAGGTTTTGGTCATGGACGATGATGTCGCCTTCGATTTTGCGTTCCAGACCCGCAAGTGAATACAAAAGAGTGGATTTCCCGCAACCGGAAGGTCCGAAGAAGATGATGTATTCACCGGGGAAGATTTCGAGGTTGATGTCCTTCAGGGCATGCACCTCGTTGCTCTTTCCTGGGAAGTAGGTGACATTCAGATGCCGGACGGTGATGATGGGATTGGTGTCCATGGTTATGTGCGGAGATTACCGAGCCAGCCGAAGAGAGATTCGATCTGGTGCGTGATGATATCGAAGACGCTTTCTTCCTGTCGCGGCGTGAGGATGGTGTACATGCGCGACGTGACGGTGCCGCCTTCCGCGTCACGGCTTTCCACGCGGAAACTGTACACCGTTCCCGGATCGAGATTCGGCAGAAGCACGACGTGTTTGCGCGTGTAGCTCACCAGGGGCGGTAACACCTGAAGGAGCGATCCCGTTCCTTCGGCGGAAATTCCCTTTTGGAAGGATACGGCGCTTGTTGCGCTGATGTTCGTATTCCATGTCACTACCGCCTGCACGCGGTTGTCTTTTCCAGGGAGAAGGGCGGCATTTGTTTGAATATCGGTCACTTCGAGCGGGATCCCGTCTTTGGCAGTTACGAAACGGTTGATCACTTTGCTTACGTTCAGTCCGGAAGGAGTGGTTCCCCAAAGATCCACGTCGTAGAAGGTCGAAGGATCGAGGTTTGCAATTACCAGACTGTGGATTGTCCCGAAGTCCGCCTTGGTCTCGCGTATCGCCTGCTCGGGAACCAGAACGCCGTCCAGGTACGGGGTTGCCGTCACCGCCGACGTCGTCGGAGCGCTGGTGGTCCAAGTGAAGCGTGCGCTGTCGTCGGAGAGGGTTTCCGCCTTAAAGCTGAGGATTTCCACAGTATTTTGCAGCGTCGTGAAGACGAGGTCGGACGAAGCGGCCTCCGTTCCGAGGATCGTAACGGTGCGCGCGGCGTAGTGATAGCGCGTCCCCGGCTGCAGGTCGTGAAGGGTGATGCTGTGCTCGTTCGTGCTCTCGTCCGCGTTGCCGGACGTCTGGAGGTATCCCGATACCGCGAATGTGGATTCGGGGCCGTACGACACGAGGGAGTTACCGGGTTCATCGGTTGTCCAGGTGATTGTTGCCGTGGTTTCGGTTACTTGCACCTTGGGCTCGCTGCTGAAGACCGCGGGAAGAGTCGCATTTGCGATCGTGCGGAGAGTGGAGATTCCCTGTCGGAGCGCCAATTCGTAAGCGGCTTTATCGACCGCGCCTTGCAGGGCCTTGGCGGCAGAAACCGTTTCCTCGAGGGCCGCGGTGAATGCGTCCATTCCGGTTTTTTGCTCTTCTTCGGCAGCAGGGTGGAGGGATTCTTCGGAAGATGTTTCTTCGTTGATCTTGGCCGGAGTCGTGAATGTCTGTTCTTCGGCGAGACCGACGTTGCCTGCCGCATCGAAGGAAACGGCGACGAACTTGTACGTGGTGTCGGGTGACAGGTTCGGAATCGTCACGGAATGATCGAATTCCCCGGTGAACGACGAAGGATCGAACATTCCGCGTTCATCCGCCGAATCTTTGCCGAGCTTGAGGAGCGATGTCGCCGGTTCGTCGGTTGCCCATTCGATGGTGACGCTCTCCGCGGTGAGCGCCGTTACGGCGATGTTGCTCATGGCCGGCGGCTGTACATCCCTCCAGCCTCCTCCGCTGCGCGGAACGGCGCTGACGGCAGAGGATATCGCTGCCTGAACTTCCGTTTCGGTGGAGAGGGTTTCCCGTGTCGTGAAGCTTCCCACGGATTCTATCGTGCTGTTGCTTGCGGCGTCCGTGGCGGTGATTCGATAGTAATAAGTCGTGTTTGCTGCGAGTTCATCGAGCATGACGTAATGGGAGTAATCGAGCGACGTGCTGGATGTCGATTCCGTGAGGGACTCGCTGTCCGTTCCGAATTCAACGAGGGATTGCGCTCCTTCGTCCGTCGACCAGGTGAGAACGGCGGCGGTGTCGCTTACGAGCGCGGCGGTAAGATCGGAAACGGTCGGACTGGTGTTGTCATCCGATACCGTCGTAAACGACAGAAGATCTCCTGTCGTAAGATTTCCCGCGGTATCGACTGAAGTGACCTGGTAGTAATAGAGCGTTCCCGGGGTGAGGTTCGTGAGCGGGACGAAATGGCGCATGTTGTTGGTACCCGTTGTCGCGGATTCGCTGAGTGTCGAACTGTCTGTTCCATAATGGACGATTTCCGTCGTGACTTCGTCGGTTCGCCATTCGATCATCACGCTTGTGGTCGTGAGCGACCCCGTTGCGGTATCGGAGATCGTCGGGGGGGTCGTATCCTGGCTTATCGTCGTGAACGAGAGGACGTCATCCTCGCTCGCGTTGCCCGACGTGTCCGTGGATTGCACCTTGAAGAAGTACTGCGTTCCCGGCGTGAGCCCCGTCATGCTGAGTATATGATGCATGTTGTAACTTCCGTCGCTTGGAACACGCCCCGTCAGGGAGTCTTCCTCGGTTCCGTAGAGGATCGCTCCGGTCGCGGTCTCATCGGTGTTCCAGATGATTTGCGCGGTCGTGGTCGTCACGGATCCGGTCGCCGTATCCGTGATCACGGGAGGCGTGGTGTCGATCGATCTTGTCGTGAACGAGAGGACGTCATCCTCGCTCGCGTTGCCCGACGTGTCCGTGGATTGCACCTTGAAGAAGTACTGCGTTCCCGGGGTGAGGCCGCTGAGTGCCACGGCATGGTGCATGTTGAACGAATTTCCCGTCGTGGCGATTTGTGACAATGCGTCTTCCTCAAGACCGTACAGTACGGCGCCTGTCGCGGATTCGTTCGTGTTCCATGTAACAAGGACGCTCGTCGTCGTCAGCGAGCCGGTGGCCGTGGAGGAAATGACGGGCGGCGTGGTATCCAGGCTTGTCGTGGTGAAGGAATACACCGTGCTTTCGCTGGCGTTGCGAGAATCATCCGTCGATTGCACCTTGAAGAAGTATTCCGTTCCCGGCGTGAGTCCGGTCATATTCAACACGTGGTGCATGTTGTAGGAATTTCCGCCTGAAACGATCGATGTCAGTGCGTCTTCCTCCGTTCCATAGAGGATCGCTCCGGTAGCGGTCTCATCGGTGTTCCAGGTGATCTGCGCCGTCGTGGTCGTCACGGATCCGGTCGCCGTATCCGTGATCACGGGAGGCGTGGTGTCCGAGAATATCGTCGTGAAGGACAACTCCGTGCTCGAACCGACGTTGTCCCCGGCGTCCGTGGAATATGCCTTGAAGAAGTACTCCGTTCCGGGATCGAGGTTAGTCAGGAAGATCACGTGGGTCATGTTGTAATCCTCTCCGTTCCCGCTTGCGGAACGATAATAGAGTCCGCTGCCCGTGCCGTACCGCACCTGTTCGGTGGATGCTTCGTTGGTGCGCCAGATGATTCGGGCGGTTGTTTCGGTGATGGCGGTCGCCGTCACATCGCTGACAATCGGAGCGAAGAGATCGGTGGAGCCGGAGGGGTTCACGATCGTGACGGTGCCCGTGTATTGGAATGCGTCGACGAATGTCCAGTGCGCCGACGATCCGTCTTCCACGATGAAGACGACATCGTGGAAATAGTTGCCGTTACTGATGATGTCTTCCGTTCCGGTCGCGGTGAAGTACACGGTATTGTCAGCCGTGAAGATACCGTCCGTGGCATCCCATTCTCCGGAGATGCGGACGTCGTCGTCTCCCATTTCGAAGTTACCGATGATTCGTATGTCTTCTGCGTATATTTTGCTTCCCGGAGCGTAACGTCCTTCCGAATTGCGCAGTCGAACTCCGTCATTCATGACCAGTGACGTTCCGCTCATGGAGTAAACCAAAGATAAATTCGCGCCGAGAAGCATGCCGGACGCCGTGTTGACGATACTGTTGCTGATCGCCGATCCGTTTTGGCTTTCCACGGAGAGCGTATTCCCGTACAGGGTGAATCCGAGGCTCGTTCCGTTGGTAAGGGTGATCAGCGATCCGGTTTCGGTTCCCGTTCCGAAATGCAGCGCAAGCAGGGCGCCGGACTCCAGGTTCGGTACCAGATGACTCGGATTGCCGTCGTTGAATGTGGCAATGCCCGAGCCGTTCGTCGTGGACGTGACCGGACTGTCGTTGTTCACGATCGCGGTGACAGTGATGCCCGACGTGTAGGCCGAGCCGTCCCTGTGGACGACGGTCACGACCATGGGGAAGGCCCAGCCGGTGTTATTGCCGGCATTTGTCGCGTCATTTGCCGCAAGAATTGTCGTTCCGGACGTATTATTGCTGTCTCCCACCGAAATATATTGCAGGTCGTAGTTGGTAGGATTGATCGACCATTGTTGTCCTTCCGTGGAACTTTGCATCGTCAGGGTATTTCCCGCGGAGCCCCGCATAGTCCATGTGCCTTGCACCGTTTGCGTGCTGCCAGCCATGAATGTGAGCGTGGTTGCGGCGGAAGTGCGTTTCATCAGATTGTAGAAGGTCGTAGAGCCCGAAAGAGTCTGATGCGTGCCGGTGAGGCGAACTGTTCCCGTGCCCTGGGTGAAGGAGCCGTTGGTTTCCTTCTCCCATGTTCCATCGACCGAAATCGTCTTGTTGCTTCCCACGTCGAGCGTTCCACTACGGAGAATCAGACTTCCGGAGACATTGAGAGGTGAGCCGAGCGTTACGGTCTGGGAGGGCGCGTTGATCGTTACCGAACCGAAATGGGCCGGCTCGACGACGGATGCCGTAGCCGTGAAGACCGTGCTGCCACTGCCCGCGAACGTGCCCGTGTCCGTCCAATTCCCTCCCACGGTCACCGTCTTCTGCCTCTGCAGCAGCGTTCCCGTCGTAACGGTGACGTTGCCCGCCGTAGTGATGTCGTTATTGAGGCTCCATGTGCCAGCGCCGCTCAGGGTCAGGTTGGCGAAGCTCGTGAAGCCGTTCAATCCCGTGTAGCTCGAGGAGCCGTCGTACCACACTGTTCCTCCGTGCGCCGTATCGTTCGTCACGGTCGTGAGCGTCTCGTTGCCGTGCATGCGGAGCGTGGCGTCGTTACGGAACGTGCCGCTCACGGCGAGGCTCGAACCGCTCAGGTTCAGCGTGCCGGCCGAGATCGTCAGGTTACCCGCAGCGGCAAGGGAACTCACAGGAATCCACCTGCCGTTATTGGCGTTGAAGACGAGATGGTTGAACGAGGACGATCCTCTGCGGATGCTGCCCGAAGCCGTGAAGGTCACCGTGTTGCTTCCCGTGAAGGTGCCGCTCGTGCTGTCCCAGTTTCCCGCCACGTTCACGGCGTTGCTTCCCATCGTGAAGGTTCCCGCGATCGTGAGATCCTTGGCGTTCACCGTCCCCCCGGGGGCGAAGGTGTGGCCGGACGGAATGAGGAGTACTTTGCCCGCGGACATGGTTAGTGCGCCGCCGGAAACTCCGTAGACCGCCGACAGATCGCTGTCGCTGACGGTTGCGGTAGCGATGTTGGCATTCGTAATGTTGGATGCGCCGTCGTTCCTCAGGATGAGAGTATTCTTGTAGAGGGGAAGGCTCAGTTGTTGAGCGTCGGTAACGACGACGGTTGCTCCCTTGATGGATTCGCCAGAGATCCACAGCGTGAGAATGTCGCCGGGAGCGATTTCCACGCTCGTGAAGCGGGCGGAACCGGAGACGGTATCTTCCGTGGCCTGAAGGACGCCGTTCAGTCCGAGGGCAACGGTCGTTCCGTCGGCGGCGGGCGTCGTCCCTGCGTCTGTATACACGTTGACGCTTACGGGGAATGACCAACCGATATTGTTCAGGCTGTTGCTGCAGATCGTGTCGCAGACCACCGAACTGCCGGCGTTGTTCTGATCCTTCACATCCACGTAACTGATGGATCGCCCCGTCGCGCCGATGGTGAAGGGGGCCTTGGTTCCGGAAATGCTCGAACGGAGAGACAGCAGTTGTCCCGGAGAGCCTTGCAGCGTGGTTGCTCCTTGGGTCGTGGTGGTTGCTCCGGTGGGGAGTGTCAGCGTGGCGGCGGAGGCTACGGTCTTCGTCAGGTTGTAGAACGTGGTGTTGGAACTGCCGGCGATCGACTGGTTTCCTCCGTTGAGCACGACTGTTCCCGCACGCGCGTTGAAGGTTCCGTTGTTCGTCAGGCTTCCGCTGAGCGTCAGCCTATGGTTGGAGGAGGATACATCCAGCGTTCCGGCCGTAATGGTGATGCTTCCGCTCACGGTGAGTGCTCTTCCGAGCTCCACGGTGCTTCCTGCGGCGTTGATCGTGAGGGCTTTGAAGCCGCGGGGTTCTGTAATGGTTCCGTTGCCCGTGAAGACCATGGAGCCCGATGCCGTGAAGTTCGCATTGTCCGTCCAATTCCCTCCCACGGTCACCGTCTTCTGCCTCTGCAGCAGCGTTCCCGTCGTAACGGTGACGTTGCCCGCCGTAGTGATGTCGTTATTGAGGCTCCATGTGCCAGCGCCGCTCAGGGTCAGGTTGGCGAAGCTCGTGAAGCCGTTCAATCCCGTGTAGCTCGAGGAGCCGTCGTACCACACTGTTCCTCCGTGCGCCGTATCGTTCGTCACGGTCGTGAGCGTCTCGTTGCCGTGCATGCGGAGCGTGGCGTCGTTACGGAACGTGCCGCTCACGGCGAGGCTCGAACCGCTCAGGTTCAGCGTGCCGGCCGAGATCGTCAGGTTACCCGCAGCGGCAAGGGAACTCACAGGAATCCACCTGCCGTTATTGGCGTTGAAGACGAGATGGTTGAACGAGGACGATCCTCTGCGGATGCTGCCCGAAGCCGTGAAGGTCACCGTGTTGCTTCCCGTGAAGGTGCCGCTCGTGCTGTCCCAGTTTCCCGCCACGTTCACGGCGTTGCTTCCCATCGTGAAGGTTCCCGCGATCGTGAGATCCTTGGCGTTCACCGTCCCCCCGGGGGCGAAGGTGTGGCCGGAAAGCACGCGGAGACGCTTGCCTTGCTGCATGGTCAGGGTACCTGCGGATACCGAGTACACCTCGGCGAGTTGCGTATCGCCGTAGGTCGCCGCGGTGGCGAGATTCGCGTTGGTTGTGGTACCGCCGTTGTCGTTGCGAACGATCAATTCATCTTTGTAGACGTCGTAATGAATGGAGTTGGGATTGCCGTCGGTGACGCTGACGACCGCTCCGTCTTCGCCGGTCGTTCCCGTGAGATAGATGGCGATGATGCTTCCGGCGCTTGCCGTTGTATTCAATTGGTAGTTTCCGGAGGAATCGGTCGTCGTCGTGGTGGGGGTTCCGCCGTCGACGGAAATGGCGACGGTATGTCCGGCACCGATGGGAGTGACACCCGCGTCGGAGTACACCGTTCCGGTGATCGGGAAAATCCAGTTCGTGTTGTTTCCGGAATTGCCGCAGCTGACGCAGATAAGCGATTGGCCTCCGGAGGCATTGCTGTCTTTTACGTCAAGCTCGCTGATGCTTTGCGTTCCTGCGTCGCCGTCGAGGAGCAGATACGCTTGGTTTCCGGTCGAGGTCGATCGGAGGCTCAGTCTGTTTCCCGTGGTGCCGGTGAGCGTTAGGCTTCCCGAGACGGTCTGACGCGTTCCTGCGGCCAGATTCAGCGTTCGGGCGGCGGAAGCGGTGGCGGCGAGATTCTGGAATATGGTGGAACCGGAAAGAGTTTGCGTGCTCGATCCGTTGAATGTCACGGTGCCGCCCTGACGGACGAACGTTCCTTTGTTGAGCCAGTCACCTCCCACCGTGATCCCGTAGTTGCCTCCGGAAACGTCGAGCGTTGCGCCGGAGGAAATCGTCAGGTTGTTGGAAAGTCCAAGCGCAGACCCAAGCGTGTAGGTGCCATTCACCGGTTGGTTGTATCCGGCTGCCAGCAGAGCGATTTCCGCATTCGAAAGCTCGCGGTTGTAGAGACGAATTTCATCGAACGTACCGGCAAAGTTCAGGCCGGTGAGGGCGGAATAACCAAAGGTAAGATCTCTTGTGGAAGTGGCATTGCGCGACGTCAGACCCGTCTGCGTTTTGTCCAGAACGCCGTTCAGGAAGATTTTGGCGGTCGCGCTTGCGTTGTTGTACGTGAGGACCACGTGTGTCCATTGGCTCGTGCCGACTGTAGACGTGCTGACGATATCGGGGTTGTCGCTATCGACATATCCGACGATTTTTCCTGCGGAGTTCAATGAAAGAATATAGCCTTTGTCCGGGACAACACCGCCGTTGTAGTTGTACTTGCTGATGATTGTGTAACTGGAAGAGGCGGGGATTGATGTGGGTTTTATCCAGATCGATAAAGTAAAGTTGGAAGTCCCCGGGTTAAGGGCGGAAGCCGATGTGACGTTCGCGTATTGGGCGCTGCTGCTGAAGAGCAAGCTGCCGGAGTTTCCATAGAACACCGGAGGCAATATCGCGGAACGAGTGGGGCTATTCACGAGCGTCGCGTGATTGCCGTTACCCGATCCGTCGTACGACGTTGTGCCGCTTGCTTCGTTGAAGTCCCAGGAGCCCACGGGGCCTGCGTTTCCCGTAGCCATGTCGTAACCCAGGACAACTTTTTGCAACGTGTTGCTGCCCAGAGTGAGCGTTCCTCCGGCGGAGATCGGCCGCAGGACCACGCCCGTGGACGTCGTGATCGTTCCCGCACTGGTCGTCAGGGTGTTGGCCACTCGCAGGGTGTTGGTTCCCATGGTGATCGTTCCGAGGTTTTTCACCGAGCCGGCTGCCACGTTTCCGCCGGGGACGTATGTTTTTCCGGACCAAATGTAGAGCGTTTTTCCCGGCTGAACGATGAGATCGCTGCCGTTGACGGAATAAATGCGCGCCGTATCCGAACTGCCGTTCCCCGTTCCGTTGCTGATGATGGCGTTGGTCATCGATGTCGAACCATCTTCGGTGCGGAGGATGAAGCTGTTTCCGTAGAGATCAAGACCGGTCATGACGGATTGCACGCCTCCCACGAGCGTTACGGCCGGCGTACTACCCACGGTATAGAGGGAGATGACGGAGCTGCCGGTCATGGACACGTTGCTGAATGAAAATTGCCCGCTGCTGTTGGCCGTCGTACTGCCGTACACGCTTCCGTTGATGGCGAGACGTACCGTGGGGGAGACTGCGGGGGTTACTCCCTGGTCCGTGTAGACCGTGCCGCTGATCGTGTTGGTATACATCTGCCAGTTCGTGTTATTGCTGCCTCCTACGCACCCTTCCGACACGGCATCGCATGCCAGAGTTTGACCTCCGGATGCGTCGCTGTCTCGCACGTTCAGGTAGTCGATCGTCTGGCTTCCGGCGTCTGCGTCGAGAAGGATTCGTGCGCCGCTTCCGACTTTTGTACTTCGGAGACTCAGGAGATTGTTACTTGCGCCGCGCAGGATCAGTGCGCCGGATACGGATTGCCGCGAGGTGTAATCCAGGTAGAGCGTGGAGGCGGCAGAGACCGTCTTGGTAAGATTACTGAAAACGGTCGATCCGGAGAGGGTCTGCGGTCCGCTGCCGTTGAGGGTCACCGTGCCGCCGACTGGAGTAAAATCTCCCTGGATGTTTGCGTTGCCGCTGACGTCGAGATTGTTTCCATTGAGAGAGAGCTCTCCGGAATAGATATCCAGATTGCCTGCCACAGTGATATTGCCGTTCGTCGAGTACGCATTCGTCCCGGTGCTTTTGTTTCCGTTATAGAGCGAGCTCACTTCACTGGCCGAAAGGTCGCGGTTGTACAGGCGTACGTCATCCAGCTCGCCGTTCAGGTATGCGTCGTAGTTGCCGGACGGCTGGCCGCAGTAGTTCGTGCGCCCGAAAACCAGCGATTCCCCTCGATCATCGACCGTTGAGGGGCCCGTCGCGCTACTCTCCAAAACACCGTTGACGTACAATTTCATCGTGCCGGATTTAAAGACACCGACGAGATGGACCCATGAACCGATGACGGGAACGGTCGTGGACGCGGCTCCGTAACACGTTGTGGCGGCACACATGCTGAATCCCCATTGCGTCCCGCTTGTCGTAAGCGAATAGCCGTTGTAACCGCCGCCTCCGGGATTGTTGTTTCTCTTATAGAGAAGGTATTGAGCGGCGGCCGGCGGACTGCCGCACGTTGCCGTCGGCGTCGATCCGAGGAGTTTTACCCAGGTCGATACCGTCATGGCGCTCGAGAAGGTCAACGATGAGGTGTGCGGAACGGTCACGTTGTTGCTCGTTGACGTAAAGCGAATGGCGGAGTTGTTGTAGAACCGCAACCGACTGACGAGGTCGGAGCCGCTCCACATGACTGACGGCGTACCGCTGAGAGTTCCGTTATTGCGGTATGGCGAAACGTCCCGCGCGAGCGTTCCGGTTCGGTCGTCAAATTTCCAGTAGCCGACAAGGCCGGTGTTCATGCTCAGCTTCCCAAGCGAATTGGAACCCAGATGGAGAGAATTGGTAGTCGTGGATTGCGAACGCAGCAATGTTCCCGTACTGGTGCTGAACGTCCCTGAGTCGGTTATGAGGGAACCGCTGAGCGCCAGGCCGCTGGTACTCATGGCCACTGTTCCGTAGTTGCGGAAATCCGCGGCGCTGATGCGTCCACCCGGATTGTGCGTTGTATTTGACAAGATAGTGAGGGATTTTCCCGGCGTGAGAGTCAGATCGTTGTTGCCGTTTACGGCATACACGGCAGCCATGTCCGATCCCCCGCCGTTGGCCGCAATTTTCACAAGGGCGTTGGTGACAGGAATCGTTCCGGGTTCGCTACGGAGGATGAGAGTGTTTCCATAGAGATCGATACCCGTCATGCTGGAGCCTGAACCCACTACCACTGTTGCGGCCTTGGTCGTATTGCCGCTGACGAACAATCCCAATACCGTACTTCCCGTCATAAAGACGTTGCTGAAGGTGAATTGGCCGCTGCTGTTCGCCGTGGTGGTGATGAATGGCGCGCCGTTGATGGTCAGGCCCACGGTGGGGGAAGTGGCGGCGGTGGTGCCCTGGTCCGTGTATACCGTTCCGGAGATATTGCTGGTCTGGATGACCCAGTTCCGGGTATTGCCGTTATCGAGACATTCTTCTGACGTCTTGCTGCAGGCGAGGCTCTGTCCGCCGTCGGCGTACGAGTCTTTCACACTGACATATGCGATATCCGCGGCGAGCTGCGTGGAGTCCGCGTCATACAATATGCGTGCCCCCGATCCGATCTTGGTCGATCGGAGGGAGAGATTGTTTCCGGACACGCCGTGGAGCACCAGTGACCCGGAGACCGATTGGCGGGAAGTGAAATCCAGGTACGCCGTGCGTGCGCTGCTCGCGGTAATGGACAGGTTGTTGAAGACGGTGGAGCCGGAAAGCGTCTGCGGCCCGGTGCCGCTCATGGTGAACGTTCCGGCTCTCTTGATGAAGTCTCCCTGGATATCCGCGTTGCCTTTGACGGTCACGTTGTAATTGTTGGACGAGGCATCCAGCGTACCGTCGTAAATGCCCAGGTTGCCGTTGACCGTCAGGTGGCCGCCGAGGACGTACGTGCCCGAACCCGTGGATTTGTTGCCTGCATACAATTTGTTCATTTCCGAGTAGGCGATGGCGCGGTTATACAAACGGACATCGTCGATCGCGCCCGTGATGGTGTAGCCGAAGCTTCCTGCCGTCACGCTCGAGAGCGCATACGCATGGGTACCGAAGGATGCCGGGGAAGGAGATCCGCCATACCACGTACCGTCCAGATACAAGTTCCATGCGCCTCCGGAATATGAGTAGACGAGATAGTGCCATCCCGGGCTGATGGTGGGTCCCGAGTAGGTGAAGTGCGAGACGGTATCGGAGTACATGCCCACGCTCTCGGTGGTGGTGGTCGTGGAGCAGTTACCCAAGCCTATGTATTGTCCGCCGCTGAATTGCGCAAGATTGAGACAGCTGCTCGTCGAATTGATCGTCGAGGTCGTTTTGACCCATAAACTGATGGTGTTCACCGCTTCGCTGGTATATGAGGCGGTGAAGTACTGTGTCGATGCCCCCACGGTCTTGAGTCCTCCGGGATTGTAGTACTTGAGGACGGAATTGAGATTGGATCCCGACCATGTGGGACTGTTCATCAGCGTGCCGTTTGATCGTGTACGCGAGCTGTCGCGAGCCACGCTGCCCGTCAAATCGTCCAATTTCCAGTATTGCATCAAGCCGCTGTCGAGCGTCAGATTATTCAAATTGCTTGTTGCGGTCAGAGAAAGGGATTGCGATCCCGTCGGTGCCAGTAGCATCGTGCCGTTGTTGTGGGAAAAAGTTCCCGCTGTCTGGATAAACGATCCCTTCACCGTGAGTGTCCCGCTCGGGGCCGTAAAGGTACCGTCGGCAATACTCATCGTTCCGTTGACGGTGAGACTGCTGATGCTCACCGTCACGGTGTTGGTGTATCCGCTGCTCTGCGTCCAGGAGGCGACGGTGGACGGACAGCCGCTGTCCCACGTCATCGCCTTGGTGGACGTGCTGTCCAGGATGATGTCGTCGGTTGTCGTCGGGATCGTGTCGCCCGACCAGTTCGCGGCGGTAGAGCAGTTATTGGTGAGACCGCCGCCATCCCAGGTTTTTGCCGCGTCGTTGGCAATTTGCCAGCTTCGCATTTCTTCACGGTTGCCGATATGCAGGGGCCCGATCAGGAAGAACTGCGGAGAGACATTCGGTGCGTCGTAGTCGTATGTGAACGTTGCCGTGTCGCCGGCTTGCCACGATCCCTTCCAGGCGATCGTCGTTCCCGTTCCCGTTTCGACCGGAGCGATCTCCGCGTTCGGGGAAGCGTCCGATACGACGAAGCCTGCCGGCACGATATCGGTGATAGTCCCGGAGTAGTCTTCGTAGAATTTCACGTCGATCGTCATCGGAGCGATGCCGAAGGGCCAAAGACGCGTCGCGGCCGTGCGCGCGACGACGAACGGCGGGTATTCTTCGACCGTAAGGTGCTGATCAAGAGATCTGCCGCCGTTCTCCGTTTTCGCTTCGAGGTGCAGGTCGTATGTTCCCGCTTCGGCGAAAGTCATGAACGCCGCGTAATCCGGACTGACGTTTGTGGATGATTTTGTCCCACAGGTGTTCGTGATGGAGATCGAGTTATCGTCGGTCGAAAGAAGTATCACTTCGCCGGATGGCGAGGTAATGCTGAGTGACAGATCCGCGTTGCAGAGGATGTATCCCTTGTCGTCGAGAACGCCGATGTCAATGCGTCCGGTGCTTCCCTTCACGAAACGGTCCTGATTCGGGTTCATCGCGAGCACTCCCCAAGCGAAATCCTGTTCGATGGTTTCCGTTTCGCCGGTGAGAGGATTGCGGATGGTGACGACGAGCGTATACATGCCCGGCGCAAATTGTCGTTCGGGCTCAATGGCGAGAACGATCGATCCTTTTTCAAAGTGATAGCCCGGCTCGAACGTGTTGCCGTCCTTGTCCTTAAGGCGCACTTGGAAGAGAGGTTTTTCCTCCTCGGTTCCAGCGGAGTGCGGCGCGACGATGTTGTCGACGATTATCCCGCGTTCCAAATTTTCGTCACGAACCGTATCGGAAATCGCCTGGGAAATCTCCGATTGCACGGGCAATGATTCCGCGACTGTTGCGATCGCTTCCGTGGCGTCGTCCAGGGTGCCGCCTTCGTCGGTCATGGCTTCGACTGCCGCACGAACGACATCGCGGCGAGTGTCGTCGTCGATTGTCTCCCGTACTGCATCGAGCAGTTCCGGTTCATGTTCGATCACGGTATCGGCCAATACTTCACGCAATTCCTTGGAGCGCTCGATTGCTTCCGAGACATGAGTGGTGACCGTATCGGAACGGCGGACGGACCCGTTCACGTCGAGCGCTTCTCGGAGATCGTTCATGCTGGTCGTGTCCGACACGATTTCATCGGCGATCATCGCCTTCTGGTCGAGAATGGCGGATTGTACGACCGCCTTGGCGATATCGTCGTCGCTCACCAGGCGATCGGCGAGGATGCTGAGTGCTTCAGCGTCGCTCACCGTCGAGCCGTCTTCGCCGGGCAATTCGGGAATGTCCCCTTCAAGCACGGTGAATGTGGCCGGGGCGTTCGCCGGAAAATTCTTCCGCGTGGGATCCAGCGACAGTACGGGATCGCGTTGCGAATCTGCTTCGTCGCTCGCAGCCGACGAGCTTTCGCTCGATACGCTTGAAGCGTCGGCGAATGGGTTTTCTTCGACGGGTTTCGCCGGCAGAACGATCGCCTCCCACGAACGCTGTTCGGAAAAGAGTACCGGGTCTTCGGAGGGGCCCAGAATATCCGCTATGAGCGAACGGGCGAAACGCGCGAGATCCAAAATGCCGCCTGTTTCCCCGTCGGTCGGCTCGCTGCTTGCTGAGCTGGATGATTCGGATGAAACGGAAGACGATTCGTCGGAGGACGTTTCCGATGAGACGTTTTCGGACGAAGTCGCCGAGGATGATGCCGCCTCGTCTGTCGACGGATCCGTCGCGGTTCTTTCCGACGAAGTCTCGGCGGAAGACGGCGAAGACGATGTACTTTCGTCCGTCGGTTCGATATCCGCGGATTCCCCGATTACGTTTCCTCGGATCTCGAGATTTCCCCATTCCGTATGTCCGTTCTGTTCTTCCGTCGGGTGCAACGTGTATTGCAGCGAAACGTCTTTGTCCCATGTTCCCGTCCACGTGATCGTGCCGTCTTTCGCTTCTCCCTCGGGGCTCACGTGATCGACTGCCCATCCCTCGGGAATATTTTCACGAATGGTTCCCTCGAAAGACTGTGAGGGTCGGAGATCGATCGTCATCGGCAGCTCGTCCCCGGCCCGTACGACCGTTGGCGCATCGCGTCGTAGATGTACGAATTTCGGATCGGCGCTCGCAACGAGCTGCGTCTTTGCCGTGTACGTGAGCGATCCCGAAGAGGCGCTCAGCGTCATCGCGTACTCCCCGGCCTCGTTCAAGGGGACGGAAATCTCGATCGACGAGAGGGGGTCGTTGCAATCCCGATCGGAAACCGAGAGGGGTTCGACGGGTGATCCCTCCGGATCGCGGATATCCGCGGAAATATCCGTCGGACAATCAACGTGGTCCCCTTCGGGAACGAGAGCGGCATGGATGATCGCTTGTGTTCCGGCAATTGAGTACTCCTGATCGATATTCCAGGCGAGTTCGCCGAGCGAGACGGCATGGGTAAACAGGAGTTCGTCGGTGAGTTCTTCGTCCAAGTGGGAGAAGATCCTCCGGATTTCGCGGGAAGGCGCGTCCAAGGTTCCGGTAATGTGGTACATCCCCGGATGAATCGTTCCTACCGGGCGAATCGAAACCAGATACTGCTCCGAGGCATCGGTGATTTTCACCTCGGCGGCAATGGGGAAATCGGCATGATCCGTGACCGCAATGCGGAGTCTCTCTTGCAGGTCTGCGAGACTCGCGATGAGGGACGATTTCGTAATCGTCATGCGGAACTCGCGTTCCAGTGTCGTCAATTCTCCGGCATCCGACGATGCCTCTTCGCCTGATTCCTCTTCGGTGATACCGGCATCGTCGCTCACTTGCTGTGTCGTGCCGCCACTCCCCGTTTCGAGAATTTGAGAGTACAGAGATCGTGCCCCAATCGTCGGCAAAACGATTGCAAATACGACCGCGATCAGCGCCATGGTTCGGTGTGGCTTTGCGCGAGGCGCAATCGATCCGCTGCCTGTCTCTGTTTGTGTGGTGTTCAAATCTCAAGATTATACCATCTGGAAGCCATTTTTTCTATGGTGGCGCGTCATCGAAAATCCGGGAAAAGCGCACGAAAAAATCATCGGAAAAATATGTTTTGCAAGCGTTACACCATGAGTTTGACAATATTTTTTTGTATTTTTTAATCTTTGAAAATGGTCAAAAAACATCGTTCGCAGCACGTTCGTTCTCGGGAGACTCTTCCGTAGGAAGACGGCTGCGCTTTTTCGCATTTTCGAACGAGCGGGGGGGGGCAACGCACGACGATATGTTCCAAAGACAGGTGACACCGTCCGAACTTCGCTATAGTGGCGTCGATGAAATTGATCTGTCACGGCGCTGCCCGTGAAGTCACCGGCACGTGCCACGAGCTCCAGGTGAACGGCAAACGTGTCCTGCTTGACTGCGGTCTTTTCCAGGGCGTGCGCAAAGAAGCGGCGCAAAAGAACGCCAACTTCAATTTCAAGGTCACGGATATCGACGCCGTGGTCCTCAGTCACGCGCACATGGATCATGTCGGGCGCATTCCGCTCCTGTGGAAAAAGGGGTATCGAGGTCCCGTTTTCTGCACGTATGCCACCAAGGATTTGGCCGAGGTGATGCTGAAAGACGGCGGTTACATCCAGGAACAAGATGAAGAGTATTTTTGCAAGTATCTCAAGGATTCCATGATTCCCTGCGAAGGGCCGCTCTATACGCAGGAAGACGCGGCGGCATGCATGACACTTTTCCGCGGTTGCAATTACGGCGAGTGGTTCGAGCCCGTTCCCGGACTGAGAATTCAATTCTTTGACGCGGGACATATCATCGGAGCGGCACAGCTCCTCATGGAGGTCACCGAGAACGGCAGCAAGCGTTCGATCGGTTTCAGCGCCGACCTCGGACGCAGCACGCTTCCCATCATTCGCGATCCGCTCCCGATGCCTCCGGTGGAAACGCTCATTTGCGAATCGACCTACGGCGACCGGCGCCATGGCGATCCGGAGCAGGGGAAACATACGTTGGAAGACGTCATCCTGCGCACTGCCAAGCGCGGGGGGAAAATCATCATCCCCGCCTTCTCACTCGAGCGCACGCAGGAGATCGTCTACGACCTGCATGTTCTCTGGGACCAACGCCGCATCCCCGCCATTCCTATCGTCATCGATTCGCCGCTTGCGAGCGCGGTGACCGACGTTTTCATGAAACATCCCGAGTGCTACGACCGCGACATGTTCGAGCAGTTCCTGAGCCGCCAGCACAATCCGTTCCAGTTCTCGCTCATCCGTTACACGAAAACCGCGGAGGAAAGCAAAGAATTGAACGGAACTCCCGGTCCCATGATCATCATGGCGGCATCCGGAATGTGCGAAGCGGGTCGCATCCGTCACCATTTGAAAAACCAGCTCGAAGACGCACGGAACACCGTACTGGCCGTCGGCTACATGGCGGAGAACACGCTCGGTCGCCGTATCATCGATCCGTCCATCACCGCGGTGAAAATTTTCGACAAGCAATATCAGAAAAAAGCGGAAATCGTGCAGATCGACGTCTACTCCGGCCATGCGGACATGGACGATCTCGATGCGTACGTGCAGGCGGTCGCCGGCCTGAAAAAAGTCGTTCTCGTCCACGGTGAGCCCGAACAAATGGAGCCCTTCGCCAAGCGCATTACGCAGGCAACCGGCGCCGAAGTCCTCATGCCCGAGCGCGAACAGGAAGTCGTCCTGTGAACGGAAAATTTGCTATCATTCCGCTCCTGCATGCACGAAGAAGCTTTGGATTTCGACGACGGCACGGGATTGCTCTTCGAGCACGCCGGCGTCATTTCACGTTTGCCTTTGGATCTGCTCGAGGTGATCGAAAACCAGTTCCTCTCGAGGGATTTTGGAGGTGAGCTCTATCACTATCTCAGTTTCCTCGTAACCGTTTGTGATGCGACGAAAAGAAATCAGGAGATCGCATTCGAGACGCAGCGGTTTTTTGAGGAATATCGGCGGGCGCTCGAGCAAAGCCACGGAAAGCCCGCTCTGAACAGGCTTGAACTGTCATTCGGAATTCGTATCGACGATTTGGAAAGACAGCGCATGCGGCTCGCATTCTCCGGAGTGAACATGGGAAGCGTCGTTTCGGCTTCCGCGTATATGAGCGCTTACTTGAGTGCGGGAGCCATGGAGGCCAAGAAAAAAATGGAGAGAGACCGCGGAATTCGTTTTTGGACGTTGCAGTGGAGAGAGGCTATGGACGAAAACTTTAAAATACTCGAACTCTTTTCATGAGGAGAAAATATTGTATAATAGTATTTATAGTGTATAATGTTCTATTAAGCCGTTAGGTATGTCTCTTGAAAAGAATGCTCCTCCAGGCCAAAAGATCCCAGAAGCCGATTCGCCGGTTTCCGAGAACGTTCGCCGTTTAACGGAAAGGACGACAAGCCTCTTCGATCGCTTGCAGATTACAGGCGAGCTCACGTCGGAAGACGAGCGGTTGATACGGCAAAAGATGCTCGATCGCTACGGTGAGAATGTGGGCGAGCTTGCGAAGCTGGACGAGAAACCGATGAACCGGGATCAATTTAGCGGATCTTTGGTCTCATTGCTCAGGAAAATAGCCGAGGAACCCTTCGGAGGTTTGCTCGCGCGCGAGGCGGTCCGTCTGTACGTCAATCGCTTCTCTTCGGAAGAGTCTGCGGAAGAGGATGAAGATAGGGGCATTCATCCGATTGTTGGCGACACGTGGAGCGTTGAGCGTCGCTCTCCTCATCATTTTGCGTTTCATACAATGGGGTCGCTTGCTCCGAGACTGCCTGCCGAATCGTCGGCGTCATCGGATATGCTGGAATGCGTGCGGCTTTTTTCGCGGTTTGCCGAGACGCTTTCGCAGGCGGGCGCCGATACGTTCAAGTTTCGTCAGCTTCTCGGCGAAGTACTGCAGCGTTTCCCCGCATTGGAGAAGCTCCTGATGCCCGCGAATTCCGTGCCCAACGATTACAAAAAGAAGATCAATCCCGATGCGGCGTACTTTCATGAATTTCCGAAAGGCGCTCTCATCGCGAAGTTGATCGACGTCGATGGTGTGCCATCGTGCTGGATCGAGTATTACTCGAATGATCAGCTTGAAGCGATGCGTCCCAAACCGAAAGCCGTAATGCCGACCGCTGCTTCGGCGAAGAACTCCGGCATCTTTGGAAATTTGCGTAAACTTCTTGGAATGGGGAAATAATGTCAGCTTCCTCGCTGAAAATCCTTCCTCTCGGTGTAACGGAGGATATCTCCATCAGGGCCCATGGTTTCCATCGTTTTCCCGATCCGATAGCGCGTCTTTTGGGAATGGGGATAGAACTGCAGGTGTTTGCTCGAGGGAACGGCACGTATTTCGGTACCATCCTTCTCGATGCCGATGTAGCGAAGAAAGGGCATGAGGGTCGCCATCCTGCACAGAAATGTCGCTGGCGACAAGTACGTGCCGATCGAATCCGTTTGAGCCCTGTTTGAAGCCAGAAATCGATTCTCAGAGCCCCAGATCCGCGGCGATCGCCTTCATAGCCTCAAGCGTCAGGCCGATCATCTCATCGAGCGGCACCCCGAGGAGCTCCTCGCACGCTTGGATCTGCTTGCGATCCACCTGGGCCGCGAACCCTTTGTCCTTCAATTTCTTCTTCACGGAACTCACTTCGACGTCCGCAAGCTTCTTACTCGGGCGCACGAGCGTCACCGCGATGATGAAGCCCGTGAGCTCGTCGACGCAGTAGAGAGCCTTCCGGAGCATCGTGTTGAGCGGATAGTCGGCTCCGTACATGGCGGCATAGTGCGCACGGATATCACCGAGCAATTCCTGTGGCGCTTTGATCTCCGCGAGCATCTGTTCCAATGTGGTACCACAGTGTTTTTCGGCATCCTTCTGCAGATGATCCCAGTCGAGGTCATGGAGCATGCCCGCGACCTTCCATGTGGCGGGATCGCCGCCGAACTTCTTGCCGAGCGCCTCCATGGCGGCACCGGTGGCGAGTAAGTGGGCCCGGGTTTGGTCCGCATGCTTCTCGATGAGGCCGTGGGCGGCGGGGAGAAGATGTCCGTATTCCAAATGTTGTGCCGGAAGTGAGAGCGTCGAAGACGCAGGAGATGTTGAGGACGCAATGGACGCAGAAGAAGATGTCTTCTTTTGCGTCTCGTGCGTCTTCTCCGTCCTTTGCGTCTCACCCAGCGGCTTCATCAACGGAAACAGCACCACGTCCCTCAAATTGGTCTGTTGCGTCAGAAGCGCCACGATGCGGTCGATTCCCATGCCCCAACCGGAACAAGGCGGGCAGCCGTACTCGAGGGCCGTCACGAACTCATCATCCTTCTTGTGGGCTTCCGTATCGCCTCCTGCATTTGCCTTAGCCTGTTCTTCAAACCGCTCGGCCTGATCAACGGGGTCGATGAGCTCCGAATAGGCGTTCACGATCTCCCATCCGCCCACGACCAACTGGAAGCGGTCAGTGATGCCCGGATTCTCATCATTTCGGCGTGCCAAAGGGCTCAACTCGATTGGGTGCTGAATAATAAACGTCGGCTGGACCAGGATCGGACGGCTGACTTTCTTGTACAGCTGGTCAATAAGGTTGCCTCGACCAAGTTTGGAGACGTCAATATCGAGTTTCACCGACTTCGACTTCATGGCTTCCCTCAGGGCTCCCGGAGTTTTGTGATCCTCGATGTCGATGCCGCAAGAGGCTTTGATGGCGTCGCGGATCGTGAGCCGGGGCCACGGCGGGGCGAAGTCCACCTCCACGAGCGTGCCGTCGCGGTCGGGGATCTTCACTTTGGTGGTGCCGAGGATGTCTTTGAGGAGGGTGGAGAGGAGTTCCTCCGTGAACTTCATGTTCTCCACGTAGTCCCAGTACGCGGCGTAGTGCTCCACCATCGTGAAGTCCTGGAGGTGGCTCGGGTCGAGGCCTTCGTTGCGGAAGACTCTGGCCACTTCGAACACGCGGTCGAATCCGCCGACGAGACATTCCTTGAGGAACGTCTCCGGGGCGATGCGCAGGTACACGTCGAGGTCGTACGCGGCGTGATGCGTCACGAACGGCGTTGCGAGCGCGCCGGAAGCCGCATTCGTGAGCACGGGTGTCTCCGTTTCGATGAACCCGCGCGACCAGTAGAACTCGCGAAGCTTCCGGAGGAACAAACTTCGCATCTGGAAGCGATCAAACGTCTCTCGGTTGCTACTCAAATCCAGGTACCGCTGGCGCCACGCGGTCTCCTGATCGGCGACGCCGTGCCACTTTTCGGGGGGTTGGCGAAGCGCCTTGCTGAGCATCGTCCAGCTTTTGAGAAGGACGGTCGGTTCACCCGTTTTCGTCGTGAAGCGCTCGCCGGTGACGCCGATGAAGTCGCCGAGGTCGATGGTCTTCACAAGTTCTTTACATTTCTCCTTCCCTAAGTCTTCTTCGCGGAAGAGTACCTGCATGCGACCGGTGTGGTCTTGGAGCGTGAGGAAGTTCATCTTCCCCATGTCGCGCACGAGCATCACGCGGCCCGCGACCGTGAGCGGCGTGCCGTCCGTCGTCTTCGCCGCGTCGCCGAGGACGTGGGAGCGGTCGAACTTCGCGGCGTACGGAAGAACGCCCTTGGCGCGGAGATCGTTGGCTTTCTGCAGTCGGATGGGGTCCATAGGACTCAAAGGATAGAGGCAAATCGGATATTTGTCCTAAGTCCAAAGGCGGCGCTTATTATTGCTAAATTATTAAATTTGTGTTAAAATAATAAGAAACTTCCGCATGCTCTTCGTTCACACAAAAACCATCGCGCGGTTACAGATTCTCCTCATGGTGATGCTTTTTTTGCCTGCACAGATTGCGCGGGCAAATTCTTCAGTGAGTGCATGTGGAGAGACATTGAGTACCCCGGGCGAAACGTACGAGCTCACGCAAAATATTTCCATCGATAGCGCGGACTGTCTCACGGTCACAGCCGATAACGTGACCATCGACGGTATGGGATTGTATTCGATCACGGTGACGACATCGGGAACAGCGATCAATGCCTCCGGAACAGCGGCGCCAGGACACTCCGTTACCATTCAAAATCTGACGATCAATGCTTCTGGCCTCTCGGCTATCAATACCAACGGTGACGGTGGCGCAAATAATGGCGGTGCAATCACGGTCACGGATTCCACAATTACCGGCTCCATCACTGCCAACGGAGGCCAAATTAATACAAGCGGATATGCAGGAAATGGTGGCACCGTGAGTATTAATAATTCCACAACGGATGATATTAGTAGTAACGGAGGCATCGGCACGTTTGACGGCAGTGCCCGCGGAGGAAATGCTGGTTCAATAACAGTGATCAACGGATCTGCTGTTGGGAACATTTCGGCTGAAGGAGGCGATGCGAATCTGTCAGGAGGCACAGGCGGAGCTGTCTCCGTACAAAATTCCACAAGTGATAATATTACGACTATAGGTGGTGCAGTTACTCAAAGCATAGCCACAGCGGGGGATGGAGGTACTGTTTCTATTTCCGCGTCCACGGTCGGGAATATTAATTCCTCCGGAGGAGAAACAGGTGGAACGCCCGGCTTCCCCGCCGATGCCGCAGTGGTCACCGTTACAGGAGCTTCTGTTACAGGCGATATCACATCCGATGGTGGAGATGGCAACGGCAGCTCGGCACTTGGAGGGGATGGTGCCCAGATGATCATTGCAGATGCAGCCACGGTGGGAGCGCTTAGCTGCGTAGGGGGAATAGGAAATCCAAATGGGACCAGTTGTACCAATCCCGCCATAGTCTCTTTATCTCCGGCTGATGATGGTACGGATATCGCCACAGACACGGACTTGTCGATCACTCTTGATGAGATTGTGTACATCGTGAATGGAGCCACTATTTCCATTTATAAAACCCTTGGTGACGTCCTGGCAGAACAAATCACCACTCCGTCCGCCTCGGTAACTGGGAATGGTACGACAACCATCTCCATCGATCGCAGTGTCCAATTGGAGGATGGCCACGAGTATTATGTGCAGATCAGTGCGGGGGCATTCAAGGATACGATGCGTTCGACGTTTGGGGGTATCGCGGATGAAACAACCTGGTCATTTACGACCGTGGTGGATTCCATCGCCCCCACGCTCAGCAGTTTTACCGCATCCGCAGGCAGCAACACGATCGTCCTCACCTACAGCGAAGACTTGGACGAAACATCCGTTCCCGCTGCGGGAGATTTTGCCGTCACTTCAGACGGGAGTCCGCTCACGGTCAACAGCGTCGCAGTGAATGGAACGGATATTACGCTGACGATGTCCGCGAACATTGCCGCGGCTGCGGATATTCTTTTGGACTACACGCCTGGCGTGGATCCCGTTCGCGATGATGCAACAACGCCCAATAATGCCGCCGCACTTACCGAACAGCCAGTCTTACCAGGTGATGCACCTGATCTGATCGCTACCGACTCAGGTCGCTCCTCGACTGATAACATCACCACCGATACCACACCGCTCACTACGTCCACATGTATGGGGTTGGACGACACGCATACCGTACAGTGGTATCTCAACGGTGTGGCGTCAGGAGTGCCTGTTACGTGTTCCAGCGACAATACCACGTTTGCCGCGGGAGTATCGGGATTGGCCGCAGGAAGCTATGCGGTTCGCCATGCAGTTTCCAAAGACGGCGTCTTCAGCGCACGCGGTCCCACGCTCACGCTTGTCATCGATACCTCTGCGCCTTCCGCTCCAGGCGCCGCGCCCGATCTGGCCGCCGGCTCCGATTCTGGCGTCAACACGGACAACATCACGAACGACCAGACCCCAACGTTCACAGGAGACTGCGATGCCGATGACGACGTGCAGCTCTTCATCAACGGCGTGTCTACAGGTTCAGCCGATACATGTACCGACGCGAATGATACGTATTCCGTGACAGCGGGATCCATCAGTACAGACGGCTCGTACAACTTCACGGTGAAGTTCACGGACGCTGCCGGAAACACCAGTACGGCGAGCGCGGCGTTGTCCGTCACGATCGATACCGTGACAGATACTCCCGTGATCACCTCACCCGCGGACGGCACGAGCACGAATGACAATACGCCAACGTTTTCTGGGACCACGGAAGCGAATGCGACCGTCACGGTGAAAGAGGGTTCCAACACTCTCTGTACGGATAACACGACGAGCGGCGGCACATGGAGCTGTACGTCATCCACGCTTCTCGATAGCGATTATTCTGTGATCGCGTCCGCCGTGGATCCTGCAAGCAACGCCGCAGCGCTTTCTTCTGCCGTGGACATCACGGTAGACACGGCTCTGCCTTCGGCTCCGGGCACGCCGGATTTGATAGCGGGATCTGATACTGGCACGAATAGTGACAACATCACTGCAGACAGCACGCCCTCGATCACTGTTACCTGCGAAATCGGCAGCACGATCAAGCTCTTTGAGGACAGCGATACCGTGACCCCGGTCTACAGCGATGAATGCGATGACGGTACTGAAGAGATCACGCTGAGTCTCACTGACAATGCCTACATCTACTATGCTTCGCAGACGGATGATGCCGATAATGATTCTGCGGACAGTGCCACGCTTGCACTCACGATCGATTCTTCCGCGTCCGCACCGACGATCGGTTCGCCTTCCGACGGCTCCACTATTGTCTTTGCCGATACCCTAACCGTCTCCGGATCCTGCGAAACAAATGGCACGGTGTACGTCGCCAATGCCAATATCACGGGTACTCCCGTCAGCGGCTCATGTACCGGCGGTGCGTATTCCATCGATGTCACGTGGGTCGCCCTCACGACGGGGACGAATGTCCTCTCTGTCACGCAGATCGATGTCGCGGGCAACGCCTCTCCTGCTCGCACGGTGAGTGTTGGAGACGGAGTGGCTTCGTCTTCCAGTTCGTCTTCCGACGCGCCCGTTACCGGTCCGACTGGCGGTGGTCGCGGCAACGGGACAGCCCTTCAGGAAGCGCTACAAAAAGCCATAGAACGCGATCCAAAGTTCTCGTCCCATTTGGGATCGTCAGCACGCAAGCTCTTCCAGGGTTCTGCCCCGCTTACGACATGCGTGCTTCCAGGACATGTTCCGGATGCTCGTGTGTATGTCGGTGCCGAATTCTTTTCCGACGTCGCGGCCGATGCCTGGTATCGCGACAATATTCTCAGCCTCTCTCGTCGGGGGATTGTCACCGGTTTCCGCGCCAGCGATGGCGAGCTCGAAGGACTCTTCCGCGCCGACAATCCAACGCTTGTCGCGGAGGCGCTGCAAATGGCGCTCCTGGCTCGTGGCGAAGAATTCGCGAATACCCCAGGACTCGGCTGGTTCCGTCCGACGATGGAACGTGGCGGCGATCTTGGGTTGAACCTTTCCCGACACATGCCCCTTTCCTCGATCACGCGCGCAGAGACCGCGGAACTTTTCGTGGAAGTATTCGGTATGCATGCCGACGGTGCCGTTTCGCCGTTCGCAGACGTTCCCGTGGATCACCGTTCCGCCAGGGCGATCGCCTTACTCTCGTCGCTCAATGTCCTTCGCGGTGATCGCGACGAGAAGATCATGTACAGACCCGAGGAACCCATCTCCCGCGCGGAATTCACCGTAGCGCTCGATCGCTTGATTCAACGGGTGCGGTCACTGCCCATCGTCGAACGGCCGGAATGCCGCTGATGGCGGCTTAGGGGAAATCACCTCCTTTACTCGGAGATCATGGGCTTTTTTGCAGTCGGATGCGGTCCACGGGGTGAGGGGCCTTTGGCCAAAATCGTCGAATATGGAGAGTGGAGATCCCCCGCGGAAATGAGCCGAAAATACACTGTATTTAGAATGTTTTCCGCTACCCGCTGCGGTTAATTTCTGCTATACTTCGCGGTTAATTTCTGCTATACTTCTTTGATGACCTCGAATCAAGACAGCCAACACGCACATACAGCCGCGCATGCGCTGAAACAGCAGATGAGCGGGTTCCTCGTGGCGGTCATCATCATGGGATTCATGTCTCCGCTTCGAGCGTGGGCGACGGATACGCCCGTAGATGCGCCCGATCTCGCTGCCGGATCAGACACCGGAGTAAGTGATACGGATAACATTACGACTACAAACCCGACGTTTACCGGATCATGTACCACCGGAAATACGATCAAAATATATTATAATGCTGCGGCTTCTGATTCGGGCGTGTGTGTCGATGGGGCATTTTCGATTTTTGTAGATGATGGTTTGAATAACAGTGCGAACGAATACAGTTATACAGAAGATGACGGTGTCACAGGTGAGAGTTCCCCGAGTCCGGGATTGACTGTCACGATTGATAATACAGCTCCATCCGCGGTAACCATTAGTACTCCTGTGGGCGCATCGACTGTCACGGATACCACTCCCACAGTTGGTGGAACGGGAGGAGAAGCTTCTGCGACAGTCACGGTCAAAGAAGGAGTTACCACACTGTGTACTTCCGCAGTGGATGGCGGCAACTGGAGTTGCGATACGAGTGCACTCTCACAAGGCAGTCATACGCT
Source organism: uncultured Candidatus Peribacteria bacterium (assembly GCA_964601225.1). Taxonomy (GTDB): domain Bacteria; phylum Patescibacteriota; class Gracilibacteria; order Peribacterales; family Peribacteraceae; genus CAYRGC01. The sequence continues at coordinate 108,445 of CAZRMM010000003.1, forward strand.
CACGGTGACTCAGGAAGATCTCGCAGGAAATGTGTCTTCTGGAACAGATGTCACGTTCACAGTCGATTCCAATGCTCCCACTATTTCTTCTCTTAGCCCCGCTGATGATGCGACTGGCGTAAGTCCGACCGCTAATCTCGTTATCACTTTTAACGAAGTAGTGAATGCGGTGGCTGCCGGTACCGTTACCATCAAGCGTACAAGTGACGATGCGACGATCGAGACCATCGATGTCACGTCGGGCCAGGTGACTGGTGGTGGCACGGATACGATCACGGTCAACCCCGCGACGACGTTCGCAAACGAATCGTATTACATCCTCATCAGCGCGGCGGCGTTCGAAGATGCAATCGGTAACGATCATGCGGGCATTGCTACAGCCGGGGCGTGGAGCTTCACTGCAGCCCAAATTGGTGCCTGTGCGGCTTTGACCATTCCGAACCAGGCCTATTACCTTAGTGGTGATATTGCTAGCGTCAGCGGCGATTGTTTCACAGTGACTGCGAGTGGGATCACTGTAGAAGGGCAGAACCATACGGTCTCGGGCCCGGGTGCCGGAGCTGCTGCATTCAATGCGGAGGGTTACGATATCGCTGTCAATGATCTCGCGATCGAAGATTTCGAAATCGCTGCGACGACGGACAGGTCCGGGGATGGCGGAGGAGGATTAATCACCTTCGATGCCGTCGATGCGTCCGCGAGTAATCTCTCAGCCAATGCGGGAACCGGACAGAACCATGCGGGAGGTTCCATTACCCTGACAGATTCCGCTGTGGGAGCGATCGTTGGTCACGGCAGCGTTACGTCAACCGGTGTTGGAGGGAATGGCAGCGCTGTCACCTTGATCAGATCGATTACCGGTAATATCGACGTCTCCGGCGGAAGTTGCACCACTACGGATTGGGCCGGCCATGGTGGAGTGGTGACGGTTATTAGTTCTACGACGGGCACTATCACTGCGAATGGTGGAGACAATACACATAGGGCAGGCAACGGTACTCAAATGATCATCAGTGACGATTCCACGGTCGGCACCCTCAGTTGTGTGACAGGAGCCGGAGGTTCGTCAGGTACCTCCTGTGCCGATCCGACTGTCTCCACACTCTCTCCGGCCGATGACGCCACGGGAGTTTCCGTCACGGCAAACCTCGTGCTCACGTTCGATGAAGCGGTGCGCACGATGACCGGAGGCACGATCATTATTTACAAGTCGTCCGACGATTCCACGTTCGAAAGCATCACGTTGCCGTCATCCAAGGTCACCGGTTACAACACGACTGCCATCACCATCAATCCCGCAGGAAGTTTTGAAGGCAACACGCAGTACTATGTCCAAGTAAGCACTGCCGCTTTCCGCGACACAATGCGCGCCGAGTACGCGGGACTTCTGGATACGACGAGTTGGAGCTTCACGACGGGTGCTTCCGGCACTGTCACGGGCACGCCAGATCTTGCCGCCGCTTCTGACTTGGGTGCATCCTCCACCGACAACACGACGTCCGACAATACGCCGACGTTCGATATCACCTGCACCGCGGGTGCAACGGTTCAGCTGCGCGAAAGCACCACGACGCTCGCATCAGGAACCTGTGCCGGCGGTGGAACGATCAGCCTTACGTCTTCCACGCTCAGTGATGCCGCCCATACCATCACCGCGCGTGAGGATTCTGGCGGAGGATACGGAGCCGACAGCTCTGGCCTTTCCGTGACGATCGATACGTCTGCACCTGCTGCTACCGGCACGCCCGATCTTCTGACGGCTGACGACAGCGGCGCGAGCAGTACGGACGACATCACCTCCGATACCACGCCGCGCTTCACGGTGTCCTGCGCAGGCACCAACACCGTCACGCTCAAGGCCAACGGTTCATCCGTCGGTACCGGTACCTGCAGTTCGTCCACGGTCACGATCACGGCCTCGGCTCTGTCTGAGACCGCGCATACGATGACTGCCACGCAGACGGACACGGCGGGTAACGAGTCGACGGCGTCATCGTCGCTCTCCGTCACGATCGATGCGACCGTGCCGACGGTGACGGACGTTACATCGTCCACCACGAACGCCACGATCGGCAGCGGCTCGACGGTCTCCATTCAGGTGACGTTCTCCTCCGCCGTGCTTGTTACCGGAACGCCGCGTCTCACGCTTGAGACGGGATCGAGTGACGCCGTCATTGACTACGTGTCCGGCACAACCACGAGCAGTCTCACGTTCACGTACGTCGTGCGCCGAGGTGACAGTTCCTCCGATCTCGATTACGTCGCTACGAACTCGCTCGCGCTCAACGGCGGCACGATTCTGGATGCCGCAGGCAACGTCGCGACTCTCACGCTCCCGAGCCCCGCTGCATCCGGAAGTCTCGGTGCCAACAAGGCGCTCGTCATCGACGGCGTGGCTCCCGTGCTCTCCACGGCAACCGTCAATGGCAACACGCTCGCGCTGGCGTACGATTCCACGCTCGATAGCGCTTCCACGCCCGCGACGACCGCGTTCACCGTGACCGCCAACGGCACGCCGATTTCTGTCTCCTCCGTGTCCATTTCCAGCGCGACCGTCACGCTCACGCTCGCGTCCGCCGTACCGCTGAGCTCCACGGTCGTCGTCAGCTACGCGCTTACGGCGACGCGTATTCAAGACGAGCAAGGCAACGATGCCGACGTCCTCTCGAGTCAGGCAGTGACGAACGATTCCGCGGCGCCTGCTCTCTCCACGGCGTCGGTCAATGGCGCAACACTCACGCTCACGTATGCGGAATCACTCGACGCTACGTCCACACCTGCGACGACCGACTTCGTCGTCATCGTCGGCGGCGTCCCGGTTGATGTGTCTTCCGTGTCCGTTTCGGGCACTACCGTCACGCTCATACTCACCACAGCGGCGACGGTCAGTCAGACCGTTACGATCGATTACGTCGTCCCCGGATCAGGCATGATCAAAGACAGTGTTGGCAACGAGGCGGGCGCGCTCACGGCGCAGTCCGTGACGAATGCTACAGCTGCCGCCTCGTCTTCCTCATCTTCGTCCGAAGAGTTGCAGACGCCGTCTGGAGGTCGACGCGGAAACGGCAGAGGAGGTACCGCCACGTCCGATTCGACGGGCGCGGCACCCAATCATTTTGCGGCTCCTGTTTCTTCCAATCCTGCGCGGTCCCCGGCCCCGAATGCCTCACCCCTCCCTCCCGATTTTTCCGTGAGCCCCTTCGCTCCGGCTGAGTCTCCTGCGCAAGAAACCTTCCGTTCATTCCCGATCACGACAGGTGAGATGTCCGTGCAGGTGGATGATGCGTTCTATACCGACGTTCCGCTGCAGAGTTGGTACGCGGATGCCGTGTATGACATCACCGGAAAGGGCATCGTGCACGGCGATACGGATTTGCAGGGCAATCTCCGGAGACTGTTCCGTCCGGAAGATCCTGCAATGATTGCGGAAATGTCTCGCATGCTTCTCTCTGCCAAATCCCTCACGCCGAAACGCCTGACGCCTGATAACTGGGAGCGTTCGTGGATGCGCCTCGCGCAGGAGTATGACCTGCCGTTTTCCAGCCGCCCCGCTCGTGCCCCGCTTACCCGGGCAGAAGCCGTCGTCATGATTCTGGAGGCTCTGGGTCAGCTGCCTGATACCGATTCCACTCCCCAGATCTTCAGCGATGTGCCTTCGCGTCACCCGTACGCTCCCGCCATCAATCAGGCGACCGCGCTTGGGTATATCTTCGGCGATGCCAACGCGCGTCGGAGATTCCGCCCGAACGACATGATCACGCGTGCCGAAGCAGCCATCTTGATGGAGAGAGTGACGGACGCGCACTAAGCGTGAGAGAGCCGTGTGTTATTGCACTCAAATTGGCTTATAGTACCTATTAAATGGGTAGCAGAGCCTCTGGACATTTCGTATTATTAATCCAATAATATGGTACTTTGTCCAGTACCCCGCAACTTCTCGGCGACGTTCCACTCGAGATTCTTTTGAAAGAGAATCCAGATCACGAGCTGCATGATTGGGTGATTGAATCGTATTTAATGGGAGAGACGCTGCGAACAAGGCGTGATGCTGCGAATGCAATTCAGCTTATCGACTGCGTCGCTGCGCATGCTTTGCATCCCGATGGTTCTCAGTCAGAGCAGGCATGTGTCTTCCGAAAGCTCAGTGGGGTTTGTCTTCATGGAGAGCAGTGGGACAGTGGACTCGGCATCATTCGCCAATTTGTTCAATCGGCGTCCGCGATCAAGCTTGCGAACAAGGAAGAGGTGGCCACGATTACGAATGCGCAGCATGTGCTAGGCGACATGGACGCGGCTACTCACCGTGATGCGCCGGGTGTTCGCGATGGCCGTTACTCTCTAGCGGTTGTGCGGAATAGGGCATCCAATTGCCAGAATAGTATTGGCGAGCACGTTTTTGCCGTTCGCGACGCTATCGCCGAGCGAGCGCTTGCGGTACTCGAAATCCCCTATGAGACGTGGAAAACGCTCTCGCAGCGGCCGTTGGCCTAAAGAACCCCTATTGAAGAAAAACCCGTTTTTCGCTATACTAAGGAGGAAGTAATCGCAAAACCAATATCCATTCCCACTATTCGTATGTCGCAGTCCCTCCATCTGACGAAGGTCGAGAAGCGTCTCTTCTCCCTTCTTTCTCCTGAGCTGCAGAAAGCTTGGAAGAAGCACCTCGTCGATGAGACGAGTGATGCATACGAGACGGATGAGCAGATCAAGGAACGCTTTACGGCGCTCGGCAACGACGTCAAATTCTCGCATGAGCTCAGCAAGGCGCTTGAGCGCTGCGGCAACGACATGAGCCTGGTCTTTAACGAACTTCCCGATCATGCCATCCCCACATTCCTCCAGGGCATTGGTGCTTGTGGCATCTGCGCCATGGTCGAAGGAGCGCTGAAGAGTGGCGCTGTGAACGACGAACTGCTCTCCGGTATCGCTAACCTTACGGCGATCCGCCACGACATTCTCCGCGACAATCAGAAGGTTGCCGCCTAATTCCTTTTTGCCTCTTTTTCTCTCCTGAACAATGTCAAACAACCGCCTCTCCGAGAATCCGGCTACCCCCGGTGAATCAGCAGCTGAAAGGGCTCCCGAAAAGAAGAAGTGGGGATTCATCAAGAAAGTCCTCGTCTTGGGAGGTGGCCTCGCTGCGCTCGCTGCCCTGCCTGTCGTTGCCCAGCATATGGGTCTTGGCGACCGTCTTGGCAAAACGGGTGCTGAATGGCTCTCGAAGTCGAGTGAATTTGTTCGCAAGCACGCAGCCACTGGTGCAACGGCGGTCAGTACTCAGGCACAGCGCTTCAGCAAACTCACGCGTGGCATCCTTGGTAACCCGCCAATTACAGATATTGCTCAAGCAACGGACATCGATCAGGTTCCGAATTTTCAGTAATCGCTGAAGAGCGTTCCGTCTTTTTTCTTCACTCGCCCCCTCTGTGATCCTTTACCTCACCTCCACCGAACAAGAACTTTTCGAGAAGCTTCCGGCTTCTCTGAGGGCATCGTTTGGAGTGCAGTCGGAAAAGGGGACGGCCTATGAGAACGAAGAGGAACTCGCCAAGCGCATGATGGCCATTGCCGCGACGATCTCTCCCACGGAGAAGGTCGCTGCGCAGACGGTGGTCAATACCATCATGGAGCACGGTGCTGACGCGTTTCGTGAAGAGGATTTCCCGCAGCATCTTCTCCCGTGGATTCTCCTCGCCATCGGTGCAGTGGGTCTTCGTCAGATCATCGGACAGATCTTGGAACAGGCTACTGGCCTTTCCGACCTCGACGGTCTCGCCGATCTCACGGTCGCTCGTAACAAAATTCTCCTGACGAATCACCTCCTTCGCGAAAAATCCCATGAGTCCTAACGCCCCTAAAGAAAATCCGTCCGGCACGTTCGATATCCCCGCCAACCTTGGCGAGGAGCTCAAGCAGGCTAAGACACCGCAGGAGCGCTATGACGCTGCAGTGAAGTTGCAGTACAAGATGGTGAAAGAAGGCATCGGCGATAAGCCGAACGTCTTAAGGCGTATTTTTAGTAGCAAAATTACAAAAGCGGTTGCCGTGATTGGTGCATCTGCACTTGCTATTCCTGGAGTCATGCAAGTAGGAGGATGGTTGGCACAGACGTTCCCCAATGCCATTAGCGGAACGACTGGCGTTATTGGATCTCTTGCTTCCAAAATTGGCGAAGGATGGAATGAGGTTTCTCCTGGGGTTCAAGGTGCCATTGCGCTTGCTGGAGCACAGGGTGCTCTCGTTGGTGGTGGAGTCTTGGGTTACAAAATGTTGGCTAAGAAGAAGGTTGCAAAGGAGAAGAAGGCTTTATTGCGGGAGATTAAAGGGCAGAAGGGTCAGATCGAAAGGACCGCTGATATTCCGGTTGGCGAGGTGATTGACGATAAGACTACGAATCCGAAGCAGGGTAATACTAAGAAAACAAAAAAGAATCGTCGCCTTCGCATTGCTCCGGGCACAGGTTCTGCAGCTTAAGTGGCTTGATACCATTGCGAAATGGATGGTATTCGTTTTTGCCGTGTGTGCTTGACGTTAAGTTCTCTTACGGTAAACTGCCGCAGCTTCATTCGCCACGTAAAGCACTCCGGTGCCACGCGGCAAGTGATCGCCTTGTGTTTGAGTCCGACGTCTCTTTGACCACCCGGACCAGAGGAACCTCCAAGGTTACCGCCCCGTATCTCGGGACGCGCAGCAATTCCTCATTCTCAAGCCTTCTCTCGGCAGGTCAGAAGACCTGCCCCCACCATCTATTTATGTCCGGTCTCATTGCTCGCAAAGTCGGCATGTCCCGCGCCTTCCTCCCCACGGGAGAGTCGGTTCCGGTGACGTATCTCCGCATCGAACCCAACGTCGTCGTTCGCACGAAGACGACGGAGAAGGATGGCTACAACGCCGTCGTTCTTGGTGTTGGTGCTCGCACGTGGCGCACCCGCAAGGGCGCAGAACACGTCCGCTACTCGCGTCAGAAGGAGTGGAAGGTCGAATCCCTCGATGGCATGGAGCCGGGGAAGACCCTCACCACCGAAATGATCATCCCGGCCGATTCTATGGTTACGGTTCAGAGCACCTCTAAAGGAAAGGGTTTCCAGGGTGTCATGAAGCGTCACCACTTCGCTGGTGGTCCTGCCTCCCACGGTTCCCACTTCAAGCGCGAGCCGGGTTCCGTTGGTATGCGTACCAGCCCAGGTCGTATCTTGAAGGGTCACCGCATGGCCGGTCACATGGGTCTCGAAACCGTCACACTCAAGCACTTGGCTGTCATTTCCGTGGATAACGCCGAGGGTGTTATTGCGGTCAAAGGACCCGTTCCGGGCCCGAATGGCGCTATTGTGTATGTGACTGCCGAAGTTACCCCTGCCAAGAAATAATCAGCCCCACCACCCATGAATATCGACGTCTACTCCTCCTCCGGCGCTAAGAAGGGACAACAGTCCCTCCCCGATGTGCTGTTCGCCGTTCCGGTGAATAACGGCCTCGTGCACCAGGCGCTCATCTTGCAGCAGAGCAACCGCCGCAAGGCAATTGCTCACGCCAAGAACCGTCACGAAGTGGCCGGTTCCACGCGCAAGCTGTACGGACAGAAGCACACCGGTCAGGCTCGCCGCGGCTCCATCCGCAGCCCGCTCCTCCGTGGTGGTGGAAAGGCGTTCGGTCCCCGCAGCACCCAGAACTTCAGCAAGGATATGCCCCGCGAAATGCGCCACGCTGCGCTCGCTGCATGTTTGACGCTCCAGGCTCGCAAAAACTCGATCTTCGGTCTCGAGGGCTACGGCGACGTGATCAAGACGAAGGCATTCGTCGATTTCCTCGGCAAGCTGCCGGTGGATATTGGACGCCACATCCTCTTTGTCCTCCCGGAGAAGAACGACGCGCTCTACCGCTCGTCCCGCAACGTCCCCAACGTCAAAACCATCCTCGTGAACTACTTGAACCCGGAAGACGTTCTCCGCTCCCGCTCCATCATCTTCGTTGGTGACAGCGTAGAGAAGGCCGTCGCGATCTTCGGTACGAAGAAGGACAAGTCGTCCAAGCAGAAGCCGGAGGAGAAGAAAGAAGACACGGAGGAGGCAAAGGTTACAAAAGCTACAAAGGGGACAAAGGTGAAGAAGCCCGCGACCAAGAAAGCTGCTCCGAAGAAATCCGCTTCCAAGAAGACCGCCTAACCTTTGATCCCTTTGCAACCTTTGTACCTTTTGTAGCCTAATGGACCTCTCCCGCATCATCATTGGCCCCGTCGTCACCGAGAAGGCCGAAATCCAAAAGATCGCGCCGACCGGCCACGTCTTCGCTCTCCGCGTTGCTCCCAAGAGCACGAAGATCGAGATTCGCCGCGCGCTCGAAACCCTCTACGGCGTCGATGTTTCCGCCGTTCGCATCGTCAAAATCCAGCCTAAGACTCGCGTTCTCTCGGCTCACTCCTCCATGGAGAAGCGCCACGCCGGGAAGAAGGCTCTCGTCACCCTCAAGAAGGGGAGCAAGACCCTCGATCTCGCCGCCATCGATTCCTCCGCTACCGCCTGATGTTTCGTGGGTAAGAATACCCGCTCTCATTCTCTCTTATGCCGCTCAAGAAGCCTAAACCAACGACCCCCGGACGACGTCAGATGACGATCGCCGATTTCTCGGAGCTCACCAAGAAGGCCCCGGAAAAGCACCTCGTGCGTGGAAAGAAGAGCAGCTCCGGCCGCGACAGTTCGGGCCGCGTCTCCATCCGCTTCCGTGGTGGTGGACACAAGCGCCTCCTCCGCGATGTCGACTTCCGCCAGATCCGCAAGATGGGCGTTCCGGCTACGGTCATCGCTCTTGAGTACGATCCCAACCGCTCCGCTCGCATCGCCCTCCTCCAGTACGTCGACGGCGAAAAGTCCTATGTCCTCGCGGCCGAAGGCCTCAAGGTAGGGGACCAGGTCGTCGCTGCAGAGCGCACCCGCGTGAAGATCGGCAACCGCATGCAGATGCAGCACATCCCGGTGGGATACCGCATCTATAACATTGAGCTCAACCTCGGTCGCGGCGGCCAGATCGTCCGCTCCGCCGGTACCGGCGCCACGCTTGTGGGTATCGACGGCGACTTCGCCATCCTCCAGCTTCCGAGCGGCGAAATCCGCAAAGTGCGCAAGGAGTGCTCCGCCACGATCGGTACCGTCTCGAACCCTGATCACAACCTCATCAACTACGGAAAGGCCGGCCGCAAGCGCTGGTTGGGAAAGAAGCCGCACATGCTTGGTAAGTCCATGAACCCGGTCGATCACCCGCACGGTGGTGGTGAAGGACACACGTCCATCGGTCTCGTGGCTCCCAAGACCCCGTGGGGTAAGAAGGCCCTTGGTGTAAAGACCCGCTCCGAGCGCAAGAGCATGGCTCTCATTATCCGCCGCCGTTCCAAGAAGAGTAAGCGCAAGTAAACCATCCCTATCCCCCCGCTATGTCCCGCTCATCCAAAAAAGGCCCCTACGTCGAACCAAGTCTCTTCCGCAAAGTGATGAAGATGGCAGAGGTCGGCGAAAAGAAGATCTTGAAGACGTGGGCTCGCGACTGCGATATCCCGCCGGAGTTCGTGGGATTCACCTTCGCGGTTCACAATGGCAAAGAATTCACGCCGGTGTACGTCACGGAACAGATGGTCGGTCACAAGCTCGGAGAGTTCTCCTGGACCACCAAGTTCCGCGCCCACGGTGGCAAACTCGCTGCAACGCCCGCTGCTCCGTCCGCACCGTCCGGCCCTCCTCCTCAACGAAACTAATCCCCATCTTGCTCCGACGGGCAGCTAGCCCGTCCTCCCAATTGAATCATGAAATCCTATCTCGACTCCGTCCGCATCGCGCCGAAGAAAGCCAACCTCATCGCTAAGATGGTGCGCGGTCTGCCGGTACCCGATGCAGTGGAGCAACTGC
>CAZRMM010000004.1:0-104298 GCA_964601225.1 uncultured Candidatus Peribacteria bacterium
TCATGCGGTCGGACAAGGTGGACTTGCCGTGATCGATGTGCGCGATGATGCAGAAGTTACGGATGTTCATGGATCGGCGCGAGCATACCGAAGAATCGGGCTTCCGTCTCCCCCTTCGACGGCCTTCAGCGGGCGAGAAATAGTCGGTGGATCGCCGTTTCCCCCCTTGCTTCCGGGTGAAAGGTGCCTGCAAAGATCCTGCCCGAGCGGACGAGGACGGGGTTCCCGTCGTGTGAGGCCAGGACCTCGACGGACTTGCCCGCTCTGGCGATCTTCGGCGCGCGGATGAAGGCGGCACTGACGCGGCCGGCAATCCCCTTTACCGCGAGTTGCGCCTCGAAACTGTTGGCTTGGGTGCCATAGGCGTTGCGGTCGATTTCGACATCGATGAGTCCGAGGGGCGAAGGATTGTTTTTCCCTCGGATTTTCCGTGCGAGCAGGATCGCTCCCGCACACGTGCCGAAGATCGCGAGTGTGCCTTCCTTGACGCGCGCCCGGATCTCCTTGTCCATTCCCCAGAGCGCGAGGAAGCGGCCCATCACGGTGCTTTCCCCGCCCGGGATGATCAGATGCGTCGCGTCCCGAATGTCGTCGACTGTCCGGATCTGCCTGTGCCGTTGTCCGAGTTTGTCCAAGACCGCCTCGTGCTCGGCGACATCGCCCTGAAACGCGAGGATGCCGACCAGCATCGTCATCGGGAGGAATCCTCGGGACGGCGCTGCGGGATGTGCGTGATGATCATGTCACCGATCCGCAGGTTCATCACCTTGCCGTTCTTGATGAACGCCGCGGCGAGCGAGACCTCGATGTCGCCGTCGTGCGATTCGATCCTGAAGGACGGATCGGTCGGGTGCGCGTCGGTGGGAAAGGAAAAGGTCATGGCGGAAGGGGGTTACCAGCCTCTGCTCTGCATTTTCAGGGGCAGGGCGTCGATTTCGATGCCGGGCATGGCTTTTGGCAGTCCCGTGGAAATCTCGGCGAGCTTCTTCGGGTCTTTGTAGTGGATGACGGCCTGGACGATCGCCTCCGCCGTCTTCTTCGGATTCTCGGACTTGAAAATGCCCGATCCCACGAAGACGCCTTCCGCGCCGAGTTCCATAAGGAACGCGGCGTCAGCAGGCGTGGCGACGCCGCCAGCGACGAACGTCACGACGGGCAGGCGTTGGTTCGTCCTCACTTTCTTGAGGAGCGCCATCGGCACGCGCTGCTCCTTGCACCACTTTTGCATGGCTGCAGGGGAAAGCTTCTTCAGGTCCGCGATCTCCCGCCGGATCAGCTTGAGGTGGCGCACCGCCTCGATGACGTTGCCGGTGCCGGCCTCGCCCTTCGTGCGGATCATCGCTGCCCCCTCGTCGATGCGCCGGAGAGCCTCGCCGAGGTTTGTGGCTCCGCAGACGAACGGCACCGAGAACGCCGTCTTGTCGACGTGCGAGAAGGGATCCGCGGGCGTGAGTACCTCGGACTCGTCGATGAAGTCGATGCCGAGAGCCTCGAGGATGCGCGCTTCCGCGACGTGACCGATGCGTACTTTGGCCATGACGGGGATGCTCACCGCCTTCTGGATTCCGGTGATGAGAGCGGGATCGCTCATCCGCGCCACGCCTCCTTCCTTGCGGATGTCGGAGGGCACGCGTTCGAGGGCCATTACCGACGCGGCGCCGGCGGCCTCCGCGATCTTGGCTTGTGCCGGGGTGACCACGTCCATGATGACGCCGCCTTTGAGCATGCGCGCGAGATCATCGCCGAGGACATTCATTGTCTTCGTCAATCAACGAGACGATACCGAAAATCAGGGCTCTGTACAGCGCTTTTGCCGAAAAAGTGCACATTCGAATTTGTCCCCTGCCGCGCTCGATGGGGGTACTCCTCGACGGCTTTTTCGCTACAATTCACGCATCCATGTCTTCCCGAAAGATCGCGTCATCCGCCCTCTGGCAAATCGCAAGTCAGGCCGCAATGGCAGTCTTAAGCATTCTTGCAGCAAAGTTCGTCGCTATCGGACTGAGCAAGGAGCTTGCGGGGTACTACAACTCGGCGTACGGATACCTCCAGATCTTCGCGATTCTGGCCGATTTCGGGCTGTATGCCGTTGCCGTTCGCGAGGTGAGTAAGGCCGAAGATAAAGGCGGCGTCCTTGGAACGATCCTGGTTCTTCGTGTCGCGATCACCGTTCTCGCACTCGGCACGGCGGTGATTTCGGTATTTTTGGTTCCTGCGTGGCATGGAACTCCTTTCCCGCGTTCCGTTGCGATCGCTTCATTCGTCCCCTTTTTCACCCTACTCGCAGGAGTTCTTCGTGCTGCGTTTCAGGTGACATACAAAATGCACTTCGTCTTCGTGGCGGAAGTACTCCAGCGCATTTTTACCACGATCGGCATGGCGGTCTTCATTCTGATGGGCGTCCGTCTCACCTCCGACGTGCAGGTTGAGGAAGCGTTTCTCTGGCTCGGAGCCGCGGGAGCAGCCGTTCTTTTCCTTGTTTCTTTCCTCTACGCCGAGCGGCTTATCCGCATCCGTCCCCGCTTTGATTGGGCGCTCATGAAGGAGATGCTGACTCTCGCGGCGCCTTTCGGACTCGCGTATCTGTTCATCACGCTTTACCGGCAACTCGATGTAGTCTTCATTGCGGTACTCCGTCCGGATTTCGCTGTACAGAATGCGGCGTACGGATTCGCCGGACGCGTGGAGGATATGGCGTTCCTCATTCCGACGTTCCTGCTCAACTCCGCGCTGCCCGTGCTCACGGAGCGGATCGGACGCAAGGAGGACGTCAGTCGGCTCCTCGGCAAGACGCTCTTTACACTCCTTATGACTGGATCCGTGTTCCTACTTTTTGCGTTCTTCTGGGCGCGACCCCTCACGCTGCTGTTCGCGACGTCACATTATCTCAGCACCGCGGCTGAACCCGGTACCGATACCGCCTTCCGCCTCATGAGCTTGCCGATGTTTCTGAACGGCATCGTGCTCTTTTGCTTCTATGTGTCTCTGGCACTGCACTCGTGGAAGCGCCTGCTCGCGAACTTTGGCGTCGCGGTCGCGTTTACGGTCGGCTTGAACCTGTGGTGGACGGGCGCGTACGGGTTCGTGGGCGCCGCATGGGCGCTTACGATCGTACACGTACTGCTCGTGGCGGCGTTATTGCCCCAGACGCTCGCGCAGGTGAAAGTTTGCCTCGGTCTCCGTGCCGTCACGCAGTGGCTCCTCTTCTCCTTCGTGATTGCGACACTCCTCTTCCTCAGCGCGCCATATCTCGTGACGGGCAAGCTCGTCTTCGCCGCCGGATGCGCGTCGCTGCCGGTCCTCGGTTTCCTCGCCTACGCCGTCGGGGCGCATCGGACGCTCAAAACCTAACGGCGGCTCGCGGAGCGCGCCAGGAAGATGATCTCGCCGCGGATCTGCGACTCGAGGTCGAACGTCGTTCGCGTGCGCGTGAAGAACGCGTAGCCGTCGCCCGGCGAGTGCACGCGCTTGCGCGGCCCCTCTGCGAGAAGCTGGCCTTTGCGGACTTTTTCGAAGTTGTGAAACACTTTCGTCGCGCGATAACGGATGCTCGGGAAGCGTAGGGCCCAAAAGATCTCGTAGATCTTCTGGCGATGACGTTTCTCCGGGAAAAGGAAGTCCATCGCCGTCCGTCGTGCAATCTCGCAGCCGCGCTTGGTATGGAGGACCCCGCTCTCAGTCTCGATGACGGGGATGTTTCGACCCAGTCCCCCGTAAAAGAAGCTGATCGGGACGCCGCGCTGGATCTTTACCACGTTGCGTACGCGAACCGGGACGGAGATCGCCGTCGTCATCCGGTCGAGTGCGCGACGAGGTCCCTTGATATCGAGAACCATGCCCCCGCCACGCTTCGGGAGCGCGTGGATGTCGAGGGCCGTCGTCGCTTCCTTGTACCACGGATAGAGCTCGTGGAGCCGTCGCATCTCGTACGCGTCGTCGTCGCGCGAGAGGGCGTTTCGGGGCAGGCGGTTCATGTTCGTGTCGCACCAGTACCATCCGCCGTCGAAAGGATGCTTCTTCCCGGCAAAGTAGTTCTCCGCAGCGCGGAGATTGTTCACAACGAGCAGCACGTCGCCGTCGAGTCGCTCGGCGATCTCGTCTTGGTGATTGATGAGGTAGCGGAATGCCTCGAGTCCGTTCGTCTCGCAGCCGTGCGTGAGCGCTGTGATGAGACGGACCGGGCAGTCGCCATGGTGCTCCTTCGTGCAGCAGATGCGGTAGATGCCCTTTACTCCCCTCTCGTCGCTCCGCCTCATGAACTCGAAGGTCTCGCGCAGTGTTGTGAGCCCCCGGATCGGCATGTCGTCATGGAAAATGATGGTCGGGACGACAGGGCTCGAACCTGCGACCTCCTGGTCCCAAACCAGGCGCTCTAAGCCAACTGAGCTACGTCCCGAGAAGCGAAGTATACGGTACGGAAATCGCCTCGCCGAGCAATGGTATCCACCCTTTCGGGAGATTGACAGTCGTTTTCTCACAAGGAGAATCGCAAACACGCTCAAAGCGGCGTCGCGACGAAAGAATTCTTCCGGTTTCCTGGAGGGCGCGATCTCGACCTGTACACTCTGCTTCTCATGTACTGCACCGTCGTCACCCAGTCGCGTTCGATCGGTATCGGCGAAGGACTCACCTATTCCTGCGATGCGTCCGTGCGTCCGGGACATCTCGTTTCGGTTCCCCTTCGAAATGCCATTACGACAGGGATCGTTCTTTCCGTTTCGGATGCTCTACCCGACGGGGTCGCCGACGTGAAGCACGTTCATTCGATTCTGTTGCCGGAACCGTTGCTCCCTTCGTCGCTCATAAGTGCCGCTTTATGGGTGGCACGCGAAAACTGTTCCTCCCTTCGGTATGCGCTCGGCTTGTGGCTCCCAACGCTTGAATGGGAAAAGCTTCTCCCCGCGCCTATCGCGGGCTATCGGCTTTGTCACGGTTCTCCGGCGATACGCGGTGACAAAAAAACGGAAGTCGTGAGTTTTCTTCGTTCCCGCGATTGGGTGTCTGAAAGAGAAATTCTCGATCATACATCCGCAAGCAAGGCGGTTCTCAGAACGATGACTGCGTCGAAAATTCTTCTGCCGGAGCGGCGTCGACCGGAGTTTCCGGGACGGATGCCCGATCCCCCGGCGGTCAGTCCCCCGGAATTAACGACGGAACAAAGCAAAGCGTTTCAGGTACTGCGAACGGCCACGTTGCCGTCGCTGCTTTTTGGCGTCACGGGGAGCGGAAAAACGGAAGTCTACGAATCACTCATAGCCGATGTCGTTGCCGGCGGCGGCCAAGCCGTCGTTCTCGTGCCGGAAATTCTCCTGAGCGAGACGATTGTTCATCGTTTTGCAGCAGTGATTCCGCCCGAGCGCATTTCCGTCGTGCACAGCAAGCTGACGCCGGCGCAGCGCCGGAAAGAATGGGTGCGTGCCCGAACGGGCGAGGCGGTGCTCATTCTCGGATCCAGAAGCGCGCTATTTTCGCCCTGCAGAAATCTGAGACTCATCGTGATCGACGAGGAACACGAGTGGACGTACAAGAACGAACGGATGCCTCGTTACCATGCCCGTACGGTAGCCGAGCATATCAGCCGTTCCACCGGGGCAATGCTTGTCCTCGGCAGCGCGACTCCTTCCGTCGAGACGTGGAAGGCTGCGACAGAGTCTCGATATGCGATGGCGCGTCTGCCGCACCGTTACGGTTCCTGGCCGCTTCCGTCCGTACGCGTCGTTGATCTGGCGGAAACGGAGTTTGGCAATCATTATCCTTTCTCCCCTCCCCTCGTCGAGGCGGTGAATGACCGATTGTCGAGAAACGAACAGTCTGTCTTGTTTCTCAATCGTAGAGGGTCGGCGAGTGCGCTTCTCTGCCTCGATTGTCGGCGACGGGTCGTTTCACCGGAAACGCAGTTGCCGTTTACCGTTCACGTCGGGCCACACGGAAGACCATATCTGCTTGATCATGCGACTGGATTGCGGGCCGAGGTTCCCGCGCAATGTCCGCACTGTTCCAGTGTACGTCTTCATGCCGTCGGTGCAGGAACTCAGAAAATCGAGTCTCAACTCCGAGTTCTTTTTCCGAAGGCTCGGGTTCTTCGTGCCGACAGCGATACACTCGAGAGCCCTTCGCAGATGCGCGATTTGCTTTCATCAATGGAGCGCGGCGCCGCGGACATCCTGGTCGGTACCCAGACGGTTGCCCTGGGATTGGATCTTCCTCGCGTGACGCTCGCCGGCGTTCTCGTGGCCGACGTTGGACTTTCCTTGCCCCACTTCCGCGCTTCGGAAAGAGTCTTTCAGCTCTTAACCCAGCTTTCAGGGCGCAGCGGGCGCCGCAGTCCGGGGGAAGTGATTATTCAGACGTATCGTCCCGAGTCGCTCGAGGTGACGGCTGCGGCGTCGCACGATGCGGAGAGATTTCTGGAGCGAGAGCTTTCCATGAGAAGGGCAATGGGATATCCGCCGTTTTCTCGCATGGTTCGCCTTGTCGTACGGGGGCCGACCGCATCGCAGCGTGCACGACAGTTGCACGCGCAGCTTTTGGCTAAAAACGTCAACAAAGACAAGCCGGCACGCATTTCCGTCGCGCCGACGTTTGCCGGAGGAGGCAAGGAGTGGCATTTGCTCATTCGCGGTGACAATCCGCTGGATCTTCTGTCTGGAGTCGCATTGGAAGACGTCGCTGTCGACGTGGATCCGCTTGAGACGCTCTGACCTCCGTCGCGATTCTGCGTACTTTCTTCGAGCCCGCAAGTGATCTCGCGTCTGTACGGACGTACCGTAAGGGTGCTTCCTTTCCGATTTTGTCTATGAATAAGCGCGTCTTTGTCGCAGAGCTCATCGGCACATTCGCACTCGCCTTCGCGGTTCGTCTTTCGATCATTCACACGCTTCCCGTGGCAATCACTCCGATCGTCGCCGCCCTTGTCGTGGGACTCTTTGTCTACACCATCGGTCCTGTGTCGGGCTGTCATATCAACCCCGCTGTGACCATCGGATTGTTGTCCGTACGAAAACTTCGCCTTTCCCACGCTCTCTATTATGTCCTTGCCCAGCTTCTCGGCAGCTGCGGCGCCCTCCTTCTTACTTCCGCACTCACGGGAGTTCCGCTTTCCGTCGGCGTAGAACAACCTCTTCTGACGATCGCTTTCGCCGAAGCATTGGGTACGGCCTTCCTGGCGTTCGGCATTGCCTCCGTCGTCGAAGGAAAAACGCCGGCTCCCGCCGCAGGCATCGTGATCGGCGGTTCTCTGCTGCTGGGAATACTGGTTGCGTCGCCGTTTAGCGTCGGGATTTTAAATCCCGCCGTCGCTCTTGCTTTGCTTGCCGATGAGCTCTTTCTTTACGCGGTTGCACCGATTGTCGGTTCCATTGCCGGTTTTTGGGCTTACCGTTTTATCGCGCACGGCAAGAAGCACTGAGTGAGTATCAAGAAAATCTGAGACGGTGCAGGGCGATTCCGGCCGCTACCGCAACATTCAAGGATTCCTTCTTTCCGAGCATGGGTATTTTCAATACGACATCGGATTTTTCCATGATCGCGGTCGGGACGCCCTCCAGTTCATTTCCAACGACGAGGCACACTTTCGAATTTTCCGGGACATAGTCGGCGATGTCCGTGGCCGATTCTGTGAGTTCTAAGGCAATCATCGACCAGCCGTCGTTACGAAGCGTATCGATCACGGGGATGGGATCGGATGCGTGTTCCCACTCGACGAACTGATCGGCTCCTATAGCGGTTTTTGCGATTTCTTTTCTCGGGGGATGGCCCGTGTATCCGGTCAGGTGCAGCCGCTCAACGCCGAAGGCATCGCATGTACGGAAAAACGAACCGACATTCCACAGCGACCGAACGTTGTACGCAAGAAGCCTCAGTTTCCTGGATGAGCCCATGTCAGCGAATGCGTTCAAGAGTGCTCGAATGGGGATTGCTCAGTATCTCCGCGAAAGATCTGGCACTGATCGAACTGTCGTCGATGCCCCGTATGCCATAGCAGATTCCCGTCTCCGCGCCCTCACCAAACGCAGACGCGCCGGTATCCGGCTCATCGCGCCGCAGCAAAAGCGCGCAGCGGAAGTATTCGTCCGCCGTTTCGCCCTCAAAAGCCTCTTCCCGCTTCGTTTGGGGATTCCAGCGCGTAATAGTACCGCCGCGTCGGAAATAGGCCCGCTCCTTGTTCGCATTGAACACCGTAAGATCGGAAAGTGCTTTTTGCGCAGATGCGTCATCGACGGCGAAGTATTTCCATTGTCGCAAACATACCTCCGGTTCAAGCCGGCGCAATGCAGCTTCAACAGTGCGTTCCTCATTATTCGTTATCAACGAGCCGATGAACATTTCGGTCAGGCTCGTTGAGTGATTGCCAATCGCTACAGAATCGGAAAGCCGTCGGGGCTTCGCAACGACGGATTTTTGCTTTCGAGAAAGAATCCACTGCTTCAAAGAAGCGAAATATGGCAAACCTCCGCCTGTTCGTTCCGGATGAGGCATGAGGGCGACGACGTTCCCACCCGGGTTGCAAATGCCGGCAATCGAATACAGCGATCCGTTCGGTGTGACTAGCGGATCGTCCGTGACGACGCCGTCTTCATTACAGTAGCGGAAAGCAATCTGATTGTTGGAACGAAGTTCTTCCAGCAGGTCTTTGTCCTTCGTTGTGAATCGTCCCTCGCCGTGCGCGATCGGCACATGCATGGGGCCGTTCCAATCCGACGTCGCGCAACAACCTCTGTCGGTAGGCGTTATCCATACCCATTCACTGAGAAAGCCGGGAGAAACGACATGTCCTCCCACGGTCACTGCGTTTCTGGCAAGGCTCATCAGTAGATTCTTGCCAAGAGGAATCAGCCCGCTCTCGACGAGAATCTGGGCTCCGTTGCAGTTTCCGATGACGACTTTGCCGGCTTCCGCTTCTTTTCCGATAAATTCCATCAAGGGATCGCGTCCGGCGACCATTCCCGAGCGGCCTCTGTCTTCGTACGAAAAACCGCCTGGCACAAAATATCCATCTACTTCTTTCAGCTTTGCCTGGTCATCGTTCCATCGGAAGTACAGCGCTTCCATTCCCGCCTCTTTCACGGAACGCACCGACTCGACTTCGCAATTGTTGCCGGGGAAGGAGACGACGGCGATGAGAGGCTTTTTTGACATGGTCAAAGTATACGGTTGAAGAGGGAGAAGAGGCAAAAGAGGGTGAAGAGGCATGCCTCTTACGCCTCTCGTACCTCTTCGGCCTCAGATTTTCATGAGCTCCTCCTCCTTCTTCTTCGCGAGATCGACAATCTTCGCGTTGGCGTCGTCGACGTGCTTTTGGAGATCGTCCATCAGCGTACGCTTCACATCTTCGTCTTTTTCGCTTTTGAGTGCGTCGTGCACGGTTTGTCGATGCTTGCGGACGGAGATCTTCGCTTCCTCGGCGAGCTTCTGAACGACCTTCTTCAGATTGGCGCGACGCTCTTCTGTCATCGGCGGGAGAGAGAGGCGCACGGCGATGCCGTCGTTGCTGATGGAGGCACCCGTGTCCGCGAGCTGGATCGCCTTTTCCACGGCCTGCAGGACCGAGCGGTCCCACGGTTGCACCAGGATGCTTTTGGCATCGCCGACGCTGATGCCCGCGATAGCGCGCAGCTGCTGGCGCTGACCATAGGCCTCGACCTCGATGTGCTCCACGAGCGCGGCGTTCGCGCGGCCGGTTTGAAGCTTGGCGAATTCGGTCTTAAGGAACGCCAGGACGGCGTCCATTTCCTTCTGGAAGGCGGCGATGCGGGGGTCGAGCATGAGGAAGAGGAAAGAAAGCGGAGTACGGGGCCAGTGTAGCAGACGCCGTCGCGGTCGATCACGCCTTCACGAGCGTGCCGATCTTCTTGCCCTCGGCGGCAGCCTTGAGATTGCCCTTCTTAAAGAAGTCGAAGACGACGATCGGAAGCTTCTGCTCCTCGCAGAGGCTGAAGGCGGCCTGATCCATGACGCCGAGGTGCTGCTCGAGCGCTTGTTGGTACGTGAGCTGCTCGTAGCGCTTGGCGTTCGCATTCTTCTTCGGGTCCTTGTCGTAGATGCCGTCGACGTTCGTGGCCTTGAGCAGTACGTCGCAGGAGAGCTCGAGCGCTCGGAGCGCCGCGGCGGAATCCGTCGTGAAGAACGGGTTGCCCGTGCCGCCGGCGCAGATCACCACTCTTCCCTTTTCCAGGTGCCGCATCGCCCGGCGGCGGATGAAGGGTTCGGCGAGCTGCGGGATGTCGATGGCGGAGAGCACACGCGTCTCGGCGCCGATTTCTTCCAGTGACGACTGCAGCGCGACGCTGTTCATCACCGTGGCGAGCATGCCCATGGCGTCGCTTGCGGTGCGTTCGATGCCGGATTCCTTCGTGTCGCGATAGCGCCAGATGTTGCCGCCGCCGACCACGACCACCACTTGCGTGTCCTTGGCCACCTCGGCGACCTGACGGGCGACGTCGTGGAGCGTCGGCTTGTCCAGTCCATAGTCCTTGCTTCCCGCGAAGACCTCGCCGGAGAGCTTGAGCATGATGCGCTTGTACGGGGACGGGGTCATGGTTGCGTGGGAACGGAGGGAGAAGCGTCGGAAGGAGGAGTCGGAGGGGCGGTCGGCGCTGCGGAAGTGTCGGGAGCGGAAGAAGGCGTCGACGGGGTTGCGGTTGAGGACTGCTTGGGTTCGGTCTTCGCGAGGTCCTTGAGCGCGCGGGCGAAGCGCACGACGAGCGTGACGAGTTGCTGCCACGCCTGACGGAGCGTGATCTCGTTGCGGGACAGCGGTCCCGCGATCGGCACATCCTTTCGTTGACCTTGCGCGGCGTTGAGGAAACCGTACGCCATGCACGCGAGCAGCACGAGCTCGAGGGCCCGGTTCACAAATGGGATGAACCAGACGAGGAGGGAGACGACGAAGAGCAGCATCGCCTGTTTCGCGTGGAAACGAACGAAAGGCGAATGCCTGCGAAGCACGTAGACGATCACCGACATCACCCACAGGTAGCCGAAGGCGGCGATGTCCTTGTTCTCCTCTACATCGCGCTTCTCGTCCTCGGGGGTCGGAGCCGCGGTCGGTGCAGTCGCATCCATCAGGCACAGTATACCGGGCTTGGCGTCAAGAAGCCATCGGCGTGATTTTCTGATAAAATAGGCGTAATGCCCTGGTAGCTCAGTTGGCCGCCGTCGCCGCCAGGCGACGGGAATCAAGAAGATCAGCTCGGTCCCAGGGGTATCCTTCTCATCGACGATCATCCATGCCCTGGTAGCTCAGTTGGCCTCCGTCGCCGCCAGGCGACGGGAATCAAGAAGTCAGCTCGGTCCCAGAGATATCTTTCTCATCGACGATCATCCATGCCCTGGTAGCTCAGTTGGCCTCCGTCGCCGCCAGGCGACGGGAATCAAGAAGTCAGCTCGGTCCCAGAGATATCTTTCTCATCGACGATCATCCATGCCCTGGTAGCTCAGTTGGATAGAGCAGCAGCCTTCTAAGCTGCGGGTCACAGGTTCGACTCCTGTCCGGGGCACCACTTACATAGAATAAAATAATGTGATATAATGTACTTATTGTTTACTAAAACCAATGACCAAATTCTCACAACAGCTCTCACTCCTCTTTACGGGATTGTCAGCCACTCTCCTTCTTACTGTCTCTTATCAGCAAGCGGAGGGTCTCCTCGGCATGATGAGTTCTCTGCGCAGCGAAGCGTCTGGAGTCCTTATCGCGCAGTCATCTCAAACTGCTTGTGTTAAATCCGCCGTTCAAATTGGAGGGTATCAGTCTTGCTTTTCCAACACATGCACTGACGGTCAAAAGTACTATTCCTGTCGAAAGGATAATTCAGGAAAGTTCGCGGATTGTTTGCTCACCGAAGTAAGCGGAAAAGCGAACTGTTTTCGGGCAACTTGCCGCGGCGCCGACGGTACGAGTCCCGGCATGAATTATCAGCTCGTGGGTTCTGGTTGCAACGGCAACGGCGGGACGCAAGTGCCGCCCACCTTTAGCAATCGCTGTACGAAATCTCCGATCACCATCGGAGGATACGTGGGTTGTCAGCTTGTAACGTGCAGTGACGGCCAGAAATACGATGTCTGTCGCAGTGATTACACTGGAACGCATGTGGAGTGCACGTTGATTCCAGTCCCCAGTCGCAATAACTGTTTTCGCGCTACATGCGCGAGCGTGTCGAAACCCGGTGCAACACGCATGCAGGACAGGCTTGTCGGAACGGGCTGCGGCGTGCCTGTGAATTGAGGACGACATTTGACTTCATCGGGGTGCATCGTAGGCTTGGCTCATGCGCGCCTTTTTTCAATCGCTCACGGAGAAGCAGGTCATCGTCGGGATCGTCGTTCTGACGCTCGTGGTCTTCGGACCCGCGGTGATGAAGAACCAATTCGTCACGATCGACGACGACTACTTGATCTACGACAACCCCGCCGTGAAGACGATGTCGCTTGCGAACGTGAAACACGTCTTCACGTCCTATGACCCGCAGCTTTATATCCCGCTTACCTTCGTGAGCTTTCAACTGAACGCGCTGCTCCTCGGCATGGATCCCGTTGGATTCCACGCCGTGAACCTGGCGCTCCATTGCGCCAACGCCGCACTCGTTCTCCTGATCGCTCGGCGCCTTACGAAAAGCCTTCTTGCCGCAAGCGTCACCGCCGCGCTCTTCGCTCTGCATCCGCTCCAAACGGAAGCCGTGCTCTGGGCGGCGTCGCGCAAAGACCTGCTTTCGGGATTCTTTTTCCTCCTCTCCACCCTTTCCTATCTGCGGTACGTCGATGACGGTGATCAGCGCTACCGCCGGGGAAGCGTGGGATTGTACGCACTCGCTCTCCTCTCGAAGGTATCGGTGATCCTCCTCCCACTCTGGCTCCTCGGGATCGATTGGGTACGCGATCGCCCGCTCGACCGCCACGCGCTTACGGAGAAGATTCCCTACGGCGTGCTCGCGGTGATCTTCGGTATCATCGCCGTCGTCGGTAAATCGACGGTGCTTGCCTCCTCAGGAACGCTCGTGAACGCGTTGCTTATGATCAAGAGCGCTGCGTTCTACCTGCAGCTGATGGTTTCCCCTTCGGGTTTCTCAGTCATCTACCCCTACATCGGCACCTGGTCGTACGTGCATGAATTTGGACCGTCGATCGCGATTGTACTCGCGGCAATCGGACTTCTTGCGTATTTCCTCATCACGGGCCGGCGCCTACCAGCCTTTTTCATCGGCACGTACTTCCTCCTGCTTGCGCCGAGCTTCACCACTTTCTGGAAGAGCGGATACTTGTACTTCGCATCCGATCGCTATGCGTACGTGGCCAGCATCGGCGCCTTTGCGTTGCTCGGACTCGCGATCGAGTATCTGGGCCGACGATTGGAAGAGCGCGGCAAGGATGGATCACCGCTCTGGATCGTTGCTGCCGTGCTCGTGCTGGCCTTCGTTCCGTTCACGTATGCCCAGACCAAAGTCTGGCGCTCGTCGATCCCCCTCTACGAGAACGTACTGCGGTATCACCAGGAGTCCGTGATGGCAGAGACGAACCTCGGTCTAGAGCTCCAGCAGCAAGGAAAACACGCCGAAGCACGCGCGCACTACGAGCGCGCCATCGCAATAGACCCTCATTCGATACACGCGTATTTCAATCTCGCGTCGCTCGCGCAGGAGGAGGGAAAGGAGAGCGAAGCGACCGCACTGAACGTCGCCGTCGTGGACGCGTTCGGTCCCGACCAGGTGACGAGCGAGAAGGATCTGAAGCCGCTCCTCTGGCTGATCGATAAGTTGGACCAGGTCGGAAAACCCGGCGATTCGTTCCGCCTCGCAGAGAAACTCGCGACGGTAGCGGGAGCTTTCCCCGAGCCGCATCACGCGTACGGCGTGAAGCTGCGGGAACGCGGCGACGACGCGCAAGCGCTGAAGGAGTTCGAGGCGGCCGCCGCCGCGGGATCCGACAATGCCGAGACGTACTATTACCTCACGGAGTACTACTCCGGCGCCGGCAGGATGAAAGACGCAGTGCGGGTGTTGCGCGAAGGCGTGAAGCTCGATCCGAAAAACGCCTTCGCCGCCCAGAAACTCCGTGAGTTGGAAGGGACGGTTCGTTGAGATTCCCTTCAATTCCCGTGCTTTTGTCGCTAGGATGCGGCGGTATGCGCTTCACCAAAATCGTCTGCACTCTCGGGCCCACCAGCAATACGGAGGAGCAAATCGAAGCCCTCGCGCGCGCAGGCATGGACGTCGCCCGCCTGAATATGTCCCACGGAACGTGGGAAGGCCATCGCGAAAACATGCATAAGGTCCAGAAGATCAGCAAGAAGCTAATGGAGGATCCCAAGCACCGCCGTCCCATCGCCGTCCTCCTGGATACCCAGGGCCCCGAGATCCGCACGATCCCCGTGGAAACCCCCATCGCGATCAAGGAAAACGAGGAGGTCGTCTTCACCGCGGTGCCCCTCAAAAACGAAAAACGCACGGTCGTCACGGTGAACCACGGTGGATTCGCGAAGGACGCCAAGCAGACCGAAGTCATCATCCTCGACAACGGCAAGATCATCTTCGATATCCTCTCCATCGAGAAAGATGGACGCGTCGTGGCCAAAGCGAGGGAATCCGGCTCCATCGGTTCGCGTCGCCACGTGAACCTGCCCGGTGCGGACCTCAGCATGCCCTCGCTCACCGAGAACGACTGGGCGAACATCGCCGCAGGCGCGAAGGAAGAAGCCGACTTTGTTGCGCTCTCGTTCATTCGCCGAGCCTCCGAGGTAACGGAGGTCCGCGACTTCCTCCGTCAAAAAGGTCTTGAGATGCGTCTCATCACGAAATTCGAGACGAAACTGAGCGTGGAAAACATGGACGCCATTATCGAAGCGTCCGACGGCGTGATGGTCGCGCGCGGCGACCTCGGCGCAGAGCTGCCGTTCGAGCGCATTCCCGTCATCCAGGATCGCCTTGTTTCCCTTTGCCGCGACGCCGGCAAGCCGGTGATCGTCGCGACGCACATGCTCGAAAGCATGATCGAGAATCCCACGCCGACGCGTGCGGAAGTCACCGATATCGCGCATGCCGCCATGACGGGAACCGACTCCACGATGCTTTCCGGAGAGACCGCCAGCGGCAAGTTCCCCATGAACTCAATCGATGCGATGGTTCGCGTGCTTCAGGAAACCGAGCATCACCGTTCCCTTCTCCAGCCGATGCAGGAGGCCATCATCCGCGGCCCCCGCGACGCGCGCGCCGAGGCGGCCGTGAAACTCGCGCTCTCCACGAAAGCCGCCGCGATCATCGTCATGACCAAGAGCGGCAAGACCGCCGACGAAGTGAGCCGATTCCGACCCGCGATGCCCGTGCTCGCCTTCACGCCGAACGAGCGAGCGCAGCGCTGGCTTTCGCTCACCTACGGCGTGCTGCCGTTGCACATTCCCTTCGAGGACGATCCGGAGGGGTCGGTCGCCCACGCGTTCGAGCTCGCGAAGAACACCGGTCTCGTCAAGAAAGGTCAGCAGTGCGTTCTTGTCTCGGATGCGCGGGCAGGTGCGCAGAATGTCGGAACCGTCCAGATTCGTCAGATCGCGTAAGTCACTGGCGGATCGGCTGCATTTCCTGCTCGACGTAGCGGGGATTGGAGTACGGAGTCATCTTCAGAATTTGAGTATCTTCTTGGAGATGATCGAGTGCCTGGGCCTCGGCAATCTGCATATTGAGAATTTCCTGCTCCAAAAGAAGAACGGACCGTTCCGTTTCAAGCCGACGCAAACTGTACCCTTTCGTTGCATTGGCATTTTCATGGAAAAGGATGAGGAGCGCGAGGACCAGGATCAGCGCTCCGATGCACGTCATTAAAAGCGCGGTGCTCTGATTGATCATCCGCCCGAGCGATGCTTTTCGCGGGAGGTCTTGCTGCGCCGGCGTTCGAACGGTAAAGGTCGACATGGTCAGAATTTTTTCAGGAGAACCCGAAACTTCGCGCTGCGAGACCTTGGATTTCTCGCTATCTCTTCTTGCGTCGGGACGACGGCCTTGCGGGTAACGAGTGAGAAGGAGGCGGGACGTGTTTCTGCGCCGGTAACGTCGTCGACCTTCGGGGTGGAAAGGGTACGGAAAGTTTCCTTAACGAGTCTGTCTTCGAGAGAATGATAGCTGATGATTCCAGCGCGACCACCGAGTCGGAGCAATTGCGGCACCGCGGCAAGCAAGGACTCGAGTGACGCAATCTCCCCGTTTACCGCGATGCGAACGGCTTGAAACACTTGCGGAAGCAGGGATGCGGCTTTGTAGCCGTACACGGACTCTACGACATTTTTCACATCCGTCGTGCGGGAGGCCCCTCCGCGAAACGCTGTGCTGAGCGCCTCCGAGAGTCTGCGCGGGCGTTCGAGACCTCCAAGGTCCCTGAGAATGGCGGTTAGATCGTAGGAATCGATTGTTGCCAAAAGCTGCGCGCCGGTCTTTCCCGTCGTTCTGTCGAAGCGCAGATCGAGGGGGGCGTCGCCGCGGAAAGAAAATCCTCTTTCACTGAGATCAAGGTGAGGCGAGCTTAATCCCAAATCGCCGAATACGATGTCGAAAGTTCCCAACGCGAGCGCATCGATGTTTCGAAAATTTGCGTGGATCAAGGTGGTCCTATCGCGGTACTCGTGAAGTTTTTCCTTCGCGCATTCGAGATTCTCTTCGTCTGCGTCGAGTCCCACAAGTGTGCCGTTCGGTGCGGTGGCCCGGAGGAAGGCTTGGGCATGCCCGGCGAGCCCGAGTGTGACATCGAGGACTCTTTCCCCTCTCTTGGGCTGCAGCAAATCCAAAACGGGAGACGGATCACCTTCGTTGTTCGCAAGCAAGACGGATATGTGTCGTGGGGTGTCCGAGGGCATCGTAGCGCGGGAACGTGGCAGTGTCCGATTTCGTATCCGCAAGTCAGCCGGGACTCAGCGCGCGCGGCGCATGATCCCGGTGGCGGAGAGGGAGGGATTCGAACCCTCGATACGGATTTAACCCCGTATACCGCATTAGCAGTGCGGTGCTTTCGGCCACTCAGCCACCTCTCCAGCGCAACGAGTATAGACAGGCCCAAAGGCGCGCGCTAGCCAAGATTCACCGAACATTGCCGAAGGCTAACCGATGTTCTTGTTCGGATTCACGATGTATTGGTTCGGTGGAAAGGTCATCGAAAGATAGGGGCGCGATTCCTCCGTGTATGAGGCGTCGTGATGCAAATCTTTGTCTTCCCACAGTCTGGTAACTTCCGTCGGATCCATTGCCCCGCTGTATCCGTTGTCTTTGTTTTGAACCTTGCCGTCCTTCATGAGTTTGAAGGTCCAATGGAGATGGGGGCCTCCCGAGTTTCCGCTTTGTCCCGAGAGTCCTACTTTATCGCCCTGGGAAATCCACTGGCCACTTTGAACGAACGACTTTGAAAGGTGCGCCAAGGTGCTGCGCCTGCGCACGTCCTCGATGACTACGGAAAGCCCGTAATTTTTTGCGCCGTCATCCGTGACTTTCGCGAAGCCGTCATGGGGCGCATAGACGGGCGTCCCTTCCGGGACGCCGAAGTCGATGCCCTCGTGCCCCGCGAAACCGAAAGGCGCGTAGTCCGAAGGATTTTGGCCGAACCCCTGAGTGATAAGCGGCGTTCCTGGCAGCGGAGAGAAGATCATGCTTTCAGCTTACTCCATTTTTTCAGACGATTGCGACGATTCCTCGAAAGTCCTTCCGTGGGCAAAGGCGCACCACGGACAACGCGCAGACGGTGCCGGCGGCTTCGGAAGTTCGAGGCATTTGCGCGCCGCAACGACGGCATCTTCCACCCAGGAATCGTTTCCGCTCAGACGAACGATGGACGATGAAAAATGCAGCGTGTCCTGGAACGCGTGCCTGCTCCTGTCGGGTACGGCGAAAACAAAATAGGCATTTGATGAAACCCGGTACCCCATTTTTCTCAGTATCCATTGATAGACTTCGATTTGCCTCCGGTAGGAAGGCCTCACGGAGTTGCCGTCCTGAGGCAGTCTGCTGGCACACTTGTAGTCGACAACTGCAATATCTCCGTTTCTTTCTTTCCAAATGTCGTCCACGGCGCCGTGGACGATGAAGCCCGATTCTTCGTGAAGTATGCGAATGCCTTTCGAAGCCTCGCGCCAATCAGCAAGCGATGGATGGAACAGCGGAACGGCGTCGATGCCCCGCTGCAGCATCAGCGGGTGCGGCTCGCACACGTTGCGATATGAGTCGAACTCCTTTTTCAGAAGCGCATCGACTGCGAGGTTGAGCGTATAGGCATATTCGTCGATTCGGGGCACGGAGAGCCGACGATCGAAATAGAAACATCTCTCGCAATCGAGAAACAATTCCAGCTTCGTTCGGCTGAGATTTTCGACAAGTTCGAGTGAGTGTTTTCCGCCATCCATACGTTTCTCGGATGCCATAACACGATGGTACGGGATACTCCGCAAGCCTATCAATCAGCCGTGCGATCAAATTCTGGTATCGTGACCTTTACTATTTTCGTCCATTCCCCCTTTTTCTATGAACGCGCTTGTGAAACCTCTTACGGGACTTCTTGGAATCGTCCTACTCGCAGTCGGCATTCTCGGCTTCTTCAACGATCCGGTCGTCGGTCTTTTTGACGTCAATGCTCTGCACAATGTCGTGCACGTGGTATCCGGCATCATCGCGCTCGCAGCAGCCGGAAGCGGCTACGGTCTTTCCAGAATGTATTTGGTGGTTTTCGGGCTTGTCTATCTTCTCGTCGCTCTTCTTGGGTTCATCCATTTTGCTTCCGCAGTTTCCCTGTTGGAGCTGAACGATCTCGACAACTACTTGCATATGGCTATCGCTGCCGTGTGTCTTGTCGTTGGTTTTGGTTCATCGAGGAACGCCTAATCGCGCTTTGTGCGGAAAGGGGGCACCGCAAGGTGCTCTTTTTCGTGGCGTTTGCTACGCTCAGATCATGCACGTTTCTGTTCTCGGGCTCGCAACCATGGGGGCCAACCTTGCTCGCAACTGTGCCCGACGCGGGCACGACGTTGTCGTCTACAATCGTACCGCGGAAAAGACCGACGAATTCCTCCGGCGTTTCGGCTCGGAGGGAAAGCTGAGGGGTGCCAAAACGCTTCAGGAACTGGTATCGATGCTGCCCGTTCCGAGGATTTTTATTCTCATGGTGAAGGCGGGTAGTCCTGTCGATCAGTTGATACGCGATCTCACTCCCCTGCTCTCCAAAGGCGACATACTCATCGATGGCGGCAACAGTCTTTATCTCGATACGGCTCGTCGAGAAAGTGAGTGTGCTGCCAACGGAATTCACTTCGTAGGCATGGGCATCAGCGGAGGCGAAGAAGGAGCCCTTCTCGGTCCGAGCATCATGCCCGGCGGTTCCAAGGAGGCGTATGACGTGATCGAGCCCCTTGTGCGTTCCATTGCCGCACAAGATGGTGCAAACGGCACATGCGTTACACATGTCGGCACCGGTGGGGCCGGCCACTTCGTGAAGATGGTGCACAACGGCATCGAGTACGGCGTCATGCAGCTTCTTTGCGAGGCGTATCATCTCCTCAAGAGCGTGGGATACGCGAATCAAGAATTGGCGGTCGTGTTCAAGGAGTGGAGCACGGCGGATGATTTGTCTTCGTTCCTGGTTGAGATCACCGCGGACATTTTCGCGACGAAAGACAAAGAAACTGGCAGGGATTTGGTTGATCTCATTCTCGATGCAGCTGGCCAGAAGGGAACCGGAAAGTGGACTACCGATGCGGCGATGACGTACGGTGTTGCCGTTCCGACGATCACTGCGGCGGTCGACGCGCGCATCGTCTCGTCGGCGAAGGATTTGCGTGTCCAGATGGCTTCTGGAGCGAATTTCGAGACCATCGGGTCGAAGGCGGACAAGAGGCAACTGCTTGCGGACGTCCGTCGCGCCCTCGATTGCTCGATTCTCAACGACTACGCACAGGGATTCGAGCTTATCCGCGCAGCGAACGACGTCGAAAAGTGGGGTATCAACCAATCCGAGGTTGCGCGCATTTGGCGCGGGGGCTGCATTATTCGGAGCAAAGTGGTCGAGGAATACCAGCACGCTTTCGCCGGCGACAAAGAAGCTGGAGCGGGTCTACGCGCTCGATGCGAGGGGCAGGCGCAGAAAGCGTGGCGCAGAGTGGTGGCCTACGGAGCCTCGATGGCGATACCTCTGCCGGCGATGAGTGCCTCGCTGAGCTATTTCGATGGATATCGAACGGAACGTCTTCCTCAAAATCTCCTTCAGGCGCAGCGCGACAATTTCGGGGCTCATACCTATAAACGGGTAGATGCGAAGGGCACCTACCATGCCAATTGGAAGACGGGCGAACAAAAGAAGCTGACCGATTGAGGTTATTTCTTGGAGACTTTCTTCCAGTCTTCGGCGAACTTCTTGAGGCCGATATCCGTAAGCGAGTGCTGGGGAAGCTTTTTGAAAACCTCGTACGGGATCGTGGCGATGTGCGCGCCGAGACGCGCGGCATCGACGATGTGTCTCGGATGGCGGGTGGAAGCGACGAGAACTTCCGTCGCGAAGTCGTAGTGCGACCAGACTTCCATGATTTCGGCGATGAGTTCCATTCCGTCTTCCGAAATGTCGTCGAGGCGACCGATGAACGGGCTGATGATCGAGGCACCTGCTTTCGCTGCGAGGATCGCCTGCGACACGGAGAACACAAGCGTGACGTTTGTGCGGATCTTCTTCTTCGCAAAGTGTGAGACGGCCTTGAGCCCCTCCGTCGTCATCGGAACCTTTACCACGACGTTCTTGTGCCATGATGCGTATTCTTCCCCCTGCTTGATCATCTCTGACGCGGTTTCCGCGGTGACTTGCGCACTCACGCAGGGGACAAGTTTGCACATCTCAAGAATGGTCGGCTTGAACTCCTTGCCCTCCTTCGCCACGAGGCTGGGATTGGTGGTAACGCCGTCGAGAATTCCCCACGCGGCGATTTCGGCGACGTTCGTCGTGTTTGCAGTGTCGATGAAAAGCTTCATGCGAGGATTCTCCGCTTCTGACCGCGGCGATGCAAGCGGGCGATCCCGTAGAAGAGCTGGCGAATCTCCGTCATACTTCGGTCATGGCAAAACTTTTGTTCCTGGCGTCTTTCGCGCTCACTCTCCTTGCTTCGTGTTCCTCGTCCCGACCTGATGCCTTTCGAGAAAACGAGACTTCGCATTCTGGCTCACAGCGATCGGTTTATCCGCCGATGCAGCCGGCTGTCGCCCCTCCCGTAGCTACTCGCGCCGTCGGTCCCTTGGCCGTACCATTCAGTCCTCAGGCGCCTTTTGCAAATTGGGACGCTTTTCATGAAGAAGCATGCGAGGAAATGAGTCTTGTGATGGTGAGATATTTTTATGAGGAGAGGAGACTGACCCCGCAAACTGCGGAGGACGAACTGCAGAGTCTCTCCACTTGGGAGACGGAGAACGGCTATGGAATGGACGTTTCAGCTGCGGAAATCGCGAAGATTGCGAAGGATAAATTCGGCATGAACGCCCGCGTGATCGAGGAGGTGACTCTCGAGAAGATCGTTGTCGAGCTGCAGGCAGGAAGGCCCGTCATTGTTCCGGCTGCGGGTCGAGAGTTGGGAAATCCGTACTTCAGTGGAGCAGGACCTTGGTATCACATGCTCGTGATCACGGGCTATACGAAGAGCGCCTTCGGCGACAAGTTCGTCACGAACGATCCCGGCACGAAGCGTGGCGAAAAATATGCATACGACGCCAAGGTGCTTCTCTCCGCCATCCATGATTGGACGGGAATAAAGGAGGAAATTCGTTCAGGTGCAAAGCGAGCAGTCGTAGTCGATCGAATGTAAGGAATACTGTACACTATTGCTATGGACGTCTCCCGTCTCCATGAATCGGGGCCTACCCGGCTCAAACGGCTGAAATCGGCGATTACCGCAATGAACGCGCGCGGAGAAATAACGGTGGCTTTCCCGCGCGAGGCGCGCGAGGCGTTCCTTGCCTTCGCAATGGCCTTCGCAAAGGACGA
Organism: uncultured Candidatus Peribacteria bacterium; assembly: GCA_964601225.1. Taxonomy (GTDB): domain Bacteria; phylum Patescibacteriota; class Gracilibacteria; order Peribacterales; family Peribacteraceae; genus CAYRGC01. The sequence continues at coordinate 21,976 of CAZRMM010000004.1, forward strand.
TCCTCAGTCGCCACCGACGCTCTGGTCGTCCTATCTGTATGAAGCGGGAATGACTGATCCCGAGACGCGACGCGAATTCCTCGATGCATGCTTCGAAGATGCACTGCGCGAACTCCGCAGACTTCAAGAGGTTGCCCAGCGCGATTGGAATACGACGACAAATGTTTCCTCGCGTCAGCAGGGCATACGCGACAAGATGGACGATATCGTGCGCGATCCGTGATACTCGACATCGAGCTGTGCTAGGCTCGAAGGGTATGACCCGCACTCGACCCTCCGTCAAAACACTCCTCGGCAAGGATCCGTCATCGGTCCCTCTGTCCTGCCAACGGGTGCTTTCGAGCGAATCCCCCGTACCGTCCGTCTGGATCGGGCCTGAGGAGGCGGCGAAACTGTTGCCTCGCGAGCTGGATGCCTACGAAACGGCCCGCGGGATCATGAAGCACCTCTGTATCCGCGCTCCCCTCGAGCACAAATCGGGACACCCCGGCGGCCCCCTCTCGGCGTTCACATTCAGTTACGGCGTGCTCCGCCGCCGCGATCCCCGTCGCGACGCGTCGTACCGCATGAGCGCGGGACACCTCTCTCTCCTTGCCTACGGACTCCAGTACCTCGGCGGTCGTAGCGGTTCGGACGCGCGACTCGCTTCCCCCGAGGCGATCATTAAGCACTTTCGCACGCCTGCGGGACTGCCCGGACACGCGGAAGCCGGCATCGGCGATATCCCCTTCGGCTGCGGACCGCTTGGAAAGGGAGTCAGTAACGCGCTTGGCCACGCTCTCGGGTGGAAGATGCAAGGGAAGCAAGGCTATACCGATGTCCTCGTGGGTGACGGTGACTGCCAAGAGGGCCAAATCATGGAGGCAGCACGCGTCGCCGCAAAGCTCAAGGTAGACCGGCTCGTCGTCCACGCCGATGTCAACGATATTCAGTTGAGCTCGATCCCTTCCAAGGTGGCGTCCTCCGATCTCGCGGCGATCTTCGCGGCGATGGGGTGGGCCGTGATCGAGGTGCAGAACGGCAACGATCCGGCGCAAGTCGAGGCCGCGCTCGACGCCGTCGACGCGCTCGCCGGCAAGGGCCGTCCGATCTTCGTCTGTTATTACACGACGATGGGGTTCGGCATCCCCGCGATGGAGAAGGCTTCCGACGCCGGCAGGCCCGATTATCACGGTTCTCCGATGAAGGAAGACCTCGCGAAGGAGTCACTCAGCAATCTTCCCGCGCTCGACGATCTCGTCGCGGCCTACGAACCGCAACGCCGCGCACTCGGCCAACGCTACGAGGGCGCGCTTCCGATCTCCGCGGAACTTCCGCCACCGGCGAAAATCGAACGTGCCATCACGACGAAGAAGGGCGCCGCGCGGAAGGATTTCGGGGCGACCCACCTCAAGGCGCTCATGGCGAAAGATCCACGCATTGTCGTGTTGCACGGAGATCTGGCAGCCTCCGGCGGTTTCGACGAGGTGGAGAAAGAGTTCCCGGACCGCGTGATCAACGTCGGCGCCGCGGAGGCCAATATGGCGATGATGGCCTCGGGCCTTCGTCAAGCCGGCATGCTTCCCGTTACCTACACCTTCGCCGCCTTCGGCACAAACGAGGCTCGCGCGTCGGTTCGCCTGATCGACGTCAACCTCGGGCACGTCCGTTGCGCCGCTCTCTACGACTGCACGCATTCCGGCCTAAGCGTGGGCGAGGATGGCGAGACGCACCAGGAGCGCAACTACCTCAACATTCCTTTTGATCACACCCAAGTATGGATGCCCGCCGACAGCAATCAGGCCGCGGCGGCAGCCGAACGCGGAATAGAGATGGTTGCCGAGGGAAAAAACAGCGTTTTTGTTTTCTCCGCTCGCAGTTCTCATCCGCAGCTTCTCACACCGGGCGGACAGCCGTTGTACGGCAAAGAGTATGTTTTCGACGGCAGGGCGGACCTCATCCGCGGCAAAGGCGATTTTGCCGATTCCGCGACGATTTTAGCGACGGGAATTCCCGTTCACGACGCAGTGACCGCAGCCGATGAGCTTCTCTCAGAAAAAATTTCCGTCCGCGTTCTTAACGTCGCTTGCGTACGTCCGATTGACGCGGCGTGCGTCCTCCAGGCGGCCCTGGAGACTCGTCATCTCGTGGTGGTCGAGGATCACCACAGCGAAGGCGGTCTCGCGTCCCAGGTCGCCGACATCATCGCCGACTTCCAGCTCCCCTGCTCGCTCCGCCGGCTCGGCGCGAACCATTACTTCCCGTCCGGGACCGACGCGGATCTCAAGATCATCGCCGGACTCGACGCCGAGAGCATCGGACAGGCGGTCCTCGACGAACTTAAGGCGGAATCCCGCGGAGGAGAGGACGCGCTGGTCACGGTGCTCTACGCGCTCCGCGAGCGCGCGAGTAACAGCCGCTTCCGGCAGAGCATCGAGCCCTACCTGCAGCGTCTCGCCGACGATAAGGACTACGTTGAGCGTTTGCGCGACTACTGGGCCAAGAGCGATGCCTCCGACAGTATGCCGTCCACGTCGGATCTCCAGGCGCGCCTGCGCCGGGACCGCTGATGCCACGACGAAACGCGTCGCAACGCAACACGGCTTCACGGTTTCGTACTGCACAATGCGCAACGATGAAAACACCTCTCGCACTTTTTTCCGCCGTCATCGTCCTCGCACCGCCGTTCGCGGCAGCGGCTGAGATCGCGCCCACGTTCCCCGACATCCGTCTTGGAAGCGCGTACGAAGAAGCCGTTCGGTGGGCGTCGGAGAAAGGCATTTTCAAAGGTATGCCCGACGGACTCTTTCATCCGGAGGACGCTGTCGACCGTGCAACGGCTCTAACGTTGCTCGTGCGCCGCTCGGGGAAGGAAGTGGCGGCCGTCGGTTCGGGAAGCACTTTCCTGGATGTTCCGACGGATGCATGGTATCGAGGCGCCGCTGAGACCGCTGTGGCATGGAAAATCATCGATGGACCGCCGAATCGTCCGAATTTCGAACCTTCGCGCGTCGTTACGCGCGAGGAGTTCCTGAAAATGCTTGCCACTTCCGAGAGCAGACCTGTCTCCCCTTTTCCCTATTCCCCCGATACGGCCCTTTCTTCGGATACCGACTTCCCGGAGTTATGGAGCGCCGGTTTTCTGCGCGATGCGTATCTTCGCGGCGTCATTGACGTTGATGAAAAAGGCGCCCTCTCCCCTGCCCATCCTTTGACAAGGGGGGAAATCGCAATACTCCTTTGGCGCGACGACAGGGCGAACAACGGCGACGTCGGTCAAATTCTCGTCAGTGCCGCAGAACGGGAAATTCGAAGCCTCTTTGCTTTGATCGAGAAAAAGCAATTTTCTTCTGCGAACTACGGCGTTGTGCGTCTTCGAGCGCTTTCGGAGGCGATGCTTGTCAACGATCCCGATTCCTCGGTTACCCAGGGAATAGGAAAAATCACGAGCGCTTTCGCATTTATCCTTGAGGAGTATCGTGCGGGAATAAGGAAGTCACCGAGCGAGGTTGCGGTCAATGCTTCGAAAGTTCGGGCGGTGATCGAAGAACTGCCGACGGGAAAAGTCTTTACGGATCTCGGAAAACGAATTGGTGCCTTGGCTGCGGCCCTGGAATCCCAGGCATCCGCTCACACGCAGTAATGTTTGCTACACTGTGGTTACGGAAGCGTGCCAGAGTGGTCGAATGGGCCTGACTTGAAATCAGGTATGCCCGCAAGGGCATCGTAGGTTCGAATCCTACCGCTTCCGCCAAACTGCGGACTAGAGAACAGAATTCTTCCCTTGGTGGTGCCGTGAAGATGCTCGGAAAACCCGCAAGCGAAAAGAGGGCTTCAGCCTTGCCTGGGGAGTGCCATCTTAGTAGTGTGTTTCCTCATGCGTACAACAATTTCCCTTCTTTCGGTGGCGACGCTGCTCTTCGCGTCCGTCACGACGGCGTCTGCACAAGATGGAAAGTTTAGGGATGTTTCTCCGGACGATTTTGCTGCTCCGGCAATTGAGTATCTTCGATCAAGGAATCTCATTGCAGGCTACGAGGACAACACCTTCCGACCGAATCAGAAGGTAAACAGGGCGGAGGCAGTAAAGCTCATAGCTTCCTCCATTGCAGGGGAAAATGAAATCAAAGGCGCGGGAAGGGCCTCTTTCAGCGATGTTCCGGAGGATGCGTGGTTTGCACCCTATGTCGCTTGGGCGAAGAAGCAAGGATTCGTCTCCGGGAAGGGAGAAACGAAGTCCTTTCAGGCCAGCCAAACGGTAACGAAAGCTGAGTTTTTGAAAATGCTTTTCCTCTCGCGCAAAATCGACCTACAGGCATTCGGCGATATCACGGCCCCCTTGGCCACGGATGTGACAAGCGCAAAAGAATGGTACTTCCCGGTTATGCGGTATGGACTCGCGACAGGCGTTACCGCGGTGTCGAAAAACGGCACGCTCGGTCCCGCGAGGGAAGTTACGCGTGCAGACGCAGCCGTGTTCCTTTACCGTTTCTTCCTGTCGCGCGAAGGCTCAAAAACGCAGGACTTACTCTTGTCTGCGAAGGATGATCTTGAAAAAACCCTGTCCGCACTCGAACGCGGCGATCTCACCATTGCCGACCAATCGTCCATTCGCGCCGTTCTGAGCGCACGAGGCGCACATCAGTTCCGACCCGACGAAGTTCCCGTAAAGGTTGCCGTTAAAACTGCGGAGGGTTACCGCTCTCTTGTTCAAGCGTATCGGTCGGGACTCGCCGGCGATTTACAGAAAGTGGTGACACTGTCTTCCGCCGCCTGGAAATCCGGCGACGCCGCTTTGAAAATTTCTCCCGATGCATCGACTCTGGCAAAGCAGCTGCAGAAGTACGCGAAGAGTTTTGCGGACCAGGCGCGCGCCAGCATGCAATGAAAGCAATGCCCTCCATGCGTTTCACGGGCACGGTCGTTCGCGGTCTTGGGATCGGCGGTACGCGCGTGCGCATACCGACGATCAACATAGAGGTCGCATGTGTCCCTGCAAAATTGTCGCACGGCGTGTATGCGGGAAAAGTGCTTCTACAGGGGCATCTGCTGTCGGCGGCCATTCATTACGGTCCGCGTCCGGCTGTGAAAGCGCCTGAGAGTTTCGAGATACATGTCCTCGATACGCATATCGTCTCTCCGCCGAAGAAAATCGAAATAGAGATTTTGCAACGCCTTCGCGACATCAAGGACTTTCCGTCCATGGACGCGCTTAGGGAAGCCATTGCGAACGACGTGAAGCGCACGCGTGAAATCGTTGCGAATGCCTCGCCGGGCCAGCACAAGGTGGGTTAGCATACGAACATGGGCGTCCGTGCCGCAATACAGAAGCTCCTCCCGCCGCGTCATCCCCTGCGCGCCGCATATCATCGTGCGCGCGGACTCGTCGCCGCGACACGCGCGGGATTTCCTCAAAAAAGCCTTCGCATCATCGGCGTTACGGGAACCGATGGCAAAACGACCACAGTCGGAATGACGGCGCACATACTTCGATCCCAGGGAAGGAAAGTCGGCGCGTGCTCCACGACGTTCTTTCGCATCAACGACGAAATCCGGTGGAACGAGACGCATATGACGAGCGTTGAACACTCGGTCTTTCAACGGTCTTTGCAGGAATTCGTAGACCATGGCTGCGAATACGCTGTCATTGAAGCTTCATCGCACGGGCTTGTTCAAGGACGGCTCGGGCCGATCCATCCTGAAGTCGCTGCGATTACGAACACATCGCTGGAGCACCTGGATTACCACGGAACAATGAAGCGCTACCGAAGAGACAAGTCCATTCTCTTCCGGTGCTTACGAAGAGGAGGCACCAAAGTGATCAATGCGGAAGACGGAAGCTGCGAAATCCTTTCTCGCATTTCCCGCGGCGGGACCATCTTCTATTCGACGGAAGAAATGCCTCCAGCCGCCTCGAAAAACGACGGGCTGTTGTGGATCTCTGGCTTGAAAGTAAACGAAAGCGGTTCCTCGGCCAAAGTGCACTGGAAAAAGGACGGCAGAGAAACATGCGATGACCTGCATCTCTCCATTCCCGGCTCGTACAATATGGAAAACGCCTTGGCATCCGTCGCCTGCACGCTCGCCGTCGGAATCGACATACACGCTGCCTGCCTTTCTCTAAAATCATTCCAAGGGATTCCCGGGCGACTTGAGCGCATCGACGAAGGGCAAAAATTCTCCGTTTTTGTTGATTTTACGGTTACTCCATTGGCTTATGAGCGAGCCCTGACAACAATTCGCGAAATGCATCCGGGAGGCAGACTGCTGGTTCTCACGGGGGCCTGCGGCGATCGAATGCGAGAAAAAAGGCCGCAAATCGGTTCCATCTGCAGCCGAATAGCGGACGTCGTTGTCGTGACGACGGATGAGACTCGACAGGAAGATCCCCTCACCGTGATCGACGAAGTATGGGAAGGGGTGAATCAGACCCAGACGGAAGCGAAAAAAATCATCGATCGTCGTGAGGCCATTTCATGGTTGATGGAACAGGCAAAGCCGCATGACGCCGTCGTACTCTGCGGCATGGGCGCATGCCAAAGCATGCAAACGCGAGACGGTCTCGTTCCTTGGGATGAACGCGAGGTGGCACGCGAGTGTCTTCGGGCATTGCGGGCATGAGACAAGTCCGCACGATTGCCGGCGTGGACGAAGCCGGAAGAGGAGCGCTCGCCGGTCCTGTCGTAGCCGCGGCGTGCGTTCTTCTTCTCCCTCTGACTAAATTACGTTGTTCTCCTCCTCGTTGGCGACCGAAGGGCTCGCATAACGGCCCCTTGATCGCCGACAGTAAAATCCTGTCTCCTGAGGCGCGAGAGGCTGCGTTTGCATGGATTACTGCTCACTGCGTCTATGGCATCGGAATGTCTTCAGCCTTGGACATCGATCAGCACGGCATCCTTTGGGCAACGAATAAAGCCATGTGCGTGGCAGTCGACAGTTTGAGGTGTCTACAGGAGGTTGATTGTCTTCTTGTCGACGGAAAGGACAAGTTTCAGTTCCCTGTGGAACATCGAAGCATTGTGCGCGGTGACCGCACTGAGGCATCTATTGCGGCCGCATCGATCGTCGCAAAGGTCGCCCGAGACCGTTTATTGAGGGATGCGGAATCCATTCATGCGGATTTTCGTTTTTCCATTCATAAGGGATACGGAACTCCTGCACACCTAGCGGAGCTCCGCAGATTCGGCCCTACCTTGTTTCACCGGAGCAGTTTCGTTGCCAGGGCATTGGAAAAGCCGATTCTACGAACGGCGGGTCCTGTACCAATAGAGCAGCGCGCCGGCCAGAAAAAGCGGCGCCGTAAGCATTTGCCCCCTGGTAATGTGAATATTCGCGACGACGAAACCTGAGAACGGTTGCTCTCGAAAATACTCAACAATGCACCGCAGAAACCCGTATTCCATGAGAAAAAGAGAGAAGGTTCTTCCATAGGGCTCTCCACGTTGTTTTGCGAGGTGCCAATAGCCCAGGAACAGTATCAAGACGTCTTTGAGCAGCGCGTAGATCTGAGTCGGGTGACGCAATCCTTCCACTCCGGGAATGAATATGCCCCAGGGGAGCGTCGTAGGCGTGCCATAGAGCTCGAGATTGATGAAGTTCCCCAATCTTCCGAATGCCAATCCAAGCGCGGCAGGAACCACCGCTAGATCCGCCATGGCCCAAATAGAAATATTCCTTTTGTTACAAGTCCAAAAAACGGCGATCGCCACGCCGATAAACCCGCCATGCGATGACATTCCCCCGTTCCATACGGCGAAAATCTGCAGAGGGTTCGCTGCATAATAGAGCGGCTGGTAAAACAAAACGTAGCCCAGCCGGCCTCCAACGATGACGCCGATGACGACCGCGGAGATCAGCGAGGACCACTCGTCCCGATTCAACAGCACTCGACGGAGATGTTGCAGGCGCGGAAGAAGATAGAAGGCCGACAAAAAAGCCAGGAGATACATAATCCCGTACCAGTGGACGGAAAAACCGCCGATCGTCACGAAGACTGGCCGGGAGGGGAAGAAGGAAATCACGACTGCACTCTACCCCGCACGGAGTCTGAGCGCGAAGTGCGTGCGGGTGCGGCACCCTTCCTGTACCGTCTCTTTATGAGAATTCTCGGGATAGAGAGCTCGTGCGATGAAACCTCGGCCTCCGTCGTGTGCGACGGAACCGTTGTCTTGAGTAATGTTGTCTCAAGCGCCAGTTCCCGATACGAAACGCTTGCCGGAGTCATTCCCGAGGATGCCGCCCGCCGGCAAATGGAATGCGTCATCCCGGTCATCGACGCCGCGCTGCGTGAGGCAAAAGTTGGTCATGAGGAAATCGACGTCATCGCCCTCACCTATGGACCTGGTCTCATGGGTTCTCTTCTGGTCGGCACGGTAACGGCAAGAATGATTTCACTTGCCTTTGACTTACCTATCATCCCCGTTCATCACACGTTCGGCCATCTTTCCAGTGTTTGGCCCGGAACCAAATCTCCCGGTCCCCTTTTTCCCTGCCTTACTCTTTCCGTCTCAGGAGGTCACAGCGACCTCTGGTTGCGTACCAGCCACTCGCAAGGCGAACTTCTGGGGCGCACGCGTGACGACGCTGTCGGCGAGGCTTTCGACAAAGGAGCATCCATGCTGGGACTTCCCTATCCCGGCGGGCCCTCTATCGCGAAGGCCGCCGAAGGCGGTTCGATCGACGCGTATCGTTTCCCCGCGCCTTTGCACGGGGACGACACGCTGGATTTCAGCTTCTCCGGCCTGAAGACTGCATTGCGATACCTATTGCGCGATGAAAAGCTGACGCCTCCGTTGCCTGCTCAGGTCCTGATGAATGTCGCCGCGTCATATCAACATGCGCTCTGTTCCCACCTGGTTGATAGAGTCGTGAGGGCCTTGAATCGATATTCTGAAGTTCGCGAAGTGCACGTAGTCGGCGGAGTTTCATCAAGCACGCATCTCCGGACACTTTTGAGTGAGCGCGTAAATGCGCTTCCCGTACGTTGGCCTTCAGCCTTTGCGTATTGCACCGATAACGCCGCGATGATTGCGTCTGCCGCATATTTTCTTTTCCGGGAGCAGCCCTCCGTTCTCGCTCAGCCTTTCGAGACGCTTGCAACGGCGACACTCGGAAATGTCCTGCGCCCTATTGAAGGAAGGGCAAAATCGCAGTGAGAAGGATCCCGGCTATGCCGAGAACCGCAAAAGCACGAACGTAGACTTTCTTTTTCATGGTGTGACAGTAATGGATACGGAAGAGGAGTCTTCATTGCCCCACTCGTCGGTAAGAGTAAGGCTAACGGTGTACACTCCCGCGACATCGAAGACGTGTATGTATTTCGCGGTAGGGCCTTGGGCGAGAGTTACCTTGGGATTGGCATCCGAACGTACGTCCCAAACGAAAGTCAGCGGGAATCCCGTGGAACAAGCGGAATCAAACTCAACCCCTTTGCCCGCTTGCACCTTCGTCCTGCTCGAGGTGATGCAGGAGCTCAGTGTCGGCCTTCGCACGACAATTGTGCGCTCCGCTGAAAATTCTTTTCCGGAAACGGTCACGAGCTTCAGGGTAACCTTGTACTCGCCGGGTTTTTTGTAGACGTGTTCCACGCGGGAGGGCCCGAGCTCGACGGCATCGTTTCGTTCCTCGTCACCGAAAAGCCACTTGAATCCGGCGAGCGTTTCGTCGGGAGGGATGTAGCTTTCGGATGCGTCGAATTGAACGGTGAGCGGAGCGACCCCGTTTTCTGGACGTGCGGTGATCGACGGTTCTGCCGAGGCGGGCTTCACAAGAACGGCAAGAGGCACGCGAGCAACGTACCCATCGGCATTCTGTGCGACGAGGGTGACGTTGTACGTCCCCTCTTTACGATAGGTCGCGCGGAAGGTCGTTCCCTGAATATCGGCCTCGGCATCATCGCTTTCCCAGAAAAACGTTACGAGCGGAATGCCCGTCTTCGGGGTTATTTCAACGAAAAGCGGCAGTTCGCCTTGAATTTTGTTGTTCACCACCGCGGGAGTGCCCTCGAAACGAAGGTCCTGTAATTGGAGCGTTTGCGTAACCCGCACAATTTGGTTCAGTTCCGCAAGTGCGCCGCTGGCGCTCCTGGCCTTGATCACGACCGGATAAATACCTACCTCATCGTACGTGTGTCCTGCGCGAAAAAGGTCTGTACCGCGCTCTTCCTTGCCGTCGCCGAAGTCCCAAATAATTTCGCGGATCGGTTCTTTCGTCTCAAGCTTGAATACGGCGCCGAACGGGGCAGGTCCCATCGGGTTTTTCGGTTCCACCGTCATGGTAATTGGGAACGGCAGCGGGACCGGGTCTTTGACGCGAATGGTTCTTTTCAACGTTTGCTCAGCGTTGGAGGCAAGCTGAAGAACCGCGGTCACCTCATATTCGCCGGTAGTAAAGTACGTATGGGTAATCTCGGAAGTCTTCATGATTTCCTTTTTTGTGCCGTCTCCAAATTCCCAGGTCACCTGCTTCAGTTGTTTGGGATCCGCGAGAAGGGAGGCGATGCTGAACCGAGCGGGCTTTTCGATGACGGGCTCCTCCGGAATCACTGAGAAAACCGCGGTTGGAACATTCAGACGCTTCTGAATTCTCTTCGGCGATGCGCCATCGAACTGTATAAGCAGCGTTACGAGGTATGCCCCCTGCTTCGGGTACAGCGCAGTGAAAGTCGGGACGATCGTTTCCTGATCCATTTTACCGTCGCCGTTTCCGTCCCACTGATATTTCGCCGGGCGGTAACCGAGATTACGCAAGGTCGCGACGGCGCGCTCGACGCTGTAGGTCACGGAGACGGGAGCGACAAAATCCGAGGCCTTCGTCGGACTGACGACGTCAATGGCCAAGGCAGGTTCTCGGGTGATGAAATACGGGGTCGCCGCAGCCAGGAGCACACCCGGCACCAGAATGGCTACCAGAACGATGAGGCTTCTTTGGCGTAGGGCGGTGGACACCTGCGAGTGACTGATACGCAAAACTCCGAGCCACCCCACGAGTAAGATTACGCCGATTCCGGAAAGGGAGGTCAGCACGCCTATCGACTGCAAATCGCGCAGTTCACCCGTGGGACTCGGCAAGGTCATAAGTAAAAATCCTTCCCAAATGAAAAATCCGACGTATGCGGCGAAAAAGAAAAATTGAATCAGCGTAGCCAATCGCTTGCCCGAATTTTGCTCAAGCGTGTTTCTCGGCGGAGAGAGAGGGGGCGGTGTCGACTGAGTGGCTGCAGGCGACGGCGTCGTATCCGGGACCGGTTGCCGGGGCACCAGACCGTCAATGGGAACGCCGTTCTGCGGATCTTGAGGTGCGAGTGGCATCAGGGACGTACGGAAGAGGCTGAAGATGCTGCGGAGGAAACAAGGGACCCTGTGGCAGTTGGAAACGTGGAAGCAAAACCTTTCCACTCGGAGAAATTCGAGGGGTATTCGATCGGTTTCGCGGCATTGTGGTCGCTCAGCTTCGCCGTCACGGTCAGTGCGTACGGAACGGACTTTCCGGATCGCGGCCGAATCGTCCATTGAATCTTCCTGACAAAAAATGTTTCCGCGTCTATCCAAAGCTCCCCCTTGGTCTCGTATGCGCCCAGATCGTCCAGGGTTGTGTCTCGATCGAGCGGACGATGATTCTCTTCGCTGAGGCGCTGCAAATATGCGGCCATTTTCTGAGGATCAAGTGTGACTCCGTAATGGTACGCATCCGACCCATCGAGAGAAAACACGCCAAGGTCTTTTGTCACTTTCACAACTTCGGACTGGGCTCGGAGCAAGCCCGGATCCGGAGAAACCGGCACCATCGATCCGGCGTTTTTTTGCGGAATCTTCCACCAATGATGGAGAAGCTTTTGCAGAGACTCTTGAGTAAACAGAGGGTTATCGGAACTGAGCTCAAGAGAATCGATGAGGAAAAACATTTCGCGATCGCGATCGGAGGCGACATGTATCGTCGCTTTGCCGGAAAGAGGCTGCGAGCCCTGCGCTACGGAGCCATCGACATCCAGCGCGAATTTGGTCGCATTGCCTCCGTCTTGCAACACCCCTGAGAGTTTCAAGGAGCCGCCGCCGTTCAATCCTGGCGCGGAAATCTGAACATCGGCTTCAACGGTAAACGAGGCGGACTGAAGCTGTCCGCTTGCCGAAACTGCCCGACGAAGCACTTCCTCGGGAGGGATCGGCGACTTTCTTGCGCAAGATGCAAGCAAGAGTAGCCCCAGACACATGGGCGTTAAGAGTCTTTTCATGTCGCGGAAAGAACGGAAATCAGTATGCCTGAGCGCAGGACCGTGCGCCAGGGCAGACCTGGGTTTCAACGTCGGACGGATCTTCGACCATGAAGTCAATCGTGCGCTTGCGGCTGGCCCTGACGTCGGCGCGAACCTTGAAGAGCCGGGTTTCCGATCCCTCAAAGTCGATCGGCGGGTCGAACACGAAGGTCGCCGTGTCGCCGGTCAATTTCGGGAGAATCTCCGACACGGGCTCGTTTTTTCCATTGAGAAGAACAAGGTTCCGCAGATCAGCGTCCTTCGCGGAGCCCTGGTTCGTCAGGGTCAATCGCGTCATGCGCTGCGTCGAGGAGCCCTCGGCTTTTATCTGGAATCGCGCGACCGTACGTCCGGCTCCGTACGTCACGGAACCGGTGACGGGAAGCATTGTCACGGCGATCTGTGCGTTACGATCGACGGAAGGCGCGACGGAACCGGGCGCAGGAGTTTGCGGGGACGTGATCGTCACGCGAACGGGGCTCGCCGTGCGGAGGTCATCCGCGGAATGGAGCGCATACCCGTGCTCTCCACCCGGCGCGGCGTCTTCTGCTATCCGGGCGCGCGCCACGAGAACCAGCGTCTGGCAGGCGGGAATCTCCAACCGACGGGGCCGGAGGGTCACGTCGCCGGTTTTCCGATCGGGCGATACCGAGGGCGAGACGCGGACGGAGCCGTTCCACAGCGCCAGGCTTTCGATATCCGCCGAGGCCCCGAGGCCCCAATGGCGCAGGGTCACGCTCTCCAGACGCACCGGCGCGTCGCACGACGCCGCGAGACGCAGCGTAAGGAAGTCTACGCGCTGCGCACCCTGCGGGATCGAGCCGGCCTCGGGTGCGTTTGCGACAACGGTAAGCGTCGGCAGAGTCGCCGCGACGGACGGCGGGCCCACGAGCAAAGCGCATGGCAGAAAGACGGAGACGAGAAGTTGTCGAAACATTCGCATGGAGAACAGTCTACGACGTTTCGAACACTTATCACCAATAAAATAATGCCGTTTTCACCACTTACCCGATGCTCCCCCGCCGCCAAACGACCCTCCGCCGAACCCTCCGAACCCGCCACCGCCACCTCCTCCGCCTCCGAAGCCGCCCCCCCAGTATCCGCCCCGGCGCCTCGACGCCCGACTGACGGGATTTTTCGAAACGACATAGTCGAAAACCAAACCGACGATCACCAGCAAAGGAATGGAGATCCACCAATTCCACAGGAGTGCCAAAACGAATCCGACAACGCCGCCGATCATTCCCCCTGCCCACCACGACTTCGACCGCGACAGCCAAGCGGCAAAGAATTGAAGTGCGAAAAGGACGATGAATACGAGGAAACCGAATCCCGAGCCTGACACGGCAGGGGAATATCGATCCGCGGTATACTCACCCGATGCGTGCTTCTCGATGGCATCGACTGCCGCATCGAGTCCTTCGTAGTATTTCCCCTCGACGAAGGCGGGAGCGATGTCGGTTTCGATGATTCCCTTTGCCACGATGTCCGGAATCGCACCTTCCAATCCGTATCCCACTTGCATCGTCACTTCCCTGTCCATCAGGGCAGCAAGAATGACGATGCCGTTATCATGTTCTTTCGTACCCACGCCCCAAGCCCTGCCCGTTTGCACGGCGATATCCTGAAGGGAGGCGCCGCTCATGCTTTGGACGAGCAGTATCGCTACTTGATTGGAAGTACGCTCGTCGAATTCTTTCAGCTTTGCCTCGAGCGCCTGTTCTTCTTCCGTGGTGATGAATTGCTGCGTCTGCGTGAGGTATCCATCGTTCAGAGGGATCTCGAAGGCCAATGCTACCGACGGAACAAGGAGAAAGCCGATGATGGCATAAAACCGAAGACGCATCGACGTTTAGTTATCGTCAAATTTTACGCTCGGAGCTTGCTTGGATTCTTCCGCGGATTCGAACGACTTCTCCGGACCGAATCCGAAAATACCGGCCGCGAGATTGCGCGGAAACGAACGTACGGCCACGTTGTACTGCATGACCGCGTCGTTGTAATCGCGACGGGAAACAGCGATGCGGTTCTCCGTTCCCTCAAGCTGAGTCATGAGGTCCTTAAACGCCTGGGTCGCCTGAAGCTGAGGATACGCCTCGACCGTAACAAGAAGTCGGGAAAGCGCGCTGTCAAAGGCGGATGCCGCTTCGATCTTCTCGCCCCTGGCGCCGGCCGTCTGCCACTGGCTTCTGGCGGCAGTCACCGCCGTAAATGTGCTTTGTTCAAAATCTGCCGCACCCTTCACGGTGCTTACGAGATTCGGAACAAGATCAAAGCGCCTTTGGTATTGCGTTTCTACATCCGCCCAGCTTTTCTCTACTGTCGCCTTAGAACTGACAAGGCCGTTGTAGCTCGATGCCAACCAGAGAAGAGCAAGTACAACAAGACCTAAAATAAGGTACAGCGGTTTGAGGCCGGTCCGGGTTGTTGGAGCATCCATAGGACGGGGGTGAATGAATGAAAATCAGAAAAGAGAAACGACGATCGCCTGACCAGCAAGCATGGCGAGAGTTCCGCCGGCTTCAATTGCCCAAACTTTCAAGTTTTTTCTGCCGAACAGCGAATTCATCAGCGTTGGCAGCGCAAAGACCGCCAGAACGAGACTGCAGGTCAGTGTTAGCATTTCTCCCCACGACGAAAGTCCAAGCATGGCACGCAAAGCAACCAATATGAGAGCGCTGCACGCTTCGGAAAAAAGCATGACGAGCCAGGTAATCGGATGCGGACCGCGCTTCATTTCTTCTGCGGAAAGCCTCAGTCCTCTTGCCCACGCGGGTGAAAAAGAAAATGGGGCGTACCACAGAAATCCGATGACGGCGGAGGCGAGAACTGCTGCAGGAATACTCCAGAATGAAACGGTAAGAAGCGTCATAAAAATGAAAAGATGTGCCTGATAATACACCTCGCTACTTGCCGAGTCAGTTTATGAGAACAGAAAAGGCTGGAATGTCGTCTCGCGATCGTAGAAATCTTCCTTCTCGGTTTTCTTTAAGAATGTTACCAGTGCGTACGTCACGGGAGTGAAGAGAACTTCGATGCCTACTTTGAAGACATAGTTAGCGACCATCAGCGACCAGGCGATTTCCCAAGGAAACACTTTGAGCGCGCAGGCGATGGAAACGAAGACTGCTGTGTCCAGTCCTTCTCCCACCAGAGTCGATCCGATTGTTCTCAACCAGAGGAACCGCCCGTTGGTACGTACTTTCAGTTTTGCGAGAACATACGAGTTGCTGAATTCTCCGCAGAAGTAGGCGAGAAGACTTGCCGTGACGATCGCGCCGCTTGCCACTCCACCCAGAATCGCCTGGTAAGCCGAATCACCGGCATACTGCTGCCACTGCGCCTCCCCTGGAAGCCGTCCGATGATCCACAGGCAGGCGCTCAAGAGAGCCATTGCCGCAAATCCGGTCCAGATAACCCGACGACTCCTGGCGTATCCGTACACTTCCGTAAGTATGTCGTCGAATATGTAACTCAGTGGAAAAAGAAGAGTCCCCGCGTCAAACGAAAGCGGGAGACCGAGAAGACTCAGATGCCAATCGACGATCTTCGCCGAGGATGCCACGTTGCTGATGAGCAGTACCGCAACGAAGGCGGCAGTGACCAAATCGAGATAGCGGTAGGATCGCATGGGCGGAGTCCGGTATAGATGTGTACATGGTCGGGATGACAGGACTCGAACCTGCGACCTCACGGTCCCGAACCGTGCGCTCTACCAACTGAGCTACATCCCGATGACGGAGAGTTTACCGAAAGAATCACAAGGAACCGAGTTTTTCTTTGGCGGTCTTCGCTACGCGAATCCGGACCAACCTGGCTGCATCCTGGTGAAAGAAGCGAAACGGGCGGGACCCATTCCGCCTGTATCGTAGCAGAAGCTATTCGCACGCAAAATGTGGCTTTTTGCTGCCACTTTCCTTTGGTCGAGATTCATTTTTTTGACTATGATGGTCAATTGACTACCTTCGTACGGCTATGCCGACTGCTGACAACCTCCTCAATGACCGCTTTTCCTATCCTCCGAGCGATGCCGCCGGACGCGCGATGCGCGAGATTGTTCTCATCCAAGACGTCATTTGGTCCGCATGGAAAAAGAGAAGAAGCAGGCAGAGCACGGAGCCACCTTCGAATGTCGATATCGATCCCTACCTGTGCGCACTTGAGCAGACTCTTCTGGCCGAAGGGTTCGAGGCACTTACGCCGTCGATTGTAAATGCACTGCGGGGGCAGTATCAAGATGTTGTTACCGGTAAGCCAATATCTGAGTATCCTGACCCATGGACGCGCCCGAATTTTCCGTGGATTGAGCAAATTTAGTATACATAAATACGTCAGGAAAACTGGACAGAAGAAAAGTCTCCTTTACTCTGCTTGTCCCCTTTCGGGGATACTATGAAATCCACGTTTTCAGCCATCCTGTTACACGCGGTTCTCATTACCTTTCTCGCCGTCAATATACTGACGTCGATGCCGTCACGCGGATAAAACTACTTACTGCCGCTTTTTTTCGGTCATCGTTCCCTTGGCTTGCAGAGAACCGGCGACGGGCGAGCCTGCCTTATTGAGTGTTAGTTCGATATTGAGGTGGTCGCGAAGGTCGCGCTTCGCTTCGTAATTCAATCGATGCCGCACTCCCGAAAACGAATCAAGTGTTCCGATATCAACACGGTCTCCCGATTCGTTGACGAGGTATCCGTGGTATTCCAAGCCTGAAACGGCAGGATGAATATTCACCTGAAGGCTCACGAGAGAGGTTCCGTCAGCCATGTAGTGAAGCTGCCCGATGCCGTTGGCTGGAACCTTGTTTTCTCCGGCGAGAGCACCGATTCCAAGCCAGAGCTCCTTCCCGTGAATCGGGTCGGTCGCATCCTTGTTCGGCATGACAAACTGGAAGCCTTCAGACGTTCCATCGGTGTCCTTTTGGATGGACACGCCTTGTTTCGCACAGGAACAGACGAGAAGAGCGCTCAAGGAGAGCAGAACGATCGATGGGGTGCGCAAAATCATGCGTGGAGTCTAGCGGCCTTCCCTGCTGCCGCAAGACCACTTCTACCAGAGAAATCCCGTCGGCTGCTGGCCGAAACGCAGACGTTCTTCATCGGCATGCTTTCGGGCACTGCGAACGGTCTTCGCAATTCGGTCGGCTTCCGCAGGATATGCGATCACCAGATACCCCGCAGCATGTTCGAGTTCCTCCACGGTCCTACTGATCGCTATGAAATGCGTATTGCGCTCAATCGCCTCCGCAAAGGCGGTGAAGAGGGCGAGATACTCGTCTTGGTGTCGCTTGAGATCTGAAAAACGGGAGCGAGCCACCTGGACGCGCAGCAATCCCGACAGGGCATTCAAAATGTTGAAGCGGCCCATTTGCCAGGTGCGTTCGTACGCAGCCAGGGCCGCATCCCACTCTTTTTGCGATTCCTGGAGATTGCCGAGAAACAGCCAGCCGCGCGCGTCTTGCGCGTTCAGCGAGATCGAACGACGGATGCTTGCGCGTGCCTGCTCGGTTTCCTGATGCGACAGATGAATTTCGGCAAGGCTGAGATCGCTGTCCCTCCGGAAAAGCTGGGGCCATGAACGCGAATACCACGCAAGCGCTGCAACGTCGTCCCCTTGCGCATGCGCACGTCTTGCGAGTGACGATGTCACAAGAAAAATCCCCTCCCAAAGCGCGAAGACGAGCAGTAACACCGCCGCCGCTTTTTCCAGCCATTTCGTCGAGGCAGCCTTCTTTGTCGTCGCCACGGGGGCAATCGTCGCGAGAATAATCCAGAAAGGCAGTGCGATGGCGACAAACTGCAGATTGTAATCAACCAGGGAATGCAGCACCACGCCGAGAACCGACGTGATGGCGAGCGGTTGCCACGGAAGATTTTCTCCACGCTGCGTGCGGTTGAGCAACCGCCAGGACGCAGAAGCGAGTATTCCCAAAACAAGAACTGAGTAGGCGAGGAGGCTCGGCAGACCCCGTTCCGCGGCAATTTTGAGAAAAAGGTTATGCGGATGATCGGATGTCGCGAGGACTACCGTCTGATACCGGGGTTGAACGAAACGGAAACTGTACGGGCCCCACCCGAGAATCGGGCGTTCGCGAATCATTTGAACGGCGGCGTTCCAAAACTCGCGCCTCTCGGAAATAGAAGACGTCCCCTCGGCCGCACTGAACGTCGCCTTATTCGTAACAGACTCCAGCGAGAAGTGCGACGAGCGAAGCGCATTGCAACCGATGAAAGTGACGATTCCCACGAACAGCGTGAGTCCGGCAACCGACAGCCAACGGCCGACCGTTTCTCCTCCAGGCCAGGAGCGCATGCGAATGCTCGTCACCGAGCCGAAAACAGTGAGAATCGCCAGTTGTCCTGCGAATGCGAGGATTCCGGCTCTCGAGAAGCTGAGAAAAAGACACCCCAGCATCAGTCCGAGGACCGCGCCAAGTACCACCGGTCTTCGGCGGAGCGCGTAAGCGGCGCACGGCCAGGCGAGCAATAAGAAGTCGGCCCATGCGTTCGGCCAATAGTCCGTGTGGAAACGCCAATCTAGAAAGGTGCCCACGAAGCGACTGACTGGCTGGTAGGCGTATATGGCGATTCCGACGATGCACGCAACGGTCGCGACAGCTGTAAGCACTCTGCTGAAACGAAAAGCGAATCCGTCATCCGCAGATCGAACCACAAAAAGGAAAACGAAAACGCAGCCTGCGTCTCTTATTATTTCGTCCCAGCCGTAATTAAAGGCAGACGACGTGAATTGACTGAGCACGCCGAGTGCCAAAAAAGTACAGGCAGATAATACGACCATTCTCCCCGGGCGTTTGCTCGTTTTCGGAGCGAAGGGGAGGAACGATGCAAGGATGGCAAGCATCCATGTCGTTTCCAGGCTTTTGCCGCCCTTCCAGAGAACAACGAAAGCGGCGAGGAAAAGGATCGCGGACTCACATACTCGCTGCAGCCAAGCTTGATTGATCTTCATGGACACAGGATGACCGCTCGCGATTCGGTTGTGAAGTCAGTACAGCTTTATCGCCACAATGCCTCCGAAAATCACGCCCATGGACAGCCACTGCCCATGAGAAAGTTTTTCTCCGTAAAAAACACGGGCGAGGAAAGCGACGGTCACGAGTGACAAGGTTGAAATTGTGCTGAGGACAGGAAGAGGACCGGTGCGGGCGGCTAGCGAAAAAAGTCCGGTGCCGAAAAGTGTCGGCAGGGCAAACAGGGCAATGCGCGCGAAATCGGTCCCGGTGACGCGCTGAATGCCTTTTCCGCCTGCGGCACGCCTTATTATAAGAAGAACGCCCGACGCTCCCGCGAAGCTCACCTCCCAAACGTATGTGGTTACCAAGGGGTTTGCCGTGCGACTGACGGAAGCAAGGACGATGCGGGTTGTCACAAAAAATACGCTGGCGAACAAACAGAGCAGAAATCCGCCGATCGTAGCCGTCTTCTGCTCCCGGTGAGACATGCGCTGCAGCCCAAGAAGCAGACAGCCGAGCGACGTAATCGCGATACAGGTCACAATGGGACCCCTTACTTCGTCTCCGAGAAACAGAGAACTCATGAATACCGTCAGGGTCGAGGAACAGGAGGCGGTGAATGCGGATGTGACGCCCACGCTGAGGCGTCGAAGTGCCGCAAAGGAAAGCGTCTGGGCAACGGCTCCCGCCACTGCCGACACGAGCAGAAGCGGCCACTGGAAACGAAATGCCAAGAGATCATGGCGCGTGGCCATAAAAAGAAGAGGCGACAAAGTCACGATGAACGAGGCATTCCGATAGAAAGAGAGACTGAGACCGTCCATTGAGCGCGCAAAACGCACCAGCAAAGTGTTCTGCAGTGCGTACGCGAACATCGAGCCGAATCCGAGCACAAAGAATGCCACCTCTAGAATGTGATCGGCCCACCGGCTTCTTGCCACTGTCGTATGGCAGCAAACGGGTGAACGAGCATGAGAATATTTAAAGTGAGGTTGTCGCGAATTGTAAAAAGCATAAGGATTTCCAGAGCGATGAAGGCGGCTACCGACCACTTCCACGGAACTCGCGCGGCGAACCAGAAACCGAATATCGCCGACGCGACGTCTCCGACTGAGTTGAGAACACTGTCTCCGAAGTATTGAAGAGAGGCCGTGGCCGTCCGGTAGCGCCCGATGACGAAGGGGGTGTTCTCAAAAACCTCCCAGCACACCTCCAAAAAAACGGCCGCAACGAGGCGATATCGCAGTGGCATCTTTTTCGCGACGACGCCGAGAAACCAGTAAAACAGCAAACCATGCAGCGCATGGGAAAACGAGTACGGATCGGCGAAGTTTTGGGAAGTACTGCTGCTCCACGCTTCGCTTGTCCATAGGTGAAAACCGCAGGAGCACCAAGGCATTCGCCCCATAAGGCTTAGTAGGAGGACATGAAGTACCCCCACGGCGCAGATTGCGATCGCGGTACCGCGGCCGAACAGAGGCCCCCGTTCTTCTCCTGCCGGAAACCGCAGCGTGTTCCTGTTTTTGAACATGTATAGATGCTACGCCCGAGCGAAACGGTGCGCCACGGCGTTGCAGCGACAGGCTCGTCGGCGCAGAATCGAGTCATGAAGTACCAGGATCTTTCTCCGGAAGAAGAACGAATCATCGTGGGAAAGGGAACGGAATCGCCTTATGTGAACGAGTACGACAATTTTTTCAAACCGGGAACGTATGTTTGCCGACGCTGCCTTTCGCCTCTTTACAGCTCAGAGGCGAAATTCCACTCCGGCTGCGGGTGGCCCAGCTTTGACGATATTGTCGCAGGTTCCGTAAGGCGCTTGCCCGACGCGGACGGATCCAGGACAGAGATCCAGTGCGCAGCGTGCGGCGGGCACTTGGGACATGTGTTTGAAGGAGAGGGTTTTACGAAAAAAGACACGCGGCATTGCGTGAACTCGCTTTCAATCAAATTCGTGCCGGCCGCGGAAACGTTACGGGAACAACAATCGGAATAATTCGAGTGCTTCGGTGAGCGAGCGACGCACGTATGCCGCACGCAGCACAATTTCGTCGTTCGGTTCGACGAGGTCCGGAACGAGCAGCACTTTCGAGCCGGCTGCGTGCGCGGAGAGTACTCCATTGGGCGAGTCTTCGACTGCCAGCGTCTGCGACGGATCGATGCCGAGCTCGCCGGCGGCGCGGATGAAAATTTCGGGATGAGGCTTCCCGAGAGAGACCTGATCTCCTCCGACGAACGCGGTGAAGTATTCGTCAATCCCTGCCAGTTGAAGATGTTCGCGGACGTGCGCGATGTTGCTCGAACTCGCGACGACCATCGGAATTTGTTTTTCTCGAAGATAGCTCAGCGAATCGACGACGCCTTCTTTAAGAGGGATTCCTTCTCGAATCCGTTTCAGAAAAAGATCGTTTTTCTGCGTTCGGTGATGACGGATGTCAAATCCATCTCCCAGCTCCTTTCGGAGAATTTCATCCGTGTCGACGCGGTTTCTGCCGACGGTTTTTAAAAAGATCCTTCTTGCGTCTGTGATGCCGCTGTCTCGGCAAACGCTGTCCCAACATTCCAAATGCAATTGCTCCGTGCCCAAAAGGGTTCCGTCCATGTCCCAAAGAACGGCAGATAGATTCTCCATATCACGACGCGGAGCACAACGGCGCCGGATCGGAAGTCACCTCCGTCCCGTAGTGGACGGTAAGATAGTAACGGCCCTGCGTAGGACTCAGTGCCACGCCGATGCCGATCTGCGTGAATTGAGGATTCACCAGGCTCCGATAGTGAGCGCCGTTGCTTCCCTTCTCGGAAAGGAAGAAATCGAATGTCGAGCGCGTGGCGTCGATGAGCGGCCCGGTGCAGTCGCTTTCCGGACAGCGGAACGGTCCCCATCCGATATTTTCGGTAAACGTTTTGCCACCCACGTTTGCGAACTCGAGCCCCTTGCCGGCGAACCACTTCTCGATCGCGCCGTAGTCGTAGTACGCGGCCTTCGGAGAGCGGCGATGGTCGATCGTTCCCCGGAGGACGGAGAACGTCGACCAATTGGAGGCAGTTGCATTGAGATACTCGTTGATGACGTACGGCCTGAGGCCCATCGTGGCACGCAGACCGTTGATCCAAGCGAGCCAGGCGGAACGAAGCGAATCCACGTCGACGCGCTCACTATTCTGCTGATTGATGCGTAAGCAAGTCTGCGCGTCCTTTGCATGGACAACATTAAAGAAACAAATACCCAGTGCACACAGCGATGCAAAAACAAGTCGAGTCCTCACCCTAGAATGCTAGAGCAGTTTCGCTTCGCTTCATACGCATTTTAAAATAAATTTTGACAAAAAATCTTTGCAAACGCACGGGTGTGTTATGATGACGTTGGTACTAGGTATTTATCTAGTCTCACCCGATGCCCATTATGCCTTTACGATGGACACTCGATACACTCGTAGACACATACATCGCAAAAAGTCAGGAAAACGTATCCTCAATTGGCATTGAGTGGGAACGATCCGGTGTATATCGCGATACTGGTAAGGCCGTCGAATACCTGGGTACGAACGGGTACTTGGCCATACTGGAAAAACTTGTTGAGGAGCTGGGATGGGAAGTGCTTCAGTACGAGGAAGGCTGCGGCATACTTGAACTACGTCGAGGCATTACCCGCATCAATATCGAGGGTGATGGTCGTCCGGAACTTTCGGGTTCCCCGCAGCAAAGCATCCATGATCTTGCGCGTGAGCTTCGCATCCACATTAATGAAATACGTGAAATCGGAAATATTTTCGGCATTGGATGGGTACCAACAGGTCTTCAGCCATTACACTCGGATGCGGAAATTCCATTTGCCCCCCGCGAACGTTATAAAATATTTCAGAAAATTGGGAACCAGAGCATTATGGAAATGTACACCAAAAGAACAAACGGACTCACGGTAAACGTTGGTTATAAAGATGAGGAGTCCGCCGTGAGAATGGCCCAAACGGCTTTCCGCGTATTGCCCATAGTAAGCGCTATGTTTTCCAGCAGTCCGCTCGACTGTGGAAAGCCGGGCAAATATCTGGACATGAGGCGTTGGTGCGTTCAGTCATATGCACCCGAAAGGACCGGAATTCCTGAAAACATACTAGACCCCGATTTTTGCTTGCATTCATGGGTCAATTTTTTTGCAAATCACGACGTTATCCTCACGAAGAGGGATGCCATTACCAGGGCTGTGGACTCGAAAATTAGCTTTGTTGATTGGATGAAAAGAGGCCTGGACGTTGGGTTTCCTAGCATGGAGGATTTTGACGTTCATGTAAAAACAACATGGTCCGATTTACGGCTAAGACCGGCCTACCTTGAGTACAGAGCAGCTGATAGCGTGCCATTTCGTTATGCGCTAGCACTTCCAGCTTTGATGAAAGGTTTACTACTTGATTCGAAAAACTGGGATATCGTCGAAGAGATGACGCAGGAGTGTAGCTATGACGATATAGTTGCTGCTGATCGAAAGGCATGGGAAATCGGATTGAAGGCAAAACTAAAGGGGAGGACCTTGCTTTCGTATGCACAAGACCTACTAAAGATCTCAAATGACTCGCTTCATTCTTTTAAGGTTTTTGATGGAAATGGAAACGACGAGTCAATTTTCCTTGCGCCCCTGAAAGAACAAATTTTTATTCGTGAAAAAACAATGGCCGAAGAAATTCTTAATCTCTGGGAAACTGAGTGGTCAAGAAATTACGCGAATCTCCTCCGATGGTGCTCAGAGAAATAAATGTAACAAAGCCTGGTAATGCCTGATAACTTCACTGTTTTTCATGAAAATTTCATATCAATCAGACGAATGAACGAACAAAGGCGCATGGGACAATACGTCACAGCGTCTTCGTTACGATTTCCGTTCTCCGGCCAGATCGGGAAGGCAATAAACGTGCTTAAGCAAAACTGCTCGGGGATCGCGGATTCCCGCAAGCGCGTCAAACTGATCGGCGACGATACTCGCGACAACGTTGCTGAACGGCGGGTCCGGTGAGTCTGCCGGAGTTTTGACGGCGAAGTTGTGCTGGATGCCGAGATGCCGTGCCAACTCGCCGGCGAAGACATCACGTAAATCGAGCCAGGACGGCAAAACGTTGGGCGCAAGACGCATGGCGGAAGCTATGCGGCTTCCGGTGTAAAAGAACCGCGTTTCATGGCCGCGTCCGAACTGCTCGCGATAATGGTTTCCCAGCATTCTGGCGAGAGCCTTCGCTTCCGAAGTAAGTTCTTCGTGCGCCTCTTTGTCACCGGCAAGAGCTTTTTCGTAAAGAACTCGGAGCCGCGCGCAATATTTTCTATCTTCACCTTTCAGTGGCGGGGCTTCCGTACCGTCGCCCATACTCCTGTCGACAAACAACCTCGTTTCCAGGCTGATGCCGCCGCTCCTGCCGGAACGAACAGGGTCGAAGGCCGACATCGTAATTTCCGCGAGTGTGGGCACATCCATTATGTTTTTGTTTTTCTTGTCGGAGAATGGCGGATCGTTGATGCCCATCACAAAGCTACGGGGACCCTGCAGCAAGGAAGCGTACTCGGCTCGAAGATCGTCACTAATTTGTCTGACACCCAAAACTTCGCGAGTGAACCCGAGGACGACCGGCACGTCGAGCGGGCGGCTCGTCGTAGTTTTCGCCTGCTCCCTAAGAAGAGAGTCGACCACCAGGAGAAATTTTGCGAACGCAGCCTTCGTGCTGCCGCTTTCCCGGGGATCGAACTCCGTCGCGGAAGTCGAGGAAAGCTCGATGCCTTCCTTCGACGATCCACGCACGGTACTGACGGAAAACAAATGCGAATCCTTCTTCCCATACATGGCCGCGGCAACGCCGTGCAATATCGGCATGTGCACAGAGTAAAATAACTTTAACGTGCGTCAATATCAGATCTTTCGGCTGTCGTACGCCCAATGGAGCACGGCCTGCCTTTGGCGACGTCGGCAGGAGACGTCTCCCCTCTCGCAATTGCGGACGATCTGGACGATGTGACGCTTGATTGCGAGCCATCGCTTGACCTGCCGCTCGTCTTCTCCGGGCATCCTGCGTCCGCGGTAGTACCGGCAGTACCACTGGAACCAACCTCGCGGATCCGCGGGATGGATCCATCCTTTCTTGCGCCAGACGGAGAGCGGCTGGCTCGCGTTGACGCCGAAGCAGTTAAGCGCGGGATCGTGCCGCTCGGGACAGAGCTTGGCGCGCGCGTACCAGTCGGCCGGGAATTCCTTCCGGCAATCCGTCATGTACTTCCCGCCGAAGACCCCGAGCGCGAGCATTTCTTTCGGCGTGAGATCGGGCGCGAAGCGCGGATCGAAGTTCTTCCCCTCGGGTTCCGTCAGGAAATAGATGTATCCCTTCTGCATCTTGTCGTTGACGGTGATCTTCACGGCTCGCATTTAGGACAGTCTACAGGAGTTCCAAG
This sequence comes from uncultured Candidatus Peribacteria bacterium, assembly GCA_964601225.1. Lineage (GTDB taxonomy): Bacteria > Patescibacteriota > Gracilibacteria > Peribacterales > Peribacteraceae > CAYRGC01. The sequence continues at coordinate 47,601 of CAZRMM010000004.1, forward strand.
GCCTTCCGCTCCCCTTCTCCCTGCCGTACACTCTCCGCGCGATCTTTTCTCCTTTCATTCATTGCCGACGTGGCGGAATTGGTAGACGTCCTTCGTTGGCACTCAGGATAAACTGCGCTACTCCTGCGAAAAGTCATCTCTGTTGTTCTTTAGTACATCGTACGTATGCCGACGTGGCGGAATTGGTAGACGCGCACGCTTCAGGAGCGTGTATCCCCTGGATGTGAGAGTTCGAGTCTCTCCGTCGGCACCACCTCGCGACAAGCTCAGCGCGAGAATTTGTTCACCAGCAATCCTCTGTGCATGACGAGAAGTTTACCCTAAGCAAGCGAGCCGAATGGCGAGCGCGACGAAGGGAGTCTCTCCGTCGGCACCATAAAGGCATCAATGGTTATTTTTGAATCACATACACGCACTGACTTTCCCCGAAGCGATCCAGTTCCGAAAACAATTGCATCCCGACCTTTTCCAAAAGTCTGCGAGAGGCGACGTTCTTTTTTTGCGTTTCCGCATAGAGCTCTTTCAGTCCAAAAACGTCAAATCCGTACGTGATGACTTGTTCGATGATTTCCGTCCCATATCCCCTTCCCCAGTAGGCAGGCTGAAGTTCATACGACACTTCATAATGTATTCCGTCATGGTATTTCCCAATGCAGACCAAGCCCATAAACTCATGTGATTTTTTTTCCCGAACGACCCAATACGCTTCCGGCGGCACCGCGCCGACGATGGCTTGGAACTTTTGAGAAAACTGCTCTGGTTTCACGGGCCCGCCCAAGTGCCGTCGAACTTGCTCGTTGCTTTGCAGTTTCAAAACCTGATCGTAATCAGACGCCTTCGGTTTCGACAAGGTCGTTCGGGCAGTTTCCATTCATCCCCATCGTAACTGAAATTGCGTTGATTGATTGAGCATTTCGCTCCGACTTGTACACTTCAGGGCGCTCGACAGATCATGCTCAACACCATCTTCTTCGACCTCGACGGCGTGCTCACGACGGACCCCAAGGGCTCGTTCACCATGAGCAAGAACCTGACGGCGCTGAAGCCCGGACTGTCGCTCGATGGCGTGCTCGCGTCGTTCCGCAAAGACATCGACAAGATGAGCCACGGCGACGCGGATCTCTTCTCGATCCTCCGACGCGTCTGCGCGGAGTTCGATATCCCCGCCGACGATCGCGTTCTCCGGAAGGTCATCGGCACGATGCCGCTCAACGACCCCATGTTCGAGCTCGCGCGGCGACTATCACACGAACACAAGGTGGGGATGATCACCGATAACGCGCGCGACCGCATCCGCATCCTCGACGAGGATCACGGACTTGCCTCGCTTTTCGATCCTATCGTCGTCTCGTCGATCGAGAAGGCGTCGAAGAGCGACGGAACCACGAAGATTTTCGAGATCGCCCTGAAGCGCGCCGAGTGCGCGCCCGAGGAAAGCCTGTTCATCGATAACCAGAAGAAAAATCTCGTCGTCCCGGCCTCGATGGGCATGCATGTGCATTTCCATGACGACGCGAAGAACGACATGGACGAGCTAGTCGTAGCGTTGCGTCGGCTCGGTGCGATCACGGACTAGAAATCCAACGATCCGAACACGGTATCGTTATTCGGAGCCCAGACGGGCAGAATGGCACCCACGACGGGACAGTCGCCGTTCACAAGATGCGGGAAGGTTGCCCCCTCGTTGCCCGTGAATGCTCCGTTGCCAAATGCGGGAATAACGCTGCGGTCGCCGCAGTCCCCCGCAATGTGCGTTCCCGTCGCGCCGGAGACACGCGAGGAAGAGGCTCCCGATGTCGTCGCCTGATTTTGGCTCTCGCTCTTTCGACGGTAATCGTAGGACGGAAGGAAATCCGCCTTACCGTCACTGTGACATTGCGGATCATCCGCATCGACGGTGCCGTCCCCATCGTTGTCCTTACCGTCTCCGCACTCCGCTACCGCCGAAGACGACGACCCTCCGAGCGAAGACGTTCCTGTCGTCGATCCTGCGGAACCGCTGAAAGTCAGGGAGGAGCTGTTGGAACCGCGGGAAAACGATGAGCCAGTAGCAAAGGCGCTTCCCGTGCGGAATGACGAGGAAGTGGTGCGTTCCGAGTCGCCCGATTTTTGCTGCGCGCGAAGATCCGTCATGCGGGCGATAAACGCGTCGTAACTGAAGGCCTCGTCCGAGGACGATCCTTCCGTAACAATCGCGGCGCGATCCTCACGACGCTGTTCCCGATAGTCATTTGTTACATTCCGTGCGTCGAACTCACGGGTCCGAACTGATTTTTCCTGCGAAGAGGACGATGCTTGTTCCGTACCGTAATCACGGTCGGCGCGGCGCTCGTCCGCAAGAGTGTTTTGAAATTTCTGCTCATTGAACTCACGCGACGCGGAACTGACCGAGAAGTTCGTGCTGTCTTCGCTGCCAGGAATTTCTTCATCCCTTTTCGAGCAGCCGACAAACAGCAGTCCGAGAAGCAATAGAGCTCCCAGAAGGGCAATACCGAAGGAAATCGGGGATTTTGCCATGGGAGCCCATATTAAACATTTGTACTGTTTTGTCAAGTTCTTCGCATAGGCATTTCAAAGCGTGATTCGCCGGTGGGAGATTGATTAGCAGCCAACAGCACCGATTGCGATAGGGCGGCATCTTGACACCTCATTTTAGCACTCTAGAATTCCGACTGCTAATTTACTTCCTTCTTCACTCAAGACCGTATGGCCTCCGTTGACCCGAAATCGGTGAAGCTCGCCGTTAAAATTGAGCCACTCGGCGACCGCGTGGTCGTCATGCCCGTTCCAAAAGAGCAAACGACGAAATCCGGCATTGTCATTCCGGAAACCGCCTCCGGTGAAAAGCCCCAGGAGGGCGTTGTCCTCGCGCTTGGACGCGGCGGCGTCGGCAAGGACACGGCAAATCCGACTGAATTCTTGAAAGTCGGTGACCGCGTACTCTTCGGACGCTACGCCGGAGATGACGTCAAACTGAAAGACACCGATGGAAAAGACGTCGAAGTAAAAGTTCTTCACCTCGATTCCGTCCTCGGCAAGCTCGCAGCCTAACCCCCTTTCGATCCCTTTCCCCATTTTGAACCATGCCAGCCAAGCAACTCCTCTTCGGTAATGAGGCCCGCGAGAAGATCCTCAAGGGCGTCCACAAGCTCGCGCTCGCCGTCTCCGCGACGATGGGTCCGAGCGGCCGCAACGCCGCGATCGACAAGAAGTACGGCGGACCGACCGTCACCAAGGACGGCGTGACCGTCGCCAAGGAGATCGAGCTCCCCGACCCATTCGAGAACATGGGCGCGCAGCTCGTAAAGGAGGCCGCGACCAAGACGAACGACGCCGCCGGTGACGGAACGACCACCGCTACGGTGCTCGCGCACGCCATCATGCAGGAGGGGCTCAAGCATCTCGGCTCCGGTAAAAACGCCATCTCCATCAAGAACGGAATCATGAAAGCCGTCGGCGCGGTCACGAAGCATCTCGAAGGCCAGGCGAAGAAGGTCAGCAAGAAGGAGGAGTTCGCCGCCGTGGCAAATATCTCGGCGCAGGACTCTGAGATCGGCGACGCCATCGCCGAAGTGATCGACGAGGTCGGCAAGGACGGTGTTGTCACGGTCGAGGCCGGCCAGACGCTCGGACTCGAGAAGGAATTCGTCGAAGGCATGCAATTCGACCAGGGTTACATCTCCGCCTATTTCGTCACGGATGCTCAGTCCATGAAGGCCGTCTACGAGAAGCCCTATATCCTCATCACGGACAAGAAGATCAGCTCGGTCCAGGAGATCCTCCCGGTTCTCGAGGCCGTCGCCCAACGCGGACGCAAGGAGCTCGTGATTATCGCCGAGAGCGTGGAGGGCGAGGCGCTCACGACGCTCGTCTTAAACAAGCTCCGCGGCACCTTTTCGACGCTCGCCATCAAGGCCCCGGCCTTCGGCGACCGCCGCAAGGAGATGCTCAAGGACATCGCGATCCTCACCGGGGGCCGCGTGATCAGCGAGGAGGTCGGTCTCAAGCTTGAGAACGCGACGATCGATGACCTCGGCAAGGCGCGCCGCGTGATCACCACGAAGGACAACACGACGATCGTCGACGGCGAGGGCAGCAAGAAGGACATCGACGCCCGTGTCGCCGAGCTCAAGGCCGGCATCGATAGCACCAAGAGCGACTTCGACCGCGAGAAGCTCCAGGAGCGCCTCGCGAAGCTTTCCGGCGGCGTCGCCATCATCAAAGTGGGTGCAGCGACGGAAGTGGAACAGAAGGAGAAGCAGCACCGCGTCGAGGACGCCCTCTCCGCGACCCGCGCGGCCGCCGAGGAAGGCATCGTCCCGGGCGGCGGCACGGCGTACATCCGCGCCATCGAATCGCTCGCAAAGCTCAAAGGCGACAACGCCGACGAGACGATCGGCATCGAGATCGTGAAGGGCGCCCTCACGGCTCCCACCATGCACATCGCTTCGAACGCCGGCGTCGAGGGCAAGGTGGTCGTCGAGAAGGTCCGCAACGAAAAGGGAACGGTCGGCTACAACGCCATGACGCACGAGTACGAGGACCTGGTGAAGGCCATGGTCATCGATCCGAAGAAGGTGACGCGCTCCGCGCTCGAGAACGCCGCCTCCGTCGCCGCGATGTTTCTCACGCTCGAGGTCGCGGTCGTGGACATTCCCGAAGAGAAGAAGCCCGCGATGCCCACGCCCGACATGGGTGACATGGGCGGGATGGGTGGATTCTGAAAAATAGGAAATGAAGAACCGCTCGGGAAACCGGGCGGTTTTTTCATAGTGTAAAAAATATGTCATGTATACTTCCCATTGCGATCCTCGGATCGCAGAAAAGAGGTACCCGTTATGCCTGACCGCGCACTGATCGCGTTCGGCTTCGCGGGGGTGCAGGTCGCTTCCGGTCTCATTCTGTGGGCCATCGATGGCCCGGACTGGAAGAAATTCTGCGCCGCGAAGGGCGCCACGGCTCTCGTCATGGCCGCCTTCGGAGCAGCCTGCTGGCTGTTCCAGTGATGTCTCCTCGGGCCGGCGCAGCGCGCCGGCCCACTTTTTTCCTTCACGACGCCAGCGTCTTCTTCGCGTCGCTCTTTCGCTTCCGCGAATCGATCATGCCGTGACTGTCGGCGTCCGGGATCGGTTGAAGGGCGGCCCGCACGAGCCGCACGATCTCCTGCATCTGGGCCTCGATCAAGTCGGGGCGAGCGATATTCGCCGACGTTCGCACGAATGTCGCGATGGCATCGATGCGCGTGATTACCGGGTACTTTTTCGAAAGGATCTGCAGAACGCGAGGAAAGCAAGATTGGTCGTACCCGTGTCGCGCGAAAATCTCGGCAAGGTGGCGTTCGACCGACGGGAAATGCCGGAGCGCTTCCGCAAGATCGCGCCGGGCAGCCGCATTCTCCTCCGTCAGCAGCTGCAAGACGCCGGACGGATTGTTGAGGTAATCCGCCAAAAGTTTGCTCGCATCCGGTGGTTCCCTGGCAACGATTCGGTTCATGGGAACGTTTTAGCCGAGTTATCGCCGAGGATCGAGAACTTTTGGGCTCAAGGGAAACGATTCCGCTATTTCTTTGAGAAAATCACCGGCCAATCCTTGAATCGCCCGAAAAAACACTGTAGTACGATCCCCCTCTTCTTTCCGAGGGTCACCATGAAAACCAACCGATTCCTTCCCCGGCTCGAACAACTCGGCGAGCGCATCGCGCCGAGCGTGACGCCTCTCTCAAAGCCCGAAACGGCGGTCGTGGCGGAGGTCCGCACGTCTGTCGAACAAACGCTCATCGTCGACGCAGACGCTCACGCCGGTTCCGAGGAAACGGCGACTGAACGCGGAGAACACGCGGAAGCGATCGAAGGCCCCTCGTATACCGTCACCATGGGGCAACGCGGCATGCTGCATTTGCAGTTCTCGCACCTTCCCGAGCACACGCGACTCGCTGTTCAAATGCCGACCGGCTCGTACACGGTGACGCTGCGCGGCGACGATTCCCTCGATCTTCCGATGACACCGGGACTACAGGCGACGCTTCTCATGGACGGGGAAAAATTGACGATGGATCTCTCGCCCGACGGCAAGCCTCACGACGTCGAGAAGGAGGTGGAGGAGATCAAGCGGCGGGACGAAGAATTGGAAGGACTCCACGGCGAGGCGGAGTTGGAGGAAAAAGAAGAGGAGGAGCGCGAGCGAGCCGCCGAGGAAGTGGCTCGCAGCCAGGAAGAGGCCGCGGAAGCGGCACGAGAGGCGGCGGAGCATCTGGAGCACCTTGCGCACGCCCATCACCACCATCATCCGCACCACGAGCACAAGCACGAGCACCACGAGCACGAAGAAAGCCGCGAGGAGGAAGCGAGTCCCGCCGAATTGGAGCGCGAGACTGACGAGCTCTTCGAGCTCTTCACCCACGGGCGATCGCATGGCAACGCCCGCGAGGCCGCTCAACGCTTCAAAAAGCAGGCAGAGCACGAAAGGCACGAACTGGAGCATCGTCTGCGGCACGCCTACGAGCCCGTCGAGCGCGCGTACGTGCGCTACCTCCGCGAGCGGATCGAGCGCCTCGAGCGCGTGATTCACGACGCGGAGCATTACATCCAGGAACTCGAGCGTCACGAGGCGCCGGGACGACGCGGCGAGCCGCAACCGGAGCAACGCGATGAGGACGCCCCGGTCGCGCCCGTCGAGGTCGACTCGGGCGAGCCAGAGGAGTCGCTCGCGGCAACGGATGTCTGAACCGCTCGCCAGGACGGCCAGAGATCTTTAGACTCCGGTCATGCCAGGATTCTTCATCGTTCTCGACGGACCCGACGGCTCGGGAACGACCACTCAAGCGGAATTCCTCGCGGAGAAGCTTCGCGCCGAGGGTAAGGATGTCGTGCTCACGGCCGAGCCGACAGACGGAGAGATTGGCAAGGGTATCCGCTACTGGCTCAAGAACAACACTCTGCCCCCGGATGCCTTACAGCTCCTCTTCACCGCGGACCGGGCGGACCACGTGGCGCGCGTCATCGCGCCCGCTCTCAAGGCCGGAAAAATCGTCGTCTGCGACCGCTACGTTCCATCCACGCTGATCTACGGGGCCATGCAGGGAATCCCGATGTCGTGGCTCCAGGCTGCGAACGATCAGTTCCCCAAGCCCGATCTTCTCTTTTTCACGTTGCCCCCGCTCGAAGTTTCGCTCAAGCGCTTGCAAAAACGCCAGAACAAGGAGTTCTTCGAGACGGACGGCATTCAAACGCAGCTGCACAAGCTCTACGTCACATACGCCTCCACGATCAAGCCGGACACGATCGTCATCGACACCTCGGGCGAGAAACAGGCGACGGCGAAGATTGTGTACGACGCCGTCAAGGCGAAGATGGCCTGAGACGTTGTAACCCGGAGCATCTTCCTGCGTAGTAGAGGGAGTACACCGTTACCCTCCCCTTCTATGTCGTTCCGCTTCCGCATGGGAGCCGCCGCGAGCGCGTTCGCGTTCGCTGCAACGTTGCTTCCTCTTCCTCGGCTCGTCTCGGCCGAGTCGTTCCGCGACGTCACGGGGTCCCCGTACGCCGAGGCCATCGCCTCGCTCCAATCCAAGGGCATCATCAAGGGATATCCCGACGGGACGTTCCGTCCGAACGCGCTCGTCAACCGGGCGGAGTTTCTGAAGATCATCCTCGAGGCCCGCGGCATGAAGAACGGGATCACCCCGACCAACTGCTTCCCGGACGTCGGTAACGACGACTGGTTCGCGATCTACGTCTGCGCGGCCAAGCAGGAGGAGATCGTCGGAGGCTATCCCGACGGCACCTTCAAGCCGGAGCAGGACATCGCCTTCACGGAGGCGTCGAAGATCCTTTCACTCGCCTACAAGCAGCAGATCCAACAGAACGGCAACGAATGGTACGAGGGCTATGTCCTCGCGATCGAAGGATCGAAAGCCATCCCCACGAGCGTGAACGCCCTCGATGCCAAGCTCACGCGCGGCGAGATGGCCGAAATGATGTGGCGGCTGAGCGAGGGCAGAACGGATCGGCCGACAAAGGGCTACCTCAATGTGAAGAACCCCTCCCTCACGATCAATACCGCCTCCGATGCCGTCCAGACGGCGACCTCGTGCACGGATCTCGCGGCCTTCGCCGCGCAGGCCCAAATTCTCAATCGCGGGATGGACATGTACTACGAGAAGTCCGGCGGCATCCCCACGCCGATGGCCGCCCCGGCCGGCAACGCCGAGGCAGGGCTCCGCGACCAAACAATCATGCAATCCGGTGCGACCGACGATCACTCCACGACGAACGTGCAGGTGGAAGGCGTGGACGAAGGCGACATCGTGAAAACGGACGGCAAGAACGTCTACGTTCTGAGCCAGAACGTAGTCCGGATCGTAAAGGTGAATCCGGGAACGGCGTTGCAGAAGCTCTCCGAGATCGCCCTGAACCCCGAGCTCACGAAAACCACGAACGGCAGCGACGAATCCTGGAGCATGTCCGGCGGCTTCCAGCCGACCGACCTCTATGTCGACGGCGGCAGGCTCGTGGTGCTCGGCACCGAGTATCGTTCCGGTCCGTCTCCGCTCATGGAGAAGCGCGCCGCGACGGACGCCCGCATGATCTGGCCGCCCTACTACGGATACAACCGCGTGACGGTGAAGATCTACGACGTTTCCGACGCGTCCAAGCCGACGCTCGTCCGCACGGTGGGCTTCGACGGCTCGGCCGTGACCTCGCGCAAGATCGGCGACAAGTTCTACCTCGTGCTCAATTCCCCGATGAACGGATTCTCAGGCGACGTCCGGATCATGCAGGGAGCAACGGAATCGCAGCTCGTCCCGCAGATGAACGATTCGGCCCGCGGCGCCGCCGACATGGCCGTGGTCCCGTGCTCGCGCATCGCCGTCATGCCCCGCGTTCCCTCGCCGCAATACCTCATCGTCGCCGTCATCCCCGTCTCGGACGTGAAAGCCGAGGTGAAGACGGCCGTGACCCTGGGCGACGCGCAGAACGTCTACATGTCGACCGAGAACCTCTACGTCGCCTCGGTCGACTACCGCTACAACTGGATCCGTCCGGACATCGTGATGGAGGGCGGCGCGTCCGACACGCCGTCGTACCCGACGGAGACCACGCGTCTGTACCGCTTCCGCGTCACGGGTTCCGGTATCGAATTCGAGAGGCAGGGCGGCGTGCCGGGCCATATTCTCAACCAATTCTCCATGGACGAGAACGCGAAGGGCTTCCGCATCGCGACGACGACGAGCCCGAACTGGTCCGACGAGCATTCGAAGTCTCGTAACGCCCTCTACACGCTGACACGCGACTTCGTACCGCTCGGAAAAATCGAAGGCATCGCTCCCGGCGAGAGCATCTACTCCGCGCGTTTCATGGGTGACCGCGCCTACCTCGTCACCTTCAAGCAGGTCGATCCGTTCTTCGTGATCGACACTGCGGATATGAAAAACCCGAAGATCCTCGGTCAGCTCAAGATTCCCGGCTACAGCAACTACCTGCATCCTATCGATGACACGCACGTCCTTGGTATCGGCAAGGACGTCGATGAATCCATCGACGCGGACAAAGTGCACAGCAGCGATGCCGTCTACTACACGGCGATCCAGGGCGTAAAACTCGCGGTGTTCGACGTCACCACCGTCTCGTCCCCGAAGGAAATGTGGAAGGAGGTCGTCGGCGACCGCGGCTCGGTGACGCCGGTGGAGCAGAATCACAAGGCCCTGCTCTACGAACCGTCACGCAATCTCCTCGTCCTCCCGATGCTCGTCACGAAGCGACTGTCTGGCACGCCGAAGAGCGCCGACGGCAACCCCGTCTTCCAGGGCGCGTACGTCTACGACCTCTCCGTGAGCGGCGGGTTCAAACTCAAGGGTACGATCACGCACTACGCCGACGACCAGGATTTCCTCAAGTCCGGCAGCTACTGGTACGGCGGCCCACGTGATGTCCAAAGGATCGTCCGCATCGGCGAATCGCTCGTCACGATCGGCGACAGCGAAATCCGCTCGACCGCCCTTTCCTCCATGAAGCAGGAAAGCGCTGTAACATTCGAAGTGCAGGACAATCCGAGTGGTCCGATCATGTATTGATTTGAAGCCGAAAGTCGGAAGAAGGCAGGGAATCCCCTGCCTTTTTCGTCGATGAAGACAGGCGTGAGTTTTACGGCCGGCTCCGGTATCCTGCGTGCATGACGGCAACACTCCTCAGCGGCAAGGACGTTTCCGCAGCGCTGCTCGATGCCCTCAAGATCAAGGTAAAAAAACTCGACCCCAAGCTCGTCGTGGTGCAGGTAGGAGACGATCCGGCGAGTTCAAGCTACATCAAGCAGAAAATGGCGAGCTGCGAACAAGTGGGAATGAGGCACGTGCATATCCATCTTTCGGAAAAGACGACACGAGAAGAGCTTTTCGATCTCATTCACGAACTCAACGAGGACCCGGACGTCACGGGCTTCATCGTCCAATTGCCGCTGCCAAAACATCTTCAGGAATACGTGAACGACGTGATTGAAGCGATCCATCCGCTGAAAGATGTCGACGGGTTCGGTGCAAAAAATCTCGGTGAAGTCTTCCTTTCCGCTGAACGCGAAATGCTTCCCCCTGCGACGCCCTCCGGAGTCATCGCGATGCTCGAACACTACAAAATCGGCGTTTCCGGCAAGCACGTCGTGATCGTCGGAAAGAGCAACATCGTAGGAAAGCCCCTCGCCGTCATGCTTCTCAACCGAGCTGCGACAGTCAGCGTTTGCCACAGCAAGACACCGGACCTCGGCGGAATGACTCGGCAAGCAGACATACTCGTTGTCGCCGCCGGCAAAGCGAATCTCATCACGAATGACATGGTGAAAGCCGGCGCTGTCGTCATCGACGTTGGCATGAACCGCGTCGACGGGAAGCTCCGAGGAGACGTCGATTTTGATACGGTGAAAGACATTGCCTCCGCCATCACTCCGGTGCCCGGAGGTGTGGGGCCCCTGACCGTCGCAAGTCTCTTAAGAAATTGCGTTCGAGCAAGAGAATTGCAGCTAAATCGGAAAATGGACATAAATAGGTAATATGGCACAATGCTTTCGATGCAGGACAGTGAAAAAATCAGCATCGAGCTTGTACTGACGGACAATGTCCTGTCGGAAGGCCTCAATGAGGAATTGACGGTTGCCGACGTCTACACTGCGACCTTGAATTCTCTCCGCGCAAACAAGCAGCTCAACATCAAGACTCATGCATGGACAACCATTCTTTGTGATTGTCTCGAACAATACGGGGACAATGTTAGTCGCGCGGTAACGATGGCTTCCCGAATCAAACTCCTTACCGAACAATACGATCGTCGAGAGGATTTCGATACCGTCATTCTGCATCTCAAGGAAGCGGTCACAGAGTTGGCCACCGAAGCGGCGCTGCGAAATCAGACTCTCCCCGACGCACTGGGCGGAATACTGCGACGCCGTTATGCTGAATTCTTTTCCCGTCTTCCCGGAACGAATAATTTTAGCGGTGGCGACGCGGTCGGCTTACTGATAGCAACGGCGCTCGACGGCGTCGGAACCGGATCGCCGGAAAACGACTGCGTCGTCGACTCCAGTCCTGCTTAGGAGGACCATGTCTCCTTGCGAAGGAGATCTGTCCAGGGTGTTGTAGCTGGATCCCTTTTTGAGGAGGTCTATACTGCGACTATGAAGCCACGCTCACTTTTTGCTGGGATTGTCTTTTCCGCATTGATGATCGCAGCCTGCTCCAAGTCTGGTCCATCGCCGCAAACGATGAAACCAGTGCTTCCCATCGCAGACAAGGTTCTTGTGGCGAATATCGGAGACAAAGGCATACGTGACCTGATCATTTCGACGAACGAAGGACAAATTCTTTGGGAAGGCGACCTGTCCGCTTCCCAGCAGATGAGTTTCAGCTTCACGCCTCCTTCGGACGGCCACTTTGTCATCAAATACGGAGATCAGAAAAGCGATTCGCACGAGCTTCACAAAGGCTACTTCACGCAGAGGGGAGGGTTACTGCATTCGTTTACCTTCGACGCCAACGGTCTAAAGCAGCGCACGCGCAGGAATACGTCGGTCAGCACGGCTTCGGTGAAATAAGCGACTGTCGGCTTGCCGCAAAAACGAACGCGGGTAGAATGCCCCCATGGGAACGTCCTTCCCGCATCTTTCGCTCTTCCCGTCACCGGGTTGGGCCGTGTTTTGCGTTCTCTCTTTAGCCTCTCAAGCTTCCCCCCGCGCCTAGCGCTTCCCATGTGTGGCATCCTTGCTGTCTCCGGTTTCCGCGACGTCATTCAGGATCTCTATGACGGTCTCATTGTCCTGCAGCACCGCGGCCAAGACGCGGCGGGTATCGTGACCTTCGACAGTCAATTCCACCTGAAGAAGAGCAACGGCATGGTTCGAGACGTCTTTCATGCCAGCTCCCTCGCGCGCTTAAAAGGCCCGATGGGCATCGGCCACGTTCGCTATCCGACGGCGGGCTGTTCCAGTGAATTCGAGGCGCAACCGTTCTTCGTTAACTCTCCGTTCGGCATGGCCCTTGCACACAACGGCAATCTCACGAATGCCGATCAGCTCGCTAAGGAAATTCGCGAACAAGACTATCGCCATTTGAATACTTCCTCTGATTCGGAAGTCCTTCTCAATGTTCTCTCTCTTGCCTTACGCAAGCAAAAACCGAGCAAGCTCACCGCAAATCATGTTTTTCGTGCCGTAAAGACGGTATTCCGTCGCTGCAAAGGAGCCTATTCCGCGGTAGCCCTGATCGGCGGGCACGGAATCGTCGGTTTCAGAGATCCGTACGGCATTCGGCCCTTGCAACTGGGCCGACGACGCTTCGGCATGAAGGAGGAATATATGATCGCGTCCGAAAATACGGTCTTCGAGTCGCTCGACTACGAGTTTGTCCGCGACATTCAGCCCGGCGAAGCAGTCTTCATCGATCGCCACAATAAACTGCACACGCAGGTCTGCAAGAAAGGGATTCTTTCCCCATGCCTGTTTGAATGGGTGTATTTGGCAGCACCGGATTCCACGATCGACGGCGTGAACGTCTATAAGGCGCGCGTACGCATGGGAGAGGCCCTTGCCGAAAAAATCCGGGAGAGCGGCATCCACATCGATTCCGTAATTCCGATCCCGGACACGGGTAGGCCGGCTGCCGCCGGCTTGGCCGATAAACTGAAGGTTCGCTATCGCGAGGGGTTCGTCAAAAACCGATACATCGGGCGGACGTTCATCATGCCCGGACAAGAGGTTCGCAAACGCAGCCTCAATTTCAAGCTTCACCCGATCGATCTGGAATTTAAAGGGAACAGTGTTCTTCTTGTCGATGATTCCATTGTTCGCGGGAACACGAGCAAAAAAATTGTGGAGATGGCCCGTAAGGCGGGAGCCAAAAAAGTGTACTTTGCCTCCGCCTCGCCTCCGATCATCAGTCCCGATCCCTATGGGATCGATCTTCCCACAACGGGCGAGCTTATCGCGTCTAACCACAGCGTCGATGAAATCTGCAAAATGATTGGCGCCGACGGACTTTTCTACACGTCGATCCAAGACATGCACAACGCCATCCGCGTCGGCAATCCGAAGATTAAACAGTTCAGCGAAGGATGCTTCACGGGGAAGTACCCCACACCGGAAGTCAATCGCAAGATGCTTATCGATCTCGGTTGCAGCCGCAACAAGACTCGCGACCAGTTTGAGGAGCAAGAACCAAATGCCGCCACTACGATTCCTCTCGTCTGATGGCTAGAGTGCTTCTCGTCACCTCCTCGGCGCGAGGCCATGCCCTGGCGGACGCCCTTTCACGGAGCCGCCATCGTCCCGAAATCATCCATTGCTGTCCCAGCCGCAACCCGGGCATCCGCAAAATCGCTGCCGAGCAGCACGTGATGGACATCATGGATCTCGCCGCGGTGGTGGAGATCGCGAGGAAAACGAAGCCCGAATTCGCCGTGATCGGCCCCGACGATCCGATCGCTGCGGGACTCGCGGACGCTTTGGAGGAGATCGGCGTTCCCAGCGTGGCGCCGAAGAAGGCGCTTGCGCGCATCGAAAGCAGCAAGGGATTTGCGCGCGAGTTGATGAAGAAACACGGCATCGATGCCTCGCCCGCCTTTCGCGTGTTTACGTCCGCGAACGCCGAAGCCGTGGAAAGCTACATTCGAAACGACCTTGGTGAACAGTACGTGGTGAAGTACGACGCCCTTAAAGGCGGCAAGGGCGTGAAGGTGAGTGGCGCGCATCTCTCCTCGGTGCAAGAAGGCGTCGACTACGCACACGAGTGCATCCAGGAGTGCGGACGCGTCGTGATTGAAGAGAAGCTCGTCGGCGTTGAATTCAGCCTGCTCTCGTTCGTCTCCGGCACGCAGGTCGCCGACATGCCCCCGGTGCAGGACCACAAGCCCGCCTACGAGGGAGACACGGGACCCAACACCGGCGGGATGGGCACGTATACCGACGCCGACCACTCGCTGCCGTTCCTCGCGAAGGCCGACCTCGCACGGGCGTCCGAGCTCAACAAGCTCGTCGCGGCCGCGCTCAAGGCCGAATGCGGCGAGGACTACCGCGGCATCCTCTACGGCGGCTTCATCGCGGTCAAAAACGGCATCCGCGTGATCGAGTACAACGCCCGCTTCGGCGATCCGGAAGCCTTGAATCTTCTGCCGCTCCTCGAGACCGATTTCGTCGACGTCTGCCGCGCGATCGTGAAGGGAACGCTCGCGGATCTCGACCTGCGCTTCGCGAAGAAGGCTTCCGTCTGCAAGTACATCGTCCCGAAGAGCTACCCGGAGGCCAAAACCGAGAAGGGTCAGATCGTGACGTTCCCCACCGATCTTCCGGCGAACGCCCGCCTGTACTACGGCGACATCGCCGAGAAGGACGATGGCACGCTCGCGCTCGGTGGCTCCCGCACCGCGGGCATCGTCGGGATCGCGGACACGCTGAAGGAGGCCGAAGCGGTCGCCGAGAAGCTCTGCGAAGCCGTGCGGGGTCCCGTCCGCTTCCGCAGGGACGTCGGCACCGCAGAGCTCATTCAAAAGCGCATCGTGGCCATGAAATCACTTCGCGGATGAGAAGCGCGAATCCGCCCGACGGCCCGCGTACGCAACGCTTCATTCATAAAATGGTCGAAGCCGCCTTTTGTGCCGGACATGCGAACGCATCATCCGAAGAGATGGCAAGTATCGCCATGAAGATCGCCCGGTTCTCCGCGTTTTTGCATGTCGTCCTGTGCCACGAATCAACCAGTAATGAAAACATACTATCGGCGAACGTCGTCCGCGATTGGGCGCTACTGCGCTTGGGCGCTAACGAAGATCAGAATGTCCGGTATGCGCGCACCATCATTCTACAGCACAGGGCGATGGCCAACCGAGTTCTCTCCGAACGTGGAATCGGTCCATCCAAAGCGCACAAACTTGACTGAAAAATATAAGGAAATACTATTCCTACATGTCCAGTTCCGAGAGCACACGTTCGCATGACGTGGAATGCGCACAGCGGAGACTTGAAACATCTTCACTGCAGGACGTGTTGGAACTATTGCAAATGCACTCGAGAAACATCGATGCCGTTCTTCATACTGAGGAATGCGACGACATCGTTGAATCATTGCACAGTCGCTGTCATTGGCACGGCATTTCCGTCGTACACGCGCACGAAGTACGCGGCACGATATCGGAAGCGCTCTGCCGCAGAGTTCTTGACAACATTCAACGGGAAATCGGCAAGAACCTTTTCGAACTCTTACATCAGGAGTCCTGGAATGTGAAGCAGGACTCCGCACGTTTTTTGAAGGACGACATGACGTTAAAAATTACTCCATGGCACTGCGGCATCATTTACGACAAGAACGAAAAACCGTACGCCGAGGTGGACGCTGTGATTCGACTTGGGGACGATCGTCTCGCATTACTGCAAGCATCAATGTCGCACCGCAAAACCGTCATCGACTGCAGCCAGCGGCGAGCACGTTATCTGGCACACCCGTTCCGCGAAGCGCCACTTTTGCCGGCAGTTATGACGGGAGACCGAGGGCGGGCGCCGAGGATCCGTGAAATATCAGGAACGCATGCGCTCTATCTTTCACTGCTTGGGTGCATCCGTCGCCTGGAGAAGAATTCAGCACTCGTTGACGGACTTGCGCAAAAGGGTTTGAGCGTTGTTTACGAAAACGAAACTCCAAAGGCTTGAGCGGACAGAATTGACTCGAGCGATACCAGTCATTTTCAGGGCGCCATAGAAGCGATTCTCATGCTTTTTTACATGCGCATGCTCCGAAGCCGCTCTCCCACATCCCATTCACGCAGACGCTCGACGATCTTCCCAATGTTTCCCTCCATGATTCCTGGAAGGTTCCCGAAGTTCTCGTTGAGCCGGTGATCGGTCAGACGGTCCTGCGGGAAATTATACGTCCGGATTTTCTCGCTGCGGTCGGCGGAACCGACCTGTCCGGCACGCTGCTCGCCGCGTTCTTTGGCGAGTTGTTCCTCCTTGGCGGCGTAGAGGCGACTACGGAGAAGGCTCATCGCGAGCGCGCGGTTCTTGATTTGGCTGCGCTCCGTCTGACAAGCGACGACGACACCCGTGGGGATATGGGTGATACGGATCGCCGATTCGGTCTTGTTCACGTGCTGCCCGCCTGCGCCGCCGGAGCGATAGGTGTCGATGCGAAGATCTTCGTTCCGGATGACAATATCGACCTCCTCCGCTTCCGAGAGGATCGCCACCGTCGCCGTGGAGGTATGAATGCGCCCCTTGGCCTCCGTCGCGGGAATGCGTTGGACGCGGTGCACGCCGCTCTCGAATTTCAACTGACCGTAGACACCCGCGCCTTCGATGCGGCACGACGCCTCCTTAAGGCCCCCCGCACCGGCGTCGGACGAGTCGATGATCTCGGCGGTCCAACCCTGGAGTTCGGCATAGCGGATGTACATGCGCAAAAGCTCCGCTGCGAAGAGTGCCGCCTCTTCGCCGCCCGTGCCCGCGCGGACTTCCAGGATGACGCCGCGTTCGTCCAAGGGATCCTTTGGCAAAAGAAACTCCCGGATCCGTTTCTCGAGATCCGGCAACGCCTGCTTCGCCTGCTTCGCTTCCTCTTCGGCGATCGCCTTCAACTCCGGATCTTTGGCGACGTCCGGGGAAATAACGAGAGCGGATTCCAGACGGTCGAGTTCCGCAAGAAGTTCCGGCGCACGCTGGATCTCTTTGAGACGTTTGCCGACACGGATCATCTCCTTGCGGTCGGCAAGGACAGAAGGGTCCTGCATCTGCTCCTGCAGACGCGTGAGTTCGGCCGAGAGGGCGACGAGTTTTTCGCGCACGGACGGAGGATACTCGAAAATAAGCCGGGGAGCACCCGGCCTTCATGGTGTCAGAACCCGCGATTCCACGTCTTCAGATCGACCGCATAGCAATGCCGTCCGGCCGGATGGTTCCAGTACTCGTCGATTTTCTCGTCTAGGGGCAGCGAGAAGGTCGCGCAGATTTCGTACGTGGACGCTCCGGTGACGCGGTACTCGTACGGTTCGCTCGTTTCCGGATCCAGGGTGATGACCCTGTCGATCGACCCGCGCTCCTGGATCTCCGCGACGGTCTTCGGCAGCGGCACGATAGGAAGCTCGCTCGACGCGACGTCATACTTCCCGCCGCGCGTGATGTTGTCGATGGTGCTGACCATGGTGCGGATGCCCGTGAGCCGCAGCGCGTCGAATCTCTGCTGGCGCCCGTACGCGGGCGTGCCGACGATGAGGAGACCCCAGACGAACGCGACGACCACGATGGCCGCGCCGGCGCCGAGGAAGGCTTTGTGGATGCCCGACGTCGCGTAGGTCTCGGCCGTGAGGCGCATGGAGCGCAGGAAGTACAGGAACGGCAGGCCGCAGAGCACGAGCACGACGAGCACTTTGAGGACGAAGCGCAGCGTCAGCTCGCCGTCGAGCAGGTAGAAGAGCAGGGTGATCAAGTCGCCGATGAGCGTGCACGCGGAGATGAAGAGGATTAGATACGTGATCCATCGACGCGCGGCGCTGCCAAGCTTCTCGGGGTGCGCAGCGTATTCGCGCGTGAGGAGCCTGGCCATCCACGCGAGAAGCGGGAACGATACCAGGACCACGGCCATCGACCAGCGGATGCCGCTGAAGTCGTCGGAAGAGTAGTACGTCTCGTACGCCGCGTCGGGAAGCACGCGGTCCAGGTACTGGAAGAAGAGCGTGATGAGCGCCGTGACGGTGGAGATCAGCGAGACGAACGACAGCAGGTGGAAGAACGTGTCGCGCGCGGAGCCGGCGTCCGGAGGCGTGGGGACCGGCATATCGAGCGCCGAGGAAGCCATCGCTTCCGCGACGTCCTTCTCCTTCCAGCCGTTGCTGAGGAGAAGCATGCGGATCGTCTGCGCGTCCATGCCCTTGCTTCGGGCGTGGTCGATAAAAGTTGAGAGATTGTTGGAGCGGTGTGTCATAACGCCGATCTTACCACAGCGCGCGCGTGCCGGTCGCCTGAATTCCATCCTCCGGAAGCACCGCCGTCGAACGCGGGCTCCGCCATAGAGGCATCGGGATATCCAGATCGTCGTCAAGGATGCCATGCGACCTCAGAAGTTGGCGGCAGCTGCCGAGGGTTTCTTCGATATCAGGGGCGGGAATCTCCCACACTTCGACGTACTGTTGCAGCGTGCACACCTGGTTCCCCGCCCGAATCAGAAGGCCTCGTGCCAGCGTGTCACGGAAATACTGCGAGTAATACAGGATGGTGTGCCGCAAGTGCTCGGCGACGCGCCGGATCATGTCCTGCTTTTCCGAAGAATCCTCGGCACCCTCGCAAAAAAGCCGGACCCAATCTGCCTGGATGTCCCGCAGGATGCACCTCACGCCGAGATCGTCGTCCTTCGGCGGCGAGATGTTGCGGAAATTCGCGTCGGGATCCATGAGTAACGCGATGCTCGCGTCGAGAAGGTAGAGCGGGATGGCCATAGATGCATCGTAGAGATTCCGGCGCTTTTCGAAAGTTTTGGACCCTCCTACCGCGGAAAATCCGCTATCATTGGCGCTCCATGAAGATTCTCGTCGCACTATCGGGCCCCTTCGTCTCGACCTTCGCATCGGCTCAGGTCTCGCTCAGGGCAGGGTTCCTCCCCCTCCCCCCTCAGAACTTTTCTGCACATCCATGAAAATTCTAGTCGCATTATCAGGCGGAATCGACTCCAGCGTCGTCGCACACCTGCTTCATCAGCAAGGGCACGAGCTTGTTGGCGTCCGTTTCCAGCTGTGGAGCGACCCGCTTGCACCGGCGTTGGCCGAAGTGCTCCCGAGCAAGTGCTGCAACGCGCAGACGGCGGCGCGGGCCGGGAACGTTGCGCGCACGCTCGCAATCCCCTACCACGTCGTGGACCTGCAAGACGAGTTCAAGACGAACGTGGTCGATCCATTCCTCGAGGGATACCGCAAGGGGCTGACGCCGAATCCGTGTATCGGCTGCAACCGCACCATCAAGTTCGGAAGGCTTCTGGAGCTTATGAAAGAGTACGGCTGCGAGAAGCTCGCAACCGGGCACTACGCTCGCGTCGCGACCGAGCGGACGGCCGAGGGCGCGGACCGCTTCGTGCTTCTCGAGGCCGCGGACTCCCCCAAGGACCAGAGCTACTACCTCTACGGCCTCACCCAGGCGCAACTCTCGACGGTGCTCTTTCCCCTCGGTGGACTGCGGAAGGAAGAGGTGTTCGCGCTCGCGCAGCTCTTCGGCGTTCCGTTCGACGAGCAGTATCGCGAGAGCCAAGATCTCTGTTTCTTTCCCGAAAAGGAGCCGCAGGAGTTTCTCCGACGCTATATCACGGAGATGCATCCGGGAGAAATCGTCCGCCGCGACGGCACGGTCGTCGGAACGCACGCGGGACTCCCCCTGTACACCATCGGTCAGCGCCGCGGTCTTAAAATCGGCGGACTGAAAATCCCGCTGGAAGTCGTTCAGAAAGACGTTGTGGGAAACCGTTTGATCGTGAACGAAAAAGGCGCGGAAAAGCAGACGGCGGTTACCCTATCCGATATACGATGGGTTTCCTGGACGCCTGCGGAGAACGAAACGATAGAGTTCGACTGCCGGACACGTGCGCTCGGAGGCAAAGAACGAGGCACCCTTCTGTATACGAATACAAATGGCAAATTTGTTTTCTCAAAGCCGCAATCTCCCCCTTTGGCCGCAGGCCAATCTCTCGTGCTTTACAGAGGGGAAGAGGTCGTTGGTGGCGGGGTCATGAACGAGGCTTGAGAAAGCCGTTCTTCGGGCTTGTCAGACACGCCGTTCTATGAGAGCTTTTCCTTTCCCGGAAGCCATTTTCCTGATATACTATCCCGATGCCTTCGCGCGAAAGCCGCCACAGCGCCTCCTACGATGAAAACGGCGACATCATTCTCCCCGATATGGAGGAGAACAGCCCTTCGTTCATCGAGAGCGTCGAGCCCGTCGAACCGGTAACGCCACACAGTTTTCTTGATGACGAGCTTTGGGAATCCGTCGAATATGCGTCCG
Organism: uncultured Candidatus Peribacteria bacterium; assembly: GCA_964601225.1. Classification (GTDB taxonomy): domain Bacteria; phylum Patescibacteriota; class Gracilibacteria; order Peribacterales; family Peribacteraceae; genus CAYRGC01. The sequence continues at coordinate 68,106 of CAZRMM010000004.1, forward strand.
TTTCTCGGGAATCCGCACCGGACGTCTTTCCCGAAATCCAGAGGAAAAGAAACAACGCCCGCCTCGCGCTTCTCACCGTCGCGAGCTCCGCGAAAGAAGTCCTCAAGGAAGGCCTTCATCAGTACAAGGTCAGCGTGGATGCCGCTCCCGTCCTCCTCAAGGAGGCCAGAGGCGGCTTCCTCGGAGCCCTCAAGCGCCTGTGGGCCGCTCTCAGCCAACCCGTGTGGGTGCGCTCGGGGAAGAAGCATGTTCGACAGTACAGCAGAGGGACATTGTTTCTCATCGACATCGTGCGGTTCGGAGGAACATTCGCCACCATTTTCGGCGTTTTGTTTCTCGCAATGAATTATCAGAGCTTCATTCAGATCGCGAGCGCAAAACTTGATATCTTTCTGGAGCATCCGTCGCTCGACAACGCAACGAGCATCGCCGATAGCGCTTTGCTTGGCTCAACGACGGGCTTGAACGTGGCTGCGCGAGACCGCGGCGAACTCTTCAGCTATCTGCCGACGGTCGGCCCGCCGGACAACCGCGTGATCATCCCGGCCCTGAAGCTCAACATACCGCTGGTAAACCCTTCGGTAGAAGCACTCTTGCGCCAGGATTGGTCACAGGTGGAGGCGGACATTCAATCTGCGCTTCAGCAAGGAGTGGTGCATTATCCGGGGACGGCTCGACCGGGTCAGGCAGGCAACTTTTTCGTTACGGGCCACAGTTCTTACTACCCGTGGGATCCCGGAAAGTATAAAACTGTTTTCGCGCGTCTTCACGAATTGAATATCGGCGACGAGTACTGGGTATACTTCAACGGCGACCGTCATCGCTATGTTGTCGACAAGAAGTACGAAATCCAACCGAGCGACACGTCCGTGCTCGACCAACCCGCCGACCAGCGCATTTCCACGCTCATGACCTGCACGCCCACGGGCACCACCTTACGACGTCTCATCGTCCGCGCCACCGAGGTCGATCCGATCACGGGCACGCCGCTCGCCGTCGGCGAACGCACCGACAAGGAAGTCGTGCCGAAGGTGCAGTTGGAAGCGCTCCCGATCTAAGATATCGCGGAAGAAAACCTTGTCCTTCGTCTACGCTCAGGACTTTCCTTCCGCGGACCATCCTTCCCTTCAAAGTGACTCTCAGCGGCGGGACCCGCGAGACCCACCGCTTCGAGTATTCTTCGATTTCGGTGCTATAGTTCATTCAAGATCTTTGTGCCGCTGTGGTGAAATGGTAGACACGAGGGACTTAAAATCCCTTGCCCTCACGGGCGTCCTGGTTCGATTCCAGGCAGCGGCACCATTCGGCTTCGTCATTTCCGCAGATACCGTTTGCCGTGCTTACAAACGCAGCCGATCCTGTATTTTCGTACGCAGTTCTGCCTGAACCCCGGTAGTACCTTCCTTTGCCTTCTCGGAAGTGGTGCCGCCGCTCTCATCAGCCTGTTTCAGGACATCCCGCACTCTGTTCTGAATCTGCTCTTCGACGCTCTGGCGTTTATCCATTGATTTGGTCAGGAACAAGAATCCCGGCGTAGCCCCAATAAGGGTACCGGCGATGACTCCCGGAGGCCCTCCAGCTACACCCGCAATTCCTCCCGTCAATCCGCCAAGCAACATGCCGAGTTTCGAAAGCAGCACTCGCTTTTTGGATACCGTTGCTTCTTCCACAAGCTGACTGAGTTTTCTCTGTGGCGCTTCGTCAGAGTCCTCCTCGCGTAAGACATCGCTCTGCAATTCTGGAGATTTCATGTTCGTGTGAGCATGGAATACAAAGTATATTTTAGAACATTATTAATGAATATGTAATCCCCACGTTTGGAAGAATTTCTTAGTCCCCAAACGTAAACGCATACGCACCAGCTCCTTTTCCTTTCAGGCGCAGCACGACGTCGTGATCCCCGTAGTCGCCCTTGAAGAGCTCGTAGAGGTCGTGACGGTCCACCGTGAAGGTCTTCGTCTTCTTTCCGTCGACCGTCACCGTCGCTTGCGCGGGTGACGCGCCGTCCTCGAGGCCGAGCACGAGGTTCACTTCGCCGGCGACAGCATGGATACGGATATCGCCTTCGGCGGAACGGAGGACCTGGCGCTCGTCTTCCACGAGCTGCCAGCTGCCACCGAGGGCATAGCGGTTCACGGTGACGTCGGAGGGGAGGACGTAGCTGTGGACCTCGGTATCCGGATCGCCCTCGGCATTCTGGAACGCGGGCCAGCTGCGCGAATGCAGGTACGTCTCTGGCGTAATGGGACCGATGCGATCGACTTTCTTTTCTGCAGGCAGGGATGCGTTGCTGCCCTTCGCGCCGATCTCCGCGAGCAGGCTCGCGATGGCCTCGTCGGTCTCGTCGTAGCCGCCCTCGCCGAAGTGCTCGTAGCGAATGCGCCCTTCGGCATCGATCAGGTACTTCGCCGGCCAGTAGTGGTTGGCGAACGCGTCCCACGTGCCGAAATCGTTATCCTGCGCGATCGGGTAGGTAAGGCCGTGCTCCTTGATGGCCATCGCCACGTTCTTCTCGCTCTTCTCGAACGTGAATTCGGGCGTGTGGATGCCGACGAGGACGAACGGCTGATCCTTGTACTTGTTCCAGTAGGCTTCGATGTACGGCAGCGTCCGGATGCAGTTGATGCAGCTGTAGGTCCAGAAGTCCACGAGCACAACTTTGCCCCGGAGTTGTTTCATGGTGAGCGGAGCCGAACCATGCCAGGTGCCGAGGCCGGTGAACTCGGGCGCGCGGGAGAGGACGGGGAGTTTCATGGAGTCGGAGGGGTTACGAGTGTCGGGTTGCGAGTTGCGGGAAGGAAAAAGGGCATTCTCAATGCGGTTACCGAGGGAGCCGTAGCTCGTGTGTTGGACGATCCAGGTCTGGAGACGCGTCAGATAGTCGTAGCGCAGACCGATCGCCATGAGGATGAGGATGACGCCGGCCACCTGTTTGATGACGCCGGTCCACGGCCCGATGGATCGCACGGCGCCTACCGCTTTCTGTCCGCCGTACGCCACGATGAGCAGCGGCACCGCGCTGCCGAGTGCGTAGCAAAGCAGGTAGACCAGCGCTTTGGCACCGGGTTCGTCGCGCACGAGCGTGAGGGCGAGCCCGAGCGCCGGTCCCGCGCACGGCGCCCATACGAGGCCGAGCGTCGCGCCGATGACGAACGCCGAGACGAGCGAATTACGCCCGAGCGTGCCCGACACGGAAGACTGCACCTCGGAACCCACGGACTGGAGAGCGGTCGCAACGCGTCCGCCGAGCTCCATGGCGATCATTCCGACAATGGCGGCGACGGCGACCGCGATCCATCCGTTGTCCAAGAAGAAGAGCGCTCCGACGGCCGTACACGCGAGCTGAAAAGGACGCCGATGCATGCAGAAGCCGATGCCGAAGAGGAGAAGAACATAGAACGAGGCGATGCGAACCGTGTCCGCGAACTCTACAAAGCTTCCAAGTACGACCTGCAAAACGAACGTCGAGACGACGAAGCTCGCCACCATGCCGAGCGCGATCGCAACGGGACGGAGCGGATGGCGGTCCGCAACGCTCACGCCGACGACGATCGGCAAGAGGGGCAGGATACACGGGAGCAGGATCGTGAGCATCCCGGCGAGAAACAGCGTCAGAGCGAGGGTCGGCATACGAAAAGTCTACGCCCGAACCTCAGACCTCTAAACCTCTTCTTCAAAAAAGCTTTCCTCCGAGAGGCACTTCCTTACCGGGATGCAACAACACCGCGTTCCCGTCCGCATCCGGCATGCCGAGCGTAAGCACCTCGGAAACGTGCTTGCCGATTTGCTTCGGCGGGAAGTTCACGACCGCGATCACCAGCTTACCCACGAGCTCCGGTCCGTCGTAGAGCGGCTTCAATTTGGCGAGCGATTTCTTCGTGCCGAGCTCGGCGCCGAAATCGATCCGAAGGATATGCGTCGAATACTTGCCTTCGGGAAAGGGCTCAACGGTGAGCACGCGGCCGACGCGGATGTCGACGTCCGAAAACTGCTGATGCGTGATGGTCATGCGGACAGCTTAGCGCGTAACGAGCATCCCTTGAATGGCAACGAGGTGTTCCCTGGCATTGGGATAATTCGGATTGATCGAAAGAACCTGCTCGAGCGCCGTCGCAGCGTCCTCGAGGCGGCCGTCCTCGGCCAGGATCCCCGCCAGGTGGTACCACGCGTCGGCGTAGAGCGGTTCGAGCTTCACGGCCGTCGCGAACTGCTGCGCCGCATCGGCGTCCTTCCCGTACTTCTGAAGCTTTATTCCGAGATTGTAGTGCGGCTCGGCGGCGTCCGGCAGCTTCTCGACCGCCTGGTGGAACACGGCAAGCACGTCATCCTGGCTTTTCCCCGCGGCTTCGAGCGCTTCGCCGAGATAGTAGTACACGCCGAGCGTCTCCATGTTGAACACGCGCGCCTTCTCCGCCAATTCCACGGCCGTCCGCAATTCCTTAAGACTCTCTTCGGTCTTCCCGCCCTCCTGCAAAGCGAGACCGCGGTTTAAGTGCGCGGAGACGAAACCGGGATCGGCACGGAGAGCAGCATCGAATTGCGCCATGGCCTCGTCACGACGACCCTGTTTCATCAGCACGTCTCCGAGATTGTTGAGCGCCAAAGGAGAGTCCGGATACACGGAAACGACGCGTCGGTAGAGCGTCTCGCTGTTCGTCCATGTCGCCGCCTGCGAGACGGCGTCGGCGCCCAGACATGCCACCGCCGCGACGAGCGCGGCGCCGAGGATGACGCCTCCCGCGGGCGACCGGCGAGCGAGCGACGCGTCCAGGCGTGCGATCCCGTACGCCGCGAGACCGAAGAGCCCGAGCGCCGCGAGGTAGGCGTAGCGGTCGGAGGCGAAGAACAGCATGCCGTTCTTGAAGAAGTTCGTGGAGTTCGGAAGCAGAAAGAGGAAGAACAACGCCGCGGAAGCGGCGGACCTTTTCCAGCCGCGGACCCAGACGACGACGATCGCCGCGAGCGTCGCAAGCGTCGCCAGCAGCGGCACGGCGAACTCCGACGACGCCAACGTGACCGGCGTTCGCTGCAGGTAGATCACCGCGAGGCGCGTCGGCCAGAGGAGTTTCCGGAAGTAGAATGACGCGCTCTTGCCGGCGAAGAGCACCGTAGACAGCGGCCCCGTCGACTCGAGTACGGCGGATTTTCCGTAGAGCGCGATGGCCGCGAAGACCAGCGCGAGTACGGCGTACGGAACGTATTCGCGGACGCGTTCCCGTGTGAGGAGATGCCGGCCTGCGACAGCGTCATGGAGCAGAAATGCGCCGGGCAGCACGACGACGGAAACCTTCGCGAGGAGAGCGAGGAAGAAGAGGGCGACCGACCCGCGATACCATCCGCGCCGATCCGTCTCGCGGTACGTGAGGAAGCACGCCGCGGACGCGAGTGCCAGACAGGAGGAAAGCACGTCCTTGCGCGCGGCAGCCCACATGACCGCTTCGGTATTAAGCGGATGGACCGCGAAGAGCAACCCGACGATGAACGCCATGAGGCGGCTCTTGCTGAGCTTCCAACCGATCAGCGCGACGAGCGCGGCGCTCAGGGCGTGGAGCAGCACGTTGGTCAGATGGAATCCGATCGGATTCAGCCCCCAGAGAAGGTCGTCGATCTGATAACTGAAGAACGTCAACGGGATATAGAGCTCGGGGTCGTAGTGAGTGACGATGTAGCGGAGCGATCGGCCGGACATCTCCTGCACGGCCGGGTTCTTCGTGATGAGGAGCGAATCGTCGAGGGAGACGAAATCGTGGCGCAATGCTGCCGGAACGTACAAAACCGCAGCCATAAGCGCCGGAAGCAGAACCAGGCCTACCAGCGGGACGCGGGAGAGGAGACGCTCGAGCATGGTGCAGAGGGTATCACGCGGACTTGGCTAGGGTCTTTGCAAATTATGACTTTTATGTTATAATATTCACGAGCTGTGATCCACATCAATACACAACGCTGGCCGTATCTTGAATGGCGCCGGGAAGAGATTTCCGGGACTTCCATCGGGTGGACAGCACTCGGGGTCAGCGTCATCGCGGGCGGTACCACGAACGCTTTCGCCAAAGTGCTGGGAACGTGGCTCTCGCCAATTTCGCTCCTCTTTTTGAGCGAAGCACTCATGTGCGCGTTCGTACTGTTCTCCTTCGGCCTGATGCCGACATTGCGAAAACTCATTCGTCTGCCCAAAGCCTGGTTCGCACCGATGATTTTGGTCGGACTGCTTAACAGCACGCTTGCCCCCATGCTTCTGTTCCAAGGACTTCAACGAAGCACCGCCATCAACGTCTCTCTGTTCTCGAATTCGGAAATGGTGTTTTTGATCCTTCTGGCGATCACGATTCTGGGTGAACGCTTTACACGAACGCATCTTCTTTCCGTCTGCGCGATGATCGGCGGAATGTTGACGATCGCGCTACGCGGCTTCACGGACGGAATCGAGCTGCAAGCGGGCGACCTCATCATCATTCTTTCGGGATTCACGTACGCATGCGGAAGCATGGTGTATCGGAAGTTTCTGCATCACTGCGAGCCTCAACTTCTGCTCTTCATGCGGTCAATGACCGCCATTCTCTGCTTCCTGTTCTTGTCCCTGTTCCTGGAACACTCACTCGTCACTGAGGTCGGCTCGTTCCCGATGAAAGGCGTCACCGTCCTCCTCGGCTTCGGATTTCTTTCGCGTTTTCTCAACGTCTTCGGTTTCTATGAAGCGCTCGAGCGACTTCCGGTGACGACCGTTTCCCTCGTGAGCAACGGCACGATGATCTTTTCGATCATTTTCTCGCATTGGTTTCTCGGCGAGACGATCTACGGCTATCACTACATCGGCGGCGCTCTGATCATTCTTGGCGCTCTCCTGCTCGAATTCGCGGGAACGCATCCAAGTGAAGCGCATCTCGAAGCGCACCTGCAGCAACGTTCCGGTCACCGTGCATAAACCTGCAACGCCAGACTCAACATTTTTGCGACCTCCGCTCGATTCACCGAATTGGTCGGACCGAAGTACCCCGTGGAATTGCCTGAAGCATCCGTATAGCCGCTCACGATGCCGTCCTTGACGGCCGCGGCGATGGCGGGCGCGAACAGCGTCGATGCGTTTACGTCCTTGAACGGTGCCGCGAGATCCTCTCCGATCGACCTGCCGAAGGCCTGTAGAAGAGACACCACGACCTCGGCGCGCGTGGCCGGCCGACGAAGATCACCCGTACCGTCGGCATACACGGCGAATCCGTTGGCTTCCGCGCAGGAAACATACGGCGCTGACCACGCGCCGCGAACGGCTTCGTTCTTCGGCGTGGGCGGGCAACCTGTAAGATCGATTTTTGCGGCCTGAACTACCATTTTGGAAAGCTCCTCCAAAGTCACGTTTCGCTCGGGCCCGAAAACTCCAAGCGGGTTTCCGGCGGCATCGCGGTATCCCGAGACGATTCCCTTCTCCGCCACGTCGCGGACGTAGGGCGCGAACCATTGACTCGTCGGAACGTCCTTCAAAACGTAGGGAACGTCATTGATCCGGAAAATCACAAAACCCTTTTGTTGGGTGACATCGCCCGTACGCTCTTGCGGGATCACCGTCCCGTCATCGGGAAAAAGCTCGGAGGAAGCCTCTGTTTTCCGGTCGTTTTCCTCACCCTCAATCGCAGCGGCGTCGGACTCGATAAAGGTGTTCAGTTTACTGGCCTCATCCCGCAACAGAGTGGCTGCGGCGGTCGCAGAGACTGGCAAACTGAACAGAAACAGGATGGCAATGGAACGAGCCTTTCGCATAAACCGAGAGTAGCGCGGCCGGAGAGCCAATACACTTCACGAAATCGGCACTTTATCGTTTCGTCGCGATGGCTTCGACAAAGGCTGACTTGTAACGATGGTAAACGGACGACGAACGACGCAGTCGAACGATATCGAAGTTCCGGAGTATGTCCCGCAAGTATTCCTTTCGGAAAAAGTGACGCACGTGCTCATGCTCATAGACGTCTTCCTCGATTTTCCTCCCTTTTCCGTACAGAGCGTCATCGACCGATTTACACTTCACGAAGAGCACTCCGCCTTCTGCAAGAATGCGACGGACCTCCTCGAAGACTTCGGGTGTTTTCTTTGCGGTGAAATAATGCAGCGAAGATGAGCGTAAACCGCATCGAAGGAATGATCGGGAAAAGGCAGCCGTTTGCCGATGTCACCTTCGACCGTTTGAAGATTTGCAAGAGAACGTCTCCTGCCTTCACGCTGAATCCAATCGAGCGCGTTCGGGGAAAAATCAAACGCGACGACTTCATGACCCGCTTCCGCGAAGAACAGTGCGTCTTTCCCCGTGCCGCATCCAAGATCAAGAATCCTTTTCGTTGATCCACGAAGAAAAACCAGTGCGCGCCTTGCAAACGAATTCACTTTGCCAAAACCGCGTTGCCAGGTGCGATTCCAGTGCTCGCTTTCTTTCGAGGGCATGGCTGCATGGTAGCAGGGAGGCAATTTTCCGACGCCGACTTGCCACCGGGCAAACCCCTCCGTACACTCCGCCGGAAATGACAGAGATCCGCGGCAGCGGCCCCCAGGGTCCCAAGCAGGGACGGGGGGACGATTTTTCTCAAATAAAGACGATTCTTCTCCTTGGCTCAGGCGCCCTGAAGATCGGAGAGGCCGGGGAATTTGATTATTCCGGAAGCCAAGCCATCAAGGCGTTTAAAGAGGAAGGGAAGCGCGTGATTCTCATCAATCCGAACATCGCGACGAATCAGACGAGCTGGGGACTCGCCGACGGAGTGTATTTCGAGCCCGTGACGCCCGACTTCGTGGAGCGCGTGATGGAAAAAGAGAAGCCGGATGCGATTGCCCTCAGTTTCGGAGGACAGACGGCGCTCAACTGCGGCGTGTCGCTCTATGATCAAAAAATACTGCAGAAACACGGCGTCCGCGTCCTCGGCACGCCCGTCGAGAGCATTCGCAAGACCGAGGACCGCGCGCTCTTCAACGCCGAACTGCGTTCCATCGGCGTGGATGTCCCCAAATCCTTCGCATGCGAATCCATCGCGGATTCCGTGAATGCGGCGGAAAAGATCGGCTACCCCGTGATCGTCCGTGCCGCTTTCGCGCTGGGCGGAAAGGGCAGCGGGCGCGCGATGAACGAGAAAGAGCTCCGCGACATTCTCAAGGTCGCCTTCGTTGAATCGAATCAAGTATTGGTTGAAGAGGATCTCACGGGATGGAAAGAAATCGAGTATGAAGTGGTGCGCGACAGAGTGGACAACTGCATCACGGTCTGCAACATGGAGAACGTTGATCCTCTCGGAATCCACACGGGCGAATCCATCGTCATTGCGCCGAGCCAGACCCTCGATAACACCGAGTACCAGATGCTCCGCTCGATCGCGCTCAAGGTGATCCGGCACCTGCAGATCGTCGGCGAGTGCAATATTCAATACGCACTCGATCCCCGTTCGCGTCGCTATCGCGTGATCGAAGTGAATGCGCGCCTGTCGCGCAGTTCTGCGCTGGCATCAAAAGCGACCGGCTACCCGCTCGCCTTCGTCGCGGCAAAACTCGCGCTCGGTTATACGTTGCCGGAGCTCCGCAATGCGCTGACCGCAGTCACCAGTGCGGACTTTGAGCCGTCGCTCGATTACGTCGCCCTCAAGATCCCCCGTTGGGACCTGCAAAAATTCCGATTTGTCTCCGAGCAGGTGACGAGTGAAATGAAATCCGTCGGCGAGGTGATGGCGATTGGTCGCACCTTCGAAGAAGCACTTCAGAAAGCTCTGCGCATGCTTAACATCGGAGTGGATGGCCTGTTTCCTGCCATATTTTCCTTTCCCGACATTCAAAAAGAGCTGCGCAAGCCCACCCCCCGGCGCATTTTCGCAATAGCGCAAGCGCTTTCGGGAGAATGGACTCCCGACGAAATTTCCATCGCCACGGGCATCGATCGATGGTTCCTGCGACGCATCGCGGCATGCGCTTCCGTCGCAAAGGAATTACTGAAGACGAAACTGGAGCCGGTCGATCTTTCCCTCTTGGCCACGGCAAAGAAAATGGGATTTTCGGACAAGTCGATTGCGAAAATTCGCGACATGAAAGCGGAGCAGGTCAGGACTCTACGCAAGGAAAACGGCATCGTCCCCGTCGTAAAACAAATCGATACTCTTGCGGGCGAGTTCCCGGCGCACACGAACTATCTCTACCTTACCTACCACGGAACCGAGCATGACGTCGCCTTTGGCGCCAGCGAAAAACCCCGCGCGCTCGTAATCGGCGGCGGCCCGTATTCCATCGGCTCTTCCGTGGAATTCGACTGGTGCTGCGTCCAAGCCGCGCACGAACTGCAACGCCAGGGATACGAGGTGACCATGCTCAACAGCAATCCAGAGACAGTGAGCACCGATTACGACGAGTGCGACAACCTCTTTTTCGAGCAGCTGACCGAGGAACGCGTGCGCGACGTCGCCGAAATTCTGCACCCGCAGGGAATCGTCGTTTCCATGGGAGGACAGATACCGAATTCATTGTCACCGAAACTGGCTGCCGCGGGGCTGCCGATTCTCGGAACGTCCCCCACTGACATCGATCGGGCCGAAGACCGGCACAAATTCAGCATGCTGCTCGATGAATTAAAGGTGGATCAGCCGGAATGGAAGGAATTCGCCGATGTTTCCTCCGCCGGAAGTTTCGCCGAACGCGTGGGATATCCCGTGATCGTTCGGCCCAGCTACGTGCTCTCGGGGGCAGCGATGGCAGTGGTCCACAGCAGCGAAGACCTTCAGGCATATCTGGACCAGGCAGCAGCCGTCAGCCAAGATGCCCCCGTCGTCCTCTCGAAATTCGAGCAGGGTGCGAAAGAGATCGAATTCGACGGTGTCGCACAAAAAGGAAAACTCCTCCTTTACGCCATTTCAGAGCATATTGAAAATGCGGGTGTCCACTCTGGCGACGCCACGATCGTCCTGCCGCCGCAGCGCGTGAACATGGCGACCCTTCGGCAGCTCAAGGCCGCGGCCAAGAGCATAGCCAAAGGATTGAATATCAGCGGCCCGTTTAACATTCAGTTTTTGGCCAAGGACAATAGGATCAAGGTGATCGAGTGCAACCTCCGGGCAAGTCGCAGCTTCCCCTTCGCCAGCAAGGTGACGGGGGTGAACTTCGCGATCCTCGCGACCCAGGCGTTGCTGGCCCGCGCGCCGGAGGACAAGCGGTATCAGACGGTGGACCTCGACCACGTGGGAGTGAAGGCCGCGCAGTTCAGCTTCAGCCGCCTCAAGGGCGCTGACCCTCGCCTCGGCGTCGAAATGGCATCCACAGGAGAGGTGGCTTGCTTCGGCACCAACCCCGAACAGGCACTTCTGACATCGTTGCTCGCAGTCGGATTCAAGATCCCGAGAAAGAACATTCTCGTCACCGTCGGCAGCATCGAGGACAAACTCGACATTCTCCCGGCAATTCAGGAACTCGCGAAGAGGGGTTTTTCCTTCCTTGCCACCGCTCACACGCATGAGTTCCTCACGGCGCGCGGCATCAATTCGGGTTTGCTTCATAAAATTTCGGAGCCGCGAAGTCCGAATATCCGCGAGTACCTCGAGCAACGAAGGGTCGATCTTGTCATCAATATTCCGACGCATACCTCCAGCGCTTCGCAGACGGACGGCTATTACATCCGCCGCCTCGCGACGGACCACGGCATTCCGCTGATCACCAACGTTCAGCTTGCCAAGCGTCTCGTGGAGGCGCTTCTCCAGGAAAAGCCGGATGAACTGCCCCTGATGCGGTGGCCAGACCTGCTTAAGGGATAGGGTTTCGACAGATCACATCTCCTGCAGCGCATTCATAACGAGCAACCCCGTCTCCAATCTTTTCACAGCGTCATCGACTGCGACGGTCAATTGCTCCTTAGAGGGCAATGCGGTTACGGAACCGTCCGCATTCACACGTACCCATCCTATAAACGTCTTGTGCTTGGTCATGTAGAACGGACGGGCGTAGACGCGAAATTGCCAGGATCCGGTCTTCTCATCGAAAACGCCTCCGTAATCCTTCGTCGGACCGTCGAGGACATCGGCGCCGATCACCGCATATTGTTCGCTCCCGACAATGGAGTCCTCAAAGAAATTCATTGCGGCCCTCTTGGATGCCTCCGACGTGAGAAACCCGCAAGAAAGGTCATCTGATGATTCCCGGGGCAAATCCGACTCAATAGCCATTGTGGTGCACGGAAACGATTTTCGGAGTATATCCTCCGCATGAACCATGCGCAACTAACCCACGACTCATTCGCATTCTTCGGCTTGTCCCAGACCGTTTTTCGCGTACAATTCCCCGGTCATCCCTCCCCTTTCCGTATGCAACAGGACGATATCTTGAGCGACGTTGATCTCTCCTCCGTGGGCAGTTCCGGCGACGACTCCGGCGGCGGCATCTTTTCCGATGACGATCAGACGCTCGTGACGAAGGAAGGCCTGAAAAAACTGAAGGAGGAACTTGAACATCTGAAGACCGTCCGCCGTCAAGAGGTGGCAAATCGCCTCAAAGAAGCCATTTCCTACGGCGACCTTTCGGAGAACTCCGAGTACGAGGAAGCAAAGAACGAGCAAGCTTTCGTGGAGGGCCGCATCATCGAGCTCGAAAATAAGATCAAGAACGCCAAGATCATCTCCGAGAAAAAAACAGACGCGCGCCGAGGAAAGTCCGTGGAGATCGGCTCCACCGTCACCGTGCACAACAAAGCAGACGGCGATGCGCACGAAAAGTACACGATTGTTGGTTCCACGGAAGCCGATCCCCTTGAACAAAAGATCAGCAACGAATCCCCTCTCGGAAAAGCTCTCTTGGGAAAGCATAAGGGCGATATCGCCGAGGTCGAATCGCCGTCCGGTAGGTCGAAATACGAAATCATCGCGGTAATCTAATCCCAGAGGCCTTCTCTGCCGATGGCGACTCCTCCGCCCCCTCCGGCCCCGCCCTCTCCGCCGGCGCCCCCGGCGCCCGCGGGACAGTCCCCTGTCCTTCAAGTCCCGCCCGACGTTGCCGCAAAATTTGGCGATGTCATCAAGATGATCCAGGCGTCGGAAAGTATGAATGCCGACGAACGTCAATATTGGGTGAATATCCTGCCCATTATGACCCCCGAGCAATTGCAATCACTCAGGGACATTTTGGAGAATGAAAAGAAGCAGCTCGCGTCGATCGACGAAAAATACGCCACGCAAATTGATCAAGCGAGCGCCGCGCAATCGATACAACAAACCGACGACCAGCGACGCAAGAGACGCGAACAACGCCAGACGCAAGAGTCTGCTCATCGCGAACAGGAACAAAAAGCTGCCGACGCCCTCCTGGAGCAAATGGATTCCGCGGATCAGAACAAAAAAATCGCCTGATTCATCCTCGGAACAACAACGAGAAACGAACGATGAACGTATCCAGAATGCTCAGAAGTTCATCCACCGCTTCGCCGGAGGCTCGGTACCCTCCCGTTTTCAGCGCAATGTCGGTGTCCGTAGCCCAGGATACAAGCGATGAAAGGGCGCTCGCATCGACAACGCTCACGGCATCGACAAGAGTTCGCGCCGTGGGGAACGGAACTCCGGAGATCTGCGCCACTTTCGCGGGGGAGCGCTCACCCGTTTTCGTCACGGCATAGACGGAAACGACGGAGCGCAGCATCCACAAGGTCATCGACCAAACCGAGAATGCGTCGCCACCGCGAAGCAAAGAAGCGCGAACGTAGGAAACCGCCTCCGCTCCTTTGCCTTTTGTGATCAAGGCCGTAAGAGCCCATACTTCGCGTTCGCCAGCCGGAACTGCGTAACGATCGATATCCTCGACCGTAACAGGTGCCGCCGATCCTCTCAGCGCGAGTTTCTGGACCTCACGAGACAGCATATCCTGATCCTCCCCCACCACCAGCAACAACCTATCCACAGCCTCGGGGGTGAGCGTGACACCGTTCTCCGTCGCGTATGCGCGCAGCCAGTCGGTCAGCAGTTTTCCCGTAGGCGACGAGAATTCCTTCACGGTCGCCGCGGCTAGGAGAGCCTTTGCACCGGCAGTACGCTTATCCGGAGCCGGATCTACGACGATGAGCAGACATGAGGGATGCTGCGCGGAAAGAAGAAGAGCCACGTCTTCCTTGGTAAATTTCGGAGTACCCTCAAGAATGACCAAGCGTTTTTCAGCCCCGAAGGGCGCTGAACCGACTTCATCCAGCAGTGAACGCAGGGAAGTCTTATAACCGTCGAGAACGAGCAGGTTCTCCTGGCCGTGTTTTTTACAAAATTCCTCTTTCCATCGTCTTCGTTCTTCGCGCAAGAGGAAGCCATTTTCACCCGTAAAGAAATACAGCGACGACATACCGGAAAAGGATACCCTCAGGTGCCGTGAAAATCTGCTTGCACGGCATCATGCTTTGAATGCTTGTCAATCCGCTGCGGCTCGCGGAAAAGTCGTAAATCGGGTATACTACGTCGATATGAAACATCCCACCTCTCCGCGCAGAATTGCCGTCGTTGCGAGTTTTACGACACTCTGTTGCCTTCTCGCGTTCGTCATCGGCCTTCAAACCTCCGGCAACGTCCGTACATTCGACAGGACACAAGCGGCAATCACGGATTCCTCGGCCCTTCGTGGGGACATTGACGGTGATGGAACGGTATCCGTTCAGGATGCCATTGCCATCCTCGAGCGAGCAGACGGTCTCGAGGTACCCACGTCGGAAGAAATCCGCCGCGGCGATGTGGACGGCGACTACAAGCTTACCGTCAAAGACGCCCTGCGCGTTTTGCGCTCCCTCCCGACTCGCTGACGATGACGACGCGTCGCAACCACCGGCGTTCGGCCCTTTTCTTCGCCGCTGGGGTGCTGGCACTGATGACGGTCGGCGCCGCGGCCGCACACGCGGAAGGGGAAAATCTGCTCCTGTTCCGCCCACACTGTGAAAAGGCGGATCAGAAACAGTGTCCGTTTTACAAAATCGAAGACCCCACTTCGCTCGGAACCGCGAATTTGGCCGTTGGCGACACGCTCGACATGGACATCGTCCTCGTGAATCCCGGAAAGAGTCCCGTAAGGAAAGTCCGAACGTGGCTGTCATACGATTCGGAAGTTCTCGAAGGCTCCGGACTGACGATTAATCTCGGTCTCCCGGTCCATCTGCCCGGCGAAACCGAGTTTTCGGAGAGCCAGGGATACGTGAAAATCGGCGCCTCTTCCGAGCTGAATGCAGAACCGAAGGACGAAATCTTTCCGATCGCGCGCGTGCAATTTCGAGTGAAGGCGGTTCCGCAGGGGAACAAAATCCCTCTGGCATTCTATGACCTCAAGGAAGGGACCGCTGGGCATACCTTCGTGACAAACGTATCGGGAGACAATGCCCCCAATATTCTTGCGGCTCCCACCGCAACTCTTATCGTTCATGTGACGGGAACCCCGACAACCAACTCTGCCTCGTCCTCGGCAAACTCTTCGGCGGTCTCTTCCGGAGCAAGCTCGTCGTTTTCCCCGCCGTCGTTTTCTTCTTTTTCTTCGCCCCCTTCCGTACCCATCAACAGCGCGTTCACCGTGGTGCAGGTGCAAAAGGTGAAAATCGGCACAGAAAACGACACCATCTACTTGAGTTGGGAGAAGCTGTCTTCTTCGACCGTACGCGCATACAACGTGTACTACGGGACGACGATGGGGCGCTACATTCAACGTCGTACCGTTTCCGCAGAAACGGACGGAGTCGTGATCCACGGTCTTCCCCAGGGAACGAGCTACTACGCTGCCGTACGCGCGGTGAGCGAACAAGGTCAGGAGTCGGCATTCAGCCAGGAAGTTGCCGTACAAGTCGGTAATCCGAACACTTCAACATCCCCGCTGCTCACGCGACCGATCGAAAACAGTCCGAACACGGCAGATTTGACTGCACCGCAGAACCCTGTTGAACCGGAAACCAATGGCGCCGAAGTGCTTCCGGGATCTTCCGGTCTTCCGTCCGGATTGGTTGCGCTTCTCGTGATTTCCGCCGTCAGCGGAACCATGCTCGCTCTCCGTCGACAGTTCGTTGCACTCCCCTCCTCGCGTCATGACTGAACTCCACCCTCACTGGCGCTCTACCGGAGACCAGTCCGACGCTCCGCGCACGCGGAACTCCGGCACACATGTGAAAATCGAGGGGCAGAGCGTCTCGAGAGCACCCGCGGCGATCGTCGGTATCCTGGTCGTGCTCGCAACCGGATTTACGCTTTTCCGAGGCTGGGAGCTGATCGATTTCAATGTTCTTGGCCAGGCCGGGGGCTCAGCGAGCGTATCTTCGTCATCCTCAAGTTCCGCTGGAGCGATGATCCGCATCGCCCCGAACGGAATTGCCCCGACCAGCATCGTCGCCGCTGCGGGAAGTCTCGTTACCATCGTGAACAACGATTCCGTTCCGCACATCTTCACATCCAAGACGTTGCGCGACGGCAGCGGCAAAGTACTGGAAACTCCCGCGATCTTCGCGGGTACATCGTACAGTTTCCGTATCTACGCGGATGAAGTAAGCGGCGAGCACAAAATAAGCTCCACAACGACCGTCAACTACGTAGTCACCTTCATGCTCGTACCCGCCCCGAAGGCCAGCTCCAGCGCAGGAGCCAAACCACTCGGTTCTTTGGATGACGTTCCCCTTCCCTCCGGAATGGGCTCACGAAGCTCGATTGCCACAAGCACGAAAAGCGCTTCGTCCTCCGCAGGGCCAGTCGCAACGAAGCCCGCCGCAAGCGGAAGCGGCACCTCAAGCGCCGGCGTCGCAGTCGCATCTTCTTCCTCGATCGCTTCTTCCCAGGCTGGAATCTCGTCCTCCGTTTCGTTTTCCTCCGCATCAAGCGCAGCAGTCACTTCCAGCAGTCAGGCGGCGCTTTCAAGCGAATCATCCGCAGCCAGCGTCGCCACAGTCACGCAGGCTTTCAGCAGCTCGTCCGAACCCCAAACGGTAGTAACGAACGCCATGGTCGCCGATGCCTCGGGAATTCCCCTGAACCCGTTCACCGTCGCATCGCACTCGGGTTCCTCGCAACCGATGCACCCCGCAGCGCAAGAAAAACCGAAAACCACGGCATCGACGTCCGGAAAGAACGCGGCAAAGACAAAATCGCTTCATTCCGGAGCATCGCTCGCGAAATCCAACGTCAAGACGGGACCGGAGACATGGATCGCCGTGCTAGGAGGGCTCGTCGGACTGGTTGTCGTCTCACGGAAACATTTGACGGGATTTGCGTCCAAGCGCTAAAAAAGGGCCGCCGTAGCGGCCCCTGGACACGCGCCTCACCGCTCACCTCGAAGGTGTCCGCCCATTTCAAGGTTCACTTCGGCGCCGCTGGCGCCGGAGCACGTCTTGACCGACGTGCGGAAAGTGGACCAGGCATTTTTCTGATCCGTTTTCCACTGTTTGGATGCATCGCGATCGGATTTCAGATACGCGTCCCAAGCGGCCTTCACCGCCGTGCGGCGTGCAGACGCATCAGACATCGACCAAGCGGTGGACAGGGAAGATTTACGGGTCGTCAATGCGCTCAACTCGGCAGAGTTGTAGGCCGTCAGACCGCTCACAAGCGCCTGTTCGCGAACCGAAACGGCGGCCTGTACGCAGGCATAATCCACGGAACTGCTGCTCGAAGAACCGCCCTCGCTTCTCTCGGAAAGCTTTCCGTCGATCTTGCCGCGCATGCCAAAGCCCAGGAATCCGTCATGTGCCAAAGCCGAACCGGCCGTCGTGGCGAGAATGGCACCGGCCGCTGCCACGCTAAGAAGGAGTTTCTTCATAGGGATGAAAGGGGAAGAAATACAATGCGCGATAAAAGCCGCGCAATACAGAAGACGCATCAATAATGTTTCTCTTACGTATAGATTTTTAAAGCTCCGTTACGCCGAAAGCGGAACAGCCGCGAGCCTTCGCGTCACCGTGCACCCCATCGACTGAAGAGCGTACTGCAAACGGCGCGCGGCGGCGTCAAACCGGGGTGGAGCAAGAAATACGTGGATTCGAGAGCGATCGGGGGAGCTGCGAAGCCACGCGAGCAGCGCGGAGGCAGGATCGTTCCCCTGGTGATCGGCGGAGAACTGGCGATAGTCGACAGTGATGTTCATGCGAGTGAGTGTACGGTCGTACACCCCTCGATTCAAGCGAACCGGCTTGTGTTCCTCGGGAGGAATGACGCAGTAAACGATGCACCTATGTTTGCCTCTTTGCATCGCGCGCGAGAGTGGCAATCGATTCCTCGATCAACGGGCGAACGTCTTCGTACTGACGCGCCTCAGGCAAGGTGATCGTCAGCCAGCCCTTCATGGGAGTGCCACGGTTCATGGGATCAAAGTAGCCGTAGACGTCGGGATCGCCTGCGACGAGTTCATCGGACCGCTCAGGAAGAAGTTTGATGACTAATGCGTCCTGTCGAACAAAGGCGACCATCCTCCGCTCCAGATAGTATGACGGGCACCCGAAGGTTTTTCGCTTCCGAAAGGGTCCCTGACCTAGAAAATACGCGTCCGCCCATTCAATAAGATCCGGTCTGTGCATGGGAAAACCCTATCCCAAAGCGATTGAAGACGTCACGCAAATCCCCTACACTTTGCGGGCTCCGGATGAGTTTGACGCGGGGCATCGTTCATTCGGCGTCCGTGGGTCGGTACCGAAGCGGTCAAACGGGGCAGACTGTAAATCTGCTGGCTTACGCCTTCAGTGGTTCGAGTCCACTCCGGCCCACCATCTTCAAGAGCACGGACGTTTCTCCCGTCAGTCTTCGACTTCGACGGAGAAACTGATTGGCGTCAGCGGCTTATCCGCTTGATCTTTTTCGGCTTTTGCAATCGCATCGACGACCTGCATTCCGCTCGTTACCTTTCCGAACACCGTGTATTGGCCTTCAAGCCACGAAACGTCAGCCCCTTGCACGATAAAAAACTGGCTGCCATTCGTGTTGGGTCCGCGATTCGCCATGGCTATCGCTCCGCGTTGCATGGGAAGAGATTTTAACCGCGAGTTCGATCGATAGCCCCTGCGCTGCAAAACTTGCTTCTTCGTGAAACGTTCTGACACCTCACTTTTTTCACGAAGGCTCGGATAACTGTTGAGATTGATCTCGTCATTGAATGTTCGACCAAACACGCTTCGTCCACCGGTGTTGTTGGCATAAGGATCGCCTCCCTGGATCATAAAATTCTCGATCACGCGATGAAACGTCATGCCGTCGTAGTATCCCGCCTTGGACAGCAAGATAAAGTTGGTGACGGTCTTGGGAGCAGCGTCGGCACGAAGTTCCAAGGTAATGTCGCCTTTTGTGGTCCTGAGAACAACGGTGTGTTTGCCGTGAAGCGAACGAACTCCATCGGCGCCGGAGCGTTGCAGAATTTCTGCACGGAATTCGGTATCCGAAAGGCTTTCCATAACGGCACTGTCGACGGACAACGAGTATGAAAAGCTCGGAATGGCCAACGTAACCAGAAATACGGCAGCAAGATTGCTCATGGAAATACATACTAGCAGACCTGAAAACATGACCCAAAAGAAAGCCGCCGCGAGAGCGGCGGGCTTTCTCCCTCTCTTTCTCTCGAAGAAGATCTCAGGGACGCGGGGCCATCCTTCGAGGCGATGGCGCCGGCGCTCTCTCCCGTTCCGTGCCCATCGTGCCGTCCACCATTCCCCCCTTCGGGAAGTAGGAGACACGCGTGGGGACGGGTATGGCACGGGAGTTCTGGAGCGCGTCGATGACAAAGTGAACGATCTCCCGACTCTTTCGAATGCCGTTTCGAAGCTCGTAACGCAAGAGCATGCTCACACTCTAAACAACCCCGATTAAGAAGAGATTAAGAAACTTTCCCCCTCGGCTGCGTTCCGAAACGAATCAGAAACTTCGTGCCTTTGCCGACCGTGCTACGGACATCAATCGTCCAGCCGTGCAATTCGACGATGCGCTTAACTAGCGCAAGACCGAGCCCCAGACCTCCTCGCGCTCGTGACGAGTCAGCCTGGTAAAAACGATCGAAGATATGCGGTACATCGCTTTCCGCGATACCGATTCCCGTATCCTCAACTGCCAAAGAGGACTTCGTGAGAGTGACGTGTATGGATCCGCCATCGGTATTGAATTTCACGGCGTTGTTCAGGAGATTCGCAAGCACCTGGCGCAAGAGAGCGGAATCACCCCAGGCGATAACGTCCGGAGCGATGGAAGACTCGATAACCATTTTCCGGGCAGACGCAAACAGGCGATATTTCTCGACGCTCCGCAAAATTAATTCCGAAAAATCCACTTTCTCATGGCGCAGGGTGAACGTGTCGAGGCGAGCCAGCTCAAGCAGACGCTCCACGAGAAGGGAAATTTGCTTCAGGTCCTCCTTCGCGGAGACGATACCCTCTTGATGCTTTCCGCTTTTCAACGCAAGATCGAGCGATGAGCTGAGCACGGCGATAGGGGTTCTCAACTCATGGCTCGCGTCTTGCGTGAACTGTTCCAAGCGTTCCATCGCAGCCTGCGCGGGAGTAAGGCTCCTGCGAGCAAAGAACAATCCGACAAAAAAAGTGAGCGTTGAAATTCCGCCGCTCACGAGAAGGTAAAGAAACGCGCGGAGCGGAAGATCTCCGCTCTGGAATCTTTCCACATCAAGGATTTGGAGATAGCCGACCCTTCCCGTTTTTTCCACGATGGAAGCCGTCAACACGCGATATTGTTCGTCTTCGATCATCCAGTCGGAGAAACCTTCTTTTCCTGAAAAAGGGATGCCCTCGAAAAAAGCACCCTCGTAAACGGTCTTTCCGTCAGTATCGAGAATACGGGTGCGATCGCGGGTCATCGGTGGAAGCAAAAACAGAAGATCTTGAAGGCTTTTCTGCGGACGATTCACAATCGCCCCCATCATCCTCGTCAGACGCTCTTGGGACTGATGACGGGCATTGTTGAAATCCGCCGCCAAAAAAAGAGACCCATTCACAATAAGCAGCAAAAAAACGAACGCCGTAAATTGCAGCGCAATGCGGTAGCCGATGCGCTTGAACATAAGCATCAGTCTGCGGGGACGAGGTACCCTTTTCCGGGAACGGTCTCAATGACGGACTTTCCAAGTTTACGCCGCAAATATGCGACGTGTACATCAACCGTCTGCGAGAAAAGCAGTTCGTCGCGACCTCCCCATACATGCTCAATAATGCGGGGGCGATCCTGGACCATGCCCTTGTTACGAAGAAGAAATTCGAGAAGAGCGTATTCCTTCGGTGACAGATCTATTTTCTTCCCTTTCCTCGCGACAGACTGCGTATTGGTGTCGATGACGACGTCTCCCGTTGCGAGTACGGGAGAACGTTCCTTTGCGTTCCGTCGCAAGAGCGCTCGAACGCGCGCAAGCAGCTCATCCAAATCAAAGGGCTTCGCCAGGTAATCGTCGGCGCCGATATTGAGGCCGTGGACGATCTCCTGCTGCTTGGCCCGCGCCGTCAGCATCAAGATCGGAACATTTTTCTTCTCCTGACGGAGCATGGAGCAGATGACGTATCCGTCCATGCCGGGGAGGTTGATATCGAGAATGATAAGGTCGAACTCCTGCGTCATCGCCTTCTCGAAGCCCTCGCGACCGTCGAGTGCGACCGTGACGGCGTACTGCTCCAGCTCCAAAAACTGTTTCACGTTATCGGCCAACTTTTTCTGGTCTTCGATGATGAGGATATGCATGACCGCTCTGGATGAAGGAATGCCTCAAGCATAAGGATACGGCATTAAGGCATGATTAAGAATGCTGACTCCTGGCTTTCCTAAAGGGATACTCTCTCTTAATCTCGTCGCGAAAGACCCGGCATTTCCCGAGCTCATTCGTAGCGCAGTGCTTCCATTGGGCTTAGACTCGCCGCCCGGCGGGCCGGATAGATGCCGAAGAGCAAGCCCGTGCCCACGGCCATCGCGATGGCGATGACGATCGAGCTAAACGAGAGCAAAAACGGGAATGTTCCCAGAAGCTGCGAGGCAAAACCGGCCAGAATCCAGGCGAAGAACGCCCCGATAAGAATACCAACGAATCCTCCCGTGAAGGTGAGGGCCACGGCTTCGAGAAGGAATTGCAAGAGGATATCCCTGCGTCGTGCGCCAATGGCCTTCCGAAGACCGATTTCACGAGTTCGTTCCGTAACCGACACGAGCATGATGTTCATGATCCCGATGCCCCCGACGAGAAGGGAAATACCCGCCACAAGCGAGAGGAAAATCGTAAGTCCAAGCGTCACCGATCCAACGATACTGCTCACTTGTTCGGCACTGCGGGCCATGAAGTCGTCCTTATCGGGATCGTTTTCCGGATTTTTAATACGATGCCGTTGCCGAAGCAGCAAAGTCACGTCTTCCTTCGCAAGAGCGGGATCGCCGAGAGTCTTCATGGAAATAAAACTCAAGGAGGTCTTGCCAGTCAGCGCTCTGGCCGTCGAGAACGGGATATAGACGGGTTTATCCAGATCGGACAGAAGCAAGGAACCCTTGCTGCGCAGGACGCCCACAACCGAAAAAGATCCTTCACCGATTTGCACTTTGCGTCCCACGGGATCCTGATTGCCGAAAAGATCGATAGCGGTCTGCGCAGAAAGAACGGCGACCGAACGCGCGCCGTCTTCATCGGTCTGGTTCAGCAATCTGCCGCGCGCAAGTTCCAATCCGTAGTTTTGAATCATTCTTTCTGTTGTGCCGAAGACAAGCGGGCTCACCTCTTCTTTTCCGTTATGGACCGTTTCGGCGACGATAAGAATCGGAACGACGTTGTGAACCGTCGAAAGCTGTTCGATTGCATGGAAATCCTCGATCGTCAGCGAATTCATATTTTTGCCGAAGCGCTCCAATCCGACGGGGATGACGTCCATCGTATCGGTACCGATGGACGCAATTTGCTCGAGAACATAGGCCTGAAAACTGCGACCCAGGCTCACCATCAAAACGACAGACGCGACGCCGATCACGATGCCGAGCATCGTCAATGATGAACGGGTCTTGTTGACCGCTATGGCTCTGGTTGCCGTCGAGAGAAGATCATGAAGATGCATTTATTCGTAGCGAAGGGCTTCCATGGGTGGCAGTGCAGCCGCGCGGCGTGCGGGAGAGATCCCGAAAACAAGACCCGTTCCCGCCGCCATGGCGAGAGAAGCGATGACGGAAGGAACGGAGACCGCGAAATGGTACGTCGAGAGAAATCCTGTAACAGGAATACTGATGGCCCAGGCGAGAGCAATGCCAAGACAAAGTCCGACGACGCCTCCGCAGAAGGTCAAAAGAACGGATTCGATAAGAAACTGAAAAAGAATGTCGCGGGCACGCCCCCCTACCGCTTTTCGCAGACCGATCTCCCGCGTCCGCTCCGTGACGGAAACAAGCATGATATTCATGATGCCGATTCCGCCCACAAGCAGCGAAATGGCCGCGATCATCGTAATAAAGGCCGTCAGACCGAGGGAGACGCCGCCCAGGATTTCGCTCGCCTGCTGGGAGCTGCGCACGACAAAGTCGTCTTTCTTCGGATCATCCGTCGGATTCTTGATGTTGTGACGTCGGCGGAGGAGGTCCTTTACGTCCAAAAAGGCCGAATCGAAGTCGTCTCTCGCAAGCATCGTAAGGTAATTGACGTATTTTTGGCCCGTCACCACGCGCGCAACGTTGTACGGGACATACATGCGATCATCCGCATTCTGAAAGAACTGCGAGCCGAGTGCTTTCGTCACTCCGACGACGGTATAGAAGTTTTCTCCTATTTTGATGCGTTTGCCGACAGGATCCGACGACCCGAAGAATTTTCGCACGACGTCGGGAGCAACCAGGGCGACCGTACGGGCTCCGTCGTTATCCGAAGCGTCTGGGAAGCGGCCCGATGTCAGCTCAAGATTCTGATTCTGGAAGAACTCCGGCGTCACTCCCAAAACCTGAGGTGATCCCGTCTGGCCCAAGTACGACACGTCGCCTGGTATGAAAATGACTGGCGCAACAGATTCGATGGATGCCAGATTCCTGAGAGCGTCGATATCGTCGAATGTCAGACTGTCGTGGCCGGTCGTGAAACTGTTCGGCCCCTGATCGGCCTGACCGGGGAAAATGACCATACTCCTGGGACCGAGACTCGATATCTGACCCAAAATGACCCCCTTCATGCTCTCGCCGATCGAACTCATCAATACGACCGCTCCCACGCCGATGATGATTCCCAGCATAGTCAAAAGAGCCCTCGATCCGCTCCTGCGGACGCCGCCGAATGCCGTGGAGAACGAATCTGCTAGTCTCATGGATGCGTTTACTTCAGTTCCTTCGCGGCTCCCGCGAGGCGTCGCATAAAGGATCGTGAATCGCTTTCAATCCGGCCGTCCCGGATGTAAATGATCCGTTCGGCGTGCTCCGCCGTCGCGCGCTCGTGCGTGACCAGGATGATCGTGTGGCCGCTCTTGTGAAGCTGCTGAAGGGCTTCCATCACGGCGATACCCGACTGGGAATCGAGGTTTCCGGTCGGCTCGTCTGCAAAGATGACCTCGGGCTGCGTGACGAGCGCTCGCGCAATCGCAACTCTCTGCTTCTGCCCTCCGGAAAGCTGGCTGCTCAAATAATCAATGCGTTGCTCCAGACCGACAGCCTCGATCGCATGGCGCGTCAACACGTCGCGCTTTTCGGGAGGAATGGTCGGATGATAGAGGAGCGGCAACATCACGTTCTCTCGGACCGTTGTTCGGGGCAAAAGATTGAATGCCTGAAAGACAAAGCTGACGCGAGTCGCGCGAATTCGCGCAAGCTCGTCATCGCTCATCGTTCCCGCCGCCTCACCCTGAAAGAGATATTCGCCTTTCGTATGGGAATCCAAGAAACCGAGAATGTGCATCAGTGTCGATTTTCCCGATCCCGACGGCCCCATGATGGCGACAAATTCCCCCTTTGAAATCGTCAGATCGACATCGAAGAGCACGGGCGTCTCCACGTTGTCGTTGTAGTACGACTTGCCGAGTTTGCGTGTCTCGATGAGCGGAGCGGAGGAAAGCGTCATAGGACCATGGGTTATTTCTGCAAAACGACGACCGTTTGTCCTTCTTCAAGGCCCGACGTCACTTCAACGTCGCCGGAGCCCCCCTCCATGCCCAGCGTCACGTCCCGCTCCGTTGCCAGCGCGCCCGTGGAGGCAAGAACGCGCACGTACTGCCGACCGTTTTCCCCTTCGAGCACCGCGCGACGCGGGACCGTAAGAACGCCCGAACGGAATCCTGTCTCGATTTCGGCATCGCCGGTCATGCCGATTTTCAACTCGTTGTGGGGATAAACGAAATCGAGAACCACTCGGTACTTGGAGACGCCGTCTTTGTCGGTGGCCGCAGGATCGACATCGCTCACCTGAAGCTTCATTTTCGTGCCCCGGAATGCATCAAGCTCGATGGAACCAGACTGCGTCTTCACGACCTTCGGGATGTCGATTTCCGAAACAAACATCTCCACGCGAAAAGGAGAAATTCCAAGCATTGCCACGGCAGGGCCGGACGGGAGCGATTCACCCGGCTTGATATTCACGTGTGTAATCACTCCGGCAGTGGGAGCCGTGAGAACCATATCGGCGAGATCGGCCTGGGTGCGGGCGAGGTTCGCCTGCGCCTGTCGGACGCGCGCTCGAGCCGAATCGATATCCGTCTGACGAGCGCCGGCACGTTTGAGTGCCAACTGGGCTTCAGATGCCTGAATGGATGCCTGGTACGTAAGAATGTCGGATTGAGCCTTGTCACGAGTGCCCTTGTAACTCGTCAGGCTTGCACGCTCGGTAGCAAGCTTCGAATCATAGGAGGCGGAGGCATTCAGCAATGCAGTGCGGGCCGATGCCACTTCCGCCGACGCGGACTGCACCGTCGTGCGCTGTGTGGTGATCGTACTCTTCAGGCTCTCGCGGTCAGCGTTGCTGAAACTTGAAGTCTCCCGAATGGAATTTACCAGCGAAAAGAGCGCGTCGAGAGTCATCACCGTTGCATCGACGCCCGTACGACCCTTATCGAGCGCCGCAAGAATGGTGGAATAATTCTGGACTTTTGCGGCATCGGATCGAGCGGCATTCAAAGCGGCCTCGGCGTTGTATCGAAGCGTCTGAATGTCCTTGCCTGCGTCCGGGCGATCCTTGATGATCGCATCCTGAACGTCCACATCGCGCACAACGTCATCCACGGACGAGAGCCCATTTTCCGCTGCGACGATCTGACGCAAAAGGGTTTGCACGGCGGTCGTCACTTGCCCCGTAAGTGCGGTTGAAGCCTCCGACTCGAGCGTCTGGAGCTTATTTTGGGATTCAGCGACGTTTTGCTCGGCGCTGCGCAAGGTGGCCTTGGCAACCTCGAGTGCGGCGGTCTTGCTCTGCAAATCCGCCTCAGCGATGGCAATCTCCTCGGGACGAGTCCCCTCTTCCAGCGCACGAAGATCCGCCTGCGCGGATTGCAACGCGGCGGCCTGAGCGGCCACGGAGGCCGCCAGACTTCCGGCGCGCAGTTCGGCGAGACGCTGGCCGGCAGAAACGTGATCGCCTTCCTTCACGTATACGCGGGAAACGACTCCAATACCTCCGAACTTCAGGTCGAGCTCGCGTTCCGATGTTATTGTTCCCACGGCTTCGACAGTCTGACGCAGGTCCGTGCGGGTCACTGCTTGCGTCACGTACTCCGGTTGCTTCGTGGAACGTGAAGATCGAATAAGAAAAGCAACGAGCAAAACGATAAGGGCGGCGGCGATGCTTTTTTTCTTGTGTGTGCGAAGGGTGCCGACGATGCGCAAAAGAAACGACATAGGGGGTGGACGGTATCAGGAAAGCGGGGAATCCGCGAGACGGGAAAGGAGTTTTTTATGAAGAGAAAGAAGTTGTTTCTGTTCGCCTATGCTCAAGAGTCCGAAGACGCCGGCGATAACATGCTGATGACGCTCAAGATCTGCGGCGAGCACCGCGCGTCCTTTCGCAGTAAGACGAACGCGGACAAGTTTTCGGTTCTTTTTATCGGCGAAACGTTCAATGAGTTTGTCGCGAACCAAACGATTCACAAAGGACGTGGCTGTCGGGGAGGTGACGCACATTTGCTTCGCAAGCTCCGTCATAGTGAGTCCGGCATGTTCCCGCAGAAAGAGAAGGGCGTGCATCTGATGCATGTTCACCGGCTGCTGTTTTCCGCTCTCCATGGCGTGCTTCAAGCCTCGCGCGAGCCGGAACATCGATTCGACGATGTCGCTCAGGAGCGGCGTGGGCTCAGCTGAATGTTTTTTCGAATTTCTCATGAAAAGAATATCGAATGATTCGATACTCTAATTATAGGGGCGGCACGAAAAGTGTCAAGTGTTTTTGACGTGTCTTTCTCGATTACTTATTGGCTTCGGATAGCTGTTTTTTAATGCCATACAACGCGTCCCTGACGGCTTCCTCAGCGGGGCGCATGCGCACGCCGAACGACTTGGCTTTCGTGCCGTTCAGCATGCAATTGCTCCGACCGGTCTTGGCTACTTCGCCGAGCTGGGCAAGCGTGAGACGCTCGAAGACATGGGACGGATCGACGATCTCTTTGTACAGCTCCATGATCCGATACGGGCTCATCACGCCCTCGTTGACCAGGTGGTAGATGCCCACGGCCTTGCGAGTGATGAGGTGCTTCGCGGCGTCCACGAAATCTGGCAGGTAGGTGATGGAGTTCTCCTGGTCGAGAACGCGCGGGTATTTCCGCAGCTTCATCAGCAGGTTGCGCTGGCCAAGCGTGCCGTCGAACGGCATGCGCATGCGGAGGATGAGTACGGGAAATTCCTTGAGCACCTGGTCGCTCCAAGCCTTGGTCCTGGAATAGAAACTTCCCGAGAAATTCGCCGGATCGTCTTCGGCGAATCCCTGTCCGCCGTGGTCGCCGGCATAGATGCATCCTGAACTGAGATGAACGAAGTAAACGCCGCGGGAAAGACAAGCGTGGAGCAGGACGAGCGGGCCGGTGACATTGGCGTACACGGTCTCCTCTTTATGATCTTCGCACCAATCCACGTTCGGGCGACCGGTCCTTCCCGCACAGTTGATGACGACATCGGGCTTCTCTTTCTCCAGCGCCGCTGAGACTGCTGATACATCGGCGATATCGACATCGGACGTCGAAGCGCTGGGATATGCCCTCTTAAAGTACTCTCCGAGATAGCCGCGTGGACCGAAGATCAGGACCTTCATAGGGAAAGTCTAGAGGTTTTGCGCATGAGGTACTAGTTTCCGCGTCATTTTCTTGAATGATTCACGATCACTCCATTGCTCAGGATCCCGTTCGGCACGATGATCGTTCGACCGTCTTCACCCTTCAGCACCGTCGAGAAAATCTCGATACGCTGGACTGCGCCCTCCTGCCCCTGCGCCTGTATGTGCTCGCCGACCACGAACGGCTTAAAGAAGAGAATAAGTATGCCACCGGCAAGATTGCTGAGACTTCCCTGCAACGACAAGCCGATCGCAAGACCGACGGCGCCGATCAGGGCGACAAATGACGTCGTTTGGACGCCAACCATGGCAGCGACGCTGATAAAGAGCAGAAGCTTAAGAACAATGCTGGTGACGCTCTCAAAAAAACCCCTGAAAGAAGCGTCGACTCGTTCGTTTTGCAACGCATGCGAAAAGACTCCCGTGATGATTTTGATCATTCTCAGGCCGACTACGAGGACAATGATCGCCAGAATCACCTGCGGTATGTACTGCAACGAGAGAACAACGAAATCATCAGCATACCGACGGAGAGCAACGAAAAGGGAATGTGCCATACGGAAAAGAAGAAAGCGACCGAGTGTAAGTCGAAAACGCCCTTCTCTTCCAGGGCAAATCGACTGTCAGGGCGCCAGCGGATGCGCTACACTGTCCGCCGATGCCCCGTCCGCGTCGGAACGCCAAACGATCGTCGGCTCAATCGCGTAAGGGTCTGGATTTGCAATCCAGCACCCGGGCTGCCATTGGAGGAACCATTCAGGTATGTCTCGGGATTTTTCTGTTCCTCGTGCTTCGGCAGCAGGCGGGAGCCGTCGGCAACTCCCTGCAAGCATTCCTGTCGTTCTTCTTTGGAAAGTACGGGATGGTCTTCCCCTTCTTCCTCATCCTTTCGGGCGTGCTTCAGTGGTTCATGCCCTCGACACGGATGGGCGCACGCCGTTCCCTCGGGCTCACTCTCTGTTTCGTTTCACTTCTCGGTATCGTGCATATCGGAGCGCCGAAAGAAGAAATCGGAACGAAAATGGACCAGCTTGCCGGTGCGGTGGGATTCATGATGAGCGCGCCGTTCGTCCTGCTCTTCTCGGTCGCGGTGGGATACACGGTTCTTGGAGCGATGTTCATCATCGGTCTGACGATTACGTTCGAGCCCGACGCCCGCGTACTCCTTGAGCGAATGAAGAAATTCTTCTTCGCGCCGAAGAAATCGGAGCGAAAGACGGCGCGCACAGCCGACATTCAAGAGGAAGAAGACGAGCCCGAGGAAGAGGAAGAGACGGAAGAAGACGAAGAAGAAGAACCGGAAGAAGACGACGATCTGGTGGAACGTGATGAAGAAGCTCCGGAGTTGAATATTGTTCGCCCGGCATTCGCGCAAACAGAAGCGAAGACGGGCTTCATGAAGCCCAAATTGCCGTTGAAGAAAAAGATGGACACGATTGAAATGAAGGATACCCGCTATGAGGAATGGACATTCCCGAGCTACGACCTTCTGGAGCAGCAACAGGGTCAGTTGCACGTGGATGACGAGGAACTGAAGCGTCAGGCAAAACTCATTGAGGAAAAACTGCGTGAATTCGACATTGATGTGACGATGCGCGATGCGCGACCAGGCCCGACCGTGACGCAATTCACCCTTGAGCCTGCCGAAGGCGTGAAGCTGAGCAAGATCGGCGCCCTCAAGGACGATTTGGCCCTCGCGCTTGCCGCTCCCAGTTTGCGCATCGAAGCGCCGATTCCCGGCAAGTCTCTCGTCGGCATAGAAATGCCCAATACAAAGAGAACGACCGTGCACCTCAGGGAGATCTTCGAGAGTCCGGCCTTTGTACAAAGCGAATCTTCGCTCTCACTACCGTTGGGTCGCGACGTTTCGGGCGAGGCGATCGTTGCCGCTCTCGACTCGATGCCGCACCTCCTTATCGCCGGAGCAACCGGATCGGGAAAATCCGTGTGCATGAACACGTTCCTCGCGGCGATGCTGTATCAGAATGCCCCCCACGAACTGAAATTCATCCTGATCGATCCGAAGCGCGTGGAACTCATGCCGTACGACAACATTCCGCACCTTCTTACGCCGGTAATAACCGAGGCGGAAAAGGCTCTGCAGGCTCTCCGCTGGGCCGTCGCGGAAATGGGCCGTCGCCTCCATCGTTTCTCGGAACAGGGCGCACGCAACATCGACGAATACAACGAAAAGCAGCAGGACGAACAGCTTCGCCTCCCGCGCATCGTCATCGTCATCGACGAGCTGGCCGATCTCATGATGCGCCAGTTCCGGAAGGACACCGAGATGATGATCGCCCGCATCGCCCAGATGGCCCGCGCCGTCGGCATGCACCTCATCATCGCTACGCAACGACCGAGCGTGGACGTCATCACCGGTCTCATCAAGGCCAACATCCCGACCCGTATCGCCTTCCGCGTGGTGAGCTCGGTGGACTCGCGCACGATTTTGGACGGCATCGGCGCGGAGGACCTCCTCGGCCAGGGCGACATGCTCTACTCCACGGCCTCGACGCCGAAGCCCGTCCGTATCCAGGGCATCTACGTCTCCACGAAGGAGGTGGAGCGCGTGATCAACGCCGTGAAGATCGCCGGCGGCGGCAAGCTCACGGAACAGATCGGCCTCGGAGACGAGGAGGATGGCGGGGATGGCGAGGAAGGCGACAATTCCGCGACCGCGGCCGTCGGACATATCGATCTGGATGCGGACGACAACGGCGGCGACGACCTCTTCTTCGAAGCCGTGCGCGTGGTTCAGGAGACCGGGAAGGCCTCCGCCTCGCTGCTCCAGCGCCAACTCAAAGTGGGTTACGCACGCGCCGCGCGCCTGCTCGACATCATGGAGGAGAAAGGCCTCATCGGCCCCGCGGACGGCGCAAAGCCCCGCAAGGTATATCTGGACAGGGCCGCGGGGGAGTAAAGTGAAGCCATGCAGCTCCTGCTGGGCACCTCGAACCGCGGCAAGATCATCGAGTTCACGGAAATCCTGGAAGAGACGGGCTACGTCCTGAGCACCCCTCTGGATCTTGATATCCGTGAATCTCCTCTTGAACATGGCGAAACCTATCAGGCGAATGCTTTCGAAAAGGCTGCGTTTTATGCCGATCGCAGCGGACTTCCCACCATCGCAGACGATTCAGGAATCATGGTAGAGGCGCTCGAGAGCGAACTCGGAATCCATACGCGACGATGGGGAGCCGGCAAAGACGCATCGGACGAGGAGTGGATTGCTCATTTTCTGAAGCGAATGGCGAAGGAAAAAAACAAATCGGCCCGATTCCACTGCACGATCGCATACGTCGTTCCGGGCGTCTCGACAACGTTCTTCGAAGGAGAGTGTGAGGGAACAATCACGAACGCCCTTGAGGCTCCGTACCTGCCCGGACTCCCGATTTCGGCATGTTTCCGCCCTCGGGGTTTCGATAAAGTTTTCTCGGCCCTCACCGTGGAAGAGAAGAACCGTATCAGCCACCGCGGCAAAGCACTGAAAAAACTGAAAGAGTATCTCCTGAAAATCCGTCGCTGATACGTCGTTGCTGCACGGGTACGTCGGTGTTGCTACCATGGCCGTATGACCTACACCCTCATCACGGGAGCGAGCAGCGGTATCGGCGAGGCAACCGCGCGGCTCTTTGCACGGCAAAAACGAGATTTGATCCTCATTGCCCGACGCAAGGATCGGCTCGAAGCGCTGAAGAAGGAACTCAAGGGCGTAGACGTCCGCATACACGCCGTCGACGTGACGGACCACAAGGCTCTCGAAAAGCTCTTTGCGTCTCTCAAGGACGTCGATATCGACGTCGTCGTGAATAACGCGGGCCTGGCTCTCGGACGGGAATCGTTCGAGACACAGGATTTCGCGGACATCAAACGCATGATCGACGTGAATATCATCGGGATGATGAAGATCGCGCACCTGTCGCTTCCTTTCCTGCGGAAGACGAAGGGGCACCTGCTCAATCTTGGGAGCATCGCGGGAATCGACACGTACCCTGGCGGAACGGTCTATTGCAGCACCAAGCACTTCGTCCACGCATTCACCGAGGGATTGCGCAAAGACCTCCATATGAGCGGTATCCACGTGACGACGATCGCCCCTGGCAACGTGCACACGGAATTCTCCCTGGTCCGATACAAGGGCGATGCCGCCAAAGCGGAAGACGTCTACGAGGGATACGTGCCACTGCGCTCCGAGGACATCGCGAACGCGATCTGGTACGCGGCAAGCCAGCCACCGCACGTGAACGTCGAACAGATGCTCGTGATGCCGACGGACCAGGCCAGCATGATGCGCGGGGCAAAGCGCTGAGCGGCTTCAGAGCGCCGTGAAATCGAGCGCCGTGATCTTCGCCCAGACATCGCGAATAAGGGACCTGAGCGATTCTTTCTCGGCTTCGGTGACGACGAAGCTCCGGCGCACGCATTCCTTCCCCCGCTCGCCGAGGAACTCGAGCGCGAAGCTTTCGGGCTTGAGGAGAGGATCGGCCTTCTCGAGGAGCACGGCATAGAACGCCAGCTGGCGGAAGTTAGCCCCGTCTTCCGTACGAGAAACGCTTCCGGGTTCCAATCCTCCACGAATCGCGCTCTCGTACTTGGCCTCGCCGGTTTTGTAATCGATCACCGTGGCGACGGCGGAGGTCGGTGACTGCACGTCGATGCGGTCGATCTTGCCCTTGAGCGGGATGCCCTTGCCGTCTGGGTCCTTAGGATGGGCAAGCCGCATGTAGTAGTCCCTTTCTATCGCGTGGAACAACGGCTTCGCGTCACGTAAACACTGCCCGTAGTATCGAGGCAGAGCATCCTTGCCGAGCGCGAAAAGGTCGGTCCGCTGGCCTTCCGTAAGAATAGTGCGTTCACGCAAATACCAAGCGAATGCCTCGAGAAATTTCTCCTCGCCGAATTCCTCGCCTCTTTGGAGCGCCGTGGCCCATTCACGAAGCGCCCAGTGCGCAGCGGATCCGTATCCCAAACGACGAATCGATGATTCGTCGAGATGCTCCGGCTGCTGCAACAGATCCACCCGGAGAAATTCCTGCGGATCGCGAAGGAAGCGGTTCAGTGACGTTGCAGAGAGCGCAAACGACTCCAAACGTTCCTTCAGATACGCTCTCATGGCTCCATCGAGCGAAGCAGGCTTGGGACGGAGCAGCAATGAAGCGGCCTCGGGCTCAAGAAGTGCGGCGTCGCGTTCGGGAAGCGAACCCATTTCCGCGAAGAAAGCCGAGGGGGAAATCGTTCGCGTCTTTTCGCCGACCGTCACTTCCTTGGGACAGGAAAGCACGAGTTCCTTTTTGGCGCGTGTCACCGCGACGAACGCGAGACGGCGCTCGTCCTCATGTCGCTCGCGGATCTTGGTCTCCTTTTCCCAACCGTAGAGAAGTTCCTCGGGAACGGAAACGCTCGATCGAGACTGAGAATCGTCCCAATGCCCGTCGCGGAAGTTTGCGAGAATCACCGTCTCGAACTCAAGCCCCTTGCTCTGGTGAGCCGTAAGAAGCCACACCCCCGTGGAGGTGAGGTGGGGCAACTCATACGTGAGGCGTACCTGTCCGTACGTTGGATCGGCGTAGAACCGGAGGTCCGAAAGGAAATCGCGGAATTCGTACGACGGCCGCTCGAGCGAGCGACCGCGCACGAAAGAGAAAAAAGCCTCCACGGCGGCGCTATCGCGCGGATCCACATCTTGGACAGGATTGCGTTCGCACGGTAAAAGCCCGCTTTCGCGGATTACGGCCTCAACCGTTTCGAGAACCGTCCGAAGGGGAACTTGCTGATGAAAGGAAAGAAGACGATCTCGAACCTCAATCACTTTGGATGAATCGAGCAAGGGCAGAGCGTCATCACCAACGGAGAGAACCACGTCGATCAATTTTGCCTTGCGATCACGTGCCGCCGACTGCAGTCGACCCAGGTCCGCGGGATGAATTCCGAAGCAGGAACATGCCAAAGCAGCTGCAAGCTTCGCGTCGTGCGCGGGATGTTCTGCACAGACGAGAATTTTCAAGACCTGCGTAACGAGATGATGGGTAAGCAAATCGCTTTTTCCACGCAGAAGGACCGGAATATTCCTTGCGCGAAATACTTCGAAAAGCGGAAACAGTTCGGCGTTTTTTCTCGCAAGAACCGCTATGTCCTCGGGAGCCATCCCTTTCCGTATGCGCTCCTCCACAAGATCCGCGATGAGCCACGGCTCTGCCGTATCGCTCGGGGCCCTTAAAAGTTCCGGCGCGTCCCCGGGGATCTTGCTGGCTGCCACCAGTACTTTTTCGAGGCCCGGCACCTTTCCGACGAGGCGTTCTTCGTTGCGTTCGATGAGAGACCGCGCAGCGTCAAGGATCGGCTGTACCGAGCGGTAGCTCACCGTGAGCGCGATCACGGGCGCCTTCGGAAATCTCTCGCGGAAGCCGAGCATTTGCTGCACGTTGGCACCCTGGAACCGGTAGATGGACTGGTCATCGTCGCCCACGAGGAAGAGGTTCGGTTCGTCCTTCGTGCCGGCGTATGTCGTGAGGAGCGTGAGCAGCGCGAACTGCGCGCCGTTCAGGTCCTGCACTTCATCGACGAGCACGTACTGAAAGCGCTCCTGTAAACCCGCAAGAAGCCAATCGTGCTCCCTCAGCGCCCGGATCACGTGCAGGATCATGTCGTCGTAGTCGTAGCGGCCCGTACGGTCGAGCATCTCCTGATATCTGCGGAAAATCTCGACGAAAGCTCGGAACTTCCGGGCTTTGAGCAGGTTTTCCTGATGTGCCTTTGTCGTCGGCTTGCTCTTGGCGGCCATGGTGGCGTCGTACTCCGCGGCGACGGCCTCGAGGTCCGCAAGTGTCTTCCCCTCGCGCTTCACCTGGCTGATGCGCCCGAGGAGATCGGTATCCTTGCCGTAGGGATCCTTGGGATTGATAAGCGCGGAGGCGCCGGAGAGTGAGTCAATGATGGCGTTGAGCTCGCGGTAACGGTCGATGTCCGTGATCTGTTCGCGGACGCTCCAGTCCTCGAACACCTGCGGATGGTCGGCGATGACGGACTGGGCGAAGGCATGGATCGTCGCGATCGTGACGCCGTACGCGTCCGCGCCGATGATGCCGCGCATGCGCTCGCGCATCGCCGTGGCGCCGCTCACGGAGAATGTGAGGCACAGCACGTTGCTCGGCCGCATTTGCGTGCGCCGGAGAATGTTGGCCACACGGAGCGACACCGTCTGCGTCTTTCCCGTGCCGGGCCCGGCCACGACCATCACGGGACCCTCGATCGTGTCGACGGCCCGCCGTTGCGCATCGTTCAACGTGGCGTACGCCTTCGCAAACTTGTCCTCGAGGACGCGGTTCTTCACCTTCTCCACGACTTCCTTCGCGCTGCTGGCGGCGGCTCGGGGCATACCCGTAGCCTAGCACACCTCACTGCACCTTCGGCGGCTTCACCCCCTCCTGGATACTTCGGATAGATTTGGTTTTTGCATTCTCGCGGACAGCCGGAGTCCAGACGTCGATGTAGCGACGGAATATCGTTATTGCGTCATCGAAATCCGTCACCCCTTTTTTCTGCAACATCTCGAGATTGCCCATGAATGCGGTAAGGCAGTTATTCACATCATGACCGAGCGCCCAGGCCACAACCGCATCGCTCAGCGATATTCGTTTAGTCATGGGGCCGAGAGCCTCGAGAAAAGCGAAGATCGTTTCCGCCGCATCAAGAGAGTCATGGATTTTCTCCCAATCCTGCAGGAAGTCGTAATCCTTATCCCCTTTTCGCTCCAAGAGCTTTGCGCATAGGGCATTCATTTTTTCCCTGATTTCTTCCGCCTTTTGAGCTGCAAGTCCCGTAAATTCATGCACGGCGTTTACGGGAATCACAAACGTCGCGAAGCCGGAATACGCGGGGATGTCCGGCGTCGGTGAGGGCTTCTTCTTTGCCATAAAGATATTATACAATAATTTTATATTTAGGCAAATAACGCCTGACTGAGCGGATCTATCGCAATGAGAGGCGGAATTCCTTCGCACAGTGGTCCCTTCGGCTCGGCTCAGGGCAGGCTGCGACT
>CAZRMM010000005.1:0-87016 GCA_964601225.1 uncultured Candidatus Peribacteria bacterium
TTTTTTTGTATTGCCTCCTTCACCTATGAAGCAGACATGCACTCTCTGTCGGCAATCGTTCGAGGTCACCTCCGAGGACCTCGCGTTTTACGACAAGGTTTCACCCGTGTTCAACGGCAAGAAGGAACAGATTCCGTCGCCGACGCTCTGTCCCGATTGCCGCATGCAGCGGCGCATCGCGTTTCGGAACTTCTTTAACCTGTATCATCGCAGTTGCGATCTTTCGGGCAAGAAAATCCTCTCCATGTACCAGGCCGGGACTCCGTTTCCGGTGTACGAAGCGGCCGAGTGGTGGAGCGACAAATGGGACGGGCTCACGTACGGTCGCGAGCCGGATCTTTCTCGTCCGTTCTTCGAGCAGTTCGCCGAGCTCTACCGTGTCGTTCCCCGCATGAACGTGATGAACACGCAGTGCGAGAACGTCGATTACTGCAGTCTTTCCCGTAGCAGCAAGAATTGCTACCTCGTGTTCGGCAACATCGGCAACGAGGACTGCTATTACGGGCACATCGTGTGGCAGAGCAAGCAGTGCGTCGATTGCCTCTACGTGTACCGCAGTGAACGCTGTTACGAGTGTGTGGATTGCGTGGAGTGCTACAACGTCGCATACGCGAGGGATTGCGACGGGTGCAGCGATTCACGGTTCCTCGTCGGATGTTCGTCGTGCAAGAACTGCTTCGGCTGCGTCGGCCTCGTCCGGAAGGAATTCTGTTTCTTCAACGAGCAGCTCACCAAGGAACAGTACGAGAAACGCATGGCTGAATACAGGCCCGGATCGTACCGCCAAAACGAACTCGCTATGTCGAGGACGCTGGATTTGGCGAAGAACAGGATCGTGAAGCACTACCACGGCCGCAATTGCGAGGATGTCACCGGTGATTATCTCTACAACTCCCGGAACGTCACCCGCTGCTTCGACCTCAAGAACTCCGAGGATTGCCGTTACTGCGCGACGCTCGAGAGTTTCAAGGACGCGATGGACACCAACTTCTCCCCGGCGAAGACGGAGCTCGTCCTGGAGAACGTGTTCGTGGTCGGCTACAAGATCGCGTTCTGTCATAACGTGATGAACGACAGCAGCGACATGTACTACGGCGACCATTGTTTCGGGTGCCGCGATTGCTTCGGCTGCATCGGTCTCAAGAACAAGCGCTACTGCATCCTCAACAAGCAGTACTCCAAAGAGGAGTATGAGGCGCTCGTACCGAAGATCATCGAAAAGATGCGTACCGACGGCGAGTGGGGGGAGTATTTCCCGATGAGCCTGAGCCCGTTCGCGTACAACGAAACCGTCGCCCAAGAGTATTTTCCGTTGAGCGAGAGCGAAGCGCGGGAAAGGGGTCTTCTGTGGAAGGAGGACGACGCGATCAAGAATCCCTACCTGGGTCCCAAGGTCGCGCTGCCGGACGACATCAAGGACGTGGAGGACGATATCTGCGAGAAAATCCTTCTCTGTGAGAAGACCAATCGTCCGTACAAAATCATCCCGCAAGAGCTCCGGTTGTACGGGGAGATGGGCATTCCGCTTCCGCGCAAGTGCTTTGATCAGCGCCACAAGGAACGCATGGCTCTGCGCAATCCCCGCACGCTCTGGTCCCGCGAGTGCATGAAATGCAAGAAAGCGATCCAGACGACGTACGCTCCCGACCGTCCCGAGATCGTATACTGCGAAGCCTGTTACCTCGCTACCGTCTACTGATGCCCTCCT
Source organism: uncultured Candidatus Peribacteria bacterium (assembly GCA_964601225.1). Classification (GTDB taxonomy): domain Bacteria; phylum Patescibacteriota; class Gracilibacteria; order Peribacterales; family Peribacteraceae; genus CAYRGC01. The sequence goes on from CAZRMM010000005.1 coordinate 1,709, forward strand.
GCAAACGTTGTTCGGCCCCCTTCGAGATCGCCGCCGCGGATCGGGAGATCCTCAAGCGCCTCGCTCCGACCGTCGACGGAAGGACGTTCGCGATCCCCGACCCGGTGCTTTGCCCGGATTGCCGCCAGCAGCGTCGGGCATCGCATCTGAATGAGATGAGGCTCTACAAGCGCCCCTGCGACCTGACGGGGAAGATGCTGATCTCCAATTTTCATCCGAAGAACCCGCATACGGTCTACGATCAGGCGTCGTGGTACTCCGGCGCGTGGGATCCGCTTGCGTACGGCCGCGATTTCGATTTTACCAGGCCGTTCTTTGAGCAGTACAAGGAGCTCTGCGACGTTGTGCCGTATCCGGCGCTCTTCACCGGGTACCAATACGACGAGAATGCCGATTACACGAACTATGCCGGCAAGAACAAGAACTGTTACCTGGTGTTCGACAGCGACGAGAATCAGGATTGTTACTATTCCTACAGCCTCAACGGTTCGCGTAACTGTTTGGATTGCTATCGTGTGCGGGGAAGTGAGCTTTGCTACGAATGCGTCGATTGTCAGGGATGTTACGACAGCGCTTGGCTGCAGGAATGCACCAACTGTTCGGACAGCGCGTTCCTGTACGAATGCGTGGGATGCAAGCATTGCCTGATGTGCATCAATCTCCGGAACAAGGAGTACTGCATCGAAAACAAGCAGGTGACCAAGGAAGAGTTCGAGCGTTATCGGAAACTGCTTTCCTCGTCCTCCCGCGCCGCGTCCGCTCGCGCCCATTACGAGGGGCTGAAGCTCCTTCAGCCGCATAAACACATGTACGGCGTCCAGAACGAGGATGTGAGCGGCGAATACCTCACCGGCTGCAAGAATGCGCGTCGTTGTTACGACGGCACGGGACTGCGGGATTGCGCCTACATGTACCGAACGTTCTATCCCACCGTCGACTCGATGGATTGCGAGGCGGCTGGGGGGGATGCTTTGCTCTACGAATGCAGCTGCATCGGGTACAACGCGCACGGGGTTCTCTTCAGCAGCAACGGCCTCGACCGCCTCGCGAACATTCTCTATTCCAGTTACGTTTTCCGCTCATCGAACCTCTTCGGCTGCGTTTCGATGGTCGGCAAGCAGCATTGCATCCTCAACAAGCAGTACGCGAAAGAAGAGTACGAGAAACTCATCCCCAAGATCATCGAGCATATGACGAAGACCGGAGAGTGGGGCGAGTTCTTCCCCATGGCGCTTTCACCATTCGCTTACAATGAAACCATCGCGCAGGATTATTATCCGTTCATGCGGGAGGAGGCGGCGAAAGACGGTCTCTCTTGGCGCGAGGACGACGGAGCTGTCGACCAGTACATGGGCCCCGATACCGCGGTGCCGGACGATTCGGCCGCCGCTTCCGACGATCTCGCCGGCAAGATCCTGCGATGCGAGGCCAGTGGCAGGTTGTACAAGTTGCTTCCGCAGGAACTGGCATTCTATCGCCGCAAGGCCCTGCCCATTCCGCGCAGGGGCTTCGACGAGAGGCATCGCGATCGCATGGCTCTGCGCAATCCCCGCCGCCTCTGGTCCCGCCAGTGCATGAAGTGCAAGAAGGCGATCGAGACGACGTTCGCCCCCGACCGTCCCGAGATCGTCTACTGCGAGGAGTGTTTCCTTTCTGCCGTTCACTGATATGGCCCAGCGCTACATGCAGGTGATCATTCCCCAGGGCAGTGCGGGGAGTGCCAAGTGGGAATCGAAATTCCAGGAGCTGCTGGTCAATTTGCGCAACACCGTGACGGGCAAGCGCGTGTCGCTCGAGTTTTACGGCGCTGCGCAGTACACGTACTTCTTCATCGTGCTCGATGGCGGTCTCTACGAAACCGTGGAAGGTTTGATCTACGCCACCTTCCCGGACGCCGAAGTCCGCGAGACGCAGGACTACACGCTGCACTACGATCCCAAGAAGCACGCCCTCGCCGGCGCCGAGATCACACTGCATCATTCGGACATCTACCCCATCAAAACCTACGATCAGTTCGAGGAAGACAGCTGCTCCCGCCTCTTCTCCGTCATCTCCAAAATCGGTTCCAGCGACCAGGCGTGGGTCCAGATCGTCGCCGAGCCGCTCGACGATTCCGGCGGATACCACTTCTCGCGCCGCATGCGTCAGCGCAAGGCGAACATGAGCCACTTCTTCTCCATCCGCGACCGCATGCGTGAGGGCGGGCGCGAGGGGATCAACAAGATCCGTCACGAAAAGGCCGCGGAAAAATTTCAAGAGAAGCCTTACCGCGTGAGTATCCGTTGTGCGTACATCACGCCGGACGCCGATTCCGCGGAATCGCGCCTCGCTGCCGTGACAGCCAGCTTTTCCCAGTTCAACGACAAAGAGATCAACTCGTTCCATGCGCACGGAGCTCACGGAAGCGGATTCCTGAAAAATTACCGCGCACGCGCGCACGCGAAGCCCGTGGTGCTCAGCACGAAGGAAGTCGCAACGCTCTACCACTTCCCGAACGCCGATGCCGTCTCGCACGTCGTGCACGTTCTCGCGCGCAAGTCCGATCCCCCGCAAGATCTCCCGAAGGCGGGGGACAAGGGCGTTTCGGCCTTCGGCATGACGAACTACCACAACAACTTCGTGCCGTTCGGCATCCGCCGGGAGGATCGCCGCCGCCACCTCTATGCCGTCGGAAAGTCCGGCTCCGGTAAAAGCAAAATGCTCGAGCTTCTCATCCGTGAAGACATCATCAACGGCGAAGGTGTGGCGGTGCTCGACCCGCACGGCGACCTCGTGGATAACGTGATGCGCTTCATCCCGGAGCACCGCATCAAGGATGTCATCCTGTTCAATCCCGCCGACACGGAATTTCCGATCGCTTTCAACCCGCTCGAGAAAATCGATGACGCGTTCAAGATGCAGCTGACCGTCGGATTCCTGGATATCTTCAAAAAACTTTTCGGCGACAATTGGACGTACCGTCTCGAGCATGTGCTCCGCTACACCACGCTCGCTCTTCTTGATAGCCCGAACACGACGGTGCTCTCGATCCTCAAAATGCTCACGGACAAGAACTACCGCCAGCGCATCGTGGCCAGGATCCAAGACAGCGTCGTAAAAAACTTCTGGGTGGCGGAATTTGCTGCCTGGAGCGAAAAATTCGATGCCGAGGCCATCACCCCCTTGTTGAACAAAGTCGGCCAGTTCGTCGCGACGAACATGATCCGCAATATCATCGGTCAGCCCAAAACGCTCTTCAATATCCGCGATGTCATGGATAACCGGAAGATCCTCTTGATGAAGGTGAGCAAGGGTTTGCTCGGTGAAGAGAACGCTTCGCTCCTCGGCTCCATGATCATCACGAAGATGTACCAGGCGGCCATGAGCCGCGCGGATATCGCGGAGGACAAGCGTTCCGATTTTTATCTCTATATCGACGAGTTCCAGAACTTCGCGACGAACACGTTCGCGGAAATCCTCTCCGAGGCGCGCAAGTACCGCCTGAATCTCACGATCGCGCACCAGTACATGGGCCAGCTGAACGACACCGTCCGCAAAACCGTCTTCGGCAACGTGGGTTCCATGATCAGTTTCCGCGTGGGTGCGGAAGATGCGGCGATCCTCGAGCAGGAATACAATCCCGTCTTCAAGGAGCGCGATATCATCAACCTCGGCGTGCGCGAGTTCTACATCAAGATGTCGGTGAACGGCGAATTGCGCGAAGCGTTCTCCGGGCGCACGCTCGATGCCCCCAAGCAGGAGAAGGATTTCACGCAGCAGATCATCGAGGCCTCCCGCGCGGCGTATTGCCGCCCGAAGAAGGACGTGGAGGAGTCGCTCAAAAAGTGGGACGAATCCGCGGAGAAGGTCGAGGCGGCGATGGAAATCGATGAAAAGTTCGAGGAGCCGTTGATTTAGCTTGTTGCATGTAGCCTGTAGCTACGGGCCACTGGCTACGAGCGACAAGCCTCTCAAAAAAATCCCAAATCCCAAGAGATGTCATGCTTCCCTGGGGTTTTGAGCGAGGACAAACAGCCGGCATCTCACTATTTTGGATAGAGTACACTACTCCCCATGTGGTTTCCCCGGTTCCTGCGGCGCCGTCCGAGCATTACGACGTTCATCCCGTTCCTCTGCGTCGTTCTGCTTTGGAACTTGTCTTTCGGTGGATTGAAATTTCTCATAAAAAATCTCACGGTAAATCATTTGGCCATGGCTCCGGGGCTGCTCCTTGAGCGTGTGGTCGGTTATCTCAGCGTCGGCTGCGTCATCGCTTTTCTTATCGGCGGGTGCGTCTGTCACTCGATGGGTAAGCGCTCCATCGTGTTTCTTACGGCGCTGATCGCCGTCCTCGCGCTCCTGTTTGAGTATAAGTTCGGACTGTCCTCCGAGATCACGCTGGTCTTTACGAGCATTGTTTTGGGGTTTTGTTTTGGGTTGTTCTCCGTCGCCCGTACGGTCATCAGTTGCTACGAAATTGAACGGACCGGTCTGCGGGATACCAGCGTGAACGGCATCGTCATGCTTATCGTGATCACGGCGACGCTCGTGGGTGCCTTCGTCTCGGCAAGACTCTTCGAGCTCGTGGGCGTTCAGACGCTCTGGATTTTCCTGGGCTTTTTCGCCCTGATCGCGATGTTTTCATTCTGGTTACGATACGGGGATCAGGAAGAGATTCTCCCGATCCGCGAATCTGTCGCGAGGGTACGCAAGGAGTTTTCCTTCATTGTTTCGCATCGACACATGATTCTAATCCCCTCCGCGGGTCTCTGGGCGATCTCCATGATCGTGAGTATTAAATCGATTCCCTATGCGGAGCATGCGTACGGTATCCGCGAATCCGTGGGTTCCCTGGTCCTGATGGCGTCTGCGGTTGGAGCCGTCGCGGGAAACGCCCTCACGCTCTTTATGCCACGGATTCGTCGATGGTTTTGGTTCCGTGTCGCAACGTATTCCTTTGCGTCGCTCGTCGTGCTCTTTCCTGTGCTCACGCAGACGTTTCATTTTATGCTTCTTTATTCGCTGCTTCTGGGAGTGGCGATGGGGGCTGCCACCAATCTCATCGACAGCGCCTATCTCGAATTCATTGCGGAGAAGAAAGTGAAGGAAAACGGAGCGGCTCTCTGCGGAATTGCCCTCAATGTACTCATCGCGTCACTTCTGGGGTTCCTTCATATTCTGCCTCCCGTATGGCATTTTGTCGTACTCGGGGCCGTGGCGGTTGGCATGGGATTCTTCGTCCTTTTTACGTTGCATGTCCTCAATGGAGAGTTGAAGGAGTAGTCGTTGACGAAGACGCAAAAGACGCACAGGACGCAAAAGCTTCGTCCGCATGCGTCCCTTATGCGTCTCGTGCGTCCTTTGCGTCCCGTACAAGGACAAAACGGCACCAGCTCAGCTTTTCCTCAGCGTATCCCGGATCTCCGTCAACAGTTCCACTTCCTTCGTGGGTGCCGGGGGCGGCGGGGGCGGTGCATGTTTGCGGAACCGGTTCGCCTGTTTGACGAACAAGAAGATGCAGAACGCCACGATGACAAAATCGATCACCGATTGAATGAATTTGCCGTAGGCAATCGTCGATGCTCCGACCGTGAGGGCAAGATCGGAGAAGTTCACCTTGCCGGTGACAATCCCGAAGATCGGCATGACCACGTCGCCCACGAGCGAACTCACGATCTTCCCGAAGGCGCCGCCGATGATCACGCCCACGGCCATGTCCATGACGTTGCCTTTGACGGCGAATTCCCGGAATTCCTTGATGATGCTCATAGGCGGAGAAGGGAAAGACGATTCCATCTTGCCAAGAACGCCGGAGATGTCCACCCTGTGCGCGCTTGGCACCCATGATCGCGACTTCCGACGGCGAGATTCTGCATACCGACGAGCAGCAGGGTTGGCTGAGCGCCACGGAATTCTTTTCCGACTGGTTCCAGCTCCAAACGGTCCGGCAGATCCGTTGCCTGCTCGAGCGGGACGGTCTCGCGTCGATGGAAAACGCAGGCACGCTTTCGTGCGTCGAAAACAGCGTTCTGCGCCTCCTGACCGCGGACGACCAATTGATCGATCTCCATATCGATCCTTGCCGCGCGCGCTTCGCGATCGTTCTCCTGCTGAGTGACGCCAAGGCGCCGCGTGACGAGGAATGGTGCGCGCTTCGTGACGATTGCCTGTTCCGCGACAGGAACGTGGACATGGGTATCTTGGGCGCGTGGAATATCACCCGCAAGGCGCGCGAGGTGATGCAGCGGTGTGCGTGTTCCCCCGTCTGATCAGAGCATTTTCTTGAGCGCCTTCTTCTCCGCGTCCGTGAGCGGGAGGGTATCGACGAAGTCGAACATCGTCTCCTTCGTGACGTTTTCCCCTCGGGTGAGGGCCTTGAGCTTCTCGTAGGGAGCGGTATCGCCGCTGCGGCGGAGCACCGTCTGGATTGCCTCGGCGAGCACCTCGGGATGTTCCTCGAGCTCGCGCGCGATGGCCTTCTTGTCCACGGCCACGCGCGAGAGGCCGGTCTGGAGGGATTTCGCGGCGAGGAGGTGGTAGCCGAAAGCGACGCCGATCGAGCGCTGTACCGTGGAATCGCTGAGGTCGCGCTGGAGGCGGCTCACGGGCAGCTTCTCCGCGAGGTGGAGGAAGAGCGCCGTGGAGAGGCCTACGTTGCCTTCCGCGTTCTCGAAATCGATGGGATTCACCTTGTGCGGCATCGCGGAGGAGCCCACCTCGCCCGCGACCACCTTCTGCTTGAAGACGCCGCGGGAAATGTACATCCACATGTCGCGCGAGAAATCGAGAACGATCGTATTGATGCGGCTCATGATGTGCCCAAGCTCCGCCACGTCGTCGTGCGGGTTGATCTGCGTCGTCTCCTCGATCGGGTCCATGCCCATGCCCTTCACGAGCTTTTTGCGGAAGGCCCGCCAGTTCACGTCGGGGTACGCGGCGCGGTGTGCCGAGAAGTTGCCGACGGCGCCGCCGAATTTGCCCTGCATGCGGAAGGCCTTGAGCTGCTTCAGTTGCCGCTCGAGGCGCAGAGCGAACACCTCCATCTCCTTTCCGAGGGTCGTGGGGGTCGCGGGCTGGCCGTGGGTGAGCGAGAGCATGCGCAGGTCCTTTGTGCCGCGCCCCATCCCGCGGATCGTCTTCAGGACGTCTTGCAGGTGCGGGGCGATCACGTGCTCGAGGGCATCCTTGATCATGAGCCCGTAGGAGAGGTTGTTCACGTCCTCGCTCGTGAGGGCGAAGTGGACGAACTCGAGCTTGCCCTTCATCCACGGTTTCGTTTTCAACTTCTCCTTGAGGAAGTACTCCACGGCCTTCACGTCGTGGCGGGTCGTTTTCTCGATCTCCTTGATGCGTTCCGCGTCCTTCGCGGAGAAGTTCTGTGCCAGGTCGAGCAGTTCCCGCTTCTGCGTTGCCGTGAACGGCGACAAGTCCTTCACCCCGTTTTCGTCGCCGAGGGCGATCAGGTACCGCAGCTCCACCTCCGTCCGCGCGTGGAAGAGGGCTTCTTCGCTGAAGAAGGCCCGAAGCTCGCCCATCTTGTCGGCATAGCGGCCGTCGAGGGGGGAGAGCGCGGTGAGAGGGGAGAGATCCATGGGCTGCGGGATTGTCTCCATTCTACCCTATTTTCGTCGAAAATGACAGATTTCCCCTCCGGTGAGCCAATCCTCAGCCCCCGAACACCTGTCCCAGGATCGCGCCGGTGCCCTGGCCCTTTTGGCGGTTCGGGAGGAAGGGATTGAGCTGCTCGGCAAAGGAGCGGAGGTTACGGGTCTGCATGTAGAGCGTGCCCGGGCCCGTGAAGTGCACGACGAGGCCCTCGCCGGTCGTGACCATGTTCAGTCCCTCCCCCGCGCGGGTGATCTCGTACTTCATGGAGGCGGGGAACGCGACGATATGGCCGTTGTCCACGAGGAACGTCTCCCCGGCCTTGAGGTCTTTCTTGAGGATGCCGCCGAAGCTGCTCACGAACATGCTGCCCGTCCCCCTGGCCTTGATCATGAAGATGCCCTCGCCGCTCACGAAGCCCTTCCATCCCGTGAACTGCGAGTCGGTCTCGATGCCCTTCTCGCTCGCGAGGAAGGATCCGCCTTGCACCACGTACTCGTCGCCGGTGAGCTTGATCTCTTCCACGTCGCCGGTGGCGCGAGGCGCGAGGTACACCTCCGTATCGTCCTTGCTTGCGGTGATTGTCGTCACGAAGAAGCTTTCGCTCGTGAGCACGGTGCGCTTGAGCGCTTTCCAGAGTCCGCCTTCCATCTTGCCTTCGATGGAAGCAGTTGCGTCCATGGCGAGCATGGCGCCGGATTCGGCGCGGATCGTTTCGCCGTTCTTGAGCACGCAGCGGAGCGCGGCGTAACTGGGACGTTGGAGGATGGAGGTTTCCATGCGCTCAGCGTACCAGAGATCGTCAACGATCGAGATCGGAGATGTCCCATCGTCCCGAGGCCGAAGACCAGGGATAGAGCTCTGCGGATTCGACCAGTCCGGCCTTGACCGGATTCCGGTGGATGTAGCGCAGGGCGACCGAAGGATCGTCGAAGGTTTTGGCATGGAATTTCGATTGCCAGAGCGGACCGATGCCGATGTTGTGTGACGCACCTCCCTTAAAGATTCTCATGACCGTCGCCAACCCTGTCTTTCCAGACACTCTCATAAGCAAGTGACAGTGGTCGGGCATGAAGACGAAGGCGTACAGGAAAAACGGGAAAAGTTTCTGGGTTCGATACAGAGTCTGAATCGCTTCCAGTGCGAAAGGCGGATTGTGAAAAACAGGTCTGCGGTTCTTTGTGTTTGTTGTGACGAGCACTATGCGGTTTTCGAAGACATGATGGTTCTGAAGCATGAGGGAATTTTCCTTGTTGACCGGCCGGAAGGCCCGTCCCCATCAGCTAAGAAATAATCTTAATGTCGACTTTTTCTGTACTCCATAAGGCGAAGTCAGCTCTTCTCTCTTAAAGAACAGGCAAAAGTAATGGAGGGGGATAGAGAAGAAAAGGGAAAAAATAGGGGGACAAAGGAGGAAAAAATAGGGGACGGGCCTTCCGGCCCGTCTGAAGAACAGAAAAATAAAAAGGGCAGATCAGGAGATCCGCCCTCTCAAAACCTCATCGCTTATTCTTCCTCTTCTTCCTCCGGTTCCGGGGCTTCTATTTTCTCCTTCTTCTTGGCCTCGCGCTCCTTCGCTTTCTCCCCCTCAAAGACCTCGAGGAAGCGTTCGACCGTCATCGTTTCTTCGGTGAGGAGGAGTTTGGCCAATTCGTCGAGCTTGGCGCGGTGCTTGATAAGGAAGTCCTTTGCGCGGTCGTACTGGTCGGCGAGGGTTTTGCGGACGAAGTCGTCGATCTTCTTGGCGATCTCCTCGGAGTAGTTGCGCGAGCCGCCGATGTCCGCGCCCAGATAGGAGTTGCGGCTTTCTCCGTAGGAAGCGAGTCCGAGGGACGGATCCGCCATACCGTAGCGGGTTGCCATGTTGCGGGCGATCGCGGATGCGCGCTCGATGTCGTTGCTCGCGCCCGTCGTGATCTCCTCGAAGATGATCTCCTCCGCGGCCCTGCCGCCGAGAAGCCCGCAGATCTCGTCTAAGAACTTGCTCTTGCTCGTGGTGTACTGGTCCTCCTGCGGGAGGAACCATGTGAGGCCGAGCGCCGATCCGCGCGAGACGATCGAGATCTTGTGGAGCGGGTCGCTGGCCGGGCAGAGGTGGCCCACGATGGCGTGGCCGAGCTCGTGGTAGGCGGTGATCTCGCGCTCCTTGGGTGTGAGTTTGCGCGACTTCTTCTCGGTGCCCACCGTCACCTTCTCCACGGCGTCCACGAGGTCGCGGTGCGTGATCGTGGCGCGCTTGCGCTTGGCGGCGAAGATCGCGGACTCGTTCATGATGTTTTCCAGGTCCGCGCCCGTGAGGCCGACGGTCTGCTTGGCGATTTCGCCGAGACGGATGTTCTTGCCCATCTTCTTGTCGCGGGCATGTACCTCGAGGATCTGGAGGCGGGCCGGGAGATCGGGCTTGTCCACGAAGATACGGCGGTCGAAGCGTCCGGGGCGCAGCAGCGCCACGTCGAGCACGTCCGGGCGGTTCGTGGCCGCCATGACGATGACGTTCGTGTCCTGCTCGAATCCGTCCATCTCCGTGAGGATCTGGTTGAGGGTCTGCTCGCGCTCGTCGTGCCCGCCGCCGAAGCCCGCGCCGCCGCGTTGGCGGCCGACCGCGTCGATCTCGTCGATGAAGATGATACAGGGAGCGTTGCGCTTGGCTTTCATGAAGAGGTCGCGTACGCGGCTCGCGCCTACGCCCACGAACATCTCGACGAACTCGGAACCCGCGATAGAGAAGAAGGGGACCCCCGCTTCGCCCGCGACGGCGCGGGCGAGAAGTGTTTTACCCGTTCCCGGTGAACCCACGAGGAGTACTCCCCTGGGAATCTTGGCGCCGATGGCCGTGTACTTCTTTGGATTCTTGAGGAAATCCACCACTTCGATCAGATCTTCCTTGGCTTCATCGGCTCCTGCGACGTCGGTGAAGCGCGTTCGAACCTGTTTCGCGTCCGCGATTCTCGCGCGGGATTTTCCAAAGCTCATGGCGTTGGATTGACTGCGGCTGATTCCTCGGAAAAGCCAGGCGACGAGGCCGAAGACGAGGACGAGAAAGAGAAGATCGGGCAGGAATGCGAAGAACATGTTGGTCGTTTCCCGGTTATCCACCTTCACGACGGTCTTGTTCTTCGGATCGTTCCATCCGAGACGGCTCACGGTATCGTCTGCCTCCTTATAGGACTGGATGACGGATCCGCTTTCCGTGAAAGCGTACACCCGGTTATCCCGGATCAATATTTGAGTGAATTCCTTTCCGGCGTATCCCTGCGTGATTCGACTGATGGGAACCTCGGGTGCATCGGCAAGTTTTCGTTCTTCTTCACGGTTCGGATTGAAAATAAGCGTGACGGAGAGGAAAACGAGCACGCCAAGCAGAAGTAGGCTCATGAGCCATTGTTGGCGGTTTCTCTGTGGCGGGCGGATGGATGGTGGCATCGGTCGGACGATAGCAAAGCCTCGGGATTCTCGGAAGCGGAAGCCAGAGTTTTAATGAATCCATTTATCAGCTTCCCGCAGGGATGCCGCCGCGGCTTCCCTTGGCATGACGCGTTCGCTCTGTACACTGGCGGCTATGAATGCAGAATTGAACTTTCCATGGCTTCCCAAATGGCTTCGCAAGCCGAAGAACTTCTTTCTCGTTCTCGTGACGCTCTTGGGATTCTTTACCTATTTCTACCGCTACTGGGATCCGCCCCATGTCTTTTGGGACGAAAACTATCATATTGCTTCCGCCCAGAAATATCTCCATGGCGTTTACTTCATGGAGCAGCATCCGCCGCTCGGAAAACTTCTCGTCGCCCTCGGTGAAAAAATCCTGCATCCCAACGAACGAACGGATCAATTCCTCGGGACCGATTACGGTACCCAATTCGACGGAGTTTCCTTCGTGGGATATCGGTTCTTCTCCGCTCTCCTGGCGTGGTTGGCCGCGCCGCTGCTGTATCTGATCTTTGTGAAGATTTCCAAGAACTCGCTTGTCGCTTTCCTACTCTCGTTTCTTTACGTCTTCGATAATGCGATCATCGTCCACAGTCGGGGAGCGATGCTCGAGGGTCCGCTGATGTTCTTTTGCTGCGGGTTCCTTCTGCTCTTCTTCCATCTTCTCGATCAGGAGAAGATGCACGATAACAAATTCATGATGTTGAGCATCGCGATCGGGGCTGTGTTCGGCCTCATCATGACGACGAAGGTGCTCGGATTGATTTTCGTGCTTTTCCTCGGTGCGTTGCTCTGGAACATTGCACCGAATCTCCACCGCATCGGACAGTTCGTGATTCTATCGTTCGTGGGTTTTATCGTCGTGTATGTCGGCGTGTGGCAAACGCACTTCGCGCTTGGCTCAACGATCAATTCCGCTTTGCCGGATCAGGGGTATTACCAGGCTTCCGACGGATACAAGAATATTCTGGCGCAGGGCAAGAACGGATCGCTGTTTTCGTTTCCCACGATGATCGAAGATTCCCTCAAGTTCGTGGGGCATTACAACGCCGGTGCGCCACGTCTTGATCTCTGTAAACGGGATGAAAACGGCAGCCCGTTTTATTTCTGGCCTTTCGGAGGTCGATCAATCAATTATCGATGGGAAACTCCGAACGGACAGGAATACCGGTATCTTTACCTCGTCGCAAACCCGGTGATCTGGTGGTCTGCAACGGCTGCGGTCATCCTCGCGGCCGCACTGCTTCTCCTTTCTTCCGTCACGCCGTTGCAACACCCGGTGAAGAACAAGTTCCTTCTCACGCTTTTCCTGGGGACCTACGTGAGCTATCTCATTGCCATCAGCAGGATCAGCCGCGTTCTCTATTTGTATCACTACTTCATTCCGCTTCTCCTCAGTTTTGTCATTTTTGCGCTGATGGTCGATGAGGTCCGAACATTCGGCCGAAAAATCGTTACGGACCGAGAGCGCGTGACCGCCTTGTTCGGTTTCGGAGCGTTGGCTTTTGCGGCATTTATCTTTTTCAGTCCGTTGTCGTATTATCAGCCGCTGACGGATGATCAGATGAAGCTTCGATCCTTCGTGCCTCTTTGGGAAGTGCACTGCGTGAAGTGCCAGCAACAGAGCGGTCTCGTGATTCCGAACAAGTAAAAGTTTTCAGAGAAGCCCGTCCGACGTTCGCGGGCTTCTTTGACAGATTCTCAGAACGAGGAGCCTGCGTTCTTGCGAAAGAACGTTGTTCTTCCGCATACTGAAGACCTCATCCCCCTTTTCTGATGTTCTCACGCCTTTCTTCCACCCGCGCCATCGCGATCGTTTTCGCCGCAGGCGCATTCTTCGGATCCGCGGCAACCGGTCTTACGGCGGGCATGCTGGGCTCCTCGCTGTTTTCCGATGTGCCCTCGGGCTCGTATTTCGATGCCGCCGTCGGGCGCATGTACGACGCAGGCATCATGAAGGGCGTCGGCGACAAGTTCCGTCCTGCGGACTACGTCACCCGTGCGGAGCTCGCAACCGTTCTTGATCGCGCGGTGAACGGAGGTTTCTCCGTCAGCAGTTCGTCGCGTTCCCGCTCGAGTTCGTCGTCCAGCTCCAGTTCCAGCTCCAGTTCATCTTCCGTCGCCGCGACGGATGCGGGGAACATCCACTTCACGACGAGCGCATTCAGCATCAGCAACAAGGTCCAGTCGCTTTCCGTCAGCGTCATCCGCAGCGGAGGTGCCAAGGGCGCGGTGAACGTTGATTACGCCTTCAACGGAGGCACTGCGGTTTCGGAGAAAGATTACAACCCAGCGACGGGCACCATTAACTTCAAGGATGGCGAGACCAGCAAGATTCTTACGCTCCATGTCCTGGCTAACGCCGCGCTCAACGGATCGGCAACGGTCAATCTCACGCTCTCCAATCCTTCGGGCGGAGCGGTTCTCGGTTCGCCCAATATGGCCGTCGTCACGATTCTCGGCAGTGGAACGGGCAATGGATCGAGCAGCTCTTCTTCCTACAGCTCGGTGAGCTCGGCGGCCGGAGGCACGTTCTCGTTCGCCGCTCTCGGCTACGCCGTACCGGAAAAGGACGGAAAAGCGATCCTCACGGTTACGCGTTCCGGCACGACCTCCGCGGCTGTGAACGTGGAGTACGCGACGGCCGACGGCACGGCGAAGAGCGGAACGCAGTACTCGCAGACGACGGGAACGCTCAGTTTCGGCTCTGGCGAATCGACAAAGACCATCACGGTCACATTGACCGATAATTCGTCGATCGATGGAAATAAGTCCTTTACCGTTACGATCAAGAATCCTACGAACGGATCGAACCTCGGATATCCGACCACGGCGACCGTGACGATCATCGATGATGAAGCGGTGTCGTCCGGATCGGGAGTCATTCAGTTCTCGACCGATGCGTACATCGGAAACGAATCCGACGGATCGGCCACGATCATCGTCAATCGCACGGGTTCCACGACCGGTACTTCCAGTGTGAACTATTCCACCAGCGACGGTACGGCTATTGCCGGATCGGACTACTCCGCGGCGTCCGGGACGCTGTCTTTCGCCGCGGGCGAGAGCACGAAGTTCTTCATCGTTCCGCTCACCAAGGACAACAGCGCAGAGGATGAAGAGCGCGTGAATCTTCTTCTGTCCAACGTCAGCGGTGCGCAGTTGGGAAGCCAAAGCACGGCGACGTTGAAGATTCGCTGAAGTCGCCGATTGGTCACCCTCCTCCTCAACAGGGGGAGGGTTTTTTCGTAGGGTGCTTACTTGACGAAAATGCTTCTCCGGATGCTATGCACTTCAGCGGATCGGGAAAGGGGTATACTTCCCGTATTCGTTTCCCCCTCTTTCTTATGAGTTGTGGCTCTTGCTGTTCTTCCGGTTCCAAGTGCATGGCTTGCAAGGTTGTCGCCGTCGTAGTTTTCATCTTGATGGCGCTGCTCGCCGTCGCCTCGCTTCTCGGCGTATGGATGACTCACATGGGTCCGACCGGTCTTCAGTTCGGCACGCCCGAGGCGTCGCTCTCCATCATCGCCGCCGCGATCGCTCTCATGCTTGCCAAGAAGATGATGTGCAAGATGTGCCCCTGCGGCAAGAAGGCCTGCTGTGGCGAGTCCTGCGACAAGCCCGCCGGCATGTAATTCGCTTTTCCGTATCAAAACGGGGCGTCCAGGCGCCCTGTTTTTTTGTCGTGGAAGCCAAAACCCCCTTTTTTTTCGCGGATGATTTCTCACGGGTAAGGATGGTTGATCCTTGGCGGTATAGGCTTCCAAAAGCCCTTTTTTCTTGCTACCATCCATCGTCTTTTTTCGTTTCGCGCCTTGAGGGGCATGCGGGACTTCTCACCTCACTCGTATGGAAATTCGTAACATCGCGATCATCGCCCACGTCGACCACGGCAAGACGACGCTTGTCGATGCACTGCTGAAACAGGGCGGCGCCTTCGCCGCGCATGAGACGGTGGGCGAACTTCTTATGGATTCGAACGCGCAGGAACGCGAGCGCGGGATCACGATTTACGCGAAGAACTGTTCTATCCGTTACAAGGATTGTCGCATCAATATCGTCGACACGCCCGGTCACGCCGATTTCGGTTCCGAGGTCGAGCGCGTGTTGCGTACGGTCGATTGCGTTCTTCTGCTCGTCGATGCCCAAGAGGGTCCCATGCCCCAGACGAAATTCGTGTTGAAGAAATCCCTCGAGCTCGGCCTTCGCCCGATTGTCGTCATCAATAAGATCGATAAGCCCGCCGCTCGTCCGATGGAAGTGGTGAATGAAGTCTTCGATCTCTTCGGCGCGCTCCGGGCCACCGATGCGCAGCTCGATTTCCCCTATGTCTTCGCGATTGCCCGCGAGGGAATTGCCAAAGCGAACCTCGCCGACAATGCAAAGGATCTGACGCCTCTCTTCGATCTCATCCTCAAGCACGTTCCGGCTGCCGCCCAGGACGTCGCCAAGCCTTTCCGTTTGCAGCCCTGTTCCCTTGGCTATGATAACTATCTCGGTCGCTTGGCCGTGGGGCGCGTCGTCGAGGGCGTGGTGAAGAGCGGTGACAAGGTGTTCGTGAAGACCGTCGACGGCAAGACGCGCGCGGGCAAGATTACGAAGATCTTCGTGAACCAAGGTATGAACCGCCGAGAGGCTCCCGAGGCCACCGCCGGCGATATCGTTACGCTGGCGGGTATTCCGGATATCTACGTCGGTGAGACGATTACCACGGCCGAGGACGCGGAGGTTTTGCCGGCCCTTCAGATCGATCCGCCGACGATTTCCATGGAATTCCGCGTGAACGATTCGCCGTTCGCAGGAAAGGAAGGAACGCTCGTGACGACTCGCCATATCAAGGCGCGTCTCGAACGCGAACGCGAGACGAACGTCGGTCTTCGTCTTGAGGAAATTCCAAACTCGGATGCCTACAAGGTCTCCGGTCGCGGCGAACTGCACCTCAGCGTGCTTATCGAGGACATGCGTCGGGAAGGATTTGAGCTTCAGGTTTCTCGTCCGGAAGTTATTTTCCGCGATGTGAATGGCATCAAAGAGGAGCCGATCGAGCAGGTCATCGTCGATGTGCCGGAGGAATCGACAGGCACCGTGATCGATATGCTTTCCCGGCGTAAGGGAGAAATGGTGAACATGCAGACGCACGAGGGTCATGCCCGTCTTGAATTTAAGGTTCCCACGCGCGGACTCCTCGGTTTCCGCGGAGATTTCATCATCGAGACGCGCGGCGAAGGCATCCTCACGCACGCGTTCATCGGCTACGAGCCGTACAAGGGCGATCTCGGCGGCCGCAGTCGCGGTTCCATGATCTCCATGCTCGCCGGCGAAGCCGTAGCTTTCGCTCTCTGGAACCTCCAGGAGCGCGGAGCGCTGTTCGTCATCCCGGGAACCAAGGTCTACGAAGGCATGATCATCGGTGAGAGCGCGAAACCGGATGACCTCGTCGTCAACCCGACGAAGGAGAAAAAACTCACCAACATGCGTGCGTCCGGCAGCGACGAGGCTATAGTGCTGACTCCCGTTACGCCTATGACGCTCGAACAGGCTCTCGAATACATCGCCGACGACGAGCTTGTGGAGGTCACTCCCGAGAATATCCGTCTCCGCAAGAAGCTCTTGAAGGAGAATGATCGAAAACGCGCGGAGAAGTGATTTCGTAGCCGGAATCCCGCTTTATTATTATGCAATATTCTGGTATAATTAGCAAGAATTCCTCCATGTCCACACAGACATCCAAACGCCGGCCTTTGCGTATCCTTCTCTACAATGTTGGCTACGCCACGGCTCTCGACGGTTCCATGAAGAACTACGTCCTGCGCTTCTATCGTTACTTGTACACGCCGCGGGCCATCATTCGACGCGTGCGCTTGGCGCTGCATACTCTTCTCAACGCGGAGAAGCCCGATGTGTGCTGTTTCGTGGAAGTTCACCGCAAGCACGCTTTCATTCCGCATGAGCACGACTATCGCGGTTTTCACATGGCCAACAAATACGGCCATCGCAGCGTACTCCGTCACATGCCGTTCTTCCGTGATAACTGCAACGGATTCGTTTCGAAAGAAGAGGCTCCGTTTGAGCGTTTGTATTTCAAAAACGGCACAAAAAAGCTCGTGTACTGCATAACGCTTCAACACGGCATTACCCTTTTCCTCGTCCATTTCTCGCTGAAGCAGGCAACTCGCCGCAAGCAGGCCGATGAACTGCGCCAGATGCTTGCCGGTCGCAAGAAAGTGGTAGTCTGCGGCGATTTCAATGTCTTCAAAGGTCTTCGCGAACTGCATGCGCTTGCCAAGGATTGTCGTCTCCAGGTCGTCCATACAAATCCGACTTTTCCTGCCGTGAGGCCCAGAAAGTCCTTGGATCTCTTCCTCTGCTCGGAAGACCTCGGTCCTGCGACCGCCCGGGTGCTGAAGGACGTACAAGTTTCCGATCATCTCCCGGTTCTCCTTGAGGTAGGGGTTTGATCGCAGGGGTTCCGGAGTGCCAACGAGGAGCCGTCCCTCGTTTTTCTGCCGTTTTCCGGCTGTGATGCGCTGGTCGACTCTTTTTGTAAATAGAACACATTTCCTCCTACATATTCTCTATTTCGGCTTTTATGAAAGCCAAAATGTCGACTATTGACAAATTATAATAAAGTAGTAAAGTTTCACGTCCATGGTCACCACCCCCATCACCCGTCGGCTCTCGTTTGTCGCCCTCGTCTCCCTGACGATCCTGTGCCAGGGATGCGCCTCCACGACGGCTTCATTGCCCGTGGAACGGGTCCATGCGGAGGGAGTGACCGTTTCCGAAGCGGGTTCCTCCTCCTCCGGCCGATTTGGGTTTTTGCGTGACATTATCCAAAATGCGCGCAGCTCGGAGGATTCCAAGAGTTCTTCGTCCGCATTCGCTCTTCCTCCGATCACTGCGGTTCCGCAGAGCGCCGGCTTTGCATCGAGCGTCTCCTCTGCAGTTTCTTCTTCTGCCCCGATCCCCGTCGTCGGAGGTGCGTGGACGTCCGTGAACGATGTCGTGTGCATCTCTTCCACTCCGGATCGTACGGAAGCGTTTCCGGGTGACATCGTGACGATCACCATTCGCGTCTGTAACAAGTCCGCAAATACGCTCACCAACGTACCTGTCACATTCGCGTATACGGGGTATGAAATGACGCTTGTCGGCGCTTCGAACGGCGGAATGCATACCGCCGGCCGCCTTCTCCGTCGCACTGCCCCTCTTCGGTACGATCTTCCTCCGATGCGTACGCAGACAACGGTGGCTGCCGCCGCGGTGACGATTGATGCCGCAGGCGTGCGTTCCAACCAGGATCGCGTCGATTGGACGATTCCGACCTTTGCCCCCGGCGAGACCATGACGTTCACCGTCACCCTCCGCGTGAGCGAATCGCTTCATCGCGGCGATGTCGTCCGCGGAGATTCCATCGCAGCTCCTGCCGGTTATCCGTCGGTTCGTTGCATGGATCAGATTACCGTTCTCGAACGCCTGCCTTTCACGGGCGCAAATCTTGCAAATCCCTCCTCCGAAGCGCCGTTCATTGAGGAGCCGTGGAGGAACGCCGCCGCCGATCCTTCGATCCGATAAGACGGAGACGCAAAAGACGCCGGGAAATCTCTCGGCGTCTTTTCGTATCACTCGAACGTCGGCCACTGGAGCGGCACCGTGATCGGCGCGCTCCGTGCCTTGCCGTCCACGGTCACGTCCGCGAGGGTCCAGGAACGGAGTTCGATCGGTCCCGGCAGCCCTTCCACGGGCGTCGATACCGTTTCCGTTTTTATCGAACCGACCGTGATCGTCTTCACTTTCGCGGCGGGCCGAAGCTCTTGCATCACGGCTTCGACGATGCGCTGCTTCACCTCCTCGAGCGTCAGGGTGCGCACCGTGATCGGGCGGTCGCCCCGCTCGGGATCGTGCATTATCGCGGTGCCCGGAAGGTCGTCCGGGATCGCGGCCTCCGGCGGAAGCGTCACCTCCGGTCCCGCGACCCGCATCTGCATCATCATGGTCGGCGCGGCGGACGAGGGGGTCGGGGCCGTAAGGCTCTTCTGGCTGGGGGGTTCCGTCGGGGCCTGATACGTATCGGCGGCGTTCCCCGCGTCCGAGGCGATTCCACCGCCGAGTCCGTTCGTCGGCAGCGGCGCGACGCCCGCGGGCACGCGGTTTTCCGCGGCGCCGGACGCGTCCTGTTCGTAGTACATCTGCCTGCCTGCAGGCTGTCCTTGAGGTGCCCGGAAGAGCGTGTCGCGCACGCCTGGGAGGAAGAGCACCAGGAGCGCCGTCACGGCGGCCGTGCCCGTGAGGGCCATCGAGAGACTCAGGATCCAGGGCCGTCTCGCAGGAGTGGCGGGGGCATCGGCTCGTTCGCGAAGCTCCTCGCGGAGCAGCGTCACGAAGGCGGGTGACGGCTTCTCCGCCGGGTCGTTCGCCAGGAGTTCCCGCACAAGAGCGCGGAGTTCCTTCTCGCGTCCCCGCAGGGAGGAATCCTGCGCGAGGAGTTCGCGCACCAGCCGTTCCTGGAAAGGGTGCGTCATCGCGCGAGGAGGAAGAGAAGGAATGTTGCCAGCGGCAAATGGCCGCGCAGGGTATCGAGTGACCGGGAGAAAATTACTTTGCAATGACCTTCCTTTTTTCCCGTGATTTCCGCAATTTCAGCGTAACTGAGACCGTCCCATACTCGCAGCGTCACGATCTCCCGTTGGATCGGAGAAAGATGAACGAGCGCGTCCCGCAATTGCGAGGATTGCAGTCGAATATGCACGGCGTCTCGCACGTCATCGTCGCCGGCAATTTCTTCGGCGAACTCGAGGGGCTCCGCCCGTCGATGCTGTCGGAAGTGATCGGTGAGAAGATTGCGGGCGATCGTAAAAAGCCAGGCACGGAGCGGCCCCTTTCTCGAGTCGTATTTTCGAATATTTTCCAGGGCCTTCAGGAAGGTCTGACTGGTAAGATCTTCCGCCGTCTCGCGGTCGGGCGAGCGACGGTACAGGTAGCCGTAGACGGGTTCCACGTAGCGCATGTAGAGCGTATCGAAAGCCGCGAGATCTCCCGCCTGACAGGCGGCGATGGCGGGCGCGTCGGCGGACGTATCCACGGTATTCACGCGCATAGGATACAACGATATTCCATTCCTCGGGTAACAGGGATTACACTCAATCTCTTTATGTCACGGCGACGACCATCGCTGGATGCCGACGTTACCGTTCTCGGCGCGGGTGCCGCGGGCATTTCCGCCGCACGGGAGCTTGCGGATGCCGGGCTCCGCGTGATCGTTTTGGAGGCTCGTAGCCGCATCGGCGGCCGCGTTTTCACCCGGTACAAGCGCAAGAGGCCGGTGGAAATGGGCGCGGAATTCATCCATGGGCACAAGTCGGTAACGGCGATGCTGGCGAAGCAATACGGCCTGACGCTGGAAGCATTTCCCGTCGAGGGATGCACGTCGGTCGAAGGCGTCCTGCTCCGCGATCGCGTTTTGCAGAAGCCTCCTGCGACGGTCATCAGGGATCTGCGCGAATTGGCGGCGAATTTGCATCGTGAAAACAAGGGGGGCATGAGCGTCGGAAAAATGCTCGAGCTCTCTTCGGCTCAGGCGATCATCGACCGCTATCGCCTCATGACGAAAACGTTTGTTGAGAGATTGATTTCCAATGATTTCGGCGTCGATGCCTCGATGCTTACGATCGATGCTTTTATCGCTCCGGATGTGACGGGATACGAAGAGAACTTCCGCATCCAGGAAGGGTACGGCGAGCTCTTTCGGCGAATGGGGGCGGGGATGGACATTCGCTTCCATCATCCGGCGCGCGTGATCGATTGGAGTGAAGGATATGTGAAGACGTACACGCCCCACGGTATTTTTCTATCGAATGATGCCGTCATCACGATCCCCATCGGCGTGCTTCAAAATGGGGACGTGGAATTTGAGCCGGCATTGCCTCGGCGCACACGGGAGGCGATCGACGGTATCGATCCGGGCGCCGCGAGCAAGACGGTCATGAGTTTTCATCCCAATTTCAAAGGATATCCCTTTTGGCCGGCGAACATGGGCATGGTGGCGAGCGATCGGCGGAGTCAGCTCTGGTGGGAAACGAAATTGTTCAGAGGGCCCGCCGCGGAATACATGCTTACAAATCTTACGGCGGGTTCGGAATGTCGGCGTTTGGCGCTCATGTCGGCGACGGAGCGGGTGGATCATTTTCTCAGTCAGCTGCAGTGTATTTTTTCGAAAAAGAAGAACGTCGTACGTCGCAGTTACGAAGAGATATTCGACGAACGCCATTGGGCGGCGGATAGGTATTCTCGCGGTGCGTATTCGGCGGCACCCGAGGACGCGTCTCGCGAGCTTGTCCGGCGGATTGGCCCCCTTCGCTTCGCGGGAGAAGCGGTGGGAACGTGGGAGCCCGGCAACGTTTCGTCGGTACACGGCGCCATCGCGAGCGGTCGCTATGCCGCCTCGAAGATCCTTGAGGAGCGTTCGAGTCAGTGACGATGGACGTGCCCACGTTCTCCGACGAGGGGAGCGTTCCAGAGGAGCATCACCGCGAACCAGGTGGAAATCGGCACGGCGAGAAGCAGAGTGGCGCTTCCAACGAGCGTGCGCACGAGTTCTTCCGCGATCGCTTCTCCGTTCAGCGTGAGCCACAGGGGATAGGTTTCCTGTGTCCGGAAGAGCAGGAGAAGCGGGAGAGAGGCGCCGGCATAGGCCAGTGCCAGCGTGTTGATGAGCGAGGCAATATGTTCGCGCCCCACGGAGAGCGCGCTCCGGCTCAGTTCCACGCGGGTCATCGACGGATCGGCTTTGCGCAGTTCGTCGACGACGGCCGTTTGGGCGGTGGTGATGTCGTCGAGGACGCCGAGACAGCCGATGACGATGCCGCCGAGAAGCAGTCCGCGGAGGTTGTAGGAGTGGGTGCCGTCCGATTGCAGGAAGAGGCTTGCGTCCGATCCCATGCCGAAGAGCGAGGCTATCCTCACCGCGATGACGGCGAAGATGAGCGAGAGTGCGAGCGATACCAGGGTGCTCAGCAGGGCGACGGACGTCCGTCGATGAAACCCGTGTGCCAGATACAGCGACGTGCAGGCGATGGCGCCGCTTCCGAGGAGCGAAACGAGCAGGGGGTCACCACCTGCGGCGATGCGGGGAACCATCACGAGCGCGATCACGAGAATGCTCGCCACGAGCCCAACAAGGGCGGTGGCTCCGGTCTTCCGACCAAGGAGTAGGGCCAGTGCCACGAATCCTACGCACAGCCACAGAATGCCGGGCAGCCGGTAGCGCTCTCGCCACTGGAATTCCACGGTACCGTCGGATCTCGTGATGCGGGCCACCACGACGCGTTCTCCAGGCGCGAGAGCCGTATCGTCGCGGCCGGGGAGGACTTCATTCTCGATTCGCACTTCCTTCCCCTCGTTCGCGCCGCTTTCGATGACTGCGTCGATCAGTTGCGTTTCCCCGTCGATTTGTACCCGTGTCACGCGGGCCACGCCGAAATCCTCGCGCGGCTCGGGGGCTTGCGCCGCGACGGGCGCCGCGACGGCGCAGGCGATCGTCAGGGAGACGGCGAGCCGGAGGTGGAAGGTGCTCACCCGCATTTGCCGCAGCGCCCGTAGAACTCCAATTCGTGGCGATCCACGCGGAAAGAAGTCTGCTGTCGGATTCGCTTTTCCATCGTGTCGAGATCGTGGGGAAGTTCCACCGTTTCCACGGCATTGCACGACGTGCAGATCAGGTGGTGCCGATGCTCGCCCGTCCGAACGTAGCGTCGCATGCCGTCTTCAAACTGGACCGATTCCGCGATGCCCATCTCCTCCAGGAACGCGAGTTCCCGGTAGACGGTAACGCGGTTAATGCGCGTGCCGTTCTTCCGCAGTCGTTCAAGCGCGTCGGCGACGGAGAGCGGGGGACCGTCCTTTGAAAGGAGCTCAACGATGGCGCGCCGACCGCGTGTCAGTCGAAAGCCTTTCTCGCGCAAGAGTGCCAAAGCCGATTCCGTTTCGTCATGCATCGTCATTGTCGGGAGGAAAAGCGGCGGAGCAGAGGCCTGGAAAAAGCGCTGATGAGAAAGAAGCCGATGGCGACGAGCACGATCGTTCCGCCGCTGCTGATGCCGGCCTTATACGATAAGAGCAGCCCTCCGAAGACCGATGCGAGGGAGAACAGAAGCGCCAGCGCCGTCGTTCGTCGGAAGCTCATATCCCACTGCATGGCCGCGATCGAGGGAATGATCATGAGCGCGCCGATCAGGAGGATCCCGACGATTCGCATCGAGAGCGCCACGGTGACGGCGCACAATGAAACGAAGAGGTGGTTCACGAGCAGGGTGCGAATTCCTCCCGCTTCAGCCAGTTCTTCGTCGATGGCGATGGAAAGAAGCTCTTTCCATAAGACGGTGATCAGAAGAACCGTGACAAGCCCGAGAGCGCCTATGATCGTGAGATCTTCTCGCGAAACGGTGGTAATGCTTCCGAAGAGAATGCTGCCAAGATTGACATTCAGTCCCCTCGCGGCACTGAGGAGAACCGCGGCGAGCGCGAGCCCGCCCGAGAGCACCATGGCCAAGCCCGCTTCGCCGAGTACCTTTTGCTGTGCCCGAAGATATTCCACCAAGAGCGCGGTCAACACCGCGACGACGATCGCTGCGCCGATAGGCTGCGTGCTCGTGAGATATCCTATGGCGACGCCGGCGAGCGACACGTGCGCGAGCGTCTCGGCGAGAAAGGACGAACGTCTCGCGACAAGGAACACTCCCGTCAGCGGGGCGGTGATTCCCGTGATGATCCCCGCGATGAGAGCGTAGATCATGAATTCATGGCCGAAGATCAAAAGCAGACCTTCCATCAGTGTGCATGCGGATGGGAAAGCTCGACATGTTTGCCGTAGAGGCGTGTCATCACGTCTTCCGAGAGGAATTCATGGCTGGAGCAATGACAAACGAGCTTCTGGTGGAGTGCGAGGACGAAATCGGCTTCCTGCGCGGCGACTTCCACGTCGTGCGAGACGAAGAGGATCGTGAGCCCCTTCTCGCGATGAAGCGAACGCAGGAGTGAATAGAACGCTTCTTTGGCGGAAACATCGACGCCCGTGGTCGGTTCGTCGAGGAGCAAGATGCGCGGTTCCGAGGCCAGGGCGCGGGCGATGAAGACGCGCTGTCGTTGTCCGCCGGAAAGTTGATGCAGGAGTTTGCGTCGCAGTGACGCCGTATCCGTGAGGACAAGAGCGCGTTCCGCGGCTTCTTTGTCATGTCGTCCAACTAATCGGCCCAGACCGATGGTCGATGCGCGACCGGACATCACCACTTCCTCCACGGTGACGGGAAAACTGACGTCGCCTTGCGCCACGCGCTGCGGCACGTATCCCATCGTTCCTCCGCGCCGCGCCGCGCGCGGGTCCATGCCGAATATCCGCACTGTGCCTGACGATGGCTGCTGTAATCCAAGAAGAACGCGCATGAGCGTCGTTTTGCCTGCGCCGTTCGGTCCCACGATGCCGACATAACGGCCCGCGGGTACCGCCACGCTCACGTCGTCGAGGGCGATTTGTCCCCTGAACGTTACGGTCAGATGTTCCGCGTCGATCGCGAGCGGGCCGGAGGGGGAGGAAAGTGCTGTCATGAAGCGCAGCGCATGGCGATGCGAAGTTGTTCGAGATTATCGCGCATGACGCTCAGGAAATCATCCCCGTTCGCTTCCTGCTCGGAAGTCAGGCCTTCGATAGGGTTAAGGACGAGCGTCTCGGCGCCGGCTTCGCGCGCGATGGTTTCCGAGAGCTTGGGGCTCGCGAGCGTCTCCGTGAAGACGTGTTTGATGCCTTTTTGTTCCACGAGCGCCGCGATGTCCGCCATGGTTTTCGCAGCGGGTTCCTCTTCGGGAGAGAGGCCGGCGATCGCGATCGTGTGGATGTTGTAGCGCACGGCCAGATAGCGAAATGCATCGTGCGATACGACGATGTCCGAAAGGGAGCATTTCTTCAGTCCAGTGCGGTAATCGTGGTTGAGTTTTTCCAGGTCCGCGGCAAGAGCGGCGGCATTCTTCTGGTATTCCGTCGCATGCGCCGGATCGGTCTTTGCGAAGAGGTTTCGCAAAACGGGCACCGCTCCTTCGAGGAATACGGGATCGAGCCATGCGTGGGGATCGAAGACGCCGTCATCGGATCCTTCGCGCGCCGGAAGAAGCGGGCCCGCCGAGGTCAGCGCGAACGTCGGCTTTCCGCGTTTCTCGAGTTCCGGGGCGAGACGGTTTGCCCAGGGGTCCACCCCATGACCGTTCCAGAGGAAGATGTCGGAATCTTCCACCGCGGCAATGTCGCGGGGTGAAGGATCGTAGTCGTGCGGTTCCACTCCCGTGGGAGTCACGACGGAGACGAGAGCATGGTCTCCTCCGATGCGCTGAGCGAGAAAACCCAGCGGATACACGCTTGTCGTGATATTCAGCCTGTCCGCGCTTACCGTCGTTTGAGTGCCGCAGGAGGCGAGAAAAGTCGTGCAGAACGCGCAGCAGAAGAGAGCGAGCTTCCTCATGAAAAATTCAGGAGAAGAAAAGTGTAGAACGATGTTACTGCAACTCATTTGCATTTACAAGCGGGAGTTGCTTTTCGGGCCATTCGGCTCAATCCTGCAAGAGAACCATGTCTTTTCATGACGTACTTCGGGCGTACGACTACGTCCTCCCCGAACGGCTCATCGCACGCTCGCCGGCATCCCCGCGCGATGCGGCGCGCCTGCTTGTCTACGAACGATCGACCGGTACGGTGAGCGAGTCCACCTTCCGGTCGCTCCGCGATTTCTTGCCCGAGCATTCCCTGCTTGTCTTGAATCAAACGAAGGTGATTCCCGCAAGACTGCGTCTCATCCGTTCTACCGGCGGTTCCGTCGCCGCGCTGTATCTGGGAGCTCGCGACGGGCTCGTGCGATTTCTTGCCAATAAGCGCCTGCGCCTCGGGGAGGAGCTCGCGGTCGGGGAATACCGGTTCGTCGTGGAAGGATCCGAAGGCAAGGAGTGGCTCCTGCGGCCATCGTTTCCGGTCGGGGAGGCGCTTGTCGTGCTGGAAAGCCACGGCGAGACGCCCCTTCCTCCGTATATCAAGGAGTCGCCCCTTTCAGAGCAAGAGCGCCGAAGCGAGTACCAGACGGTCTTCGCGCGCGACGCGGGATCCATCGCCGCCCCCACGGCTTCCTTGCATTTCACGGAGGCCTTGCTCGAGGAGCTCCGTCGTCACGGCGTCCAGACCGCTTCCGTCACGCTCCACGTGCACCTCGGCACCTTCGCGCCGCTCACCGAAGAGCAGTGGGACGCGGGAGCGCTGCATCGCGAAGAGTACGTGATTCCCCCGGCGAGCGCGAATCTCATCCATACTGCGAAACGCGAAGGGAGAAGAGTCATTGCCGTCGGTACAACGTGTGTTCGCACGCTGGAATCCGCCGCGGACGAGTGCGGACGGCTGGTCAGAACCTCCGGCGAGACGGACCTTTTCATTCGCGAAGGATACCGCTTCCGTATCGTCGACGGACTCATCACGAATTTTCATGTGCCCCGTTCGAGCCTGATGATGCTCGTGGCCGCCCTCGTCGGGCGCGAGAAGCTGATGGAACTCTACCGAACGGCGATGGAGAAAGAGTTCAGATTCTTCTCCTTCGGCGACGGGATGCTTGTCCTGTAGGCATTCATTTTCCGCTCGTTCTATGCGAGACGTGATCGTGATTCTCGAGGATAATCTTGAGCGAACGGCATCGATGCGTAAGGCCCTTGAGGATGCGAACATCACAGTCGAGAGCAGGTTTTTTCGCGTGCCCTGCGAGATGATCGACTGGTTCCGTATCAACCTGTCGCGCGTGCTTCTTGCGTCGCTCGATCATGATATGAACGATCTCAACGCGCCGGAGCGGGACCAGACGGGGATGGAAGTGATCAGTCACCTGATCGCGAATTCGCCCTCGTTCCCGGTGATCGTGCACACATCCAATGGCACTGCACGCGTTGCTATGTGCGCATTGTTGAGGAAGAAGAAGTGGAAGGTGCGAGTCGAGGCTCCCTACGAGGACATGCTCTGGATTCGTGAATCCTGGATCAAGACTGTCACGCGCTTGCTCAAAAAAGAGAGGAATTCCCCATGACTTTTTCTTCGGCGATCGGAAGCAGATCTGCCATGACGGGGCGCAGGGATATTTCTTGTATGTTGCGCAAGATTATCGAGCGGAGATGGCCGTGTTGAGCTCGGGAATCTGCGGCGCGGGGTCTTTCTCGAATGCTCGTTGCATGTCCGGTCGCATTTCGTGGGCTTTCACCATGAATTCTCGCCAGATCGGAGCCGCGACATCGAGTCCATCCGCTTGCGGCGAAAGTGCGGCGTAGGTGGCGTTGCCGGCCCAGACTCCCACGACGAGCGAGGGGGAGAAGCCCATGGTCCAGGTATCCGACGGCAGACGAACGGAACAGAGACCCGTTCGCACGTCGATGCCCCGGCATTGGTTGCTTGTTCCGGTTTTTGCGGCTGTTTCAATGTCTCCGGTATCGAGCATTTTGCGCCATCCGCCTGCCGGGCGGAGATTGATGTTTTTCAAAATGTCGCGCAGCTCGCGCGCTGCGTCCGGAAGCATGCCTTGCACGGGAACCGCTTCCGGGAGAGGAAGCAGCACGTTCCCATTCTCGGCTTCCGCGATGGCGGAAACCGATTGCAGGGGGAGCATCGTGCCGTCGTTGGCGATGGTCGCGTAGCCCTGGACCATCTCCCAGAGCGGGATCTCCGCCGCGCCGATGGCGAGCGGCCAACCGAAGGTGAAGTCCCGTCGTTCGCTCCGTTCCTCGTCGCGCGTGAGGAGCGGGGTCTCGATGCCTGCCGCCGCCGCGACCTGCAGCACGACGTCTTCGCCGCCTGCCATCAGGAATGCGCGGATGGCGGGGATGTTCCTCGAGGCGGCGAGCGCGTTTTTTACGCGCATCCACCCCCAAAAACTCCCTTCGTAGTTGCGCGGGCGCGATTCGCCGAGCTGGAGCGGACCGTCCAGAATCCGACTGTCGGGCGACAGCTTTCTCTCCTCGAAAGCGGCGGCATAGACGAACGGTTTGAAGCTCGATCCCGGTTGGCGCGGGACCGACGCCATATCGTAGTCGCCGCCGGGGACATCCGATTCCACATTGCCGACGTATGCGACGACTTCCCGCGTATTGCGGTCGATCGCCACGAGCGAGATGTTCGCAACGCCGAAACGAGAGCGGAACGTGTCGGCATATTTTGCGATCGTTTGTTCGGCAAGGTTCTGCATGTCGCGATCGAGGGTCGTCCGGACTTCCAATCCCGACCATTGTCGTTGCAGGAGCTCCGGAGTGCTTTGGAGCAGGCGAGGCAATTCTCCGCGAATCTGTCGCACGAAATACGGGGCGTCTGGCTTGGGATCCGGTGGCTCCTTAAAGCGAAGTCTTCGAAGTTCTTCCTCGGCGCGGCGTTCTGCGGCGAGGGTGATCGTGCCGTCGTCTCGCAGTCCTTTCAGGACGAGATCGGCCCGACCGGGCACAAGGAAAGTTGCGCCGCTTTGCGAGGGGATCCGGATGCCGATGAGACCCATCGTCCACGACGATTCCGGCAATTCAGTCACCGACTTCGCTTTGCCTTCTCGGATGAGGATTTCCGCCTCCGCGGAGACGCGGGAGAAACGGTTCTGTCCATAAGGACTCAGGGACGTCGGACGCTGCGGCAAAGATGCCAAGACCGCCGCCTGCGCCGGCGACAGTTCGCTCGCGTGTATTCCGAAGAACGTCCGACTCGCCTGTTCGACGCCGTAGATTTGACCTCCGAATGGCACGCGGTTGAGGTAGAGCGTGAGAATCTTCTCTCGCGGCATGGCCCATTCGAGGCGGCACGCGACGAGCATCTCGTTTACTTTGCGTCGCATCGTCCTTTCCGATCTGTTTTCCAGCAAAAGCCCGACCAATTGCTGCGTGATAGTGGAAGCTCCCTCGATGCGTCGGTGGAAGAGGTATGCGGTTCCCGCCCGCGTAAGACCGCGCAGGTCTATGCAGGGTCTGTTCCAGAATCGCTTGTCCTCGATCGACACGAAAGCCTGCCGCAGTTGTTCGGGGATTTCCTCGGGCAAGAGTTCCACTACGTCGTGTCCTTCGTGGAATCGAACGAGCTCGCGTCCTTTTCGATCGGTTACCACGATTGTTTGCGGCAAGGAAAACACGGAAGCGTCCAGGGCGGGGATCTCGCTCCAGAATCGTTCCGCGTACACTCCCACAGAGGCAAGCCATCCCAGAATGAGCGCTGCGAGGGCATGCGTTATGACGGTGCGCCGGCGAGCGGTGGACAGGAAAGGCACGCGAAAGGTGCCGATTCTACATTGAACGTCTTCTGCGAACCACTACTCTCCGGAGATCAGCGCGTCGATCTTCTGGAGAAGATCTTCGCGCGATCCCACGATTTGTCGCATGGAATCGCGCCACTGTTCCAGGGCGGTGACGGTGTCCGGCAAGCTGGGACAGCGCGCCAAGGTGGAGCAGGAATCGCGGGTTTTCTGCAGTGTTGTCCGGGCGTTCTTCAGCGCTTCCGTCGCGGATGCGGTGATTACGAACTTCTGTGACGCGATGTACTCGTGGGCCTTCGGCGCGGCGTTCACGATGCGATCAAGTTTGGCGAGTACGCCGGCCATTTCTGCATCGGTGGGAACACGGACTCCCGCTGTCAGCGGATTCGTCCCCTTTTTCGCTGCCAGCGTGGCTGCCGTAATTCTGTCTTGGGCCTGAATGATGCGGGCGTCAACGTCCGTCACGGTGGCGGCGTCGATGTTCAGGAGAAGCTGGCGAAGGCCGAGTATGTTGTCGGCAACCTCCGTTTTTGCGGCAGTCGTTAGTACGGAACTTTGGCCGATGCGAGAGAGGGAGGCCACGGCGTCCAGAATCGAGGATCGTAGGGTATCGATCTTTTTTACGCGCTCTTCTCTCGTAAGGAATTCTTCGTCAATCGCGGCGCGGACGGGGGTGTCATATTGCACTTCGCGTTCTTCCGGCGTCGCATCCGGACGCATGCTGGAAACGGCCGCGCTCGAAACGGAGCGGGATGACGACGCGCCGCTATCGTCGTCGGTGCGTCCTTCGATGGTCAATTGCTCGACAAAAGGTCTCTGGTCCGCGGCACACTCATCGCGTTTCTGCGACCATTCTCCCTCATCCGTGAAACAGCCGAGTGCGATACGACTCGCATCGTTCGGATTCTCCCATTCTTTGACGGAAGGGATCACCGGAACGATTTCCTCGATTTTTTCCCAGCGCAATCTGGATTTTATGTCATCGGAAAGCGAGGAAACGCTCGATCCTCCGGACATGCTCGAAGCCCAGTTCCAGGATACGGAAGAACTGGTTCCCGTGGCGGATGTCGGAGAAGGATTATTGGCGTTGCTCTTGGAGGACGATGAATTGGCGGACGAATGAGCCGCAGTGGATGTCCCACCTGCACCCGTTCCGGTCCCGCCCGTTGCGCCCGATGTGCCAGACGTTCCAGATGTCCCCGTTGCGCCCGATGTGCCAGAAGTGCCCGATGTGCCCGATGTCGTCGAGGGCGCGGTTTGCGTCGTCGTTGTCGAAGAGGACGACTTGCTTGAATTTGCAGCGGTGGAGTTCGAGGTTGACGTTGGAGAGTAATAGTAAAATTCACTGGACGAAGAAGCTTGAGCGGCGGTCGACGTTGTTCCGGCTTTCGATGACGATGAGTTCGAAGCAGTTTGCCGTGCAGAACTGTTGGTGGCACTGGAACCGGGATTTCCTCCTCCGCCGGTAGTGACGGGGTTCAGGTTCGTAATTTGGGCGAGCACGCTCATCGTTACCGTGAATGAGGTGAAAAGAACCGCATTCGCGATCATGAGGACAAGGAAGAGCCGACGGTCTTTTGTTCGCATGTGTGATGTGGATGTAACGGTTCCATTCTACGCTTTTTCCCTTGTTTTCACAAGAGAGCGCCTCTTTCGAATTCTTCGAAAAAGGAGTACAATAAGCGGAAAACACACATGCCTACCGAGTCTTCCCCGAAGGCGACGCAGCGACCAATTCCGGCACGTCGTCGGAGTCCTTTGCTGTGGGCGCTGCCTTTCATCGCCGCAATGCTCCCCGTCGCGCTTCTGAGTATCGTGACGTACAGCATCGCGTCGCAGTCCGTGGAGGCGCTTGTGGACGGCAATAACTTCGCCGAGGCCGCCGATATCGCGGATTTGGTATCTCATGACGTTTCTTCGATTCTCGAAATCGCGCAGGGGGTTGCGGCGCTGCCGGGAACACTGGATGCCGCCAGGACGCTTGACGATGTCCTTCAGGCTCGTCTGAAAGCGGTCGTGTATTCGTATCCTCAAATCGAGCGTGCCTTCGTTACGGATACGCAGGGACTTCTCTGGGCGGATTATCCTTCCGTCGAAGGGGGGTATGGAGTGAATTTGGCGGATGAAGAATGGTTTCGCGAAGTGCACCAGCGACACAAGCCAACGGTGAGCGGGGTGTATCTCAGCAGACTGCGCTCGCAAGAGCCCGTTATTGCGATAGCAGTTCCCATTGCCGCAGAAGGGGAGCAGCCAGCCGGTTTTTTGGTTCTTGAATACAGTCTCCGGCATATGACACGCGCCCTGAAGAGCGGAAAACTCCAGAGCGATGGATATGCGTTGGTCCTGGATCAGGACGGTGTCCTCGCAGGACATCCGATTCTGTCGCTGCAGGGTGTTTTGAGGCGACAGTACGCGATGCTCGATCCTGTTCGCGAGGCGATGGCTTCGCGCGAAATCGTGAAGCGCACGTACGTCGATCCCGTCACCGCGAAAGAAATGTCGGCGGTGTTTCTGCCGTTCAGTGTCGGGCGGAACACGTGGTTGGTGGTGGCTCAGCAGTCCGTAAGTCAGGCGTACGAACCTCTGACGAGAGTAAGGGCCAATATCTTCGTGGCGGGCCTCCTTTTGTCGGTACTGAGCGTTATTTTCGTCGTTGCTCTGGCGCGATCATCGGCGCGCATCGAACGTCTCAACAAAGAACTTGGCGAGAAGAATCAGCAATTGCGCGAGGTCGCCTCGATCGTCGGTTCATCCAACGATGCCATCATCGCGCTCTCGCTCAAAGGCTGCGTAAAGACATGGAATGCCGCCGCGGAATCCATGTACGGTTTTCCTGAGGCCGATATGCTCGGGAAGCCGATCTTCGAGATTATCCCCGAAAAGGAACGCGGGACCATGCGCCGTCTTCTCAAGCGTCTGCACCACGGCAGTAAAGTGAAAAACGTGGAGACGGTGCATCTCTGTAGGAATGGGAAACTGCTTGCGGTTTCCGTCACGCTTTCGCCGGTTCGCGACGAAGGAGGACATGTCGTGGGCGCTTCGGCGATCGTTCGGGATATCACCGAGCGCAAGCAAGTGGATCAAATGAAGAGCGATTTCATTTCCATTGTCAGTCATCAGCTCAAAGCGCCCATTACGGCCATGAGTTGGACGCTTGAGCTTCTGCTTGATGGAACATTCGGCCGATTGAATGAGGAGATCAAGAAGCCGATTCTCGAAATGCAAGATATCGTTCGGCAAAACTATTCGCTCGTAACCGATATTTTGAATGTCTCGCGCATCGACCGCGGCGTGATCGAGGTCAAGCTTTTGCCCGTGAGACTCTCGGAGGTGCTCGAGCAGGCGGTAAGGGCGTATCGTCCGACGTTCATTCAAAAGAATCTCGAGTTGAGGATTGAAAATGCACCCGAAGATCTTGTCGTTCTTGCCGATAAAGACAAGCTTGCCGAGGCCATCGGGAACAGCGTCAGTAACGCCCTCAAGCATACGGAGAAAGGCTCGATTACGGTTCGTTCCCGCCTCGGAGAGAGGCGCGATATCGCCGTGATCGAAGTGGCGGATACCGGCAAAGGCATGGAGCCGGACATCCTGAAGAAGCTCTTCAGTCGAGATCAAGTGCTGAGCAGCAACGCGAGCCCCGAGAGTTCCGCGGGGCTTGGCCTTTACATTACCCGCCACTTCATGCGGCTGCAGAAGGGGGATGTTTGGGCTTCCTCGGAGCCGGGAAAGGGCAGCATCTTCACGTATACGATACCGCTGGCCCCCGAGGCGGCGGGGACATAGGTCGGTACGCCAGAAGTTTGTATCCAGAAGCCAATATTCGGCCTTTCCGCCCCGTTTCTTCCCCGTTTGTTTCTTGAGAAAAACGGCAAAGTTCGCTATACTGAGAGCGAAATACACACACCTCTTCATGCGCCGCTCCAGCCTTGCATTCGGCATCGTCGCGACCGTTCTCGGTGTCATCGTGCTCATTCCGGTGACGATCGCTTTTTTGGACGAACTTGCGATGCTTCGGAGCGAAATCGAGGTGTATCAAGTCAGTCACGTCGGTGATTTTTCAGACCTCACGCAAAAACTCGAGGACATCTCCGGTCCGCAGTTTCATGATGTTCACGAGAACGATTGGTTTTCACCGTACGTGGGATCGGTCGCATCGTGGGGAATCGTTACCGGTTACAAGGATCAGCAAGGCGTTCCGCTGGGCGAATTCCGTCCCACGAATGCCGTCACGGTCGCCGAAGCGTTGAAGATGGTCTACAAGGCGGCGCATGTCGACGAGTCGCAATGCCTGCGTCCTCCGGTGAACAAGCAGGCAGCTGCTCACTGGGCAAAGTTGTATGTTTCCTGCGCCGAGGAATACGGCATGCGGCTTTTTCAGAGCGGTGAGATCGATCTCAATCGCCCCGTGCATCGCGCGGAGCTCCTCTCCATGCTCCATGATGCGTTTGGCGATAAGGTACTTCCGCTCTTCTCCTCCTTTAAGGATTCGCGCGGGCACCGTTACGAGGCGGATATCGCCTATGCTGTCAGTCGCGGCATCGTCAGCGGAGACAAAGACGTTGCGGGGAATCCCACGGGAACTTTCCGTCCCGACGCCAACATCAATCGCGCCGAGGTCGCAAAAATTCTCTACACCCGCCTCAAGGTGAAAGTGAAGGAGGAGGCCAAGGTTTGATTTCTTCGACACATATCCCTTCCCGATTTTCTATGATCCGCTCCGTCATCCGTGATCTCGCCGACGCGTTTCCCCTTTTCGCGATCGTGGGGTCGGTGACGATCTGCGCGTCCGGTCTGGTGTCGTTCGACACTTCCCTGGCGCTTGTGCGCGGGGAGCGGGTGATGCATCGCTCGGCTTCCTCGGCATCATCCGCCGCCAAGCGGAAGATCGGCGGTCGCACGTTTACAATCACGCCTACGTCGCGCCGCCAGCTCATTCGCACGGCGTCGGGTTCATCGGCCGAGACATCGTCGTCGTCGCGCTCTTCCGTGCAATACGAAAAGGCGCGTTGCGGCGACAAGCTCATTCTTCTCAATGAGGATTGCGACGACGGCAATGCCGTTTCCGGCGACGGTTGCTCTTCCGTATGCAAGGTTGAAACGGGTTTTAACTGCAACAGAGGGCAGCCTTCCACCTGTCGGTATGCCTGCGGCGACGGCGTCATTGCCTCCGGCAAAGAGGATTGCGACGATGGCAACGCGTACGACGGCGACGGATGCTCGGCATATTGTCATGCGGAGCCCGGATACTCGTGCTCGGGGACGCCCAGTACGTGTACCGCTCAGTAAGAGTCAGCGCCCCGCAAGATACGTTACGATCACCGCGGCGGTTTCCGCCCGTAACGTCAGGGTTCCGAGCGATGCGACGATGAGATCGTTTTCCGCCGCCCACGCCGTTTCGGAATCGCTCCATCCTCCTTCCGGACCGATCCAGCACGCAGCGGATCCCCGCGGGAGCCGTTTTTCCCAGTTGGCATCTCCTCCGAGATGAAAAAAGAAAGATGGACGACCTTCTACGGCGACGAGCGCTTCCGCCATGGTCATCGGCCGATCGATGACGGGGAAAGTTCCGCGGCCGCATTGTTCCATGGCTTCCACGGCGATGCGCGTAAGGCGCTCGGCATTGAGTCCCGTCTTGACCGTTCGTTCCGTGAGAAGGGGAATGATCCGTCGAACGCCGGCCTCTGTCGCCTTTTGGACGACCCACTCGAAGTTCTCGCGTCGGAGGAGTGAGCAGCACAACGTGACGTCTCGGGAAGCTTCGCGTTCCACGGTGATTGCCTTGCCGATGCGCACCGAGATCGTTTTCTTTCCCACCGATTCCACCGTCGCCTCGGCCTCCTTTCCTTTGCCGTCCAAAAGCAGAAGAGAGGAGCCCTCGCGCACGCGGAGGACGCTTGTGAGCTGGTGAACGAGTTCGGGATTCTTCAGTTCGGTCCCCTGCTCTTCGCAGAACTCATCTCCGATAAAAAAGCGGTGCAAGCGCATGCGTTTACCGTAGCGGACGGGGCCGCCCTTCCGCTACGGTTTTTCGCAGTTCTCATTCTTTCATTTCTTCTACGGTGACTTGAAGGGTGAGCTTCTTTCCTTCGCGCAGCAACACCACGGCAACGGTATCTCCGGGGGATTTCATTTGAATGAGACGGAGAAGCGACTCGTCCTTCGTCAGTTTTGTTCCGTCGATGGAGACGATCAGATCGCCGTCCCGTATTCCCGCCTTTTCCGCGGGAGAATTCGGAAGCACGGCTGCATCTTCGGGGTTTTCTCCCGAATGGACGAGAACACCCTCGTCGACAGGCAATTTCTCTTCTTCCTTCAGTTCGGGGGTTACGGGTATGAACCGGATGCCGATGTACGTCCGCACGATGCGCCCGTTTTTCTGATAGTTCGCGAGCACGCGAGAGAGTTCGGAAGCCGGTAGCGCAAAACCGATGTTTTGACCGACGGAAGACACCGCGGTATTCATGCCGATCACGTCCCCTCGCGTTCCGATGAGCGGTCCCCCGGAATTGCCCTCATTGATGGCCGCATCCGTCTGGATGATCTCATTGAGCTGCTCCGGAGACCTGGCGCCCGAGGCGATGATGGAGCGTCGCAGTCCCGATACGATGCCGACGCTGACGGTATTGCGGAATTCGCCCAGCGCGTTGCCGATGGCGATCGCCGTTTGTCCAAGGCGCGGTTCCACCGACGAGATCGTCAGAAACGGATACCCTTTTCCCTCGATCTTCAGCAGGGCGATGTCGTTCGTTCCGTCTCTGCCAACGACTTTGGCGGGAATCCTTTTCCCGTCATTGAGAAGCACGGTGTATTCCGCGTTCTCGTCTTCCACCACGTGCCGGTTTGTCATGAGCAGTCCGTCGCCCGAAACAAAGAAAGCAGTTCCTCCGCCAACTTCGCGTTTTTCCGTTCCGTTTTGTCTCAGTTGTGGCACGCGGAAGAAGAAGTCGCCGAAATCTCCGGGAAAGCCGCGGTTCATGGGAATCTCGTCGAAGACCCGTTCGATTTTCGGAAGATCCTTCGTGATGATGACGCTCACGACGGCCGGATCGGATTTGGCAACGGCATTGATAATCGCTTCCTCGCCCGATCCCGGAGCGGCGGCAAGGGGCGGAATCTGCGTTTGTGCCGGAGGTGCGGATGCCTCTGGCGGGACCGAGGTGCAGGCGGGAAACAGCAGTGTGCCCGTCAGAATGATGGCCAGGGGGCCGAATGGAAGGTTTTTCATGATCGGAATCGGAAAGGAATCGAATCATTTCCGGCTCTGCTCGGGAAGCGGACGATTCTTGCGGAAGGGGGACCGACGCCGATGTGCACGCTCCGGCGCAGATCGCGGAAACTGACGTGGGCAGCATAACGAAACCGGCAATGGGCAGAAAAGAAAAAGTCGAAAAAAAACGATGATCCGTCATGGAGCGGCGTGCGGATAAGTTGCAATGGGGTTAGAATCGCCGGAGATGGTTGCATTCGTCCTTCGTCGCATCCTTGGCATCGTGTGTTTGCTTTTCGGGTTCGTCGCGCTCGTGACGCCGATGACCCCGGGTGCATGGCTGATTCTCGTGGGTCTGGAGTTACTCGGTCTTGGATTTTTGATACCGCGTCCGATCCGAAAATATTGGGATGCCGGCAAGATCAAGTTGCGCGAGTGGTGGCGCGAGCGCTTCCCGGAGCGTGGACCGCATCGGGAGAACGCATAAGTCGCATCTGCACGTTGCCGATCGTCCGACAAAGTTCCTCCAGAGGATACGGATCACTTTTTCGGAAGCACAAATACCTTCTCATCGATTTTTGCAGGGGGCGTCAATTTCTCCTTTTCTCGTTCTAAAGCTTCTCGTCGAAGGTCTTCGCCAAATTTTCTAATCCGATCTTCATTGTCTCTTTCCTCCTGCTCTCGATCGGCTTTTCGTTTGTCTTCTGCCTCTTTGCGCAGCTCTTCTCCAAGTTTCTTCAAGACGTCCTCAAGGCCTCTGCTACGTTGTTCTTCCTCTTCACGCATTTTTCTTTGGAGGTCCGACCGGATTCCGGGCTCCCCTTTTTTCACAATGCCGTGTTGACGCAGTTGCTCTTCGACTTTTTCGATGCGGTCGAACCAGGGTTTTTCATCTGCGATTCCCGGTTTCGACATGTTCGATCGATGCTTTTCATCGCGAAGTTCTTTCAGCATCGCCGCGATCTCATTTCGTAAATTTTCCAATTCCGCCTTCTTGGGATCGCTCTTCGCGCATCCCGAAGCCAGCACGCTTGCCAAGAGAAGGGTGCATGCGGAACGCAGTGCCTTCAGGGGTGCGGAAAAACGATTGTGAGTCTCCTGTCCTTCTGCCGTCGTGCGATATTCCGCAGCGGAAAGCATGCAGGATTAAAGTCCGTTGCCTGAGAGCGGTCAAGTTGAACGCGTGGTTTTCTTTGGAAGAAAATTCCGTCGAAGGGGTATGGTCGTCATATGGAAAAGCGATGGTTCAAGGCCAAAACGTACGGCTACGGCTGGGTGCCGTGCACGTGGGAAGGCTGGACGGTCGTTGGGGGATACATCGTACTTTCGCTTGCGCCCACGGCGATCTTTCTTGTGCTTGGTCTTGATACGGAGCACTCAGGGTCTCTCTACGCGGCGTTTTTCCTACCCTACATCGCCTTACTTACCGGCGTACTTCTGTGGATATCCCTCAAAAAAGGGGGAAAGCCACAATGGCGATGGGGAAAATAACAAAAAAAGACCCCTGAGCGGGGTCTTTTCAACTTCGTACTGAGGGAAGGTGATTACTCGATGACAATCGTGCCGACCATATCGCGGTGACCGGGGCCGCAGGGGATCAGACAGCGGAACGTGAAAGCCCCCGTCTTATCGGTCGGAATTTCGATGTCCTTCGTCTCGCCGGGATTAATGGCAACGTTGATGCCGAGATCCGGAATGCCGAGGCTGTGCGTGCCGTCGACGTCCTTCAGGCGGATGGTGACTTTCTCGCCTTTCTTCAAGGTGACGGAGCTGGGCGAGAACGACCAGTCGGTCACGCTCATTTCGATCACGCGGGCCTCACCCATGGCGTCAGCGGAGGCCGTTGCGCCGGTGGAGCTTTCCTCCTTCATCATGGCGCCGGTACCGTCGGCTTCCTTCGAGGAACTGGAGTCGTCCATCATGGCACCCTCCGGCTTCGTGTCGGTGTTGCCCATGGCCGAAGTGTTCGTTTCCTCATTGTTCGTCGGGGTCGTCGTGCTGGCGTTGCAGGCGGCGAGGAGTGCTGCCGAAGCCAGGAGTACTGCAAGTTTTTTCATGAAATAATGGTGGGAAATAAGCGGACAAAAAAACGGAACCGCACGATAGCCTTGCGTAGATTAAGGGGACATTAAGGCGTGATCATGGGTGCGGCCGCGAGTGTAGCCTGTCTTGCTCCTTCGGCAAGAGCGAAAATATTTGTCGGGCACGTCTCGAAGCGAATCCTTTCGATATGGCGTGAGCAAGACCCTGAAGCCCTTTCGGAGCCGCATCTCTGCCGAGACAGGCGAGTGTGGAAATAGCTGAGGGTTCCCCAATTTCGGCAGGAAAAAATTTCTTAAAAGAGTGTTTTGAGCCTGTTTTTTGGCTTATAGGTAATAATTTGACATTATTCTTTAATAGTGACAAAAAATATAAAAAGTAGTATAATAACAGGAAATGAAGAAAAACCAATATCGCTTCCGGGAGAGCATCAAAACATGGTTTTCCTGCCATGCGGAACGCGTGGTGTCTCTCACGGTGATTGCGGTCTTTTCCTGCGTCGTCGCACTCCAGCATTCCGACGGTTTCCGTTCGTATCTCCTTCGCGATCTCCCCCAGTACCGATCGGCGTCATCCCAGTATTCCTCCTCGTCGTCTCGGCGCGTACTCAAGCGCAAGATTCGCGCGCGCCGTCCGCTCACGTTGCAGAGGAATTCTTTGGTGGCGGCGGGGTCCGGGGCGGCGGTACTCCCGCTCTTTCCCGTTCCCGCTTCGTCCTCGTCGCGTTCCCGTTTGCCGGCAACAGTGCCGCAGCATGCCGCTGCGCCGCTTGAGCCGACCATCGCGTCGTCATCGTCGGCTTCTGCCGAAATCGGGGGTTTCCCCCCGTTCGTTCGAACGGTTTTTCCCGTTTCTCGCGTTCCAAATTGGGGTGCAATGAAATCACCCTCGGAATGGAATCGCACCTATGCCGAAATGTCGAATGAAGATTTCGTTCCCGTGCCCGCATACGATCTTGCGAAACTCACTCGCCCGCTCTCGGAGCTTGTGAATCCGCGAAATGACGAGGAGATCACCAGAAAGCTCTACTACTCCACGCACTTCTTCGGCGCCTACGATGTCGATGCGGCGGAATTTACGGCGGTTCATCCCGGCGTTGACCTGAAGCTCGCGCTCGGCACGCCGATCGGCGCGATTGCCGGCGGCCGCGTCGCCTCGGTCCATCAGGATTCCATCCTTGGTCTCCATGTCATCGTCGAACATCGTCTGGGCGGGGAGACTTATTATTCGATCTACGGTCACTTCGGCTCCGTCGCCGTCCGCGAGGGCGATGCCGTGCGCCCGGGACAGATGATCGGTACCGTTGGGATGACGGGGAGCACGAGCGGTCC
This sequence comes from uncultured Candidatus Peribacteria bacterium, assembly GCA_964601225.1. Taxonomy (GTDB): domain Bacteria; phylum Patescibacteriota; class Gracilibacteria; order Peribacterales; family Peribacteraceae; genus CAYRGC01. The sequence continues at coordinate 41,581 of CAZRMM010000005.1, forward strand.
TCATCTGCACTTGCAGATCGATCGCGGAGCGAAAAACGAAGAGGATCACCGACCGTATCTTCCTTCGTTCCTTCCTTCGCCCGAGGCGGCCGATCGATTTGTGGTGCATCCCGTTCGGTTCATCGTCGAACATGCGGACGGAAACTGAGTATTCCGTATGCGTAACGAAAAAAGCCGCGTGATTCGCGGCTTTTTTCTTGGCTCTTCGAGAGGTTTAGCGACTTGCGGTCTTCGTGGCGGGAATCACGAGGTAACCGGTGTTCGCCGTCACCTTCGGGGCGTTCTTCCCGTTCGGGACGATCGTGAGCGTGAGAAACGGATCGTCGGGATGTTTCCATTCATTCGTGCCGCTCGTGCGGTAGGCATCGCAGCTTTTTGCAAACGTCTTGCCACTCATGCGGGAGACGATGATGTCCTTGTTGTTGCGGATGTCGGTGAGCGTGGCGTTGCCACGCACGCACTTGTTCCACGTGTCGTTGTTGGAAACGGGGTAGCCATCGATCGTGAGCGGGACTGGCTTGAGGATGACCTCGGCGACCGTCGCGGAAGGCTTGAGCGAGGCGTTGATCCTCTCGCAGGTGGCCGGATCGAGCATCTTCTCGGCGATGAAATCGGCGTCGCGGCTCATGAACGTACCGAGCGTGCTAGCGATCAGGCGGATGAGGTCGATCGGGGTCTGCGCGCTGAAGGTGCGCTGCACGCTGCAGAGCACGTTGAGCTCGGCCGTGGAGAGCGGGACGTCGTTGCTACCACCGAAGCCTGCGGGAGCCGTGTCGCCGCCGAGGCCGCTACGTAGCGCGATCGCGCGCATCTTGCCGAGGAGCTGGTTGCTGTCCTCGCCGCGGTGGCCACCGTTGCGGCCGCTATCCGTGGGCTCGATGACCGGAGCAGGGGGGACGTCGTTGTTCGTGATCGTGCATGTCTTGAATTCGCCCGGAGCGAGCGTGATGGAACCGTCCGCGGCGCAGTCGCCGCTGAAGCTCGGCACGTAGCCCGCATCAGTCACCTCGGACACCGTGTGGGAGCCCGTCGGGAGCACGGTGGGCACACCCATCGCGATCAGAAGACCGTCGACGCGGAGGCTCAACTCAAAATCCAGGACGGTCTTCGTGCCGCCGTTGTCGTTAACAACGATCTTATTGACGACCAAATGCGGGGCGACGTCGTCGGTGTTCGTGATCGTGCACGTCTTCACGTCGCCGGGCAGGAGGGTAATCGAGCCCATGACGTCGCAATCGCCACTGAAAGCCGACGAGTAACCGGGGTCAGACGTTTCCGTCACGACGTACGTGCCGGCGGTCGGGAGCGTGGTCTCGATGCCGGTCGAGACGGGATTGCCGTCCACGAACAGCGGAAAATCGGTCGAATTCTTCGTTCCGCCGTGCGTGTTCACGACAACTTTCGTCACGGTGAGCTTGGGAGCGACGTCGTCGTTCGTGATCGTACAGGTCTTGGACTCACCCGGGAGCAGGGAGCCCGTGCAATCTGCCGAGAGAGTCGCCGTGTAGCCGCTGTCGGCCACTTCGCCGACGGAGTAGCTGCCGGCGTCGATCGAAATCGTAGTGCCGACGGCGTTGCCCGCGAAGCTTGCCAAGGACGGGTTATTGCCCGTGACGGTCATCGTGAAGTCCGCGGCGGTCTTGGTTCCGCCGTTGTCGTTGACCACCGTCTTGATGATCGTGAGGGAGGCCGGAATGTCGTTGTTGGTGATGACGCAGCTCTTTACATCGCCGAGACCGAGCGTGATCGAGCCGTCCGCGGCGCAGTCACCCGCGATGATGGAGGCGTAACCGGAGGGGTTGGTCTCGCTGACGACGTGGGCTCCGATCGTCGTCGTCGCCTGGACGCCGGACGTGACAACCGTCGCGTCGATGAAGAGGGGGACGGAGGTATTGATCACCGTTCCGCCGTTGTCGTTCACCACCACCTTCGTGACGGTGAGCTTGGGGGCGATGTCATTGAGCGTATAAGTGCAGGTCTTCACGTCACCCGGCAGGAGCGTGCCGACGCAGTCGCCGCTGAAGAGCAGGCTGTACTTGCCTGCGAGCAGGGCCGGAACAGTGAGGGACGTGCCGAACGAACCCGCGTTAAGCGTGATCGTCTGGCCGGCCTCGTTGCCCGTGACTGTGGGGACGGAGACATTCGTTCCCGTCGTGTTTACGGAGAAGTCCGAGGCCACGGCGGTTCCGCCGTCATCCGTGACGACGTGCACGACCAGCGTCAGCTGGGGCTGGATATCGTCGTTCGTGATCGTACAGCTCTTCACATCGCCGAGGGCGAGCGTGATGGAGCCGTCCGCGGCGCAGTCGCCGCCGATCACACGGGAATAGGTCGCCGTGTCCGAAGTCTCGGAGACGTTGTGCGCGCCGATCGCTGTCGTGTTCTCGACGCCCGAGGTCACCGGGGCGGTGTCCAGGAAGAGCGGGAAGTCCGCGACGGCCTTCGTGCCTCCGTGGTCATTCACGACGATCTTCGTGATCGTGAGTTTCGGGGCGATATCGTCGTTCGTGATCGTGCAGCTCTTCACGTCGCCGAGCTCGAGGGTGATCGTGCCGTCCGCGGCACAGTCGCCGCCGTAGGTGGTGGCATACCCGACGTCTGCCGTCTCGGAGACCGTGTGAACGCCCGAGTCATACGCATACTCCACGCCGGTCGTGACGATCCCGCCGTCGACCTTGAGGACGAAGTCGGTCGCGACCTTCGTGCCGCCGTTGTCGTTCGTGACGACCTTTGTGACAGTGAGTTTCGGGGCGATGTCGTCGTAGGTGATCGTGCAGCTCGAGGCCACGCCGTTATTCAGCGTGATGGAGCCGTCCGCAGCGCAGTCGCCGCTGATTGTTTGGGTGTATCCCGCAAGAGCGGTTCCCGTGACGACGTGCGTGCCGGCGTCGAAATTCGCCGCGACGCCGCTCGTGACGGTGCTTGCGTCGACCTTGAGAGTGACGTCGGCGACGCCCTTCGTGCCGCCGTCGTCATTCACGAAGTTGGCGGTGACCGTGAGGGGGGCGGAGACGTCGTTGTTCGTGATCGTGCAGGCCTTCACGTCGCCCGGGGCGAGCGTGATGGAACCGTCCGCGGCGCAGTCGCCGCTGAAGCTGGCGGAATACCCGGCATCCGCGACCTCGGAGACCGTGTGAGCGCCGGCGCTGAGCGTGTTCTGCACGCCGCTCGTAACGGTCGCGGCGTCGATCTTGAGCGTGAAGTCGCCGACGGCCTTGCTGCCGCCGTTGTCGTTCGTGACCACCTTCGTGACGGTGAGCTTCGGAGCGATGTCGTTGAGCGTGACGGAGCAGATCTTGTTGTTTCCCGCCGCCAGCGAGACGGAGCCATCCGCGGCGCAATCGCCGCCGATCGTCACCGTATACCCCGTGGTGCCCGTGACGGACACCGTGTGCGCGCCGGTCGAGAAAGAGTTGCTGGCGCCGCTCGTGACGGTTGTGGCATCCACCTGGTAGGTGAAGTCGGCTACGGCCTTCGTGCCGCCGTTGTCGTTCGTGACCGTCGCGTTCACCGTGATGGTGCTCGGCGCGGCGACCTCCGTGAGGGTGCCGAAGTTATCCGAACCGCCCACGCCGTAGACCGTGGCGGAGCCGGACTTTGTGATGTTGCCCGAGGCGAGGGGCGCGGCCGCCGTCGGGCGGACGCGGACGTTTTGCCAGGTCAGCGAGTTGCGGATGCCGTTGCAGCTGCCCGGATTGCCGTTGCGCGACTCGTCGGAGACCGTGAAGGTGATCGTAGAAGCCGTGCGTCCCGTGATCGCGACGCTCGTGCCGCTCAGGACGTTATTGATATTACAGTTCGTGTCGCCCGTGCCGTTGCTCGTGCCGGCGACGCGCGTGACGAGGACCGTGGGGGCCACGCCGCCCGTGTCGAACTGGAAGCCCGAGGGGGCGTTGAGGACGATGGTGCCGGTCAGGATCGCTCCGGCGTCGCTTTCCGTGATGACGGGGCCGGTGAGCGTGGTGTACGCGCCGCCCGCCGTGCTGGCGCTGATCGCGCCGCCGCCGGTGGCCGGGGTCACCGTCGCGACGCCCACTTCCGTGAGCGTGCCGAGGTTGTCGCCGCCCGTGATGTCGTTAAGCGCCGCGGTCCCTCCCTTCGTGAGGTTTCCGGACGCGAGCGGGGTAGCCGCCGTCGGGCGGACGCGGACGTTCTGCCAGGTGAGGCTGTTGGTCGTGGTGCCGCCGCCGTCGACGTCGTCGGTGATCGTGATCGTGAGCGTTCCGGCGCTCACCGTAACCGAGATCGTATCGCCGGACGCGAGGTTGTTGACGTTGTTGCTCGATCCGCCGCAGCTATTGGTGCAGGTGACGAGGACCGTGGGGGCCACGCCGCCCGTGTCGAACTGGAAACCAGAGGGGGCGACGAGCGTGATCGTCCCCGAGGCATCGAGATCGTTGTCGTCGATGCCGGTGAAGACCGGTCCCGTGAGCGACGTATACGTGCCGCCCGCGGTGTTCGAGAGGATGGCCGATCCGCCAGTGGCTTGTGTCACGGAAGCGGCTGCTTCGGCGGTCGGAATACTGATAGTGAATCCGCTGATGGAAATATTCAAAAAACGATCGCGGCGATGCTCGCGCGAGCGAGGAAGCGACGGACCGAATGGGTGGAAGCCATACGGGGTAGGGGGAAGGTACCGCGGGAGTGTAGGTGTTGTGCAATACGTAAACAATCGAAAATCAGCTCTAAAATGCATTTTTCGGCTATTTTTTCGCTTCGACCGGACAGACAGGTTTTCTCCCGTCGAAGAACGTATTTTGTGTCTTGAATATGCCGTTATCTCATTTTTTCCGACGTGGGGAATGTTTACGATGCTTTACATTTGCGCGTGCCAAAGCATCGTTATCGGTTTTTACCAGGTTGAGCAGTTTGTCTTCCATCGCGTAGCACGCGTCCGATCGGAGGTCGCGCGGGCGCGACAGGGGGTTTTTCACGATCGCTTCCACGGTGCCCGGTTGGCCCGTCATCACCGCGATCCGGTCGCCGAGTTCGATCGCCTCGGGGATGAGGTGCGTCACGAGTACGATCGTCGTTCCTCGTTCTTTCCAGAGCGACAGAAGTTCTTGGCGCAGTTCGTGCGCCGTGAACGAATCGAGTTCGGAGAACGGTTCGTCCATGAAGAGCAATGCCGGCTTCGTCGCAAAGGCGCGCGCGAGGCCCACGCGTTGACGGAGGCCGCCCGAGAGGTCGCGCGGGCGGCTCTGGGCGTGGCTCTCGAGGCCGAAGCGTTCCAGTTCGGCATCCACGACTTTCAGGCGCTCATCCGCGGGGACGCCGCGGCTGCGGAGCCCCAGTTCGATATTCTCGCGCACGGTGAGCCACGGCAAAAGCGCGAAGTGCTGGAAGACGAAACTCAGGTGGCCGGACGTGACGTCCTTCCCCAGCGTGATCGTGCCGCGCGTGGGTTCGTCGAGGCCGCTCATGATGCGCAGCAGCGTGGATTTGCCGCATCCCGACGGTCCCAGGAACACGAAGAACTCCCCGCGACGAATCGTCAGGTCGACATCCGTGAGGGCGAGAGACGGCGGAAGCCCTTTCTCCTGAAAAGATTTCTGAACGCCTTTGAGAGTGAGGAGGGGGGAGGCCATGGGTCATTCGGCGGCGAGATCGTGGCTCCAGTCGAGGAGTGGGAGCCAGAGTGCCTTGTTGATGCCGAAAATGAGGATCAGGAGGCCCAGGATGCCGAGCGCGGAAATGGCCCCGTTGTCCGCGTACGCCTGAAAGAAGGAGCCGAGACCCGGGTAGGTCTTCACGATGATCTCCGTCGCCACGAGCGCCTCCCATCCTTCTCCGAGCCCGATGATCGACCCCGTGACGAGACCCGGGATCGTGAGCGGCCACAGGTACAGACGCAGGTGGTCGAGCGGGCGCAGGCGGTAGATCGTCACCGCTTCCTGCCAGTCGTGCCGCGCGAGTTTGAGCGAACTCAGAATCGTGAAGAAGATCGGCCAGATGATCGTAATCACGAGAAAAACGATCACGGTGACATTGCCGTCTCCCCAGAACGAAATCGCGATCGGCAGGGCCGCGAAGGTGGGGAAGCTCTGAAGCACGTCGAAGACCGGCAACGCCACGATCGAGCGCTTGCCTCGATAGAAAAGCACGGCGAGGATCCACGCGAGCACGGCCGCGATCACGTACGCCGCGGCCAGTCGGAGCATCGACGTCCACAGGTCGGCGAAGAGTTCCGCCGCGCTGAAGCGCGTGACGCGCGCGAAGACGAGAAGCAGCAGGAACGGCAGCACGAGAAGGCCGACCGTCGAGAGCAAATGGAGCCTCGACCGATAGATCCGAACGTGATGCGACCGTCGCATGGAGATCATGATAACGCGACGGACTGCCGTTCGATCTGGACGAACGCCGGGTTTCTGACCGGATGGCTTCCGGATTTCTCGGTTTACGGCGTGCCGGTTTGTCGGCTTCCGCCTGTCAGGGCCATGGCTGCTTCCTTCTCCGTATGGAGCGATCGCAATTTCCGCAACTCCGGCCAGAGCGTCGCGGCACAGAGAACAACGACGATGCTGCCGACACCGCCGCTCACGACGGAGAACACGGGTCCCGCCATCATCGCGATGAGTCCGGATTCCACTTCGCCAAGTTCATTCGAGGACATGCCGAAAATATTCATGACCGCGTAGACTCGTCCGATCAGGCTCGAAGGGGTCCTGCTTTGAAGCAGCGTGTGTCGGATGACGACGCTCAGGGCATCGGTCGCCCCCGAAACGGTGAGGAGGAAGAAAGAAAGATAGACGTTCGTCGAGATGCCGAAGAGGATCATGGAAACGCCGAAGAGCGCCACGGTGAAAAGAAGGGCTCGTCCTCCGTTCCGTACCGGCTTGGCTCGCGTCAGTGCGGCACTCATGCCGAGTGCTCCAACGGCGGGCGCGAGACGGAGGCAGCCGAGCGCGAACGGCCCTACGTGCAAGATATCTTTCGCAAACATGGGCAAGAGCGCCGTCGCGCCCCCGAACAGCACCGCGAACGTGTCCACAATGATGGACGAAAGCAGGATCGGCGTATTTTTGAGGAAGCGCGCTCCGGCAAGCATGGAGGAGAGCGATGCCGGTTCCGTCGTCGTGTCGGTTCGTCGATACGGAACGGCCGCAATCAGCGCAATGAAGATGACCCCGAGCGCGGCGCAGGTCACGTACGCCGCCACGGCGCTTCCCGTCGCGGCGATGGAAAGCCCGCCGAGGAGCGGACCGGCGATCGTGCCCGTTTGGCGCGCGACGTGGTTCCAGGTCACGGCGTTCTGCAGCGAGCCCGGCGGGATGATCTGCGGGAAGAGCGCCGATCGGGCGGGGAGACTCACGGCCATTCCGATCCCGATCAGAAACAGGGAGAAGTAGAGAGACGGCACCGGTGCGTGCGCGACGGACACGAGAGTAAGTCCGAGTGCGCCCGCAATCACGGGAAGCTGCGCCGTCCAGAGGATCAGGCGACGGTGGCCTACCTCAATGAGGTGGCCTGCCGGGATCGAAAAGATCAGCGTTGGCAGGAATTTCATGAGACCCACGAGACCGAGCGCGAGCGCGGAGTGCGTGCGCTCGTAGATCTCCCATCCCACTGCGGTGAAGGCCATCTGCATTCCCAGGATATCAATGCAATGTGCCACTGCGTATCTCCAATACGAGCCGCTCCGGAAGGCCGCGTAGGAATCGTGCGATGAGGACACGGCGGCATAGTAGAAGAAGCAAGAAACAATCAGCAAAGAAAATTCCAAGGATTAAAAAACACATTGTTTTTGAAAGCCGAACATTTCTTTGCTGATTGCTCATTGCGTATTTTTTATCAAAAAAAAGGGACGGATCACTCCGTCCCCTTTGCGTTCACGATCGAACCGTTCAGAGCATGGCGTCGATCGCCTGCTTGAAGCTGGCGTACGGGACCGCGCCGCTGATGAGCTGGCCCTTGCCATCCGCACCGACAACCCAGAAACCCGGGGTGCCGTTGATGCCGGAGGCGATGCCGTCGGCTTCGTCCTTCTGGATCTCGTCCTTGTGCTCGCCGTTATCCAAGCAGGTGTTGAACTTGGTCGTGTCGAGCTTGATGTCGGCAGCGTACTGCTTGAAGGTCGGCTTCGCGTCGGCCATGTTCGACCATGTGGCCTGGTTAGAGAAGAGCTTGTTGTGCATTTCCCAGAACCTGCCCTGATCGTTGGCACACGCTGCCGCGATGGCGGCGGGCTCGGCGTTCGGGTGGAAGCTCAACGGGAAATCGCGAACGACGTACTTGATCTTGCCGGTGTCGATGTAGTCCTTCTTGATCTGGCCGTACGTGTCCGTGTAGTGACGGCCGCAGAAGGGGCACTGGAAGTCCGTGAACTCGATGATGGTGACTTTCGCGTTCTTGTCGCCTTCGATCGGGTCGTCATCCACGGTTGCCGGAGTCTCGGGTGCCGGGGGCGGCGTCGGTGCGGACGGTGCGGACGGCGCGACGGCGACCGGTTGTGCGCCCGGCGCGACACCGGGGTTCGAGTAGGTGCCGATGAAGAAGCCCACGATGATGCCCATCAGACCGATGGAGATCGCGAACCAGGGATTATTCGGGGAAGAGGGGGAAACGGAGTTCATGTGAGAGAAAAAGGAAAAGAAATCAGAAAGTGATTCGTCCGCAAGGGACGAGGGACCGATCCTAGCGTCGCAGGACCACCGTTGTCACGCCGACGAGCGGGGGGCTCTCGGTGACGTCCGGCGGAAGGTCGGTGCCGTTCAACGCGGTCCACGCGCCGTTCGTTGCGGGAACGGAGAGTACGACGGGGGAAGAAGGGCCGTCGTTCGTGCCGAAGCACGAGATTTCCGGAGCGGGGGTCGTGATGCAGTGTCCGCTTTCGCAGGGAGAACGCTTGGTTTCTACCGTCGCGCTTCCGTCCGTCGTCCATGCCTTTACCCACGGACACTCTTTGGCGTCTACGTAGGAAATCGGAATCGGGTCCGACGGAACGGCCGGTTCGATCGCCTGCGTGATATCCATCAGGCAAACATTGGCGAGCAGAACGCTTGCGGCGTAGGTGATGCCGACGAGACCGTATTTCCAGCGCATGAGACGGGAGCCGAGTATATCCGACCGAGAAAGAGGCGTTGCACTGTCGCAACATCATTTGCTATCGGTCGTCAACGCGTTGCTGTACGCTTCGGCTCTTCCCCTGCATCTCATGCGTCGTTGGATTTTTGCCGCTGCCGGAGTTCTCTGTTTGATCATCGTGGTCTGGCTCGGGACCGCGGTTTGGTCGGGAGTGAAGGAACGAGATGAGCTGCAGGCGTATGCCGCGGAGATGGAGACGGTTGGAGCGCGCATGGAGCAGGTTGGCCAGACGCTCGAGAGTCTCGCTCAGACGAATCCCTTTTCCTGGAGCGACGACGAGCAGGCGCAGTGGCAGGCGATTCGCAATACCGTTTCGCAGACGGGAGAGGAAGTGCAGTCCATTACTCCGTCGTCTTTCCTCTCGGAGGCCCATGCCCATGCGGTCGAAGCCATCGGAACATACAATGACGCGTTATCCGATCTTGATGGGATCATCCAAGGGGGAGCCGCGAACGCGAAACAGGCCGCGCTGGAGGACATCATTCGCAGAATCGACGGCGCCAATACGGAAATCGCAAATTATCTGCAGCGCGTCGAAGCGGCATTGCATGAGCGGTATGGCGACCAGGCGCGATCAAGCGCTATCGCGCCTTGAGTATCGGTCACTTTCGCGTGATCGTGTTCGCGGGTGATTCCTTCACTGTCAGCGCAAAGGAGCCTTCCACCGTGCGGGCGATCTTTCCGTCGAGGGGCTGCACGTGAATCCAGAGGATGTATGCCCCCGCATGCTGAAGCAACATGGGGAGCAGTACGCCGTCCCCCTTTTCCGAAGGCGTGAGCGGTCCGTGGCGGAACACGCGCAGATTGTCCCCGACGAGGACGTATTCGGCATCTCCCGCTCCGGAAAGACGGAGCGTTGTCCCGGAAGCATCGGTGACGTTCAGTCGAACGCTTGTGGCGACGCCGGCGAAAAGATCGCTGCCCGTGAGATGGAGGAGGAGGTTTCCCGTCCCGGTTTCATTCAGCGTCACGGGGGCGGGTGGACGTGACGGCTTACCGGCAACTTCCAGATCGGTGAATGCGATTAAATCCGAGTGTGAGCCGTGTCTCTCCGGATTCTTCGTGTCGTCCACTTCCACCCATAGGCGGTACTGACCCGATCGTGGAAAATCGTACGTGATGTCGTATGTGCCGATTTCCACCGTTTTCACGTTTCCAAAATGAGCGATATCTCCGTTATCCAGACTGGCCAGAATCGCATGGATCTGACGGTACTCGTTCTTCAGGTCACTCGGCTTTCCTTTTCTCGATACGGTGAGGCGAATCGTCGCGGCTTCGCCGGCTCTCACGACTTCCGGAAGCTGCGCGTTTACCTGGTACGACTGGTTTCGCACCAGTACGGAGAGCGGACTGCCCGGAATGTCCGGGGTGCTGCAATTGCTGAGAACCGTTGCGGCGATCGCAAGGGAGATCACCGTGCCGAGCCGCTGGAGGAACGATGTCCTCATGTCGTGGCGTTCGAGCTTAGGCTCCGAAGATTTTGCGTCCGAGCGCTCCCCCGACGCTGACCGCCGCCGTTGCGATGATCGTGATAAGTCCCGATGCGCCGGAATTGCCGATGGGCGCGAGGAGTCCTTGCGCGCCGCTCAGGGCGCCCGTGAACGTGGTTACGCCCGTGGGGGGAAGGAGAGCGATGTATTGGGTCGTTCTCGTATCGCTGAGGTACGCCTGGGCGTAGAACTGTGCGTTGGAGCCCGCGACGGGATTGCTTTGAACGTTTACCGTGGGATTCGCGTTGACGTTCTGAACGGCGTTCGCGTTGGCATTCACGTTGTTATTGTTCACGACGTTCACCGGCACGGAAGTCTGGATGATGAAGGGGTTCGTGGTGCTGGTCGCGACGACGATTTGCTGGTTCCTGAAATTCACAACGGCGCAGTCGCTTCCCGCGTTTACGGTCACGAGACCGTTGTTCGGGGCGATTGAGAAAAGATTCCAGCCAGCGTTTTGCTGTTCCGCCACAACGTGCGTTCCCGGCGTGACGCCCGTGAAGAACGCGATGCCGCCGCCGTCGTTCTGAACGATGCGGACATCATCGAGACGGAAGGTGAACGCGGGTACCGGCACGATGGGCTGACCGTACGCGGAGAATGTTTCCTTGATCACGCGGATGCAGCCCGTCGCAGAAGACGAAGAAGAAAAAGAAGAAGAGGAGAGGGAAGAAGACGACGTTTGCGCGGACGACGAGGCGAGAGAGGAAGACAAGGACGACGATTGCGCCGACGACGAAGCGAGGGAGGAAGAAGACGACGACGGAGCCGCGGAAGACGATTGCGCCGACGAAGATGCCAGGGAGGACGAAGACGACGACGGAGCGGAGGAAGAAGCGAGGGAAGACGACTGGAGGGATGAACTGCTGCTCGAACCGGCGCATGTCACGGAGGTCGTGATTACGTTGCTCACATTGTTCTGCGTGTTCGTTTCCGCCGAAGTGGTGGAAACCTGCGCCTGGTTCTGAATCGTCGTCTCCGTGCAGGGGGCATTGAGCGGTACCGTGAATTTAATGACGACGTTCCTGGAGGTATTGGGATTCATCGAGCCGAGTGGGCACACGACGTTCGCTCCCTGCAGAGCGCATGTGGGGTCGCTTCCCGTCGGCACAAAGACTGCTCCGGCAGGAACCGGATCCGTCACCACGACGTTTTGCGCGATATTCGCGGAGTTCTGCACCGCGATGATGTACGTGGCGATCGAACCGCGAACGACGGCGCTCGGGCCCGATTTGCTGATCGTCACATCCGTGTTGTCGCAGACGACGGTGGTCTTCACGTGTTGGCTGAGGTTGTTGTTCCAGTTCACGTCGCCGCCGAAGTACGTGGTGTCGGTCTGGCCGGTATGGATCATCGCGACGTTGTCGATTTCGGTGCCGCAGGCGATCGTCGGTGAAACCTGGAACGTAAGGTTCACGCTTTGGATGCCGCCGACGGCGAGGCCGACGTTGCGCGTGGACATGATCGTGTTAGCCCATTCGCAGTACACCATCGGCTTGCCGTTGAAGCTCGGCGCGGGACCGCGAACCGCGTACGGGGGCAGCGTGGTCGTTACGCTGCAGGAGGTCGCGTGACCCGAAAATCCCACGAAGGTGAGACCGGCGGGAATAAGATCGGCCGTAATCGGGCGTATGCCGGCGCCGTTCGGATTCACTTCGCTGATGTCGAGCGTATAGGTGATCGTTTCTCCGGCCTTCACCGTCGAAGGGCCGTGTTTCACGATCGCCCAGTCGATCGTGCCGCACGCAATGCCCGCTACCGGGAGGAAAAGGGCGGCTCCAATAGCCAGAATACCGAGACGGGAAAGACGCATCGTAAAACGAGAAAAGATAAAAAAGGGCTCATTCTACGATAATGTTTTAGACAATGCAAATGGTATTTAGTCAATTTTTGGCTGCAATATTAAGAGCGAAGTGCCCTTCCAGAAGCCGAAACTCCATTCCCTCCATCCAAAACGTCTGTGTGAAGAGATCGTAGCGTCCCGGCACGGGCAACGTGACGTCGTATCGTGCCCCTTTTCCGTCGCGATCCGTGTACATGTGGCCATGGATGAAGAACGCACGATCGGCGCTTGCGAGGCCGAAAAGAATGGGGTCATGCGGGGGAAGATCAACGAGGTTTCCCCGAGCATCCGTCACGGCGAAGCGGAGCGTGAGAGGCGCGCCTGCAACGAGGGGGTCGTGAGACATCGTGAGCGTATAGCCGCTCCCCGATACCGCGGCACCGGGCGTCGGAGGTACGGTTGCCGCGAATGTGTCACCGGTCACGGGGAAGTCTTGCCAGGCAATGAGCGAAGCGTGTTCCCCGTGAGGGTCTTCAAGGCTATCGTCGTCCACTTCGATCCATACTCTGTACGTCCCGGGTCGCGTGAAAGTTTGTACGAGTTCGGCGGATCCGTCCGCCTGATAGTGAAAATTCACCGTATGAAGCATGTCTTGGTTGTCCTCGCTCAGGAGCACCGCGTGCAACGACCGGTTTTCCTTCGTCATGTCGACCGGCTTCCCATTTTTGTACGGACGGATCGTCAATGTCGCGGGAGAGCCCGTGACGATCGTTTCCCTGATTTCCAGCCGAAGATCGTAGTCGGAATTCCGCACGAGAGTCGTCATGAAAGCCGAAGAGCTCGCGCGCCACATCCCGTAACCGATTGCCGCAAGAAGAAGGAGGCCGGCAACAAGGGGGATTTTCTTCATGGCGACGAGTGTTTTCTTGCAAGAAGTCGTCTTTGTCCCGCTCCAAACCACGAGAGCAGGTGACGGTGTATGCCGTACCAGACGTAGACCGTGAGCGGCAGAACGAGCGCGAAGAAATTGAGCCAGAAGTGATACGCGAGACGGTTGACGTTGAAGTTTCCGTCCACGATGCCGCTGCAGACCTCGCAGAGGCCTTGCACATGCTGCATGATACGGTACGTATGTTCGACGAGGTGCCAGCTTTCCATTGCCAGAAATACGGTCATGACGCCTGCCGCACCCGCGCCGATTGATGCCCCCGTCTTTGTGATGCTTTTCAGGAGCGAGTTGAAGACCAATGAGACGCCAATCATGTATCCGAGATTAAAGAAGAAGTGATTCCATTCTTCATCCAGAAACCAAACGAAACCGTGCGCTTCTTCGGAGGTGAACCCCAAGAATTGGAACTGGTACATCTGCGTCACGTGTTCCGCCTGATGGAAGAACTGGTAGACGAGGAGAGCGCTAAAAAGCGGCACGATACCCTTCGGCAGTCGCCCAAGGGTCGGCCGGGCAAACATGCGTTTCGATACGAGGATCAGCAATGCCGTCGCGATTCCGACCGATATCACATAGAGCAGGGCGAAGAGCCAAAACCCCCGATCGGCAAGCAGGTATGCTGGAAACATTATTTCAATTTTATAACATTTTTTTAAAATGTCAAATTGCTACTTTTCCTCTTTCCCAAGAGCTTTTCCCTTTCGTAATCCTACGCTGATACCGATGGCTATCCCTAATCCGAACCAAATGGGTGAGAAGCCGACGGGGATCGCGACGGCCGGGGTGGGTGTGACTACGGGCGCGTGTACCTGCACCCAGTAGTCTTCGGGTTCATAGGTGGCGGGGTCTCCCGGAACACGGAACGTCGCGGCGAGCTCGTAGAGTCCGGGATCGGGATACGTAACATCGAGCTGGAGGAGGCCGCCGGTGGCAACGAGGTTTCGAATCGGTGAATCACCGTTTCGTCCTTTCTGATTTCCACGGTGAAGATCGATGCTTTCGGAATGAGAGTGTTCGTCTCCACGTCGGAGAGCGAAAGAACATTCTGTTGCCGCTTCCCCGCATCGGGAGCCAGCGGCGCACTGCTCAGGTTGAGGACATACTTTCCTTCGACGATTTTTTGCATCGTTCCATGCGCCGACAGCGCAGAGGGAATCAGGAGAAGAGAGCAGGCGAGGAGGATTCGTCGCATGGCTCAAGGATAGCGCAAAACATCGCGCGATTTTCAAAAAAGGGCCGCCGGCCCTTTTTCGCTTTTTGTACGGAGAATCACTTGGCGTATCCCCAGTCTTTCATCCACTGATTCATCTGGTCGATCTCGCGCTGCTGGGCGGAGAGGATGTCTTTGGCCATGGCCTTGATCTCGTCGTGTTTCGCGGAATCCTCGGCAAGCTTTGCCATATCGATCGCCCCCTGGTGGTGCGGCACCATCAGTTCCAGGAATGCTTTATCGAAGTCGTCGCCTGCCTTGCCCTCGAGCGTTGCGGTCATATCGTCCATCGACATGCCCATGCCGTCCTCATCGTCGCCCATCATCATGCGGTGCATCGTCTCGGCATCGTCCATCATGCCCGGCTTGTATTCCTTCATTTCACGCATCATTTTGACGCGATTCTGCATCATGTTCTTTCCGAAGCCGTGATAGGAAGCCGTTCCGAGTACGGAGATCCCGCACGCGACTAATCCGCCGATCGCAAGGGCCAGGCCCCAGTTCTTCAGTTGCGCCGCATGAAGGGTCTTGATTGCCCATACGAGCAGCAACACGATGCCGACGCTGAATGCGAGAAAGCCCAATGCGTGGAGCGGGCCGAAAAGATTGAAAGCCGGGAACATAGAATGATGGGGAAGGGAGGTGAATTATACGCTCATCTTCGTGAAAACGAGGAAGAGCGTCGCAAAAAAGAACAGCATGAGTATTGGTGCCGCGTGCGAAAGCGCATCTCTCTTTCCCGGGCGATACCGCCTGAGAAGGAGGGAGTTCGTCACGACGGATACGGAACTGAAGGCCATGGCGAGCCCCGCGAATTCGGGACGAAGTACGAGCCCCAGAGGCGAGAAGACCCGGGCGGCGATCGGGATGCCGACGACGTTGTATACGAGGGCGAAGAACAAATTTTCCCGTATCTTCCGTACGGTCGCACGGCTGAGTTCGATGGCATGCGCGACATCGCGGGGATCGTTCTTGACGAGGACGATGCCTCCCGCCTCGATCGCGATGTCGGTGCCGCTGCCCATGGCAATTCCGAGATCCGCCCGCGCGAGAGCCGGGCTGTCGTTAATGCCATCGCCGACCATGGCGACTGCCTTGCCGGCTTTTTGCAGAGCATGCACTTCTTCCGCCTTCCGTTCGGGGAGCACTTCCGCGAGAACGTGCGAGATGCCGAGTGCGCGGCCGACGGCGTTTGCCGTCCTTGCATTGTCGCCGCTCATGAGATACGTCTCGATGCCCATGCTTTGCAGGCGGTCAACCGCCTGCCTCGAGGAATCCTTCACGATATCGGACACGGCGATGATGCCAATCACGACCGAATCGCTTGCCAGGATCATGGCCGTCTTACCGGCTTCTTCCAGGGCGATGAGCGCGCGGTCCACGGCACTGGGAATCCCGATTTCCTTGAGGGCAAGGAGCGATCGATTCCCCAATACGAAACGCTTTCCTTCCATTGTCGCTTCAACTCCCTTCCCGGGAATCGCCGTGAAAGCGCTCGTATCCGTCGGCGCGATTCCTTCGCGGGCGGCCCGTGCGACGATGCATTCGGCGAGGGGGTGCTCGGAATTCTTTTCGATCGCCGCGGCGATCCGAAGTAACTCGTTCTCGCTTCCCGAGAGAGCGATCACATCGGTCACCGCGGGTTTTCCGCGGGTCAGCGTTCCGGTCTTGTCGAAGACGACGGTATTGATGCCAGTCGCTTTCTGTAGAGGTTCGCCTCCGCGTATGAGGATGCCCGATTCGGCGCCTTTTCCCGTCGCGACCATAATGGCCGTGGGGGTCGCAAGGCCGAGCGCGCACGGGCAGGCGATGACGAGTACCGATACTCCGGCAAGCATCGAGAACGGAAGGGTTGCCCCGAGCGCCAGCCAGCCTACCGTCGTGATCACGGCGATAATCATCACCGCGGGTACGAACCATGCCGCCACCCGATCGGCAAAATCCTGGATCGGCGCCTTCGATCCCTGCGCTTCTTCGACGAAGGCGACGATGCGCGCCAGCGCCGTATCCGCACCCACGTGTTCGGCGCGGAATTCGAAACTTCCGTGTCCGTTCACGGTGGAGCCGAAGACGCGGTCCCCCTCCCGTTTTGTCACCGGCAAGCTTTCACCGGTCAACATGGATTGGTCAACGGCGCTCTCGCCTTTTATGACAATGCCGTCCACGGGGACCTTTTCGCCCGGGCGGACCACCACGACGTCTCCCGAGCGAACTTCTTCAAGGGGAATATCGACGGCGACTCCGTTCCGCATCACTCTTGCGGTTTTCGCCTGCAATGCCATGAGTTTTTGGATCGCGTCGGACGTTTTGCCTTTTGCTTTCGCTTCCAGCCATTTTCCCAACAGGACGAAAGTGATGAGCAGCGCCGACACTTCGAAATAGAGGTCGCCGATTTCTCCGAGAACGGTGCCGTTGCTCGCGACGAATTCCGCGAATCGCGCGACACTGTAGAGATACGCCGTGAAGGTGCCGATGGCCACGAGGCTGTCCATGCCGAATGTTCCCATCCGGAGGCTGGACCAAAAACCTCGAAGAAAACCCGATCCCAGCCAGAACTGTACCGGTGTCGCGAGCGCGAAGGAGATCGCACCCATGAACGGCATGAGGGTCGCGGTTACCGCGGAATCCGGGAGGAAGGAGAGAATCATGAGGGGCACCAATGGGGCGCTCAACGTTGCGGATATGAGGAAACGACGTCGGTACTCGACAATCTCTTTTTCCCGTTGCTCACGGTCGAGCTCTGCTCCGTGCCGGTCATGCTCTCGGCGAATTTCCGCGTCGTATCCGGCATCTCGGACGGCTTGTACGAATGTCTTTTCGTTCGCGATCGCGGGGTTGAACAGTATTCGCGCCTTGGATGCGGCAAGATTCACGTTCGCTTTTTCCACTCCGGGTACGCTTTCGAGTTTTTTCGTGACGCGCGCGGCGCAGCTCGCACAATGCATTCCGGTGATCGAGAGGGTGCAGGAGGCTGCCATGGTATCAGCGACGGGAAAGACCGATGACGCTGAGGACTTCGTCGATAAACGCCTCCTTATCCTCGGGCGAGGCGAGCTTCTTCGCGGCACAGGTATGCAGGTGACTCTCCAGTACCGCTGACTGTATGTGCTTGAGATGTCCCTGCATCGCCAGAGCAAGCGCGAGGATGTCCGCGCAGTAGTCGTCCTGTTCCACTTGCGACCGCAATTTTTTCGTCAGTCCTTCGAGGCGCTTTACGGCGTCGAGCGTCTTTTGCTTTGCGTCGTTGCGCATGAGAATCGGGGTAGGGGGTAGGGGTACCGTACGCCTCACGCGGTTTCTTGCAAAACGCGAAACGTGGAAAATGTGTCAGGATACGAATCGTCGCGTCGCCGCTCGTCTATACTTTTCGCATGGTTCCCGATCTTCCGATCATCGCGTTCGAGAATGCCGAAGCGTTCGAGGCATGGTTGCGGGAGCACCATGAGTCATCCGCCGGACTGTGGATTCGTCTGTACAAAAAATCCTCCAAAAGGCCGTCGATCACCTATGCGGAAGCACTCGATATCGCGCTGTGTTACGGATGGATCGACAGCCAGAAGCAGAGCGACGATGCCGATGCTTGGCTCCAGCGATTCACTCCGCGCAAGTCGAAGAGCGCCTGGTCGGCCATCAATGTCCGACACGTCGATCGTCTGATGAAAGAGGGGAGGATGATGCCTACGGGTCTCCGGCACGTCGAGGCGGCGAAGAAAGACGGCCGGTGGAAGAAGGCATACGCGCCGCAGAGCAAGGCGGAAGTGCCCGGGGACTTCCTGAGGGAACTGAAGAAGGACAAGAAGGCGTACGCGTTTTTTTCCTCGCTCAACAAGGCGAATATCTATGCGATCGTGTATCGCCTGCACGGTGCGAAGAAGCCTGAGACGCGCGAGGCGCGGAAGAAGAAATTCCTCGAGATGATGAAGAGAGGGGAGAAGTTCTATTCCTAGGAGAAAACGTCATTCCGACGCCAAGATGGCAATGTCATATCTCTTAATCGCGTCTTAACGGCTCGCTCCTATTCTGTGCATGCTTAAGCGATTCATTTCTTTTCTTTCCCCCACTGACCATGAAGAAATCATTCACACTCGGCGCCATCGCAGGCATTACCTCGTTCGCAATCGCGATTCCGATTCTCGCCCAGGTCTCCTCCGCGGCGAATACGTCTTCCGCCTCTTCCTCGGACAACGCCTTCTACGAGCGAGGAATGCATCGACAGCCCGATCTACAGACGATGATCGATCGAGACACGGCGTTTCTCGCGAATGTCGACGCGATGATCGCTTCGCTCAAGACCGCCACGCAGACGCGCTTGAACGCTCTCAATGCCGCAAAGGCCCTTACGGATGAGGCCGCACAGAGAGATGCGGTGAAAAAGGCCAACGACGATTTCCATTCCGCGATGCAGGCGTCCATGACGGCCCATCCCGAATGGAAGGGGGCCATGCCGTTCGGCGGACCCATGGGTCCCGGGAAGCATATGGGCATGATGGGCCGGCACAGCCGCGGCCCCGGCCCCGATGCTCTTGCGGAGAAGCTCGGCATGACGGCCGACGAACTCAAGGCAGCCCTCGATTCCGGCAAGACGATCCAGGACATTGCGAAGGAGAAAGGAATCGATCTTCCCGCGCCTCCGATGTGGAAGATGCGCGGAGAGGACGATACGTCCTCCGCACAGTAACCCGTTCGAGGGAAGAGAGAGAAAGAGGCCGTGCGAGCGGCCTCTTTTTTCGGCGGTTTGGTTTACACTGAGAGGGTGTCATCCGGTTACGCGCTCATCGATGTCGGCAACGGTCTTCGCCTTGAACAATGGGGGGCGTTTCGCCTGATTCGTCCCGATCCGACTGCCTCGTCCGCTCCGTTGTCGCCGATGCTGTGGAATGAGGTCGATGCGACGTATCTCGGAGAGAAGGGAAAAGGAGAATGGAGAAAAACGCGCGAGCTCCCCCCGGAGTGGCCGGTGGATTTCGGCGATGTGCGCATGCTTGTTCGGCTCGCGCCCTACAAGCACACCGGGGTTTTTCCCGAGCAAGAGAAGAATTGGACGTGGATGCGCGAGCGCGCGAAGGGCTCTGAGTCCGGCATTCTCAATCTTTTCGCTTACACCGGCGGCGCCACGATGGCTCTTGCGAAGGACGGCCACAAAGTGACGCACGTGGATGCCGCGAAGCCCACGATCGTGTGGGCCAAGGCCAATGCCGATCTCAACGCTCTTGCGCCCGATGCCGTCCGCTGGATATGCGAGGACGCCCCCGTCTTCGCCGCGCGCGAACTGCGCCGCGGCAACCGGTACGACGGGATTGTCGTCGATCCGCCCGCCTTCGGTCACTCGCCGACGGGAAAGACATGGCGCGTGGAACGAGATCTTGCGCCGCTTCTGGAGCAGTGCGTCCAACTTCTCTCGGCGTCTCCCGTCTTCCTTGTTTTGAACGGTTACGCGAAGAACGACACGCCGGAGAATTTCCATCGTCTCCTCTCGGGTATTTTCCATGCAAAGCGCCCGGAGCTCCGATTCACGATCAAGTCCGAAGAACTGCTGCTGCGGACCCGGGACGGTCGGCCGCTCTCGACGGGGATCGTGGCGCGGGTCAGCTTTGGCAAATGAGTACTTTTTGTGTTCACTTATTCTCTGAGAGGGAAGTCATTCCCTTCGTCACGCCGATTGCGAGCGGGACCGTGCGGAGTGCCCGGAGATCGGCGCTTTTGGGGGTCACGAGATCGCCGTCGATAATGAGCTGCGTGGAGCCGCCGCCGTCCAGCATCATGGTTTTCCCGCGCTGTGCGCCGAACGCCAGAAGCATCCGCTCGGCGTACCGCTGCGTTGCCGCGGGCGACGTGAAGAGGAGGAGGTTCCCGTTCTGCATCGTTCCCATGAACGTGCGGCCGAGCTTGCGGTTGCCCGCCTTGCTCACGTCGGGACGCAGACCAACGATGATGTCCGGTTCGGGGAAGTCGTAGAGCGTGCCGGCGTCGTCGGCGTACGGTTCCACCGTGGCATGGCGTTTGCCGATCCTGAGAACCATCTTTTTCCCGCCGTACTCGTTTCCATCGCCGTAGCCGACGTACACGATGCCGTCGATCTTCGTCGAGAAGGCGATCGGAGATTTCGCCGGGTCGTTCATGTTGAAGAACTGCCCGTTGGCGATCGAGAGCGCGTCGTCGTGTTCCTCTTTCCACGTCTCCCACCACTCCATCAAATTCCGCCGCGCGAAGTTCGTGCCCTCGCCCTCGGTGGGGAGCACGCCGCCCTGCAAGAGTTTCACCACCGCGCCGCGGTGCGGCGAGATCACCTGTACGTATTCGCTCTTGCGGTTGCGCCAGACGGTCACGCCTTCCTCATGGCGGATCTCACGGAAGCCAGAAGGAGCGAGGCGGGGCAGGGGGAGAGGGCTTTCCTGGCCGAAGACATGCAGAGGCAGGAGTCCCGTCAAAACGGTTCCCAAAGCCATGCATTGAAGCGCTCGCATGGGTTTCATAATCCTCTTCGAGATCTTTTCGGGCAATGAAAGCGCGAAGTTTTCGCTCTTCCCTCTCCCGTGAAATATCGTATACTCCTGCGGCTTCCGCATTCCCCTGTAGCTCAGCGGTAGAGCAGGGCGCTGTTAACGCCAAGGTCGCAGGTTCGAATCCTGCCGGGGGAGCCACTCAAAACGACGACCGGGCTCGGCCCGGGCGGCGGTTTGACTCGGCTCGGCTGGATGAGAAGTTTACCCTGAGCGAGCCCCCAGATTTTTTCCTACTCGGCAAAGCGCAGAAGGGCGAGACGAAGGGAATCCTGCCGGGGGAGCCATACCCACGCTGAATATTTTCAGAACGTGTATCCAGCTCAATAAAACAGTTCCTATCAGCCCAGCTCTTCAGCCAGTCCGATGAGCAAGCCTTCAGGCCCACGGATGTAGCAAAGCCGATAGGCATTTTCGTACTGCACTACGTCACCCACAAGCTGTGCGCCCAAGGGGAAAAGCCTTTCAAGAGTCTCATCCAAGTTTTTCACTGTAAACATTGCGCGGAGGTAGCCCAAAGCGTTAACAGGGGCGTTTCGGTGGTCAGCAACAGTGGCCGGAGTGATAAACCTTGATAACTCAAGTCGGCTATGGCCATCGGGAGTGACCATCATGGCAATCTCTACGCGTTGGTCACCCAATCCAGTGATGCGCCCAGCCCATTCTCCTTCAATCATTGCTCGCCCTTCGAGTTTTAGTCCGAGCTCTGTAAAAAAAGCAATGGCCTCGTCGAGAGACTCAACCACGATGCCGATGTTGTCCATTCTTTTGAGATTAGATTCTTTTGATTGCATAGTAAGTAGACAGTATCACTTTCTTGGAAAGGCTATTAATTCACAGCTAATGTAAACATGCGTATATCCAAGGATTTCAACTCCAGATAAATCCCGTAGTTCTGAAATCACATACGTAGCAGAGCCATTCATCCAAAGTTATAACTACCTCTATCAAACGACGAGCCACTTCTCTTTTTTGTGACAAGCCGAGGATCGGCGATCCGTATGGACGAATCGGAATATTTCCACAGCAAATTCTGCAATTCATTGCGCGATGTTCCCAATATTTGCATCGCAGCTTTTTCATTCTTGATAAGAAAATCAACGAGCTGAGCTACCTTCTCTTTCGATCCTTCCTCTCCTCTGCATTGCTCAAGGAGATCGCGAGCCGTGGATGTATTTAGAGAATCCATCGGTTTCCGATTCTTACAGCATGAACGACGTCGAGCAATTCCTTTTGTTGCCGGGGCTCCGGACCGTTTCGAGGCGTAGTCGCATTCTTATCGGACAAACGTTACGCGGGCTGAGGTTGGCAGCGACTCAAGCACGAGTTTTCCTTCTTCCGCAGCAAGAACGCGAAATGCTTTTTCCGCTCCCGACGTTCCCGTGATGAGATATACGGCGCCGGGTTCGGCGGCGGCGACAATCTTCGGGGGTGCGTTCCCTTCTGCGTAGAAGCCGCACGGTTCTTCGTCGGCCTGGCCCCATCGGCACATTCCGTCGGCGGTGAACGATGCGCGCGTTCCCGACTCGGAAGTCCAATCGCCGATTGCCAGTGACGATATTTCGCGGACATCCATCTTCTTCGGTGCGGGGTTTGACGGCAGTCGTCTCTGTGCCAGCGGCCAGAGAAGGACTGCGATCACGACACATGCGGCAATTTTTGCGTTTCTCTTCACGGCGCGGTCTTGAAGCATGCGGCAAGAGTAGCAGAAAACGCTATCGGACGACTGCGGCGCGGTCATGCGGCGCCAGCCGACGATTCCGCCTACGACGAAACGACCGCGACGTTTTTTGCGAGTGTCTTGAATCGTTCTCCGTTCGCCTGCACGACCGTGATGGTTTTGTGACCGGTCTTGCTGATGTTGATGTCGCGCACAACGCCCGATTTTCCTTCGTGCACGCCGCCGATCACCACGCACCGGCTGCCGTCCTTCACCGTTTGGGGTCGTCGAGTCTTCATGCGGGAAGCGTAGCACGCGGTTTTGCGAGTCTCGAGCCGCTGTCAGAACGTCAGTCCCGGATTCTTCTCTGCGATCCGCAGGACCTTCTTGAGCCCGTCGAGATCCAGATCCGCGAGTTTCTTGATGCTGATACAGCTCTTGCCGACCTTCACCTTCCCCAGGTCCTTCGCATGCGTCTCGGCGACGTACTTGCCGTTCACGATCGAGCAGACATACAGGCTCACGTGCTGCTTCTGGTTGGCGAGTCCGATCACCGGCCACTCGATCATCTCCTTCTTCGCGTTCCGGTAAGGGAACGAGCCGTAGCCGATCATGTTCGTCGCGAAGTGCGTCTTGAGCGAGGGTGCGGATTTCCGGATGAACTTGTGCAGAAATTCGAACATCTCCTTTCGCTCCTCGGGGACGGCCGCGAGGTATTCCTCGATAGTCTTCGCCTTCGAGGGCTTGAACATGTTCATGGGCGCAGTGTAGCAGGCGTCACTTCCCTTCTGTGGCTTTCTTGAGCGCCGCGAGATCGAACTTCTTCATCGTGAGAAACGTCTGCGTCGCTCGATCGATTTTCTCCTGATCGCCGCTGTGGAAAATATCGCTCATTGCCGTGGCACTGATCTGCCAGGAGACGCCGTACTTGTCCTTGCACCATCCGCACTGCTCGGCCTTCGGTACCGCGGAGAGCGCGGCCCAGTACTGGTCGATCTCTTTCTGATTCTCACACTGTACGAGGAGGGAAACGGCTTCGTTGAAGCCGAACGCGTGCATGCGGCCGCTGTCCATCGCCGCGAACCACTGACCCTCCAGCATGAAATCGGCGAACATGATCTTGGCTGCCTTCTCCGGCGCGGCGCCTTCCGGATAATTCGCAGTCATCCCGCGCTTCGCATTCTTGAACATCGACACCCAGTAATCCATCGCCTCCCCGGCTTTGCCGGTGTTGTCACCGGTGAACATCAGCGACGGGATGACGAACGGACGCGGTTCGCCCTCGGGGTTCGTGAGGATCATCTGCCACGTGAGGCCGTACTTGTCCTTGATCCATCCGTATCGCTTGCTGAACGGGTATTCCTGCAGCGGCATCAGCGCCTCGCCGCCGTCCGATAACTGCTCCCACAGGGCGTCGAGATTCTCCCTCGCTTTCGAATCCCTCGACGGATCGAAGTTCAGCATGAAAGAGATGGACGGATTGAAGGTGAAGTACGGGCCCGCGCTGATGCCCATGAATTCATACCCGGCGAGCCGAAACTCTACGAAATCGCAATCGCCCGAGGGGGTGTTACGAATGATCGACCTGTGCGTGATTTTTGAGTCGCCGCCGAACGCCTTGACGTAGAACTCAGCGGCCTCCGTAGCCTGCGTACCGAACCAGAGATGGGGGACGATCTTTTGCATGATGCGAGTATACAGAGGCCCGTCGATGAAAAAATTTTCGGAAACTCACGGATGATGTCGCACGTCGCCGCAGCCTTTCCCGATTCTCCAGTCTCAGAGAGAAAGCGATTTCCTGTCTTTTCCGTTCGTCATGAAAAAAGACTCCGTCCAGTGCAAGTCGGAAAAGGAGGACGTAGAGTTTCGGCATGCGTATCAAGCCCACACTCGCTCTTGTCACAGCCTTCATCGTCGCGGCGCCGATCGTCTCCGCCGAGGGATTTCGCCGCGGCAGGATGATGCCGCCGCCGCGTGAATCAGAAATCGACGAAAGCGAGCACTCCTCTGCGAGCAGCAAGCCAGATTTTGGAGGCCGGTTTGAGCTTCCGGGAAAAGGCGATGGCGTAAAAGAGTACTGCAAGATGGTCCATGTCGCCCTGCAAAAAGGGATGTCGATCACTCCGGACAGCGGCAGTGCCGAACGGTTTAATGCGAGCATTGATTTCCTCACGAAGGCGGACGCTCTCTGCGCCGCGATCGCTCCCGTTTCGGGAAAGGGAGTGCCGCCGGTCCGTAAATTGCCGAAAGGAGGTTCTTCGAGCTCCGGAGTCGCGTCGTCGAATTCCTGATCGATTGCCGATCGGTTACGATGATTTCCATGCGCAGATTCTTCGGTATTGCAGCGGTGACAGTCGGCTTGCTTCTTGCGTCGCCGGCTTTGGGGCACGATGCGCTGAAGGACCTGCGACTTCGGCAGGAGGATCACGTTCTTTCGGCGAGCGAGTACAAGGAGATACGGAACGAACTGGAGAAGGCGGTCATGGACCGTGATCCCGGAAAAGCGATCGGGATCCTGGCGACGAAGATGGCAACGTATAAATCCATCTACCGTTCCTGTCACAGCTTCGTGCATGAGATAGGGCATGCCGCCTACCGAAAGTACGGCAGTTTTGAAAAAGCGATGGAGTACCAGGACGATTTGTGCGGTTCGGGGTATTTGCACGGCATCATCGAGTTGTACTTTACGACCGTCAAAGACGTGAAAAAGGAAATGCAGACGCTCTGTGCCGGCAAGGGGGGCAAGTGCTATCACGGTGTCGGACACGGCCTTATGTTTCTCATGGACAACGATGTTCCGGCATCACTTTCGCTTTGCGACACCTACAAAGATGCCGCTGCGCGCACGCAATGCGGTGAAGGTGTTTTTATGGAGAATTTCAATACGGACGAGGAGAATCATCATTCCGAGTATCTCCGAGAGGACGACATGCTCTATCCCTGCCCCGCACAGGCGTCGCGATACAAGGGGGCCTGTTATTTTTATGCTCCGCGTTACATGCTTCAGCTCCATCCGAACAGTTACGATGTCGCGTTTTCAACCTGTACGACGGCGGAGAAAAGCGGTCGGTTCGCCTGTTTTAAGGGGGTGGGCAGTGCCGCGATGAAACAACGACTCAATCAGGTTTCGTACGTTGAGTCGATCTGCATGACGGCTCCGTCCGAAGGCATCGGCGCCTGTCTCCAGGGTATGGGGAGTTATTACAGCGTGAATTTCGCTTCGTCCCGGCAGGCGGCGGCGATGTGCAGAAAATTGAAAAAACAAAATCAGGCGGCATGTCTCTCGGGGATTTAGCGCCTGTCGTTGTTACCACGTTTGCCGATTGGCCGGAGGTTTGCGCATTGGCGATGAATCTCGCCGCTTGTCTTTTTTTCGGGTGTACCATGGGGGAGGTTTTCCCCCATTTGTATGACGTTTGATGACTTTCAGGCTCTCTGTGCCCAGCGACGCAGTATCCGATACTTCGACGACAAGCCGGTAAAGATGGATGTCATCACAAAACTTCTCGATGTCGCGCGTCTTGCTCCGAATGTCGAGAATCTTCAGCCATGGAAGTTTCACGTGGTTGCCAGCGCCAAGTTGCGGCAGAAACTCATGGAAGCGAGCTGCTACGGCAACTTCGTCGAAGGTGCGGGGGTCTTCATCGTCATCACCTCCGACAGTTCGCTCCAAACCAAGGCGAAGGAGCCCGTCTGGAACCCTCGTGAATTGGAGTACTCGTGCATCGCTGCCGCCGAGCACATGATGCTCGGGGCCACGGCGCTGGGACTCGGGAGCTGTTGGATTTCGTTGCATCACGGTCTTGCCCATGAAGTTCTCGATCTTCCGCACAATGAGACCGTCGTCGGCGGCCTTATGCTCGGGTATTTCAAGCGGGGGGAAGAGAAGAGTTCCGGTGAGCGTGAGCGAAAGACCGTCGACGAGCTCACCGTGTTCCACAACTGAGCGATGGCGCGCGTTCTGTTCCTCGATGTGGAACCCGCCGATCAGGAGGCGGTACGGAAGCGATTTCCAGGCGTCGCTTTTGCGGAGGCAAGCTTGCGTGGCGACGAATTGGTGCGGGCGTGCGAAGGGGCGGAAGCGATTTCGACGTTCATCACGACGCCGTTTCCGCGCGAAGTCATTGCCAAGCTTCCGTCATTGAAGATTCTGTGTACCCGTTCCGTAGGCGTCGATCATATCGACGTTGACGTCTGTCGCGAGAAAGGAATCGTCGTTTGCAACGTGCCGGATTACGGCTCGCACGTCATCGCCGAACACGTTTTTGCCTTGCTCCTCTCGACGCTGCGGCGCATACGCGAGGGCGATGAACGCGTGCACGGCGGAACGTTCGATTATCACGGCTTGCGCGGCGTGGCGCTCAAGGGAAAGACACTGGGAATTCTCGGGACGGGAAAGATCGGACGCGCGGTCGCCCGCATCGCTCACGGCTTTGACATGAAGATTCTGGCAACCGATCGCTGTCGCACGCTTCTGCTGGAATCCTCGTACGGCGTTCAGTACGTCTCCTTTCTTCGATTGCTTCAGGAGAGTGATATTCTCACGCTTCACGTTCCCGCGACGAAAGGAACGGAACACCTGTTCGACGGAGCGGCGTTCCACGCGATGAAGGACGGAGTGATCCTTGTGAACACGGCGCGCGGTTCGCTCATCAGTTCGGCGGCATTGCTGGGGGCGCTTCGTTCCGGGAAGGTGCGCCATGCGCTTCTCGATGTCCTCGAGCATGAGGACAATTTTCGCGAGAACGAGGAGCTCATCAGGCACCCATCGGTGGTGACGACGCCGCATGTTGCTTTCTATGCGGACGACAGCATGCGTGCGATGTTCGAAGATTCCATCAAGAGCATTGAGCAGTGGTCCCGAGGCGAGACGCCGGCTCACGCGGTACTCCCGGTGGAGAAAGTCTGCGATCTTCCGCGCTTCGGAAAGGCGTAAAAACATCGTCGTCCCGATTCGCAAGACTGCTTTTTCAGCGTACAATTGGTATGGAAAACGGACCGATGAATATGGATTTTTCCTCTGCCAAATGCTGATGAAGTCGGATTCATTACTGGCACAAATTTCCGGGAAAGTGCGGCAATCGTCGCATGATCGCTCGCGTCACCTGCTCTGTCCGTCGTGCGGGAAGCGGACTCGGCTCTATGTTCTCGCCGACGGCCGCAGGAAATGCGGAAGTTGCGGAAAAAAGTTCGTCCCTCGTCGTAAGTCCTTGGATCGATCGTTACGGCGACATGCCGACCTGCTTCTGTGTTTCACTTTCGATTTTCCCGCGAAACAGGCTTCGACGCTGACGGGCATTCCGTACCGGATCGTTCTCGGGCTCTATGCGTCGTTTCGTCGGGTGATTGCAGAACAGAATCTCGTCCCCGGGAAAATACGTCTGATGCTTTCTACCGAGTCATGCGATCGCGGTGTTCACGGCAGCGCGTTTTGCGAACGGTGCAGGTCGCGTTTCTCGTGTAAGGGGCGCATTTCCGGCGATGCACCGATTTTCGGAGTGAAGCTTCTCGACGGGGGAAGGGTTTTCATCGATCCTCTCCGCGACGATGAAGCGCTTTTTCGCTTCGATCGTCCGTCGATTGCCTCAGCGGCTGATCGATACTCGGGATACAGCGGATTCATTTGCCGAGGAAATTTCCGACGATTTACGGATCACGAGCCGCGCAGAGACGGTGCCGAGCAACTGTGGGCATGGATGAGCGAGCGCCTTCGTCGTCATCATGGCATCTGGAGAAAGAACGCCGGTTTGTATCTCAAGGAACTGGAATGGAAATATAATCACCGGTCTCTGTCTCCCGAGGACAGGGCGCAGTTGCTTATCACCATGTTTCCGGCCGAATTTCTCCGTCCTCGTTCCGTTGAACCGGTCCGAAAGACGGCATAGATCTCTTTTGCAGAGCAAGAAGGGTATTCCGCAAGCACTTGCGGAAAAAGAGCCGAGGACTACGGTAACTCCGCTATGAGCGCATGCCCTTTGAATCTTATCGGCTCCGTGCCCCGGCACGGAGAATGGGTTCCTTCTCGCGCGCGCGGCGGGATTCCGTCGACTGCTGAGTCCCGTCGCGCGCTGGCGTTGCATCCTTTCCCCAGTTGACCATGAATTCCGTGTTTCATGTTCATCGGCGAGCAGAGCGGCATCCCTTGTTCGCTCTTCTGGTGGCAGTGGCCGCCGCGTTGCTTTTCCTGTTTCCCGAGATTGCCTTGGGTGAAGCGTGGACGGGCGATCATGCTTGGGACGCACGGATGCGTTGGGAGTACGATCGCTCGAGCGGCGGTCGGCCCGATCGGTCTCTTCCGCGTCATGTCGATCGATACGATCGATGGCGCGGGGATGTGCGCAATATCGATTATCACTGGTCCGCACCGCCCCCTCCTCGCTATCAGGATTATCGTCTTGGGGACATCGTGGGGTGGGTTGGGCAGGAGCTTTCGGTGAAGTTCGTTGGGACATGGGAGCAAATGTCCGGCGGAGACGTGGATTACGATCATTGGTTTCTGTCGCTGGAGGGGACGTCCTTCGGGTCGACGCAGAAAACGTACTGGTTCAGGCCCGTACGCCCCGGGACGACGGATCTTGTCTACCGGACCCAGCGTGGCGAGCGCTACGTGTATCACCTCACGATACGGTGATTTTTCATTTCTTTCCCCTCATTTCCATGAACCCCTCTTCGTCGCCACCGCCGGCCCGTATCCGTCGACGCCATGCCGTTCGCGGTTCGCATGGGCGTTTTGTTCCGCGTTCCGTGTTCCCCGACACGGGGACGCCGAACGTGATCGTGGGACCGCAGGACGAAAAGCTCCTCTTTGATCGGAGTGAACGTGTCCGAACCTCGCAAGAAGTGGTTCCGAGGCACGATCGCACCGAACGATTGCCTCGTCAGGAGTTCGATTGGCTCGATCGCGATGCCGCCCGCTCGGCTTCCATACCTTTCCGTCCATGAAGATCCTTGGTACCGATAGCGGCCTGGAGAGAGCGGAAATCGCGTCGTATCACCGCGAATGGTTTCCCGTGCTGAGAGAACTTGGCGTTGAACAGGATCGTGTCTGGTCGGTTGCTTCGGCGCTCGAATGGTTCGGCGTTCGGCCGAAGGAGCTGCATGAACTTGTTCTTGAGTATGAACGATCGGGTCCCGGAATCCCGTTTCCCGGATTTTCCAAGCCGGGAACGGTGAGGGAGGTCGCCATGCAACTTGGGGCCGTGCGGTCGAAGTTGCACGATCTTTCGTTAACCCACGATAATCCGAGAGACGAGCGGCCTCTTCATCTTCTCCCGTTTGCGTCTCCCGGGCACGATGACGAAGCAGACGGGCCGTACTCGGAACTGTTCGTTTCATGATTTCTTTCCCCGAAGTATGTCTTCCATTCATATCATCTGCGCATCCACCAGCGGCAACAGCGAGCATGTCGTCGACGTAGTGGCGCGCCATGTCGGTGCCGCGCGTCCGGACGTTGCCGTCGAAGTTCAACGCGCGGAGCGCGCAAATCAGAACGATCTGCTTCGAGGAGATCTCGTCATTCTCGCGTCGGGTACGTGGAATACGGGGGGGAAGGAGGGGCAGCTGAATCCGCATATGCATGCATTGCTCGAAGATCGGGCGAGCGGGATCAATCTCGAGGGGAAGCCGATGACATTCATCAGTCTGGGCGACGAACGATATTACTTCCGCACGCGGTGCACCGAGCATTTTCTCCGTTTTCAGCGGCAACACCGTGGCACGTTGTTCGGACCGCCTCTCGTGCTCGTGAACGAGCCGTACGGGCAAGAGGAAAAGATCCGGCAGTGGACCGAGAAAATTTTGGCGCGCCTCCCATCCGGTCCGGGAGGGGGAATGCGTCATTCCACAATGACCCTATGAATACCTATGGAATTTTCTTTGGATGGTTTCTGACAAACGCCGTCACGGCGCTCGTCCTGCTGCTTTGCTGGCGGCAGCCGCCACTGGGGCGCGTCGCGGTGGCCGGAATTTTTTTCGTCGCAGCCATCGCGAATGTCATTGTCGTCTTGCGTAATCCGGCGATATATCTCGGCTTCGCCTCACAGGCCATCCCCCCGTATCGCGCATTTATCGAGGGGCCGTTTTTCGCTGATCCTGCGAGAGTCGTTTTGCCGATCGCGGCGGCGCAGTGCATGATCGCATACCTTCTTCTTCGTGATGGCGGCAGACTGAAGCTGGGAATCGCAGGGGCGATCGTTTTCCTTGTCATGATAGCGCCCCTCGGAGCAGGTTCGGCGTTTCCTTCAACCATTATTCTCGCTTTTGCCGCAGGTCTGCTTTTGCGTCGTCATGCTCGTCCCTTTTTCCATGATTTCTTCCCCGCATCTCCTACGATGCATGCGTTGCGTCATTTTCCCCAGTGAGCGCTTTTCGGTTTGTGGAATCTCGTTCACGTGTCCGATCGGGGTGGTGAAGCGGTTGCCGGACGCACGTCGTCATTCTGTCTGACCCATGGAAAATATGTATCCGCAGGCACTCGTCGCAACTCTCGGAGCGGTTTCCGTCCTGGTCGTCGTCCTTGTGACGGAAGCACTCTCGCTTCTCTTTCTGCTCGTCGTTTCGTATGAGGAACGGCAGGTTGCCCGGAAGCAGGAGGCGCTGTTGCGTGCGCTTGGCGGAGGGGATTTAGCAATACCGTCCGGAAAATCCCGCATGTTGTTTTGGACATATGTTTGCACTACGGCACTGATCACCGTCGTTACCACGACGGTTTTCCTCTATCAGCCTCACCTGCTTTGATATGAGTTCTTCCCACGACACCGCAGAACGCGTCGTGCGTGTGACGGGACAGCATTGGTTTCGATACGTGACACCCGCATTCGTCTATGCGGTAGTGACGGCGATGAGCATCGTTCTTTTCTTTGTGGCCGGATTCACGGCATACCATATCCCCGGGGCGTCGTATGTCGTCTACATCGTTGCCTTGATCGTTTTTCTCTTCACGCACCATTGGTTTTTTCTCACGATTCTCGGTGAGTCGCACGCAAAAATCATCGTAACGAGTCGTCGGGTCATCTGGATGCATGTTCGGTTGTTTGCGGGAGAAGAAATGCGGGAATATGCGTTCGACAAAATGAAAACCGTCGAGGCGAGAACGCACGGGATCCTGCAGACGATTTTTCGGTACGGAACACTCGAGTTCGAGAGCGGTCCCGGCATACCTCTGGTTCCCCACCCTGCCACCGTCGCGAAGGACATTGAGCAGGCGATGGGGCTCTGTTAAGCCTTGCAGGAATCATCGGTGCAACGCGGTCTGTGCGATGCGAAGAAGTCGTAGATAGGCGTGGCCAGGAAGCGGATGCCCGGAAGCCACAGCAGGGGAAGAAGAGGCCAGAAAAACGGAAGACGGCTCAGGATGGAGCGCAGGGCGACGAAACTTTTCACGATCTCCCCGTTGGGCAATTGCGCGTGGACGACGCGGTCGAGCTCTTGCAGCGTCGCGTTCGGAGTAATGGCATTTCGTTCTGTCGCAACGCGCAAATTGACGATTCGCACCTTGTCGAAGACGTCATTCAATTTCATGAAAAACGCGATTCGTACGCAAAGCGAACAGTGTCCGTCGTAGAGCATCGTCACGGTTCCCCGGACCACGCGGCCAAAAAACGCCTTCATGGCAGCGAAATCCTCGGTCGTGAGCATTCCAAGATACATGGCGAACATGTTCAATGAGAACGTTCCCACGTTCAGCGTTGCGAGAATGAATCCGTGGAAGAGGAAGCCCACGGAAAGCATCCATCGGCGGAATCGTCCGGTACGGAAGAAAGAAATGCGGTTTGCGAGGAAGGGGGGGAGAAGGAAGAAAATCCAAAGCCCCTCCCAGAAGAGCGTTCCGTACGTTCCGACCGCGTAGAAATGGGGGATCGCATCGAAGAAAGCCGGGTTGAAACGCGCAAAATGGGGATGATGATAGGGGAAAGACGCCGCCGTTCCTTCCCACCAGTTGTTTCCGAAGCCTTTGTACCAATCGCAGGTAACGTACAACACGACAAGTTGCCAGGTGACGAGCAATCGGGGCCACGCGGGGATCGTGAGGCCGGGAAGGAAATCGTGGCTGGAGCGCCAGTGTTTCCATTGGTCGCGGAGCCGGTGCACGCTGAAAGCTTTCAACCCGGGAGAGAGAACAAGGAGAAAGCCCATGATGCGAATAACGGTGTCGCCTCCCGCAAGAGGGAGAAAATTGCGCTCGTGGAAAGAGGCGAGAAGAACGTACGTCACGATCGTGGAAAATTTCGGCAGGAACCCAATGACAGTGGAGATCGCGAATGCGATAAGGAGGCAGTACAAAACCGTCACGCCTGCGGGATCGCGGATGTAATCGAGGATGGTGAAGCGACCGAAGTCGCGGATGACGGGGGTCTCGACGCTCTCCGGCAGGATGCCGGCGTCGCTGTAGTAACGAATGACGTTTTGGACGCGCCAGAGCATGCTGACGAGTACGCAGAGTCCCCAGCCGATACGCATGAGGCCCATGCCCGAGGCGCTTTCCTTGCGGAAGAAGAAATTCTCGATGGAGCGGAAAATCGCGCGCATGTCAGTGTTTGGGTGGGCAGAAAGCGACGGATGTCCCCCGTTCGTCCCATTCGTTGTCGACAGGCTTTCCAGTTTCCCGGTCGAGGATTCGCGTTCGGAAGACGAGACGAACGGTCGTGCCGGCGGGGACTCCCATCCGAATGCATGCGTCCATGAGATAGCGGATGCGCATCTCATCATGATTTTCTTCTTCAACTCCTTCCTGCACCTTGAGCTCGTCCGAGCGATTCCACTCATTGACGGAGTCCGGTCCGATGGATCCGACCACCCGCCAGTCGCCGTCAAGGAAGGCGTCGACGCGATGCTCCGTTATCCAGTTCGTGGGATTCGGCGCGAACAGGTTCCAGTACTGCCACTGCGAGGTCCAGAAGAGATAGGAATCCGTGTAGTGCCGTACCGTTTCGCGCATGAAGACGGCAGGCCGCAATGTCGATTCTCCGGGAATGGTCATCGCGAGCACTCCCGTCATGTGATAACACAAGAAGGCGATCAGGAGCCATTTTCCTACGCGTCTCATGGAAGCGAGTATACCCGCTCGGTGAACGAAGAAGCGACGTTTTTTGTTTCGTCGATTTTTCGGTGAAAACGGATTCTCACTGCCGCTTTTTTGTGGGGCGCAAGAGCACGATCTCGCGTCCGACGAACTGTTCCGGTCGGCGATAGAGAAGCGAGAGGTGTTCGCGGGAGGTAGAGGTCACGTCCGGCGGGAGAACCGCTTCAAATCCGATCGCCGCGAGTTTTCCCCATATTTTCTCGAGACCCACCGGATGCTTGCTTCCGTACCATACCGGCCAGGTGCAGACGACAGGTGTTCCCGGAAGGGACGCTGCGACGTTTTTCAGGAATCCTTCTTCGATCTTCTCTGCCTCGGATTTGAGGGAGAGGATCTCTTTCGCGGTAGGGCGGTTACGGAGATTCGGGCCCAGCGTCGTCTCCGTGACGATGACCCCTGGCCGATAATCTTTCTCGTCGAGCGCAAAGGGTTTCATCGCATCTTGCTTCCATGCCCGCGACGGCACTTCGGTCTTGAGGATGTGGTACTCCTTGCGAAGCCACTCGATGTTCTTTTGGCAGCCGCTCACCGCCTTTTCGGATTTATCCGATGCGAGTACGGCAAACCTGCGCAGGAGACACTCGATCGGAATCACTCCCGTGCCGCAGAAGGGATCGTACACGCAGAAAGGGGGCGTGGACGGCTCTTTCTCCTTCGTCTTTTTCTTACCGATTTCTTCCTTCATGGGGAGCGACGGTCCTTTGGCGATCCATACTCCGAGGTTCAGGAGGATCTGCGCGAGCTTAGGCGGCAGAAGGCCGACCGTGGTGTCGCGGACGGGCTTCTCCATATCGCGCTTCGAGTAACTGTCAACGTCCTGTGCCATCATTGTCGTGCCGATCCAGAGGCGGTCTCCGTCTTTCACGATGCAGATCTCGACGCCCTCGGATCTGTCGAGGATGCCGCTGTCACGCAGGAGCACGGCCGCAGCCGGCTGTCGTTCGTTACCGACGTAACGACTCGAGCGTCCGTGCTTTCGCAGTCCGTCCTTGCAATCGCGGTAGAGGCTCTTTACCTCCGGAGGCGTAAGGCCCGCGGTCCGGAGACTGAAGGTTACTTTGCCCTTGAGACCTTCGAGGGCGTTCCTGAGCACCGTCGGCACGTCCGCGAGCGTCGGGTTCTTCGCCTCGGTGCCCCGCGCGAGCACCACCGTGCCGCCCAGCGCATGCAGGAATTCTGGCGGTAAATCCGCCGAGCTCTCAAAGAGGGCGGCGGTCCCGGCGGCAACGCCTTTCAGACGGAAGCCCGGAACGGCTGCGGCAAGTTCGGCGAGGCTGATGTGTGGTTGATGGCCAATGAAGGCGGCGTAGGAGGGCATGACAGGAAGAGTACACATCTCCCCGTCGCATCGGCAAATCAGCTCAAAGAATCGGCGTATCACTCCGTGAGGAGGTTTTTGGCGGTTTTGTGCAGAAGCAGCGTGGTGACGATCACGATGACCGGCATCAGGTGAATCAGTCCCCGGGCGTACCCCGTTTGCATGATCGCTTCGGTGGAGAGGCTTGTCATCATGAAAAGAAGCAGCTGCAGGCCGTAGGGGATCGCAACGGCCGTCAGCGGAACGAGGATCGTATCCTCGGAGCGCAGCGTCCTGGCGTTCCAAGCCAAGAGCATGAGCAAGAAGGGGAAGAGCAAGAGCCAGTTTCCTTCGAGGAAGGTGTTGACGCCGACAGCGAGAAGCACGTTCGGCTGCCAGCTGATATCCATCCCGGAGATTCCTTTGGCATTGCCGAAAGTCAGGCCGTGGCCGAACTTATAGCCGATCCACCCGAGTAGAACGACACAGAGGAATGCGGCCGCGATCATGCCGGCGGAGAGAAGGGTTTTGCCAGTGACGTTGCCGGATCGCCGCAAGAACCAAGCAGTGAGACCCGCGGCGAGCAGGAGACTCGGCGTATAGAGCGCAAATCCTTCATTCTTCACGAAAGGCAGCAGTGCGATCGGGAGCGCGGCCAGGACGAGGGCCGAACGGATGCGATTTGGCGAATCCGCGGCGAGGGCGATCAGCAGGAAATGGACCGCGCAGACATAGTGCAACGAGAGAAAGACATCCGCGTATGCGTTCACCCCGTGCATGAGCACGAGAGGAAGAGACCAGTAGATTCCGGTTCCGAAGAATGCCCAAGCGGATCCCAGGCGGCGGCGGAGCAGGAACCATATCGTGCCGCCGCAGGCCAGGAGCCAGAAGGCATGAGGGATGTTCGCGAGTCCTTCGCTCCAGCGTCCCGCATTCAGCAGAATGAGTTCGGTCTTCAGCAGCGGAACGGCCGGCGGATACGAGCTGATGCCTCTCGAGTCGGTTTCCGAAGGAAGTTTCAGGACGATAGCCTGCTGCTCGACGAAGACCTTCGCTCGGTAGTTCCAGTTATCCATCGTGTCATCAAAATAACTGGGAGTCGTTACGAGGAGGAATCCTCCGGCTACAATCTTGAGAAGCGCCCACCCGAAGATGAAATACGCTGCGACACGAAGCCCCCGAAGAGGCTTCGGTATTTCTACCGGCGCTGCAATGCCGACTTTCCGATGCCTCCAAGCGACGGCGCCGAAGGCGAGGGCCAGCACTCCTTCCGTTCCGAGCATTGACCACCACGTGAGCGGCATCCCCGCATACGCTTCCAGAAGGAATACCGCGAACATCGAGAGCGTTCCGCCGAGTGCAAAGCCGCAGATCCAGCGCTCAAGGGGGAAGAGGACGGGGGAATCGCGTTCGATCGCCCTGAGCGCGGTCCATCCCACCATTGTCATCGCGAGCATGCCGACGATGAAAGCGAGGAAACTCATGGATTGGTACGGAAGAAGAAACTCCTGGCATCGAATCTTTCGAGAATGGAGCCCGGCTTCGTGAAGGGGGCGCCATTGAGCGACAGTCTTCCTTGATCGTCCACGATTGCGTCGGAGCGCAGAACGAGCCAGTCGGTCGTCCCTTCGGGGGCTTTGTCCCACAGGATCGGAAGGGAGGGATAGGTGTGATAACGGATGATTCCGAGGACTTGCGGTATCTCGGTGACAAGGCCGTACGTCGGATGCCGTTCGAGGAGGGAGCGCGACCGTTCGGTGACGTCGATGATTTCGTCGAAGTTGCGGAAATCTCGTTGTCCGAGAGGTTGAGTTACGTAGGTCCTCACGTCGTTGATGACATAGCTCCAGTATTCCAAACTCATGCGCAGGTCAAAAACGAACCAGCAAGTCGCGGCTACGCCGAGGACGATCAGCGCTCCGTTCTTCCGCGTGAATCTTCTTTTTGTCGAAAGAAGAACTGCTGCGGCTATGCTCGTCGCGATGAGCGCGTAGAAGATCCAGGTGGCGGAATGCCCGTGAGGAGGGGAATCGCGAAAGAGAATCTGACGGGATACCGGATTCGTGGAAATGAGCGGACCCCAGAGAAAATTGATGCTGTACGAAGATTCTGTGTCGAATGTCCAAAATCCTTTCATGAACTCCACCATCTTCTCGTACGGATTCCAGTGATGGATGCCGATGCCAAGGATCGTCACGTCGGTACCCGCCGGAAAGCCGATACCGACCATGTCGGCACGGGGATCCCATCCCGAGAGGCCGCTGCCGGTCACATTGATGTTTTCCGGTTGCGACGTTTCGTGAATGGTGAAGGGAATCTGGCCGACCAGCCCTTCCGCCGCTCCGTGCGGATGCCAAAGGAGAAGCGCGTCGATCGTCTTTCTGCTTGTCAGGCTGATCGTTACGGCATCCATGCGATGACTGAGATCCGCCGTGGATCGGAGCATGTAGCCGTCCTTTGATGTCGTGACATGCAGTCCATTTTGACCGGGAAGCGGTCTATCGAGGCTCGTGATCATCCAGTCGCCATCGACGTTCTGGTCCAGAAAATTCCACACGGTCGTTCGCATCGCCAGGGCGGGAAGCGGCACGAGCAGGAGGCCGACGACGAGTCCGAGGATCAGCGGAGAGCGGTTTCTGCGCATGGGGAGAGAATTTATGGCGATCATAGCGCTGCGCCTGCGGGCGTGATAGCAGTCGGTCCCCCTCTGACGACCGCCTTGATGCGGCGCACGCCCGAAGAGGAACTCTCTTCCTTTTGGATCTTAAAGCCTCCGAGCATGCCGGTCTTGGCTACGTGCGGGCCGCCGCAGATCTCCTTGCTGAAGACGGTGCCGTCGCCGACTTTTCCGCTGCCCGCCGTCATGCCCTTGGGGTCGCCCATCACGTACACCTTCACCTCGGCGGCGTAGCGGTCGTCGAAGACGCCGATCGCGCCCTCCGCCTTCGCGCCGTCCACCGTCGTGAGGTGATACGTCACGGGAAGGTCTGCCTTGATGGCCTCGTTCACGAGGTCCTCCACTTCCTTGATCTGCTCCGGGGTCATCTTCGCCGGGTGCGTGAAGTCGAAACGCAGGCGCTCCGCCGTGATGTTGCTGCCCTTCTGGTCGACGTGGTTTCCGAGCACGCGGTGGAGCGCGGCGTTGAGGAGGTGTGTCGCCGTGTGGAGCTTGGTGGTTTCGTCGGAGTGGTCGGCGAGACCGCCCGCGAACTTCTGCGCGGCTCCCGCGCGGCTCTTCGCCTGGTGCTCTTCGAAGGCCTTCTGGAATCCTGCCTCGTCCACCGTGCGTCCGTCCTCGGCGGCGAGCTCCTTCGTGAGCTCGATCGGGAATCCGTACGTGTCGTAGAGGTGGAACGCGGTGACGCCGTCGATGGGTCCCGAGGTTTTCTTGTAGTGCTTCAGGCCTTCTTCGAGTGTCTTGCCGAACTGCATCTCTTCCTTCGTGAGGACGTCGACGATCTCGGTTTCCTTCGTCTTCAGTGCCGGATACGTGGCGGCGTACTGGGCGACCACCGCGCGGGCGACGGGGGCGACGAGTCCGCTCTCGATCCCCAGCGGGCGGCCGGAACGGATCGCTCGGCGAATGATGCGTCGCAGGACGTATCCCTGATCCACGTTCGACGGGCGCACGCCGTCCATGATCATGAATGTCGCGGCCTTCAGGTGGTCGGCGATGATGCGGAGGTTGCGTTCCGCTTTCGCGTCGTCCGTCGTAGCGAGGGTCCGGATCGCGTCCATGATCGGCCGAAAGGCGTCCGTGTCGTAGACGCTCTTCACGCCCTGCAGCACCGCGGCCACGCGTTCGAGGCCCATGCCCGTGTCCACGTTCTGCTGCGTGAGGGGCACGAAGGATCCGTCCTCCTGTTTGTTGTACTGCATGAAGACGTCGTTCCAGATCTCGAGCCAGTTCGGGTCGTCGGTCGCGGGGTTGCTGCCCGGCGGCGGGAGCTCGGAGGGACCGACCCAGTAGAACATCTCCGTGTCCGGGCCGCAGGGGCCGGTCTTGCCTGCCGGCCCCCACCAGTTCTTCGCCTTCGGCAGGAAGCCGATGCGCTCGCGCGGAACGCCGAGTTTCTCCCAGATCTTGGCGCTTTCTTCATCGCGCGGGGCATCCTTGTCGCCCTCGAAGCACGTCACGGCGAATTTTTCCAGCGGGATGCCGAGGATCTTCGTCACGAACTCGAAGCTCATCGTGATTGCGCCTTCCTTGAAGTAGTCGCCGAGGCTCCAGTTGCCGAGCATCTCGAACATCGTGAGGTGGCTGGCATCGCCCACTTCGTCGATGTCGCCGGTGCGCACGCAGCGCTGCACGTCGCAGAGACGGCTGCCCGCGGGGTGCTTCTCGCCGAGGAGGTACGGCACAAGCGGGTGCATGCCGGCGGTGGTGAAGAGCACGGTCGGATCGTTGTCGGGGATGAGCGGCGCTCCCGGAATCACGGCATGACCCTTCGATCGGAAGAAGTCGAGGTAG
Source organism: uncultured Candidatus Peribacteria bacterium (assembly GCA_964601225.1). Taxonomy (GTDB): domain Bacteria; phylum Patescibacteriota; class Gracilibacteria; order Peribacterales; family Peribacteraceae; genus CAYRGC01. Next base: position 81,105 of record CAZRMM010000005.1, read on the forward strand.
GCTTGCCGGATCTGGTCGGTAGACATGGGCTTCATAGAGCCGCGAGTGTACCAGGGGCGCCCATCCCGCACACCAGCCGATTTCATCGGCCGCGGGTGTCGGGGGCATGGAATGGTCAGAAGCCCGACATGCACTTCATGAAGTCAAGCCAGGAGAGCCCGCTGCAATCCGTCACCGTCTTTTCGGCAGGTGCGCCGTTTGAGGCGGGGGGGATTGCGGGGATCGGTGCAGCTGGAGGGAGAGGAGCGATCGGTGCCGCGGCACGAGCCGCGGGGAACGTGCACCTGCTGGAACAATCGTCATTGCTGCGCGTATTGCCATCGTCGCATTGCTCGGGGGGCTGGACGGTGCCGTCGCCGCAGAATTCATCCATGCAGCGGCCGGAGCATCCGTCGTTGTCGACGATGTTCCCGTCGTCGCACTGCTCGGAAGCCTGCACGACGCCGTCGCCGCATGATGCGGAAGACAGCGAGAGCCATCCCGCGCACCAGGCATAGTTCTTGCCCTGTGCCTGGAATTTCTTGCAATCGCTTTGACAAACGTTGAATTGGGGGGCTGCCGGAGAAGGCGTGATGAACTGGCATTCGCTCACCACCTCCTGGCCCATCACGGTTGTCGTAGCGGCGGCGGCGGGCGGAGGAGCCGTCGTTGCGGAATCGGCAGTCGACGTCAGCCAGTTGCCGAGCGGGGAGTCGCCTGTCATGGCGCCGCCCTTCGCTATGATCGCGATGTCGCTCGCGCCAAGCGCGCCGGCATACGCGCGGACGTCGCGGATCGAACCGTTGAAGAAATTGCTCGAATTCCAGAGTTTGTAGTACGCGCCGCCGATGAAATACTGGCTTCCGCCGGCGTTGAAGGTCTCTGCGTACGGCACCGAGGTATCGAGGATGCCGTCGACGAAGAAGCCGACCTGCTTACCGTCGAACGCGGCCGCGACATGGTGTTCCACATTGGCGGAAACGGGCTTTGTTGAGCACTTTTCGCTCACGCCGATCTTGCCGAAGCAGAGCAGGTTGTTCTTGCCAAGATACAAACCCCACCCGTTCGGGGCGCCGGCCATCACGATGCCCTTCGGTGCCTGTTTTTCGCTCACGGGGGCTGTATCCCGGATGAATGCCGCGACGGTCTTTGCGGAATCTAGATTGGATACGGAAACCAAGGAAGAGAGGCCGTTAAACGTGGTTTTTGCGAAAGGAACGGGAGGAAAGATAACGGGAGCGGCGACGGAGTTGGTTGCAGCTGGGGTGATCACGGGATTCAGTGCCGCAGGGGCGCCGACCGAGCTTGTCGCGGCAGCAGATGAGACGGGAGGATTGCTGCTGGACGAAGCGGACGAAATGGTCGGATTTACCACTGGCGCGTTGACGCCGGGTAAGACGACTCGCAGCAACGCTGCCCACTTCGGAGTACCGTCTGTGTTCTTTTCCGTCAGTGTTCCAGGAGGGATAGCTTCGGGATTGATGATCCTCCCGGGATCTCTGCCAAAGACGAACGGATACACTCCTATCGAATTCCCCCAGACTTGCTGCGCCCATTCGTTGAGATGTGACAGACGGATGAACTTTTGGGTCTGGCGATCGTATGCCAAGAGATTGGGATCTGGAGGGGACATGGGAATGTTGTCTCGTGAAGTGCGGCGCTGGATGAGGTACACATAGCGTCCATCGGGTGAAGCCGAATGCACCGTTGCGCCCCTCGACGCGTACATTTGCGGATTGATGCTGACGAGACGATCGTAGAAGTATGATGTCCCTTCGAAGAGCGGGGCAGCCTGCTTCGTCGTCACGTCATACATGTACGGCGAGTAGACCCCCTGCTTTGTGTCGACCAGTTCGGAGTAGATCCTTACTCCGTTAATGACAAAATTGCCGCCTTCTGTCTTGAAGTGCCTCGAGCCGTTGATGCCCGAGTGTACGGTAAAGAAGATGAGGGGTTTCTGAGCCGTCCCGGCGAGAACGGGGGAAAGGATTTCCTCGAAGCAAGATTGTCGATTCATTCCCGGGCGCCCTTGGCAATCGATCGATGTGACGTTGGGGAACATCGTAAGGCCGAAATTTGGCTCCAGGGGCACTTCCTCCTTTTTGACGGGATCGTAGAGGTGGTAGCTCAGGGAATGAAAATAGTCGTTGGGATCAATTCTTCCCAGGAGCGCCAAACGGCCATCCGCAGTCATCGAAAGCCTTCTTGTCGGCAGACCGTTGATTACCGGATTCTTCCATGCGGACACTCCTGACGTCAGATATTCTGCACCGTTGTAATCGCTGTCGCGCGGGGATTCATCGAGGGCGACAAGCGTGTATTTCTCCGTGGTTCGATCAAACAGGAGAATGGGGAAGACATTATTGCGGTCGGGAGTATCCACATGTCCGCTCAGGGCGATTGTTTCACCCGTGCTGCTGATGCCGATGGGAGTGAGTGTGTAGGGAAGGTCGGAAGCTGTGCGACTATATGCGTCGAGCACGTCCTTCGGGACGGGCGGCAATTTTACAAAGCCAAGTTCCGGATGGCTGACATCAAAAATCTGCGGCCATCCGTAGAAATGCAAATGCTCGTACGGTAGGTAATGTGTCGGGAGATTCTCCACCTCATACGTACCGATTTGCACGATGACATTTCCATCGAGAGATTCCAGGGTGCCGGTCATGGGGGTTTTCCGATTTCGTTCTTCCCCGTAATTCCCGCTTACACGAGTGATGTACTGAAACTGCGGCTCGGTGATCGGAGGATCCGCGGTCATGAACGGTATTTTCTCGGTCGTTTTGCAAAGCGCGGGCAAAAACACGTTCACTTCTCCGTTCGCATTGGGGTAATGACGGGAAGACGCGTAGAAGAAGAATTTCGCCGCGGTGCCACAGTCGTGTTTATCGATCTTCATGAAGATTTTGTAGATTCTGCTCGCTCCTGGAGCCAAGGAGATTCTCTGACAAACGTTTCCATTGCAATCAGGATCGGAGCTGCATTCCAATCCAGCTTCTGATGGGGCAGGTTGGAGAACGGGTTGTCCATCTGGAACAGAGTTCTCCCGCGAGGGGAAACCCAAACTGAATTCGGCATCATCAATCGTCACGGAAGGATTCGTATTCGTCATTTTCACTTCGAACGGCACAAGGTTATCCGTCGTCTGCATCGACGTCGGCTGCTTGAGAATGGAGACCTTAAGGCCGCCGCCTATGATGCGCTCTTGTGTTACGGGGGGCAGAGGTTTCCATGGAAGGGCGGGACGGGTGCAGATATTTGCGCCGCCGTCGGACGCCGCGAGCGGTTCGGAAACGACAGGGGCCTCATCGGAACTTGCGCCGAACCATCGTCCTATCAGCGAAGGGGTGTCCAGCGGCTGATTCGCCGCAAGTGCGGCAATATCCGTCGTGCCCAGAGGCGCCGAAAAGACGCGGATGTCGCTTAGAAAGCCGCGTATTCCGTCACCGATCATGTACGGATTTTGCTGGCTGTTAAACGAGGTTCGGAAGGGCAGCGTCGAATCGAGCGCGCCGTCAATGTAGAAATTCACCTCGGTGCCAGTATGCACTACGGCGATATGGTGTTGCTTGCCGACGGTCAGTTGGCCATTCGAGCAGACCTCGTTGTCGTTCAACCTGCCGAAGCACACCTTTTTCAAGGCGGCGACGTAGTCTTCGCCTTGCTGGAACTTCTTGGATTTTCCAATGCTGACGATCCATCCTCCTTCTTGTCCGATGCCCGGCAGGCCGACCTGATACGGCGTCGTCGTTCCGATAACTCTCCTGCCCGCATTGATCAAACTATGAAAGATGATTGAAAAAGAAACGGTTTGGGCGCTATCTAGGTTGGGAATCTGCTTCTGAGCAGATGGCATGAACTGCGGATTGCCGGGCATGGAAGTTGGTGGAGACAGTTCCGCACGAAAATTTCGAGATAAGCCGATCATTCCCGCTAGCCCGGCGACGGCGAGCAGGATTGCAAGCAAAGTGATAATGACCGTGCGTTGAGAGAGAGATTTCATGATGCTTGAAAAAAGAGTGGTGGGAATTATTGGAATACGGACGTCAGCTTGTGCAAGCGCACGAGATTGTCGTTTTCATTTTTCATCAGCACCGTCTGTCCGTCGGGTGCGAGGCCGAGCGGGGTGGAGGATTTGTTCGGCGCCGCGCTTTCGAGCGGCGACGTGAGCGAAATGAGTTTCTGCGTCGGAAGATCGTACGCCCAGTACTCCGGCGTCGTCTGCAGGCCTCCTCCGTCTTTGTTGCGGTAGATGTGGGCGCGCAGAAGGACGCGGTTGCCGTTCGCTGCCGCGGAGTCGACGGCTGGACCGTAGAGATAGCCATACGGATAGCTCGGGGACTCCAGCGAGCTTTGCATGTCCCCCAGCAGCGGTCGCGTGGTGCCCGTAGCGGGGTCGAGTACGTACGGGCGAACGCCGACGAAGGCAGTCGTCCCCGATCGCATCGAGCGCGTGCTGTTGCAGAAAATTTTGGAGAAATCTCCCGAAAGTACGTACGCGCCGACGGTCGCGTATTCGTTCGCGGGCAATGCGGGAACGAATCGTGAGACCGCGTTGGTGGCGGTGTTCACGATGGCCAGTGTTGCCGTCAATGCGTCGGCTCCGTTCGCCTGTTTCGTGACGGCGTATCCCTCGAAGGCGATTTTCGTTCCATCGTTACTGATGGAAAGCGCTCTGTTCCATCCATCCTCTGGGCCCAAGGAAGGTCGGGCGTACTTCCGAGAAGTTCCCGTTTCCAGGTTGACGATCGTGTTGCCGACGTAGGCGAACTTTCCGTTCGCGGAGGGCACGGCGGTTTCGATTCCGATGATGGAATAGGTGTATTTACCGCCGGTGAGGACGTAACGGAGGGCGGCGGTCGCGAGTTGCCGGTTATCCGCCCTCGTGTATCGGACGTTCATGAGCAGATAGTCGAGGTTGCCGGCACCGAAGAGGTCGATGGTGTGGAGCGCGTTGTTGTACGTTGGGTCCGCGTCGTTCGGAAGCGTGGGGTTCGGAATATTGATGCTCTTTCCCGTACGCGAATCCATGATCACCATGGCCCCGTTGTTGACGATCGCTTTCTTCCGCAGGTCGTCGCTCACCGCTTGCAGATATTTTTGCGCCGTTGGGAACGAGAGATTCTCAATATCCTCCTGCAATTGCAGCGCGAGTGTATCGTCGACATTTGGGACGGCACCGCCAAAGAGATCATCCGATACGCCGTTTGGGACCCGGACCGTAGCCGGCCTCGCAGAAACGGAGGATTGTGACGAGGACGCTGTTACCGGCAACGTCACCAATCCCGCCACCGCGCGCATGATGAAACCTGCATCGGCTCCGTTGACCTTTCCGTCCATGTTCACGTCAGCCAGGTAATTATCGGTGGGAGAAGCGCCACCAGCAACCACGATGCGCTGGGCGATGACGGAGTCCTCCTCATCAAGCCGGAGGTTGTGGTTCAGATCCCCAAACTTGGCAGGGAGGAAGGCGATGATACCCAGTCCCCTGGCCTGAACGAGGAGAACGTCAGCATTGTCGATGACTCCGCTGGCATCGGCGTCCGCGCGCTTGAAGACGGCGGGATCGGTGATGCGGTTGGAGCCTGCAATGTGGCGCTGGACCAAGATGGTGTCCGCGGCGCCAAAGGTGCCGTCGCCATTCACGTCGCCGATGAGAAGCTCCTTGCTTTTACAGTCCTGGGGACAGCTCTCCGGGGTTTCCAACGCGGGGCATGTACCCCCAATGCAGGGAATGTTCTGACAGATGCCGTCGCCGCAGAGGGGGGTCTTTTCCGGAGGCGGAACAATTTGCCCTTCCGTTTTGCAATTGCGGTCACAACCGTCTCCGAGGACAAGATTGCCATCATCGCAGGTCTCGCCGAGGGCCGCCTGCACCGCACCGTCGCCGCAGTACTCAAACGCGCACGTCGCGGAACAGCCGTCGCCAGAAATCG
>CAZRMM010000005.1:87116-94303 GCA_964601225.1 uncultured Candidatus Peribacteria bacterium
CCGTCGCCGCAGTACTCAAACGCGCACGTCGCGGAACAGCCGTCGCCAGAAATCGCATTGCCTTCATCGCACTGTTCCTGCTGGGACGGCGTGACGATCTTATCGCCGCAGAATTCCTTCATGCACTGGCTACTGCAGCCATCGCCGGGCCTACGGTTCTTGTCATCACACTGTTCTTTATCCTGGACTATGCCATCGCCACAATACGTCACCGGCTTCTGATCGCAGACGAGCTTGCCGCAGGTATTCTCACATCCATTGGCATCCTTTCCTGTACTCTCGTACCGGCAACCGGGTTCCGTGGGGGGGCACATCATCATTGGGCACGAGCAATCTTGCGGGCAGGTTCCCGGTGTTTCCTGAACGGGACAATTCGTCCCTGTGCAAGCGGCGTTCTGGCAGATGCCGTCGCCGCACACTGGTCTCGCGGAGCCGGCCGAGGATTGCGTCTGTGAAGACGTGGTTGGCAGCGTCTCCAAACCCAGTCCGGCACGCTGGATGAGCGTCACATCCACGTTGTTCACGGTGTCGTCCCTGTTGACGTCGGCGAGGTACTGATCCCCGGCCGATAAGAGAGCGGTTCCTAGAACATGTCGCTGCGCCAGGATCGTATCCGCTGCGCCGTATTGCAGATCGTGGTTCAGATCCCCAAACTTGGCAGGGAGGAAGGCGATGATACCCAGTCCCCTGGCCTGAACGAGGAGAACGTCAGCATTGTCGATGACTCCGCTGGCATCGGCGTCCGCGCGCTTGAAGACGGCGGGATCGGTGATGCGGTTGGAGCCTGCAATGTGGCGCTGGACCAAGATGGTGTCCGCGGCGCCAAAGGTGCCGTCGCCATTCACGTCGCCGATGAGAAGCTCCTTGCTTTTACAGTCCTGGGGACAGCTCTCCGGGGTTTCCAACGCGGGGCATGTACCCCCAATGCAGGGAATGTTCTGACAGATGCCGTCGCCGCACACGGGGCTTGGCGGAGGAGGCGCGTCGCCGAGCCAGCTGCCGATCAAGGCGAATTCGGCGTTCGAAAGCTTTCCCGTCGCAAGAGTCGCTATCTGGGTCGCATCGAGAGCGGACGAATACGCGCGCACGTTACCGATGGAGCCGATGAAGAAGTTGTCCGAATTCCATTTCTCGTACCGCGTGCCGCCGATCAGGTAGGGCGCGCCTTTGGCATCAAACGTTTCTTTGTACGGCTTTGAGCCGCTGGAAATTCCGTCGACGTACAAATTCACCGTGGAACCATCGAAAGTGGAGGCGACGTGGTGTGCCGTCCCCAATGTGACCGATTGCGAAGAGCACACTTCGCTTACGCCGATCTTTCCGAAACACAGGAAGCGAGTCGTCGGCGCCAGGTATAGGCCCCATCCTCCGGGTTCCGCGGGGAGGACGATACCGGCGACGCGCGTGGCCGAGATCGTTGGAGAAGCCGTTATCGTCGCGGCGATCGTACGAACGTTTGCGTCAAGATTTTGCAAGCTTACCTTGGTTGCGCCGTCAAAATTCTGCGTGCCTGGAGCGAGGGCAAGCCACGTTCCGAATGCGCCCGTCGCGGCAAGAAGGCACGCGGCCAATACGGGCAGAAGGCGCCAGGATTTCTGCTTGTTCTTCGAAGAGCGCATTGTCGGAGAGGGAAATGAGATTATTCGCACATTATCAAGAATTCGAATTGCCTTCCAAAGTGCAAAAAGCGATTTCCTTGCACATTGAGGGAAATCGTTTTTTCTGCTATACTCAGAGGAATAGCACACATTCTCATCGTCCTCCGGGTTCTTCGTCGCAACTGGCACATCGTCTTCTTTTCCCTGTTCATTTTCTGTTTCACGATTGTCTTCGGCACGGTGTTCTTTTTGCGCGCGCAAATGCATATGAACGATGAATTGAGTCATTCGCTTTTGACGAGCGTTTCCATCGCGTCCCGGAACTTCGACGCCGAAGCCGTCAAATCCGTTCGCGGCCGGGGATCCATGGGGAGATCGGAATTCCGCGATCTTGTCCGTCGTTTGGGGCAGTTGCGTCAGGCGGCTCCCGGCATTCACTTTGCCTACATTCTCCGCCGGTCGGTCGTTCCCGGCATGCTGGAGTTCGTCGCGGATGCGGATGCGCTTTCCTCGCCCAAGGATCTTGATACGGACGGCAACGGCGCGGTCGATCCCGATGAAGAGGCGTCGTATCCGGGAGATCTGTATGACCTCTCCCAGGCACCGACCATGGAAGAGGCGTTCTCCGCGCCCGTCGTCGATCCGGAAATTTTCACCGATCAGTGGGGGCCGTCCATCTCGGGGTATGCGCCGATTCTCGATCGTTCCGGCAATCCGGTGGCGATTCTGGGGATCGATATGAGCGCGGACGAATACGTGCGTTTGTCGCACAGTATTTTCTCGCCACTCGCATATTTGATTTTCTGCGTCACGGCGATTCTCTTCCTCGTGTATATCCTCGTCTTCTTTTGGCAGCGTCGCGTGGAGGCGTACGAAGGGGTGGATCAGGAGCGATCGGGCGTGATGCTCCTCACGTATCACCAGCTCGGGACGCCGCTCACGATCAGTTCCTGGTCGCTTGAGACGCTCGAGGACGCATTGGCGAACAACGCGCCTCTCGAACCCGCGGTGCGCGAGCATGTGCGCGATATGCACATCGCGATCCGTCAGTTCCGCGGCATTCTCGATACGCTGAAGCAAGCGAGCATGATCGAGGAGGGGAAGATCGTCTACAGTCCGGAACTCTCGGGACTTCGCGATCTCTGCGAAGACGTGCTTGCCGAACTTTCAAGTGCCTTTGCGCGCCGAGAACAGCGCGTCATCGTCAACATCGATTCCGCTCTTCTTCTTCCCCTCGATCGATTGCTCATCGGCGGCGTGATTCGCGAGTTGCTCCAGAATGCCATGGATTATTCTCCGAAAAACTCCGTGATCGAAATTCAGGCAGAGAGAAAAGGAGATGCCGTCGCCGTACACATCGTCGATCACGGTTGCGGAATCGACCACGACGATCGATCGCGCATCTTCGGAAAATACGTTCGAGGAAAGGATGCCGCTCTCTATAAGCCCGACGGCAACGGCATGGGTCTCTTCGTCGCCCGCGGTATCGTCGAGCGCGCAGGGGGACACATGAGCATCGAGAGTATCAAAGGAGTTGGGACGACCGTGACCTTCATCCTTCCGACCATTTTTCCCCGATCATGATGCTACGGCGCTCTCTCGCATGGATTCGGCTGCATATGGCGACGATCGTCCTTGCCGCACTCATTCTGACGGCATTGGGATTGCTCGGCTTTCTCTTTTACAGCCGTGGGAGATCGCTGATGCGCGAGGAGCTGCGCGAGCGCATTCGTACGGTTGCCGCGATTTCGGCGCTCCAATTTCCGTCCGCGGATCTCGATCAGCTTCATGTTCTCGAAGACATTCAGAAGCCGATGTACCGCGAATTCGTACGACGTCTGAACGATATTCGCGATCAAAACCGCGACATCCGTTTCATCTATATCCTTCGTTCGCTCGGCGGCGAACAATACGAATTTGTCGTTGATGCCGATTCCCTTTCGCCCGTCGCCATCATGGACCTGAACGGCGACGGCAAGCTCGACGAAGAGGACGAGCCTGCTCCCACCGGCACGCCCTACGAGAACGAGGATCCGATCATGCCTCGCGGGCTTATGGAGCCAGTCACGGACGAGATTCCCAACAGCGACCAGTGGGGCACCTACATCTCCGGCTACGCTCCCATTCGCGATGCCTCCGGTCGCCCGACCGGCATGCTTATCGGCGTGGATATGGATGCGGGCCACTTCTTGGATCTCAGCAATCGCATCTTCTCGCCCGTCGTGGTGCTTCTTGCGGTACTTCTCGGCCTCGGCCTCGCAGGGTACGCAGCGCTCTCGTTCTCGCAGCGTCGCCTTCAGGAAATGCAAGATCTCGAAGCGGCGCGTTCCGGCTTGCTGCGTCTTACCTATCACCAGCTCGGTCAGCCGCTGACGATTCTCAAGTGGACAGCGGAGTCGCTTGGCGACGGCAAAGTGACCGAGTCGGAACTGAAGGCGAATCTTGCGAATCTTGTGGATGCCATCGGGCGCATCGACGGCGTCTTCCAAGCTCTCGCGAAAGCCGATCGCGTGCACCGCGGTGAACTGCAGTACAAGGCGGAGCCCGTGTCGCTCGAGACGGTGGTCAAGAACGTCGTTGAAGAATCTCGCGCCCGCATTCAGTTGCGCAGGTACAGCGTCGTCACCTCGGTTGATCCGGGTCTTACCATTACGATCGATCAAACGCTCATTTCGGGTGTGCTTGGCGAGCTTCTGAAGAACGCAATGGATTACTCACCGGAGGGCAAAGAGATCGCGATCGCCGTGCGCCGCACCAAGACGGGTATCCGCGCGAGTGTCACCGATCATGGCGTGGGTATTCCGGCCGAGGAACTTCCCAAGATCGCCACCGAGTACTTCCGCGCGAGCAACTCGGGACACATGAAGCCCGACGGCAACGGTCTCGGACTCTTCATCGCCCGCGGTATCCTTCGTCGCGCCGGCGGCGATCTCACCATCGAGAGTTCGGAAGGCGAGGGGACTACGGTGAGCTTCACGCTTCCCGTATAAAAAATGTGTTCTTAAAAATTCGCTCTAGAAAGGTCTGAATTCATATTTTTGTCATATCGAAAGCCTCCTTCTCACTCGCTCCGCACGATCCGTATCCAGAGGAGGCCGACCGCGAGTGCCGGCGCCGCGACGGCGACCCGGCGGAGCACGGGATGACGGATGTTCCTCCAGGCGTAATCCATCGCGAGTCCCGCAATAAGCATCAGTCCCGCCAGCGGTCCCACGAATCCCCACGGCGACCAGTCCCATCCGCCGCCCGGTCCGCCGTAGATCCGCGCGTTCGGATTGAAGAGCGTTGGCAGGAAGCCGATCAGGAGCAGGAGCTCCACGAGAACGACGATGCGAAGGAGGCGTTTGAGGAGGGTCATGCATTGCGAGGGCATCAGGAATATGTGAGCGAACTGATTATTGAAATTGTTACCAAAGGCCTTGAACTGGTTATGAATTCTAAGACCTTATCGTATATCACGCATACAGCAATGTTTGAATTTCTTGTTGCTACCACAAATGCAAGGAGCATTGCGTCGCATCTTCAGTTGGCCAGCGGCAATGAGAAGTTTTTGCATGATGCCGGACATTGCTTCTTGTGCGCGCTCTTCGCCATTTGCTCGCTCTTTTTTCATCTCATGAACAGCGACCTCTTTTTGTAAACGATCTTCGAATCTTTCCCCGGGAAGATCGACTGAACAACTGGAGATACCAAGCTCCATTCTCGCTTCCAAGAGAGCGTCATGGCCAACCTCCGCCAGATGTTTTGATCCTTCTAAGATCGTAATTTTCTTTTTAGAACCTTTGCCTTGTACCCGTATCAGATCATGAATATTGATTCGCAGCTGCTTGTGATGTCCCGAGCCAAGCGGAATCATTTTCTTCAGCAGAGTTGTCCCAAGCGCGAAGACGAACTCGATGGCCCTCATATGTTGCTCGTTCCGTGCCTTTTTCGTTTCCAATACGCCAAAATATGACTGGAATGGCTTGCTGCTTTGTCCGCTGACGTAGGAGAACGGCTCTTCCAGGTAGCGGACGACGGGCGTGTTAATCACGGCCGTGGCGGCCGAAGCCGCGACGTCGGTCATCCATGTATGGATTCCGAGAGACCGCGTGTGCTCGTCGAGCAGACTCGCGGCCATCACCAGATTTTTCAGTTGCTGCCGGACCTTGAGGTATTGAACGATCACGTCCATGTCATTGAGATCCGCGTTCTCTGGATCGAGTTTTGTGAATGCTTTTACCAAGTCTGGAGCGATCCAATTTTTTTGATTCGCGACGCCCGCGTAACTGAACATGTTGGTATAGACAATCTCATCTCGAAGATCTTTCATTTCAAGAAGGCTTTCGGGCGCGTTTTCCAGCCCCTCGATATGGATTCTCGTGATGTCGGATCCATCCCGAGCCCGGTATAGGTTTTCATTGAGATAGTTCGTCCTCGCTCTTTCAATGTTTCCGTATTCTTTGGTCGCGGCGTGCTCACGACCTTTTTTGAAGTTATATCCGATGCAGATCGGATAGTAGTTGGGATCCAAGGGGAGCAAATGCGCATCGAGAGCAGTTTCTTGGCAAAACTGACTGAAGTAATCGATGTATGCGCCTCGCAGCAGAGTCGGTTCGGCCGGGAAAGATTCGTTCATCTTTCCGACGCGCCGCTGCCCAACCTGATACCTCCTCGTATTCCTTAGATAGCGTGCGACCGCCTTGGGATGCTTACCCAAAATGTACGTCAGTAGATTCTTTCCTTGGATTCCTATGTTCGTGAACGCTTCCAAATCGAAATCGTTCTGCCCCGGCAGCAGGAGCATGTGCATGTTTTGTCGAATGTCGAGGGTGGTGTGCTTTAAAAATTGTTCGATCTGCCAATCTCTGGAAGCGTTTTTCTCGGGGTTATCAAAATCTCCATCCTCATTCGTATCATCGGGACCTTCGTCCCAGACGATGTCGTTCACGCGTTTGCCGCTCAGGATCTGTCCGGCGAGCCAAGACGTCGTCGCCGTGATCTGTTGCGTGGAATATTTTCCTTTTTCCTTGAAAACGAGATCATGCAATTCGCGATGGACCACCTCGGGCGCGACGCCCATTGCGACGGACTCGACGTAATGTTGCCGCATCGTTGCCTTATGGGCCTCGCTCGGAGCGTTTACAGACACCTACATTTTTTACAACTTAAATGAATAATTGTCAATTCTACAGATATTCTCAGCAGCTTACGCCTTCTGCGGATTCACCCACGTCAGTCCCCAGCCGTGGCCGTCCGGATCATAGAAGCCGCTCTGGTACATGAAGCCGTAGTCCTCGGGCTCGTGCGCCTGCGTTCCTCCGGCGGCGACCGCCTTCGAGACGAGCGTATCCACCTCCTCGCGGCTCGCGCACGTGAGGCTCAAGAGCACCTGGCAGAACTTCTTCGCGTCGGACATCGGCTTCGGCGAAATCTGTTCGAACTGCTCCTTCGTGGTGAACATCACGGAGATCGTGTCGCTGATGTTGACGCATCCCGCCCCTCCCGCCGGATCCGAAAACTGCGGGTTCGTCTTGTACCCGAGGGCATTGTAAAACGCGACCGACTTCTTCGGGTCTTGGACGGGCAACGAGACGAAAATGGTGGTGG
>CAZRMM010000006.1:0-90553 GCA_964601225.1 uncultured Candidatus Peribacteria bacterium
AGACCCCGGAAGCGTCACAAAGATCGGAATATGTGCCGCCGTTGCCGTCGTTGCAGGTGGCGCCTTCGGTGATGGGGTACGCGCAGGTCTTGTTCGTTCCGTCACAGGTGTTGGCGGTGCACTGGTTGCTGTCGTCCGTGCCGCAGGAGGTGTCGGCAGCCTGGACGCCGTCCGCGGGACAGGCGTTGGTGGAGCCGTCGCAGGTCTCGGCGACATCGCAGACGCCGTCCTGGGCGCGACACTCGTAGCCGAGAGGTCGCTTGTCGTCCGTGGGACAGGCGTCGTCCGTCCCGTTGCATGCCTCAGCAACGTCGCAGACGTCCACATCCGCGCGGCACTCGGTCTCGCCGCCGTGCTTGGCATCCGCGGGACAGGCGGCATCCGAACCGGTGCAGGTCTCGGCGATGTCGCAGAATCCGCCGGAAGCGCGGCACACGGTGCTGGAGGCTTCGAAGCTGTCGGCGGGACAGGCGGTGTTGGAGCCGTCGCAGGTCTCGGCGACGTCGCACGTTCCGGCCGCAGCGCGGCAGGTGGCGCCGGAGTTGCCGGCGGGATTTTCACAGGTGCCCGAGGTCTCGCCCGGGAGGATGGAACAGGTGTCTACCGTGCAGGGGTTGCTGTCGTCGCACTGGGAATCGTTGGAGCAGTTGCCTGCCGTACCGGCGCAGACCCCGGAAGCGTCACAAAGATCGGAATATGTGCCGCCGTTGCCGTCGTTGCACGCCGTGCCATTGGCATCATTCGTCCAAGCGCTTGTATTCGTTCCGGAAACGCATGACTGACAGGAATTGCTCGGATTCTCCTCTGCATCGTTCGAACAGGAACCACTGATGAGACAGGCGCCAGCGACGACCGTATTCGTGCAAACGTAACTGCTGGGCCCCTCGGTGCAGGCATCAGTCGTACAAATGTACGCATCCGAACAATCGGGTGCAGATCCCGCGACACACACGCCGGCACCGTCGCAGGAATCTCCCACGGTGCAGTAGAGTCCATCCGCATCACAGGAAGTACCGTTTGTGGCGATGTTGGTCACGCAAACTCCCGCTGAGCAAGTATCGGCGCTGTCGCATGTGGTATCCGTCGCATCGCCGCAAGCGACACCGTTCGATTTGTTCGACCATTCATTCTGGTTGCCGTTTGCAGCGCAGAACTGACAATCATTTGCACCATTGTTTTCGTTATCGCCGTAGCAAACTCCGTCGATGCGGCAGTATCCCGTATCAACCGTATTGGAACAGGTATGCGTGTTGTTTCCGGTGGAGTTACACGTATCGGTCGTACAGCTAAGCGCATCACTGCACGTCACGGTTGTACCTGCAACGCAGGATCCAGCGTTGTTGCAGTGATCATCCTCCGTACAACCGCTGTTATCGGCGTTACACAGAGTCGATTCGGGCTCATACGTAGACTCACAGGTATGCGAACCGGTGTTGCAGGTATACGTCCCGCAGGTCGGATCTGACCCTTCGGGCACGCAATCAGCATCGACAAGACATTCCGTGACGGTGCATGACCCGTTTTGACACGTAAAGCCTTCGCCACAAGGGGTGTCGTTCGCTACGAAAGTGATATCACAATCGCCTGACACATCGCACGCACCGATCTGACAATCGCTGTTCACCCCCTCCGTACACGACGTGCCGATCGCCGCAAAGTTGTCTGAGCAACTCCCGGAGGAACACGTATCGGCACCATTACACGTGGTAGCCGTGGGATCGTTACAGGAAACGCCGTCGGACTTATTGGTCCAGGCAGACTGCGTGGTTCCCGAAGCGCACTCCTGACAGGTTTGCAGCGGATTCTCGGTACCGTTTGCGACGCATACGCTCGAAATGTAGCACCAACCGGAGGAAGTACTGTTGCTGCAGGTGTATGAGTCATTGCCGGTGGAAACGCAGCTGTCCACCGTGCAGGTAATGCCGTCATCGCAGGAACTGACCGAACTGCCCGCACTACATGCCCCGGAACCGTCACAGGTATCCCCCTGCGTACAACCGTCGGAATCGTAATTACAGGCAGTACCGAGACTTGCAAACCTCTCTTCACACGAGCCGGAGCCATTGCACGTGTTTGCGGCATTGCATTCCGTAGCGGTCTGATCTCCGCAAGCAGCTCCCGACGATACGTTCGACCAGCCGCTCTGCGTCGATCCGGAATCACATACCGTGCATCCTCCCGCTCCCAATGCGCCGTTCGACATGCACGTACCGTCGATAAGGCACTGTCCCGCGTCGATCGTGTGCGTGCATGAGTACGTCCCCACGCCTTCGGTACAGGAATCCGTCGTGCAACTTTGAGCATCGGAACAATCGGGCGCACCTCCCGCGACACAACCGCCTCCGCCGTTGCAATAATCGCCAACGGTGCAATACAGACCATCCGCGTCACAAGAAGTTCCATACCCCGTATATATCGGCACATCGCACGTATGCGTTGTGAGATTGCAAACGTAGGTTCCGCACGTCAAGTCCGCACCGGACGGTATGCACTGGGAATCGGACGTGCATGCAGGAGGCGTACATACGCCGCCGTTGCAGAAATTGCCGCCGGAACACGGAGTTCCGTCGGATAATGCGGTCGAAGCGCAAGTACCCGCTCCATCGCAATACCCGCTGTGACAATCGTCGATGTATTCGGTGCAGCTCGTGCCATAGGAAACGAGATTCGACTGGCATGTTCCCCAGCCGTCACAGGTGTTCGCGCCATTGCATTGCGTGGATGTTTGATCGCCGCAGGTCGTAAGAGAAGCCAGATACGACCAATCGCTGGTAGTACTGGACGTCTGGCAGGACAAACAATCATTCCCCGGGTTTAACGTGCCATTCAAGACGCAAGTACCCAAGATCAGACAGGAACTCCCATCCATCGGGTGCACGCATTCATAGGAGTCGGCCCCGGTGGAATTGCAACTGTCAATCGTGCAGGCGTATCCATCATCGCAGTTGGGCGACGAGGCGCCCATGGAACAGTTGCCGTTGCCGTCGCAAGCGTCACTGAGAGTGCAGCCGTTGGTATCGGCATTGCACGAAGATCCGTAGGTAATATAGTTGCTTTGACAGATACCGCTGAAGCACGTATCCGGACTGTCGCACTGCGTGCTGCTGGAATTCCCACATAGGGTTCCGTCACTTGCGTTGGCCCATGAGCTTTGAGTCACGCCCGAATTGCAGACCACGCAGGTATTTCCCGCACTCGAATCCCCATCCGAATAACACGTTCCGTCCAAAAGACAGGAGCCAACCTGCACTGCGTGCTCACACACGTATCCCGCTGCCTCCGTGCATGTGTCGGTGGTACAGGCAATTCCGTCGCTGCAATCGGGCGCAGAGCCGGGAATACAGTTGCCGTACGCATCGCACGTGTCATCTACCGTGCAGTAGAGTCCGTCCGCATCACACGATGTTCCGGTGTGATACACGGGGGCATCGCAGGTATGCGTCGTCAGATCGCAATGGTTGGTAACGCACGTATCCGTCACTCCGCAATCTGCATCGTTTTCGCAATCTGCAGGCAAACAGGCGCCGTCTGTACAGTAATTTCCCGCCCCGGTGCACGCCTCCCCGTTCGCGACGAGTCCGGGATAATCGCACATTCCGGCCACGCAACTGGCACCAGACGTCGTATGACAATCCGGCGCGCTGTCGCATGTCATGGGCGTACCGGCACAGACCCCTCCGGAGCAGACGTCCGTGAGAGTACAGGCGTCGGAATCATCGCAGGACTCGCCGTTGTTATCGGTCCACGCGGTATTGGACGTGGATGTGATGCAAGCCTCGCAGGGATTACCGGAGGATTGGGTGCCGTCGTTATAGCACGTACCGCTGATGAGACACTTGTCCGATTGAACATCGTTCGAACAGCTGTAGGAAGCGTCACCCGTGGAGTTGCACGTATCGGTCGTGCAGGAAATTCCATCGTCGCAGGATGGCGCGGAACCGGCAGTGCATACTCCCGATTGGCACGTATCATTTTCCGTACAACCGTCGCTGTCGGCGTTGCAACTCGTTCCGTTGGACAACGCCGGATCACTGCAGAGACCCGTCTGTGGGTCGCAGGTACCGACATCGTGACACTGATCCAGTGCAGTACAGGTCACGCCGATGCATAAATCCGGAGGAGTGGAATCGGCAAGCGATCCGTCCGCAGCTCCGGTGTATCCACTATAGTTCGTATCCGTGAAGGAGACCGAACATCCCGAAATCTCCGAGAGGGAAAGTTCATAATTGCTTCCGCCGGGAGCGACAATCGTCACCTCCCAGAGCTGACTCATGGGATTGGCCGTGGCCGTGATCGTCACGCTGCTCTGGTCCGTGGCCGGCGCTCCGGTCGCGGTCTGCGACCACTGCGTATTGTTGCCGAGCGTATCGAGCGTGTAGGTTCCTGCGTACAGGAGTACCGAGCCGCCCGTGTAATCCAATGCGTTGCTCGTCAGCGTGAAATCGACGGTACTTGCTCCGGTATCGATGGAACAGCTGCTCCCGGAAAGAACATCCGCCGTGAGACGAGGAGTATTCGTCGTCGTGAACGTTGACGTGAGCGCGACAACAAACGCAGCGGCGAACGCAAATGCCCCGGTGGTGAGTTCAAAGAAACTCGGCCGTACCGCCATACGGGTTCGAACAGTATCACTCGATTTCGAGACATGCACGATGAAATGCGAAACACGATCAACTCTCGTGCTCAGGAATGCATTGCGAGAAAAACATTCGGGCTTTTGTGCAAGCGTCGACGTTAGGTGCGCTACACTTTTTGCATGGAAATCCTTCCCATCGCGACGGACGTCCTCCGTCCCGGCGACTCACTTGCGGATGCACTCATCAACGCCTCCGCGTACAGGGAGGAGGATATCGTCGTCGTTTCATCGAAAATTGTTGCGACGAGCGAAGGAGCAGCGATCGCCGTCGACGCACTGCAACCCTCGACGGAAGCGATGACAATCGCATCGATCACTGCGCAAGACCCGCGTTTCGTCG
This sequence comes from uncultured Candidatus Peribacteria bacterium, assembly GCA_964601225.1. GTDB lineage: Bacteria > Patescibacteriota > Gracilibacteria > Peribacterales > Peribacteraceae > CAYRGC01. The sequence continues at coordinate 4,977 of CAZRMM010000006.1, forward strand.
AAGCGATCCTGCGGGAAACGAAGCGCCGGCATGGCGCGGTGCGACATTGCTGCCCCGGAGCCATTCTCACCGAACTGGCGCCCGAAGGCATGCGCGGATCGATCCTCATCGCGAACGCGGGACTCGACCAATCGAACACGGAGAAAGACACCGTCATCGGCTGGCCGGAGGATCCCGTGCGCAGCACGGATACTCTTCGCGCCGCTCTCGAGCGCAAACTCGGTTTCCGTATCGGCATCATTCTTTCGGACAGCTGTTCGCTTCCGCGGAGAAAGGGCGTCGTCGCCATCGGCCTCGCCTGTTCGGGTATCGACCCTCTCCTCTCATTGAAAGGAATACCGGACCTCTCTGGACGACCTCTTCTGATGACAACGGAGGCGATCGCCGACCAACTTGCGACCGCGGGCAACGCGGTGATGGGAAACGCCGCTCAATCGATTCCCGCTGCGATCATCCGTAACCACGGAGTGGCGCTAAGCGATTTTTCGGGCTGGGTGCCGGGGATCATGAAGAATGAGGATTTGTTTGGAGAAATGTAAATCGCGGTATTACGTATGAAGTATTATGTCTTCTACCTGCAAAGAAGAACGTCCTACCCTTAATACCCGATACTTTATACCCGATTTACCAACACCTACATCCCCTACTTTGCTCTCTCCTTGCTATACTCTTTTCCCGTGCCCGTTCCCTCGCACGTCATCACCTGCCTCGAGAAAAAAACAATCGCACGCGATGTCGTGGAATTGCGATTCACCAAGCCAACGGGCTTCTCCTTTGGTCCCGGTCAATTCGTTCTCTTCGACGTGCCGCTCTTGGAGAACACGTCGGATGTGCAAACGCGCGCATATTCCATCGCCTCCGCCCCGGAAGAAGAAGATCTTCTCTTCCTCGTAAAGTACGTGCCGGGAGGTCGGTTCAGTCGCTATTGCCACGAGCTCATCGATACGGGTGCCACTCTCACGATGAAAGGCCCGTTCGGCGTCTTCACTCTCGATCCCCTCCCGGGAACGCACGTGATCCTCGCCGCGACGGGGACGGGATTCGCGCCGTTCCGATCGCAACTGATTGCCGCCATCAACCGCGGAGACACACGCCCGATCGATGTCCTTGTCGGCGTACGAACGACGGAAGATCTCTTTTGGACCAAGGAACTCGAAACGATCGCGCGCGAACGGAAAAATATCCGTTTTTTCCAGACACTCAGCGATCCCTCGAAGGGCTGGGCAGGGCTCACCGGCCGCATCCAGACGCATATTCCCGGTCTCATCAAGGATCCTGCGAAGACGCTCCTCTACGCCTGCGGCAACCCCACCATGACGAAGGAGGTGAAGCAGCTCGCCGTGGACCAATGGAAGATCCCGAAGAAGCAAGTCCACGTTGAGGGGTACATTTGAAAGTTTTTAGTTGGTAGTTCGTAGTTTTTAGTATGGGAGTTTACAAGAATCGTGATTCCTGCGAACTAAAAACTACCAACTAAAAACTGAGGCTATTCGGGCAACCTCACTTCGCCACGGTGAATCATTTGGAGAAGCTTCGGATACCACTCCTTTTCTAGAGCCTGCACCCGGTCCCGCAGCGTCTCCGGCGTGTCGCCGCTCTCCACCGGACACGTCTTCTGCAGGAGAATCGGGCCGGTATCGACGCCCTCGTCCATCAAGTGGATCGTGATGCCGGATTCCTTCTCCCGATGATCGAGCACCGCCCGGTGCACATGCATGCCGTACATTCCCTCGCCGCCATACCGGGGGAGGAGCGCGGGATGGACGTTGATGATGCGGTGGCGCCACGCACGGATGAACTCGGGACCGATGATATGCATCCACCCGAGCGCCGCCAGCACGGCGGAGCGGGGATCGCGGTCCTTGAGCAGATCCTGCAACGCCTCCTGCACGCGCTTGTCGTAGACCTCGCGCTTCTCTTTTGGACTCCACTCCACGATCCACACCGGGACTCCCGCGGCCTCCGCCTTGGCGATGCACTCGCGATCGGCGCGATCGGTGATCAAGCCGAGGCACTTCGCTGCGAGTTCCCCGCGCTTCTGCGCGTCGAGAACGGCTTGGAAGGTGGTGCCGCGGGAGGAGGAGAGGACGATGAAATCCATGGAGAGAAGCTTGGACCTTAGAGCTTAAAGCTTAGAGCTTTTGGGTTATGAAAAACAAATACCATACCCGTAAGCACCAAGCTCCAAGCTTTACGCTTTTTTCGACTCGTCCTTCAACAGAGAAACAAATTCATCAAACAGAAAATTCGCATCCTCCGGCCCCGGCGTCGCCTCCGGGTGGAACTGCACCGCGAAGTAGCGTCCCGAGGAGTGACGGATGCCTTCCACTGTGCCGTCGTTGGCGTTCTCCCACCACACGTGCCACCCCTGCGGGAGCGTCTTGCCGTCGACGGCGAAGCCGTGGTTCTGGCTCGTGATGATGCAGCGCACCTTGTCCTTCGCCGGATCGTCCGGTCGGCGCTCGATGCACGGCTGGTTGCAGCCTCGGTGGCCGTACTTGAGCTTGTACGTGTCGCCGCCGATGGCCAGACCCATGAGCTGGTTTCCCAGACAGATGCCGAAGGTGAGCTTGTCCTTCGCGATCGCTTTCTTGAGGCTCGCGATCGTGGGAACGCAGGTCTTCGGGTCGCCGGGACCGTTGCTGAAGAAGACGCCGTCGTAGTGGTCCTTCACGAGATCGAGATCGTAATCCCACGGCACGCGGATCACGCGCACTCCCCTCTTGAGGAAGCTCCGGATGATGTTGCGCTTCATGCCGCAGTCGTACGCGACCACGGTGGGGACAGACGCTCCATCGGCCGGCGCCTGGGGCTCGTAGGTGACGGGTGCGTCACAGCTCGTCTCGGCAACCAGGTTCGCCGTGTTCGGATCGACGATCGTCGGGATCGCGCCCTTCGCCGCGGCGCCCTGCTTGATCGAACCGAGCATGACGCCCTTCTCGCGGAGCTTCTTCGTGAGGGAACGCGTATCGATGCCGGTAATACCCGGAATGCCGTGCTTCTGCATCCAGTCCTGCAGCGAGAGCTTGCTCAAGTGGTGGCTCGGCTCGTCGCTCACCTGCGCCACCACGATGCCGCGCACGTGGATCATTTCGCTCTCGAGATCCTTGGAGAATCCCCACTCGTTGAGCTCCTCCGCGGGCACGCCGTAGTTCCCGACGAGCGGATACGTGAACACGAGGATCTGGCCCCGGTAACTCGGGTCCGTCATGCTCTCGGGATAGCCCGCCATGCCGGTGTTAAACACAACTTCGCCGTCCGCGTCCTTCGCGGCACCGAACGCCTCTCCCTCGAACACCGAGCCGTCGGAGAGGATAAGGTGAGCCATACGGTTCCGCTGGAGAGTACAGGAACATTTGTCGAAGACAACTGCGTTGTCGCGCATGACGACGTGCCGACGCGGGTTGATGTCATCCCGCGCGGAGTCGGTGCCATCCTAAGCGGAGTCGGTGTCATCCTGAGCGGAGTCGAAGGATGACAGAAAGCCGTATCAGGGACGTCTTCTCCAGGGTGACATGCGCAAGCCCAAGCCAAGATATTGACAAATTAATGTTTTTATTATAATCTCAGATACCTCGATCTTTGGCTCCACAGGCCGGTTTCCCCCATAATCCCCTCTTCACAACTCGGTGAATTTTTGTGGCTTCGATGTTCGGAGCCGCTTCACACTTCACCACTTGCGGTGAAGAGAGTTGCTGTGGGGGAAAACCTTATTTGGAGCCGGGCCACAAGCCCGGAAACGCCATGTTGAAGAACTTGCTGATCGCCGTCGTAGTCGCCGTCGCCGCCGCGGGCAACGTCAGCGCCCAAGCAAAGAAAAAAGTGACGCTGGACGATGTCGCCAAGGCATTGGAGGCCACCAACAAGAAGTTGGATGGCCTAGAAAAAAAACTGGACGATTTTCAGGATGAAAATCGAGACGCGTTCAAGAAATTGAACAACCGCATGGATGCGTTCGACGCCCGTCTCGGCAACATCGAAGTCACTCTCGTGGACATGCGCAACGAGATGAAGGCCCTCGGCATCGCCATCAAGGCCACCGACGAAAAAGCCGAGAAAGCTCTTTCCATGCTGGGCATCGTCCTTGCGCGCATGGATAAGGCTGATGCCGAACGAGCTGCTATCTTGGCCAACCAAGACAAAGCGGCTTCGGAGCGTTCGCAGATTCTCCAGAATCAGGCCTTTCTCAAGGGCCAGATTTCCGTTTTGAAGGAGCGTCCGGCATGCGTGCCTGCAACGGTCGTCGTCAACAACAACCCGGCACAGTGCCAAGCGCAGTGCGTGCGGCCCATCCTCCGTACGGTAGCGATACCGTACGGCTGGTCGTGGCGACGCGCCGAAGCTGGCGGCGCGTACCGGATCCACCGATGCCCCCTCACGGGGCGCGTCAGCTGGGACTGGTATGAAGCCAGTTCCAGCACGGAAGTGATCGTGTACTAACACGGTCACCAAAAAAACGCCACGGAAGGCACCCCGCAGCAACAAACTCCCTTTCGGTCACCGGAAGGGAGTTTTAGCGCGGCATGTTTTTCGTGAGCTGCTCGATGCGGCGGGTCGCCGTCTCGATCTGCGCGAGGAGGGTCTTGCGGCGCTGCTGGAGATTCTTGTTCGAGGCCTCAACGGTCGTGAGGAGCGTCTCGAGTTCCTCGAGCTGCTTCTCGGTCGCCGCGAGGTACGTCTTCATCGCCGCCTGCGTGTCCTCGATCTGCTTCACGAGGAGTTGCACGCGTTCGTTGACGGCGAGGACGGAGCCGAGGTCGCCGCTCTTCTGCGCGGCCTCGAAGGTCTGCTGCAGTTCCTTGCGACGCGCTTGGAGCTCTTTTCGGTTCTTTGCGGATTCTTGATCGTTTTTCTCGACACGCTCGTTCATTTCCTTGCGGACCCGATCCATGCGAGTGCGAACGTCTTGCATCTGCTTCTGCAGCTTGCCGCCTTCCTCATCGAGCTTTCGCAGTTCCTGCTGGAGCCGCTCGCTCTCCTTGCGCTGACCCTGGATCTCCGCGGTCGCCGCTGCCTGGCGCTTTTGCTTATACATTTCCTCCCGCGTCGGGCTGGGATTGGGCCTGTATCCCGGGCGCAGATCCGGCCGATCTCCCGCGGGACCGAACACCGGAAATCCCACGCTCGGCTGCGGCGTAACGGGAGCGGCAGGAGCGCTCGTCACGCTCCTCGGCAGAACGGGGACGCGGTTGGGATTATCGGGATGGTCGGGAGTGAGGGCAGGGGAAAATACCGGTCTGCCGATATTGCCCCTCGAATCGTGCGGATAGCCGGCGGGCGGGTACTGCTGGAGCTGCTGCGCCGGATGGGGCTGGCCGAAACCGCGCGGCTGAGCGGGAGCCTGCGCGAGCTGCACCAGTGGCGCCTGCTCTGGACGCACCGACGACTGCTGAACCGATGCGGCAGGCGAGAGAGACGGCGACAATTGAGGACGGGACATCCCCTGCGGAAGCCCGAAGGCATACACCGGCTGGATGGACGGTGGCCGGTACATGCCGAGTACCGACGGATGCGACGACACCGAAAGATGCGGCTGGAACACCACGGGCTGCGCGAGCCCGAAGGTAATCTGCTGCGAGCCGTTGAACTGCTGAATACGCTGCTGTGCCTGCTGCGGAGTGCGATCGGGAGCGAGCCACACGCGATTGCGGACATCGATCTGCCCGCCGAGGCCCATCTGCGGAACATCGCCGATGATGCGCCCCAGCACACGCTCTTCGCCGAAGAGGAAGCGAAGGTTTGTCATGCCGCGGCAAGGAAATCTTCGGCGGAACGGAGGTCGGCGGCGGCCTGCGCATGCTCTTCCTTTGCGCGGGAAGATCGCAGACGGCGCACGGCTTCTCTTCCGGCTTCGACGATGGGCTTGGTCACGTCCCTGGTGACCTCATCAAACACGCGAAATGCCTCGTCGTATCCGGACAAACGCGCGGCCTTTTCGCACTCACTCTCTCCCGAATACTTGAGCGAAAGATACGGGAGACGATCCGTCATGAGATCCGGATGGATATACCGCATAATTTCGTTGTAGAGCCATTCCGGCGTCCGCTCGGGCGAAGGGTTCTTTGGAATCTGCGCGATGTGTGAAGTGCTTGTGAGTGTCATCTTCGAAAATATTATAGAACATTTTTACATAATTAGCAATTAGTGCTATGAATAGAATATCAAGGTAGTGTTTTCGGAAAGCCAAAATATTTGGTTTTTTCCCGAGCTTCCATCGGAACACTGTTGTATCGTGTCCCTTCAAAATCCTACGGAAAATTCGCACGGCGATGGAACTTGACGAATCCGGCAAAAAGGATGCCTAACCATTCTCAGGTCATGGAAATTTTGGTATACTAGAGGGATTTCTTTTCCAGCCCAAAAAGGGGTGCAACACACAAATTCCTCCCGCGGCCCGAACGAAAATCAGGAATTCATCTCCTCACCCGAGACGATGAATGGTCCGCAGTCCGTGGCGAGAATGAATCTCGATGCAGGCCGTGAGAACGTGCACAGCCGCATGAACGACGTACTGCGGTATTCGGCGACGGCAGCCCCGCCGGCACAGGCAAACGCGAAGGCAGCAGCCGATGCGCACGGTCACGGGGCGGAAGCGGCGAACAAGGCCTCGCATGCCGAACACGGGCACGGAGCGGAAGCGGGTCACAAGGTCGACCATGCACAGGCGCATGGCCACGCGCCGGAAGCAAGCCACTCCCCCCATGCGTCTCATGGACCCGGCGCACACGGCGAAATGCCCCCGGAAAACCCCAACAAACGCTGGGCGGGGTACAAGAAAATCGGAACAGTCGGAGCCGCTGCCGCGGGCATCCCCGCGGTACTGGCAACGTCATTCCCGTCCGCCTGGGCCAGCGTGAAAGCGCTTTCGATCGGCAGCGGAGCAGCGGGAAACGTCGCTGCGGCAAGCGCATGGCTCAAGACCGTACCGTACGCCGGAGGGGCGTACAGCTGGATGACCAACCTCCCGCTCATCAGCGCTCTTACGCCAACGGCAGCAGTCTCCGCCGGCATTACCGGAGCGACGGTTCTCGGCGGTCTTGGCATCCTCGGCAAAGCGGAAAACTGGGCCCTGCGTCAGAACAATGTCGTGGGACGCTACGCGAAGATTCTCTTCGGAACCGACCGACCGCAACAGCCGGTCAAGGGCATCCGTAACAGCATCTGGGAAGGAGTTCGTGCCACGGGACGCCTCTTGAATCCCTTTACCATTCTCCAGCGCACGGCGGGCCTCGTCACGGAAGTAGTGAAGGACACCATTATTCCCGTCGCCAAATCGGCCTGGGAGAATAAGGGGAAGATCGCCGCAGGCGCCGCGATCGGCGGACTCTATGCCATCGGCATCTCGAGCCCCGTTCCCTACTTCCTCGGCGCGCTCGGCGCCGGCGCAGGCTGGCTCTACGGTCTGACGAAAAGCAAAAACGGACACTCCGCCGCCGCCCACGATTCGCACAACGATCACGGCGGACATTAATTTCCCATGATCCATCTCTTCTCCTCCGTCGGCCGGTTCGCTCCTCTCTCCGAGAGGCGGCTCTGCCGCATGAGCGGCGGAAGCGGACCCGTCACTCCGGGCGAAGGACCGTCCGGTTTCGTCGAAAACACCAATGACTTCATCGAGTCCATGCTCGCCCGTTCGCGCGATTTCATCACGGGAGAAGATCGCCTCAAGGCGTCGCGCGCGAACCTCCGCAGCGACATCGCCTGGCTTCAGGCGTTCGAAACGCTCGATTTCTCCGCGCCTCCGCGGAGTTCCGCACTCCCGAACGTCGCAACGCCGAAAGACGTGCTCGAGGCCATGCCGGCAGACGAGCGCGTGGCCGCGTACTACCGCTTCATTCGTCAGACGCTGCCGGCACAGATGTTCCTCCCCGTTCCTCCCGCCACCACCCCGATCGCCGAACTCAATTATCCCGATTACGTTCGTCCGAGCCCCAGCAGCGGCGTGCTCCCCGTACCGACTCCCGAGCATCGCGCCTTCGTTCTGCGCGTCGCCGGCATCGTGTCGGGAAAGACGAACACCGCCGAAATCGCCGGATTGACGAGAGAGTCTTCGTTCGCACGCATCGCGTATCAACATCTCTACCCTGTGGGATCTCCGGGATTCATCAACGAGGATTTCCGGAAAGCGGTTGATCGGCTGCGCGGCGACGCACGCGCAGGTTCTCGCCCCGAGCCCACAGCCGCCGACCTCGCGAATCCCGACTATCTCCGCCGCAACCTCCGCCCCGGCCGCTTCCTGGGCTGGCTCAATGCCATGCTCGCGGAACCGGGCGGAGCCACTCGCCGTATCGAAGTGGAGCGCATGCTCGTTTCCCTCAACGGAATCGAAGCGCAGCGCGAACGCAAACAGAACCTCCAAAAACTCAGTTCCGAAATGGAGCGTCAGAAGATCGACAAGTCCATCGCGGAGACGACCGAGCGCCGAAACCGCACGATCTACGACAACTTCGGACGCATGGAAACGTGGCAACAGTGGGCGGTCGCCGGTCTCGGCGTGTACGCCCTCTATAAGATGTGGAACTCGAAGAGCAAGGTTCTCAACGCCGTCCCGCCCGCACTCGTCGGCACGTACCTCTATCTGCGCCTCGTGAACGGCGACGACAACGCGCTCCAGACCATGACGGGAGCGGGGCAGACTTTCGTGAACCGCATCGGCGACTTCTTGAAGCCCGTCGGCCGCAGTCTCGGCATCCTTCCTCAAGATCCGCAGGAAGTGGAACGCAGCCGCTTGGCCCTCATGGGACGCTACATGGATCAGAAGGCGTTCCTCTCAGAATACCCGAACTCTCTCGCCTTCCTCACGCTCAGCGAAACGACGATGGGCAGCCTCGCCAGCGCGTTCCGCATCACGGGAAGCCCGCGCGGGCCCTTCCAGACGTCGCTCTTCGCGGCGCCGACCGATCCCCTGCACGTGGAGATGGATGGCATCGTTCGCCAGCGCAAATACGACCGTCAGATGGTGTTCTCGATGTTCGAGCGCGATAACCCGCGCATCAGCTCTGCGCTCGGCACCGTTTTCTACCACATCGCGGCGAAAAACCCCCGCAATCGCGAAAAAGTGCGATTGGTCGAAGAGGCGCGTCGCTCTGCCGCTCCTCTCACGGCCGACGGTCGCATCGACGCGTCGTACGATCGCATCACGAACGGTGCCGCCCGTACCGCCTACGTCGACCTCGTGCGGGAAGGCTCGCTGCAAGCGATGACGACGCACGCGGGTAAGACCTTCGCGAAGATGATCGAAGAGCTTCTGCGCCCCGCGGCGCCCGAAGCCGAACCCGATCTCGCCGAACACATCTCGGTGGCCGACCGCTACGATTCCGCCCGCGGCTTCCGCCGCGCCGAGGCCGGCGTGCTCGCGATCCGCGAGCGCCCGCTGGACCCCACGCGCGCACCCTCACTCACCGCGTTCCGTACGGAATTCGAAGAGACGCTTTCGCGCCTCACCCGCACTCCCTCGCCGATTCTCGACGAAGCCGCCGCCAAACGGTATCGCGCCGCCGGCGAGCGCATCCTCACGGACGCGCCGGGCGAACCCGTGCGCCCCCTGCCCACGATCCTCGCGACGCTCCACCGCCTCGAGTACGCGGTGAACGTGGCGGCACTCAAGCGCGGCGCCGGACTGCCGGTGACGATCGACGACATGAACGAGATCCTGGAAGGCTTCGATAACCCGGGCTGGGTACAAAACAGCCTCGCCACCGTCGGCAACTTCATCAACCGCACGCTCGTCACGCTCGACAGCGGTTTCCGCAACGTCGACAACATCGAGAGCGTGAAGACCATCCTCCGCGGACGCTTCTTCGCGGGCGCGGTCAACGGCGGCGACCACTTCTCCTCGCTCACCAAGCATCTCAACGAGACGCAGTCGCGCGTGCACCGCATGCGCCGGGCCAAGGAGGAGTTCGTCAACGCCCTCGACCCCGCCACGATCGCGCGGATGGGCGGACGCGGCACCGCCGAGCAGTTCGCCGAGCGCATGATGGACCGGCCGGAGTACCAGCAGATCCTCATCGATGCCGAGCGCGACTTCGCCCAGGGCGTCGCCACCGATCTCGCGGAGGCGATGCTCGGGACGCACCGCCGCAACGGGAACCATCTCCTCACGCGCAATCCGGCCGAACGCCGCGTGTCTCCGGTGGAAGAGGAGAACATCATCGTTGCCGCGCGCGAACGCGCCAACCGCCTGTTCGGCCCCCCGGATCGCCCGCTCCGCGGCATGTGGTTCGCCCTCGCGATGCGGGAGCACCTGCGAGCGTACAACCCGGTAACAGACCTCAATCGTGCAAACGAGGACTCGCGCATACTAAGCATCGACCATACTCGTGGTATCGCGACGCTCTACATGAGCTTGCAACCGATGCCCGATCTCGAGGTAACGACGCACCTGCGCTCACGGGTCCGCTTCATCGCGCAGGGCTTTCTTGCGGCGCATACCGACGCCGTGAACGCCGGCGTCGCTCAAGCAAACGCCATCCGCGCGACGCAGAGTTTCCGCCAAGGAATCCCCGACATCATCAAGACGATGCAGTTGCTCAACATGACCATCGGCGCGGATGACGACATCGTACAGAGCCTGGAAGGCATCCTGAAACTGGGCAACGCCGAGGAAGCCGAGAAGGCAGAAAAAGCAACCAAGAACGCCGAAGAGGAAGCGAAGAAAGCGGTCGCAAACGCTGAGGAGATCGCCAAGAAGGGCGTGGAAAACGCCCAGAAGGAAGCCGACGATGCGGCAAAAACGCTCAAAAACGCTCAGGAGAACGCGACGAAGGCCGAGGGCGAAGTGAATAATGCGCAGGAAGCGCTCAAGAAAGCTCAGCAAGCCGTGAAGAATGCTGAAGAGGCCGCAAAGAAGGCTGCCGGCGGTCCTGGGGAAGAGGCTGCCAAGAAGGCGGTTGAGAACGCACAGCAGGCCTTCAAGAAGGCTGAAGAAGCGCTTACGAACGCGCAGGCCCAGGCGAAGAAAGCCCAAGGCGAACTGAAGGGGGCGCAGGAAAATAACGAGAAGGCGCAGAAAGCTCTCAAAAACGCCCAGGATGCCGCGAAGAAAGCGCAGGAAGCCGTAAAGAAAGCCGCGGAGGAACTGGCAAAACAGGCGCAGGCGCAGGTGAAAGTCGCCCAGCAGAACGTGAACCAGGCCCAAAAGGCCCTCAAGGTCGCGGAGGAAGCCGCCAAGAAAGCGGCCGGAGGACCCGGCGAAGCCGACGCGAAGACCGCCGTGGAGAACGCGCAGCAAGCCTTCAAGAAGGCGGACGAAAACCTCAAGAAGGCGCAGGAGGCGCTCAAGAAAGCCGAGGCGTTGTAATCGTATTCACAGACGACGATGATTCTTCTTCGTTGCGATTTGCCTAAGAAGAAGCAACGGTCGACGCGTCCTTGCATGGAATACGCGAGCCGAAGCAATCGATAACCGATCGCGGATGGCAAAACGCAAAGCGTGTCAGCCCGCATAGGAGCAACAACGTACGTATGTCGGCCACAGAAAACACAGTGAGGGGCGGCGCTTGCGCGCCGCCCCTTGTAGCTGGCCTTGCGGACACCTACTCACTGTTTGTTGTTCGGATCACGGCGCGGGGAGCTTGGAGATCTGGCGCGACTCTTTCACGTTGCCGCGGGAATCGTAGGTGAACCACCACAATTCCGTGGGAAGGGGGTTGAAGTTGCCTTTGACGGACCACTGACCACCCTTCGTGAAGAGACGCAGATCTTTTCCATGCTCGTTACGACCGACGTACAGACGCTTGGTACCCTTTCCCAGGGTGACCTTGAGCGAACCGCCGTCTTTGTCGTCCTGCCAGATGACTTCGTTGCCGCTGTCTTCGTCTTCGACAGGGACCGCCGCTTCGGCAATCGGGCCGTTTTTGATTCCCAGCTTAGCCTGAAAGCTTTGCGCCATTTCTGGCGGAAAGGCAGTCATGCAGAGCAGGAAACCAACGACGAGCACGAGGCCGAGCCCGATGTACGTGACCCAGTTGTCGGTGCGACGGCTGCCCCAAACGACCAGGGCACCACCAGCGAAAAGCAGGATGACGAGAACTACGACAGCGAGAATCGCGAATCCGGACATAACGAACTCCTACGGAAAATTTTCCCGGACACCTTTGGCAACGACGCCAGAGATACTTCCGGGTTGGTTACCCAGCGCGCACGACACGGCAAGTCGCGTCCGCTGGGTAACCAATACTCCCGAGGAGCTCGTAACAGTGAGTGAGGTGTGAAAGATCAGCCAATCACCAGTATAGTCCTTTTTATTGACATTTTCAAATAAATATTTCATAAATAAATATGAATATTTTGGCTTATTTATGCAAAAAATGTTCTTTCCATGCGCCCCCTCCGCAATCGTCTTACGCCGCTTGGTGGTAGTCCACGTCGTTGTCGCTACCGTCGGTGAGCATGTTCTTCCAGAAACCGCGACGACCGGCGCCCACGGACTTCGTGGCATTGCGCGCCTTGTCGTACGTCGCCGTAACGGTATGCGGTTGCTCGGCGGCATTGGGCCCGCCGGCAAACCCGTGCTCAAGGTAGTCGTGGAGATTATGCATGATGTACTCGCGCACGCTCGTGATACCCATGGACTTGCGGTCCTCGGGCGACATCTTGGCGATGCCGTCGGCGATCTGCTGGTGCTCGGCAGCGATGAGCAGGTGCGCCACCTCGATGAGCTGCTCCTGCACGTAGAGAGAGTTCGTGAACTCTCCGTTCTTCATGGCGGTATGCATGGCGCTCCATGCGGCGCGCAACTTGTACGGGCTGCCCGCAATCTCTCCCCATGCCGGACGCGAGCGCCAGCGGGCGAATGGCGTCACACCGAGGAAGCGCGTGCCGAAGAGGAAGTTGTTAAGACGATTGGGCCAGCTAAAAGGGTTCCAACCCCCCAAAGGACCGTACTGGGTTGTAGCAATACGAAGCGGATTGTAGGTACCGGCAGACGTCAGATAATTGATCACACCGCCTTCGCCTGCGGCAAAGCGTACCCCGCAGCTCTCGGCAATCCTCGCGATGCGCGCCTCATCGGAGCCGGAAGACGTGAATCTCTTGAGCGTACTGCGAACTCCCTGGCCGAAGACCTGGAACGCCGTGAGCTTGGCGCCGGCAACATCGGTACGGACAACGTCGTCGATGAAGTGCATTTCGTCCGGACCAAACTCGTTCTCCATGAAGATTTGGCTCGCACGCTCTCGAGCGGCGCGGGGGCTGAGACGCTCTTTCTTTTCCAAGTACGCTTGGTAGATCCGGAGGATCGCATCGGAGCCTTGCGGTGCCTCGGGGGCGGCTGCCTTCTCCCCTGTTTTTTCCTCTTCGCCCATAAAATCCTTGAAGTGATCGACGAGCTCGTCGCCAACTTTCGTCGGTATCATATCTTTCGTTAACTTCACAGGATTGACCTTGCCGGGAGTGCCCCCCACGAAAAGATCTCCATATTTTCCTGTCGTAGGCTGATTCGCATCTGCCCCCATACGTCCAATCTGGTCGTGGATGCGCTCGACGTAACTCGCAAAATCCTCGTAAAATTTCTTTTCTTTTTCAATTTTCTCCAATTCACTCGTAGCAACTTGGTTAATTTTGCTCTTGTCTGCCTGAGTGAGTCCATTAGTAGAAAGATAACCTGATTTCTTAAACGCAAAACTGGTAAAGCTGTAGGGTGCCGCAGGCGTCGCAGCAGCCATGCCTAAGAAATCACCCTGAATTCGGGTAAACTCCGCCAAAATATCTGTATAACTAAGCTCCGGAGGATTGCCGGGATATTTTTGCAAACCGCTCACAAGATCCTTGAGCTGCTTCCGGCGGAACTTCTTCTCCTTCTCCGCGGACATGTCGGCGACCTTGAGTACCCCGAGAATCGATTCCCCTTTCTGCTCCATTTCGTCGATCATCATCTTGGCCATCGCAATGCTCGCTTCCGTAGCGGATCCCTGGCCAAAAACGGCATCCAAATAGGGAATCTGCAACTTTTCTGCGAGAGTCTTCGCTGCAGCATCAGTAAGCTTATGCGTAGCGGTGGTTCCCGTCGGCAACTCAATGCCTAATTGCGAAGCCAGTTCTGAGACGCTCATGCCCCTGATCTTTCCGTAAATTTCATCTGCAGTGCGCTGCACGGACCAATATGTATGTGTCTTTGGCTTGTATTCAACGCTAATGGCGAACGTTCCGGCTACGGGCGCGTTCGCGAGGTCAACGAGTTCATATTCTCCAAGAGACTTTTTCTTCCCAAAAAGAATCTTATCAACTTGTTTACGAAGAGCGTCCGGCGCCGCCGTTTTCGTCACCGCAAGGATTTCCGCAGTTTGAGCCGCGTGCGCACCGTGTCCGCCTTCCTCCAGCTGTTTTTGCATGCGACGCTCATGGGCAAGGCCGGACCACGACATGAGTCCACGGAACTCCGCCTTTTTTTTATTCATGAGCAAGTCTACGGCGTGCTCTTTCGCATGAAGCACGTCGTGCGAGGCACGATGATGATCGGGCTGGTGGCCCGAAGGCGGAATGACGTTGGGGACGGTTCCTGGCGAAGCCATAAATCTCACTATTATAGCAAAAAAACCGGATCGTTACCACTCTATACAATGCGGAGAAATGGCAATTAAGCCGCTTTTTTCTCCTTCTTTTCATCTTTCTTGTCCTCCTTAGCTGCTTCGGCTGGCTTTTCCTCCTTTTTGGCTTCTGGCTGTGGAATAGGAGCTACAGGCGCATGATCCTGCTTCTTTTCCTCTTTCGGCACGCCCATAAAGAGACGGAGCCCCCTCGCCGTGGTCGCATCGACGCCGTGCGAGAGCACTGCCTCCTTCGAGGGGCCGGTATAGGCGCCGAGCTGCACGCCGAGCTTGGTCGCTTTGCCCCCGCCACCTTTTGCTTCGGATTTCTTTTCACTCACCTTCTTCAGCTTCAGGTCGATGTCTTGTTGCTGCGCTTGTCGAGCGTCATTCTGTGATTGAGCGAATGCAGCCATGGCCGCATCGTGATTCCTCTGCATTTCGGCAAGAAGATTCGGCACTTTTTTCATTTCTGCGGCAAGATCTGCCACTTTCTGCCTCAGCTCCATCGTCTCCGCAGTCGGCTGACGCGCCTGCTCCGCAAACGTCGCCATTTGGGTCATCACCCCCTGGAGTAACGCTTGGAAAGCCGCGTTGTTTTGCTCGGCGTGCGTGCGCATGAATTCCTGCATGTTCTCCTGTGCCTCACGCGCCCTCGTAGCCGCCTCTTCGCGCTGATCGTGTGTGGGGTTTCCGCGCAGCAAATCTGCGATCTCCTTGAGTTGCCGTTGCATCGAACGCATCATGCGATGCATTTCGAACTGGAAGAACCCGGATGAATCGGCCTGTTCGCGCTTTCCGTTCGTCCCACGCCGCGTATTGCCTCTGCCGTCGACATCAATGGTTTCATCATCCTCGTTTTGCCGTCCGTCCGTATCATGCGCATCATTGCCATTTCTCGAACCGTTTCGCCCATGGAATCCGTTCCTACTTTTTGCCTTGCCATTGCCATTGTGATGATAGCTTTCTGCACGGGCATACTCCTCACTCCGCTGCTCCTCGGTCTTGATGCGCGGCGCGATGCGGTCCAGATAATACTGTGATGCGCGCCCCGTAACCGCGGCTTTTTCGCGCTCGAGATACGATGCGAATTTTTCCGGATCGACATCTCCGATGCCGGCCGTTTTTTTCACCCGTTCGCGCGTCTCTCCCATCATCGATCCGAACAATTCGTCACGACGCGGACGTTCGTGGTATTCGCGTGCGACCGTCTCGGCAAAGCCTTTCCAGATGGACGAAGCATCATGGGCGCGCAAGGCACCGAGATACAAACCCGCCGCATTATCGGCAATGCCTTGGTACGCGGCTGTCTCTCCGGCCCCGGCCTGTGTCCAGAGCTGCTTTCGATTGCCCGAAGCCCTCGACGCGCGGAGGGCGCAGTACCGTGCCCACGCCAACTCCCCAAAGGCCCCGATGAGGGGCGATTGGGGTTCCTGTTCCCGGTGGGGGGGAGGAGTATCTGGCATAGGGTATCGATATTCGATGGTACGTTTTTTCGCGGGTTCTGGCGAGGATTTTCCGGACTTACTTCTGTTCGGCCTCGGCGACAACGCGATCAATGGCCTCGACAGAGACTCCGAACTCCTGAGCACAATCCCGGCGGGCTTCGTCCTTTTCAGCTTCTGCCGCAAGAGAGACGTACGAACGAATGTTGACCTTGTCTTCCTCGGAGAGCCCGGCAACTTCGGCTTCGATGGCAGCCTGTGCGTCAACGGCCTCCGCAGGAGCCTCGGCCTCGTCAATGAGCTCAACCTCATCGCTGGCCCCGTCAACAATTTCCGGAATTTCCTCTGAAATACCGTCTGTCTTCGGAGCTTCGATGAGCGCCTTCACCTCGCCCTTCGTCTCGTCGGTGACATTTGCGGGAGTCTTGGCCGGAGTCGGCGTAACGACGATTTTGGCATCGGGAGACAGTGCGGCAAGAAGCGCAACGACTTGTTCGTGCCGAACTACTTTCATCGGCCTCTCCGTGGTACGCACTTTCTGCAATTTCACATCACCCACTTTCTCACCGAGAAGACACGCCTCGTTAACGGGAAGTCCGAGCTTCGTCGCGCCCTCGCCCAGAAGAACAACGCCGGGACCGGAAAGACCCTGGATTTCGATCGGGAAATCCTCCTCTCCGACACGGACCGTACCTGTTACCTTGGAGGCCGACGTCAGCTCTTCGAACATTCTCCGCATGTTGTTCATATGGAAAACGCTGACCGTTTTGGCCTTCCCAGCCATTTCATCAATACGGGTCTTTTCCGTCGGCGTCACCTGCTGCGGGTTGTACGAATACGGAACATCATCGTCAAACGTCATTTCGACACGCGCAATGTCTGCGCCGCGTTTCGTTCCGTTCTTATCGATGGCCTTTTCCATATACTTCGAAGGACTGATCTTGAAGAGCTCAAGTTCGTCGGATCCCTCTTTCAGAAGCGTGCCGAGAGCTCCGCGTAACGACAGATCGGTAAGATCCGTCGTCTTCTGGCAAAGACCACGAAGCGTGTTTACGAGAATGGCCACTGCGATGTTCTTTTGAACCGTCTGCATTTTCCCCTCGGCGTATTGCATGAATTCCGTAGCCATCCGAGTAAGGAAAGTTTGAATGTGCGCATCGGCTTCCCCATTGAGGTAGGGGGAATGGAGAAAATTAAAGAGATCTTCTCCGAAAACCTTCTCCTCGAGAAAACCCTTGAACACCGGACCGAAGTCCTCGTCGTCTCCGAGCTCATCTTTCACGATCTCGGCGGCGGCGTACCGGCTCAGACTGCCCTTAAGCGCTTGCTCAAGAGCCTGTGACGCCTCGGGGATCCTGCCGATCAGTTCCGTGAAAAACCGCTCAACCGTGTCGAGGTCCTCAACGTTGATCTGCAACTTATACGCACCTGCCTCGGCTTCGGTCATATTCGCACGACGGGCAACCTTCTCCTGAATCCGCTGTGCCGCCGCGATAGCACGCTTGACGTTTTTCACGTTCTTCACGCGTCCGACAGCGGTGTCCTTCAAATCGGAAAGATACCCGACGAGCGACATTGCACCGTTCGATGCAATAAACCTCTGAAGTCGCGGCGTAATGCTTTCTCCCGGCTTCACCGTATCGAGCTTCATGCCGGTATTTCCCTCGAACTCATCAAGCTTTCCGACCGTTTTTTCACGCTGACCCTGGGCGAACACGGAAATACTCTCATTCGCCGCAGTGTTTTTCTGATCGGCAACTTCGGATCGAAGAACGAGACTTCCGGGGGTGACCGACGTGTCATCCTTCTTCGTAAGGTCCGCGTCTTTCGTCATGGGGGAGAGGGGGAATTGAGAGAATTATAAACTAATTAATTATTTTGTCCAGTACCATTATGCAATGATGCTGTTACACATTTTCGAGAGAATCAACCGCATAGTGCAAGAATTTTTAAATTCTTGAAAAGGAAGCCAAAATGTCCCCTCATCAACCTAGATGCTTATTGAACAAATTTTTTGCTCAAAAGGTCAGGCTGCCATGGAGGCCTGGTTTTCGGCAGAACCGGAGCCGATTTTTCCCTTCTTCTGTGCCGGAACCGTATTCGAGAGAAGGGCCCGCGCAGCATCGATCCCCTCCTGATCCACCGTTTCGCGCTGGGTGGTTTCATCCGCCTTGTCGCCTTCGCGGTCCGCCTGTTCGAACAGTTCCTGGATGGGATAGAGGGCACGCTGCGCCTCGGCAAGATCGCTGATCTGCTGCTTGGCAACCTCTTGTACTTCGTCCCATGCGCGCGCTTGAAGAGTGGGATCGTCGTTCACTTTTTTCAGTTCCTGGGCGATGTACACGTTCTCCTTTTCCAGTGCCTCGCGCTTGGTTTTCTGACGGACGTGGTCCTCGCCGAAGAGCTTCTGGAGCATGCTGCGGCGCTCTGGCGAAATGCCCACCGTGCTCATCTCGCCGCGAATCATCTTGTATTCCTTTGCGGAGAGATTCCCCTGTTTCACGAGCCTCTCAAGATTGCGAGCGATAAAATCCTCGTTGGTGGCCGACGGTGTTTCGGGACGGTACGTCATGCGGCTTGGGAGTAGAGGGCTTCGGAAGAGGGATTGCGGAGGAAGGTGTCCTTGTTGCCGTGCTCGAACGTGCGCGTGACGATCGTGCCGTCCGGATCCACCGTGGAGCATTGCGCGTTCTCGCTGATGGCAACGAGCGCCGCTTCGTCGGATTCGCCTTGTTTCTGGAAAATCATGCTGCGCCCGCTCTTGCCCATGCCGACGTAGAAAGCGGCGAAACGCTTGCCGGAGATCTGCAGCAGAATGGGTTGCACGGGAGGATTCTTGAAGAGCCTCTGGCAACGCTTTTCGATGGGCAGAGCGTCGTCCACCTCGGACTGGAGTCCGAGCACAAGCTGAAGATCGGTGATCTGCATGCGTTCGGCCGCGGAGACCAATGTCTGACGGATCTCGATGGGCCTGGCCTTTTCTTTGAGAAGCGCGACCATCGTCTGGCGATTACCCCTGAGAAAATCGCGCGTCGCCGCCGTGATTTCCTTGGGACTGACTTTGGCGTCACTGAGAGCTTTCTGTGCGAGACCGTACCACTGGCGCGCCGACGAGAAGTTCTGAGGCAACTGCTTTTCCTGGGCTAGTTCCGCATCGATCTGCACCCGCAAATCCGCGGCGGCCTTCGTGAATTGATCGCGCTGCTTGAGTTCCTCCGGGCGGATCCATTCATGCCGGGCACCGAAGTACGCTTCGAGCGCGGCGGATTCGCTCTCGGCGCGCGCCGTCTCTTCGCGTTCCACTTGGTTCAGCGCCGAAAGATCCTCGAGAACCTGTTTTTTGTACTGCAAGAGCAAAATTCGGTTTTCGGCCCGTTCGCGGCGCCAGAGGAGCACGCGTCGTGTCTTGTCCAAATCGCGGCCGCCCTGGCGAATGCGGCGCAGCGCCTCTTCCTCGATCGCGCGGTTGAAACGGGCCTCGTACGTCACCGCGGGAAGGCTGTGGCGGGGAAAGGGCTTCGCGGCGATGGCCAAGATGCCACCGATGATTGGCGTTGCCATCACGACGTCGCGAACGGCTTTCGCGGAAAACGTCAGCGGGCTTGTAATGAACCGTGCGAGCCGGCGTGCCGCCTGTACGGGCATGGTATCGATGTATCCGCGCGGCATCGCTTCGAGCTTGTTCAAAAGCTGCTTCGTGTGCCCCTCGAGCGCCTCCGACGGATCGCCCTCCCCGACTTTCATCGCGTTTTTTAGGTCGCTCTCCGCCACAGTCTCCGATTTCGTCGGTTTATCCACCTTGAAGCCAAGAAGTCGGCGCTCCCGTACAAAGCCGAAGGACGATGAGGAGTATTTGTTCAAATCCGAGTATTGTAGCATTTTTTTGGCTTAGAGACAATTCCTCGTCAGGCTCGGAATGACAGTAGAAAAACCTTGGTTTGTCACGCCGAGCCTGACGAGGCGCACAGCGAAAGAAAGCGGAAAACTCGACGTCGAGTGTTTTTTGAAATCGGATAAAGATACGCGTTGTTCGATGTATGACTTAGACGCGAGAGATCACTAATACGCCCTTCGCTTAAAGCTTTTTTCTTCGCATGACTCCATTTTTTCAAACGAGTCTCCCAAGCAATGGCGTCGTGCACGTACTGAAAATATGCCGAGTACACCAGAGTCACCGGTCGCCTCTTGTGCGTATAACTCCGGAGGTCAATTCCCTGCTGATGCTGCAAAACACGAGCAGCTATATCGTTGGTCACCCCCACATAGTACTTCCCATCCGCACAGCGCAGCATGTAGACCCAGAAGTGATACGCGCGCCTCATACCCTCCGCGCCAGCGTCACACCCTTCGCCGCGGCGACTCCGGAGAGTGCCCCGGCGAGCATAGCGGCGAGGACGATCACGAAAACCTGGGAAAGCGAGAGGCTGACGGCAAGCGAGGACGAGCTGAAGACAACGTCTTCCTGAGGACGATCGAAGGCCTGCGGCAGCAGCGATGCAAAGGACAGTATCGGTTCTTTTTTTGACGCGGTCTTCGCCGACGCCTTCCGCTTCGCGGCCGATGCTTTGGCGACGGATGCCTTTTTCTTTTTCGTAACAGGCTCGACGCAGCGATTCGGTCCTCCCGGCGTGGGAGCGAGCGTGACGCAGTACGCCTCCTCGGGATCGGCCGGCTCTCGCTCGCCGGTCCACGCATACGCGGAACCGGGCGGGAGCTTCGGCAGGCTCACGCGGTCCGCAAGAGAGCCATCGGGCGCCAGGAGTCGCACGATATCGCCGGCGTCATTCAGCGATAGCTTAGTGACCGACTTCGGGAACACCGCGTATTCCCCCGGTACGAGCGGTAGCGGGCGGGCGATTCGCCACGGTTTGCTGCCGGCACTCTCCTCGTCGTCGAGTAACCAATTCCGAAGATCAACGGCACCGGTGCCCGTGTTTACGAGCTCGATCCATTCACCGCTTCCCGAAGATGGATGAGACAGCGCCTCGGAAATGCGAATTCCAGATGTATTTGATAAAAAATTATCCGATTGAGCCCAAATATAAGCCAATAAACCTGATCCACTTTTTTGATCTTTAATCAGCTGATCGAAAAGCGGATGCACCCAAATTCCACGGTGCGCTTCCCTCGCCGCTGTTTCATACGCCTGGTAATCCGTCTTCCGGTAAAAGGAAAATGCAGTCGTGACCCACGCCATCCCCTCCGTCAGAATCGCCTTCTGCACATGTTCACCGGACGAGAGATTCACGTACGCAAGCACCCGACCGTACGGATCTTCTTGATCGTTTGAATCAAAATTGAGTTCAACTTCTTTCTCTTCTAAAAGGGCTATTAAGAATTTCTTAGATTGATCTGCCATCGATCGTACAACCGGATTTCGGTCTTTAAGCTCTGGGGCGTCCACCCCGATGAGACGAACGCGAAGAGACGTCCCTGGGTCGTCGATCGCGTACGCGTCGAACGTATCGCCATCGAGCACTTCGGTCACCCGTACCCGAAGGCCGTCGGCTCGCTCCGGGCGCACGAGAATCACCTGGCCGGGCTTGGCATCGGACCAGTGTAGGCGAGACTGCGTCTGGCCGGACGAATCTTGAAGAAGCAAACTCCCGGATGTATTGCGAAGAGTGATATGGAGTTCGACCGCAGTAAGCTTTTTCGCAGTGCCTCCATCGAGAATAAGACGCGGCAAGAGAACGGTCTTTCCCTCGACCCGAACTGACCACCCGTCGAAGACCTTCCTGCCCGCATCCGTACTGACGATCCCGATCCATTCGCTCTCGGCCGTGTCCTTGCCCTCGGGATTCGGAAGGGCGCCGGTAAAGACCATATGCGCGCCACGTTCTGCTTCGGATACCGCCGATTCACTTAGAGATGGCCCGGAAAGCGAGGCGGGGGCCATCGACGAAGAACCCGAACTGGATACTCCGTTCGCCGCAACCTCTTGCGTAAGTTCTACCGTAGTACCACAATAATTCACTATGGACGCTGTCAAAAAATACCTTCCGGTGTCGACGTATCGATGACTCGGGGGATTGCAAGTGCTGACGACGATACCGTCATCGAAATCGACCGCGCAGGAGACGCCGGCCAGGGACTGACCCGGCACGGGCAGGATTTGGATATTGATCGAATGCGGCGCGGGCGCGGAATACGAACCCGATTGGAGATCAAGAACATACGCTGGCGCGACAATGGCGTTCTCCTGACCGGGACTTGGCACACAGTATGGCTCGCCGATTGCCGACGGCGACCGACGACCGTACGAAACGCCTTCGGGAAGAGATGGGAAGGTCATCTGGTCGAGAAGGGAGCCAACGGAATCGATCAGCGAAACCGTTCCACCGGCATGACTGAGGGCAGCAGGAATCTTCGCTCGAGACAAAAGCATTCTGTCACCGGCAAGAAGCAATGTGCCGCTTTCGCCGAGCGGAAGGGTTTTCCCCGACTTGTCGTCGCGAATACGGACGCGATCGAGCGGGACATCGCTCTGCGCAACAAGCTCAATCCATTGACCGTTATCGTCCCCGATCGGATCGGGGAAGAGCTCACTGATCCAGAGGGATATCGCCATCACTGAAGACGATGATTGATCACTTTCTGTACTCGAATTTTCTGTTGAATAGAAGGGCTCCGATGAAAAAAAGCCTGAAGAAGTAATAGAGGATGAAGAGATTGAAAAAGGAAGAGAGGTTATCGACGAGGAGGCCTCGAAACTGCTTGCCGTGGAAGACGATGCACTGCTTCGGGGAAGATACCCAGGCGTCGCAAGAACAAGCGCATCTGGATCAAGACCCTGCGCGGTCGTGGCGACAGTCCAGTTCTCCTTGAGTTCACCGGAAGAGGCGAGATCGATGCGAACCATGCTCGCCTTGGACTCAGGCGCTTTGGCGTTGTTGCCGCTCATGGGATCGCCGATACCGTCGTCGGCCGTATCGCGCACGTTGCCGTCGGCATCCCACAGACGAAGAAGAAGCTTCGTATTCGGCAAAGTCATGGACGACGTGACGACCGCGGGATCCTGCAGCAGACGGGACGAGGACGCGGGATACCGTCCCACCACGAGCGCCGAGCCCGAGGCGATCGTGGTGCCGGTCCCAAAACGGACGACGGAGACTTCAACGCCGGAGGTGTTGAGACTCGTGAGCGTCCAGCCGTCGAGAACGCAGAGCGGGGTGGAACCGGAGCCGGTACACGCGATCTCGATCCACTCGTCCGAAGCCGAGAGATCGGACCCCATCCAGAGAACCTCACTGATCACCGCTGCCGCTCCGACATGACGGACGAGGAAGAGAGCGACGCAACAGCCGAACAGCGCGGCAAGGCGAAAACGTGAGCGAGAGAATGACATAGAAGACCACGATGACGGACCGTCCATGCCGCCGGGAGCGGACAAAACCGAGGCTCTTCGGTTCATCGGATGTTTTAGGCATTCAGATAAGGAAAATTACGTTCCAAGCTCGCGCGGAACTCCTCTCCTCGACAATCAAAACCCCCCGTGTACACTGACGAACGAACTCCCATGCTCTCGCTCCCCTTCCGTCACACCGACTCTTCCCTCGGAACGAACGTTTCCCGAGGTTCACGACAACCGTTTTTGCGTGTGACGCGTTCCTGAGAGCGTGGGAGGGTACATCTTGCCCCTCACCACCATGCCACTCTTCATCCCCTTCGTCGCCCTCGTTCTAGGATCCGTTCTCGGCATCGCAGCCGGCAAGGTCCTGTTCTCGCAGGGAAAGAAAATCTCCGCCGCGCTCCAGCAAAAGATCTCCGAGAAGGAAAGCGAGCTCCATAAGACCGAATCGAAACTTGCGGAAGCTCGCGGACAAATCAAAGCCGCCGAAGCCGAGGCCAAAGCCACCGCCAAAGAAATCTTAGCCGAGGCCAAGGCGAGCGTGAGCGAGATGGAAGCAAAAGCGGAAAAGGAGCTGGGTCGCATCGAAGAAAAAGAGCGAAGCTTGGACCAAAAAGTGAAGGAGGTTGAACGCCAGAGAAGCGTCGTCGACAAGCTGAAGACCGATCTCGAAGAAACGAAGAAAGAAGTGAGCGACGCGGCGGTTAAACATCGTGAGGCATTGGAGAACATCGCAAAGCTCTCGACCGACGAAGCCAAAAAGCAGTTGGAGAAGCAACTCGAGGAAGAGTTCTCCGGCCATTTCGCGAAACAGATCAAGCTGAAGAGGCAGGAGATGGAACAGGAAGTGGAAGAGAAGGCGAAGGAACTCCTTGCACAGGCGATGCAGCGCTATGCCTCCGAAGTGGCAAGCGAATCGACGGCGACCGTGGTGCAGCTCCCGAGCGACGACGTGAAGGGCAAGATCATCGGCAAGGAAGGCCGCAACATCACCGCCTTCGAGCACGCCACGGGCGTCGACGTGATCATCGACGACACCCCGGGCGCGATCATCATCTCGGGCTTCGACCTCGTGCGCCGCTACGTGGCCAAACTCGCGATGGAGAAACTCGTCCAGGACGGTCGCATCCAACCCGCGAGGATCGAGGAGATCGTCGTGAAGGTGAAGGAGCAGGTGGGCAAGATGATGATGGAATTCGGCAAGCGCGCCTGCGAGGAGCTCGGCATCGCCGGCTACGCCCCGGATCTCCTCAAAATCATCGGACGCCTCCGTTTCCGCACCAGCTACGGCCAGAACGTTCTCAAACACTCCGTGGAAATGGCCAACATCGGGCGCATGATCGCCGAAGAAATGGGCGCCAACGTCTCGACCGTCGTCGAAGGCTGTCTGCTCCACGACATCGGCAAGGCGCTCGACCACGAGGTCAGCGGCACGCACGTGGAGATCGGCGTGGAGATCTGCAAGCGCTACAAGATTCGCCCCGAAGTGATCCACTGTGTCGCGGCGCACCACGAGGACATTCCGATGGAGACGCCCGAGGCGTTCATCGTCGCGGCGGCCGACGCGATCTCCGGCGCCCGTCCGGGTGCCCGCAGGGAATCGCTCGAAGAGTACTTCAAGCGCCTGAAGGCGCTCGAGGACGTGGCCAAGTCGTTCGAGGGCGTGCACAGGGCCTTCGCGATCTCCGCGGGCCGCGAGGTGCGCATCTTCGTCGACACGAAGAAAGTCGACGACCTGGGTCAGGAGAAGCTCGCCAAGGACATCGCCAAGAAGGTCGAAGCCGAGCTCACCTACCCGGGCGTCATCAAGGTCAACGTGATCCGCGAAAGGAGAATCGAGGAACTCGCGAAGTGATTTCCCTGTCTCCGACGCTGATTCTTCGCCAGGCTTAGGATCAACGTCGTCCGCGAGCACTGCATCGAAGAGTTGACTCAGTAAGGCGCGTTCCCAAAGAGCACCTGTGACCTCCATACCCGTGAACGAAGGTCCCGAAGAGCTGGCGCCACCGTGTCGAATTCACGATTGAAGCATCGACCTTCCCCGCATGGGCTCCTCGCCCGCACTCCGGGAAAAGCTGTACAAGCGACATCGTTCGTGGCGCGACCCCGAGAAAATACGCTATTCTGCGGACCGTCTCCTTACGGTCCTGCAGCATGCGACGCGACACCGCTCTCACCATCGCATCGATCCTCGTCGCGGGCGGCATCGTGCTCGGCCCGACCATCGCGGACTACCGTGCAAACCATCGGGCTCAGGTCACCGATCCCATCTACACGACGCCGGTTGATCCGGCGGTATTCAATACCAGAACTGTCCCGCTTCGCCGGGTAAGCGACGACGCGCGGCGCGATTTCTGCTCGATGCGACAGCTCAGCGGGGGCAAGTGCGTTCCTGCGGAAATCCGTTGCCCGACCGGATGGAAAAAAGTATGCCAAGGCACGTGCGCGTGCGGCGGAACCATCTGCCAGTGCGTGAAGGAGGAGAAAGCGAACGAAAACAACACCTGCGGAAATGGCATATGCGAACCGGGGGAGTACCGAACGGAACTGCCTCCGTGCGATCTGAGAAGCAGTGACTGCGTACAGGCGCCGCGTCTGATTCCCATTTGCCAGAAAGATTGCAATTCCCTCGCCCGTTCGGGAACGCAGGAAAGCATGTGTTACGACACGCGATACGCCGACTGTGCGAGAGGCGTCACCGATCGGAATCGCCTCAAGGACTGCGAGATACTTGCCGAACGTTTCTGCGGATCGAACGGACAAAATCCCACCTGTACCGAGGCGCAGCTCAAGCGCTGCATCGACCAGCTTCTTGTGCGAAACACATCCGCGATCGACGCGCAGAGGATTTGCAATGCAGATTGCAACGGCACCTTCGTGGCGCCTCCCGGAAGCACTTGTACGAACGACCAGGTGAAAATCTGCGTGAAAAGACTCATGGAACGGGGCACTTCCGCAACGGACGCAGAGCGCCAGTGCCTTGCCGATTGCGCCCCTCCACCGGCTCTGCCGCCTCCCCCGGCGCCCGTGGGCGGTTGCACAGGAGAGGAATACGCGCAGTGCGTGGAGAGGGTGATTCTCCAGGGAACAAGGCTCTCCGACGCCCAGGATCTCTGCAAAAAAATCTGCAACGACATCCAGGGTGACCGCACCTACCTGGATCAGCTGAAAAAACGCGTCAGCGTGTGCGACTTCTCCAGCATCGGACGGTGCTGCGAAGTCGCAAAACAATTGGGAAACGACGCGGAAAAGGACTGCCTCACACTTTGCGAACGCAAGGGCGTATCGATACAGGACAAGGCCCTGTGCAACTGATTATCCGGGAAGCTCCCACGCCCCCGGAGAAGAACGGACAAGCCCGTCGTGCTCGAGTTTTTGCAAAAGACCGAGAAGCCACGCCTCATGCTCCAAAGCATTCCAATCGATACACACTGCTTCCCCAATCACCCGCAAAGGCAATTTCTTTCTGGCGTCTCGAAGCACCTCCACGATTCGCCCGCGAAAAATGCGATTGGGAACGAAGACCGAACCGACAAGTCGACCCGGTTCTTTTTTTGCGACTTTCGGCCGCGGATCGACTGCCACCCTGTGCGCGGCTTTCATGAGTCCGCGTCTCGTCAGAGGGCAGATGCCCCATTGCGGATTTCTCTTTGTACAAATAATTGATCCAAAATCCATGAGTGCCGCATGCCAATTTCGCGCGTCGTGCGGTATCGAATTTCGGACATCGGATGTCGAGATCGCCGCCGCCAGAACCTCCGACGCAAGCGTGAGCAAGCGATCGTCACCGATGGGAAACGTACCGTCGGATCTTTCGGGGCCGAAGAACGCGCGGTGAAGGATGCGTCGAATGTTGGTATCGAGACAGGCGGTCGGAAGATTGAACGCAAAATTACGGACTGCCGCTGCCGTGTAGTGGCCGATTCCGGGGATCGATCGAAGATCGTCCATCTCTTTCGGAAAAGATCCCCGTGCAACGACCGCTTTCGCCGCGTCGCGCAACCGCAGAGCACGACTGTTGTACCCAAGCCCTCTCCAAGCAATGAGAACATCGCGATTGGAAGCAGAAGCCAAATCCTCGATTTTCCTAAACTTTTCGAGGAATTCTTTGTACAAAATTTTTACTCTACTAACCTGCGTTTGCTGAAGCATGATCTCGGAGACAAGCACGCGATACGCCCGCTCGCTCTCGTTCGTGATCGCAAGATCACGCCAAGGGAGTTCGCGCTTGTGAGCAACGAACCATTCCCAGATGGTATCGGTGAACGCCCGAATACGATCCGCTTTTTTCACGCTCCCATCGTAGAAGAAAATTCATGCGGTGAAATTCCAAAAGCGGGAAAACGGATTTTTCGGCATTTCCGTCTCAATTTCGCCCTGAATTTCTGCGCGCACAATTCCTGTTTTTTTCGTGGTGGCGGAAAAATAAAACTGACAGACTGACTCTTCCGATGCTTCTCATTCTCACGCTTCTCTGGCGGCACGCACGGCGTCACCCCTGGAAAACGGGTATCACTTTTGCGCTCGTTCTCGCCGTTGCCGCGCTGTGGATCGCCGAACCTCTCTATGCAAAGTGGGCGGTCGATACGCTCTTAAGAGCAAAAGACGGAGCGACCGTTCCCTACGCGCGCGTTTTTTTCGGTTGGGGAGCACTCGTCGTCACGATGGCCATCGTCCAGGCTCTCGAAAAATACTGGACCTGGGAAATCGACAACACTCTCGTGCTCGACCGGCGCCAGGACGTGTACGAAAAAGTGCTGCACTTGGACGTCGCGTTCCATACTTCCCAGAAAAGCGGCGAAGTGATCAAGATTCTGGATGAAGGCGCGGATCAATTGATGGACATGCAACGGGAAATCTTCGTGAACTTCCTCCCGTCACTCATCGCCGCCGTGGTATTCCTCGCCATCGGAATCACCATCGAACCGATCCTTGTCGGAGTCCTGGCAATCACGCTTTCGCTCTACTTCGTGGTCGTAGTGCTCGGCGTGCAAAGAACCGTCGTTCTGCAGCAGCAAATCAATAAATTGTGGGTGGAGTCTATCGGCCGCGCGTACGACGCGGTGCTCAATATCTCTTCCGTCAAATCAGGAGCGCAGGAGAAACGGGAGCTCCAGCACATGGAAAAGCTCCATGCGACCGCGCACCGTAAGCAATCGCGCGTGAACTATCGCTGGGCACTGATTGAAAGCATGAACTTCTTCCTGCTGACGAGGGTATTGCTTATCGGCATCGGCATCGTGCTCTACGTGCACGGGCGCATCACGCTCGGCGAACTCTACTTCTTCCAATCGTCTTTCTTCCGCGTGCTCACTCCGTTCGAAATACTCTCGGGAATCCTTCCTCAATGGAACAAACGACTTGGAAAAATCCGCATGAGCGAGGAAATCTTCCAGACACCGGTAACCGTAAAAAGCATGGGCGGCCAGACCCTCGGCGCCCTCCGGGGTGAGATCGTGCTCGAGAACGTGTGCTTCTCGTACGAGGAGAAACCGACCGTCTACGACACGGACGCACTCGACGCGAGCGCAGACCACGGAGGTACGGAACAGAACAGGGAATCGGAACCTTCGGAGGCCGCGATCGAGAAACTCCACGTCATGCGAGAAGAACCCCGACGCGAAGAAGCGTCCGACGACGATGCGACCCATTGCCACGACTATGACGTGCTTGAAAGCGTTACTCTGACGATCAAGGCAGGAGAGAAAGTTGCCTTTGTGGGGCACTCCGGCGCAGGCAAAACCACGATGGCCATGTTGTTGACGCGCTTCTATGACGTCACCAAGGGCAAGATCGTAGTGGACGGTACGGATCTTCGGAAATTGGATCTCCAGTGGTGGAGGAGCCGCATCGGTCTCGTCCTCCAGGACAACATCCTCTTCAACGACTCGGTGCTGGAGAACATCCGCTACGCGCGCCCCGACGCGACCAAAGAGGACGTGATCGACGCCGCCCGGCGCGCGGCCGCCCACGAGTTCATCGAGAAACTCCCGAAAGGCTACGATACGCTCATCGGCGACCGCGGGATCCGTCTCTCGGGCGGCCAGCGTCAGCGCGTCGCCATCGCACGGGCAATCCTCAAGGACCCGGCGATCGTCATTCTCGACGAAGCGACGAGCGCCCTCGATTCCGTAACGGAGCGCGCCGTGCAGCAGGGTATCGAAAGTCTTACGAAGGAGAGAACATCTTGCATCATCGCGCACCGCCTTTCGACCGTACGCAGCTGCGACCGCATCGCCGTGCTCGATGGGGGAAGGCTTATCGCCTACGCACCGCACGAGGAACTCATGAAAACCTGCGCCATCTATAAGGAAATGGTGGAATTGCAAAGCCAGGGAATGTTGGCGGAGAATTCATGACCGTCTTCCCCTCTCTTCCTATGACAAAGAAAACATTCACGATCGATCCGGAAAAGCGGACCGACGCCGCCAAAGCGCTCGGAGACCTGAAGAAAAAAATTCTCGATACTAATCCGGACGATGTCGTGGGCGAACTTCCTGCCGGAAGGAAAAAGGAAATCTCCCTTGGATTCAACGATCTCATGCAGGCGGTCCGATCAGGTACCGCCTCCATCGGCGCGTACATTTTCACGGAGAAATTCAACGACCCGGACGCAACCATCGACGATTTCACGCGTAGTATTGCGGAAAAAGCGCAGGCCATCCTGGAGCAATTTTCGTCCTCGGTTTCCTGAAAACACCGTGGAGGAAGTGTGCGATCTTTCCTGCCCTGCGTTTCCGGACGTACGAACCACTTCCTATTGACGCATCCGGCGCGCTTTCCCTAGACTGCCGCGGCTATTTAAAGGTAATCTCCCTCTCCGGAAGACACCTTTTCCCCACTTTTTTCCTCCCTTCGTTATGGCCGAGCAGAAGAAATTCGACCGAACCAAGCCGCACGTTAACGTCGGCACCATCGGTCACATTGACCACGGAAAGACCACGCTCACCGCTGCCCTATCAGCTCGCGGCGCGGCCAAGTACGGCTCCACGGCCATTGACTATAAGTCGATTGCAAAGGGTGGTACGGAACGCGATTCCACCAAGACGATCACGATCGCCTCGGCCCACGTCGAGTACGAGACGGCCAACCGTCACTACGCCCACGTCGACTGTCCCGGTCACGCCGACTACGTCAAAAACATGATCACGGGTGCCGCTCAGATGGACGGCGCCATTCTCGTCGTCTCGGCGGCGGACGGTCCGATGCCCCAGACCCGCGAGCACATTCTTCTCGCCCGCCAGGTCGGCGTGCCGAAGATCGTGGTCTTCCTCAACAAGATCGACCTCGTGAAGGACAAGGAACTCCTCGACCTCGTCGAGGAAGAGGTTCGCGAGCTCCTCACGAAGTACGGCTTCCCGGGCAAGGACACGCCGGTCGTGAAGGGTTCTGCTCTTCCCGCCTACTCGAACCCGAAGGACGACACCGCCAACGCCTGCATCGACGAGCTCTTCAAGACGCTCGACGAGTACATCCCGATCCCGCAGCGTGAAGTGGACAAGCCGTTCCTCATGTCCGTCGAGGACGTCTTCTCCATCAAGGGTCGCGGCACCGTCGCCACGGGCCGTATCGAGCAGGGTAAGGTGAAGGTCAACGAAGAAGTCGAGATCATCGGTCTCAAGGACACCCGCAAGTCCGTCTGCACGGGCGTTGAAATGTTCCACAAGCTCCTCGACGAAGGTATGGCCGGTGACAACGTCGGTCTCCTCCTCCGCGGCGTTGAGCGCGAGGACGTTGAGCGCGGCCAGGTTATCGCGAAGCCGGGCAGCATCACCCCGCACACGCAGTTCGATTCTGAGGTATACATCCTCTCCAAGGAGGAAGGCGGCCGTCACACCCCGTTCTTCAAGGGTTACAAGCCGCAGTTCTACATCCGCACCACGGACGTTACGGGTTCCGTAGAGTTGGCCCCCAGCGTCGAAATGGTGATGCCGGGTGACAATACGAAGTTCACCGTCACACTCGGTCTTCCCGTCGCTCTCGAGCAGGGAACGCGCTTCGCCATCCGCGAAGGCGGCCGCACCGTCGGTGCCGGCGTCGTGACCAAGATCATCAAGTAATCTCCCCGTCCCGAAGGGGTAATGGCTCGACTTCGCTCACCATTGCCCCTTCGGCCCACGGTCCCTATACTCCCCCGCTCTTTCTCCCCCTCTCTGCCCATGGCAACCGCCAAGAAGTCCACGGAAAAGAAGACTCCCGCCAAGAAAGCCGCCCCGAAAGCGGCCTCCCCTGCAGAGAAGAAGCCGAAGACGGCCGCGGTTTCGGCGAGTGCCGTTACGGCCGAGAAGTCCGTCAGCGGCAAGAAAGAGATTAAAGCTGCCGTCATCCGCATTCGTCTTTCGGCCTTCGACCACACGGTCTTGGACGAGGCCGCCGCGAAGATCATCGAGACTTCCGAGCGCTCCGGCGCCGTCGTCCACGGACCGATCCCGTTGCCGACGATCCTCAAAAAGTGGACCGTGAACCGTTCGACGTTCGTCCACAAGGACGCCCGCGACCAGTTTGAGATGCGTATTCACCGCCGCCTGATCGACCTTTCTGAGACCACCTTCAAGACCGTGGAGAGCCTGCAATCGTTGTCTTTGCCCTCCGGCGTGGACATCGAGATCAAGATGGGTTGATTCGTTCTCTTGTAGAACTGTAAAACCAAAGAATCCACCTGTGTGGAATTGACGATGGAAGGATGTAAGCTAGCTTGCTCCCATATGGTCAATACCATCAGCTTCGAAGAGGTTCCGCCGATTTTACGAGATCTCATGGAGTGTGTTGTAGAAAAAAATTCCGTCAACGCATGGCTCACGAACAAGAAATCTTTCCCGGGGGAAGGCCGACCGATTGATCTGTTGTCTGCGGATCGGCGCGATCTCTATTGGAATATTAGGCGAATTACTGAACGCTTTTACTCGGGAATAGGTATGGCATCCGCTCCGAATATCCCGCAACAAGAAGAATTGATAAAAAGGTGCGTAGCGGAACTCCTGGGTTGGGACAGTGAAGGGGAGGATATCCTCGCCTGACGTGCTCACACACCGCTTCATCGTCTTCTTTTTTTCCCCACGCCCGTCCCTTACACTTCTTTCCGTGCCATCCCCCTCCCCCCTCACGGAGCTCGAGCGTGTCATCGGCGTCGACTTTAAGCGAAAAGAACATCTTCGCCAGGCACTGATCCACCGTTCCGCGGTGAAGGAAGCGCGCGCATACGGGCATAACGAACGCCTGGAGTTCCTCGGGGACGCGGTCCTGGAGCTTGCGACGACGGAGTACCTCTTCCACCTCTCCGAACGCCCGGAAGGCGAGCTGACGAACTGGCGCTCGGCGCTGGTACAAGGCGACCACTTGGCCCAAGTGGCGAGGCAGCTCGACCTGGGAAAATATCTTTCCATGAGCAAAGGCGAGGAGGCTTCCGACGGCCGCAACAAGGATTCCACCCTGGCAAACGCCCTTGAAGCGCTTATCGGGGCGATCTACCTCGATAAAGGCTTCGCCGTGGCCAAGCGCTTCTGCGAGGAGCACATTCTGACGAACCTGAACGATCTGCTTGCGATGGGAAAACATCGCGATGAGAAGAGTCTCTTCCAAGAACGTGCGCAGGAGCGCATGGGTGTTACGCCCCATTACGAAGTTGTGGGCGAGGAAGGACCGGATCATGACAAGAAGTTCACCTGTGCCGTCTTCATCGGAGCGGAGAAAATCGCCGAAGGCAGCGGCAACAGCAAGCAGCGCGCCGAAACCGCCGCGGCCAAGGAGGGATTGAAAGTGAAGGGCTGGGCGTGATCACTCCCCCTCCAAGAAGTTTTTTTCGCGCTCCTGTTTCTTCGCATCCTCGGTCCAGCGATCTTTCGGGACGTACGTAAACGCCCGCAAAGGCTTATAGCGAACCTTGCCCTTTGCGAAAACGTCACCGTAGGGAACGCGGACAAAGGAATTCGACACGGTCTCCGCGACCCAGATGCCGTCTGCGTCGAAACTGTACGCCGCCGCGACGTGGGGCACGGTTTTAAGCGAGCCGTCCTTTGCGCGATACGCGAGCATGTAGGAAATCGCCACAGGATCGCCGTCGCGCAGGTGATCGAAGAGAAAACCGATGTCACTCGATTCTTCGACCTTCGCATGCACCGCGTTCAGAAAATTCCGCTGATCGGCCGCCGTGGACAACCGTTTCGGATCCTTACCGATGGCCTTTTCGACGGAACTCACATAGATCCCGATGCCGTACTTCTCTTTGAGAATGTTGCGCACTGCGAAAAAATAACAGGCGTTGAGCGACTGCTTCTTCAGGGGAAAAACATACGTCGGCGGAAGCCTGGGCTCATACCCGGCACGGAGAAAATCGTCCGGCGACATCATGGCTTTCGCCCCAAATGGCAGGGCGAAGACCGTGATAACCAGAACGAAGCGGAGGCGCATGCCCGTACTATACCGTCACTTCTTGTGCGCGATGGCGTTGAGCACCCCGTTGACGAACTTTCCGCCTTCACCGGTGCCATACTCCTTGGCAATATCGATAGCCTCATTCATGACCACCGCCTGGGGAGCATCTTTATTGAACAGAAGCTCATAGGCGCCGACGAGCAGGATGCAGCGCGAAATAGGATCCATGCGCTCGAGCGGCCACTGTGGGGCGTGCGTTTGGATGACGTCTTTCAGCTCCTGCTCCTTTTCCACCGTGCCGCGGACGAGGGACTCGGCGAAATCGCGGTCGCAATCCCCGAGCTCATCCATGTTACGACCGAGAGCCGCGGAAAGATCGCTCATCGAATGTTTCTCGCGCTCGAAGAGCACTTGCATGACGGCAACGCGGGAGAGGTGACGGCGACGGGCCATGAGAGCTGGATGATTACGCCTTCACGCGCGTAATGCCTTTGAGCGCCTTGCTAGCCTTGTTCTTCGGCTCGGCAACGCCGGCATACGGGGAGTTCTGGCGGTTCTGGAGACGGCGGACTTCCTTCTGAAGATAGACGGAGTGCTGACGGCGCCCGTGCGATTTCGCACGGCGCTTCTTCGGTGTTGGTCGCTTACCCATGGTTCTGAGGAGAATCGATGCCGGGGGCTCTCCGCCCGCGGCGAAAACGGGGGTATCCTACGGAAATTGATGAGAGAAAACCAGGGGAAATGGCGACCAGGCTTCCCAAATCTTGAACACAAAAAGTGATCATGAATCAGCCACGCCTGTTGCCGGACACCGCGATCATAAACCGCAGAATTGTGAGGAAGAGATTGAAGATGTCGAGATAGAGCGAAAGCGCCATCAGGAACGGATTCGCTCCGGCTCTTCCCTGTTCACGGATGCGCTGCAGGTCGTACGCGGTGAAACCGGCGAAGAGCAGGATCGCGGCACCGGACAGCAACATCTCGAAGGCGCCCGTTCGGAGGCCGGGAACAAATATCTGGAAAAGACCGGCAACAATGATGCCAAGGAGACCGAAAATCAGCGCGCCAATCCATCCGCGCGTGTTGATGCCGCTGCGGGCGACAACCGCGCACGCCAATGCCGTCGTCGCCGTGGCACCGAGGGCATTCAACAGGATTGCACCGCCGTTGGCATACCCCGTGAGAACCATGAGGATATACGGCGTGACCGTAACACCCGAAAGGAGGGGGAAGGCAAGAAACAAGATCGCATTGAGAGGACTATGACGAGCCCAGAGACGGGAGGTGAGGATGAGCGCAAACTCGCAAAGCGTGCAGAGAAGAAGGATGCCCGTTGTGAGCAAACTGTTTGCGAAGGCGATTCCCAGATACACCCCCAGCGTTGTGAGGCCCATGGCTACGCCAAAGAGCGCATACGTGTAGGCCTCGGTAGAGGCTCCGATATCGATAGGCTGACTGCGCGGTACAGAGAAGGTTGTCATGACCCCATTCTATGCCGCCGGGACCGACGGGCAATTCGATCGCCGGTTTTTTTGCAAACATTCATGGAACGGTATGATCGTTCCGCATGCGCCCTATCGAGATCTCCTTCGTTTCTCTCCTCGTCTCGGTCATCTCCGTACCCATACTCGCGAGTGCGCACGAGGGAGGTTCCTGGATCGTTGACGTGAATGAACGCGGCTTCTCACCGTCGACACTCACGATCGCGCAAGGTGATACCGTCGTTTTCCGTAACACGGGAACAGCGGCTCACTGGCCGGCATCGGATCTTCACCCGACACACGGCGTCTACCCCGCGTTCGATCCGAAAAAGGCGATCCTTCCAAATGATTTCTGGTCATTCCGTTTTACGAAAGTTGGAACATGGCGCATGCATGACCATCTCGCGGCAAAATTCACCGGGGCGATAACCGTGGAATCGGATCCCGACTTCGTCGACGCCGAAACCGTAACGACGGAGACACCGACGTTCGACGAACGTTTTTCCGAAAACTTCGGACGTCTCCTGCTCTTTCTCTTTCCCTCTCAGCGCACCGAATCCCTTAAGCACATGGATGTTCGCAAGATCATCGCCGACGAGAAAAACCTGAAACGATGGGCAAAACTCGTGGGCCCAACTGCGCTCCTCGATAATCTTCTCATCGTCACAAACGGAGGGGCTCTGGAGGACTGCCACACCGAAGCGCATACGCTTGGACATGTGGCTTACGAAATCGATGGCGACAAGGCATTCGCCGAGGGCAACTCCGCATGTCACTCGGGGTTCTATCACGGGGCAATGGAGGTCATGCTCCAGGAACGAGGTACGGAAGATCTGGAGACGACGGTCAAAGACATCTGTCGTTCGTTTCCGACGAATTTCGGAACATTCGAGTGTCTCCACGGCATCGGTCACGGTCTTCTCGCCACTCTGAACTACGATCTGCCCGCCGCGCTCGCCCTGTGCAAGACTCTCGAGGACGATTTCACGGTGTCCTCCTGCTACGGGGGCGTATTCATGGAGAACGTCGTCACCGGTCTTGGAATCGGCGCGGCGGCAGACCACACGACGCCGTGGCTCAACGACGACCCGCTCTTTCCATGCAATGCACTCGACCAGAACGACGCGCCGATTCAGCGCGAGTGCTATCAGATGCAAACGAGCTGGATGCACAATCTGTATCCCGGCGACTACGGACGCATCGCCGACGAATGCGAGAAAGCGGGAATCCTGGGTATCGATTTCTGTTTTGTCAGCTACGGGAGAGATGCGGCTGGAATGACGCTGCGAGACCCCGTGAAGATCATCGAGAAATGCTCGCTTATCCAAGACGTCCACCATCGTGAACGATGTCTCTACGGAGGACTGGGGGTGATCGTGGATTTCTGGGGCGAACGCCTGCGCGACCAGGCAACAGCACTCTGCAAGCTCCTGACGGGAAACGAGAAAGATCTCTGCTACGACACATTGATCGGCAGACTCCCCGACCTGTTTCCCGATCATGCGATCATCGGCGAGATTTGTGCCAACGTCGACGAAGCCTACCGCGAAAAATGCTTTTCTAAGATTTAGGCTTTAATTAGAGGAAATTTCAGAATTTTGAACACTTTTTGTGATCAAAAGGCGACAGTGCAAGATCTTCCCATGGAAGGACCTTCCGAAATTGCGATTTTTCTGCTACAATAAGAGGATTTTTAGAGATTCTATGCGCTTCTTGCGTACCCTCCCGGCCATCCTCCTGGGAATCACGCTGCCCCTTGCTGCGCACGCCTTCGAATTGAGCAACGACTGGGGAATGCTCTGCAATTACATCCCATGTTCGGCGGGAGGCGGAGGGGCTTTCGGCTTGAGCGGTTATGTTTTCTCGAAGATCGTCCTCGCCATGGAAGGACTTTTCGTGGCAGCCGCGGGTTTGGCCTTATTCTTTTCGGCCGCACGCATGACCCTCCAGAGCTCGGACGAAGGAGCAGTCACGGAATCCCGCACCGCTTTCCTGTACGCGATCGGCGGTGCCACGGTCGTCGGCTTCGCGCGTTGGATCGTCATGGCATTCGCCCCCTCCGAAACGGGTGCCGCTCTGGTGAACACGAACATCATTGTCGCCGGTGCTAATAACATCGTGACGTATGTCCGCCTCGCCCTGGCGACGGTTCTGCTCGCAAACATCGTCATTCAAGCTTTCCGTTTGATCGCGTCCCAAGGTCAGGATGAACAGACGAACAAGGCAAAAACGCGTCTTATCGCCAGCTTCATCGGCGTGGGCATCGTGATGCTCGCCAACGTCGTCATGGTCGCCGTGAACCCGGAACTCGGCAGTTCCTCGATGATCGCCGAAGAAATCGCCGGTATCGGCAATTTCCTCATCACCCTGTTCGGCTTCCTCGCCGTCGTGGCAATCATGGCTGCGGGACTCATGCTCATACTGTCCGCCGACGACGGAGTGAAAGAAAAAGCGAAAAACATCATCAAGACGGCCGTCGTCGCACTCGTCGTTGTGACCGTCGCATACGCTCTCGTCAACGAATTCATCACCCTCGCATGAACCGCCATCTCACCCGCATCGGCCTCGCACTCGGCCTCCTCTTCGCTCCGACGGCAGCATTGGCCGATTACTCGGTGATCAATAACAGCGTCAATCTCGTGGGTGGCATGATGCCGAATCTTGAAGTATTCACTGGCGGATCGCTGTGCGACGCCATCGACGGACCCTGCGGCTTCGCGGCGATCGCAAGCATGCTCCTGCTGCGTTTCCGCCCGCTTCTGACGATCGTGGGCATCATGGGAATGAGCTTCGCGGGCATTCGCATGATCATCGCCCAGGAAGACGAATCGATCGGGAAGGCTCGAAGCGTACTGAGCGCCTGCATTGCCGGAATCATGCTCGCGTATCTCATTGAACCTTTCCTTGCGGCCTTCTACGGCCAGAGTGGCTCCGTGCAGCAAGGAGGAATGGCAGCGGGTGTTTCGGTGCTCTCCGACGAAGTGGCCGGCGTCATCAACTGGGTACTCGTCATTGCCGCCTCACTCGCCGTCGTGATGATCATCCTGAGTGCGCTCAAATCGTTCCAAAGCTCCACAAGCGAGGAGGGAATCAGCAATATCCGCAAGACCGTCATCAGCGTCGTCATCGGCATCATCCTGCTCGTCGTGCGCACGGCACTCGCCGCATCGTTCACGACGGGCAACGCCGAAAGTCTCATCTCCATCGTCGTCGCGTTCATCGCCTACGTACTCGGATTCCTCGCTCTTGCCGCGGTGTGCATGATAATTTTCGCGGGAGTCCAACTCGTTCTTTCATGGGGAAATCAGGATGCGATGACCCGCGCAAAGAGCATCGTGATCAGATCGGCACTGGGATGCATCGTTTTCATGCTCTCCCTCGCACTCGTCCGTTTCGTCATTGAGCCGGGAGTGTCCTGATGGGCAGTTTTCGGAAACGCGTCGCGAAACTTTGCGCTTTTATCCGACGCATTCGCGGCATCGAATTTCAATGGCTTTGTATGCAGAAGCGCGTCACATCTTCTCCCGAATCCGCTGGGTAATTTCGCATGCGCGGCGAACTTCCAGCACGTCATGCGTACGGATGTAGTCGGCACCGCGAAGAACGGCGATCGCGGATGCCGCAATCGTCCCGGGAAGACGATCCAACGTCTTAAGCTTCTCGGAACCGGCGACGAAGGACTTACGCGACGGACTGAGGAAAATCGACGACCCGAGCGAGGCGAATTCTGGAAGGCGGGCGATGATCTCGAGAGACGGTCCTGGCAGGCTCGAAACGAAGTGCCCGAGGCCGGGATCGAGAATAACTTGCTCAGCACGCACGCCGGCGGCGACGGCCGCGTCCTTGCGCTCGGCGAGGAACGCTTTGACCGTGACGACAATGTCGTCGTATTCCACGTCCGCGATCGTAGTGCGCGGAGACGCATCCTTGCTATACATAAGCACCAAAGAAACGTCGGGGTACCTCGCGAGAACATTGAACATTGCAGGATCGGACCGTCCCGCGGTGACGTCATTGACCATGCGGACGCCGAGCACGATCGCCTCCTCGGCAAGACTCGATTTATACGTGTCGATCGAAAGTCGCGCCGCCGGAAACGTCGCCCGGATCGCCTCGATCGCGGGCAGGACGCGCGCTCGCTCCTCATCAAGGGAGACACCGGGGGAATTCGGCCCCGTCGATTCGCCGCCGATTTCGATAATGTCCGCACCGTCGCGGACCAACTTTTCCGCCTGCGCGAGCGCGGACTCAGCACCGACGTACTTCCCGCCGTCGTGGAAGGAATTCGGGGTGACATTGAGGACGCCGACGATCTGAGTCGCATGCACGGAACGACTCTAGCGCGAGGGGATGCAAATCGGAACGGGGGGCACCGGTTTTTCCTTGGAGGAATATCGAACGGAATTTAGAGTCGCGTATTCAGCATGCAAGACGAACGCGTTCTCATCCTCACCGACCTCCACCTTGGCGGCGTTCGCTGGAAACCGAGAGACGGTCAACCCGATCACTATGGGGAAATCGCCGAAACGGACGACGAGCGGGCGGCGCTGAAAACGAGGGCCGTTGAAGCAGCCTTTCGCTACGCAATACGACAGGGGGTCCATCATTTACTCCTCGGCGGCGACGTCCTTGACCAGTCGGGAGACGAGAAAGGCATTCGCCAAGAAGCGAGCCACCTGCGCGATCTCATCGTCGATGCCAATCTCTCGACGGCTTCCACGGACGGGAATCATGAAGAACGACTCCGGAAAGCGAACCACGAACTGACCATTCCCAAACTCTTCGGCAACTCGGTGCGACATGATCCTCACTTTATCTCTAGAGAAAAAATCGTGACCGTACTGCATGGCCATCAATTTGATCACGCGACTCGCAATACCCATGCGCACGAATGGCTGGGACATCAGTCGATCCCGGAAGCTATCGATGTACACACGATCGGCAACATGCTCGATTGGCTCTCTCTGGCCGCGTTCCGATCCTCGTCGCATCTGCTCGGACTGAACGGCAACAATCTTGCGGAGCTGCCGACGGTCGATGAATGCCGAAAAAAATTCCTCTCCTGCCTCGCCTTTTCGCGAAAAAAAATGAATGGAAACGGACAATCGCCGGTGCCCCCGTGTCTGCGAGTCATCCGCGAAACGGTCGGCGCGCACTTGGCTTCATTCACGCATTCCAATGCGGTGGTACTCGGGCATTCGCATCATCCGCGGCTCTTTGAGACAACGGTCATAACAAAAAAGGGGAAATGGCGAAAAATTCTCGTGGGGAACGCGGGCGGCTTCAAGGAACCGCTCAAACCCATTACGGCCATCGAGGCAGGAGCGGATTCGCTGACGCTGCTCGAGTACGTCGCGAACGGACGCAACGACGGAAACTTCGTCCGCTCAAAGAGCATTCGACGGGAACCTGACCCCGTCCGCGAATGATGTACCATGACGGCATGGCCATCGATCCCCATATTTTTCGCGCGTACGACATCCGCGGAAAGGCATATAGCCAACTCTCGTCCGACGCCTGCGAGAAGATCGGCGCTGCGTTCGGCACGGTGCTCCGAAGAAAGACCGGCAAACCGCATCCGACCGTGATCGTAGGTCGGGACGCGCGCACGCACGGGCCCGAGCTGCAGGCCTCTCTCATCAAGGGACTGGTCTCAACCGGATGCCACACAGAGGAAATCGGCCCCACGCCGAGTCCTGTCTGCTATTTCACGATCTGCGCCCGAAACGCCGACGGCGGCGTGCAGGTGACCGCGAGCCATAACCCCAAAGAGGACAATGGCCTCAAACTCTGCACCGCGAACGCGCAAGCCCATAGCGGTGAAGACATCCAGGAGCTCCGACGCATGATCGAAAAGGGAGACTTTGAAACCGGCAAGGGATCCACGAAGACGATCGACGCGACGAGGCCCTATGTGGAGTACGTTTCCTCGCTTTTCGCGGGCGTCGGAGAAGGACTTTTTGTCAGCATAGACGGTGGCAACGGCATCGGCGGACCGACGAACGTGGAAGTGCTCCGTCGCATCGGCGCCGGGGTGAGCGAACTCTATACCGAGCCCGACGGCACGTTCCCCAATCACCCTGCCGACCCGAGCAAGCGATCGACACTCAAGGAACTCCAGGCGGACGTCTTAAGCGAGGACGCGGCCGCGGGATTCGCATTCGACGGGGACGGCGACCGCTTGGGCGTCGTGAATGAGAAAGGCGAGATTTTGTCCGCAGACGAAATTCTTCTTCTTCTCGCGAAGGACCACCTCTCGCGACATCCGGGTGCGACGGTTGTCTTTACCGTAAGCAACTCCGGGATCCTGCAGAGCGAGATCGCCGCGTGGGGCGGCAAACCCGTGATGTGCAAAGTCGGACACTCCTTCGTAGAGCACGCGATGCACGAGGCGGGTTCGCTCCTCGGCGGGGAGCAATCGGGGCATTTCTTCTGCGGCGAGGGCTACCATCCGTACGACGATGCGCTCGTAGCGGCGTTGCGGCTGCTCTCAATCCTCAAGCGAGAGAAAAAGCCTCTCTCCGATCTCACCGCGAAATTCCCGCGCGTGTTCCAGGCAGACGAGATGCGCCCCTTCTGTCCCGACGATGAGAAGGGAACGGTGATCAAGGCGGTAAGCGATCACTTTGCGAAGGAGTTTCCCGTGCTCACCCTCGACGGCGCGCGCATCGACTTCGGCGACGGCGCCTGGGCGGGTATCCGCCAGAGCAACACGAGCCCCTGCCTCTCGATCTGTCTCGAGGCCCGGAACCCCGAAAAGCTGGCAGAGATCGAGACGCTGGTTCTGAGCCATATGAAGAGCTATTCCGCAGTGGATTTTACGAAGTAAATTGCGGATTGCGAAATCCGTCATTTCTCTTGCAGAAGCCTTTCATCCTGATCACCTTTTTGATACAACTATCACATGTGGCCGTTTCGCCGAGCAAAGAAGGAGAAGAAAGGACGCATTGTCCAGAAAGTCGTCGTGGGCGTCATCATCGGCGGCGCCATCGGCTCGATCATTGGGAAGAAGATCCTCGAGAAGCACGAGCGAGAGAGGGAGGAAGATG
This sequence comes from uncultured Candidatus Peribacteria bacterium, assembly GCA_964601225.1. Lineage (GTDB taxonomy): Bacteria > Patescibacteriota > Gracilibacteria > Peribacterales > Peribacteraceae > CAYRGC01. The sequence continues at coordinate 47,202 of CAZRMM010000006.1, forward strand.
GGGATTGATCAGTCATCCAACTCTCCCACCAAACTCTTCTCCATCAGCTCCCGAACGCGTGCCGGCGTTTTCGCCTGCGTGAGCGCCCACATGAGCTTGACCACACTGCACTCGAAACCCATGTTTTTGCCGGAGATGACGCCGAGTTCCTCGAGCGTGAGCTGGCGGCGGAATTTCTGCAGATCCACGGCGCCGCGGAGCGTTTGCGAGATGATGACGGTGGGAATGTCCCGTTTCTTGAGCTCGCGAAGCCACGGGAAGAGGTGATCCGGGAGCATTCCCGGACCGTACGCGCGCAGAATCACGCCATGCGGGTTGCCCGCAAGCACGGCGGCGAGATAGTCCTGAGAAATGCCCGGCACAAGCGTGATCACGACCACGTTGGGATCGAATTCGGGACGACAAAGCAGTGTCCGCTTGCGACGGACCATGCGCCACGGATGAAGGCGAATCTCGTTGCTGAAGTCGGCGAGCGCGGGGAAGCGGGGACTGTCGAACGTCTGGAGGAGCGAATCATCGACCTTCTTCGCGCGCGTGCCTCGAATCACGCGCGGGCCGAGCACCACGCAAACTTCCGCGATATCAAGGCATGCGGCACGGATCGCAAAAATGAGGTTCATGCGTCCGTCGCCGGCAATGTCGTTGATCGGGAGCAGGGCGCCGGTGACGACGACGGGCTTGCGAAGATTCTGCAACGCAAAACTCAGCGCGCATGCGGTATAGGCCATGGTATTCGTACCGTGTACGACGACAAAACCGTCGAAATCCTCGTAGAGATGTTCTATTTTCCGGGCGATATCCACCCAGTGCTGCGGTGTGACGTCGGAGGAACCGACGTTCGCGATGGCGAAGAACTCAAGGGAGACCTCCTTCTGCATCTCGGGCACCGCGCGGTGCACCATGCCGAGCGACTCGACGGGCTCGATGCGGTGCGTCTTTTGGTTCATCACCATCCCGATGGATCCGCCGACGTAGAGCAGTGCGATCTTGGGTCTGGCCATGGCGAGATTGTAGCTTATTTTGCCGAACATCTGAACGAGCGGGTCTCGCGGGCCCCGCTCGTGAGGATTTCCTTGAAGGGAAAGAGAGCCCACGAGAGGAAACCGACAAGGTTTCCTTTCGTGAATGAAAAAACCCCGCTGCCGACTTCCGGAGAAGACAGTGCGAGCGGGGGGTTACGACGCGACCAACGTCGTAGCTCCCTACCTTTCGGCGCCGTTTGGGTGAGGTGGCGGCCGAACCTCGTGTGTATGTGTGTGGAGCCCGCCCTTCGACAAGCTCAGGACGGGCGTCGGTTCCCTTTTTCTGCTGGGAAGGCAGTATGGTTTGTGTTTGTTTGTCATCTCGAACGAAGTCGAGAGACGATTGGTCGAGATCCCTCCAGTGGAGAGAACCTCTTGCGTGCGGGAGTCGTCGATTCCCCGCAGGGAATCGTCCGCGGAAGAGGCAGGGAGGAATGAAGGACGACCGATCGCGAGAAGGTTTCCAATGATGGAATTTCCGCCGTCGTCCCTCGTTCCTCCCGCCTCGGAAGGTAGAGAGATGGAAAAGAGCAAATCTCATAAGTATAGCAGAAATTCTCCATTTTTACAAGGGGCGGTGGCAGCTCGTTTACAGAGGTTTGGAGCCGAAATTCCAAGCTTTAAGCACTAAATCCAAAAAGATGCATTCCTCTGCGTTTAGAATTTAGTGCTTACAATTTCGTTTTTTCCCCATGTTGGACGATCTTCGGCAAAACCCTTACTCTCTCGCACAACGAATGCCCCACGGAAAACTCGTCCTCATCATCGGCCCGAGCGGCGTCGGGAAGAGCGTGATTCTCAAGAATTTGCGGACCACTTTTCCAGAACTTCACTTCCCGCGTTCGGCTACGACGCGTGCGAGGCGCGAAGGCGAGGGGGACGACCTCTACCGCTTCGTCTCGGACAAGGAATTCGACACTCTCCTCAAGAACGATCAGATCCTCGAGTGGGCAGTAGTGCACGGCGGCGCCCGGTACGGCACCCTCAAGGAGGAAATCATTCCCTACATCGAGAAGGGCGTGATCGTGGTGCGCGAGGTGGATGTGCAAGGCTTCGTCAGTATTCAGAACAATCCCCTCTTTGCGGACGGCTCTGCCCCCTATCGCCTGCAGTCGGTGTTCATCCTCCCCGAGAGCAAGGAGCAACTCATCGAGCACATCACGAAACGTGCGCCCATCGACGGGGAAGAACTTCGCCGCCGCCTCTCGAGCATGGAAAAGGAGCTCGCCTACGCCGAACACTGCGATGCCCGCGTAACCAACAAAGAAGGAAAGCTTGCCGAGACGCTCGAGACGGTGGAAAACATCATCTTCGATCGGGACTGAACAAAAAATTTGCGCTCCCCCCGGGGCGAGGTGCAGAATGCCGACCATGCACCACACCGCCCAGCGCGTTTCCGCGCTCCGAATCGCCCCCTTCGCCGCCGGCTTCGCCGCGGTCGCCGGAGCCCTTCTGCTACTCCCGATCCTGCACTCTTCCGCCGCAGGCATTTGCCCGAACGTGGATGATTCGATCGCGGTGTGCAAGAGCACGGGCCTCGACTATCAAATGAACACCCGAGCCGACGGCTGCAGCATTGCCACCTGCGTGCCGATCGGCATGTGTCCCGAATTCAAAGATGAAGCAAAAGTTTGTCGTCAGACCGGATTGGACTACGAAGCATTCTGGGACGAGCGCCGCTGCAAACGCGCCAAGTGCGTGATGCCGAAGATCGACGAAACCACGGGCTGCCCGATGCCCTGGGACGAAGCGAAGAGCAAGATTCAAAACTGTGAGTCGACGCCGGGTTTCCGCGCGATCGTGACGGAATCGGCCACCTGTACCGTCTTCACCGGATGCGAGCGCGTCCAATCGACAGCGAAAAAAGGTGAAGTGAGCTGCACGAAGAAAATGCTCGACAATTGCGCGATCATCAAATGCGAGGACGGCTTCACCTGGAACTCCTGCGGTGCCTCCGCCGTGACGAGCTCGGCCATGTCCGTACAGCCCGACCCCTGCGCCGAGATCCAAGCAAAAGCCAAAGAAGCCGACGAGATCTTTGCGGTGAAAAAGCGCGATGCCGACGCCAGGAACCGCCGCAATGATCTTAACGTGCAGCTCCGCCGCTGCAGGCTTCAGCATAAGAATGCTTCGAAATAAGGTCTCTTCCTCGCGGATTGCCTAGAAAAGCCCTCGGAAGGCTGGTACCCTCTCACGGCTCGTCCTTCGGCTTCGCCCAGGACTGGCCGACTCGATCTTTCCTTGTGTACGTGCGCCCGTAGTTCAGCCCGGATAGAACGCCAGGTTGCGGACCTGGAAGTCGTAGGTTCAAATCCTGCCGGGCGCACCATCTTTTGGGGCCTTAGCTCAGCTGGCTAGAGCGCTTGCATGGCATGCAAGAGGTCACGAGTTCAAATCTCGTAGGCTCCACCACCGACATCTCATTTTTTTGGGGAAAGAATGGAAGTTGCCCGTGATTTTTTGTCGTTCTCCACAAAGAGGTCCATAGGACCCGTCCGTACGCCGACCGCCCCGAGCAGCGCGTCGCCGATCGGGTTGAGCCGGAGCAGGCACGGGATGCCGGCGGCCTCGAGAGCGCAGCGGGCGATCTCCGCTTCCGTCTCATTTGGAAAAGAATCCAGAAGAATCCACTGCGACATGGAAAAACTGTATCGCAGTGCGATGAACAACGCGAATACGCCATACCCCTTCGTTGCGAGGACCCTATCCGCGCAGTACGCTGACCGCCATGATGACCCTTCCTCGTACAGTCGCCCTGGGATCCTTCGCCGTGATGCTCTTCACGGGACTCGGGCTCGCAAGCGTTTCATTCCTCGCGCCAAAACCAACCGAGGTGACGGATAAAACTCTCCCGCCCGCCCCGCCGTTGACGGCACAAGTCCGAGCGCAGGCACTCGGCATGTACCACGAGGATGCCGAATTGTTCCAACCGCTCACGTTTCAGCCCGGTATCGCACACTACTTCCGCTGTCCTCAGGGCGGATCGGTATCGAACATCGTCCTTCCGGCCGATTCGGGATATTGGGGATATGTTTTCAGCGGCAGAGAAGCGGTCAATTCGCTGACGGGACGTGAAATTTGGGATGGAGAGTGGTTCGCTTCGGATTCGATTAAAAATGCGCAGGACACGTCCGGGTACCGCATGACGGAAGAAATTCCCACCGGACAATGGGTGTATCTCATGTCGAACGATCCAGTTCTCGTGAACTGCACCGGCTATCCTCTGGATGAGGACATGCAGGTCAATGTCTTGCGCCGCCCGCCCGCCAATGACCAAATACCGCTCTACGTGGACAATGCCCAGTGCACCTCCGGTTTTATGACCTGCGACGGCTCGCATAATTGCGTCTGCGGCGGCGACGAGGAAGCGTGTGCGAAGGCCAGGAAAAACAGCTATGAAAATTGCTTTTGCATGCAGGGCACATGGACGTGCGCCGTGAATTAGGAGTGAATTCGTTGCCTTCGGAGAGCGACGAAGGATCCTGAATCAGTCGCCTGCTTGCACTCGTCACGATGAGGATCTAGGCTCCGTTCCTTTCCTTTTTCCCTGAAAAAATGCCTGTTGAGACGCCAATATCAGCAAATGCGGATCGTGAGGCCCGCGGAGCCGTGGGACTTACGCGGAAAGAGGCGGCGTCCGTCATGGGCTTCAGTGAAGTCATCGTCAGAAAACTTGCAAAGAGCGGCGTCCTGCCGACTATCGCCGCGGATGACGGCAGGGTCGACGCATTGGCTCTGCGCGAAATGCTTGCTGCCCGCGGAATCACGACGGCCCCGCTCGATCGCATGATCGCAGAGAAGCGCGGCGAGCCGAAGCCGCCGATACGCCTTCAGCAACTTGACGACGAGCAGCTTCTCACGATGCAAAAAATCGGCGATCTCCTCGGTCTATCGCAACGCACAGTACAAAAACGAATCGATTCGGGGAAAATTTCCCGGTGGTATTTTCCGGAATTTCCTGACCGACGCGCGACGCTTGCGAGCGTCTTGGCTTTTTGCCGCAGTGTCGATTTTCCAACGGAGAACATCGAAGAGCAATTTCCGCAGACGTCCATCGCACTGCTCGGCGATGCATCGCTTGCGCACGAACTAGACGCGTACCTCCCCCATCAACGCGAAGGGAAACCGACCGTGGAACCGGTGAGCGCGATATCGGACGTACACGAACTCATGAAGAAGCGTCGTCTCGCAGCAGTGCTCATGAGTCGCGAAGGGCAGCGCGCGATGGGGCAGGATTTGCCAGCCATCACCGACGCACTTGATGCCCCCATGATCGATGAAGTTATTCCTCCGTACGTCCTCGTAGGAGACGACGAGTACGACGCGGCGGAATGGGATGGCATCGCTCGGCGAAAGTGTCTTCCCGTGGCGCTCGCCGTTGATCGGAAGGACCCGGCGAATGCAGCAAGGAAGATCGCGGAGCTCCTCGGATGGGAACTTCCCGGGCACAACGGCTCGCAAGGGTGAGGCTCAGCAATTCTTCGCTTTCCTCCATCCCGCATCCCTGGCTTCTTTCTCCGTGCAAAACCATCGCTCGCCCGAAGAGGGATCGATGACGGTAGCCTTGTAGCTCGCACAGCCTGGCAGGTGATAAATTCTCTCCTTCTTATTGATATTTCCTTTGATGACGCAAGAAGTAGCCGACGCCTTTGGCGGTGCAGCCTTCTTCGTCGCTGCCAAGGCGGACCCGGGAGCGCAAACCGCAAGGACAATCGCAAGCGCAAAGAAGTACCGCATACGGATAGACTAAAAGGAATCCTCTCGATTCGCGCTTGCATAGAGACCCCGGTGCTGCCGTAGAATCACTTCCACTTTCCCCCTGCCCTCATGCACGTCCGTTTCCTCCTCGGATCGAAAGCCGACACCGAATACGCAGAGAAGATCGCCGGCATGATCAAGGAATACGGCGTGGAGACGCAGATCACCGTGGCTTCGGCGCACAAGGTGCCCGAGAAGGTCGCCGTGATCATCGACGAATTGAACGGGCGCACAGACCCCACGCTCGTCATCACCGTCGTCGGCATGAGCAACGGCCTCGGAGGAGTCATGGCCGGCGGTTCCGTGCACCCGGTCCTCAACTGCCCGCCGTTCAAGGACTTGAACGATTATCTCGTGAACGTGCACTCCAGCCTGCAGATGCCCTCCGAGGTTCCGGTGATGACCGTCCTCGGACAGAAGAACGCCGCGCTCGCGGCGCTCCGCATCCTGGCGCTCAGCGACCCGGCCCTAAAGAAGAAACTGCTTGAGCGCATCGCGAAGCTGAAGGCGGAGTATCAGTAATGTCGATGGGCGGTTATTGGTTACTCGTTATTGGTTATCCGATACGAATCGAGTGACCATTCGTCCTCTGTAGTACCCACCACGAGCACTCCTCGTAACCAATAACGGATAACGAGTAACGAGCTCCCCATGATCACTCTCGACTTCCTCCAACAGCGGCTCCGTGAATGGAAAGGTTGTGAGCTGTACAAGACTGCGACCCAAGCCGTGCTCGGCGAAGGCAATTCGGAAGCCGAAATCATGTTCATCGGCGAAGCGCCCGGACAACGCGAGGACGAGCAGGGCCGGCCCTTCGTGGGACCGGCTGGACAGTTCCTGGACGAGCTCCTCGGCACGATCGGCCTCAAGCGGGAAGACGTGTACATCAGCAACGTCGTGAAGTACCGGCCGCCAAACAACCGCGACCCCACGCCTGAGGAGAAGGAACAGTGCATGCCGTGGCTCATGCTTGAGATCGCCATCATCAAGCCGACGGTAATCGTTCCTCTCGGGCGCCACGCGCTCGGCCACTTCGTCACGACGATCTCGATCACCGATGCGCACGGCAAGCCGATCATGATCCCAGCGAAGTCGAAGAATGGCATCGCCAATGACGTGACGGTATTTCCCATCTACCACCCCGCCGCCGCGCTCCACAACGGAGGCCTTCGTCAATCGCTGTACGACGACTTTAAGGCGCTGGGGGAGTTTTTAAAGAGGAGAAAAGAGAAGACATAGCGGTTACTCGTTACTGATTATTCGTTACTCGATAGTGATACTAGTAACCAATAACGAATATCCAGTAACTTCTCCGACCCTCCCTCCATCACATACACTTTCGCTGCTCAATGACCTCGCTCCTCTTCGCCATCACTCTCTCGTCGCTGCTGTCCGTAGCATCATTCCTCGTGGTCATTTTCCGCGTCAGCCCCATCATTTCGCCCGAGTACGCACTTCCCGCATTTTTCCTGAGCCTCCTCCTTGCCGTGAGTTCGACGGGCACATTGCTGTTGTACTTCTTTTGGCGCCTGATGCCGGTACACGCGTGGGATCTGGGTCAACTGATCGGCATATCGCTGCGACAAGGAATTTTCTTGGGAATTGCCACCATTATCATGGTGATATTCCATCTGCTTGGCCTCCTCACCTGGTGGATCGTGCCGATGATCTACGGGGTGTTCGTGCTGGTGGAGCTGGCGCTGAACTCGTGAAGATACCGAGGATACCGACGATGGGCTTCTTCGGGCTCTTTGGAATACTCGGAATCCTCGGTATCCTTGTGCCATGACCGACTTCAGCGCTTACGAAGGCAAGATCCTCGCCGCCAAGACCCCCGCGGAACTCGAGAGCATCGAGCTCGAGATCTTCGGACGAAAACAAGGCGCCCTCACGGCAGCCATGAAGGGCCTCGGCACCCTCACGCCCGAGGAACGCACGAAACGAGGACAGGAATTGAACCAGATCAAGACGACGCTCGCGACCGCCGTCGAAAGTCGACGCAAGGCGCTCGAACGCGAGGCCATGGGCTCCCTGGGCGACAACGACCGTCTCGACGTAACACTCGAACTTCCCCGCGACGAGCAGGGCCACCTGCACCCGATCGCCGAATTCATCCGTCAGGTGGAAGACGTTTTCACGAGGATGGGCTTCGACGTCGTCTCCGGCCCCGAAGCCGAGAGCGAGCGCACCAACTTCGACCTCCTCAATTTCCCGCTCCAGCACGCCGCCCGCGACGCGCAGGACATCTTCTACCTGGACATGCCGGAAACCGACGGCACGCGCCCGCTGCTCCGCGGACACACGTCCACGGTGCAGGTCCGCTACATGCAGAGCCACAAGCCGCCCTTCCGCATCATCTGCCCGGGCCGCGTGTATCGGAAGGATGCCGATGCGACGCACTCGCCGATGTTCCACCAGTTCGAAGGACTCATGATCGGCAAGGACGTGAACCTTGCGAACATGAAGGCCGTAATGATGGAAGCGATCCGCGAGCTCATCGATCCCGATACCGAATTCCGCTTCCGCACGGGCTTCTTCCCGTTCGTGGAACCGGGCCTCGAGGTGGACGTCCGCTGGCGCGGCGACGAATCGAAGAGTCGCGAGGGCAAGTGGCTCGAGATCTGCGGCTGCGGCATGGTGCACCCCAACGTCCTCAAGAACTGCGGCATCGATCCCGAGGAATTCCAGGGCTTCGCCTTCGGTTTCGGCGTCGAACGCATGATCATGATCCGCAACCAAATCCCCGACCTCCGCTCGTTCTACGTCGGGGACATGCGGTTCTTGCGACAATTCTAAAAAAAGTCGTCCCGAACGTATCGAAGGATGAACCATTTTTGTATACAAGAAAAGACCCGCTCAACAGCGGGTCTTCATGAGAAAAACGCATTAGCTCAACTGAATAAATCCATCTCCCGTACCGGGCTTGTAATTTGTCACAAACTTGTTCTTTTTTGCAGGAAGTTCTTTTTGTACGTCGGCACCACCGACCGGATGCATGGAAACATTATCCGACTTCTCTGCGGGCATTATCAAGCTCCAATCCTTTGGAACATCGGTAGACAGAGGATTTCTCCCGATATTCGGAGCATTGTAAGACACCTGAACCAAGTCCTTCACGCCGCCTGCAGTGGAGGCAAAATACGCATCGATCGCTGCGTTTCGATTATCGTGAGGAGGCTGAACCCCCGAGGCCCGATCGAGACGGTGATCCGAATGCTCGGGAAGAGCGTGTGATGCCATAAATTATATTGGTATGAGGAGTAATGATATTATAATATCATATATTCAAATTTTGTCAATATTCAATGACGTACTAGAAACCCTCATCTCTCTTGAGTTCTTCCAGGGTTGGACGGACAAAAGGGCCAAGATTCGGCCCCAGTCTCTCCAGAGGCTTCAGAGCCTGAAACAAAAGCCACCCCAGATCGATCTGTTCGATAAGACGATCAATATCCTCACGGACCGCAGGTAATGGGATAACAAAACCGGAGACATCGTTCGACGGAACGATACCCTCGGACGATAAAAGGGGGGCCGTACTGAATTCCGTCGACGAGGTGAAATTTTTCATGCGCGGTAGAGTGCATGAAAGAAGTGTCATTGCAAAAGAATTTTCCTCAAAAATTCATTTTACGGCTTCATCGAACCATTTTTCCCCAGTTCTCCGGATCCTTCGCAAACGCCTCCACAAGCTCTGCTTGCTCCTGAGTAATGCGATCCTGGTTCACCGCGACCCGGAGCAAGGTGCCGATCGTCGTGAGCGGATGGAGCATCACGCCGTGTTCCATGGCGGCTTCGCGCGAGGCGAGAAAATCATAGGTGAAGATCGAGACGATGTCGCTCACCGTGGCTTGGCCCTCCTCGCGGAGCGCGCTCACGGTAGAGACCGAACTCCCTCCGGTGGACAGGAGATCCTCAACGACCACCACGTGCTTGCCGGGCTTCAGATCGCCCTCGATGCGCTTCTTGGCGCCGTGTTCCTTGGCTTTGGCGCGGACGTACACGAAGGGCAGGTTAAGCTTGTCGGCGACGAGCGCCGCCCATCCGATCGCGGCGGTGGCCGTGCCGGCGACGACGTCGACCGGTACGTGCAGCGACCGCACGCACGACGCGAGGGACTGCACCACGAAACTGCGGGCCTCCGGATGACTGTAGATCATGCGGTTGTCGCAGTAGATGGGCGACTTGATACCACTGGTCCAGGTGAAAGGCTGGTCGGGCGACAGACGCACGGCACCGATCGAAAGGAGGAATTCCGCGATGCGTTCTCCGTGGGGCATGGGACAAGAATAGACAGCGAGGAACATCACGATCAAGTAGACTACGGTACCGATACGCATTATTGGTTACTGGTTCCTGGTTATTCGTTATTCGCCATCGCATCAACGATGACTTCCGACCTTCCACCGCAGGCCACCCTCCACGAAGCGGATCTCCGACGCCTGATGGACGCTTTCCTCGCGGAGAACGCGAAGCTGAACCTTTCGGCGCTCCGCACGCCCGAGACGTGCTGGCACGGGAACATCCTGGATTCATTGCCCGTACTCGACGTACTCCCGGCGACGGCGATGAAGATCCTCGACGTTGGGACCGGCGGCGGTTTTCCGCTCCTGCCCGTCGCGGTTTGCAGACCGGAGTGGGTCTGCGTGGGCCTCGATTCCGTGGAGAAGAAGATCAACGCGCTCGACCGCATCGTGCGGACGATTGGGATCGGCAACGTCGATCTGCTCTGCGGGCGGACCGAGGAACTCGGCAGGAATCCGAAGTACCGCGAGACCTTCGACGCCGTCTTCGCGCGCGCCGTCGCGCCCATCAACGTACTCCTCGAATATGTCAGCCCCTTCTGTAAGCCGGGCGGGAAAGTGATCCTGTGGAAGAGCCTACAGGTGGAAGAGGAGCTGAAGGACTCGCTCCTCGCGCGAGCCGAACTCTCCTGTCATCTCGCCTCGCGCCACGAGTACGCGCTGCCGGGCACGTGGGGGACGCGCCAACTCCTGATTTTCGAGAAAACGTCTCGCCTGTCGGAGAAATACCCGCGGGGACTCGGGGTGCCGAAGAAGGATCCGCTGCGCTGAAGGCAGAAAGGCAGCAGGGCAAGAGGGTAGAACGTCTGCGCTCTTTGCGGATCGGCGACCTGCTGCCCTTCTGCCGTTCTGCCTTGCTGCCCTCGATTCCCGAGGATAAACAAGGCACACTTTCCCCGTGGCTAAACCCTACGTCCCCAACGACAAATGGAGCCAGAAGGCCGCGGAACTTGGATATCGAGCGCGGTCGGTATTCAAGCTCATGGAGCTCGATGAAAAATTCGACCTCCTGCAAGCCGGAATGACCGTGGTGGACATCGGTGCCGCTCCGGGAAGTTGGTTGCAGTACGCGAAGGAAAAAGTGGGGCCGAGTGGCCGTGTTTTCGGATTCGATCTGACACCGATCGAACCCATAGCGGAAAACGTGATTACGGAACAGATCGATGCCCTCGATCGTACGAAGGTGGAATCGGCGCTGCGTAAACACGGCTTTGAACACCCCGACCTGGTGCTGTCCGATATCGCTCCGAATACGAGCGGCGTGCGCGACGTGGATCAGTGGAAATCGGTGGAACTGGCAACCGCAGTTTCTCAGGTAGCGAGGTCGATTCTCTCCGTCGGAGGCAGATGCGTCATCAAAGTCTTCCGCGGCGGAGATTTTGACGAATTCTTTCGGCGACAAAAAGCCGCCTGGCGCGAATCGAAAGTGGTGGAAGTGACCGCGACGCGCGAAAGTAGCAGGGAGGTGTACGTGGTGCTAAGGAAGTAATCATTCTGACGCCCTGTTTTTCCCGAACATCGTGAGAGACGAATAAGACGACAGGACGACAGGACTTCAAGAGATAATGCCCGCAGACGGCGATACACTCCCCTCCATGCTCGTCCTCAAAAACGTCGGCGTGATGCGCGGCAAGCGAACGGTGCTTTCACAGGTCAATGTGACGATCGAACCCGGCGAGTTCGTGTGCATCGCGGGCGGAAGCGGCAGCGGCAAGACCACGATACTCGAACTTCTTGCGGGCCTGCGAAAGCCGCAGACGGGAAGCACGGAGGTCGATGGCGTGGACCTTCGAGACATTCCGGAGCCGGCGCTGCAGCTGTATCGCCGACGGCTGGGAGTGGTCTTCGAAGGAGGGAAACTCATCCCCTATCGTACCGTCGCGGAAAACGTGGCGTTTCCCCTTGAGATCTGCGGCGCTCCGGACAACGTCATTGAGAAGCGCGTGAAAGAGGCGCTCAGACAAGTGGATCTGACTGGGCGCGACGACGAACTCCCCGACCATCTCACCGCCGACGAACGAACGCGCGTGGCGATTGCGCGGGCAATCGCGCATAAGCCTTTGATCGTTCTTGCCGATGAACCGCTGGCGCTGCTCGACCGATCCGAGACCTCCCATATTCTCTCTCTGCTCAAGGAAATCCACGCATCGGGAACGACCGTGGTGGTATTCACGCACGACCCGGACGCACTCAAGGGCATTGCCACCCGTATGATTGATCTCGGCGGAAAGATGAGTCCGACCGCGACGACAGAAGAAACGCCTCGTCACGACGTCTTTGAGAAAATGCCCGCGACGGCACCGATGCCCGTCCCGGCCGCATTCGCGGATCCGACCGCCGTCGCACCGGAGTACGAACCAGCGGCCGAGGCGAAAAACGAGCCATCGGACGAAGCCTCGAGATCCAAGACCGGAGGACGAAAGATCCGTGTGACGTCGATCCATTCGGATTGAGAATGACGAACTTCGGGCTTCGAGCTGCGGGATTCTCGCTGCCCTCGGCCCGCCACTCGAAGCCTTTCGTCAAGGTATGAGTTTTCCGTATACTGTGGCCATGACCTCCAAGAATTCCCGTTCCCTCTCCTATGCCGCAGCCGGCGTGAACATCGACGAAGCCGATGCCGCCAAAACACGGATGGAGTCGATGCTCAAAAGCTCCGACAAGCGCGTCTTGAACCAGGTCGGCGCCTTCGCGAGCCTCTACGACGGTCGTTTCCGCGGCTACAAGCAGCCCGTGCTCGTCCTCAAGACGGAGGAGCCGGGAAGCAAGCAAAAGCTCGCGATCGACAACGGCAAGGTGGAATCGATCTGCCAGGACCTCGTGAATCACCTGCTCAACGACATCATCGTGATGGGCGCCACACCGCTCTCGGTACAAGACTGCATCGTCTGCGGCAAGCTCGACAAAGAAGTGATCACAAGAATTGTTCAGGGAATGTCGCAAGCCTGCAAGGCACAAGGCTGCGTGCTTACGGGTGGCGAGACGTCGGAACAGCCGGGGATCATTCCGGCCGGCACGTACATTCTGAGCGCGAGCGTCATCGGCGTCGCGGAGAAGCGCGACGTCATCGACGGGCGCAAGATCAAGAAAGGCGACAAAGTGCTGGCGATCGCCAGTAACGGCCTGCATACCAACGGCTACTCCCTCGTGCGCCGACTGATGAAGGAGGATCCGAAACTCGCGAAGAGGAAAATCGGGCGCGACACGTTCCTGGATGCGATCCTCAAGCCGCACTTGTGTTATTACCAGGCGGTCCGCCGCCTGTTCCGCGATCGCGGACTCCATGGCATGGCGCACATCACGGGCAGCGGCATCGAGGGGAATCTGTGTCGCATCCTTCCGAAGAACGTGAACGCGGTGATCGACCTCTCGACTATCAAGGTGCTCCCGATTTTCAAAGCGATCCGCGACGCGGCTGACGCTCCGGATTCCGAAATGTTGAGAACCTACAACATGGGTGTCGGCCTGACGATCGTGGTATCGCGCGCAGCGAAGAAACGCATCCAGACTTCCATCCGGCGCCAAGGCTACGATTGCTATGAAATCGGAGAGATCGGTCTCGGTGACGGGAACGTCACCTTCGCAGGGAACATCGACTGGTGATCGCGGCGCTAGCGCGAGCCCAGGAAAGCGACGCCTTCTCCGGAAAATTTGCCGGAGGATCGCCGCGTCGTAGACTCAAGAGTTGATGCTCCTTCGCCCCAAACCGCCGCCTGCCCCCGAGAAAGGGCCGAAGGTGGCGCCGGGAAGGGTGGGCGCGCTCGTCTCGGCCGTCACGGCTCCCATCCGCGCCGTCCGCGACGCGATCGCGCGCCGGTTGATCGAACCCTTCGAATCGACGGTGCCGGAGGGATACCGCACGAGCTTTGCTCACAAACGTCTCCTCGCGGTGTGCGGCGCGTTCGGCCTCAGCGTCGCAGCGCTGCTCCATGCCGTTCGCGAACCCGACAATCCCATCCCTTTCGCATACGCAGGAGATTCTTTCGACGAGCCGGGAAAATGCGAGAGACCGGGGCTCGATGCGCCGATGGAATCTCTCATGGTTCATCTCCGACATCCCGACGACCTCAGCGCGTTCCTCCACGAACACACGGAGCACTCGTACCCGGAAGGACTTCTCGATTTTCTCGAGACATACCGCGCGCCTCCCGAAGAATTTTTCCGGCGGACAAAGAGGATCCAGAGCATCAACGGCGAAACGAAAGAAAAGGCCCACGGTCCCTGCAACAATCCCGCGGAGCACGTCGCCCGCTGGCTGTGGGCACACGGCGTGCAACCGAGTATCGGACGCACAAGACCGCCCGTCGCCGATCTCATTTTTGATTGGCAGTGGAAAAAATGCCATGAGGTGATGATCTACCGGACAGTCGGCGACGAATACGTCGTATTCAGCAACAGCGGATACAGCGTGATACGGGCCCCCTCTCCCAAAGAGGCGCTCGAGAAATTGGATCCCGGTTCGACCGTGCTCGAACAAGGCGGGATCGTGCCGTGGAAGCAGACCCGAGACAACGCGGTCGCCCGCTTCTTTCACACGCTCGGCGGCAATCAGACCGAGCTTCCGGAGCATCCCCGCCATCGGATCGCAGAGCGACATCCGGCCGTTGTCGCCGACGCGGGGATTTCTTGGTTTTCTTCGACGATCTCCAATGCAATTTCTGCACTTCAGGATGCCAAAAAAACGGAGTAGAAACCCTGTCTGCTTGCGCGCCGATTCCCGGAGCGCATACTGCTCGTGGACATGAACTGTCGCGAACTCTTCCTCGGCAAGCTCTTCCTCTCCCTTACGACGGGAGCGGTGCTGCGCTGAGTGACCGAACGAAACGCGAGCACCCCTCCCCAGCAGCCGGAGGATTTTTTTCATCACTTTCCCCCAATTCCCCATGGTTCACCCTGAAACAATCGACGGCCGTACCGACATCCCCGATGAACTGAAATACGAAGCCGCAACGACGGTCGGAGACACCGTTGATCCTCAAGACGGCATGCTCTGGAAAATCGAGGAAACCCCAGACGGACATAAAGTCGTCATTCTTTCCGCGGACGCCTTGGCACTCGCAGAAGGAAGAACGAACAATATCCCTCCCGCATACGAACCGCTCGTCGCGACCGTTACGAATACCCGCGGCAACGTGATCAAAGCGACGACCCGGAACAATCATTGGCATCCAAAAGTCGTAAAGATCAGCGATACTCTGGAACTGGGATTGCACGACTTCGCCGAGCTGAATCGCGACATACAACTGCAGATGGGCGCGCAATAATTTCCCCGGGCATCCGTCGGTTCGGTCGGATGCCCTTTTTTTCCCTCATTGGTATGCCATTCGGCACTCAACCCCGTATTGCAGTTTCTCTTGAAAACGACCCCCGAGTCCTTCAAGGCATTCTTGCAAACCGTGCAAAGAACCCCGATCACTACGGCAATCATCCTATTGCCACAGAAGAGATCAAACGAGCCCTCCAGGAGATTCTCGTAAGAAGAAGGGCAAGAGCGAGTTAAACGGCATACCGGCTTTTCGGCCAAATTTTTGCAGGTGAAAACATGGTTTCGGCCCTTGCAGATCACAAAAAAATCCCTAGACTCCCCGCAATCCGCTTTCCCCCTTCTATGGACCTCGCCACCCAGGTGACCGTCGTCATGAAGAACGTCCCGAGCTCGCTTGCGAAGGTCGGCGACAAGCTGCGTGCGTCGGAGGTGAACATCGAAGCGATCTCCTGCACGGAAGGCCGTGACAGCACGGCAATCCATCTCATTGTGAGCGACCCAGACACCGCGAAAATCGTACTCCGCGAGCTTGGCACCGTCAGCGCTCTCGACGTTCTCGCCTTGAAAATGAAGAACAAGACCGGTGCGATCGCCGACATCGGCCGCGCTCTTGCCGCCGCGGGCATCAACATCGGAAGCATCTACGCCACGACGTGCGGCAAGGAGGCGATGGTCTACGTGACGGTGCTCAACGCCGACCCCGCCGAAGCGCTCAACGCGATGAGGGCCTGGGAGAAGAAGCGAAACGCCATGATCTGAGCCGCTCGGCGAGAGCGCTGAAAATACCGGAAGGGTATTCTTTCGACATGGCCCTCTTCTCCCGCCCATCTCACTCCCCCTTCGGACCGCGACTCCGCTGGATGTATGCCGTCGCATCGACGCTGTTTGTGGGGGGACTCTACATGGACGGCTGGGCGCACCTGCACGTCCCGGAACTGGAAACGTTCTTCACGGTCTGGCACGCGATTTTCTACTCCGGCTTCGCCCTGACGGCCGGACTGCTCATCCACGAGATTTTTCGCCGAAGGAACCGATCCAAAGACTGGCGAAGTGCCGTCCCAAGCGGACAGGGCCTGACACTCCTCGGAATCGGGATCTTTGCACTCGGAGGAATCGGCGACATGCTGTGGCACACCGTTTTCGGTATCGAGATAGATATCGAAGCCCTGTTGAGCCCCACGCATTTACTCCTCGCTTTCGGTCTTTTCCTCATCGTCACCGGAGGCATCCGGGACCAATGGTCTCGGAGCGAGAATGCGTACGGAGGAAATCTTTTTGCCTCCATGCCCTACGTACTCTCGATGAACTGCGCATTTGCGGGAATCGTTTTTCTCATCCAATTCGGCGAATTCACAGACTTCGGCTTCGCGAAAGAGTGGATACCCGATTCCGGAGCGCTGCGCTTTTACCAGCAAGCGACGCCGATCCTCGGTGCGATGCTCTTCTCCGCAATCCTCACCGGAACGTTCACAACGCTCCTCAAGCGCGGACGCCTGCCCTTCGGCGCCGTGACGCTGGTGCTCGGGCTCACGATGACGGGACTCAGCGTGAATCGCGGGGGCACTGCATACATCCCCGCGGCGCTCCTTGCAGGACTCGTCGGTGATACGTTGCTTGAAACAGCCGAGTGGAGCCGCAACCGCACCCGTTGGCTCCGCCTCTTCTCCTTTCTCCTGCCCTTCTCCCTCTACGCCTTCATGATGACGACCCTCACCGTCGTGAAGGGCACGTGGCTCACGGTGCACATGTGGACGGGGATCCCCGTGCTCGCCGGACTCGCCGGAGGCCTGATCGGCCTGACGGCCTTCGGCAACGACGACCAGTGACGCGGAACTCCCTTGTTTTTCGTTTTTCGCACAAGTATATTTTTCCCATGCGCCGTATTGCCATTATCACGGCCCTGATCGTCACCGTTTTGACTCCTCACGCCTCGCAAGCGGCTGAGTCACGCGCGGAAAAGTTCAACGCAATGACCCCCGTCCAAAAGGAGGATTTCATGAGGGCGTATCTTCCGCGCAGAGGCCTACTCAATCTGGCGATGTCCGGCGAAGGCGGACATTTGAATCGCAACGGCACCCTGAACGTCGTCTGGAAGCTCGACTACGCAGGCGAAAACGACACTCGCCCGACACTCGGGGAAGGAGCGTGGAATATTTCCCGGGGGGCACTCACGATCACGGGGACATCGATCTCCGACGGAACTTTCTCCATCGGGAAGTTCCGCGCATTCACGTACAAACGAAGGCTTGTCCTCTCGAACTGCGCGGAGAACTCACCTCTGCTGGGCACCCAACCCTCATGGCGGACTACGCTGACGAATGCCGACCGCTTGGCACTGTCCGAACTGCAGTGGCAAGAGTGCCAATAACGGCTTATTCGCCCCCAAACCCGATTGCCTGACCGCTGTTTTCTGATATCGTCTACCGGCGCATTGGGGAGTCGCCAAGTGGTAAGGCAGTAGCCTCTGGAGCTACCATTCGGGGGTTCGAATCCCTCCTCCCCAGCCACCCTTCGTCAGGCTCAGGGTGACAGTCTTTGGGCGAGAGTCGGAGGGATGAGAAGTTTACCCTGAGCGAGTCCTGAGGAGCATCGTGCGACGAAGGACGAGTCGAATGGGAATCCCTCCTCCCCAGCCACCCTTCGTCAGGCTCAGGGTGACAGTCTTCGGGCGAGAGTCGGCAGGATGAGACGTTTTTCCTGAGTGAGGAGCGCCGAGCGCGACGAGTCGAAGAAAATCCGTTCCCATCGCCATTTTTCGAGAGTGGTATCCGGGAACGACGATGATTTTTTTCGGTGTTCAAAGCATGATTTTTCCGCTATAATAAGGGAAATGCTCAAAACAAACCCCCCACATCAGCGGATGATCTATCCACTGCTGTGCGGTTTCTTTTTCCTGCTTCTTCTCTTCCTCAGTGTCCGGTTGTATCAACGAAGCAAGGCGGTCGCGGAAAACCACATTCGCAATGCAGTTCTGGCCGTCGTCAGCATTGCCGCGAACGACTTCGCCAAGGAATCCGGCGCCCTCGAATCGATGCGCACCCGCGCCGACATGACACGGAAGGATTTTTCCGCCGTGGTTCAGAGGCTGAAAGACATTCGCACGAGCATCCCCGGTATCCGTTTCGCATACATCATGCGAAGAACCGAGGATCCCATGACGCTGGAATTCATCGCCGATGCCGATTCCCTGGCGACGGACGGAGAATTGGACGTAAACGGGAACGGTACCGTGGACGATGATGAAAAGGGATCCTATCCCGGCGACTCCTACGACATCAGCGAGACGCCGGCGATGCGGGAATCCGCTTTCGAAGGACCAACGACCGACGCCGATTTTTCGCACGACTCCTGGGGGACATGGATTTCCGCGTACGCACCGATCCGCAGCACCGACGGAAAAGTCGTCGGCATTCTGGGAATAGACATGGGATCCTCGGAGTATGACCGTTTCGTGAACGAAATATTTCCGCAAATTTTCGCTCTCCTCGGATCAGGATTGCTGTTCTGCCTTGGAGTGACATTCACGGG
Source organism: uncultured Candidatus Peribacteria bacterium (assembly GCA_964601225.1). Lineage (GTDB taxonomy): Bacteria > Patescibacteriota > Gracilibacteria > Peribacterales > Peribacteraceae > CAYRGC01. The sequence continues at coordinate 66,080 of CAZRMM010000006.1, forward strand.
CTTCCTCCTGCATTTCAGCCGCGTGAGCGCGGAACAAAAAGCGGAGAGCACAGCGGAAGAGCTCCGGTCCGCGGAGGACGTACTGCACACCATTCTCGAAAACCTTCCCGTCGCGCTCTTCTGCAAGGACGTAAAAAACGGCTACCGCTTCAACATGTGGAACAAGGAAAGCGAAAAGATGTTCGGTCTGCAATCGAACGCCGTGATCGGAAAGAGCGACTACGATCTCTTTACGAAAACGGAAGCTGATTTCTTCCGACAAACCGATGAGAAAGTGATGTCGCAGGGAAAGATCGTCGATATCCCCGTCGAGACGATCGTCTCGAAGAGTCTCGGAAAAATATTTCTTCACACGCGCAAGGTGCCCATCGTCGATCAGGACGGCAATCCCCAGTATTTGCTCGGCATCTCAGAAAACATCACCGACCGCAAAATCCACGACGATGAAATGAAAAAGAGGGCGATCGAGCTGCAGCAAATGAACGATCTGATGGTTGGCAGGGAACTTCGAATGCAGGAACTCAAAAAAGAAATTGAAAAACTTAAGGAAAAAAAAGATTCAACATCTTAAGAGAAAAACCGAAAGCGCCATGCCCATCCCGCAGAACCATATCCTTCCCGTGAGGAAGAGAGTGACAATGGAAGATTGGGATTGCGCAACCGCAACATCGTAGGAAAAGAGCACGAATTTGACGCTCTTTCCATGCGTTTTTGCATCGCAAAAGGAGAAATGAATGCCTTTGTTCCCTATGCTCAAAAGCATGAACGGGTTTCTCTTGCTCCTCCTCGCGATCGCCGACCTCAGTTTCGTTTTTTTCTGCTGGTACCTCGGCGAAGAATGGGTGTACGCCTCAATCGTGGTCAACATGCTTCTCATCGTGTGCTTCGCGCAGAAACTCATAACGATTTTCGGTTTTATGACAAATGCCGGCAATGTTTTCTACGCCGCAACATTCCTGGCCATGGGAATCATTATCGAGAACAAAGGTGCCACGCGCGCCTACAAAATGGTGTGGCTGGGTCTGGTTGTTCTCATGACGTTCATTCTGTTCAGTCAAATCGTCCTGGGGATGGAAACCGCAAGCTCCTCATTGGCAATTTCCCGTTCGATGAACTCACTTTTTTCCGCCAGCCCCCGCGTCGCCCTTGCTTCATTTCTTGGCTACAGTTTGAGCCAAACTTTCAATATTTGGTGTTATGATTTTATACGAAAAAAAACGGGCGACGGCTATCTGTGGTTCCGAAAAAACGTCAGTACTTGGTTTGCCCAAATCGTGGATTCTGTGATTTTTTTCAGCATTGTCTTTGCCGGAGTGGTCGATTTTACAAGCGTTCTGCAGATCATGATCGTAGGACTGATTGTAAAGATCGTCGTTGCCATTCTCGATACGCCGTTCCTCTACCTCAGCAGAGTCATCCGCCCGCTGGAAGAGTAAAAACCGGCAGCGATACTTGGGGGAGATTCGTTTTTAAAAAATCGACTTTTGTGCTACAATAAGAGCAAATACCCATATTTATGAAGGCGCCACAAACCTCCCGGCAATTCTCTATTCTTGCCTGGGGAATTTTTGTTCTGTGCATCGCCGCGACAATTCTGTGCGGGGCCATCGTCCGACGCTCCGAGAACGAATCCGCACAATTTGCCTTCACCTCAAAAGTGGATGTCGTTTTGCAGACGATCGCCAACCGAATGATCGACTATGAATCCGTGCTGAACGGGGTCAAAGGACTTTACTTGGCATCGAAATCCGTCGAGAGGGATGAATTTGCAAGCTACCTGTCCTCGCTGCAACTTTCCCGCAGACTTCCAGGCATCCAGGCGATCGGCTACAGCGAATTCGTCGGATCAAAGGAAAATCTCAAGGCATTTGAGGAATCCGTACGGGCCGAGGGGTTTTCCAATTTTGTCGTCACGCCGGAAAATGATCGCAATGAATACCATTCCATCAGATTCATAGAACCGTTTGACGAACGCAATCGGCGCGCCTTCGGCTTCGACATGCATACGGAAAGCACACGCGCCGCCGCGATGGATCGAGCGCGCGACACGGGAGTCGCAATCCTATCGGGCAAAGTCACGCTCAAGCAGGAAAACAACTCACAACCCCAGGCGGGAACGCTCCTCTATTTACCCATCTACCGCAAGGGAGAGCCCGTCGATACGCCGGAACAGCGTCGTGCCGCTTTCCAGGGATTCGCCTATGCGGCTTTCAGAATGGAAGATTTGTTCACGGCGATTCTGAGCACGGTCGACACCTCGTACATCGATCTCGAAATTTATTCCGTAACGGGAAAAAACGGGGAGGAGGATCTCCTATACACAAATGAAGACCCCGAGGAAAAAGAATCATACCTTCCCGAAATCGCAGGAACGCATACGCTGCGTATCGGAGGGCAATCATGGTCCGTCCGTTATCACACATCGAAAGAATTCGACAGGTCGCACTCTCATCTCAGCTCAATCATCGCTTGGGCATCCGGAACTGTCGTCAGTATTCTGGTTTTTACGATTGCCATGCTCCTCAGCTTGGCAAAAGAAACAGCAGAGGGCCGGGCACAAAAGATTGCGCAGGAAATGGCAAAGAACGAGGACACGTGGAAACTCGCGATGGAGGCGAGCGGCGATGCCGTGTGGGAATGGAATCTCTTAAGCAATCAATGGAGGAACAGCGAGCGCGGCGCCCGCATGCTCGGATACAATCCGGGCGAATTGAAAGATGACGAGCTTGCGTGGCCGAAAGTGGTGCATCCCGACGATTTTGCAAAAATCACGACGGAACGAGAGCGTCACATCCAAAACCAAAACGAGATTTTCTTCTGCGAAGTACGCATGCGCTGCAAAGAAGGGAATTATAAGTGGGTCTCTCTTCGAGGAAGGGTGGTGGTGCGCTCGGCAAACGATAGGCCCGTACGCATGATCGGCACCACGACCGATATCACAGAACGAAAAGCATACGAAGAAAATCTTCAAGAGAAGAATGCGGAACTTGAGCGCATGAACGAGTTGATGGTCGGTCGCGAACTGAAAATGCGTGATATGAAAGATGAATTGAAAAAATTACGCGGCTCTACGGACGATTCCGCGTCGTCATAAAACCCTCATGGCAAAGACCCTCTCCATTCAGGCCCGACTTATCCTCCTGCTCCTGCCGGCGGTTTTCGCGATCACGGTCGTTTCCCCCCTCGTGTTTTTCGGCATCGTCGGCACCGCGATCGAAGATTCGAGCATCCGGGAAAATCTTCTCGTTCTTAAAAAAAACAGCGAAACCACGAGGCAATTCGTCGAAAGTGACAAGCGCCTCATTTTGGCTCTTCGCGATGTGCCGCCGATTCAAGGAATGATTCGTTCGAGGAAAACGGGTTTGGACAAGCAGGACAACAGTACGTACGAACAGTGGTCCACGCGATTGTCGCAGATTTTCCGAGCCCATTTGAAAGCGAACAATTCCATTTACCAGTTGCGAGTCTTCGACGAGAAAGGCAACGAAGAAGTTCATGCGGAGCTTATCGGCGGGCAGATCGTCATCACGCCGCCGAATCTTCTGCAAAACAAAAAGGATCGTCCGTACTTTCTCGAGGCGATGCAGCTCTCGAACGACGAACTCTATGTGTCGAGCGTCGAGCTCAATCAGGAGTACGGTAAAATTGAAATGCCGTACGTCCCGGTCTTGCGCATCGCAACGCCCGTTTTCGACTCAGAGGGGAAAAGAAAGGGCGTGATTATGGGAAACTTTCTCGCCGGCGAGATATTTTCGCCCCTGCGGGAACAGTCCGCGATCCTGGAAAATTTCGTCGTGGATCACGGGGGATTCTTCGCCCTGCACCCAAACGCAGAAATGGAATTCGGGGCTGACCTCAAAAAGCCAGAAGCGACAATCGTCAACGAATTCCCGACACTCGCCCCGCTGATTCGGAAATCGAAAAACGGAAACTATTACGATCAGGGCACCGAGCGCGAATTCCTGTGGGAGACCATCAAATACGGACCGAATGCCGAACAAACATGGACCGTCATTTCCTCCATAGACCGAATGGCTCTGGTCGCCCCGATACAGCGGCTGAGAAGCATCATCATCGCGGTATCGACGATGCTTGCCTTTTCGATCATCGGTCTTATCGCCTACTCGGCGCACAATCTTTCCTCGCCTATTCGTCATCTCACGAAGGCCGTAAGCGCCGTCGCAGCCGGAAAAATTGACACGGTCATTCAGGAAAATGCGAACACGGCGGAAATGGCGGAGCTCAATCAGGGATTTAAAAAAATGCAAAACGCACTCAATCAAACATATACGGACATGGAGGGGAGAATTCAAGAAAGAACGAAAGACGTCGCCTATGCCCTTGCGAAACAGAAGCAATCCAATCTGGCAATGCTGAACATCATGGAGGACCTGGAGAATGCAAAAACTCAATTGCAGAACGAGGCGACGGAGACGAAAAAATTCCAGAACGCCGTGGAGGGCTCGACGGACGCAATCGCCATTACAAGCATCGAAGGAAAGATCGTTTTCGTCAACAGAGCCTTCGAAATACTGACGGGATACAGCTCGGAAGAAGTCGTCGGAAAAAATCCCAAGATTCTCCGGAGCAACCAAACAAAAGAGGAGACCTACAGCCAAATGTGGAAGGCAATTCTTGAAGGGAAGGTTTTCGCCACGGATGATATAGTCAACAAACGAAAGGACGGTACGCTCTACAATGCAGAACTGACCGTCTTCCCGGTACTCAAGAACAACAAGCCCATCTACTTCGTGGGCGTGCAACGGGACATCACACAACGAAAGAATGAGGATCGGGTGAAATCCGAGTTTATTTCTCTGGCTTCGCATCAATTACGAACGCCGCTCACGGCCCTGCGCCTGTCTCTTGAACTTCTGTCGAAGGGCCGTTTCGGTCCTCTCACGGAGGAACAGGAGAATATTGTCCAGAGCGGTCTCCGATACGCTGTGGCGCTGGCAGAGACAATCCACACCATGCTCTCGATCTCGCGCGTGGAAGTGGGAAAGGCATCCATCGATGCGACTGCAATCCACGTGCAAGAATTCCTACGGGAAATTTCCAAAGAGCTGTCATACAGCGCTTCGCAAAAATCCCTGCAGGTCGTCGTCGATTGCCCGGAAGACATCGTCATTCATACCGACAAAAACTTCCTGAAAGAAATTATCGCGAACCTCACGAGCAACGCGATCCGCTACACGCCCGAGAAGGGCAGGATCGAGATTCGCGCCCTTGTCGTCGAAAATAATTTGAAGATTTCCGTTCAGGACAACGGCTATGGCATTCCCGCGGAAGCACAAGAACGGATCTTCCAAAAATTCTTCCGGGCAGACAACGCGCAAAAGAAAGTGCCGGACGGAACCGGCCTCGGTCTGTATCTCGTACAATCGCTGGTCTCAATAATCGGCGGGAGGATCTCCTTCGTCTCCGAGGAAAACAAAGGAACGACCTTCACCCTTTCCCTCCCCTATTCCCCTTCGCAATCGTGACAAAGATTCCCGTTGCGGGGGATGAAGAACGTATTGGAAAGCTTTACGCTTTCTCGATCCTCCGATGTCCGACATGAACGAATGAGGGACTCGTCCGGCTCAAGAGCGAAGAATTCGGAGCCATCGATTTCATTGTAAAAAGTGATACAGGGAAGCGATCTTGGGGTGAAAATCCGGGAATATTTCAATTCCCGTCAATCAGTGACTCCAAACTGCGGAATCATCTCCGCCACCGAGAGTACTTGTCTGTTCGTCAGAAGAATTTTTTTGAACACAAAATTTGATCATAGTTTTTCCCATTTTCGGCTGAGATCTTCAAAAAAAGGACGACCGTGGTCGTCCCTTTTTTAGTCATGAAACACTTAGACAATTACTTCTTGGCGGCCTTGAGATCGTAGGTGGCCTTGATTGCAGTGTCCAAACTACCGTCACTCTTTTGCGGACTGTATGAAAATTCGATTTTCGTGAAATTCAAACTGAGCGACTCCATCGGACGATCGGAGCCACTCTGAGTCATTAGAGAAGAAACCATGACATCCGCGAGTGTTACCTGATAGTACTCCTGGCCAGAAGAATTTTTGCAGCTCAGTTTTGCTGACTTCATGTGCGTCCCGGAGACGGCATTCAGAAAGAGCTGAGGAGAAGTTTTATCGATGCGCTTCGTCACCATGAAACTAATATCGCTCATCGAAACTTTTCCTGCTCCCATGCCGCTGCTGCCAACGGATGTAGCATTCGACATTCCCCAGCTGAAAGACTGGACTTCGATTGAACCGGTGGCGTTTTCCCCTTGGACGCCATCGAGCCAAAGAGTGCAGCCCGGCATGGAAGTTGCCATGGAAGTGGGCGAGATCGTTTTCGCGGTTGTTCTCGTAGATTGCGCCAATGCCGTCGAGGCGCCGAAGAGAGCCGCAACCACGCCCGCGGAAAGCAGGAGGAATGATGTTCGTTGTTTCATAGAAGAAAAGAAAGAAAGATAGTCTAAGACTAGCACGCGTTTGACGTTTGTTGAGCCTCTCAACACAGGAACGTGCAAAAAAAACAAGGAGAATCGCTCTTCGTAAATTTCGTTTCAGCTGCTCTTGATTTGAACAATCCCGCACATGATGTGTTATCAAAATTTTTCTTTGCTTTCGAAAAAAGCCCTTTGGTTTGTGTACAATAGGAATCCCTTTTCCTCTCTACTCTTCTTTCCTCTATCTATGATCCACCTCATCGCCGTTGGGCAGTACGTCGGCACGCACATGCTCGGCATTCTCCTCGCGATCCTTGCGACGTACGTCATCGGATTCATCTGGCACGGTCCGCTCTTCGGCAAGCAGTGGATGGCCTACAACAACATCACGCCGCCGAAGAAGGAAGATATGAAATTCTCCATGATGCTCCCCGGTCTCGCCGCAAACTTCGTCATGGTCTTCGTGCAATCGGCCGTTCTCGGACGAACGTTCCAGATCGTGAGCCTGCGGGGCATCGTCGACGCGTTGATCATCGCCGTCATTCTCTGGCTCCCCTTTACCGCGCTTGCATTCGCCAATTCGTACGCCTGGGAAGGAAAAAAGCCAGGCCACTGGTGCCTGGACGCCGGATACTACCTCATCTCAATATTGGCGGTGTCCGCGATCCTCTACATCACCCTCTGAAAACACGCCTCTTTTTCAAAAATCCCGCACCGTTCGATGCGGGATTTTTTGATGCGGTTGCGCGACGTTGCCTCAAGAACGGGCGCATGGGTAGAATGGATCCCATGATTGCTTCCGCCCGCAGATTCGCTTCCTTCTTTTTTCTCGCGCTCGTTTTCGTAACGACGGTTCCCGCCGCGACCGCGCAGGGAATGTCCTTCAAGGACCTGCCGACATCGCACTCCGCCTACGCCGCGGTGCAGTACCTCACGGGCCTCGGCATCCTCAAGGGGTACGACGACGGCACGTTCCGCCCCGACAAGAAGGTGGCGCGGTCCGAAGCGATCAAGATCATCGTGAGCGCCGTGGCCCAGGGGAAGACCTTCACGCCCGGAACTTCTTCCTACACCGATATCCCCGACGGCGCGTGGTACGAGCCGTACGTGGCATACGCCTGGAAGGAGCTCGGCATCGTCGACGGCCCGCCGACCGCCACCCTTTTCCGGGGAGACAAGAACGTCACGAAGGTGGAGTTTTTGAAGATGCTCCTGCTCGCGTACAAGGTGGATCCGAAGTCGTTTGGCGAGATCCAATTGCCGCTCGCGAGCGACGTGACGGATCCGGGCGCCTGGTACTACCCCTACATGCGCTACGCGATCACCGCGTCGATGACCACCGTGCAATCCGACGGCGCCATGGGTCCGAGCCAGGAACTCAGCCGCGCGCAAGTGGCGCTCCTCCTGCACCGCTTCCTCACCTACCGCGACGGCCGCCGCACGCAGGCGCTCCTCTCCTCCACGGAAAGCGATCTCGTGAACGTACTCAAGATGCTCGAGGCGAAGGATCTGTCGCAGGCCGAATACGCGTCGGCGCGCGCGCTGCTCGCCGCCCGCGGCGCGCTGCAATCGAAGCCGGACACGCCGCTCGTGCAAGGCGCGCTCAAGACGACGGAAGCCTTCCGCGCGCTGGTGCGCGCGTACCGCGCCGGCTCGGAACAGCGCTTCGACGACGCGGTGACGCTCGCCAAGGAATCCTGGTCGCTTGCCGAGGCGGCGCGCCAGAAGAGCTCCGATCTCGACGGCCTCTCGTCGCAGGTGCAGGGACTCGCGAAGGAAATGGCCGACAGCGCGCGCGACCTCAAGACGAAGTCTGCGATGCCGACACCCTAAGTTCCTTATCCCCAACCATGAAAAAGAACGGATCGGTTGTCCTGACGCTGAGCCTCCTCATGAACGTCTTCGCGGGTCCCATGCTCTACAGTACGTGGATCCGCAGTGCGCAGTTTCCGCTGCTTTCTCCCCGCATTTTCGCGCAGAATCGCAATGACATCATCATTAACTTCACGACGCTGCGCGGGCAGATACGGACCTTTATGGAAAATCAGAAGGACATGCACGTGGGCGTGTACTTCGAATATCTGCCGTCGGGCGTCTCCGTCGGCGTGAACGAGAAAGACAACTTCATCTCCGCAAGCCTCATCAAGGTGCCTCTCATCATGGGCATCACGAAGATGATCGAACGGGGAAAGATTTCCCCGTCGCAAACCATCACGCTCGAAGCATCGGACCTCGACAGAAATTTCGGCCAGCTTTGGCAACGCGGCGCGGGCGCAACGCTCACGGTACAGGAGGCGATCGACCTTACGCTAAAGGAATCCGACAACACGGCGGCGCGGGCGCTCGACAGGCTCGTAACCAACGATCCGATCCGCGAAGTGTACGACGCTCTCGACATTCCGACGGATTGGACGGGGCCCTTGCCCGTCGTGAGTCCGAAGAACTACTCCTCGGTCTTCCGTTGCCTGTACCTCTCGTGCTTCCTCAGCTTCGAGCATTCGCAGCAGATTCTGCGCACCCTCACGCAGACCGCATTCAACGAGAGCGGCATCGCAGCGGGCGTCCCGCAATTCGTGCCCGTCGCGCACAAAATCGGAATGTTCGATTCGTCGAAATCGGATGAGCGCGTGCGGCTGGACTGCGGCATCGTCTACGTTCCCAAACGCCCGTACGTCCTCTGCATCCTCGGCGAGGCAAAAACGGGAACCGAGAACCAGATCAATGAGTTCGCGCAGCAAATGTCGGACCTGATCTTCCGCTACGTGAGTACCTTCACGCCCTGATACCTGCTTAGAAGAACGAGTAGACGCGGACTTCGCCGCGGCCTCCCGCGCCTCCCGCGCCGCCCGTGTTCGTCCCGCCTCCGCCGCCGCCTCCGCCGCCGCCAAGCGCGCCGCCCGCGCCTCCCGCGCAACCGGTACTGTCCGTATCGGACCCGCCGCCGCCGCCTCCCGTGCCGTTCTTCGTGGAATTGCCCGCGGTGCCGGCGGTACCGACGGTACACGTTGCGCTACTGGTACCGGCAGCGCCTCCGCCCGCCGTTGAGTAACCGTTCACCTTGCCACCCGCACCGGCAGTTTTACGCGGCATTTCCTGTCGTGATGCCGCCGCCGCCCCCGCCTCCCCCCGCGCCGTAGAGCGAACCGCCACCGGTGCCGGCCGCGCCCGGCGTTGCGCTGGAACCGTTCCCACCGCCGCCACCGTACTCGGCCTGACCGTTGTTGGTGCCGATATTGCCGCCGCCGCCCTGGCCAGAGACACCGTTGGCTCCGGCGGTTGCCGCGGGCAATCCGCCAAGGTTGGTTGCAGCCGCACCGTTGGAACCGGCGCCGCCGGTACCGCCTCCGCCCCCGCCTGCCGAAATCGCCGCGGCAACGCCGCCCTTTCCGTATCCCCCACCGTAACACGTGAGATAGGTACCGAACGACGAGTTGCCGCCCGCGGTTCCGTTGGATCCGGAGGCACCGGCGTTACCGTTTCCGCCCGTGCCACCCGTGCCGACCGTGACGCTTTCCGTAGCACTAAGATCGCTCGCAGTGAACCACATGTCGCCCCTCGCCCCTCCCCCTCCGCCTCCGCCTCCGATGCGTGCCGTGCCGGCAGCGCCACCCGTACCACCGCCTCCTCCACCGCCCGCACCCACGCAGATGACATACACGGCCTTGGCACCCGTGGGTTTGGTCCAGGTACCGTTGCCCGTGAACGTCTGCACGTCGACGCTTTCGGTGGTATAGGCGGTCTCCACCCAATCCGTGCCGTCGTACATGAGAGTAAGTGCCTTCTTTGCCGTGATCTCGCGCAAGGTCGTGCCGAGCTGGAGGTTGGAACTACCGAGAGTATCCTGGTCCTGGAGGATTACTTTGTTCGTCTCAGCGTTATCGGCGACAATCGTGACTGTTTGACCGGCCACGCCGTCGGCGATCGTGGGCGTCGAGGTAAGCGTCACGTTGCCCGTGGGATCGATCTTCACGACCCCGGCATTCGCCAAAATGGAGTTGCCAGCGGCGCTGATCGTCTGCGTCGCGGAGGGCTTGAGAGTCACTGTGCCGCGGACGACGAGAGAACCGGAGCTCTCAAGCGAATCCATTGCGCGGAGGATGCGACCGGAGGAAACACCGACCACTTCGAGAGTAGCATCCGGCGCGGCGGTGCCGATGCCGAAGCGATTGTTGGTGGCGTCGAACACCACGGAGTTGCCGTCGAGCACGAACGTGTTTCCCGAGGTCCCGGTGACGTTGAGCGTCGCGCCCGAGAGGTTGCCCGTCGCGCGGATGTTGCCGGTGACAGAGACGTTCTTGCTGAACTCGAAGCGTTGGTTGGCGTGCGAATACGTGATCGCCTGGGCAAGCGTGGCGTTGCCGAAGGTGAGCACCGCGTCGGTGGCGCCGTTGTCGCTGTTGAGGGTGAGATCGCCGTTCGTGAGGATCGTGCCCGACGCGTTGATGCCGCCGGCATTGCGGATGGTAAGCGTGCCCGTCATCGTGTCGCCGGACGTGTTCACGTAGCGAGCGTCGGCATCCGTCTGGCTGATGCCGCTGCCGGCGCCGCCCTGGTCGCTGCCGCAGGAGAAGCGCTGCGTGGCGCTGTCCCAGAGAAGCTTGTCGTTGGTGCCGTTGCTGCAACCGGTGAGGCCGGCTCCGGAGAACGCGCGCTGGACATAGAGAGCGTTGCCGGACATGGACCCCGTGACGCCGAGGCTGCCCTGGACGTAAAGCGGGGCATCGAATTGAAAACGGGAAGTGGTGCGAACGTACGTAAGATTCTTATTGAGAGTACCTCCGAACTTCACGGAGATGTTGGACGAAGAATCCGTGTCGTCGATCGTTTGGAACGCCTCGGTGTTCACGAGCAGCGTCGGCGCCCACGCGCTCGTCGCAAACGCGGGTGTATGAACCGAAAACGCGAACGCGAGCACGAGCATCGCGCGTACCAGGGAGCGACGGGCGCGAGAACTGCCGGGAATGACTTCAGACACGGACATTTCCTCTTATTATAGCAAAAATATCGCCATCTTGCCACGCGGCGTCCTTGCGAAAAACCAGAAAACATCGTCAAAAAAAACGGGCACCGAAGTGCCCGTTCGGATTCAAGGAAAGAGGTTCATCACGGGGTCGTGGTCGACCAGTTGACGTTGATGTAGCCGGCATCGGAGTAGCCCGTGCTGGTGCTGGCGAGCTTCACGAGGATCGTAATGAATCCGTCGGGAGTATAGGTGCCGCTCGAGACGTTCGTGAGCGTCGCCGTGGCCCATGTGTTAGACGATCCGCTGGCGAGCGCGGCGCCGCCGGAAGTGGCGACGAGGGCACCCGTCGTGTCGAGAAGCTTGATCGTCAGGTAGTTCGCGGCGGTCGACGTGGAGCTTGTGCGGTAGCGGAATTGGATCGGGGTGGGCGTCCAGTTGTTGAAGTTCTTCGGCACCTTCACGCGCACGGCGATCCAGTAATCCTGCATCGTTCCTTGCGACGAGGTCCAACGATAGAAGTTTTCTTTGTTCGTGCTGTCGTAGCTATACGTGAGCGTGCCGACGTTCGCCGAGGAACCGGATGCGGTATAGACGGCGTTCGGATACTCGGGATGGAGCGAGAGCGAGCCGCCGGAACCGTTGGCGGTGGACGTCGTGGACCATGTGAGGTTGCCCGCGCCGTCGTTTTTCAGGTAGGTGTTGGCCGAACCCTGCGAGGTCGGAGCGGAGTACGTCACCCCCTTGAGCGTGAGGTTTCCGTCCACGGTGAGCGTGGAACCGGAGAGGTTGCCCGAGGCGCGGATGTTACCCGTGACCTTCACGTCCTTGCTGAACTCGAAACGCTGGTTAGTGTGCGAGAACTTCACGGTCTGCGCCGAGGTCTGGTTGCCGAAGGTGAGGGTGGCGTCGTTCGTATCGTTGTCGCCGTTGATGGTGAGGTTGGACTTCGTCGTGATGGCCCCAGTGGCAGAAAGTGTGCCGTTGACGATGGCCGTGCCGTCCACGTTAAGAGTAGAACCGGAGAGGTTGCCGCGGACCTTGGTGTTGCCCGTGATGGTGGCAGCGCCGGTGATCGACGTGTTACCCGTGATCGTGGTGGCGCCGTTCACGGTCGCCGTGCCGTCGACGTTAAGAGTGGAACCGGAGAGGTTGCCACGGACCTTGGTGTCGCCCGTGATGGTGGTAGCGCCGCGGATGTTGGCGGTGCCGTCGATCGAGAGGGTCGAACCGGAGAGGGTGCCGCGGACGCTCACGCTGTCGTTGAATTCGAAGCGGCTGTTCGTACGGTTATACGTAATGGTCTTATTGAGCGTCTGACCGAACTGGATGTACACGTTGGAAGTACCATTGCCTTCGTCGATGACCTCGAACGACTCCGTATTGACGAGCAGGGTCGGGTTCCAGGTGGAAACCGCAAGGGCATTTCCCGCAAGGAGGGAAAAAGTGAGCACCGCGGCAAGTGCGCGAGCCGAGCTCTTGGCGATGGAGGGAAAACGGGTTTCCATGTGGGTATGGGAGGTAATCGGATAAGTATAGCACTAGATCAGTTTTTCTGCAACTCGGTGAAGAGGAGCCGAATACTACCGAGATGCACCTGATAATTGTCCTTCGCCGAAACCCTGCACTTGACAATGAACGTGCCGCCCGGCGTCCATGTGGGTGTTCCACCGAATCCGACGGCCGCATCCGCCCACGTAATAGAGGAGAGACCGCCGTAGGAACCGGTGAGGCTCACGGGCTGGCCGTTCGTGTCGAAGACCGAGATATCGAGGCGGGCGTCCGACGGCGAAGCCGACGTGCCGCGATACTGGACCGTGATCGGATCATCCCTCCATCCCCGGAATCCTTCCGGCAGCGTGATGGGAAGAACGACCTCGTAATCCTGCAGTGAACTTTGCGTGCTCGTCCAGAGATAGAAGTTGTGCGCGTTGATCTCGTCGTGGGACACGGAGAGGCGTCCCACGTTGTCCGTCGCGTCGCCGCGAACGGATGCGCCCGGATACGGCGCGTGATACGAGGTCATCTGCTGGATCTCGCGCAGGTCGCTCTGGAGGGCGCGCATGTCCTCCACGCCCGTCACCGATCCGCCGGAAGTTGTGACTGTCGCGAGCGGAATATAAGCCTGGTCCGTCGGGAAGCCCGAGGTGGACGACGAGAGGCCGGACGAGACGAAATAAAGGTACGTGGTCGCGTTATCGCCGACGGCGTAACCGGTGACGCCCGCATACTGCGTCGGAGCGCCGCTGACGCGGTACACGCCGGCCGCGACGTTCACCGTGAGGCCGGCGCCGGCCGAAACCTGGAGCGGGGCACTGGAGAGCGACGTGAGATCGACGCCGTTCACCGTTCCGGTGACGGTGAGGTTGCCTTCGACGCGGACGTCGGCGGAGAACTCGAAGCGCTCATCGCTCGACGAGTAGCGGAGGGTCTCGGGAAGGATGTCGTTGCCGAAGGTGATGACGGCGTCGCGCGCGGCGTTGTCCGCGTTGATGGTAAGATCTCCGCCGGCCGCGACGGAACCCGAGGCGGTGACCGTGCCGTCCACGAACACGTCAGTGGAGAACTCGAAGCGCTGGTTGGCCTGCGAGAAGGTGATCGTCGCGGGCAGGAGCGAATTGCCGAAGGTGAGCGCTGCGTCGGCGGCGGAGTTGTCTGCGTTGATCGTGAAGCCGTTCGCGTTCGTACCGTCGCCCATCTGGGCGTCGTTCAGCGTGCCGTCGACGCCGAGGATCACGAGATCGCCGGATCCGGTTCCCGGCGCGCGGCCGTCGACGTTCTGGGCATTGCGTGCGAACGGAACGGAAGTGATGGGCTTGCGGTCGTCGGTATCGGCGCCGACGTCGCCGGTGGGATCCATGAGCTGATAGCTGGTGTCGGGCTGACCCGCGTACTTCACCTCCACCTGGAGGTATTTGTGACGGTTGAAATCGAACGTGGGCAGCGCGACGGCGCCGCCAAGCAGCACGTTCGCGACGCCGTTTTGCGGGGTGACCGTCTGCGCTTCGGACCAGCCGCCGTAGGTCGCGGAGCCCGTGTTGATGGAACCGCCCGACGCGTCACCGGAGACCCAGTCGCCCGAGGACCACAGCGAGAAGCGCAGCTCGATCGGCACGGTGACGGGATTGTCGCTCGCGTCGAGGAAACGGCCGGTGTACGTCAGCGTCGTCGGCGTGCCGCCGGCGACGGCGACGGGCATGGCGATGTTTGCCATGAGCAAGCTCAGGAGGGAGAGCAGGCCGATGCGGGCGACGAGGCGGCGCATGTCAGGCAAGAGACGGATCGGCGTCGGAAGAAAGCAAGGAAAAGGAAGCGTCGGCGGGCGCATCATCGGCGGGCGCGGGCTCGCGGTCCGCGCGGGCGGCGCGCTTGCGACGATGGGCGGGGGTGTCGGCGAAGAAGAATCCCTCCCGGGCGATCACGCGACCGACGGTGGAGGCGGACGCATCGATCCCCTCACCCGCAAGCAAGCGGCTGATCTCCTCCTTGCCCATGAGCGGATGCGCGCGGCGAAGAGCGCCGATGCGCGCAACCGTGGCGGGCGCGGTCTCCGGGCGGCGCACGGAAAGCGGCCGACGCGAATGCTCCTCGAGCGACGACGGATCGTCGGGGCGGAAGCGATCGAGCCAGCGCACGAGCGTGGAACGAGCGATGCCGAAGTAGCGGCACGTGAGTGAGACGTTCTCGCCGTGCTGGTGGAAGTACTCGAACCACCGCAAACGCAGCACCGCGGCGGCACTGAGTTCCAGCTCCTCGGCTTGTTTGAGGAGCATCTGAACTTCCGGCAATCGACCAGACCAGGGCGTCACGGCAGAGTTGGAGTTTGTATGTGTTCGATGACTTATGATTATTGTAATCTTTTTTTGCAAAAAAGTCCAGAGACACGGAATGATGTATATGAACTTTCGGCGCATTTTCGACAAAGCTGTCGCAAAATCGAAAAGCAATATGAAGTGTATCTCTCTGAACTTTTCGCATCGAAAAAAGAATTTTCCTTCGTAAAAAAGGGTTGCGAGCCGCATGGCGCGCTCTCTCTGAGCTTTCGATCCGAAGGGGATGTGCCCGCGGATGCTCGCGATGAACTTTTCAGGAAGCCTGTCGACGCGCACTTTGGAGATCGGCCTCCGCGGGACGTCGCACGATACGAAAACCAAAATGGAGCGGATCTCCTTGAACTTTACTTTTCTGAATGCAACCGATCGATCCACAGATCGATCGATCAGCGGGAACATTCGGCTGAGTCATCCTAAAAATCGGCAGGGAGAAGGGCTCAACTGCCTCATGTTGTCCGGATGTTTTTTGGGGGAAAATATGGAGCGATTGTCTGCGAACTTTCCTCGTATTTCAGGGCTCTTCGAATAGATGAGATGAAAATGACCGCGCAAAAGCAATGACCGGGCGGGGTCTCGCCCCGCGATTCCGAGAGAAAAGTCCGCAGACAACCGGGCACGCCCTCCTTGTATCGATTCTCCGTGAACTTTCTGCGGGAATCAGCGCTTCGCAGTTTTGCGCGTGCGTCGGCGGCGCGGCCAGAACGGCACGAGGAGGGAGACCGGAACCCCGCCTGGACGCAGGGCTCCCAAAGCACTGAGGGCCTCCGCAGGCGAAACGTAGGCGGGGATGGTTCCGTAGAAGGCCTCGACGCGGTACACCCATCCCAGACGCGCAACGATGCCGAGCTCGGCCATGGTCATGCCTCCCATCGTCACGCTGCCGACAGTCGACGAACCGGAAAGCACGCTCGCGGCCAGTGATTCAAAACGCCCGTTTTCCGACGGAGAAGGTGCGGGGGGAATATCGGGCGGCGTTCCCGGGAGTGGCGAAGATCCGCCGGACTCCGACGCATCCAAGGACGACGCGGAAGATGCAGATGCCGATTCGACACCCTCCATCGACGACGAGGACGAAGCCCGCGACGGCTCGGACGCAGCCGGATGCGTTACCGGGCGCGGTGACGGCGGGACGGGTGTGACGGAAGGCGCGGACGAGGGCGGCGATGCGGAAGAATACGCGGCGTCGTGCGTCGGCGCGGAAGACGACGGGGCCGCTGCGGAGGAACCCGACGCTCCTTCGGAAGAACGGTGTGAGCCGCCAGAACCGGCGCCTGTTTCGCCGCTCCCCTCGCCCGACGTCGCGGACTCATCGCGCGTGCACGACGAGGTGTCGTATGTGCAATTGCTGCGGCAACCGAGGCTGCCCCCCGCGAAGCCGAGCGTCGTGCAACTCGCGGAACCGCGGTCGGATGCGTCGCACTGTTCGTCGCCCTCCTTGACCCCGTTCCCGCAGAGCGGCAGCACTCCTTCGGCAGCGGGAAAATCTGCATGAAAAACCGGAGACGTTCCCGTCAACACCGACCCATCGAGCGAATCGCGATCGATATGAATGGATTGCGCGCTCGCGCCGGCGCTCGTTACGAGCGCAACGACGGAACACAGCACGGTCAACCGCAGCCGGCGACGGGTGTTTGGTGTGTATGTAATCGGATCATTGTACAGAAAAACACCCTTTTTCTCAATGCACTCCTCCGTAGGAAGGAATGGAAAAATGGAAAGTTTTTTAGACAAAAATGCACGAAGTAACACCCGAAGGAATTTGTCTGCTCTGGAGACGGGATCGGAAGCCGTTTTTTTGCTACAATGAAACGATGCACACAAAAATCAATCGCACGCTCTTCGCGGGGCTTCTCCTCGTGAGCCATCTTCCGATCGTCGGCGCCGTCGATGCGCCGGCAACACCCTTCGAAAGGAACCTCATCATTACCGCGTACTATTCGCCGCTCGAGGGACAATGTTGCTACGTCAAAGGCTCACTGGAAGACGACAGGGTGCTCAACGGCCAAGGCGTGCGAGGCGCCGATGGCACCGCGGTATACCCGGGTATGGCGGCGGCGCCGAAGTCGTATGCATTCGGCACGAGGATCGAACTCCCGGGAATTGGAATCGTTACAGTGCACGATCGCGGCGGCGCAATCGTGGACGGAAAGGACACCGACCGGCTGGATCTTTGGATGGGAAGCGGCGAGGAAGGATTGGCGCGCGCCCTTGAATTCGGCGTGCAACGCGTTCGGGCAACCATCTATCCGCCGACGGCGTCGCTCCCCGTCGAAAAATTTTCCCTGGACGATTTCGCATCGCCCGTAGAACGAGTGCAACCGTATCAACTGGAGGACACGACACTTATGGATATTCGCGTGACGCTCGGCGATCACTCTGCGTCGGCCGCGATGCTCCAGGAAGCCCTCAAGAGCGCCGGTTTTGCCGTGACGGGCAAGAAAGCGACCTTTGACGAATCCACGCGCGCGTCTTTGCGATCATTCCTCGATGAAGCGGGCCTCTCCGAGCCAGATGACCGACTGACGCCAAGGGCCGCCGCGCATCTTCTCGCGGCGATGAATCACCGTCATGACCCGGACCGACTCAATTCCCCCATCCGCGAAGGAAGCCCCGCGGATGCCGTTGCCGAAGCAAAAACCGTTCTCTATACCATTGGACGCTATTCCGGACCGATTGACGGTCGTTACGACGACGAACTTCGCGATACCGTGAAACAATTGCAACTCTCCAGCGGAATCATCGACGGACCGGAAGACACCGGTGCCGGACAAATCGGACCAAAGACGCTTATCGTCCTCAATCGTCTCTGGAAAATACGCTCCGCATCCATCGACGCCGAAGACGCCCTAGCGCTTCGCGCCTCGCCGTTCGGCACACAGGTGCATGAAGCACTGGTCGCCTACCGTTCTCACTAAATATTTTTCAGGAGAGGAATGCGCACGACGAAAGTCGATCCGCGCTTTTTCCCCGGAACGTACCGAACATCTCCTCCCATTTGCTGCGCGAAACGCTTGGCAAAAGTGGTACCGAGGCCGTTTCCCGGAGCCATGGATCGGGCTCGCTCGCCTCGAAAGAATTTCTCAAAGAGATAACGGCGCTCCCGCGGAATGACTCCGATGCCGTTATCGGATATCGAGACGAAAACATCGGACCGGGTATGCCGAATGTCCACGGAAATCCTTCCCCGGGGCGGAGTGTAGGAAATGGCATTCGTGAACAATTCATCAAAAATACCGTGAAGATCGAGAAGATCGGCGTTGACCTTCGGCTGATCGGGATCTTCTTTTACGGAAACGACGTGCTTCTTGCCCGATGCCATCTCGCGCAAGGATTCAACTACGGTTCGCACGCTTGCATTCACGTCCTGCGGCCCGGAGGAGAGTTCCGCTTCGGAGAGACGCGCCTGCTTGAGCAATTTTCCCAGAAGAACAATGGTCTCACCCAAGAATGCGTCGCCGCGAGAAATAGCTTCCTGCTGAGCAATGGAAAGACTGCCGAAATCCTGATGCTGCAAAAATACGTGGTACTTGCGCAGTCCTGCGAGCGGCGATCGAAGTTTGTGCGTGAGCAGCAACAACGCCTCGCGCGTCGCCGAGACACGGGCGGAAAAACGCCGGAACCGCCACTCTTCGCCCACCAGGAGCAGAACGATGGCGACCAGGACGACGATGTTCAGCGCGACGAGCACGGACAGCAGTATAGTCCGTCGCCCCGCGTCTTACCATCGCCCGACCTCACGCCTGACCAAGATGCTTCGCCACGATTTTCCACACATCCGATGCGTCGACATCGCTCTTCGTAATGAAGTCGGTGGCACCAAGCTTTTTGCATTGTTCCCACATGAGGTTCTCCGACACGTTGGAGACGACGATCACCGGCGGTAGCACCCCTTTCTTCCCCTTCAGCGCCTGAAGCATCTGAAAACCATCCATCACCGGCATGAGCAAATCGAGAAGCACGACCTGATACTTCCCCTTTTCCAGGCGCGCAAGACCTTCCTCTCCGTTGGCCGCGATATCGACAACCGCACCGTGACTCACGAACTCTTTCTTGTAGAGATTGGCGATGAACGTTTCGTCTTCGACGATGAGGATTTTGGGATTCGCCACGGCTGCAACCATAGATGGAAGGGATAGAACGAAGAATACGGTACCTTCTTTCTCCTTCATCTCAAAAGCGATCAATATCGCCATGCGCTCGGGAAATCATTGTGTCCCGGAACGGCGCGTCGCTCGTTCGCCATTCGCACGACGTTCTTTTGCCGGAGCGTCGGCATATACTCCGGACCATGCCCTCCCTCTCTACCTTCCTCAAGGCGACGATCGCCGCATTCGTCGTCACGTTGGCCGGAGACATTCTCTGGCACAACGTTCTTCTTGCGGATTTTTATTTTTCACGCCTCACGTTCATCAATGGGGTGCCTCCGGACACGATGTCCTTTCCTCCATGGATGATCACGATCGAGATGATCGCCGCCGCAGGCAGCGCGTATTTCGTGCTCCGCACGTCGCGCGCACACGGAGAGGCGCTTTTCCATGGGGCCCTGCTCGGATTGCTGATGGTAGGCCCGTTGAACTTCATCAATCACAGCTTGATCCTCAAGTGGGATACGACGGTGACGGCGGTGGATACCCTCTGGGGCGTCGCGCTCGGCGCCATCGGCGGGCTCGTCATTCACTGGGCGGGAAAGAAGCGCTAACCCTTTCATAAAGAAAGCCGCGCTCGAGCGGCTTTCTTTTTACACAAGCCTTCAAAATTGATCACAAAAATTGATCGATCACGACTTCACGCACGTGCCGCCGGCGTCGGGGTAGGTACCGTCCGCCTTGCATCTGAGACCTTCCTGGCACGGAAGGGCGGCGATGCCGCCGCAGAATTCGCCAATGCCCGCGCCGCTCCTCATTGCCGCGGAAGCACTCAATGAAGCGCCCGTTTGCACGCCGACTGAAAGAGATTTTGCGGAACTGGACATTGCACCGAGCGCCGAAGATACCGTCATCGCAGAGGAATACCCGTCCTCCTCCCGAATCTCGTCTTCCCGGCGGACGGAAGTAATCATGATACGTCCGTTCACTTTCATCACGGTGACGCTACCGCGCACTTCGACGTCGCCGCCGTCGAAGGTCACGAGCGCCGTATGATCATCGACCCACGCGATGTCCGTCATGCGGAATACATTCGAATTCTCGTCCGCGGGAAAAAGATCGGCTGCATGCTGATGCAAATACGCTTCCGCATCGCTTTGGAACTCGAGCTGTGCGGAAGTTTTTGCACATCCGGAGAGAAGAGTGATTCCCAGGACGATAAAGAGGGGGGCGACGATCTTGAGCAAAGGGGCGCGAGAGGAGGAATGGGAACGAACGTACATGCGAAGAGGGGGAAGACGGACAAAAGAAACAACGGTCGAAACGCACAACGGTAACTTCTTGCAAAACAGAAGACGAACGGGCGTTGCCGGTCTTACGCGCGGAACGCGACCTTCAGGGCAGTTGCCTGAGATTCGGATTCAGTACTTCGCCGCCGTCATCCGGAGGCTGCTTCGCGTCAAGCAGCCCGGGAAGCGGAAGAGGTCCCTCGTCCCGGTTTTTTCCGGGATGATCGTCGATCGATTCGGAAGAAGCGCTTCTTTTTTGCTTTTCGCGTTGCTGCGATTCCTTGGACCGCGTCTGTCCATGCTCGCGCTCGTTTTTTGGGACAAGATTCTCAGGGCCAGCGCGGCGGTCGCGAGTAATGCCGAACGGCACAAGTGCGGGCAGGACACCGGGCAACGATTCGGCGGATGACGCGGAAGCACGGTCATGCTCTCGCGCAGAACGCAGAATGGACGGAACGACCGGGAGACGATCGACCCGTTTCGGAAAAGATTCCGTGGTCGCCGAAGATTCCGCCCCTTCGTCGCTCGAAGACATCGTGGAAAGAATCCCGCGACTTTGGATGCGTCGAATATCACGAAGATGCCGCAGCACAGTCGTTTTCTCGCTCGGCAGAGAATCGTCGTCATCGAATTCATCATGACGAATCTGACGCAATCGCCGGAGATTTTCCGGAGTGGAAGAAGTTTTCTCGGCATCCGCCAAAGCGGCGTCAATCGCGTAAATCACACTGCTTTCCTGTTCGTCCGTGAGCGACGGCCTGGCGGCGGCGACCTGCGCCTCGCGCAATCGACGCTCAACCTTCTGCATGGCCCATGCATCTTTCGATTGGAACGCGGCGAGTACGCGCTCCGTCACGCCTGTCTTGAGTCCGTACAGAAAATCGCCGGGAATAGTCGATTCTGCGGCGGAAACGATTGCTCCTCCGGAGGCGAACAACAGAACGACAGCCGCAAGGACCGTGGCAAGCGAACGCACGACAACGAAACGACGTACCGACAGCCCCGGGCGCAACGACATGCGTCGCGCTTCGATGTTGCGGATAAGGTCGGCACGAATGACCGATTTTTCTTCGGAACGAAGATGAAGGTCGGCAACCGACAGATGCCTCGGCGCGCGCGGATCGTCGGAAAGCGCCCGCAAAAGATCGCGATGCTCATCGCGTTCCTGTTCGCTGAGCTTCAGGGTGGCCAACGACGCGAGCAGATCCTCGAGAGGAAGACGGGACGAACCGCGAACTTCGGCGGCGAGTATCGCACGAACGGATGCGGATTCCGTCGGGGTAAGGCGCACGGACCGAAGTGCGCGCAACGTGGCTTCGAGATCGGGAGGAAGATCGGAGGAAACTATGGTACGCAAGACATCGCGGAACTCCTGTTTCTCTCGGGCGGAGAGACGGAGAAAATCCCGAAGAGAGCCGATGATGGAGAAAACATCACGCATTCGTGAATTTTAGGAAAGACTGGAGCTGTTGAATGCCGCGATGAATTCGCACGGATACGACGTTGGCGGAGACGCCGAGAAGTTCTGCAATATCGCGAGGGGGAAGACCGTCGACATATCGCATGATGACCGCCGTACGATACGGCTCCTCTACTTTCTCAAGAGATTCGCGGGCCAAGGTTGCATCCATCCTGGCGGCGGGGCCGGGCTCGCGGTCGGGAATGTCAAAACCCACTTCCTGCAACTCCTCGAGAGATTCCTGCTTGCGAAGTTTCGATCGGCGAGCAACATCGATGATAAGATTATTGGCTACGCGATAGAGAAAAGCGCGTACGTTCTGGAACTCCGTCCCTTTCGAAAACTCCTGCCATGCACGAAGAAATGTTTCTTGCATCAGATCCTTGCCGAGCTCTCGATCTCCGAGGCGCAGTGCGCAGTGCCGAAAGATGGCATCGGCGTAGAGATCGTACGCTTCGAGGAATTGTTCTTGCATAGACTGAGAAGAATAAGGGGACACGCTGCAGGAGACGAGGAAAGCGACGAATTCTTACCAGGAATCTTTCAGGCGAGAAAACCCTGTCTCCGCGACATCTTCATGGCGTTTCTCCATGGAAAGAAAAAGACGGTATTCCA
The DNA here is from genome assembly GCA_964601225.1 of uncultured Candidatus Peribacteria bacterium. Lineage (GTDB taxonomy): Bacteria > Patescibacteriota > Gracilibacteria > Peribacterales > Peribacteraceae > CAYRGC01. Next base: position 88,762 of record CAZRMM010000006.1, read on the forward strand.
CATCATATCGCAGTTCGCATCAATGTGGCGGGAAAGACATTGGCTTTATACTGCATGCGTCTCCTTTCCCTCTCTTCCTTATTATGAAGAAGCTTCTTCGCACGTCCTCCGTGGACTACACCTCCCTCATCCTTCGCGTCGTGGTGGGCATCATGATGCTCGCCCACGGCCTTCAGAAAGTCGGCATCATCGGCGACGGGACGCCGACCCAGGTAGTCGGGTTCATGAGCGGGATGGGAATCCCCGCCGTCATCGCCTGGCTCGTCATCATCGCCGAATCGGTGGGCGCCCTCAGCCTCATCCTCGGTTTCCTCACGCGCTTCTGCGCGGCAAGCCTCATCGTGGTGCTTGCGGGAGCGGTTCTCCTGGTGCATGCGAAGAACGGTTTCTACAACCCCGGCGGCTTCGAGCTCCACTTTCTCGCGATCGGCATGCTCGTCCCCCTCGTGTTGAACGGCGGCGGCATGCTGTCCGTGGATGCAAAACTCGCAAAATAAGCGAACTGAAAAAACCATCAAGGACGCCGAAGATACCGGGAAATCGACCCGGTATTTTCGACAGTGCCCGTTCATCGGAAATTTTCACCGTCACACTTGCTGCGACGGCTTCTCGGTCTGACCCTGCTGTTTCTCGGCATCGGCTTTCTGCTTGTTCTGCTGCTGCAACTTTTCATCGGACATCTTCGTTTGGATATCCATGGGCTTATCTTTCTTCTGCGCCATGTCTTTCCCCACCTTTTCGCGAAGCTGTTTCAACGCGACTTGTTTCTTGAGGGCGGCGCGCTCGTTTTTATTCTTCTTTTGTTGATCGTCGATGGCACCGCGCAAAAGATTCGGGTCCTGCTGCAACTGCTGCAACGTGAATTTTTTCAGGGCCTGCTTTTTCGCAGAATCATGATCGGCATCGTAAAACTCACCCATGACGGGCATGATAGCAAACATTCATGGGCTCAGAAACCTCCCTTCCGGTCCTGCGGCGGCTTACTCTCCTTGAGTATGATGAATTTCGCGATAATCCAGACAATGATGACGTAGACCATCATCCCGAAAAGCGTGGAGGTCTCAAAAACCTTCCTCACGGGCTCATGGGCCGTGGAGACGACGGACGGGAAAATGCTCTTGAACGGAAGCACGAGGATGTAGGTGCTACCGTAGATGAGGAGCGCGAAGACGTTGTCGGGGTTGGCACCGAGGAGCTTGAGCACCAACCGAAAGAACATGAGGATCTCGATGATCCAAAGGGCGAAAAAGGCGAAATGATACGCCTTCCCCGCATGCACGGACACGACCATATCGGACTTGTCGGGCACGCCCTCGTCGCGCAACGGGAGATTCTCAGACATCGGCTCCGAGAGTACCAGGTTACGAAAGATGCTCAATCACCATTTTACTGGACGTCGACTGAAATCCCTGGGGGCTCTTTGGCAAAAACCTTCGGTCTCACCGCACACTGCCAAAAAAGAATTGCGCGTCCATCATTCGTTCTTTAGCGGAACCGGACAGGGAAGGCCCTCCCGTGGCATCAAAAAAAACAACCTGCGCGTTCTTCGTCATTCCTTTAGAATAAAGATGTGCCCCTGTAGCTCAGCTGGATAGAGCGCCTGGCTTCGAACCAGGAGGCCGTGGGTTCAACTCCTGCCGGGGGCACCATCGTTTTCTCTTCCTCGTACTCCTCTAGCTCAGCTGGCAGCATCGAGCGAAGCGAGATGCTTTCTTAGAAAGATCCGCGGCGTGAGCCGCGCCTGGCTTCGAACCAGGAGGCCGTGGGTTCAACTCCTGCCGGGGGCACCATC
>CAZRMM010000007.1:0-80735 GCA_964601225.1 uncultured Candidatus Peribacteria bacterium
TGGATAACTTTTGTGTGCGGTTTGGATGTCCACAGGGGTTATTGGTTACTGGTTATTCGGTACTGGAAAAAATGAATACTAAGAAAACAATCAATTTTTTCACTTCGAATAACGTTTAACCAGTAACCAATAACTCCTCAAAACTTCCCCTCCTTCCGAAACTTCTCCCGTGCGTCCATCCCCGGCACCGGCGTGTGATTCTCCTTCCGCGTGAGGACGCCGTCCTTCATCGTCATGAAGCTCTTCTCCGGTACGTCACTTGTCAGGTACACGCCGCCGCCGACGAACGTTCCCGATCCCACCTTCACGCCGGGGTTTGAACCTACCTGGATGCCGAAGCGGACGTCGTCGCCGACGACCAGGCCGAACTTCGTCAGGCCCGTCGGGAGCATCGTCGACTTCTCGTCCTTCCTCGTACTCGGATCGGCCGACAGGATCTCCTTTTCATCGAGACGCAGATTGCCCGTGACGCAGCCGCCGCCGAAGGAGACGTTGCTGCCAATCACGCTGTCGCCGAGGTACGTCATATGCGTCCAGACTCTGTCGCCGAGCACGGAGCCTTTTACTTCCGTGTTGTAACCGATCACGCAGTCCTTACCGACGGACGATGCCCGTATAAGCGCGTTATTGGCGACGATCGACCGTGCGCCGATGATGCAGGGGCCTTTCACCGTTGCGTGGGCAAAGACTCGGACGCCTTCTTCCAGGATGACATCGCCGTCGATCACGGCTGTCGGGTGGATGGTCGCGGTCTTGTGGATACGCGGCTTTTTGACGCTCTCGAGGAAGCGCGGCAAGAGCCGGAGCAGATGCCACGGGTACTTCACCGCCTGCCAGAAGCCCTCGTACGGCACGGCGACGTAGTGCTTGTTTTCAAACAGCGCCTGGAGCGCCACTTCGTACCCGTCGTCGCGGCTCGTCTTCGCTGTCTTTAGGGCATCAAGAAGGGAAGAAGGATCGTTATGGAGATGAGCCACGATATTCACGAGGTCGCTCGGCTCTTTTCCTTCGCCCGGCTTCTCGACAATGCCCGTCACGCGGTCCTTCGTCACGGTGAGGTAGCCGCCGGGGAAGTAGCGCGTCACTTTCCGCGCGAGGATCGCGCCGTCGACGCCCTTCTTCGCCGCCGCTTTCCGCACGGCCGCGAACGCGGCGGGGTCGATCACGTCGTTGCCCGACACCAGCAGCACCGGCCCCTTGCCGAGCTTCTTCAAGGAAGAAAGGAAGGCCCCGCGCATGCCGAGTTGTAAATCCTCCTGCTCGATCTGCGGCACGTCCGGGAACCGCTCGGCGATCTCTTCTTTGTTGTGTGCGCCCGTGACGAGCGTCACGTCGTCGCATCCTCCTTCCCGCAGGCACGTCAGTTGGTGCTCCAGGAGCGTCTTCCCGGCGATGGGGAAGAGCGTCTTTTCCTTCAGCGGCCAAAACCGCGTGCTCTGCCCGGCGACGATGAGGAGGGTCTTCATGGGAAGGAGTATAGGGGAATTTGTGGTTTTCCGTAGGCCTGAACTCACTGAATAATGACGAATGGCGAATGACGAATTTTGGCTAAAATCAAAGAAAAACGGCAGTATTCGTCATTCGATATTCGGAATTCGTCATGGATCACCACGTCAATCTCACGGTTCCGTCCCGCGCCGTGATGCGGTAGGGAATGTGGAAGTGCTCGAGGCGGTCGAGGATCTCCGGATCCGGATGGCCGTAGGTGTTGTTCCTCCCGCAGGAGATGATCGCGAGCTTCGGACTGACGGCCAGGAGGAAGCCCGTGCCCGAGCTCGTCTCGCTCCCGTGGTGACCCACTTTGAGGAGATCGGCATCGAGGTTCTGTCCGGACGCGAGGAGGGCCTTTTCCGACGGCGCCTCGATATCGCCCGTGAAGAGCGCGCTGTTCTCCCGCCACGTGAGCTTGAAGGCCACCGACGTGTCGTTGAGTTCCTTGGCGATCTTGCCCGCGAGTCCCGGCGGCGGCCAGAGCACGTCGAGGTGCACTCCGTCGCCCATGTCGATATCCCGCGCCGGGTCGGCGAGGATCACGGTGGCGCCCTCGTCTTTCAAGAGCGAGAGGAACTCCTCGTACTTCCCCATCTTGTAGGCGACGCCCGTCATGAGGACCGAGGACACGCGGTAGCGTCGAAGGATCTCCGGGAAGGACGCGATGTGGTCCAGGTGCGGATGCGTGAGGACCAGGAGATCGATGCTGCGGTCCAAGAACGGCATCGACCGCGAAAGTTGCGGCAGGAGCGAACCGTCCGGTCCGCCATCGACGACGATCTGCTTTCCCGACGGCGTCACGACGAGCGCGGCGTCGCCCTGACCCACGTCGAAGAACGTGAGCCGCACGCGGCCGTCGGGGAGTCTCGACCATTGGAGAAATCCGAAGACGAGCGCCAGGAGGAGGATGCCGACGAGGAGGCGGAGGCGCGTATCGCGTGTCATGAGCCCATTGCACTCCCGCGCGCGGTGAAATGCCACCGCGCGGACGTTCGGGCGGACGGCCGGGGCAAAAAAGGCGCTTCGGTCAGGCGATCGTCACGTTCTGCGGCGCCGCGGAACGGCGCTTGCGGAGGTAGCCGGCGATACCGCCGCTGCCTGCGACGATCACGGCGAGGCCGACGCCCGTGCTCGTCATCGTCTTCGGGACGGTGACGCGTCCCGTGGAAGGCCGGGACGTCGCGCTTCCCTGGCCGATCGAGATCGACTTCGTCACGGGGACCGTCGTCGTACCGTCGCGAACCAGCAGAATTGATACCGCGAAGGTTCCTCTCGCCACTCCGGTGAAGATCATCTCGTGCTCGCCGCTCGGGAGCGTAAGTTCGCGCTTCTCGCGATCTGCGCGCACGACGTATCCCGAGAATTGTTCGGCTGGAATTGCGCTCTCCCAATCCACCGTCACGCGCCATGTCCCGTCGGTATCCGGCTCGGCAGAGAGGCTGAGCGATCGGAGCAGGGAGTCCGCAGGAAACGCGCCGTTTCCCTCCGAGGCGTTCGTTGCGCTCGAGGTCGATGCGTTCGCGGGAGCGGGGATGTCCGTCGAGCCCAGCGATGCGATGAAGGTCGCAGTGGAGCGAGTGTCGTCGAGCAAAACAGCGGGGCCGTTTTCCGATTCGCCGCGAACCACCGCAGATACGGAAACGGAGTACGTCTCATCGCGTTTTTGCGGATCGGTGGTGATCCGGACGGTTGCGCCCTGAAGCACGAGGCGATGCAATATCAGCGGCTTGCCGGTCGAATCTTCGATACGAAAGGCATTTTCCGCCCGTCCCTGATCCAGAAAGACGTTGTGGTTGAATTTCAGCGAGATTTCCGTGGACGAAATTTGGTCGACGGAAAGAAGGCCGAGAGTATTCGTGTCGCGCTCCCGCCGATACGGCGACTGCGTTGCGGGAATGGACGGGTCAGTCGTGCCCACGGCATCTCCGGACGCAAGATCCACCTTCACCTCTTCGGTAAAATAGTCGCTTTCCTCGAGGCCCGCGTTCACGGCAAGGACCGCAATGTACAGGGCGTCACCGGCGGGCGGATTCTTGAGAATATAATTCGTGAGGGAACCCCCGACGGTTTCGAAGTCGTCGTAGAGTCCTCCGGACTGGAGGATGGAGCGACGCGCGTAATACACGCGATAGAAGGATGCATCTGTGCCCACCGTGTTCCAATGCACGTGTACCTGACCGTCGGCATATTCGGCGCTCACGCCCGTCACAGCCTGCGGCGCAACGGCATGGGCGAGCAGAGGAATGAGGACTCCCGTACCCACGATAATGAGTTGGACGAGACGGCGCATAAATCACGAAAGTATACCAGAAAAACGCCTTTGACGGAAGGTCGCCGCGCGCCGGTTCTTCGGCGATCAGGCGTCGTTTTTCTTCAGAACGCCGCTGGCCCGCGCCGAGAACGCGATCCAGGGCAGCGTCACGACGAGAGCCGCGGCCAGGGAGAGCGGCCGATCCGCAAGGGGGCGCAAGAGCAGGGCTTCGATCGCAAGGAGCGAAAGGTAGGCGACCATGCGCAGGGCCGACCGGAATCGCTCTCGGAAAAGCGCCAATGTCGCCGAGGCGACCAGCGTGGCGACCGCGACGAAGAAGAGGTTTCGGATCGCCGCCCGGTCATCGGCGACCGTTCCCGTGAGCGCGGCGAGAGTCGGCTGCGCCCATAGAGTCGTTTCGACGAGCGTTGTTAGGCCGACAAGGAGGACGAATCGTGACGCACGCCTCATGCGCGGAGTGTAGCGCCCGCCGCTTTTTCCTCCATGCACAGGGCCTCTTTTTCATCCGTCCGACAAATCACTGTACAAGGCGCTTCCCGCCTCGCTAGAGTTCAACCGTGCTCCCGTTTCGCCATCTCACTTCCACGAAGCAGCTCACCCGAGCCGACGCGGAGGCTATTCTCCGTGAAGCCGCCCGCATGGACGGCGTACTGGAGAAAGGAGGGAACGACGAACTGAAGGGGCGCGTCCTTGCCGCCCTCTTCTATGAGCCCAGTACGCGCACGCGTCTCAGCTTCGAAACGGCGATGAACCGACTCGGCGGCTCCGTTATTTCCGCGGAGGGCATCCAGTTCAGTTCGCTCTACAAAGGAGAAACGCTCGAAGACACGATCCGCATGGTGAGCGGCTACGCCGATATCATCGCGATGCGCCATCCCGAAGCCGGATCGGCGGATCGGGCCGCCGCGGTCGCGTCGATCCCGTTCATCAATGCCGGCGACGGTCCGGGCCAGCATCCCACGCAGGCGCTTCTCGATCTCTATACGATTCAGAAAGAGCTGAAGCGAGTCGACGGCGTGCATATCGCCATGATCGGCGATCTCCGGTTTGGGCGCACCGTCCACTCGCTGAGCTATTTGCTCGGCTTGTTTTCGGACGTGCGCTTTACGCTTGTTGCCCCCAAGGAACTCACGATGCCGGACAAAGTCACCTCTTTTTACAAAGAGCGCGGCATTGCGTATGCCGAGAGCGGCGACATCGAAGACGCTCTGGATGCCGACATCGTGTACATGACTCGCGTGCAGCAGGAGCGTTTTACGGACCAATCGGAATACGAGCGATTGAAACTGAAGTACGTTCTGACGGGCAAGATGCTGAAGGGCAAGAAGTGTATCGTGATGCATCCGCTGCCAAGAGTTGGCGAGATTACGGAAGATGTCGACGCGCTGCCGAATGCGGGGTATTTCCGACAGGCCCGTAACGGCGTCCCGGTGCGCATGGCGCTCCTGAAGATGCTTCTTGGCGGGAAGAAGTAACCATGGAATCCATGCTTCTCAAAAACGGTACGGTTATCACCGAGGCCGGTGAGGAGACGATGGATGTCCTCGTTCAAGACGGGGTCATCCATCGCGGAGCATCAGCAATAAGCAATCAGCAATCAGCAATTCTCGATGCCTCCGGCCTCTTGATCTTCCCCGGTCTCATCGACTGCCACGTGCACTTCCGGGAACCGGGGCTCACGCACAAGGCGACGATGGCGAGCGAGTCGGCGTCCGCGCTTGCCGGCGGCGTCACGACGGTTTGCGAAATGCCCAACACCGTCCCGCCCACGACGACGGTGGAGGCGTTCCTGGAGAAAGTTCGTATCGCGAACCGTTCGGCTTCGCTCACGGCAATCGATATCCGCTTCTTCTTCGGCGCCACCAAGCCCGAGCACCTCGCGGAGCTCGAGAAACTCTTCACGGATCCGTCGCTTGAGGAGGCCAAGAAGCGATGCTCTGGCCTCAAGATCTACTTCGACCATTCCACGGGAAACCAGGGCGCGGACGCGGAGGTGATCGAGAAGGCCTTCGCGCTGGCGGGAAGGATCGGATTCACCGTCGTCTGCCACTGCGAGGACGCGGCGATGAACGCGGTCGCCGCCGCATCCCATCCGTTGCGCACCGTCGCCGATCACTCGCTCCGGCGCCCGCCGGAAGCGGAGGAGAAGGCGATTGCGGAGGCCATCGGGTATGCCAAGAAGCACCGCGCGCATCTCCACGTGGCGCATCTCTCCACCAAGCAGGGCATCGCGCTCGTCCGCGACGCGAAAAAACGGGGGATCGACGTCACCTGCGAGGTGGCGCCGCACCACCTCTTCCTTTCCACGGAGGATTACGCCCGCCTCGGCGGCTTCGCGAAGATGAATCCGCCGTTGCGCTCCTCCGAGCACGTCGAGGCCCTGTGGGCCGGCATCGCCGACCAGACCGTGGACTGCGTCGCCACCGACCACGCGCCGCACACCCGCGCCGAGAAGGCCGATCCCGACCCCGCGAAGGTGCCGAGCGGCGTCCCGGGAGTCGCGACGATGCTCCCGCTCCTGCTCGGCGCCGCGAGCCGCAAGCGCCTCTCGTACGCGGACATCGTCCGTCTCTGCTTCGCGAACCCCAACCGCATCTTCGGCTTGGGCAAACAGGGCATCCGCGAAGGTGCGCCCGCCGACCTCGTGCTCATCGATCCCGCCGCTGCGTGGACGATCCGCTTTTCCGATCTGCGTTCGGCCTGCGATTGGACGCCGTTCGAGGGTGTGGAGACAGTGGGAAGAGTCAAAGAGGTATTACGACACGGCAGAACGTTTTAGCCAGTATCCAAATAACGTTAAATAACGTATAATTCGGGATAATTTCTTCTCATTATGCAAACAAAAGATCGTCGCGGGACACTCTTCCTGACCCCAAGCGAGCAGAAGCATCTGCGCCTTGGCGAGATGCTTGAGCGTCAGTGGAACATCGAGACGGAAGTCGGGACTGCCGAAGATTCGGAGAAGGATCGTGTGATCCGGATGACCTTCCTATCGGTGCAGGATCCCTCGCTTCAGCACGTCGCGCGTCTCGCGAGGAACGGTGCCTCGCCCGCGCAGTTGCTTGCGTCCATACTTCGGCTTTCGTTGGCCGATCTCCCCGAAGCGGATCTCGCCGAACTCTTCTTTGCCTTGGGACCGAGCAGTATGACGGCGTTCATCGCTTTGCTGCTCCGACAGGACCCGACCGCCGAAACCGTTCCCGCCGTCGCACTCATTGCCGCTGTACGTCACACCTACTTCGCTTCCTACGCACGCCGATGAACGCATTGAATTCCCGGCCCTCGTCCGTCCCATCGCTGACCGAAGCCGTCGCCACGGAAGTGAAAGATTTGGGCTACTCCCGCGACATCCTGGAGCGCGATCTCGGTGACATGAAGAAGAAGCAAGAGCTCGTCCAATCGGTGCGCAAGAAACTCGAGGAAAAACATCCCGGCTCGCCCGCGTTGCATGACAGCAAGGCCATCGAGGAAGTGCTCAAGGACGTCAGTCGGGTTCTCGAGACGAAGAAATCCTTCCTCGGTAAGGTCTGGGATAACGTGAAGGCTGCCATGGGCAAAGTCGCGGATGTCGCCCGATGGACCTGGAACAACGCGCTGAAGCCCGTACTCAAAAGTCCGTATTTCTGGACAGTGGTCGCGGCACTACTTCTCTACTTCTTCCTCCAGATGCCCGCCCCTCCCGGGCCCGGAGGATTCCGTGACGATCTGCTCCAGCAGCATCGAGAGATTCTGGAGAAGGTCGGAACGTCCCTTCCGCAAGCTTCCACCGAAGCCGTGGCGAAAGTCGGTGCGACGGGCGGGCCTGTGGCCCAGGAAGTCGTAAAACAGGCGGCCGAAATCCTTCAAAGCCCCTCGAACGTCATGGAGCAAACCGAAAACCTGCGTCGCCTCGCCGAGGAGATGCAGAAAATGAACAAACAATTGGGCGCTGCGCCCCGATAGACATCTTCCAGAACAAACATACATATGCCCACCGAAGGACTCGAAAAACAGGCGGCCGTGCCGAATCTTCGCGACGACCTTCGTCGCGAGGCGCTGCAACGGCTCAACGCTGTGGTGCCCGGGGTCGATTCACGGAATTTCGAACATGCGTCGATTGCCGTTGGTGCTTTTCTCGCAAGGACGCTAGCGTCAGCCGACCTCCTCGAGGAAGAGCTGCGTCGCGACGACCGCTTGGCGGCGAATGCCGAGGGAAAACTCCCCGTGAACCATCGCAGGCTGTACGAGGATTTCATCACCGAAGCGGAATCGTTGGCAATCATTTTGCCCGCGTTGATGCAGCAGGCGCGCTTGGTGCAAAACACGCCGGCGGTGCAGATTCGGCTTCAGCAGATTTACGACGCAATTTCGTTGCGCGATCGCGCCCTCTCGCAAATTGAACAAGTCCGTGCGGTTCTGCTCAAGGCCGACGGCAGCCGGCTGCAAGGCAGGCCGATCCGTCTCCCCGACGAAGACATCCGTCGCCTCGTCGCCATAGCGGATGAGGCCTGGCGCATCCGGGAACGGCTCACCGCGCCTGCCGATCTGGAGCAGATGCAGAAGACCCTCGCTGGTGCCGAGGGGCAGGTCAAACGACTGACGGAGAACATCGGGTCCACGACCCGCGTGCTCAATGGCGTCAGTGAATCGTTGCGCCGCTCGAATGGCGCCATTCGCGTCGAGCAGGGCTTTCCAGGAGCGGAGATCATCCTCGACAATCCGGACATTTCGATGGACGTCTGGCGTCGTTTGCTCGAGAGAGGATCGCCCGCCCAGCGCCGGCGTTACGCGCGCCAGTTGCGTGAATCGGTGCAGCAGTTCCGGACGGATTTCCTCGATCGGCGCCTCTTGCAGGATTTCGAGAAATTCGCCCGACAGAAGCTCCAGGAATACATCAAGGCGAACCGTCAGGGTGCTCCCGCGGCGATCGCCTCCTGGTGCCGGACATTCGGAATGGATGCCGTCGCGGATCGCTTGACGAACTCGCCGGAGACTTTTGAGAGAGTCTTCGAGGAGGTCGTCGCAAAAGTGCGCGGCGAGTTCGAAGACATCGCGAAGCACGAGGCCGGCAGGACGCAGGTGTTTATCGCCACGCTTCAGCGCATCGAGACGGCAGGTGAGCTTGACGCTCCCGTGCTCGCACGGGGCATCGACGCGTACAGGGACATTCAACGCAATGCCGCGCAGACCACGGCGGCCGTGCATCGCTGGATGGTCTCGGAGAACGTGGGAGTGATCGGCAATCCGGTCGACGGCCGTGCCACCATGGTCGAACAGATCACCCGTGTCGGCGATCAGACCCTTGTAGGGTTTCTCCGCAATCAGTCGCCATACGGTATTTTCCGTCCGCGATCGTACTACGATCCGCGGACGAACCGCCTCGTTCTTGTCACTCCGATCCAAAACGGGGAAGGGGGATTCATCGATCAGGCCGCCTATCATGGGAGGGAGATCGGCAAAACCGTGCTCGTCGGGGTGCCGACTTTCTTGGCGCTGCGGGCCATTCTGCAAAGGATGCCCTTGCTGTCCCGCGTTCCCGGACTCAACACGTTCTTGGCGCGCGTCGGATTGCCCGTCGCTGCTGGGTATTCACTCTCCGTGGCGACCGAAGCGTTGGCGCAGCAACATCGCTTCAGGCTCGCCCTGCAGGACGTGGACCAGGTGGTTCGAGCGCTCGACAATCCGCAGCAACCTCTCACGCAGAATCAGCTCACGGCCGCTGCGAACGTGCTCTTCGCACAGTTCGTGCTCTTGCTGCATACGGCGCGACCGGACACGTCTCCGGACCGGCCCGACCCCGTACTGGCGCTGGAGGCGCATCTGTACGTGAATCAATTCATGGTGGCCCTTGGGCATCCTCCGTGCCATCAGCTCGGTCCGATTCCCGCGGGACTCACCTTGAACGATGTGCCGGCGGACCGTCGGTCACCCGAGATCCTCCAGTACTTCCAGGTCCGCACGGCCGACGCAGATGCACGGCGCAAGGAGAATTGGGAGCAGCAATCCAAAAAGTTCGAGCTGCAGAACCACATGCACGAATCTCTGCGAAAGCTCGGAATCGAAGTTCGTCAGACGCAGGATCTCACGCAGGCACTCGTCCGAGGAGAGCAACTGCGCTTCCCCGACGTTGCGAGACTGATGCAGGCGACGCAGACACCCGAGTTCGCGCAGATCCGCGAGGCAACGCTCATGCATTTCGGTCCTCCCGGTTCACCGGAACGACGGGAGAATATCTTCCGTCTCATCGGCGACATTCACTTCGCGGGACGGTGCATCAGGAAGATCCACGACGAGCATCGGCGCGATACACTCGGTCTTTCGCAGAACGAACAGACACCGGAGCGTCGGCGCGAGATTCTGCTAAAACGGAATCGGTCGTATTCCCTCGACGGCGTCTCGTTCACTCTCGCAAGCGTTGAGCAGGACATCGTGCGCTTGCTCTACCAAACGCCGCTCACCGACGTTCTCGCCGCTTCCACGTTCTTCCAAGAGACCGCAAACCAACCCACTGAGGAGGAGTTGTCGCAATATTGGTACAGAACATCTATTCCTGGGCGCTTCTTGGGTGGCAATTCCGTCCGAGAGTACCTGCGACAGCGCCACGGTAACGATGGGCAGCGCTCAGGCGTCGGGCACGATGCCGTGCGGGTGCTCCTCGGAGACCTTTCAGAGTACGCAGGCATGTTCCTTCGTAACGAGGCTCAGGCACGTCCGGACTACGCCGCCGATCGCGTCATCGGCTCACTTGTCATCCGTCAGTGGGTCCAGCAACTCAACGCACGCGTTCCCGCGGCTCAGCAACTCACCGTTCGCGAAGTGCGGTCGGTCCCTTCCGCGGACAATAGTCGACGCGAAACCGTGCCGACACTCAGTTCTGGCGGAGTCTCGTCGATCGTCGTCGAGAACGGCGACCGTCAGCTGTACTTCTTCGTTTCCGGGGGGCGTTGGTACTGGTCGTCGCAGGGAAGTCCCGCATGGAGGCCCATCACGGAAGCGTCCTATTCCGAGGAGCAAACGAAGGCCAATCCTGTCCTCGGCCATTTCAACGACCTCGCGGTTCATCTTGGTCAACGTTTCCCGCGCCTGCGCTCAGCACCGCATGCCCGGGCATCGCAAATCTGGAAGCAGGCATCGGAGACGGTGATGCAGCGCGGTGCGCAATTCAGTCCGCGCAGAGTGATCATCGCGGACAATATCGAGGGCATCGAGCTGAGCCAGGGGAACGATAGAGTCGTCTTTTACTCACTGGGGGGCTGGCTTCGCTGGGATACGCCGGATTACCCGGAGCCGGCTTGGATTCTCGGCAGCCGCTTCCGGATCAATATGACCCCCTTCCGCACTGCGATGAACACACTCGCTGATGAGCTGATGAGACTCGAATAATACACCGTTTCATCATATTCGTTCGGAGTTGACAATCATCAGTCCCGTGCGTTTTTGCTATACTACATCCAATAATTCTCATTTTGCCCATGCCGAAAAACCAGAATCCGATCGCGCTCTACCTCACCAAGGAGGAACAGAAAGTTTTCGGCGCGTTGCCGGAGAAGTTGCGCACGAATGTGAGGGTGGAGGATGAAAAATTGTCATTCATCGATAGTGAGGAGAGCCGCATGGACCGTATGCGTGCCATGACTGTAAAACACAAGGACCTGCAGAAAATTCGCGAGCAAGCCGCGACGAGAAAGTTCACGCAGGCTGACGTGGAGGAGCTTTCCCGCACGCTCGACCTGTCCGATCTGGATCAGGATGATTTTTTGGAGCTCGCCTTCGCATGGGGACCTGAGGTGTTTTCCTGGATGATCGGGTTCGGCCTTCCTGCCTCGCAGTCGCCCGATGATCTCCGGGAGATCGCGGAGCTCTCGACGATTCGCCATGGTCTTCTTCTTTCGCTCACGAAGCCCTTGCCCTGATTCTCCCTATCACCCCATCCCCCATGGTTCGCAACGCCCCCGTCGACGTCCTCTCCGTTGTCGCCGAAATGACCGGCAAGTCGCCCGAGCAGATTCGCGCGGCGTCCGCTGCAGACCGTAAGCAACTTTTCGAATCCGTCACGAAGGATCCGGGCTGGCCCGAGCGTTTCCGTCAATTCAATATCAATACGCGAGAGCAGCTTTCGGGCGCCGTGGAAACTTCCACGCGCAAGGGCTGGTTCCGTGAATTTGCGGAGGAGAACTTGTACAGCAAAGACCACCCGATTCTCGGGACGCTCTGGAAATGGGTTTCCGCGAAGCCCGTGGAAGGTATCGTCAACAGCATTCCCCTTGTAAACAGAATCCCGTATATCGGGCGCATCGCACGCGTCGCCGCCGTCAGCGCCATGGTGTACTTCGGCTGGGGGTACCTGCGCAATTTTCTTGCGGGGTGGCACGGCGAAGAGGCAGCAAAGGCTGCGGCTGGACGTGCAGCCGCAGATGCTCCCGCAGCCGGTCTTGGGGAGACAGGTGTCATCAACGAATACCTCCAAAAAACCGGCGAAGCAGCCGGTGGGGGAACGGGTCTTACGCCCGGCAACGCTCCATTTGTCTCGCCGCCCCCCGTCACTCCTCCGGGCGTCAATCCGACGTATACGCCGTTGCCCAACGATTGATCTAATCTTCTCTGTTACTTTCACACAAACACACAATGCCACCCGAAGACAATCTCGAAGGTCCTCGTGAACAACCGCACATCGCTCCGGAGGTTTTCACGAAACTTGCCGGTCAACTTCGACAATCGAGCGGCATCATTGTGAGACCGAATAATGGTCCGAGAACTATTCTCTCGGCTCCTGGGTGGAATGCACCAACGCGTCCGATAGAGCAGAGTCAGAAAATCTTACAGGCGTACAACGTCGAATCCCAGCGGAATCTTTTGCCGTGGAACGACACGTTGGTGCGCAACATGAACAACCGCTTCCTGGATCGCGCGCGCGTCATCATGCACCTGCCAGAAGGCGGTCAGGCGCTTGAGGATGAGCTGGATGCTCTCAACAGGATTCAAATGCACATGGCGATGGCTGCGTACACCCAGGGGCTTGTGGATCACTTAACGAAGACCGCAGAGGATTACGCGGAAGCAGCGAAAACCATTCCTGCGCAGTACCGCAATGCGGCGCTTGAGAATCAGGTGAAAACCATGCTCGAGCAATTCATCACGATCATGCCGCGCTTTAGTCTTCTCCAGCAGCTTCATCAGCTGGAGATGTCATTCGAAACCGCCGTGCAGCAGAAGACCATGCTGGAAGCACTGCCCAATCGAAATGCGGAACAGCAGCGCGAACTCAATGAATATATTCAGGCAATCGGTGCCAACCCGAACAGGGCGACATTCACCGGCAATATGGGGCAGCGAATCCGCCAATTGCGCGAGCAGTTGCAGAAAAGCCACGGAAATGCCATTACCCTGCCGGATTTCAGTGGGGCCCCCGTTCGCTTTTCCGCTCTTGATGCGAATACCTCGAACGACACACTCTTCAGTCAGATTCGTCTCATGGAGGAATGGCTCAAGGGCAACTTCCGTCGGACGCATCAGATCACGATTCCGCCGGCACAGCCCGGAGGGCAAGCGATCGCTGCCAATCCGCATATCGCGGATGCGATGCTCTTTGAGGGGGTCTTCCGTCATAGAGAGGCCCTCGGCAAAGAGATAGCAAGTCCGACGACTGAGCCGCAGCGCATCCTTGAAGCCGTGGCGCAGGATCTCAATGCTGCTGAGCATATGCGTAACTACGTAGCGACACGCTTGAGGCTTGGTTCGCAGTTCAACGCCCTCGCGGCGACGCGTGGAGCACTATTCCCGCTGCCCGCTTTGCAACAGGGGCAACTTCCTCCGCTCCAGCCTCTCGACAAACAGCAGAAAGATAAATATGAACAGCAGCAATTCGGAGAAATGGGATTCACCCAAATGCACGCGGATCAGCAGCGTGTGCTCGAGACGTATACAGGATCTGTCGCAGAGGCAATTCTTCATTTTCAAACCTCGTTCCGAATCGTCGATGGTCTCATGATGACGCTCGATCGCGCCGTGGGCGGCCTCGACAGGCTTGCGCTCACGGGCATTGGGGGGGTGCAGATGATGAATAACTTCAATCTTGCGCTTTTTGGAGGCAATTTCTGGCTTCCCGCCCTGCGCGATCTTGGGAATATGAACGCCGTGCCAGCCAAAATGCTGCGCGAACAGGCAGATCGTCTCCGTGGTATCAGGAAATCGCTTCTGGATATCAAAGAAGAGTATGAAAAGAAGATTACGGATCTTCGCAGGAATATTGCACAGCATGCTTCTCAGTTGCGCGATGCGATCGGAGTCATGCGTTCTGCGCAAACGCGCGACGCGTATCTCAAGGCTCGCGAGGAATGCATCCGCATCGTCGCGTTGGTCGACAGGGATTATGAAGACGTGATCGTTTTCCAGGAAGAATTGGACAAGCGACTGAGCGACACGCTGCATTTCCACGGCGTTTCCGCGGCGGCCTATCGCCAGGCGAACGCCTTGGAAACGGTGCGGGCGATTGTTTTCGATCTTTCTTTGTATGCAGGCCTCTCCGCGCTCGGTGGCCGCGGTGGCATCACCGGTACGGGGGGCGTTCTGTCGCGATTTAGGGCAACCCGCGCCGTTCCTTCGCTCGCAAATCCCACGGGAATGATCCGCTCGATTCTTACGTCTCCAATCCGCGCCTTGAACGCACAAACACGTCCCATCGTATGGGCGATCGACAGGCTCCGCGGTGGCAACGGCCCCGTCGGCCAAATCATGCGCATCGCGCGGAACGGGTCCCTCACGCTCGAGCAACAGACTGCGCGCATCGTCGAGATTCTCAATCAGCCGACTCTCACCATCGCCCAACGCCAGCAGATCCTCGAGGAACTCATTCGTCGCGGCGTGAACGTGAACGGATCACCCCGCCAGTCGCTCGCCATCAACGCGGTGCTCCGCGGCGGAAATGCGATGAGCGATGTGGAGCGCGGCCGCATTGCGCTCGCCATCCTGCGCGCCAACGGCGGCACGCAGCTCACCGAAGAGGCCCTGCGCGGCATGGTCTCCGCGGCGCACCTTTTCCAGCAGGCGCAGCTCGAAGCCGCCTACAAGACTCTCGCCGATGCGCATACCGCGCTGAGTGCGACACGTAATGCCACGACGATCACGAACGTGCAGAGTGCCGAGCGCGCCGTCGTGAATATTCTCCGTGCCAAGACCAACAAGCTCGTGCAGCTCGGTCTTTCCACCGAGCAGGCGAACCTGCTCGTGCGCAGCGCCGTCTGCGGCTCGGAGGGGGCGGTCATCGCGCAGAACGTCGCCCGCATGCCGGGCGTTACCGTCTCGCAAGAAATGCAGGCGCTCCTCGGCGTCCACGTTCCGCCGGCAGCCCGCGCGTCGTTCTTCGCGCCCCGCGCGGGTGCGGGTCTGCGCCTCCTGAAAGGCGCACCCTTTCTCGCGCTCGATGCCTTCCTTACGTACCAGAGTTACGTCGAACTCGATCAGGAGCGCAAGGAACGCGATGAGACGGTCAAGCAGGTCACCGCGGTGCTCCGCGGACTCGGGTTCCGACAGAGCGGCGATGTCTTCCGTCTCCAGGCACCCGGAAGCAGGAGCAGCGGTATCGAATTGCGAATGACGGACCTTCTCGCCGCACGCGACGCGCGCCTGGACACCCGGGTTCTCAATGCGGGCGTCCAGACGGGCGGACTCCTCATCGGGGCGGCCGCGATGGCCTACGGCGGGCCCGTGGGCATTATCGTCGGCGTAGGCGCGGCCGCGATCGTCGTTTCCGTCAATGTGTACGGCGAGGTGAAGGATTTCGAGAAGGCATACGCGTTGCTTGCCAATCGCAGGGATTGTCCCAGCTGGCTCTTCTGGCTGCTTGGTGGTGCAAAGTCACTGACGGGCAAGACCGGCATGGAACTCCTCGAGGGTCCGGGCTTCCTCGCGAGCTTCTTTGCAAGCGAAGCCACGCCTGCGGCGAAAGAGCGCATGCTCTTCTGTGCCGTCATCGAGAAGCTTTCGCCCGAGGATCGCATGGAGCTCATGGAGGCGGTGAACATCGGGCGCACGAACCAGATCGAGGCGCTCGATAGCCTCTACGAGGCGTTTCCGGTCGCGAAGGACTTCTTCGCGGCACAGCTCTTCGCGCGCTACCCGGATCCCATTTCGTGGGACGATGCACGCAACCTCAAGATCCCCAGCCGCCCGTGGATCTTCGACGGACCGCATGCCAACGCGCTCTTCGGTTCCATCCGTGCCACGAGCCACATGTTTGCGGCGCACGTATTGGAGCAGAATTATCTGCGCTCTCTCGCATTGTCGCAGCAGCGTCCCGACGATGCCGCGCTCGCCCAGCAAGTTCGCATGCTCGGCCGTCACCGGGTCTTCGGCGCCACGCTCGCCGAGCGCCAGGCAGAACTACTCCGCAACCAGCCGCAGGGTCAGGAAACGCGCACGCGTGCTTTCATGATTTCGCAACAGGTGCGAGAGCATATCGTCAAAGTGGCGGGCGCAGGGGGCAATCGCTCCGCACTCGTCAATCAGCAATCTCTTGCCGCGGCAATGAAAGAGTACCGTTCCTCGTTGGCGAGAGCCCAGGCGAACGGTGACAAGGAATTCCCCCTGGAACCCCGCGACAGGGATCACCTCCGTCAGATCCCGCTCAGCGGCATCAACGGCATGGCGCTCCTCGAGTCCCAGAATTTCCAGCTCGTCGGCAATCATGCCGATCTTTGGTCCGGCGATCACGTCCTCTCGCTCGCGCCGCAGAACAATCCTTACGCCCTCGCCGAATGGGCGATCGATGGGCAGCGCGTGGTTGCCGGAGGAGTGCCGTCGCTTTCCCCGAGTGCGACATCGACGGAGGCGGAACATATCTTCAATGAGATCAGCCGCAAGACCGCCCTCGATACCGTTTCCACCACGCCGCACGCGCTCATGGGCTATTTGCCTCCGCCCGACGCGTTCTCCCGGCAGGTCCCGGTTTTCTCGAATGTGCAGGCGCTTCCGTTCTCGTTCCTCCGACAGGGTGCCATTGCCAACCTGGCGGCGACGCCCCACATGTCGCGTCCGGAATCGCTGCACTTCACGGCGATTGGCCACTTCGGCGCCGCCCAGGTCATCGTGCAGACGCTCGGTTACAAGGATTTCGGCAACGCGCGGAAGTCCAAGCAGCGCGTGCTCCTGGTAGCCAAGGACTCGCAGGGCCAGGACGCCGTTGTTCGCTCGTTCGAGTGGAGTGACGTGCCTCCCACGAACACGCATAGCGGCATCGCGGCCATGCGCATCGAGGGCGACGAAGCGATCGAATCGGCCGTCACGCGGTATCGCAACGCCGGTCGGGACTTCCTCCGCGCCGAGGGCGCCCAGGAAACGCCGAACGGCGAACTGGCGCTCCGCGGCAAGGTGTTCCGCTACGTTCCCGGCGCGCAGCGTTGGGAGTGGCGCGACGACTCGGAGACGAACTTTACCCCTGTTACCGCCGCCGCCGCGCCGTCGGATCCGGCTGCCCGCGAACTCCATACGATCGCGTCCACTCTCCAGGCGCTCAACGGCGGATCGATCAATGCGGCCGAGATGGCGGGGCACGTCCGCTCCATGGGCGAAGAGCTGCTCCGCGCAAACGGCGCCATGCCGTTCAATGAGAACGGCCTTGCCACGTTCATCCTCCAGCAGCCGCCGGACCCGTATCGCATGCAGTTCCGCTGGCGAGAAGGCAAGTGGGAAGTCCGTACCAACACCAACGCCTGGGAGCGGCTCAATGCGCCCCAGAACTTCGCCGCGCTCAACCACGCCAGCTCCTTCGGTCGTTGGCTCCGCCTCCGTAACGCCCTCGCTCGCGCCAATTCCGGCGACGTCTCGGGCATGAGCGAAGTTCAGGGGCAACTCGTCGACGAGCACGAAGAGCTCGTTGCCGAGTACCTCCGCTCGGCGCTCGGCGCCCGGGAACAGACGATGGAAGGCGAAAAGCGCTATCTCGTGGATATCGTCCACCCCTCCGGCACTCGTGCCCTTGTCTTCCGTTGCGACGACGGCGAATGGCAGGTCCAGGAGGGGAACGAGTGGATTCCCACCGAGGATCATCCGCCGTTCATGCTCGCGGGTGTGCTGCCGCAGCATCGGCAGCGCATCGAGCGGTTGAACGCGGCCCTCCCCGCGCTCAACGCGAGCACCGTGCTCGCGATCTCGTCCATGACGGCAGCCGCCCGCGGCACCGACCGCGCCAACGACCGCGCGCTCACGCAGAAGATCGCCGGCGAGTACGTCGTGCAGGGCCAGCAGAAGGAGGCCGGCGGCTTCATGAGCAACGCCCAGATGCTCTACGCCGTCGCCGAGGGCACCTTCAACAACGGCGCGACCGACTGCCTCATCCGTCTCCGTCCCGACGCGCCGGGGCAAGTGGCGCCGCTCGCGTACTGCCTGCCGGACGGCCGCGTCCTTCTTCTCCGCCGCAATAATGCGGGCGGTCTCGACCGTCGCATCCTCCCGAACCTCCAGGCGCTCGGTATCGTCAATCCGGGCGCTCCCAGCATTACCGCACAGGAAACGACGAAGGCGATGGAGCAGCGCGGCAAGCAGATGCTCGACGTCCTCTCCAAGACCGAGGCGCAGGACGGCTGGGTCTCCCTCGATACGCCCGTCGGCGGCGACGCCGAGGCGCAGAAGCAGTTCCAGGAACAGGTCATGCGTATCCTGGCGCTCCCGGTCCGCGACATCGGCCACGATCTCGAGACGAACGTCATCGCCAACGTCGAGCAAGTGTTCCATGCACTCCACGCCCGCTCCCTCCTTGATCCCACGCTAAACCTCACGCCGAACATCGGCGATCCGAACGCCGGCGATCTGCCGGTCAGCCAGCCGGTGGATATGGTCGTCCGCGCTTACAATCAATATGTCGCACACAATCCGGGCGCGACGATCGACGCCTTCATTGCGGAGGTGAACACGCACATCGAAGCTGAGCGTGATCGCGAGGAGAAAAAGCTCGTCAACCTTTCAGTTGTTTCCCGCGCGGCGCACAACGTCGAGTTGGGAAGGGCACCTCGTCCGATAGGTCAGTGACCGAGCAGGTCCGTCAACACGCGAGATAGTTCGTATACCGAACGAACTTCTTGCACGGACGACGCGTGCGGCGGAGTCCACTCGGAGCGGATCAGGACGCCCGGCATGCCCGCTCGCTCGGCCGCATCGATATCGAACTGCTGGTCGCCCACGTACGTACACGCCGCCGGATCCACGCCGAGGCGGTCGGCCCCGAGCAGGAGCCCGTGCGGGTGCGGTTTCGTGAAGTCGCCCATGTCGTCCACCGTCACGAACGCGTCGAAGTGCTTCTTCACCCCGAGGAGGGAATCGATGGCGTCTACGTAGCTCATCCACGATCCCGTCACGAGGCCGACGGGCACGCCCTTGGCCCGGAGCGTCGCGAGAAGGTCCTCCGCCCCGGGGTACCACGCCGTCTTCGTGCGCAGGAGTTCCATGTAGAGCTCGTCGCGATGCCGGCGGATGTCGGGCACGCGGTCCTCCGTATGGCCGTAGAGGGCGAGGATGCCCTTGAGGTGCAGCGGCCGCCCGTACCACTCCCGGTACTGGTCCCACGTGGCGTCGATGCCGAGAACGTCCTTGAGGCTCGCGAGCACGGCCTGCCCGTAGAGCGTGATCGTGTCGACGAGCGTGCCGTCGAGATCGAAGAGGATGGCCTTCGAAGGAGTGGGTGCCGTCATGGTTGGCGCAGGATAAAGGAGTACCCAGGAGGGCAGAAGGGCAGTACGGCAGAAAGGGCAGGAAGTCGGAGACCTTCTGCCCTGCTGTCTTTCTGCCTTTGTTACACCTCGATAATGATCGGCACCACCATGGGTTCGCGATCGAGCTTGCGGTCGAAATAGCGGAAGAGGGCTCCCGTGACGGCGCGCTTGAGGTCCTTGCGTTCCTTCACGCCGCGGGCAATTTCCTCTTCGTACGCCTTGCGCGTGGTTTGGACGATTTCCTTCGTGATCTCCTGGTACTCGGACCCGTAGAGGAGTCCGCGGGAGAGGACGTCGGGGTCGCCCACGAGGCGCTTGCTGTCGGCGTAGGCGCGGATGGCCACCACGACGACGCCGGAATCGCTCATAATCTTGCGTTCGTCGAGGATGCGTTGGCCTTCGCCGGCGGCTCCGAGACCGTCGATGATGACGTCTTTATAACCGAGCTTCTGTTTGCTCTTCCTCGCGTTGCCCTGTGCATCGAACTCGATCATCTCGCCGTTGCTGATGAGGTGCAGACGGTTCTCCTCGTACCCGATGGAGCGGCCGAGGTTCGCGTGCGCGACGCGCATGTGCGGTTCGCCGTGCTCGGGAATGAGGTGCTTGGCGCGGACCAGGCGGTGCATGAGGAGCAGGTCGCTCTGGAAGCCGTGGCCGGTGGTGTGGAGCGCGAGTTCCTGGTTGGTCTTCACGTGGGCGCCGAGGAGGTGGAGGTTATTGACCACCTTCGCCACGGCGCGCTCGTTGCCGAGGATCGGGTTGCTGCTCAGGATCACCGTGTCGCCCTTCTTCACGACGATGTGGCGGTGGATGCCGAGTCCCATGCGGGCGAGGCCGGCCACTTCTTCGCCTTGGCTGCCCGTGGTGAGGATGAGCACCTCGTTATCCGGCAGGCGGTCCATGGTGGGGTTCACCTTGCGAATGAGGCCGCGGGGGGCCTTGATGTAGCCGAGCTGCTGGGCGATCTCGAGGTTCGTTTCCATGCTGCGGCCCGACACGAACACCTTCCTGTTGAAGGTCTTGGCGTGCTCGATGACCTGCGCGAGGCGGTTCAAAAGCGAGCTGAAGGTGGAGATGATCACGCGGCCCTTGGCGTCGCGTATGAGGCCGTAGAGCGTCTCGGAAATTTCCTTCTCGCTCTTGCTCTGGCCCGGCTTGGTGGCGTTCGTGGAGTCGGCGATGACCGCGAGCACGCCCTGATCGCCGAGTTCGGCGAGACGGGAGAAGTCCGCCGGGGGCTCGTTCATCGGCGTGAGGTCGAACTTGAAGTCGCCGGTGTGCACGATGGTGCCGTACGGCGTGTGCACGGCGATGGCCGCCGAATCGGGGATCGAGTGGGTGACGCGAAGGAATTCCACCTCCACCTTTCCGAGGCGGATCTTCTCGCGGAAGTTCACGGTGTGAAGCCGTGCCTTGCTTGTGAGACCCTCCTCGTCCAGGCGCTTGCGGACGAACGCCATGGTGAGGCGGGTGCCGTAGCAGGGCGGGAAATGGAGCTGCGGGAGCAGGTGCTGCACCGCGCCGATGTGGTCGAGGTGCCCGTGCGTGAAGAGCACGGCCTTGATGCGGTTCTCCTTCCCGCGGAGAGAGGAGAGGTCGGGGATCAGATAATCGATGCCGAGCATGTCCTCGTCCGGGAACTGGAGACCGAGGTCGATGATGTAGAGGTCGCCGTCGACGTCGATGACGAAGCAGTTGCGGCCGACCTGATCGAAGCCGCCGAGCGGATAAACGCGCAGAGGCGTCTTGCCTGACGCGACGGGCGCGGAGCTTACCGTCGGGGCGGACGCGGACTGCTTGCCGCCGCGATCGCGCTGGTCGCGGCCCTGTGGGGGGCGCTGCCCCTTACCGCCGCGATTGCCGCGGCCGGGGAACCAGCGCTTGATGCCGCGCGGTTGGTCCTGCGCGGAAGAGGGGGACGCCGGGGGCGTCGGGGATTCGTCCGCACGGGCGGACGGCTCCGGGGGAGTCGTGGGGAGAAAACCTTCTCCATCGTCTCCGATGATGTTGTTCATACGTTCGATTGGAAATATGTACCGTGTCTCTACTGTAGCAAGAGAAAGATCGGTAAGCAAGGTACACTTTGTCGTGTAGTCATTTTTTTGGCTTGTAATAAACAAATTTTTACTTGCATTTTTTGTTTCTCAGGTCGAATCATGAGTGTGCGAGGCCGGACGCCGCCTTGTTTTTTTTGAGCCGCCAGGAGGATTATCGGGCGGCTTGCCACCGCCCGGCGCACGCTGTAGCCTTTCGTCCTGATGGACATCGCCGTCCACACAGGGACAACCAGACATGTACCAGGGACCATTCTGGCGTCGCTCTCGTTCTCCGCGGGAGACGAGCATGCGTGCCTGCTTTTGCATGTCAGCGGAGATCAGCGGGCCGGGAAGACGCTGGAGCAAGAGGCGGCTTCCATTCTTCAGCATTCGCTTCTTGGAACCGAAGGAGAATCGTGGAACCGACTCGACGGCGCCCTCAAAGAACTCAACGGACTCTTCAAGGGGCTCCTCCTCGCCAAATCCATCGACGACGTCCATGCCGTCGTCGCGCTCCTCGATCGCGAGGGCGCTCTTCACGTATCCCATGCCGGGCGAGGCGAGGCGTACTTGATTCGCGGCGGACTTGCGAGTCAAATTACGGAATTTACCAAAGGGAAGCCGGTCGCGGCGTTCATCCATATCAGCAGCGGCCAGCTCGAGGATCAGGACGCGGTGGTCCTATCGACGCAGCGATTGCTTCGTGCCGTCACGCCCGCGCAGTTGTCCGAGTTTGCCCGTCGCGGCGAAGGGTTCCTGGAGCAGGTCCAGAAGTCGCTTGAAGGGGAGAGAGAGGAGGCCGCGCTCGCCGCTTTTACCGCGGGAGTCCCCGGATCCGAGCCCGCACCCAAGTCCGCTTCTGCGACAGAGGCGCGTCCGCGCACGTCCGCTCTTTTGCAGAGACAGAAAGGGCGTCGAGGTCCTTCGTTTGATTTTTCACTCGGAGGCATTGCGGATGCCGCGCTGCATTATGTGAAAAAGGCAGGATCGTCCCTGAAAGACATCGGCACGAAAGCCGCACCGGTGCTTGTCACCGCGGGGGGCAAGGCGGGCAATCAGCTGGAAGTTGTCAAAGAGAAGTTCGACACGCTGGTTTCGGATTTGAAGCATCCTCAGCGCAAGCGTCGGGCGCATCTCTTTATTTTGGCAGGAGTTCTTTCCGCTTTCCTCGTGATTTGGCTCGTCGTGAGCCTCTTTACCAGCACGCAGCGGAGCAAGACCCGCGCCGAGCTCAGCGCTCTCGTTCAGCAGATTGAGACGGATATTTCGACGGCCGACAACCGCCACATCGCCGGCGATACCGATGCGGCAAATACCATTCTCCAGCGCGCGGAGGAATATGCGAAGCAGGTCATGAACAACGACAGCAGGCTCTTCCGCGTGGAGGCGGTCGATTTGCTCGATAAGATCAGGCAGAAGCGCGAGAGTTTCAATAATATCTCACGCGTGTCGCCCCGTTTGGTTGTCAATCTCTCTTCGAATACTCCAACCGTTTCCGCTCAGGGATTGATCGGGTTGGGTGACGGAGAATTTGTGGCATACGATCGCCAGAACACTTTCCGAATTCTTCTGAACAAGGTCGATGATCCGAATAAGATCGCCGAGGACGAGCTGATTCTCCAGGGCGTGAATTTCCCGCGATTCAAAACGCAGGTGTTCATGACGACGGGAAACAGCATCGTGGAGGGATCCGCGAATCAGTTCACGTCGATGAAAACGGAGGATCCCGCGGGCTGGATCTCAGGGAAAGACATCGAGACGTACCTGCGCTTCCTGTACGTGCTCTCGCCGGATCGTAAGCAGATCTATAAGTACGAGCGACTTTCAAATCGATATTCGGCTCCCGTGCCGTATAACGTCAACGGCGATCTGACCGGAGCAATCGATATGACAGTGGACGGAGCCGTCTACGTGTTGAAGGAGGGTGGCACGGTCGTGAAGCTCTTCCGGGGCGAAACCCAGCCGTTTGCTCTCAAGCATGCTCCCGAAGATGCATTGGCGACCGTTACGAAGCTCTTCAAGGTCTCCGAGAGGAACTTCTACTTCCTTGATCCCCAGAAAAATCGCGTGATTGTGGCGACGGACGGAGGCGAATCCGGAGAGTCCTCGTATCTCCGGCAGTACATCGTGGAAGGTGAACAGCTCGGTACGCTCGTGGATCTTTATGTGGATGCGGACGAGAGTCATTTGTATCTGCTTGATGAAAAGAGGCTCTACGTGGTGGATTTGGCCGCGCGGTAAAGGCAGAAAGGCAGCAGGGCGGAACGGCAGCGGTTTTTTTTACGAGTCCTGACTTGCTGCCCTTCTGCCCTTGTAGGCGCTCCCGTATCCTCATCTCGGCCATGGCTATCCCCCGCATCCTCCTCTTCGGCACCTTCGACGGTCTCCATCCGGGGCACCGTTTCGTGTTCGACAGTGCGCGCGAGCGCGGCGAGGTCTTCGTCGTTGTGGCGCGGGACGCGAACGTGGAGCGCATCAAGGGGCGTACTCCGCGCCGGACCGAAGGGGAGCGGGCGCAGACGATCCGGGACGCCTATCCGGACGTGGCCGTCCTCCTGGGCGATCCCGACGATTTCCTCGTTCCGCTGCGAACCGTGAAGCCCGATCTGATCCTTCTGGGCTACGATCAGCGGCTCCCTCCCGGCGTAGCCGAGAAGGATTTTCCGTGTCCGGTTGAGAGACTTCCGGGCTTCGAGCCGGGGAAATACAAGAGCAGCCTCATGGAGTCCTGAGATCCTACCGGTCTTCGCTCAGATGAAGACGCAAAGGACGCAAAGACGCACGGGACGCCAAGAAGGCTTCCGTAAACAGACGTTTTCTGCTATACTGACCCGATATGTCCACGCAAACACACACCCCCGCCTCTACCCCTCTTTGGAAGCAGCTCCTCGGCGCGTGCGCCGGTGCCGCCGTCGCCGTCGTCGTGTACGAAGGCTTTCTTTTCGTCACTCCTCATCTCGAGGCATGGGTCACTTTGCCTACCGCTCCCGGGGTTACGCATCAGGACGAAACCAATTTGAATACCGTGAATGATATCGATGCCGCACGACAGGCGGCTCGCAACCGCGAGATTGCAGACCGTTTTGCCGCTGCGTCGTCTTCGGACGTACCCGCGGTTCATGCTGCGGCCGTGCCATCTTCGTCCTCTTCGTCGTCGGCGAATTCGTCGTCGGTAGGGGGTCTTCGCGCCGTCGGCGAGGCCGCAAAGGCAATCCTTGGCACGGGAAGTTCTTCTTCCATGCGGACATCTTCCGTCGCATCGTCAAAATCCTCGACGTCGAGCAGTGCGAAGAGTTCGGAGCGTTCGGTGCCGGTCGTTACGAAGGCGGTGCCTGCCGTGCCCCATGCAGACAGTCTTCCCAAGTCCGGCGTCGGCGTGATGATGGCTGCCGCGGCGGCGTTTGGGGCCAGTTCGGAGCGCTTGCGACAGCGCCGAAACGCACGCGCGAAACAAGCGGCGTGACCTTGTCTTTCGACAAGCCTCGGTCTCTGCCAAGCTAGAGCCGTGCCTTTCGACTTTTCGTTCGTCGCCCTGATCGCTCTCTTCGGAGCGGTTCTGGGAAGTTTTGGTAACGTTCTCATCTATCGAGTCCCGCTGGGGAAAAGCATCGGAGGTCGTTCGGCGTGTCCGCACTGCGGCAGGACGCTTCGGTGGTTCGAGCTTCTTCCCGTTTTGAGCTATCTCGCCCTACGCGGCCATTGTCGAGGCTGCAGAAAAACGATTGCAGTTCAGTATCCGATCGTCGAGATGATTTCGGCCGGCATAGCGGTTTTCGCGCTTGTTTTTTCGCCATCCCTTCCCGGCGCCCTCTTCCTGGGGCTGGCACTGTGGCTCTTGCTCCTGCTGTCGATCATCGATGCGCGCACGGGCATGGTGCCGGACGCACTCAGTATTCCATTTATTCTGGCGGCAGCAGCGTGGGCGCTCGTGCGAAACGGACTTTCCACCGATGCGCTCACCGATCTGTTCTTTGCGGTTGCCGGTGTCACGGCGTTTTTCCTCGCGCAGTGGATTCTCAGCAAAGGGCGATGGCTTGGAAGCGGCGACATTTTCCTTGCCGCGGGTATCGCTCTTCTTCTGGGTTCGCCTCTTTTGGCGGGAGCCGCAATCGGAATCGCATACATAACCGGCGCCTGCATCGCGTCCGTTCTTCTCGTTCTCAAGAGAACCACGCTTGCGTCGCAGCTTGCGTTCGGTCCTTTTCTCGCTCTCGGCGGAGTCATAACGCTTGTTTGGGGGCAGGAGCTTCTGCGGATTTTGCGGCTCGTATGAAATAAGACCGTAATCAGAGATTACGGTCTTAGATTGCGCCAGGCGCACGATACTCACAGGGAGCTCGTCGTTCTGGCAGACGCTAGATACGCGGAGGAATATCCAGGGTCTGCCAGAAGGCGAAATGCGTCTGACGTCATCATTTTATGCAATTTTGTCAAATTGTCAAGAAATCCAAACGGAATGTTTTTCTCTAGCTCTAGGGAAATTTCATGTTTCTCTGCTCAAAGACGCCAAAAGCCCGTATCCTCCTGCGCAATGAAGACCGTCGCGGTCAATCGCCGGGCGCGCTACGACTACGACCTGCTCGAGCGTATCGAGGCAGGTATTCAGCTGACGGGCGGGGAGGCAAAGAGTTGCCGTATGGGGCACGTGAACCTCGCCGGCTCGTACGTGTCATTCCTCGGCGGAAAGCCGGTGCTCAAGAACGCGAAGATCTCCAAGTACGCGTACGCGGGCCCGGAGCAGCCGCACGCCGACGTCCGCGACCGGCTTCTCCTGATCAAGAAACCCGAGGCGGCGCGTCTCGAGCGCTCAATGTCCGAGAAGGGCATGGCGCTGATCCCGCTCGAGGTAAAAGCGGGGCGCTTCATCAAGATCACGATTGCCGTCGCGCGTGGTCGCAAGAAGCTCGACAAGCGGCAGGCGATCAAAGAACGCGAGACCGGGAGGAGGTTGAGGGAAGGGCGGGAAGAGTAGAAAGTATTTTGTATGAAGTATTATGGTTTTGGCATTCGACATGCTTAATACTCAATACCAGATACGTCATACTTCGCTGTGTTCATGAGTCTCCTCCCTCCGCAAATTCAACGGCTCATCGAGGAGTTCAGTAAGCTCCCCGGCATCGGCCCCAAAAGCGCCGAGCGCCTCACGTTCCATCTCATCCGCAGTTCGCGCGCGTCTCCCGAAAAGCTCGGCCAGGCGCTGCTCGATCTCAAGCGCGAGCTCAAGTTCTGCCGCAGTTGCCAAATGGTGACGGTCGACGAGCTCTGTCCCATCTGCCGCGATCCGGGGCGCGATCGCGCGACGATCCTCGTCGTGGAAGACCCGCTCGAGGTCGTGGCGTTCGAGAAATCCGGTTACAAGGGCCTCTATCACGTGCTTCACGGCGTGCTTTCGCCCATCGACGGCATGGGACCCGAGCAGCTCAAGATGCGCGAGCTTATCGAGCGCGCGAAAGGCGGTTCCATCCAAGAAATCGTGGTCGCCACGAACCCGGACGTGGAGGGCGAGGCCACCGCGAGCTACATTCGCATGCAGTTGCAGCAATTCGTCCCCAAAATCACGCGCCTCGCGCACGGGCTTCCCATGGGCGCGGATATCGAGTTCGCCGACCAGGTGACGCTGCGGGAGGCGTTGGCGGGGAGGAGGAGTTTGTAATGTTTGTGATCACCGAATGCATAAAGACCCGCCCCACACAGGGGGCGGGCGCTTCCGTCATTTTCGGCTCAGTGCAAACCCGATCATTGCGCAGCCGAGCAGTTGCCCGACCAGCATGTACACGATGGGCAGCGAAAGGGTTTGCGACGATGGGCTCGGAACCCGAAAAACGGGTTCGTAAACCGCAAAAAGACCGAAAAAACAGAAGCAAATCCGCCAATACCATTTCATAGCGCACCTCCTTTGTGCAGTGGAATTGGCAAGGTCAATGTTACAGCATTAATCTGAATTCAAGTCAAAAAAATCGACGGGCCAACCGGTTCGACGCGAAAGAAAGCGTCAATGCCTGAACGCTCGCACCCCCGTCGTGACCATCACGAGTCCAAGTTCGTCCGCCTTGGCGAACACTTCGGCGTCGCGGATGGAACCGCCCGGTTGGATGATCGCGGCGATGCCGTGCTTCGCGGCCTCCTCAACGGAGTCCGGGAAGGGGAAGAAGGCGTCGCTCGCCATGACGGCGCCCTTGGCGCGCTCGCCCGCCCGCTTCGCGGCGATCCAGGTGGAGTCGACGCGGCTCGTCTGTCCCGTGCCGAGTCCCACCGTCGTCCTGTCCTTCGCGAAGGCGATGGCGTTGCTCTTGCAGTACTTCACCGCGCTCCACGCGAAGAGCATATCTTTGATCTGTTCGGGGGTCGGCTGCTTTTTGGAAACCACCGTCAGATCCTTCTCCGTCACGACGCGGTCATCGATATTCTGGACGAGCATGCCGCCTTTCACGGAGCGGTATTGAATTGCGAGTTGCGAATTGCGAATCGCCGATTGGCTGATTACACGAATATTCGGCTTCTGCTTGAGGATTTCGAGGGCCTTGGGCTCATAGCCCGGAGCCACGATCACCTCCACGAACATTTTCTGGTCGATGATTCTCTGGGCGATGTCCGCCGAGCAGTCGCGGTTGAGCGCGATGATGACGCCGAAGGCGGAAAGGCGGTCCGTGTCGTACGCGCGCTGGAACGCCTCTTCGATCTTCTCGTGCGATGCGATGCCCGACGGGTTCGCGTGCTTCACGAACACGGCCGTCGGCTCCGAAAATTCCGCGACAGCGGCCCACGCGGCATCGGCGTCGAGGATGTTCAGGTAGCTGAGCGCCTTCCCCTGATGGAGGACGCCCCAGCCTTTCTTTGCGGGCTCGCCGTTCGCGATGGCGTAGTACTCCCCCCACTGGTGCGGGTTTTCGCCGTAACGGAGAGTTTCGCCGTTCACGAGGAAGACGGCATGGCCCATCGAGAAGTACGTCGAGATCATCGCGTCGTACATGGCGGTATGCAGAAAGACTTTCGCCGCCAATTGGTCTCGGGTTTCCGGCTTAGTGTCGCCATTCTCTTTTATTTCCGTCATGACCATTCCGTAATCGCCCGGGTCGCAAACCACGGTGACGGCATCGTGGTTCTTGGCGGCGCTCCTAAGGAGAGTGGGTCCTCCGATATCGATCTGCTCGGTGATTTCCGAATCGGTTTTGCTCTTATCGGCCACGGTCTTCGCGAACGGGTAGAGATTCACGCAGACGAGGTCGATCGGTTCGATCCCGAGCTTCTGCGCCTCTGCCTGGTCGCCCGGATTGTTGCGACGGAACAAGATGCCGCCCATGATTTTCGGATGCATCGTCTTCACGCGGCCGCCGAAGCACTCGGGAAACCCCGTCACCTCGTCGACACCTCGAACGGGAATGCCCGCCTCACTGAGAGCCTTCAATGTTCCTCCGGTGGAAAGAATTTCAAAGCCCGCCTCCCGGAGTGTCCGGGCGAAGGGAATCAGGTCCGTCTTGTCGGAGACGGAAAGGAGAGCTCTGCGAGACACGGCACGAGTGTACAGCGCAGAAAAGCGGTCGCACAGGCCTTTTTAAACGATATTTTTCGGAAGAATCCGATAATTGTCATTTTCTATAAAAAATAGTATAATACTCTATTCAATGCCGATCAGAGAACCGCCCTCTTCGGATCGCTGGGATGCCAGGCCGGCATCGCCCAAAGAATTGCCCGGCCTCAAGTGGAAAGGAAAAGAAATCCCCGTCGCCAAGGCGGTCGGCATTCCGGAGTCGAGGCCGCCCCTCGGTCATCCTGTCGGCAAGGTACGGAAAGACACTCGAGGGAAATATGTTGAAGTCATGACGGGGAATTCCGGTGATGTCCACCAAGTTTCGGATGAGGATGTCATTACAAGCGCGAGCGATGTAGCCGGAATGGAGGTGACCTTATCGGATGCTTCGTTCTATCATCTTTTTCCGAAAGGGAAATTGCCTCGCCAGAGCATAGGAAATTGCTGGTCCGTCGCCGCACTGATCTCCTTGAGGAAATATCCGTATTTTAAAGCAATTATTCAGCGGTCGATTCGTGAAATTTTTCGCGGAGGGAAACTCGTCGGATGGACTGTCCGTTTCCCGCTTGGGAGCCCCGTTTCAAAAAAAGAAATCGGCGTATTGCGGGCAGAACTGTCCGGAAAAGGGATGGATGCCCCTCTCGGTTTCCATATCTTGGAAGCAGTCATCGCAAAGCGCGAAGTGCAGTCGGATCGTAAGTCGACGATTGCCCGCTACCGTCATGACGGAAAACTGAATGTCGAAAAAATCATGCAGTCTGGCGTGATGAGCAATGCTTTTGTTTATCTCTTGGGCAATCAGGCGAAGGAACCGAAGATAGGAAAACAAAGGACTTCCTTTTCGCATACGTCGACCAAGGTCCAGGAGGAGGTCCTCGATTATCTTCGAAATTTCAATCCACGACGGGATATTGCGACATTCGCCACTCCCCCAAGTGACGAAGTGCATGCCTTCACGTTGCCAGGTCTTTCCTATTCTTTCTTTACCGGACACGCATATGCGCTGCTTGATGTGGATCCCGAGTCAAAAACGGTGACGGTACAGGATCCGAACCGTGAGGAAGCGGTATTTCTCAGTTGGGACGATGTTCTTGTCGCTTTCTCTGCCATTCATCGCGTGAGGATGTTCCAGAGAGACACAGGCAAAAAATTGCATAAAACCGCTTGAGATAAAGGTTTCCTGCTACTTCCCGGGCTTTCAAATGCCCCGATTTTTTGCTATAATACTTCGATAACACACACCATGCCCAAGAACGACGAATCTGAGGCCAAGAAGACCGCTCCCGCCGCCGCGGGAACGGGCAAAAAAATCCTCATTGTGGAGGATGAAAAACCGCTTGCCCACGCGCTTGAGCTTAAGCTCACCCACGAGGGTTACGACGTGCATGTTGAGATGACGGGCGCCGCCGGTCTCAAGGAGGCGCTGACGGGAAACTACGCACTCATTTTGCTCGATCTCATTATGCCGGAAATCGACGGATTTGCGGTCCTTCAGGGGCTGAAAGACAAGGGAGTCAACACGCCGACAATCGTGCTGTCGAATCTCGGACAGGATGAAGATCGCAAGCGCGCACTCGACCTTGGGGCGAAGCAATATTACGTGAAAGCAAACACGCCGATCGTCGAGATCGTGAAGGCAGTTCATTCCACGCTCTGATCCCATGGCACTGAAAGATTCCGATCTCGGCGCGCTTCTCCTCGAGGGGAATTACGTCAGCAAGGAGGAGCTTGATGATGCGTTGAAGCAGGCAAAGGATCGTGGAGTTTCACTGAAATCGGTACTGACGGATTTGGGGTTCCTGACACAGGAGCTTTTCGAAAGTGCCGTTGCCGAGCACTACAAGTTGCCATTCCTCGATGCGCGCACGTTTCCGCCGGCGGCCGATCTCGTGACGGCATTGCCGGAGGAAATCGCGCGCGCGTACAACGTCGTCGTGGTGAAGCGCGAGGGGGCCGCCGTCACGCTCGCCACGTCCGATCCCGGCAATGAATTCCTGGAAGAAGCCGTGCGCGGGAATTTGGACCAAAAAATCGCGGTCTTCCCCGAGAAAGACGAGGCACGAAAGAAGAATATGGCATCCTCGCCCAAGGCTGCCGCCTTTTCTTTCATCGGTCGCAAGAAGGCCGATGATCGTCAGGCCTTTGCAGGAACGCTCGCTTGGTACTACGCGCCTGCGGGTCTCATCGAGACGTATTTTGTTCATTTTCGCAAAGCGCTTGCGACGCGCTTCCAGTCGATTATCAACGAGCAAAAGAAAGTCGCTCCGGAAATCATCACGGAGATTTTCAACGATGCGATCGAGCTGCGCGCTTCCGATATCCACTTCGAGCCTCAGGAGGGGACCGTCATCGTTCGCTTCCGCGTGGACGGCGTCATGCATGAAGCGGGACGAATTCCAAAGGAATATTTCGAAGGGGTCGTGAACCGCATCAAGATCGAAGCCAACATGCGTCTCGACGAGCACTTCGCCGCGCAGGATGGGGCGATTCGCTATAAGACGCGAAAGGGCAGCGTCATCGATTTGCGCGTTTCCATCGTTCCCGTTGTCGACGGAGAGAAGATCGTTTTGCGTATTCTCTCGGAATATCTGCGGACACTCACGCTCCAGAGTCTCGGGTTCTCCGAGAGTTACCAGCGCATCTTGGAAATCGCCGCGCACAAACCCTTCGGCATGATCCTCACGACCGGCCCCACGGGTTCCGGCAAGTCCACGACGCTCTATGCGCTCCTGAAGATGCGCAACAACTCCGACGTGAACATTTCCACGATCGAGGATCCGGTCGAGTACAAAATTCCGGGCATCAATCACATCCAGGTGAACCCGGAGACGAATCTGACGTTTGCCAACGGTCTTCGCGCTCTCGTGCGCCAGGATCCAAACATCATTCTCGTCGGTGAAATCCGTGACGGAGAAACGGCGTCCATCGCCGTGAATGCCGCACTCACGGGCCACCTTCTTTTCTCGACTCTTCACGCGAACGATGCGGCGACGGCCGTACCGCGTCTCCTCGATATGGGAGTCGAACCGTTCCTTCTTGCCTCCACGCTCGAGGTGGTGCTCGGTCAGCGTCTCATGCGCCGCATTTGCCCGCAGTGCCGCTACAGCTATTCCATTCCCCTCGCGGATGCCCAGAAGCTCTTCCCGGGCGCGCAGAAGTATTTCGTGAACAAGGACGACGTGCGTCTTTACAAAGGAAAGGGTTGTGAGGCGTGCGGCAATACGGGATACCGCGGCCGTATCGGAATCTACGAGCTTCTTGTGATCACGCCCGAGATCCAGGAGTTGATCGTGCGTCGCGCGTCTTCTGCGGAGCTGAACAAAAAAGCGTACGAGCAGGGATTCAAAGTGCTTTTCGACGATGGTTTTGAAAAAGTCCGCGCCGGCATGACCACCATCGAGGAACTGATGCGCGTCGCCGCGCCGCCGGATCTTCTCTTCGCTCATGACACCCCAGGAAAGTCAGCATGACGACGGGCCCGTTGCCGGAAATTCCGCTCCGAATGAGCCGGCTGCAGAGCAGGCTTCGGGGTGGGATTCACTGTTCGACGCTTTGCCGATTCTCCGCTCGTTGAAGACGAAGAAAGGCTCTTTGCATGGTCGAGCTCCCGTGACGCCCGTGCCCGAAACCGTATCACGACATGAGCCCCGTCTGCGTGGGCGCGTGCATAAGCACTCGCTTGCCCCCGAGCAGGTGCATGGAGTGTTCGCCGGAGATCGGGATCTGGAATTCATCCTGGGGCCGACCGCTTCTTCGACGGCCGCACCGGTCGCAGTGCCCGATGTATCGCCGGCTCCCGTTGTTCCGCCTCCGGAGCGCACGGTCGCCGCGGAAGATCGCATCTTTCTTCCCGCAGTGGATCCCGCGACGCGGTATCACCCGGCGGAGACGGATCTGACGAAAATCCTTTCCGCGGAGGTGTCGCCTCGTCCGGTTCGTCGTGATCCCACGGTGCGCGAAACACTCGTCAAATATTTCCCAACGATCTTCGGATGGATGAGCAAGGGGGAACGCCCCGCCGCGCAATCCGCAGGCGCCCCTTCCGTGGTCGTATCACCTTCCGCAAAAGACACTTCCTTGGATGCGTTGCTGTCCGATGAGGACGTCGAACACGAGCACGAACTCGAGAGACGGGCTCGCCAGCAGCAAGAGAGTACGGTCGCGCGACCCGGATCATCCTCGCTTGCTGAAAAAAAGTCAGAGCGGCCTGTTTTTGACGCAGAACCTCTCGTACTCGATGCCGTGCCGAGCGAGGCGGAGCGCAAGAGGACACCGGTGTCCGAAGTCCCAAAGGGACCGACGGAAGGCGCGCAGCTCACGTTGACGCCGACGAAACCGGAAGCGGCGAAGCCTGTCGAGAAACCGACAACGACGATCGTTGCTCCGAAGAAGCGGAAGAAACTCGGAGGATCGCTCGCCGATTTCCTCGGGGCCATTAAGTACATCGGTCTTGGCAAGGAGCGGAATGCCATCATCCAGAATCTCGCAATGATGCTTAACGCGGGCCTTCCGCTCGTGGATAGCCTGAAGGCACTTCAAAAGGAGTCCCGATACAAGCCCATCAAGAATCTGCTCGGCAGCATCATCAATTCCGTCGAGAACGGAAGCCCGCTGTGGAGGGCGATGGAAGACGAGCACTTTTTCTCTCCGCATGCCATGGCCCTCGTTCGCATCGGAGAAGAGGCGGGCAACCTCGCGGAAAACATGGAGTACCTTGCCCAACAGCAGGAGAAAGACCAGGCACTGCGTTCCAAGGTGAAGATGGCGATGATCTATCCCTCCATCGTCTTCACGCTCATGTTCTGCGTCGTGATGGGCCTCGGTATCTTCGTGCTGCCGAATCTCATCGGGGTTCTCACGTCCTTGAATGTCCCCCTGCCGCTGGTGACGAGGGCGCTCATCGCATTCACCAATTACATGTCCGCGAACGCCACCGTGATCCTTCCGGGGAGCGTCGCGACGATTTTCGTTCTCATTATTCTCGCAAAATTCACGCCTCTCAGAGTTGTCGCACAATGGCTGATGTTCCGCATCCCGGGCATCGGTCGGCTGGCTCGCGAAGCCACGATCGCGCGTTTCGGTGTGATCATGGGCGGCCTCATGCAGGCGGGCGTGCCTCTTGTGGAGGCCCTTCGATCCCTCACGGAGGTAACCCCCATCGTGGCGTATCGGAAGTTCTATCAGAAAATGCTCGATCACATCCTTCTCGGCGATTCCTTCGCGAAAAGTTTTTCCGCAATCCGGGGGAGTGAAAAGTTACTGCCCATTTCCGTGCAGCAGCTCGTGACGACGGGGGAGCGGGCCGGTTCGCTCAGCAAGATTCTCCTCAAGATTGCCGACATCTACGAGAAGAAGGCGAACGAGACCGCGCAGAAACTCCCCGTGATCCTCGAGCCGATCATCCTGCTCTTCATCGGAGGACTCGTGGGCACGATCGCGCTCGCGATCATCGTCCCGATCTACTCGATCGTGGGGAACGTGGGACATTAAATCGTGAGAGAGAACCCGGAGGGTTCTCTTTCACGGGCTCTCTTTCCGGCAAGGTGGCCACTCCAGGCAGGCGGAGCCTGCCTTCGCGGCATTCTTGAACGGGTGCCCGTTTCAGGAAGTTTATGAGATTCGCCGTACCCCTCCCGTCTGTTTGGAGTTTGTTCAAAAGCATATCTGCCGTAGATCTCGAATAGGTCGAAGACATCGAACATTGACGCTCGAATTTTTCGCAGTGGAATGAGCGGATCGGTCGATCCGGATTCGACAGTTCGCATACTTTTTTGATTCAACTATCGCCGCGTTACAAAGCGCCGTTCCGTGCAAGCCATTCGCGCTTCCCTCGTGGGACTTCGGTGCAACAATGCGGAGGAATTCCGGGCCCCGGAGGGTCCGCTGCCTCTTTCCTTCTTCCCCATGCAGCGTCGCGCATTCGGTCTCATCGAGGTTCTTATCGTCATCGGCGTTCTCGGGGCCGTCACAAGCCTCTCGATTCCGCTCTATAACGAGTATCAGATTCGTAGCGATCTTGAACTTGCGACTCTGCAGACGACGCAGGGGCTCGATCGGGCGAAGCTGCTCGCACAGGGGGGCGAACGCGATTCATCCTGGGGGTTCTATGCGCCCGCGGGCGTGCTGTACAAAGGAGATTCCTACGCGACGCGCGATCAGTCGCTCGACGAGACCTACCCGATGCCTTCGACGATCGCCATTTCCGGCCTCTTCGACGTCTCATTCTCCAAGCTCAAAGGGATGCCCAGCGCTACGGGCAGTATCGTGCTCCGGGCGCTGAACAACGACGAACGCGTCATTCAAGTCTCCATCGCCGTCGAACCCGAGAAGCTTGCGACGAACTCCGGCGACACCCTCACGATCTGTCACTACGACGGAACCGGAGCCAAGAGCACGATCACGATTCCCGACGCCACATGGCCCACGCACCAGTCGCACGGCGACACGATGGGGACATGTCCCGTCGCATCATCCTCCGTCGCCTCGAGCGTGATCTCCTCCACCGCGTCGTCCTCCAGTCGCTCCTCCTCATCGGCACCCGCGAGCAGCTCGGCACCGGCCAGCAGCTCCGCCCCGGCTTCGTCGTCTGCCGCGGGCGGCGGCGGATCGTCGTGTAAATTCACGGTAGCCGGTAGCCAGCTCATTACGCTTACGGCTCAGTCGAGCGTCACTTTCACGAGCTACCTCGCGCAGCTCGCCTTCGGTAACGGCGGACCGTACGTGGACGTCCATGCGTGTTACAGCAGCAATGCCGGCAGCAGCTGGTCGCCGCTCTTTGGCGGCACGGGAAACTGCAATACGAACAACAGCGGAAGTGCCTTTGGAAACGCTTTGAAGCCGAACGGCACCGATACCAAGACGACAACTCTCTCATCCGGCACTCAACTTGTACTCAAGCTTCGCGGTTTTTATAAAGTGCGTAATTGGCTCGTCTTCAACGAAATTTTCACCTCAAACGACCAGACGGGCCACATTCTTTTCCTGCGGAACGGGGATACTCTCTCCAGCTACTCCGTCGTGAAGAACCAGGTGCCGCTCAGGACATACCTCACGTCGCAGGGGATGCTCGACGCGCAGGGGAAAATTTCGATCGGCACATGCGAGGTCCTGTCGCTCACCGACTTTAACGATCTCAGCACGTCCGGCGCGGACTTCCAGGACAACGTGATGAAGATCTCCTTCAACTAATCCGATCCCTGTCGCCGTTCTTTATCGCACGTTCCTCCACGACGTGGTGCGCTCATCGCGAAAACATCGGCCGGGGTTCCTTCTGATGGAGGTGCTCATCGGTATCGGTGTTTTCTCCCTGTTTCTTACCGCAGTCAGCCTCGTCGTCATGAAAGGGCAGGAGAACAGCGTGATGGGCGGCGATCGATTGCGCGGGCTCTATGCCACGACGCGCGGGCTTGAAGCGGCGCGCAGCATCCGCGATGCGTCGTTTTCCTCGTTGTCCACGGGGGCGCACGGTCTTGCATTGGGTGCCGGGGGTACTTGGACATTCAGCGGTTCCCAAAGCTCGCTGACGGGCAGTTACGTGAATACAGTTACCGTTTCATCGCTTGGCACGGGTTGGGCCCAAGTTCTCTCGCAGACCAATTGGAAGCACGGACGTTTTCAATCGGGCAGCGTTCTCCTCCGCACCGAGCTCACCGATTGGCGCGGGACGGGACGGATCGGCGACTGGTCCTCAGCGAGCCAGGAGGGGCGCTATGCTCCGGGCGGAGGCACGCCGTTTTTTACGGGAATGGCCATTGCCGGGAACTACGCGTATCTCACGAGCGACATCACGGGCGGAGGAGCGGGTCTGTATATCGTCGATATCTCCAACACCGCCTCGCCATCCGGATCGTCGTTCGCCCTTGGGGCAGCGGCGTATGGAGCCGCGGCGAAAGGCACGACTCTTTACCTCGCCACAGGCAGTTCAAGCCAGGAGATCAAGGCTTACGACATCACTTCTCCGTCGAGTCCCACTCTTCTGACGAGTTACAATCTATCCGGCTCAAATCTTGCCGCGTCTCTCTCGCTCGCCGGACCGCGTCTGTACGTGGGTGCCACGCAGGACGCGACCTATAACGAGTTCTACTCGTTCGACGTGAGTCACAGCGGATCGATCCTCCCGCTCGGCTCTCTCGAGGTCGGCGCCACGGTGAACGCAGTGTCGCTCTCGGGTACGGGCGCATTTCTGGCACTCAACGACGGTTCGGGCGAAATGCGAGTGGTGAACGTCGCCAATCCGTCCTCTCTGGCGTTCGCGGCGAACGGAACGTACAACCTCACGGGCACGGAAGCGGGAACAAGTATTTTTCTCACCGGTACGTCGGCACTTCTCGGCCGACAAAAGGGAAACGCCATTCAGGAAATGGTTCTCATGAATACGGCACTCGGGGGAGGTTCGCCGCCGCCGGCGGGTGGGGTCTGGTATCACGAGGGGAGCGGCAGTCTCATCGGCGTCGGTACGGATCCGTACGTTTGCTACGGATTTCTTTCGGCGGACTCACATAAGAAAGCTTTTCAAATCGTCGATCTGCATGCGCTCGCGAGTTTGCCGGAACTTTTTTCGTTCGATTCCAGCGACGGCCCAGGCCGTGCGATCCTCTATGATCCCGTGCGTGACCGCGTTTTCGTTTTGACGCGTTCCGCGCTCCTCATCTTCCGTCCTTCTTCCTCCACTGGCTCGTGCGGATGATCCGTCATCAGAAACCCGGGTATATTTTTCTGCTTTCGGTGCTCGTGATCGGCGCCATCGCGTCTGTTGCGGCAACGTCTTTGGTGCTTCTCGGTCTTGCGCGACAGCAGAGCAGTTTGGCCGCCACGCAGAGTGCGCAGGCCCTGGAGTTCGCTCGTACCTGTCTGGAACGCGGCATTCGTTCGCTCCGTTCGGATCTTTCCTACGATGGCGGGCTTGCTGCCACGTTTTCCGAAGGATCGTGCCTCCTGAGGCACTTCGGAGGTTTTGGGAATGCGGATCGCACCTTGTGTGCCGAAGGCCGCAGCGGGAATGCGGTGAGGCGTCTTGAGGCGGTTCTACAGCGAGTGCTTCCCACCACGAGCGTCGATTCATGGGTCGAAGTGAGCGATTTTACCGGCGCCTGCCCATGAATCACTTGCAAGCCCGCCTCCGGCAGGGGACTACCCTGGTTGAATTGCTCATTTACATGGCGGTGCTCGCCGTCGTGAGCGTGGCGATATTTCCGTTACTTTTCGCCTCCACGGAAGATCGCTTGCTTCAAGAAACCGTTTCACTCGTGGAACAGAACGGCATTCAAATTTTACAGGGGATTGGCACGCGTATTGCGCACGCGGAGTCCATTCTCAGTCCCTCTGCGGCAAGTTCCGCTTCCGTCCTTGCTTTGCACAGCGGTTCGGGGGCCATGACGCCGATCATCATCGGTCTCCACGACGGAGTGGTACAGGTCGTCGAGAAAACGGATCTGCAGGACATGAGCTCCTCGCAAGTCGCCGTGAGCAACCTCCGCTTCCGGAACACTTCCGTCTCGACGAATCGGCAGAGCATCGAGGTCACCTTCACGGTGTCGCGCGCGATCCGCCTGCAGGCCCCGCACTCGTACTCGCAGTCGTTCCAGGGAGTCTTCACGCTGTATCCGGATGATGTCAGAGAGGCATCGTCTTGTTCTTGCGCGATGCCGGGCTGCGACGGCGCGAACACCTATATCTGGCAAGTCTGCGAAAGCGGTTCATGTCTGGAATCACAGACCCCGATGATCTGCCCCTGACGATTGTTCGGCGTGCGAACGAATTTTTGACGCACAGAGCTTGCGAAAATCCGGGTTTCTTGCGAAGTGAAGAAAACTCTTCCGAGTGTCGGCACGTCATCACGCGACGTATCGTCAAGATCATTCGGCCGAGGAACGGCTTCTCCTTGCTATACTTCCCTCCAATTCGTGGGAGAAATCTCTCACCACTTCTTTCCCTCTTTCCCGTATGACTTCCCTCTCTCTCCGTGCTCGCCGGGGGTTCACACTCATCGAACTTCTGCTTGTCATCGGAATCATCGCGATCTTGGCGTCCATCGTCATCGTCGCCATCAACCCGACGAAGCAGCTCGGAGACGCGCGTAACGCCCAGCGCCGCAGCGACGTGAATACCATCCTGAACGCCGTGTATCAGTATGCGATCGATCACAACGGTACTCTTCCGACCGGAATCACCACCACGTCGAAGCCCGTCTGTATGGCTGATGCTACGGACACCGATTGCACGAACATCAGCGGTGCCAACCTCCGTCTCCTCACGGGTTCGTACCTCGTCAGCATCCCGAAGGATCCGAGTCTCTCCTCCAGTCTCACGGGTACGGGAACGCACTACAACATCATCAAAGACAGCAACGGTCGCGTGACCGTGTCTGCTCCGGCTGCCGAGCAGGGTGCGACGATCAGCGTCACCCGATAATAGTTTTTCTTATCCCGAAGCCAAAACCCCCTCGGAAGAGGGGGTTTTTCGATGTTGAGAAATCGTGTTTTTCGTGATACAATAGAGCAAAACTCACATCATGCCCCAAAACGACCTCACGCGCAGGGCCGATCCACTCGTTTTTTCGGGATTCCGTCCCCGGACCTCCATTCGCGCGCGGGTATTCCGCATCACTGTTCTTGCGGCGACGTTTTCGATTCTCTTGCTCGGTGCCATTTCATTCTTCGTTTCCACGCAGTTTTTAGATGCCCTCCTGCTTGAGCCCGGAAGGATTTTCGTGGATCCGAATATCGTCGGGTTCACCATCCTCATTGTTACGGCACTGCTCGTTGCATTTGCGTTCCT
Source organism: uncultured Candidatus Peribacteria bacterium (assembly GCA_964601225.1). Classification (GTDB taxonomy): domain Bacteria; phylum Patescibacteriota; class Gracilibacteria; order Peribacterales; family Peribacteraceae; genus CAYRGC01. The sequence continues at coordinate 39,784 of CAZRMM010000007.1, forward strand.
GCTTAGCGTGCTGGTTTCACGACAAATCACGCATGGCATTCGCGAGCTTTCCGCAAAGGCGCTCGACATTCGCACGGATCGTTGGATCTATCCCCGCACGGTTCAGAGCGGCGATGAAATTGAGTCTCTGGATCGCATCGTGGCGAACCTCACGGAAAGACTGCGTGTCGCGTACCGGGGTTTGGAGCATCGCATGCAAGTGACGGCGGAAGGATTGCAGCGAGAATCGGCGCTCGATTCCGCCATTCTGGAAAGCATCGAATACGGCGTGCTCGTTACGGACGACAAGGGCGTGATTACGGAGGCGAATCCCGCCGCGGAGCGTCTTCTTCTGAAAAATCGCAGCGACATTATCGGGGATTCCGCGGAGTCAGTCGTCACTCTGCTGATGAAGAACGGGGAGGGCGAGCACCCCGTTCGCCGGGCAGTGGGCGGAGGACATGTTCACTCCCGTCCCGCGGATCACCTTCGTCTCGTTCGGCACGATCAGACGTTTCTCCCGATCAGTCTCATTGCCGCGCCGCTCTTTGCGGAAGGGCGCGAATTTGGTTGCGTGGTGGTGTTTCAAGACATGACGGAAGAGCGCCAGATCGACTACATGAAATCCGAGTTCATTTCCCTCGCATCCCATCAGCTGCGTACGCCCCTTTCGTCCATCCGTTGGTATGCGGAATTGCTTACCACGGGCGATCATAATTGCCTGAGCACGGAGCAGCAGGGATACATTCAAGAAATTTTCACGTCTTCCGTCCGTATGGCCAATCTCATTGAGGCCCTTCTGCACGTGGCACGCATCGAGAGCGGCGTGCTTGTCCCCGAAATGAAACCGGTCGACGTATCCGAGTTCGTGAGGCAGACCTGTAAGGAGTGGGATGCCATGGCGCGTGAGAAACAGATTTCCCTTGTCGTGAACGTTCCTTCTCAGTCGGCGTCGGTCATGACGGATATGGTTCTGCTGCAGATCATTCTTCAAAATCTTCTCAGCAATGCCCTGAAGTATTCTCCAAAAAATACGCATGTCACGATGAGTCTCTCGGTCGAGGAGGGAAAAGCGGTTATCTCCGTAAAGGATGCAGGAATCGGGATCCTTCCTGAGGATCAGGAACGGGTTTTCCAGAAATTCTTCCGAGGGAAGAATGCGCGCACGATCGATACCGACGGCAACGGCCTCGGTCTCTATATTTCCCGTTCCGTTGCGCACGTGCTCGGAGCGACATTCGATTTCGTGAGCAATCCCGGTCAAGGATCAACGTTCAGCATTTCCCTTCCGGTGGCGACGTTCACAACAAAATAATACGAATTCTCAAATCGTTCTTTCGAAGTGCCGGCATATTTCATTCATCGTTCGTTCTTTAATTTTCTCGTTGTGTCCTTGCTTGGGTTCCGGACTTCTCGCTTCGGATGGGCTTGTCTCGCGAATACACGTACCAAAAAAGAGCATCGAGTGGCTCTTCTTTAGTCCCGCCCCTTCATACGCCGGGTTCTGTCGTCGCCGCATTGCTGCGGCGCGGATGATCATCTCTCTAGGATGCCCCTCGCGGAGCGCCTCAAGCGGAGGGGTGAAGGGTCCGACGGAACCATCGGAGATTCCCGACACCCAAATCCTCCTTGCATCACCTAGAGTTTACCAATGCATTGCTGCATCCAGGGTTCCCCTGGCGTTTCACACCCACTCGAAGCGGGTTCGTCTCTGTGGCACTCGTCCTCGCGTGCATTTACCTGATATGGGGCACGCGGGTGGGCGTTACCCACTAAGCGTTCCGGTGATGCCCGGACGTTCCTCCCACCTCCGCTCCTCACTCACTCCGTTCGTTCGGAGTCTACGGTGGGCAAGCACGTGGCCTGCCCGCCGAAGCCTCAAGCGAGCGTAGGCGAGCGCAGAGCGAAGGCGGGCGATCATCGAAGGAGCGGGAGCTCCTATTATGCCTCAGAATGATGTTTTGTTCAAGAAAAGGGAGAGGATTTGAGCTTAGGGCCCGGAGCTTATAACTTAGAGTGCACCATTCCAGAATCATGCCGCCTTAGCTCAGTGCCTCGCCGAGGCATGCCGAGGCGGATAGGAAGAGGTGAAGCTCGGTCCCGCAGCCAGATCTTTCCTCCATCGTTCCTGAAACATGCCGCTTTAGCTCAGGGGTAGAGCGACGCACTTGTAATGCGTAGGTCCGGGGTTCGATTCCCCGAAGCGGCTCCATTAAAAATTGCATAGGTCCGGGGTTTTTCTGAGCCTGACGAGGGACCCCGAGGCGGCTCCATCCAGGAAAAAATCATCACATCATTAGATTGACAATAGTCTAGTGCGTCACAATAATCGGTCGTTTTTTGCATTGTATGGCTTTGGAACCCGAAAAACGGCAACAGCTTGATGGTATCGCGAACAGCCTGGCGACAATTCGTCTCAAGGTCGAAGGCGATGGACCGGCGACGGAAGCCATTGATGCCGCGATGAGGGATTTCCATGCCACGATCGATCGGGTGATCGAGCAGGGCAAGTCGGCCGTCGATGCGCTGGTCCGTGAATTTGCAGAAGTCATCGCACGCAAAGTCGTCGGTCTTGGCACAAAGAAGGCACCTCCGCCGCAGGATTTCTTAGACAAGATAAAAAGAGAATGCCCGTTCATGTTCACGAATCGTGTGACGAAAACAAGGGAGCTCCTGCTCATACTCGGTCGTCAATTGTCGACGAAAATCCCCGGAGAAGCGATTGCCGAAGAGATGGGGATCGAAAAAAAAGCGGTATACGCCGTGGCGAGTAATCTTGGAAGTACCCTCAGAAACAATCGAAGCATATATTCGATGTGCATTCACAATGAGGAAATAGGATTTTTCTCATATGAGCTCGTTTGTCGTGATAACGATGCCGCTGCTTCGTAGTACACTGTCCCCGTGAAACGCATAGAAGTCCTCTTCGGCGTCCTGCGTCTTCCTTTGGACGCGCTTGCGGTGGCGCTCTCTCTCGTCATCAGTTACCGCCTGCGCATGGCCGGGGTCGACCTGTTCCCGCTGGCCATGCTGAGCGAATCCGCGAACCTTCCGGATCTCCACGCGTACCTGATGTCTTTCGTGCTGCCGAGCGTGATCGTGATCGTATTTCTCGCCGCGTCGCTCGGTCTCTACACTCTGCGTTCCACCGTGAGCGCCTGGGGAGAGGTGTGGTGGGTGTGCGTGCTCAACGCCCTGTGGCTGACGTTCGTGATCGGTTGGTACGCCTTGGTGCTGCGCGATTTCTTTCCGTCCCGTGCGCTCCTGCTCTACGGCGTGTGTCTTAACGTTCTCTTCATTACCTTTTCCCGTTCGAGCCTTACCCTCGTGCAGCGCGCGTTGCTGCGCGCCGGCGTGGGGCGCCGGGAGGCCGTGTCGATCGGCGCCTTGCCGCTTGCGGAAGCGGCGCGCGACACGCTCTCGCGCGACATCCACTACTGGTACCTCGGACATCTCGCCGATCTGGAGGGCCTTAAGCGCCTGGGGCACCAGCATTCCGTCGATCTCGTGCTCCAGACCGATCCGAACCCGGGAAGCCGCCAGACGCTCGCACTCATCGACTACTGTCGCAGTCACCATATCGGCTATGCCTTCTTGCCGCCCGTGCTCGCCGACGTGCCGCACCAGCTTCGCGTGGAGCGACTCGGTCTTTTGCCGCTCGTGCGCTTTCAGCCCACGCCTCTCGACGGTTGGGGAAGGGTGGCGAAGCGCCTCTTCGACATCGTCGCGAGCCTAGCCTTCATTGTCGTCCTTTCGCCGCTCTTGCTTCTCATCGCCATTGTCGTCGTGGTGGATTCCGGTTTTCCGGTTTTCTACGTTTCCACCCGTATCGGGGACCAGGGGCGACGCTTCATCAAGGTCATCAAGTTCCGCTCGATGGTGAAGGACGCGGACAAGCGCAAAGGCGAGCTCTCGTCGCTTAACCACCGCAAGGACGGCCCGCTCTTCAAAATCAAGAACGACCCGCGCATCACGCGCGTGGGCCGCGTGCTCCGGCGCTTCACGCTCGACGAATTCCCGCAGCTCTTCTGCGTGCTCCTCGGCCGCATGTCCCTCGTGGGCCCGCGTCCGCACCTGCCGGAGGAAGTGGAGCGCTACTCGCCCGAACAGCGCCGCGTCTTCGCCGTTAAACCCGGCATGACGGGCCTCGCGCAGGTTTCCGGTCGCTCCGATCTGACTTTCGATGAAGAGGTGCGTCTCGATCTGCGGTATGTGGAAGAGTGGAGCCTGCTTCTGGATCTCTGGGTGCTCTGGAGGACGGTGTTTGTGATTTTGAAACAGGAGGGGGCGGACTAAGTTCCCGGTTGCGAGTTGCGGGTGTCGAGTTGCGAGAGGTTCTTTATGCAGACAGAATGTGTTTTTTGTCTTTCAAAAGGCCAAAATGAACGTTTTGAATTTTCATGCTCTGAGGAGATATGGTGATTATTTTGATCATGGAACATCGTAGTGATATGGCAGCATACTCATTTGAAGAATTCGATGTCTGGAAAGAGTCACGACAACTTGTTCGAGAGGTTCGAGCGATCTGTCGCGCATCCGCCTCTCGTGATTTCATCTTCGTTGATCAGATCACCCGTGCTGTTCGATCCATATCTGCAAATATTGCTGAGGGTTCGGAAGCATCGACGAGACCCGAATGTGCAAAATTTCTTCGATATGCGAAGCGATCTTGCGGAGAAGTCCGCTCACATTTGTTCGATGCCCTTGATGAAGGATACATTGAACAATCGACATTCGATCGTCTATGCGAGTGCTCCAGAGTTCTCTGCAAAAGACTCGGATCTTTTATCCGTCATCTGGAAACTCGCAACTCGCAACCCGACACCCGCAACTAACCATCAGAACATTGCGAGCTGCCCATCATCCTTGCCCTTCTTCGCCTTCGTGGCTTTCGCCTTGGGTGCTTTGGCTTTGATGACTGTGATCACCGTGTTCGATTCCGTCGCCGGCTTCGGAGCCGCGATCGTTTCGTCCGAGAATTGCGCCAGATACGCGAGGATCTTCTGACCGTAGCTCTTGGTCTGCAAACGCGTGTCGATGAGGAGAACCGAGCCGCCGTCCGCGCGGAAACGGCAGAAGGTTCTGAGCAGACGGAAAAGACGGTGCAGCAGACGGGGGAGCGAGTACTCGTTGAAGGGATCGCGGTAGCTCTGCGCGCGGCGGCTCAGGATCGCGTGACTGGGGTGATCGAAGGGCAGGGAACCGATGACGAGGAGATTCGCGGTGCCCGCGGGCAGATCGACGCCCTCGAACATCCACGGCGTGAGGAGCCAGAGCGCCGCGCCAGGCGCCGACACGAATTCGGACTGCATGCGACCCTGGCCGCCGCTCGATCCCTGGCAGATGAGCGCGACGCCTTTCGCTTCCAGCGTCTCTGTGTGCTTTACGAACGCGTCGTCGATCTGGCTGCGGCTCCCCAGAAGAAGGATCGTCTTCCCCGTCGGCGGGTTCTCGAGAAGGTCCTCCACCGTGATATCGAACGACGGTGAGACCGTCACGGCACAGCGCGCGCAGGCACCTTTCCCCGTGAGGGGCGCCTTGTGACCGTTCGGGAGAATCTCGGGGAGCATCGCGGCGGCTCCCGCCGGGATGAGGAGCGTCGTCGGCACGCGGCTGAAGAGTTTCTCCTTCAGTAGCAGTCCGACGCGCTCGGGGACGGATTGCACGTACTGGTTCCCCTGGCGGTTCTGTTCGATGTAGGCGATGCGGTGCGCAAGGTTACCCGGTTCCAGGATCTTCTCGAGCTGTCCCAGCATGCGCCGGACGTGAGCGGACCACTCGCGTTCGGCCAGTACGTCCCGTAGGAGGGACGAGAGCCCCTTGGCCTCGGGGGAATTGAGGTCGCCAGGGGTCAGGTACCGCAAGTCCTGGAACTGCCGTACCCGCTCGATCCAGAGCTGGAAGGTGTCGAGGAACTTCGTCAGCAGAGTCTCGCCCTCTGCGGCGGCGCGGAGTGTCTCCACTGTTACGTACCAGCCGTAGGCCTTCGTGGCGGTGTCTTCGAGCATGGAGGCGTCGTCGACGATCACGTGCGCCGAGTCGCCGAGAAGTTCTTTGTGCCCCGGCTGCGCCTCGTCCTCCAGGATTTGCAGAAGATCGCGATGTTCCAGAAGTACGACGCTCGGGAGTCCTGTGAATTGGTCGGTGTAGATCGGAGATGCCGTCGTCGCAGCGAGTTTCCCGTTCCACACGGCTTCTTCCCCGCCGTGAAGAGGAAGAGAGGAGCGCTTCTCCGTCGGAAACCAGAGTAGCTTGAGCGCGAGCGTCGCTTCGTCGTTCGTGAAGGCGTCCTGTGCGAGGAAGCGCTCGCGGGCAGCCGCATCCACGAGCGCGTGCGCCGGATGAACTACGCGCACGCGATCCATCAGGTCCGCCGGCAGCCGCTCCAGGATCACGCGCAGGTTCTTCACCGCGATCCATGTACGCGGGCCCTTCTTCGTCTTCAGCGCACCCTCGATGAGATGCTGCAATTCCGCTGCATCGAGGGATTCCTCGGCCAGTTGCACGTCGGCAGCCGCCGGTTCGATCGTGAGCACCTCCGTCGACGGCTTGCCGTGCGCCTGGGTGATCGGCGCGAACCATGCAGGCTTCTTCTTGCTGGTGGGTTCAGGAAGGGCTTCCAGGAACATTCTGAGACCCGTCGGTGCGCGCTTGGCCACGCCGAGTGCGTCCTTGTGCGCGGAAGCCGGTAACTCGCACATCCGTTCCCAGCAGCGACTCAGGAGTTCAAGCGTTGCCCGGACGTCACCGAGAGCGCGGTGCGGGGGATCGTGTTTCAGGTTCAGCACGCGGCTCAGGTAGCCGAGCGAATAGCTTTCCAGTTCCGGATACACGAGCGATGCGAGCATCGACGTATCGAGCATCGGGCGTCCCGCCAGGTCGATGCCCTCGCCACGGAGCATGCCGATATCGAAGTTCACGTTCTGTCCGACGACAACGCAGTCCTCGGGAATATGCGCCATGATCTCCCCGCGTTTCTCGTCAAACGTCGGCTTGCCCGCCAGATGCTCCGGACGGATACGCGTGATCACCTGGACCACGGGCGGGATCTCCGCCGCCGCGATCAGCTGCTCATACTCTTTTTCCACGGCGCCGTCGCGCACAACGGACGACGCAAACTCGATCACCCGGTGCACCCTCGGCACGAAGCCCGTGGTCTCGGTATCGAGGACCACGAAGGGGAAGGGCGGGAGGGGGTGATTCGGGGAACGGGGCACGAGGGAAGGGTACGTCTCCGAGGGCTTCACGGGAATGGAAAACCGCTCGGTTCAGAGGATTCTTCATTCTCGACAACATTCAAAGACGTTTTATAATGCTGCTATGAGTTTCGAGAAAGACATGGCCGACGCCGATTCCGCAGGGGAGGCAATTGTGCAGAAACTATGGGAGAAATTGCGGCCGGTTCCCGGATGGGAAACGATCATTGCGTTTCATCGACAGCAATTCGTCGCACAGGCCCAAGCGATTCTGGCTTTGCTTGAGCAAACGAAGCCACGGATGCTTCGCGCCATCGCCCTGGTCGATCAATATCAAGCACACTTGCGCGACGAAGGCGGATCCGCCGAGCCGCTGGAACCTCTTTCTCAGCGCCTGGCGCAAATTCAAAAAGGAGTCGCTCTCTGCCGGAGTCTTTTTCGATGGGTCCGCGCACTCGATGCGCTTTCGGCCACGCTGAGTCGAGAGGAAGGTGACGCTCGGGAAAACTGAATCCATCGAAAAAAGCCGCCGAAGCGGCTCTTTCCGGTTTTATACGGGGTTACGCCTCAGCCTTCTCCTCGGCGGGGGCCTCGGGCTCCGCCTTCGGCTCTTGCGCCGGGGCCTCGACGGCCGCACCTTCCTCCGCTGCGGCGGCTTCCGCTTCGCCCGCCGGCACCGGTTCGCCGCGGAGTTCCGCGAGCTTGGCCTTGAAGGCGGGAAGTTCCTCGTAGTTGTACATGTCGAGCTCGAATCCCGTGAGGTCGGTGGCGAGACGGATGTTCTGGCCCTTCTTGCCGATGGCCATGGGACGCTGTGCCTCTTCCACGAACACCGCGGCGCGCTTCTTGATGCGGCGGCCGGCCTCGTCGAAGTGTTCCTGCTCGTTGACGATGATCACGGCGGAGATCTGCGCGGGCTGGAGAGCAAGGGAAATCAGTTTAATCGGATCGTCCGACCATTCGATCATATCCACGCGCTCGCCGTTGATCTCTTCCATCACCGCCTGGATGCGCACGCCTTTTTGGCCGACACAGGCGCCGATCGGGTCGATGCGGGGATCGTTGCTCTTTACGGCCACCTTGCTGCGGAAGCCGGCGTCGCGGGCGATGCCCTTGATCTCGACGTCGCCGTTTCGTACCTCCGGGATCTCAAGCTCGAGGAGCTTCCTCACGAGATTCGGGTGCGTTCGGGAGATGCGGAGCTGCGGACCCTTGCCCGTGAGTTCGACCTTGTCGAGGTACACGCGGATGCGCTTGCCCGTGTAGTAGTGCTCGCCGGAAATCTGCTCACGCCAGGGGAGAGAGACCGTCATGCCGTCGATTTCGAGGGTGACCCAGTTGGGGTCCACCTTTGTGACGGTGGCGGTGAGGAGCTCCTCTTCGCGATCCTTGAACTTCTCGTAGAGACTCTGTTTCTCCGCTTCCTGGAGCTTCTGCAGAATCACCTGCTTGGCGGCCTGGGTCGCGATGCGACCGTATTCGACGGGCGTCACATCGATTGTGATTTCATCGCCAACGTCCGCGTCGGACTTCACTTTGCGCGCGTCCTTCACGCTGATCTCGAAGTTCTCGTTCTCCACGTCCTCTACCACCTCCTTCACGAGGAGGATTGTCGGGAGGTCACGGCCCTCTTCGAGCTCGACGCGGATTTCCTGCTCCTTGTTGCCGTAGTCCTTGCGGTACGCGGTAGCGATTGCCTGTTTAACGGCCTCGATCACCTGTTCGGCGGAGACGTTCTTCTCCGAACAGATCTGATTAATGGCGGCGAGGAATGATGCGCGCATGATGGGTTGGAGAATGGAATCGTCCGTGACTGTATCCGGGTAAGCCACCATTCCATAGTCATGGAATAGTGTGGATTAACAGTACGATGGACACCCTTATTCTACTCGGAATGCAAAAAATTGCAACAAAGTGCCCTTTTTGCCTTCAATTCACGGATTGCGTCATAAATCCCAAACGGCGTAGACGTCGCATTAAAATGGACAGCTCCTGCGTACTAATGGGTTTATCCGGGCGGAATTGGCTCATGGATGTGCCGTCACCGTTTAGATATCCCGTCACCAGCCCTACTGATCTGGCGGTGGCGATGGTGTCATGCTGGGGATGGAGTAGGGGGACATCGTCAAAGGGGGCACGGTTCCAGGTGTGCAGCGGAATGTTGAAACGGGAAAGGATTTCACCAATCACCACTCCGCGCAGAGCGCTGTCTTGTCCGCGCATGCGGAGGCGGTGCGCCAAAGCGTCATGCTCCTCCGGGGCAGCAGCGTGCAGGGGGCTGATGGCATTGAGCAGTCTGTTCACATCGTCATAACGCACCGTGCCGTTTACAGAGGTAACACTGGGGATAATCACTCTGTCCGCACGTGTCGTCGGGGTTGTGTTTGCGGATGCGCCATTTCCTTCTCCTGCATTCCCGCTCATGGACGATTGTGGGCCGGATTCCGTGGGGCGGTCTCCGCCGCGGCTTCCGCCGCTACGCCCCCCCGTGTCCGCGCTTACGGGAGACGCGGAGGCAGAACTGGATTCTGCGCTGGAGCTGGAGCCCGATGACGTGTTGTTTGTGACGATTTGATCTAGGAGATCAGACGATTGGTTGGGAGTGGCATCCTGAAGGGGATGCGTGCCTGCCGTGTAACTGAGCGTGACGGTCTGGCCGTATTCCACCGCGCTTGCCAGTGTCAGCGTGACGGTGGCAGACGAGATGTGCGCGGAGGAGATGACCACGGGCGTGCCGTTCACTTCCACCTCAAAGTCCGTCGTATCCGGCACGGAAGTGCCGTCCAGGGCTCCGTCATACGTGAGCGTGAGGGATGTGCCGTTCACTGCCGCAGTGCTGAGTGCAGGGGCGGTGTTGTCATACACAATGGAGAACTGCGAGGCAGCGGTGTTGCTGTTCCCCGCTGTATCCGTGGCCACCGCGCCGGCAATGTCCGCCGTAACCGTGCCGGACGGGAAGGTGATGTTGAAGGTGTATGTATCGCCGTCCACCGCGCTGAACGAACCTTTGGTTCCGTTGGTCACCGTGATGTCTCCAATCACAAAGCCCGTCACCGTCTCGCTGAATTGCGCGGTCATGTTGATGGTGGAGCTGTTTGTGGGGCTGGTCTGCGACGCGCTGAGCGCGACGGTGGGTGCCGCAAGATCAATGGTGACGGAGAGTGAGGGGCTGGGGTCGCTTTCGCCAATGTTATTTGCTTCGGTATACGTGAAGCTGTACGTGCCTCCCGTGAGAGTGCTTGCAGTGACATCCGCGGATCCGCCGCTGCAGCTTGCTGTCCCCACGCTGGATCCGTCTTTGTAGAGCGTGATGGTGTTTCCGGTAGTGCAGGAAGCGATGTGAAACGTGGGCGTGGAGTCGTTGGTGATGTTGTCCGTATTGGACAATCCATTATCAGACGCACTCTTGAGGTCCGGCGCACTCACCGGAGTGGTGGGGACGTCTCCGTCTATAGTGAAGTTCCAGGTAGTGTTATTGGGGATTCCGCTAAAGCCCGAGTAGCTGGTACGGAAGGTGTTTCCGGTAATTTGAATGCTCACCACATTGCCTGCACCCATAGGACGGCTGGGATCTACGCTTACCGTGTCCGTACCGTCGCCCGTGATGCGCTCATCCGGGAGCGTGATGATTTCCGTGGCACCGCCATTTTCCAAAATAGTCAGCACGCCGCCGGCGTTGAATACCACGGCATGGTCAAATGTAATGCTGAGCGTGGGTTCTGCCCCTACCCCTGTTGCGTTATCCGCGGGGGTGACGGAAACGATGGAGAGAGGAGTGCAGCCCGTGCCGGGGGTGTTGCCCGTTCCTCCGGCGCAGCTCAATACGCCCACGGATGATGCATCATCTATGTCCAGCGTGCCGGCATTGCCGCCAAACTCCGCGGCATCGCCTCCATCCACAGTGATATTTCCCGTGGTGGAAGTGACCACGGTCACGTCTCCTCCTGCAGCGGCATTGCCTACAGTGGAATTACCTCCCGACGTGTTCACGGTTCCGGTTGTACTGTTTGTGATGGTTACCGCTGCTCCGTATGCAAACGTCGCAGTCACGTAGGAGTCCACGCCGTGTGTATCAATGTTGCCGGCGATACTGTCTAAAATGTCCACAGTACCAGGAGTCCCTGCACGGTAGCCCGCACCGCCGGAAGTGACGATATTTCCCACAGTGGAATTAGTGACGGTGACATTTCCGCCAGCGGCGGCATCGTTTGAAGCATCGCCACCCGTGGTATCAATAGATCCCACTGTGGAATCCGTAACGCTCACATTTCCACCCGTGGAGAAGCTGTTGTATGGAGTTCCTGTGCCCGTGGCGGTTATTGCCTCTCCTGTGGCCGTTACGGTATCCAGGGTAATGGAGCCTGCCGTGTGTGCATCCGTATCCGCACTGGTGTCTACGGCTGTGTCAAAGCCGGTAATCGTCACGTTCTGCACCGTCACGTCATAGGCATTCCCCACGGCGTAGATGGCGGTACCGCCCGCTGATCCGTTGATGGTGTGGCCGTTGCCTTCAATGGTGACGCCATCACTCGTGATCGTGATACACCTGCTGCCTGAAGTGGTGATATCCGACGCCAGCGTATAGGTTCCCGGGTTATTAATGATTCCTCCACACGATACGTGCGAGGTGACCCAGAAGTTCCATGGGGTTGCATCGGAAAAACCACCAAAGCCATTACCGGCTACATCTGTAAATGCTCCTCCTTCAACGTAGACGAAGTATCTTTCGCCTATAACCAAAGGAACGGAACGCAAAATGGAAATGGTGTTTGAACCTCCACCTGTCACCTGTTCTGAATCGACATTCATTTCTTCCACAATGGAGTTGTCACTTACTTTCCTAATACTCAGCTTTTTGCCCTCTACTGGATACACTTCTGAATCGAATGTAAGAGAGAGGGTGGGGTTGGGATCCACATCTGTGGCAAGAGTTGAGGGGTTGGAGCCAGTATTACTGGGGGCAGTGGTATCAAGGCTCATATATTCATAACCAGACAAATCGCTGGGTGTTCCGCCAGTATCCTGTCGCGCGGCAAATTGATTGTGTCCACTGTTAGCCGTGAGCTCTACAGTGCCTCCCATTCCACACACGGCCGTGTCACTTGCCGGATCTGAAAAATACCGCAATTGGACTGTTGCGCCGGGGTAACAGCTCACAAGAAAAGTGGGGAGTGTTACATTGGTGATGTTGTCTGTGTCAGAAATACCGGTGTCCGATGCGGCAATCATATTTGGCGTTCCCGGGGCGTTAAGTGTGCAGCTGCTAGTGCACATATCGCCATTTTCTGCATTACCATCATCACAGGCTTCGCCTGTTTGCATAGAACCGTCACCGCAAGATCCCGTAACTGCGGTACAGCTGGCGTTGCAATAGTCCCCGTCGGCCGTGTTTCCGTCATCACATGCTTCTGCGCCCTGCACAAGACTGTCGCCACAGACGGTGGTCACCGCAGTACAGGTGGAGTTGCAGTAGTCACCATCTGTAACGTTCCCGTCATCGCACGCTTCGTTGCTCTGCACAACACTATCACTGCATGATCCGGTGATGGTTTGGCAGTCTGCGGAACAGTAGTCTCCATTGGCGGTGTTGCCGTCATCGCATGCTTCACCTTCATCGGGCACTCCGTCGCCGCAGGTCTCCGCATGGGCAAGCGGAATGAACATGCTCATGTTGGGTTTTAGCTCTGGAGGGAGGTGGGGGCCAATGATCAGGCCGCCCAGCACCACGTTGAAAAACACCGCGGCCGTAGTGAAGGCGGAAAAGTGCCGTTGGACGGCGGGGTATTTATTCACCTTAACGGCCTGGATGCGCACACCCTTCTGCCCCACACAGGCGCCAATGGGGTCGATGCGCGGATCGTTGCTCTTCACGGCCACCTTGCTGCGGAAACCGGCATCGCGGGCGATGCCTTTGATCTCCACGTCGCCGTTGCGTACCTCCGGGATTTCCAGTTCCAGCAGCTTTTTCACCAGGTTCTGGTGCGTGCGGGAAATGCGCAGCTGAGGACCTTTGCCTGTGAGTTCCACGCGGTCTAGGTACACCCTCAAGCGCTTACCGGTGTAGTAATGCTCTCCGGGGATCTGTTCGCGCCAGGGGAGAGAGACGGTCATGCCTTCAATTTCCAGCGTGACCCAGTTGGGATCCACTTTGGTGACCGTTGCCGTGAGGAGCTCTTCTTCGCGGTCCTTGAACATCTCGTACAAACTCTGCTTCTCCGCCTCCTGCAGCTTCTGCAGAATGACCTGCTTGGCAGCCTGGGTGGCGATGCGGCCGTACTCAATAGGTGTCACGTCAATGGCGATCTCATCACCCGGCTCGGCGTCCGGCTTGATGCGCTGGGCGTCCTTGATGCTAATTTCAAAGTTGTCGTTCTCCACGTCCTCCACAACTTCCTTCACCAGCAAGATGGTGGGCATATCCTTGCCTTCCTCAAAGTCCACGCGGATTTCCTGCTCCTTGTTTCCAAAATCTTTGCGGTATGCGGTAGCGATGGCCTGTTTGACGGCCTCAAGCACCTGGTCCGGCTTCACGTTCTTTTCGGAACAGATCTGATTAATGGCGGCGAGGAATGATGCACGCATGGGGAGTGGGGAGTACTGGGGATTGGAATACTGGGTTACCGAGAGATCAAGGAAAGCCACCATTCCGAAGTATTCGGAATAGTGAGAATGATCAAAGCGATGAACGTATTGATTATACGTCGTGTCTCGATGAAAGCCAAGGAAAATTCCAGGATTCAAAGACCAAGTAAGCCGGAAAGAGAAGGTGGAAAAAACGGCTTTTCCGACCTCCCCCTTCTATTACTTGGCTTTTGGACCCTGGGATTTCGGCATGCTCTTCACGCCTCCTTCCTCTTCGTCACCTTTTCCGAGCCGAATACCAGGCCCATCCAGACGAGGAAGATCAGCGAGAAGACGAAGGGATACCGCAGGAACGGGATCCAGAGGGTGATGGCGTTGTAGAGGAGCGGCAAGGTGATGGCATAAGCCCCGAGGCGGTACAGCTCGCTGTATGTGTGCCGGCGTCCCATCATTTTCGCCACCAGCATGGCTGCAAGCGTTGCGACGAGAAGGTAGAGCAGGTACCAGAGCCATGCTCCGCCTGCGATGAGGAACGGCAGAACAAACCCGAGGAAGATCACGGCGCTCGAGGCAAGCGCCGGCAGCGTGCGTAGGAACGGCGTCGCGGCGTCCACGATCTGCACGTACGACTGTCGTGTGACCTGGATATTGCGGTCGGTCTCGTATGGCACAACGCGCACGCCGCCCTTGTAGTCGTCGGCCACGATCATCGAGCGTTCCGTCAAAAGAACGAGGGTGTGGTAATCGTAGAATCGCTCGGCTTCAGCTTTGGTGTCGATCACGACCAGGTGCTGCACCCCGTCAAACTTGTTGTTGCGGCCCGGATCCTCCGCGAAGGTTTTCTTGAGCTTCGGCGGCAGGTCGATCTGCACGGGCTCGCGGCCGTTCGTCGAGAGGCGGCCGGCCTGCACTTTTACGACGAGGTTCGCCGGATAAAGCGAGCGCAGTTCCGTGGTGGCGGAATCCACGAAGGGCGTGATGCGAGGGATGAGGAGGGAGAGCGAAAGACATACCCAGAGCGTCGTTGCGAGCGAGAGGCAGAAGAGGAACCAGAAGAGATAACGCAGCGAGCTTGAGAGTCGTTTCTTCGTGAACTTTGCGAGCTTCGCGGGATCGCCCGCGCTCACGGCGATTTCGTTTCCGAAGGTCTTAAGGGCTTTCTTCATAAGAAAGAGTGTAATCCGGAGCGTGCCTGGTTGTCAGTGCGCCTGACGAGTTTTTAGTTTTTAGTTGGTAATTTGTAGCGCTGTCGTAAGTCCTTGCAGGAGGAGTTCTTGTGTGCCGATCTCCGCCGGACGGTCGTAGCCGAACTCGTCTTCGAACGAATTCGATTCCCACCAGATATCGACGCCCTCGATCTTGCCGCCGCCGACGGGGACGAAGCCGGGGTGGTTGTTCAGGAGCGTCTTCACGGTCGCGGCATGCCACTCGCTTCCGGGAAAAAGGAGGACGACGACGTCGGTCGGATCAGGATCCCGCGTCGGCGCGATCATCACAAATTTGATTCTGGTGCCCTGTCGAAGATCCGTCTTGGCTTGATCGTTGAGGAAGGAGAGGCGCACGGGAGGAAAGAGGAGAGAGCTTGAGAAAGCTTAGGGCTGAGAGCTTCGTGCTTGTTCGATACCTCGGAGGAATGCTGCGCGGTGGCGTCCGCTCATCGTCGGAAGGAGGGACATCGTTCGGTAGACGAACTGTTTCCAGCCCTTCGGTACCACGTTGAGTCTCGGCTCGATCGCCTCGATCGCGACGGCGGATCGCCCGAGGGTTTCCATGCGCTTGAGTGACTGCTGCGGCGTCATCGGATGGTGGTGTACGGCCTTCGCGCGCGGTTCGTACACGAGTGCCACGCCTTTGTCGGCCAGGCGCAGACCCCATTCGATGTCCTCCCAGCCGTAGAGCGAGACGTCCTCGCGAAAGGGAACCGCTTTCGCGATCGCGGTCGGCAGGCTGATATGGCTCGTGTACGTGAAGCGGTGTTGGATCTCCGGCGGCAGTTCCTTGCCCGCGTACGCGACGATCTTCCCGTACCCGAACTGCCAACCGCTGTCTTCTAGCCAGCGCATGACGGGGGTGACGATCAGTTCCGGATCCCACGTGGTGAAGCCGAGTATGGCCGTCTTCTCGCAGCACTTAAGGTGCCACTCGCACGCGTCGGGATCGAGGAAGACGTCGTCCTGGCTGAAGAGCACGCACTTTCCGCGCGCGAGTTCCACGCCGCGGTTCCGCGCCACGCCTTGATGGCTCTTCGGGATCTCAAGAAACCGCGGACGGAATTCCCATTGGCGCCGCGAGAAGAGCGCGGTCGTCTCGTCGTCGTGGCCGTCGGAGACGACGATCACCTCGAGGGCGTCCCGCACGGTCTGTACCTGCAGGTGGTCGAGCGCCCGCTCGAGGAGCTTCGCGCGCCGGTGGGTGGGAATCACGACCGAGAGCTGCACGTGCAAATAGTACCCGTCTCAAGCGAGACGGCGCAGCCAATCGACATCGATCGACGCTTCCGCTGCCGCGCTGAGATGCGCGACGCGCCGGTCGATCGCTGCTCTGAGGTCCGCGTCAGGCTTGAGTTCGATGCGTCGCTTTTGCCGTCCGTTCAGTTCAAGAATGTCCTGCACGCGGGCGCGATTGTGATACACGCCCTTGCTCACGAACACGCCTTGTTCGAAGTCGGCACATTCGGAAGGCGCCATGCCGATCCACTCCGCTCGGACGTGCGCGTTGACGTCGGCGACGCCATCCCAGAAGGGATGAGACAATGACGTGTCGACTCCTTGTTCCTTATGCGCCTCGAACATTCTTTGCATGCCAAAGTCATCCGAAAAGGTGGCCGATTCGCCATTGGCCTCCCGTCGCAATTCTTCGGCCCAGCTGAAGAAGGAAAGAAAGCCGGGTATGCGCTTGAGCCACTCCTTCGCCACGTCGCTCTTTTGCGCGATGCCGGTGGCGATAGGACTTTGTCCAAGGATTACCGTCACTGCGCCATCGTCGCGATGAACGCGATCGGTATGCCAGATCATGTCCGTGGGGTCGCGATTGGCTCCGAGCGGCTCGGCCGTTTCGGCGTTCATGTCGGATCCGGCGGGCGCATATACGCGCAGGTAGTGCGCGTAGTGCGTCAGGGCGATCAGGAGATCTCGGTGTCGGCCAATCAGCTCATCGAACGGCAGCTTGGAAACGAATTCGAGGCCCGCACCTTCAGAGGAGAAGGGGTTCCTCCAGTCCGGGCGGGCGATGCGCAGTTCGCCGTCCCTGATGTCATGCAGGAGCGTTTTGCCGATATCGAGAAGCGAGCGTCGGCTCATAAAAAGGAGCGCAGTTTTCGGCAAAGTGCGCTCTTTCCGCAAGTTTTTTTCACATGCACGGCGTTCTTTGGGCTTCAGGCTTCCGCGGGTCGTTCTTTTTCGTTCGCCGGTTCAACGGCATTCGGGTCCTTCTCCGTGAGTTGTAAAAGCATGTAGCCGGTATTGCGCCGCAGGTCTTCCATCAGCGCGAAGATCTTTCGTTCCTCCAGCGAACCCATGTCGACTGTCAGCCTGCCCGGACTCTTCCGTTCGACCAGGCCGTGCTTCCTGAGGATGTCCGCCGCCCCTTTCCCATGGTCTCCGGCTTCGGCGAAGCGGTCGTGATTGAAACTGGAGAGAGTGAGGAAGGGCATGCGGCCATTGTCTTCCGGATTCATCCTTCGTCAAGAATTCTTTCCCTGTATGCTCCGCGCGTGCAGAAGATCCTCTTCCTCGATCTCGCTTCCCATGTCGGCTGCGTCGCCTGCGTCACGGACGACCGCACCGTCGCTCTCGTGCCGGTCGATCATCGTATCAGCGATGCCGAATTGCCGGGCCTTCTCACGAAGGCGCTCGGTGAAGCAGGATGGACGATGAAGGACCTCACGCGACTCGCGTGCGCGCTGGGGCCCGGCGGATTCACGAGCTTGCGCGTTGGCGTGGCTGCGATCAACGCACTCGCGTATGCGCTCAGGATATCGGCGACGGGAATTCATCTCAGTGATCTGTATCGGTGTCGAGTGACGAGCGACGAGCGACGGGGAACCCCGCAACCCGCAACCCGCAACCCGCAACCTCTTTGGCTGCATTCCACCAAGAAGACGCAGCTCTTCCTCCGTGATCTCTCGTCGTCCGACGAGCCTCGGCTCGTGACGCTCGAAGAGTTGCCCGCGCTCATTAACGGAAAGAAAGAGTGGATGGGCGAGCTCATCCCCGAACAGCGTGCGGTCGTCGATGCGGCGGGTCTCGTCCCGTCATCGTTGCGTCCGTTGGCTGATGTCCTACCTGAATTCCTCAGGACGTGTTCCTACGATTCCCGCATCCTGGAGCCCTGGTACGGGAGGGGATGGTGAGAGGTTTTGCATTCTTGCCGTCCATCGATTATTACTGGCGCATGGCATTCGAGTCCTCTCTTGCGGAAGATGCGTTGAACTCCGATACATCGTCTGCGGAACAGGTGTCCGACCCCTCTGTTTCTCCCGACGAAGGGCAGCAAGTTCTTCGCAGTTCTCTCGAAGATATTCGTCTCGATTTACAGGAACTTGCCGCACATTTTATCGAGGAGCCCGAGAACGGGGACTGGAAGAACGACGGTCGGAACTATCTCATCGTCCATGAAGCGGGGAAGGGGAACGATTCCCCTCTGGACTCGGCGCGAGTCATGGTCCTCGTCATCAACCGGAAAATTGCCAGCGCAGAGAGCGAATTCCCTCATTCTGAGGAAATCGCGAAACTGAAAATCGAATTTAGTATGCTCCAAACCCGTATCGAGATGGCTCAAAAGATCACGTGGGGAGAAGAGCGACTATCGGTCTTCGCCTACGGCGGCGTCTACAACCCGACGCTTGATCGAATGCGTCCATAAAAACGGGCTTACGTCTGGTAGACTTGGCGTCGCAAGCGTATTCTGCCGACTCTCCCTTTTCGCATGTCCACCGTCTTCGACACCCTCAATAAAATTCTCGGCGATCCCAATAAGAAGCAGCTCAAGCGTCTGTGGCCCGTCGTGGCGCAGGTGCGCGAGGCGCAGAAGGACCCCGCCATCCAGGCTCTCACGCTCGAAACCCTTCCGGCGAAGACCCAGGAGATGCGCGACCGCATCAAGGCGCGCGTGGATGCGGGGGAATATCACGAGCAGGTTCTCAACGATTTCCTGCCGGAGGCCTTTGCCGTGGGGATCCGCGCCTGCGAGCTCCTCCAGGGGAAAACCATGATGATCGGCAAACAGGAGTTCACCTGGAACATGGTCCCGTTCGACGTGCAGATCCTCGGCGGTGCCGCGCTCCACCGCGGTTCCATCGCCGAAATGCGGACGGGTGAAGGAAAGACGCTCGTCTGTACGCTCCCGGTGTACCTCAACGCCCTTCTCGGGCGGGGCGTGCACGTGGTGACCGTCAACGACTACCTCGCGAAGCGCGACGCCACGTGGATGGGCCTCTTTTACACGAGCCTCGGCCTCACCGTGGGCACGATCTTGCACGGCCTTTCCACGAACCAGCGACGCGAGGCCTACGCCTGCGACGTCACGTACGGCACCAACAGCGAATTCGGCTTCGACTATCTGCGCGACAACATGGCCACGTCCATCCGCCGCCAGGTGCAACGCGGACTTCACTATGCGATCGTCGACGAAGTCGACTCCATCCTCATTGACGAAGCCCGCACGCCGCTCATCATCTCCGCGCCGGCCGAGGAGAGCACGGACAAGTACGTCCAATACGCGCAGCTCGTTCGGAATCTGGAGGAGAACACGCACTACAGCGTCGATGAGAAGCAGCGCACGGCCGTCCTTACCGAGGAGGGCATCAAGAAAATGGAACAAATGCTCGGTATCGACAATATCTATACCGAGAAGGGCTTCGGTGAGGTTCATCACATCGAGCAAGCGCTCAAGGCGCACGCGATTTTCAAGCGTGACGTCGACTACGTCGTCAAGGAAGGAGAGGTCATCATCGTCGACGAATTCACCGGTCGCCTCATGCCCGGACGCCGCTACAGCCACGGTCTCCATCAGGCGCTTGAGGCCAAGGAAGCCGTGCCCGTGCAGCGCGAGAGCCGCACGCTCGCCACCATTACCTTCCAGAATTACTTCCGTCTCTTCTCGAAGCTCGCCGGCATGACGGGTACGGCGAAGACCGAGGAAGAGGAGTTCGAGTCGATTTACAAACTCCGCACGGTCGTTATCCCCACGCACCGGCCGATGATCCGCGCGGACCGCCCGGATGCCATTTATCGCAACGTGTCCGCCAAGTTTAAGGCGATCGCGAAGATCGCGCAGGAGCGCTACGCCAAGGGGCAGCCGGTGCTTATCGGCACCACGAGCATCGAGAAGTCGGAAGTGATGAGCATTCTCCTCGACCAGCTTCGCGTGCCGCACCAGGTGCTCAATGCCAAGCAGCACGAGAAGGAAGCGGAGATCGTCGCGAATGCGGGCCAGAAGGGCCAGATCACGATCGCCACGAACATGGCGGGACGCGGTACCGACATCAAGCTCGGTGCGGGCGTGCAGGAGCTCGGAGGCCTTCTTATCCTCGGTACCGAACGCCACGAGTCCCGCCGTATCGATAACCAGCTCCGCGGCCGCTCCGGCCGTCAGGGAGATCCCGGCGAGAGCCAGTTCTTCGTCTCGATGGAGGACGACATCATGCGCCTCTTCGGCGGCGATCGGCTTAAGGGCATGATGGAACGTTGGAACATTCCCGAGGATGTTCCCCTCGAGAACCGCATGGTCAGTCGTTCCATCGAGAGCGCACAGAAGAGGGTGGAGGGCCGCAACTTCGACATTCGCCGCCACGTGCTCCAGTACGACGACGTGATGAACAAGCACCGCGACATCATCTACAAGCGGAGACAGAAGATTCTCGTGAGGATCGTGGAAGCGGAAGGAGGCAATGACGAATCCGCGATCCGTCATTCGCAATCCGAAATGCAATGGCCGCTTCATGACGACGTTATCGCCGCCATCGACCGCGAAGTCGACGGCATGGTCCGTATTCATGCCCAGGGAGAGAATCACGAAGCATGGAGCGTGAAAGACATCACGGAAAATCTGGCAAGTTTTGGAGAGAATTTCGCAAAAGAGTTCACCGAAGAAAAGATTCGCAGTTACCCGGATGCCGAATCGATCATCGAGGCGGCGGCGAAGGTCGTGCGTGACGCGTACGAGGCCAAGTGCAAGGCCGCGGACGCGCAGGCCGTCGCCCGCGCGGAATCCGTGATCACACTTCGTTCCATCGATACGCACTGGATGGACCATATCGACGACATGTCGCACCTCCGGGAGCAAGTCGCATTCTCCGGTTATGCCCAGCGCGATCCGGTGATCGAGTACCAGGACCAGGGTTTCCGCCGTTTCCAGGCGCTTATCCAGCGCATCGATTCCACGATCATTCGCACGCTGCTTCAGGCCGATTTCGCGCAGTTCCTTGCGCCGACGGCCCTGATGGAATCCGATCAAGAGGAGGCTGCGCTCCAAACCAACGTCGACCAGATCGAAGGCCAGCTCTCGGGTTCAGGCCAGACGCCGCTCATTCCCGCAGGTGCGGAAGAAGCGGTGAACGTTCTCGCGGATCCGGTTTCGCCCGAGCTTCGACAGGCAGGCGTGATTCAGCGTCAGCGCGTCCCCGCCGGTCCGGCAAAGGCCGAAGAGAAGGTGGGCAGGAACGATCCGTGCCCGTGCGGCAGCGGAAAGAAGTATAAAAAATGCCACGGAAAGGACGCCTGAGGAAGGCAGTACGGCAGAAAGGCAGCAGGGGCAACAGGTCTGGTAGATACAGACCTTTTGCCTTTCTGCCCTGCTGCCCTCCTGCCTTCTCCGTGGTAGCGTGAACGAGGAACGCATCGTCCGACCATGCCCATTCCTTTTCCCCTCATCGGCCACGAGGAGCCGCACCAGGCGCTCCTGCGCGATCTTGAGACGGGAAATATCGCGCATGCCTATCTTTTTGCGGGGCCGGCACGCGTGGGCAAGATGACTGCCGCCAAGTGGTTCGCTTCCCAGCTCCTTGCGCGGGGGAGTGAAGATGATCCGTCGGCGGTCGGCGATCGAGTCAATCACCTCCTGCATCCCGATCTTCTCGTGCTTGACCAGCTTTGGATGGAGGATGTCTGTGAAGATCCCGATGTGATTGCGAAGAGCACGAACGTTTCGCAGGAGCACCGGCGGAAAGCGAAAGCGAAGACGGATACCATCAGCATTGATGATGTGCGTGCGATCCACGATCGTCTCATCGAAACGGGCTTCGGCACGTATCGTTGCTGCATCATCCGGTCGATGGAACGCATGCAAGACGAAGCGGTAAATGCGCTCCTCAAAATTCTCGAAGAGCCGCCGCCGGGCGTAGTGTTCATTCTGACGACACAGGTCCAAAATGCACTCCTTCCCACGCTTGTCTCCCGTTCCCGCGTGGTCGCGTTCACGCGCCTTTCCCGCAAGGATCTGGCTCCGCTCGTGAAAGGACTCGACGACGAAGAAGCGGCGTTTCTTCTTCGTCTTTCGCAGGGTGCCCCGGGAGTCGTACAGCGCCTGCGTCACGATCCCGATCAATTGCGCATCGAGCAGGGCGCATATGCCGCCGCCCGCTCCTTTTGGAGCAGTACGTCGCTTGCGGAGCGCCTGCGTCTCCTGACACCGCTCAACAAGCGCGATGCGGATGCCGAACGATTGTTGCTCCATCTTTCTCTGGCCGTGCGCGACCTGCTTCCGGATGCCGCTCAGTCTCTGCCGGCTCTCTCGAATCTCCTCGACGGTTGGCAGACCAATACATCCGGGCAGCTCCTTGCGCAGCGTTTTGTCCTGGAGCTCACCGTGTAGCACGCTCTTTGGCCGCTTCGGCAAGACCAAGGAATTTATGGCTTTATTATGCTGAAAAACAGGTTTTTTCTTGTCAGTAAACGCCTTTTATTCCCTTGCGGCAATTGGGTCGGACTGGTAGCGTTCCGGCCTGCAAATCATGCTCTACGTCGTAGTTTTGACCCTGTCGGTCGTTGGGATTTTTCTGCTCTTCGGAGCCAGGGCTCTCCTGCGCAATCGTGCCGTCCGTCGTTTCGTACGGAGTGTGAAGCAACGTTTCCAGTTTGCCGAACAGCGCGGAGCGGTCTTGATCGATGAGACGCCGGTGCATCGGCCCATGAAGAGTCCACGCACCTCTGCCATCGAATTGCAGCAAATGCACTCGCTGATTCGTCTTGCCGAAAAGGCCCTTGCGCAGGAAAAAATTGAAGAGGCGGAACGCCTTTTCATTCAGGCGCTGACGGTTCATCCGCAGGCATACGATGTCCAGGCGATGCTCGCTCGACTCTATCTTACGACCAATCGCGAAAATAAGGCCGAAGCCATGTACCGTGAATTGCTCCAGCATCGCGATGATGTGTCGTACTGGAGCAATCTCGGTCTCGCGTATTATCGCCAGGCCAAGTACGTGGAGGCCTGCCAGGCGTATCAAGAAGCCCTCAACCGCGAGCCGCAGGAGCCCGAACGTTCCGCCGCCTTGGGGCGCGCATGCATCGCCGCACAGCGTTTCCAGGAAGCCGCACCGCTTCTCGAGAAAGCAACCATGCGCCTCTCGCGCGATACTGAGCTCCTCCATCTCCTCGCGGAGTGCTACCTCCAGCTCGGCGACACGCCCAAGGCCGAGGACGCCTACCGCCGCATCAACAAGCTGACGCCGTACGACGAAGAAGTGAAGCAGAAGCTGATGAGCTTGGCGCAGGTCTAAGCCGGGAGTCCGCTCTTGGTGAGACGGACAAGTTTTTAGTTGGTAGTTTGTAGTTTTTAGTATGGCAGTACTCAAAGATTTCAAAGACTTCCGCACTAAAAACTACAAACTAAAAACTACCAACTCGTACGCAATCAGTATTCCGTCACTTCCACTGTCACGTCTCCATTGACCACGCTCTGGCAGCTCAATCGGTCCGGATCTTCCGTCACGCCCATGTTCTCCTCACGGTCGTTGCGCGGGCTCAGGTTCTGCATGCCTTCCTTCACCTTGCACAGGCACGTCGTGCAGAAGCCGTTGCCGCCGCAGGCGTGTTCCACGGGGATATCGTGATCGAGCGCGATCTGGAGCAATGACTTTCCCGCTTCGGTCTCGATGACCTTCGCTTGGCCGTTGAGGATATAGGTGACCTTGGGCATTTTTAGAGTACTAGAATACTAGAGTAATAGAGTATTAGGAAAGGGCTAAGGGAAGCCATCTATCCTCCATTACCGCCATCACCTTCGCTCGAGGATGTCATCGATACCGCGAACACCAAAGGATGCTCTTCCATGAATTTTATCGTTTCCTGCACGACCTTCCAGATGTCGTCGTTCACCGTCATCGCCACTTCCACTTTGTCCTTTACCGAAGGAAAGTGAGGGTTCGTCGGACCGTCCGCGTAGACGGCCACGTCTTCGGGGGTGACATCCGTGTTGGGCCAGGCTTCAGCAGAAGTAGGTTCGTTCATAGCAAAGAAAGTATACGCTTTTCTCGTCAAATAGGGACTTTTTCTCCGTATTCGCATCAGTGTTTTTCCGGTATCCTCTTGAGGAAATGGCAGCTTCTCGTTCTGTCCTCCTCTCCATCAAGGACCTCCGCATCGCCGTGGAAGGCACCGAGGTCGTGCGCGGCGTCAGCCTCGAGGTTCCGGCCGGCGAGGTGCACGCCATCATGGGTCCGAACGGTTCCGGGAAGTCCACGCTCGTCTCGACGCTCATGGGTCATCCGAAGTACGAGGTGCTCGGTGGATCCGCGACGTTCCTCGGCGAGGACCTCCTCGCCCTCACGCCGGACAAGCGTGCGCTGCTCGGGCTGTTCCTCGCGTTCCAGTACCCGAAGGAGATCGCTGGGGTCTCGCTCCGGAGCTTCCTCTTCGCCGCGTACCGCGCGCAGATGGCCGCACGCGATCCCGAGCGCAAGACCGCGTCGCCGATCAAGTTCAAGAAATTACTGGAGGAGAAGATGCAGTCGCTCCACATGGATCCCGCGTTCTCCGAGCGCTCACTCAACCAGGGGTTCTCGGGAGGGGAGAAGAAGAAGGCGGAAGTGCTCCAGCTGGCCGTGCTCGAACCCAAGCTGGCGCTGCTCGATGAAACCGATTCCGGTCTCGATATCGATGCGCTCAAAGTCGTCGCTGAAGGCGTGAATGGCATGAGAACCATCGACGGCAAGAAGACGGACTTCTCGGCTCTCGTCGTCACTCACTACGCGCGTCTCCTCGACCACCTCACGCCGGATCGCGTTCACGTCATGGTTGCGGGGCAGATCCGCGAGAGCGGCGGACCGGAACTCGCGCGGCAATTGGAGAAGGAGGGGTATCGGAAGTACGGTGTTCGAGAATAGTATCGAGTATTACGTATAAAGTATTCAGGGTATCGCTTCATACCTCATACTTCATACATAATACTCTTGTTGCACGTTACCTTTTCTCCCTCCGATCGTAGTATCAACTGTCATCCCTCTTCCCCTTCTCTCTCATGGAAAAATCTCCCATCGAACGCGCAGCACTCCTGCTCTCCGGAGGCATGCTGGCAGCCGTCCTTATCGGCGGAGCATTCTTCTTGCGCGGTAAGCATCTGGAAGTCAGCCGATCGGCTGATCCGAACCTTGCCACGATTACCGTTTCCGGAGACGGAAAAGTTTCCGGTGCGCCGGACATCGC
Organism: uncultured Candidatus Peribacteria bacterium; assembly: GCA_964601225.1. Classification (GTDB taxonomy): domain Bacteria; phylum Patescibacteriota; class Gracilibacteria; order Peribacterales; family Peribacteraceae; genus CAYRGC01. The sequence continues at coordinate 65,180 of CAZRMM010000007.1, forward strand.
TCTGTTGAGCCTCGGCGTTCAGACCGGTCGTCAGCGCACCTCCAAGGAAGCGAACGATCTCCTCGCCAAGAACATGAACGCGGTCATCGACGCGCTCAAGAAGGCGGGTGTCGCCGAGAAGGACATTGCGACCCAATACGTTTCCCTCGAGCCCGTTTACAATTACGCCGCGGGTACCCAGCAGATCACCGGATACCAGGCCAGTCAGAGTTTGCAGGTAAAGGTTCGCGATCTCGACAAAGCCAGCGACGTTCTCGCTGCTGCGACCAATGCGGGCGCCAATCAGGCCGGCGGCGTGCAGTTCGTGATCGATAAGCCAGACGAGCTCCGCGCCCAGGCGCGTACCGAGGCAATCGCGAAGGCCAAGGCGAAGGCGGAAAAGCTTGCCGGTGCACTGGGAATGCGTCTCGGCAGAATTCGTGGTTTCAGCGAAGACGGGAACGGCGGCACCCCGCCGATGCCCTACGCGGCCCGCGGCATGGGCGGCGGCGTCGCCATGGACGCAGCGCAGGCGATCCCGCTTCCGAGCGGCGAACAAGACGTAATGGTGAATGTCAGCATTGTTTACGAGCTTCTCTGAAGCTCGCAAAAAAGAGCGCCGCGTCTCAGGCGTCGGCGCTCTTTTTTTAGAACACGTCTCAGCCGAAGATGATGCGCACGCCGCCGAGATCCGCGTAGTCGAATTCGTGGAAGTGATGAATGGAGCCGATGAAGACGCGATTGCGGGGCACTTTCATCTCCTTTGCCACGGTCGTGATGGTGTCGGGGCCGAAAGGAAGGTCGCGATAGACGAGATCGATCGTAAAATTACGGTAGAAGCCGGCCTTATGGAGGTGCGGGAGTGCCTGACGAATCTCATCCATGGAATTCTCCTCCTTCGTGCCGTCCGGAGCGTTGCAATGGACCAGAGTCACATTGCGGCCGACTTCGTTCCGATTAATGTAATCGAGGATCGGTTGCAGACGACTGACGTGATGGATAAAGGCGATAAACTTGCCTTTGCGAAGGTATTCAAATTTTCTCAGAAGCAGTCGGTGCAGCGGCGGAATGGTTCGTGACATTCGCAGTGCACTCAAGACGACGTAATCTTGATAAATGACGCAGAGCACCAGGAGTAGGCATGGAATGAAGTAAATTTCGAAGAAGCGGAGGTTATCAGGGTCGATGCGAATGTTTCCAAACATGCCGAAAATCGTCGCGAGGAGGGCCAGAATCACGGCGACGACGGGTGCATGGTACGTTCGTTTTAGTTCCGATCGTTGGCTCTTTAAAATCAGGTTTCCCATGGCGAAGAGGCTCATGACGCCGAGGAAGGCGATGGTATACACCCCCGCAAGAGAGAGAAGATCGCCTTGGGTGATAACGAGGATGGAGCTACAGAGAACGAAGAACGTCAGCACGATACGCGGGAAGGATCCACGGTTGTTTTCTTTGGTAAACCAGTTCGGGATACAACCGTCGGCGGCCATACGGTGCAAAAGACCGGATACGCCGACGTACGCCGTGAGTACGGCGCCGCAGAGCACAAGGAAGGCATCGATGCATACCACGTACTGGAGCCATGTTCCGCCGATGGCTTGCGCCGCATCCGCGAGAAGAAAATCCTTGGCGGAGGTGATCGCGTCGTACGGCATAGCGTAGAGCGTTACGAGGGAGATGAGAGGGTTAAAGAGCGTTACGCCGAGAAGCATGTTTCTGAGGGTCTTTCGAAAAACTCCTCGTCCTTGTTCTTCGACGAAGTTTGCAGAACTTTCGAAGCCCGAGACACCGAGGAGCGATGCCGAGAACGCGAGATAGAGCGTCATCGCAAGGCCGCCGTTTTGCGTCACGATGCTTCCGGTGGCGTGCCAGTTCGCGACAAGATGCGACGTTCCTCCCGTGAGCCAGTAGAGCCCGCCCATAGCCAGGAAAAGCGTCAGTGTCGCCACGTGCGTACCGAAGATCGCGAGAGCCACCTTCGCGGAATCTTTCACGCCGGCGATGACGAGAAGCGCGAAAAGAAAAAGAACGACGATGGTCACTCCCATGACCGGCAGTTCTACGAAATGGTGAAAGTGTTCCGACGCATTCTCGACCGCCTTGTTCAGGTACTCCACGCCGACTTTCGCCGAGATGACGGCAGTGGCGATGTAGGAAAGAAATGTCATGACGCCCGCGACTGCCGCGACGGTTTTGGAGGTGCCGTTGAGGAGACAGTTGTAAGCGCCGCCGTTCACGGGGAGCGCTTCCACCACTTCCGTATACACTTTTTTGTAGAGGAAGAGCACGATGCCGATTCCGAGGAGAATGAGCGGTGCGTAGATGCCCGCGAAGAGAGCGGCGATGCCCGAGACGTAGAGTGCCGAGCTCAAAATGTCGTTGCCGCAAATGGCGGTCGCTGCCGCCTGGCCCAGCTTGGAATGAGAGTGATCGGATGAGGACATAAGGAGAGGAAAGGAGGAGGCAGGTTAACAACAAAGGACTTCGCGCGTTTGCGGCGAGGGGTGGGAACGTTTATCAGAGTGAAGTGGAAATCTCAAGGCCCCAAGATGTAGTGTATTCTTTACATTTCGGGATTCGGGGAAATCCACTGCAAAAATACATCAAAAACCGCTATACTATGCGTAATGATACGCACACACATCCGCGCTCTCTCGCCGCTCCGCTGGTTCGAACGGTTTACGGCTCTCCCGTACCGCGACCTTTTTGCAATTTGGGTATTCATGGTCATCGCCTGCGCGCAGACATTTTTCCTCCTGAGTCGCTTTGTTCCCAATCAGGGCATTCGCGGTATCGCCAATCTGGATAGCGGCTGGATGCAGCTCGGCGACAGCGTGTACTTCAGCATCGTAACCGCAACCACGGTGGGCTACGGCGATCTTACCCCTCTCGGTGTTTCCCGCGCCGTTGCCGCGATGGAGGCGCTCATCGGCTTCGGTCTTTTTGCGATTTTCATCAGCAAGATGGTTTCCGAAAAACAGGAGACGGCCCTCTTCAACGTTCATCGTCTCTCGTTCCAAAACGCGTTCTTGGCGACAAGCGAGGGATTCTTCGTTCTTCGCCACGACTGCGATGCGATTATCGTGGAGGCACAGGGCAAGAAATCCCTTTCAGATCATTCATGGAGCAACCTGCGCATCGTGTACCAAAAGTGCCAAACGCTCCTCGAGAGCGCGCTCGAGTTTTACGCCGATTTCGACTGGTACACGCTCGATTCCCGCCGCGAGGCGCTGCTTCTCGAGTCGGCACAGCGAACAATCGATCGATTGCATTCGGTCGAAGAAACGCTCAAGACGGCCGGAGTTTCCTGGGAACACCATGAGGATGTCCGCAGTGAGCGGGATGATTTCGTGGCTCTCGCCCAGGACATCGCTGGCCAATGGTGCGCGCGCGTTTCCGCGCAGAATGCCGAATGGTCGGAGAAGCTCAGCCGTTCGATCGCTGGGATCAGGGAATAAAGACGAATGGTACGCGCAGTCGTTTCACGTCCTCCAGCCGGTAATCGAGCATTTTCGAGCCCACGAACACGATGGAGGCTTCGTGGCCCGAAAGAAACGATTCAATGTTGTCCTGGAGAAGGCCCGGACGAATGACGAACGAGAAGTCGAGCGGCTTCCTACCCTCGCTCTCCAGAGAGGAATTGATGCTGCCGAAGAGCGCGGTTGCCTGCGTTTCGACGTCGGCCCTGAACCGTTCTGAGTATCGGCTTTCGGGGCAATGCAGGAGAGTCACGGACTTCACGCCGTGGGAAACAGCCCAATCCGTTACCGCCTGCATGCGGTCGAGGAATGACCATCCGCGGGAGCAGAGGACGGCCGTGGGGCCTTTCTGACGGGCACCGACGGGGAACGCCGGCATGTCGGCGGCGATGCCGAGTAATTTAGCGACAAAAGGAGTGAAGGGCGGTTGGATGATGAGTGTCAGAAGGATGACCCAAAGACCGAGGGCCACCACCGTATTCGCTTCGGGAAGTCCGGAGACGCGAAAGCCTATAAGGAGCACCGCGGGAATCACGCCCGTCTCCCGTACGAAGGAGAGGAAGAGAAGCTCACGAAAAGTCAGACCTTTCTTCCCGCGCATGAACAATGCGAGGGAGAGGAACACGGCGATCGGTCGGATGACGAACATGAACAGGAGTCCTAGGGAGATTCCCAGTCCGGCCACGGAGAGAAGCGACGCCGGATCCACAGCGGCGCCCAGCAACATAAAGATCAGGGGTTTCATGAATCCCTCGATCGTATGGTTGAAGTAGTGCTCGACATGCTGGATGTGCTCTTCCAGATTAAAGAGCAGTCCGGCGATGAATACGGCGAGGAATCCGCTTCCCCCCAGTGTCACGGCAAGGACGTAGCACGCCAGCGGGACGGCGAGGAAGAGCGCCGAGTCCGCGTCGCCGGAAAGGCCCGTACGTGCCTTCCACTTACTCCAGAAATGCAGGATGCCGAAGCCGGTTGTCCCCACCACGGAGCCGATTACAAGCTCCCGGAGGATTTCCATGCCGGTGTGTGCGGAGAGAAGGGCGCTATACGTGCTGAATAGCGACATTTCATCCGATGGTCCTTCTGGGGCGTGGCCTGTGCCGAGTACGATGCCGAGGAAGACAGTCGTCAGCACGGCGCCGATGACGTCGTTGATGGCGCTTTCGCTCACTGCCAGGTCGCGGGCGCGAGGATTCTTAAAAGCCAGGCTTTTGAGACTCGGAATGATGGCTGCGGGATCGGTGGATGCAAGCGCGCTTCCGAGCAGGATGATTGCCCCCACGGGGAGGGCCAGGCCGAAGGATGGCGAGAGAGCACCCAGGACCCAGGAGAAGAGTAGAGCCGTAACGATCGTTGCAATGAATGCCAGAGAGAGAATGGGGCCGATCAGCTTTTTAAATCGCGTGAAGGGAGTTTCCAGTCCTCCCCCAAAGAGAATGAGTGCCGCACCCAGAGTTGCGAGAACGGTGAGTACCCGACTGTCGTCGACCAGTATCGACAACGGTGCGCGCTCTAGCATGCCGATGAAGATCGCCAATACGAACGAGGGAATGACAGTCGGTTTGGCAAGTTCGTACGCGAGAAAACCAAAGATGAGCACCATCACCGCCTCGAAAAACACAACGAGGATCGCTCCCTGTCCCGCGAGGTGCGGGAATGTTTCCGTAAATAGAACAGGCGTTCCGAGAGACACGAGCCAGCTCACGACGAGCAGCCCGGCGATGAGCAGGTAGTTGAACGCGTACCGGACATGCGAGATCGCCATGGGCGTGCGAAGGGGAATTTCCGCTTTCCTATAGGAAAATTCCTTAAGAATCAACCCTCTTAGAGCCCGTTCTGTTGGTCATTCCGGCCGCGCTTCCACGTCGATGATCTCCTTTTCCGCCTTGTCGCGGACGTCTTTCGGCACGAGTCGCAGCGCGAGCCACAGGAGTAGGGGGATCACGGCGACGTCGTCGAGTTGTCCGAGGACGGGGAGGAAATCGGGAATGAGGTCCACCGGCCACAGGATGTAGAGCAGCGAGAGCCACGGCAGAATCTTCGCGATCGCCGGCGTCTCGGGATACCGGCTCGCCGTGCGGTAGAGCCGGAAGGCGCGCATAAACCGGCGGAGGAGAGACGGAGTGGAGGACATGCGAAGAGGCAGACGAATGACCCGTCCAGTTTACGCCATGCTCGTAGCGTCGATTCCTTTGCGCGTGCTTTGCACCACGTACGGCCATGGCGGCAAACGCTGGCCTTTTATGAGTTGCACGGTCGGCTTTTTCCGGAAAACGGTCTCAAAAAGACCGCGCATTTCGTTAAAGATCGCGAGAATCACGAGGCCGCCCTCCTCCACCGTGTCGTCGATGGCCCGAAACAGCTCGACCTGTTCCTCTTCGTCCCAACACGTCATCGGCGTCGTCACCGTGGCCACTTGCGCCTTCTTTCCGCGGCCGAATTCCCGATCGGCGATTCCGGGGAGATCTTGGCCGTAGGCGTTATACACGCGCACGCGGTCGTCACGGACGGTCTTCGCCGCGAAAGTGGCGAACGCCGTATTCGGATCGACGGCGACGATCTTGCCGGTCGGGGCCAGCTTGCCGCTGCGGATCCATCCTCGTTCAAACGGACCCGTGCCACAGCCCACGTCGATGGCGCGTTCGATGTCGTCCGGCATCATGCGCATGATCCGATTGATCACCTGGTCGCACGTCGTCGCGATGGCGCCGGACTGCATGTTCATCCTGAGTATCTCACTTAGAAAGGTTTTGATGTGCAGGTACTGTTCTTTCAGTTTTTCGCCGAAGGTCAGCGTTCCAGGCTTCACGTCCGACCGAGGTGGGGCGTGCGGGAGAGGCTCGAGCAAATGGCCGTTTACAGCATCCGGTTTCGACACAGCCGTGGAGTATACGACGTTCTTTTTGCGCGCGGAACGTCAGTTTGTGGCTGATGGATCGGCATTCTTCTTCTCAGGCCTTTCCATATTGTCGTTCCTCTCTCGAGCGGCGCATTTTTACGGGTCATTGTGGCCGCATGCGTGATTATGTCGTTTACATTCTCCGATGCGCGGACGGGAGCCTCTACGTGGGGCTCACGGGAGATCTGGAAAACCGGCTGCGTCAGCACGCGGACGGCGTTTTCGCCGGTGCCTACACGTCCACGCGGCGCCCGGTGACCCTGGTCTACGTCGCGCGCTTCGCCGACGTCTTCGAGGCGATCTCCTGGGAACGGCGCATCAAGCGCTGGACCCGCGCGAAGAAGGAGGCGTTGATTCGGGGGGAGTGGGGGGAGGTGCAAAAGCTCGCGGCATGCGCGAATGAAAGTCATCATCGCAATGTTTTCATTGATCGCGTCTCCGATGCGGCACGCACAAAACTTCTGCGTATCACTCTGCAAAAAGCTCCCAGCATGTCACCCTGAGCGGAGTCGAAGGGTGACATGCTGGTGTCATGGTTCGTCCCTCGACTCCGCTCGGGATGACACCATGACACAAAGGGGCCGTATCGAAGGGCGAACCACACAATGGCTCGCACCTCAGGGTGACACAGCTAAATAGATGAGGAGCTAAGTAGCTTCAAGATTTTTAATTGTTGTTTTCCCGCCTCCATTTTTTAGCTCAAAAATCATAGTTGCAGCATATTTATAAGAAAAATTCTTATCGTTTAATGCTGAATATTCAGCCTCAATACTTAAGGTTACATGTCCTTCTGATAGGGGTTTGTCTGGAGTTATCTCAAACATTATTGGAGAAGTTTGATGCGGAAATACGATCATTTGAAGATCAGACGCTTTTGCAGATATTTCTTTGCCATTGAGCTCAATTTTCACATTTGTGATGCGCGCGCTTAAGGGGCGGTTACCACAATTTATTGTGCTCAGCTCGAGTGAACCTACATTGAGTGCAAGACTGCTGGGCACCCACTCCATATAAAAATACGGTCTAGAGTTGAGTAGATATTCCTGCTGCATAATTTCAGATTGTTTTGCAGAGTAATCAGTAGCCCGTTTCGCGAACCAAGCTGCTATCGCCGCAGCTACTGCTCCTCCGACGGTTCCTATTGCTGTTAGAAATTCGAGAGCACCTGACTGTAGATACCAGGGGTCGGTTGGAACGGTCATAAGTTGATGAAGAATGCCTGGAAAGAAGCTCCCTGAGTGCATAGAAAGCCAATATACTATCTCCGTGTCTGGTTCCCAGCCCATCTTCGCCCAGCCTTCGCCCTCCGGGGCTTCGGCCGGCAGGCGGCCTTCCAAAACTTCCCCTGAGCAGGATGGGATTTTCGCAGGGTTGAGTCGCGACGTCTTCGATGCCGCGAACCCGGCGCCGTACGCGGAAGGTGCCAAGAGGGGCGTCGATGAAGCGCTGGTGAAGCAGATCAGCGCGGATAAGAACGAACCCGCGTGGATGCTGGAGCATCGCCTCGAGAGTCTCCGGATCTTCCGCGAGAAGGAGATGCCGAAATGGGGCGCGGATCTCAGCAAGCTCGATCTGGAGAACATCATCTACTACGCCCGACCGGGCACGCAGAACACGGATAATTGGGGCGAGGTGCCCGAGGAGATCCGCAAGGTCTACGATCGCCTGGGCATTCCCGAGGCCGAGCGCAAGGTGCTCGCGGGTGTCGGCGCGCAGTACGAATCGGAAGTCGTCTACCACTCGCTCAAGAAGGAGTGGGAAGCGCAAGGCGTGATTTTCCTCGACATGGACGATGCCGTGCGCCAGCACCCCGATCTCGTGAAGCAGTACTTCATGAAGTGCGTTCCCGCGTCCGATCACAAATTCGCCGCGCTCCACGGCGCGGTGTGGTCCGGCGGTACGTTCCTCTACGTGCCGAAGGGCGTCAAAGTCCGGGATCCGCTCCAGGCGTATTTCCGCATGAACGCGCGGAACATGGGCCAGTTCGAACACACGCTGATCATCGTCGAGGAGGAGGCCGACGTGCACTACATCGAAGGATGCTCCGCGCCCAAGTACGGCTCACAGGGCCTGCATGCCGGCTTGGTTGAAGTGTTCGTCAAACAGGGCGCGAAGGCGCGGTACTCGTCCGTCGAGAACTGGAGCCGCGACACATACAACCTCAACACCAAGCGCGCGATCGTGGAGAAAGACGGCACGATGGAATGGATCGGCGGCAACATGGGCAGCGGCGTCACGATGCTTTACCCGTGCTCGATGCTCGTGGGGGAGGGCGCGCGGTGCGATCACATGGCCATCGCGTTCGCGAACAAGAACCAGTGGCAGGACACGGGCGCGAAAGTCTTCCACATGGCGCCGCATACGAGCAGCAAGGTGATCAGCAAATCCATCAGCAAGGAGGGGGGCGCCGCGATCTACCGTGGCAAGCTGTACGTCGCTCCCCGCGCGCACGACTGCACGGCCAACGTGGAGTGCGACGCGCTGCTCTTGGACGAGGTCAGTCGCACCGACACGATCCCCGACATCCAGATCCGCAATAACGACGTCACGATCGCGCACGAGGCGACGGTGGGGAAGCTCTCCGAGGAGGACATGTTCTACCTCATGACGCGCGGCATCGCGGAGGACGAGGCGAGAGCGATGATCGTGAATGGTTTTATTGAACCCATCGTCCGTCAGCTGCCGCTCGAATACGCGGTGGAAATGAATCGACTCATCGAATTGGAGATGGAAGGCAGTGTCGGCTGATTTTCGCTACTGCGAATTCACCTCCGCGAAGTTCCGATCTATTTTGCGAGTATCTCTGCGGCCGTTCCAAAAGCCTTTTTGCGGCGTTCCGGGTCCAGGGTCGGCGTGCGGAACGGAGCCTCTGTTCCCGCTTGCTTGCCCGTGAGCCATGCCGCGTCCCATTTCTTGCATAACGTGTCCAGATGGTCCATGAGCGCGTGCGCCTCGGCGAGGAGTTCGGGAGTGGCGCCGTGTTCGATCTTCGTCGCCAAGTCCTCCACGACGTCGGCGAGCGTACCGAGATCAGGGTTTTCCGGAAGGTAGCGCGTGTCCTTCACGGAGAGCCCCACGATATGCGACCGCAACACCGTGGGCATCATCGTGTCCGGGATCGTCAGTCGCTCCTGTTGCGTCTGCTCCGGAGGTTTCTTGGCTGCGAAGAGCATCCTGAAGGTTGCGGAGGCAGTGAGAATACGCATCAGGATCGAGGGTGTTCCGGTGTTCTTCCCGGGGGGGATGCGATCCGTTGACCGCTCGGCGGCGGGTAACCTTTGAAGATCGTCTGAGGGAGTGAGGGCGGGCATTGGTCCCCGATTTTCCTGGCTCTCCATGTCGTCGTCAATCACGCCCAGGTATTGACGTGATGCGGCGGATCGTCGTCGTCCTTCTTGTCATCGTCCTTCTCCGGCTTGGGGGCCTCAGGTGACGAGAACAGTCGTCTCAGCCACGAGGCAAAGGCGCGCAGCGTGTCCATGACGGGGGCCGCTTCGGGGGTTTCCGGCGGTTCCTTGGGCGAGTCGCCGTCAGGTTTTTTGTCGGGTTTCTTCTTCTTGTCCCCGTCGGGATCGGGTTCCCTGCGGGGGAACTCCGGAGGAATGCCGCTGATGGGGGGGATGGGTGGAATCGGACTCATGATTCGAGGGGGAGCCTTTGGCGATTTTCCCAGTGGCAGAGAACTCGTTCAACGTGATTGCGGAATCGCCGTGCGTTCCGGGCGACGGCATGATTGCCCTCTTTGATACCGAGGCAGAGATTCGTGATGTGCACGATCAATTCGTCATAGTTCACGGGATAATTCGTACGTGCGAATTTAATAAGAAGATCATGAAGCTGTTGTTCGGTGGGGATCGGTCCCCAGAGAGCCTCTTCCTCATCGGGCGTCATCTTCCGTCCGCGGATTTCCCCGTTCATCGTCTCGTGATCGTGGGGAGAGAGGGATGGCTTGCAGGATGGCGCGCCGGGAGAATGCGAATTTTCGAGAATCATCAAAATATATTATAAAACAAAAATGCAAAAATACAATATCATGATTTTTCTCTTCATGCAGCTTTTTTTGCTACTTCCTTAGCAGAGTCTTGATGGGCATTTTCTGTCGCCGGATCTTTCTCCTGGGCCGTCGCCAGAAGATCTCGTGTCAGCCGGTGCACCCGCAAGACGAGATTCTCATGCGTGCCCAGGGCAGGCAGCGTATCGGCCTCATGTTGCAATCTTTCGAGCAAAGCCCGAGTCGCGGTTGTCGGGTCGCTTTCGATCGATTGCACGATCGGTTCCATCCATGCAGCCGTCTCCCGTTGCGAGGGTTTCGCGAGATTCTCCTTTACGAAGCCCGGAACTTCATTCCAGGAGGCAATCATGCGGTCTGGCATGGTCGCATCGTAGACGTATCCACGCTCTCTTCCAGAAAATCGGAGCCTGCTCCATGTTTTTGGGCTTTCGATCCGCGCAATGTCAGGCGCGCAAGTACCGACGGCGAGAGACGAACGGACGCTCAACTTCCGATCCTTTTTCGTTCACGAGTTCGCGCATCGCTTCTTCCAGTTTCTCCTGCCGATCGGCGATATCGAAGAGCGTCTGCGGGGTAGTTTCGTGCGACATGACGACGGGTTCCGGCTTTTCCGGACGGGGTTTTCCGACGGGATCGCCGAGATCGAAGAGCGTGCCCTGCTCGAGACGGTCGCGTGCCATGGAAAACAAAGTATACCATGGGATTTTCCCGTGCAGATGCTATTCTTTCGGCATGCCATCGAGCAGTTTCCCCGCCGGCATCTCCGTGGAGAAAGCGGACGGCTTTTGGCTGATCGAGGTGGCCGAAGGCATCCAGGTTGCCGAGCCGCTCGTGATGACGGGGCAGGACGCGCGCAGTTGGGAGCTTGTCGTGGGTCGGCGAGCCAAGGTGACGGTGGTGGAGGAACTTACGGGCACCCGCGACAAACACAGGGTCTCGGTGAAGCTCGGGCGAGATGCTTCCGCCGACATCACCTCGCTCCAGGCGCTCGACGCCGGAACGACATGCGCGATCCTCCAGGAGAGTGCCCTCCAGGAGCGCGCGCGGTGCCAGTGGCGCGTCGCCTCGCTCGGCGGAGCCGCGATCGAGCACTCGCTTGTCAGCCGCCTCACGGGGGATCATGCCGTAAGCGGGATCGACTGGATCTTCTACGGCAAGGGCGAGGAAAAGCAGAGGCTCTCCGCCCGCAATGTTTTTCTCGGGATCGACGGGGGAGGGGAAATCGTGATGAAGGGCGCTTCCGAAGACAAAGCCCAGCTCAAGGCCGATGGCATGATCGAGATCGGTCCTCGCGGCACCGGGACCAATACGTTTCTCACGCAGCAGGTCTTGATGCTCGACGCCACCTCCAAGATCGACGCGGTGCCCGGGCTTGAGATCCACACGAACGACGTCAAAGCCAGCCACAGCGCCACCGTGGCGCGCCTCACGCCCGAAGACTTGTTCACGTTCGCCGCGCGCGGGATCCCGGAGATGGAGGCGCGCAGGATGTTCGTCGAAGGTTTCCTCGGCGACCTCGCGGCGAAGATGCCCGCGGCCGCCGCAGGGCGGTGCTTGCAATTGATCGAGAAGAAGTATCGTGGATGACGATTTTCCATCACCCTCACGACACCCGACGATACCAGGGATTTTCCGTGGTTCAGAAATTTTCGGAGACGAAGTCCGAATGCCAATGATTTTTGGCATACAAAAGCCGCAAATCAAGGTACTGCGAAAAATATTTTCTTCCGGCAGCCGGATCATTAGCATGCCCGCGTTTCTTATCTCCCGACTTCTCATGGCCTCTCTTGAAAACACCCTGATGGAACCCGAGGATCGACTCATTCTCGATGCCTTCGTCGAGGCAAATGAAGATCCGGCAGCGAAGGCTGAGCGCGAAAAACTGAAGCGGATCGAAGATCTGGCAAGCCGAGGCCTTCTCTATTTTGAATCACTGCTTGGCTGAACACTTTTCCTTCTTCCCTATGAACAAGGTCGGACAGCATGATCTCAGTGCGGGAGCGGAGCTTCCGCGTGTGCAAGTCGCCCGTAAGAGCACGATCGAGCTCGAGCGTGAAAAAACCGAAGCCGATTACCGCGTCTTCAGTCGCAATCCGACGACGAATGTCGCGGGCCAGGACGATTGGTACGACTGAGTGCTTGACTCCCGGCGAGGACGGAGAATACTAACGCGCGTTGACGTTTCTCTCGCTCCTCCGTCGTCCGCGTCTTTCGTCCGTAAGGGCGTGAGGTTGCGATGACGGAAATCCTCACTCCCTCGCGGACACGCGTAGGGCTTTTTTCGCATTATGAAGCCATCCTTGTCACCCTATCGGAATCTTTACGAAGGCTCTTCCTTCCTCGCCGTCGGCGAGGTGCACGATGTGCAGAAGGAGGAGCTTGAGTTCGTGACCCGCGATCTCGCCGCGTCCGGCATCACGCTCGAGCATGCCCCCTTACTCACGTCCCAGGTGCTCGATCGTATCCGCGAGGGTGTTCGCGAGGTCTTCATCCTCCGACAAGAAGGGGGCATCGTCGATCAGCGCGGCCGCCTGATCACGCTCTCCACGCGCGAGGATATCGGCCGGTTTCTGCGGATATCCGACGAAACCGGCCCCGATGTGCCGGATCTCAACCGCGCCGGCAGGCAGACGCTTGCCACGGCTCGCGACGTACTCGAGGCAGGCGCGGGACGCGCCGTCATCACCTCGCCGGCCCTGATCCGGCGCGAAGTGGACGACTGGCAGGGAGCCGGAACGCTGCTCTACGACGAGAATCTTCTCGTTCGTCGGCCGATCGAGTCCAGGGACCATGCGATCGTGCGGTACGTGATGGACGATCTTATCGCGAAGCAGGATTTCCGCGCTCGTCCTGGTGAAGAAGAGGCGATTCTGGATCGACATCACGTTCTGGATGCCAAAGGCGTCCTTGGCGGCGCATCCCTCCTTTCTTGGCAGGACGGGGATTTTGAATTGGCACGGCTTTGGACCGGTCATCAACGCAACGGCCTCGGATGCAAGATCGCGGAAATGATCGTCGATGCTTGGAAACGGGAGGAAAACCCGAGCCGTCTTTTCGCGCTTACGAAATACGCGTCCGTGAACGGAAAATCCCTCTATGAGAAGAACGGATTCAAGCCGCAGGGGAAAGTGAGCGAGCTCCGTAGCGACCCGTCGATGCCGCCGCAGATCCGGGACTACGGCTCTCCAGGACGCGATCCGTACGTGTACGTGCTGGAGAGTAGATAGATCGTAAAAATATGTTATAATATTAACGCTCCTTCAAACAAAAAAGGCTCACGCCAACAAGGAAAGGAGGTGATGCCTATGGGGCCTGTAGGCCTGATTGTAGGGTACTTCACGGTCCTGGGCTGCGTTGCAGTAGGAGCATACCTACTTGCAACGAGCCCAAATCGGGAGAGATAGGTTATCTCTCCCCTGACCCGGCTCCGAAGGAGTGCCGGGTCTTTTTGTTTGCGTTCGGATTTCCGGAAGGGGAGCATGGGGAGAAATCCATGTCCGCCGAGTACGGCTTCGAAGACTGGCGCGAACTCCCTCCCCCCATTCCTTCGCCCGAGGCGAAGGAGCAATCGCGTCCCCGGGACGCTGACGGGCAAGGAACGAAGAATCTTGCGGAGATTCAGGATCTTTGCGCCGAAACGAAGCACCGGATCGCGCCGATCGACTTTCTCGACGTCTGAATCACGTGTCTTTCTTCTTCTTGCGAGGCTTCGTCGTCGACGCTGCCGAACTGTCCTTTGCGATGATTGCCCTCAGGTGCGAGATGACCGTATCGATCACTGCGTCGGTCTGATCGATGTGTTTTCTCTCGGGATGGATCTTGGAGTCGCCGAGCACGTTTTGGACGTCCTTCCGGAACCCGGCGACGGCAACAAGTACCGTGCCTTTTGCCGGAAGGAGGCCTGCGATCTCCAGCGCCGAGAGATTCATTCCCACGGAGGTGAACCATGCCTTCCGGATCTTGTAGTACGGGTTCGGTGAGGTGCTATGGACGGACTCCGTCGGAATGTCGTTGGAGTAGTCGTTCTTGAGGCGCTCAAGGTTCGCCAGGCCTTCGTTCGCGAGTTCCCGCTGGAGATCCGTGAGCTGCATAATTCTATTATACGATAATTTACGAAAATTGTCATTTCCTACGTCGCCCTAAAACGGCACTGAGAAACGCCAAGATCACATCGCACGGTCAGTTCACATGCAGGATTCGCGCGATCGGTCCCAGGAGAGGAAGCAGTCCCGCGATCGCGATGCCGAGAGCGGTCCTGTACCACGCCAGCCTGTAGAACACCCATTGCCCGATGATGATCGCGATCGGCAGGATCATCGTGAGACCCATGATCATGAGCGCCATCCACCATGGGAAGGCTTGGGTGGCGGTCGGGGAATCCCGGAACATCAGCGAGAATCCGAAGGTCAAGAGCAGCGATCCGAAGAACGACACCAGAATCGTTAAAGTCTGGATCACGGTCGATGCGATCAATACGAAAAGCAACAAGGGGGATTTTGTCATACGGGTGCATAGCATGCCGATCTTCCGTCGAGGCGTCATGAAAAACGCCCGCGTGGACGCTGAGCGGGGGTTTGCCTCGTCGCACTCTCGGTTTCGTCGTGCATCGGCAAAAAAGGATCACTCGATCCTCATTCCGGTCTGCGGTCTTCACACCATTGCGTAGTAGAGAAGCTCCGGGCCGCAATCCTCTGAGCCGCCGAGAGCGGCGGAGCAGGGGACTGCGGGAGTTCCCCGGTCAATAAGAATGCGTGATGACAATTGAACTCTGTCAGAGCACGCTACAGAGAAAAATTTCCCTGGTAAGGAAGTGTTCCATGCGCAGGTTCTCCTACACATACCTTGTTACGACTTACTCCCAGTCAGCAGTGTCACCGTGGTACCTCTCCTTGCGGATAAAGGTGCTTCAGGTGCCCCTGCCTCCCATGAGTTGACGGGCGGTGAGTACAAGACCCAGGAACATATTCACCGTAGTATCGCTGACCTACGGTTACTAGCGATTCCAACTTCATGCCGGCGAGTTGCAGCCGACAATCCGAACTGAGAACGATTTTGGCGGGATTGGCTCCGTCTGACGACTTCGCTACCCTTTGTATCGTCCATTGTAACATGGGTGTAGCCCCAGGCATAAAGGCCACGCTGATTTGACGTCATCCTCACCTTCCTCCGCCTTGGAGGCGGCAGTCT
>CAZRMM010000008.1:0-80029 GCA_964601225.1 uncultured Candidatus Peribacteria bacterium
GTGGTGGGCCAGGGGGGATTTGAACCACCGACCGCAGGTTTATAAGTCCTGTGCTCTAACCAACTGAGCTACTGGCCCACGCGATGATGCTAGCACTGATGCGCGTTGTGCGATCAGTGCCGGGGTATGCGGGGTGCCGTGCTCGGGAAACGGGTGGTCACAGGAGTAAGGATGTGTGCGATAGTATAGCGCAAAAACACGTTTTTCTCAATTTTCTTCCTACAAGACGAGTTGTTCGTCGGCGTCTGCGGCCAAAGAAAGAGATTTTTCCCAGGGGTGACCCTCACGGCGATCGAGAAGCCACTCCAGCTTCGTTCGCGTGGAAACACTTTTGAGAAGTTTCCCCGACAACGGCTTCGCAATCTTGTCGAATGTCTCAAGGATTTTTCCTCTCCGCGGAAGCTTGCCGTCGATGTGGCCGAGGTACTCAATTTCCGCTTGCTGGATCATGGCGGGCTGATCCGTGCTTAGGTCCTTTGCGATGGAGACGGTGAGGGCGAAGGCGAGGTCGTCCACCGCGAAGTCCAGGTCCACGGCATGCTTCTCGAAGCGACCGATCGGCTGCGTCGACATAAGCATCTTTGAGAGGAGCTCCGCGAACTTCCACTTCTTTGCGTCATCGCCCGAATGCTTCCAGTGCTCCTCGTGACGGAGGAGTATGCAGAGGCCGTTGGGACTTTGTATACGCCGCCCGTGCGCTTTTTTCTTTACGTGCGTCTTCGGCGAATCCGGCCGCATGATTACGTGGTATGCATGCTCCTCTCCTTCGTTGGCGAAGACGGAATGGAGCTCTCGGCGCTTCTGTCCACGGATGATGCCGAATCGGTTGACGGCAGCTAGGATCTCGCGCGTCTGCTCCGTTCCTCTCTCTCCGTTCTGCAATTCGAACTTCAATTCCAGCTCGTCATCGCCGAGCGTTCGGCTGATGGCGGGCAATTCGGAATTTCCCGAGGGAATCTCTTTTTCGGCGACGGATAAAGGCGATTGCACGTCGTATTTCAGTCTTTTTTGGGGAAAACGTCAAGAAAACGGGGCCGCCCCGGCGCCCCGTTTCCCGTCACATAAAAGGTCAGTTTTATTGATTTCCACCTTCCGTCGCGTTGAGGTTGACGTCGATGGTTTTGGTCGGGGCGTCGAGGTCTTTGCCTTGGAACGTCTGGACGGCCAAGTAGCTGACGACAAGGATCGCGATGATCGCGACGATCGCCACCACGGCGTCCATACCGGTCGATGAATCGGACATACAAGAAAAGGAAGGGGTAAGAAAGGGAGCATAATTTCGTCTGCTCCATTGCAGGAGACGAAGATCCCTGCCTCTTCTTTCCCCATATCTCCCATGGAAATCGTCTGGTTCCTTCTTATTGGTCTTATCGCCGGCTGGATCGCCGATATGCTCGTAAAGGACATCGGATTCGGCATCGTCGGCGACATGATCGTCGGCTGCGTCGGCGCGCTCATCGGCGGCTATGTTTTCCGCGCGCTCGGCATCGGCACGTACGGCCTGCTCGGCAGCATTATCGCGGCCGTCGTCGGCGCCGTGATCTTCCTCTGGATCCTCAAGGCGGTGGCGCGGAGGCGGTAAAGGAAAGGTGTCGCCCTTCGAGGCTTGCAATCAGCATTACTGTGTCATGGTGAGGTGCGAGTGAGCTCAGCTCACGAGCCTCGAACCACGACACAGTGGCTCGCGCCTCAGGGTGACACCTTTTTTACAAATTCCTTCGCTTCCGCCTTCGTCTTCACTTCACCGCGGACTTGGGCGTCGTGCAGTTCTTGGGTGATGCGACCGACCTCCGGGCCCGGCTTCATGCCCAGGAGCTCCATGACGTCGTGGCCGGAGAGGAGCGGCTTTTCCGGTCGCGGGTGGGCGTCGAGGAAGCGGTGATAGTCCTTGAGGATCGCGTCGTAGAGGTCGAAATTCGCAGGCGTCGTGCCGGCGATGTCGAGCCAGAAGATCCGAAGCAGTTCCGGAAACCACGGATGGAAGTACCAGTGCCCTTTGCGCTCCTCGGGCATGTCGAGGAACGTCATCGACATGTGGTGGCGGATCAGCCAGTCGATCTTCTCGATCCGAGCCTTCGGATACTGGAGGCGCTTGAGGGCCTTCGTCGCGAGGTCTGCCGAGACGGTGGCGTGGTGATCGAACCGGATCCGTTCCTGGAGCGAGAAGGTCTCCGCCTTGCCGCAGTCGTGGAAGAGGCCGGCGACGCGGACGTCGATGCCGTCGTCTTCGCGGAAGCTTTGCAGCACCTGCATGGTGTGATCCCAGACGTCGCCTTCGTGATGGTAATCGGCGGGCTGCGGAATGCCTTTGCAGGCGTGCAGTTCGGGAAAGACGCGCGAGAGGATCCCGAGCTCCCAGAGGTCCTCGAACGCGCGCTCGGGGCGTTTGCCGAGGAGCGTTTTCTCGAATTCCGTGGCGATCCGTTGCGGTGACAAGCCGTCCGTGAGCGGAGCGAGCTCGCGGAGAGCGGCGTAGGTCTCCGGATGATACTGACCGTCCACGGCGGCGCGCAGGCGCACGGCGCGGAGGATCCGAAGCGCGTCATGCTTGATGCGGACAGCGGGCTCCCCGATGAATCGCACCAGCCGCTCCTTGAGGTCCCCTTCTCCGTCGAACGGGTCGATGAACGCTTGCGTCACCGGGTTCCACTCCATGGCGTTGAGCGTGAAGTCTCGGCGCCGCGCGTCCTTCGCGCGGTCCGCCGTGAACGTCACCGATTCCGGATGGCGACCGTCGCTCGCTTCGTCGTCCTCACGGAAGGTCGTCACCTCGATCTCGTCCGAACCGAGCAATACGCGCACGCTGCCGAGCGCCTTGCTCTGTTGCTCGGCGTTCGAGCGCTTGAAGAGTCCGAGCACCTGGTCGGGCAGGGCGGAAGTGGTGACGTCGATGTCCGTCGGCACGCGTCCGAGGAGCATCTCGCGCACCGCGCCTCCCACCCAGTACGCCTCGTACCCCGCGTCGATCAGCGCCTCACACACCTTGTAGGCTCTCTCACCGAGAGGGGTCTTGAGCGTCGCGTCGATGATGGCGCGGGCGATTGGCATGGATGGATCATACCCGATGCCGACGCGGGATTCTTTCGCTATCCTGGGGTCATGCTCCGCTTTGCCGTCGCCGGCGCCCCCCTCTCCACTCCCCCGCCCGGCGGGACGATCAAAGGACTGCACCAGGCAAAGAAGCTCGGCATCAACGCGATGGAGATCGAGTGGGTGCAGAGCGTGCCGAAGAATCCGGAGGTCATGAACAACATTCGGAAGACCGCCGAGGAGCTGGATATCTCGCTCACAGTGCACGCTCCGTACTATGTGAATCTCAACTCTCCCGAGCCCGAAAAACTGGAGGCGAGCATCACGCGCGTTCTCAATGCCCTCGCGATGAGCGAGATCGCGGGCGTACGCTCCGTTTGCGTGCATGCGGCGTTCAATCTGGGGCAGCCGCCCGAGACGGTCTACAAGAACGTGGAGAAGGCGGTCGATCGGATCATGGACAAGAAAACAAAACTCTTCCCGCACGTGAACTTGGGCCTCGAAACCATGGGCAAGCCCACGCAGTTCGGCACCCTCGAGGAGTTGCTCCGCATGAGCAAGGACTTCGACATCTTCCCGACGGTGGATCCCGCGCACATGCACGCACGCACGAACGGTGAGGTCAACAGCTACGAGGAGTGGGACGCGATGTTCGACCTCTACGCGAAGTACCTGGGGAAGAAATCGCTCAAGAGCGTGCATATGCATTTCTCCGGCATCGCGTACGGACCGAAGGGCGAGAAGCACCACTTGCCGCTTCTGGAGAGCGATGCCAAGTGGAAGGATTTCCTGCGCGTGCTCAAGGACCGCAAGATCGAGGGCAACGTCGTTTGCGAGTCCCCTCTTCTCGAAAAGGATACGTTACTGATGCAGGAGACGTTCGCGAATCTTTAGTTCGTCATGACCGACGTCATCCCATTTCGTCGCTGAGATAAGGGGACGACGTCACTTCGCATGCCTATTTTCTATTCGGAAAACTTTCTTGCGCGTAGACCATGATCCATGGTGCCTTTGCCATCGCCGGATAGGTCGTCTTCTTCAATCGATATCCGGCCTCCCGGCCTCGACAGGCGCTCCTTTCTCCGTGTCGTGGCGAATGCCGGAGTGCTTTGGGGACTTGGCGACGGTGTGGTGCATGCGCAGAATCGGACGCGTACGCCGCTGGTCTTGCTCTTTCTCTCGGGCGGATTGGACAAAAAATCATCGGTGGAGCCCGACCCGACGACGCTCAGGAACGGCACGCGCGTTCCCGTGGAGTATCGAGGCCCGTTTGCCAAAATCCA
This sequence comes from uncultured Candidatus Peribacteria bacterium, assembly GCA_964601225.1. Classification (GTDB taxonomy): domain Bacteria; phylum Patescibacteriota; class Gracilibacteria; order Peribacterales; family Peribacteraceae; genus CAYRGC01. The sequence continues at coordinate 4,314 of CAZRMM010000008.1, forward strand.
GGCGCGCAACGGTACGGAATTCTCCGAGCATTTTCCACGTTTCGCCGACAAATCGGACAGAGTCGCGCTCGTGCGGTCGCTCTTCGTGAATGCCACCGGCTTCTTGGCGCACGAAACGGTTTCGCGAGATATATTGCTTTCTCAGGGAACGCCTTTCCCACTGACGGTTGGCAACAGATTGTCCCGGCCGAACGCCGCCCCGTACATGCTTCTCAATCCCGGAAGCACGTTTTCCAGCTTGGAAGGCGCCTTCGGAAGATCGAACGCCCTTGTGCCGGCGTGGGATCGCGATCGGATGGTTTTCCAAAATCCTTTCCGTCCGGAGCTGATTGCCAATGCCACTCCCAATCCCCAGGAGACGGTGGAGGGTATGGAAGAAGAAGAGGCGACTCCTCCCCTTTCGCCCGAGAGCGTAGAAACGCGACAGCATTTACTGAGAGCTTTCACGGCACACTCGCAACTCGATACCGCGGCGACACGCAGGATGGAGCAGTTCCAGGAAACGGCGTTTCGCTTGTCCCGCGGTGACGGTCCGTTCTTCGAGGCGCTTCGGCTTGAAGAACAGAATCGTGACCGGTACGGACGTTCCATCGCGGGCGTCATGTCTCAAACTGCCGCGCAGCTTGTCAGGAGCGGTGCGGGTGCGGTCGCGATCTATTACGAACCGGACTTCAGCACATTCGATCTTCATGAGGGATTGGAGGCCGGCATGCGCCGACACGGTCCTCCCGTGGATCATGCGATCGCCGCGCTCATCGACGATGCGGATCGCGGCCTTTTTACGCTTGCGGTGATGACGGAATTCAATCGAACGCCGACCATGAACAACAGGGCCGGCCGCGACCACCATGCCAAGGGGAACTGGGCGATGTTCGCCGGCCCGAACGTGCGCAGGGGCGTTGTGCTCGGATCGGGCGATTACCGCGGGGACATCGTCAACCATCACATCAATCAGCATCCCGCGTTGCCCAATACCGTCCTTGCGGCGTGTGGCATCACGGCGCCTCCCGGACAGCCTGTCATCGGTGAGGTGCTGCGTTAGGAGGCAGTGGTACACTCTGAGCGTTCCTCCCCTGTTTCCATGAACCTCGCCATCAACGGATTCGGACGCATCGGCCGCCAGGCGCTTCGCATCATCCAGAAGCGTTTTCCGGAGATCAACGTGGTGCTCGTCAACGACCTCACCGAGGGCGCGACGCTCGCGCACCTCTTCCAGTTCGATTCCACGTACGGCGCGTACGAGGGCGAGTGTTCCTTCGCGGGCGACACGCTCACGCTCGGCGACGACACGATCCGCCTCACGGCGATCAAGGATCCCGCGACGCTTCCCCACAAGGAACTGAAGGTGGACGTCGTGCTCGAATGCACGGGCGTCTTCACGAAGCGCGAGGACGCGGCGAAACACCTCGCCGCCGGCGCGAAGAAGGTCATCATTTCGGCTCCGGGAAAAGATAAAGTCGATGGCACGTTCTGCATCGGCGTGAACCACGAGACGTACGATCCGAAGACGATGCACGTGATTTCGAACGCCTCGTGCACCACGAATTGCCTCGCTCCCATGGCGAAGGTGATCAACGATGAGTTCGGCATCGAGAGCGGCATCATGACGACCATCCACAGCTACACGAACGACCAGCAGCTCCTCGATCTCCCGCACAAGGATCTGCGCCGCGCCCGCGCCGCCGCAATCAACCTGGTCCCCACAAGCACCGGAGCCGCGAAGGCCATCGGCCTCGTCGTCCCCGAGCTCGCGGGAAAGCTCTCGGGCACTTCCATTCGCGTTCCGACGCCGACGGGGTCTATCACCGATCTCACCGTGATCACGAAGAAGCCGGTCACGAAGGAAGCCGTGAACGCCGCGTTCAAGAAGGCCTCCGCGTCCAAGGCGCTCAAGGGCATCCTCGGCTACGAGGAGCGCCCGCTCGTGCTCCAGGATTACGTCCAGGACCCGCGCAGCTGCATCATTGACGCTCCGCTCACGGAAGTGATCGGCTCGAACCTCCTCAAGGCCTTCGGCTGGTACGACAACGAGTGGGGGTACTCCAATCGTATCGCCGAGCTCGCGAAGTACGTCGGGGAAAAGCTGTAGGCCGGCGCCACTCGAACGTCGTCGAGAGGCGCGAAGGACGTCGGGGGGAAGCTCTGAGCTCAGCGGCGCTCGCGCTGGTCGTGCGGGATGTCCGTGACACCTATGCCTGCAGCGCGGTTCACCGGGTGAATCTTCTGTAAGATGTCCGGAAGGCAGATGCGCGCGAAGATCGGAAATTGCACCTGCAATTTCGAGGCGAGCGCCAGAGCGGCCGCATTCTCGGGGTCCGTCCGAAGCCATTCTTCCAGGCGGTCGTAGATCTGCTCGGGCGTCTTGCCGATGCGGAATCCCGTTTCCGCCCAGAGATCGTATTGCTTCGGCCGCTTTTTCGCCTCATGAATGGACAACGCCTTCGTGAAATCTTCGAATGCCGACGCAAAATCATCCAATCGGCACCAAAGCAGCGCTCTTCCCCAGCGCGCTTGGAAGTTTCCGGGGTTCGTCTTGAGGCATGCGTCGAAGATCTCTTTCGCTTCGTCGAGTTTCACGTTTTGGTTCACATACGCGTTCGCGACGGCCTCGGGAGGAAGGGTTTCCGCATTTTTTGCGAGCTCCGCGCGTACGCGCTTCGAAATCTGTCCGCATTTTCCCTCGACGAGCAGATCGATGCGTTCCTGTGCAGGCTGGTGGTCGATGCGGACTTTGTTTAAGTTGCTCTGAATTCCGCCGAAACTGGCGAATCCTTTTCCGTGAATGTTTCCTTCCAAGCCTGTCTTGTATTTGCCGTTCCGCATAATGACCGCGGCAGAATAGGGATTCCTTCGTTCCTGTCAAAGGAAGTCGACACATTCAACGTCGCGGCCGAATGTGACAGCAGATAAGCCTGTCGCTGACGTCATTCTGTTCGCATCTGCGCAGCCATCATTGACGGACGTGCCGATGCGTATCGTCCGCTCACCCTTTCCTCCGTGCCTTGCAGAATGGCTCCGCTGACCGAAGCGGGCAAGGCCATTGCGTCCGCAAGGCCCCTATCGGCGTCTGCGAGTTTGCGTGACGCGAATTCGAGGAATCGGTCGGCCTCCTTGCCGTAGTGTCGTGCATCGACGCAGAGCATCGTGAGTGCGTACAGTTGCAGCGTGATGGGTTTCCACTGCTCGGGCGCTTTCGTAAGAGCGATGGACTGCAGTTCAGTGAGTGCGTCGCAGTATTTTTTTGTCTGAACAAGAATCGCCACTTTTCCGTAGGGGCCTTGCGCGTCGAGCGCGGCAACTTTGTCGGCGATTACGCGGGCCGCTGCGGCGTGAAGGGTCTCCCCTTTTTCAACTTTGAATTCAGCGGGAACGGCCAAGGATTTTTCCTGTTCCGTCGGCAATCCCAGCGCACGCCGTACGGCGTCGAGCTCGAGTTTTTCGATGTCTTCGGCAAGATGCCCGTCGTCTTGCACGGTATCGTCGATGACTTCAGGCGAAGGGTTGGGGTTCTTCGCCAAACGTCTCGATTTTTTGCGACGTTGATTATCAATGCAGCTGCTGCATGTTTCGCGCGTGTACCTTTCTCTGGATCCACCGAAGTAATCGTGCATCGCCGCGGCTATGGCTCCGTGGTCCAAGTGTCCGTCCTTCGTATATTCTGTCTGTTTAACCAGTTTTTTCAGATAAAGTTTTTCCTTATCGTTGAATACCACGTGTCCCATCAATTCTTTCCATGCGCGTCCGCCTTCGAGAAGCGGCTGCATATTTTCCTTCACTTGCTTGCGCCGCATGCGTGAAATGGCTTTCTTCCTCGCCTCTTCCAGCACGATTTTCTGAATCAATTCAGACAGGAGGCGCTCCTTGGTAGCCTGTTCCGTCCCCGCCGGCCATGGAATCCGTCCCTCCATTGTCTTCAAAATATCGGCGGCGGACTTCGCATCTCGTTCGACAAGCGTTGCGATGGCGTATCGGACATCCCGGTACCCGCTTCCGCTTTCGACGTCGCGCATGGTCTGTTCCGCGCTTTTCATATGGTGCTGCAGTTCCGGAGGAACGATCGCCTTGAGCACTCGCGCGAGACATGCTCTTCGCTCCTCGATGCCGATGCCTGCGGGAAACGGAAAAATCCCCGAAAAATCCCTTTCCATACGGTTCGGCGAGTATCCCTTTTCACTGAGGTCTTCTAGCAGCAGTGATCGGAGGTCGCCGTATTCCGGATCGGCGGAGACCTTTCGCGAGACTTCCGCCGACGTCAGGATATGGTATTTCTCAGTTGGGGGGATAATATCTTTTACCAGCAACGCGATACATCGCTCGCGAGTCCTCGGATGATGGTGTTTTGGCAGTGGGAGGAGGTCGGCGAATGTCTCGACAAGCCTCTGCGGGGAGTATCCGTTTATTTGTATTTCCTGAATGAGAAGATTTCGCAGAGCTTCATGCATGGGGTTCTCTGTGAGCTCCTGGACGATCGTTCGCACGCTCTGTTTGTGCGTTTTCCCGTTCGGGTGTGATGGGATCTGATCGCCGGTCTTATTCGGAAGATCGATGGACATGTTCGGACTGTTTTGCAAGAGAAATACGATACCCATGTTGATCCTGAAGTCAAAAAGCGAAAGGGGCGTCGCTGTTTCTTGCCCGCAACGTTGCGGTTTTTCCGTTACGCGGAGGCCGTGCCGTCCGGCGGCACGGTGGCATTCGCATCATTTTGTGCCTGCACGACTTCGAGCGCTTCCAGGATCTTGGCGACTTCCTCCATGCGATATTCGTCGTTTCCCTTTCCAGGCGCATACATGCCTAAGCCGCTTCTTCCTCCCTCGGAACGGTTCGATGCTTTCCCCCCGCTTCCCGGTCGGTTGTACTCCCTAGGTTTGTTGTGCTTAGGGGAACGCGCGGGTTTTGTTTCAGTGTGCGCGCGAAGCAGCATTTCTTGCACATATGGCCTGAGGGCAGTGGATCCCTTTTGCAGCGCTTTTTCCAGGAACGGCTCTGCGGATTCCGGTCTTTTACTGGCGAGATGAATCAATCCTTCGACGGCATCGATTTCCGGGAGCGCCGGTCGGTTCTCCGCGATGATCTGCAGCGCACGTTGCCACTCGCAGCGACGGATCGATCGCGCCAACAACCGCAGAAAGGGCAGCGCCCGCGATTCCGTAGACGGGGGGCAGACGGTGAGGATCCCTTGAAAAATTTTTCGCAGTGTGAGTCCGCTCAAGTTGGCCTCCGCGGTCTCCGTGCCGTTCGAGAGCGAAAGGAGTTCGCCGGCGTCCTCGGACGTCTCCACCCTTCCGTAGTCGATAGTCTCCCCGACGCGAGGAGAGGCGGAAAGGACGTCGGTCTTCATCGCCCCGTTCTCGGGCTTTGCGGCGACGGTGTCGTCGGACACGGGCTGATCGGGAACGTACGTGAGTAGGAGCGGGGTCTCCTGTCGGCTTTTGGGAGAGAAAGGCATATCCCCTTTCTATCGCGAAACGGGCCGTCGTGCCAGTTTTAGGCGTCGATCGGCCCGTTTTGGGCTTTGCAGATGAGAAAAGGTTCCTTTACTTCTTCTCGTCGTCCACCACCTCGGCGTCGACGACTTTGCCGTCCTTCGTATCTCCTTTGTTGGCGGCGTCGGTCTTGGCCTGCTCCTTCTTCTGGGCCTCCTCGTAGACGATCTTGCCGATGTCCTGCGCGGCGGTGCCGAGCTCTTCGGTGCCCTTCTTGAGCGCGTCGAGGGTGGCATCCTCTTTCTTCAGGAGATCCTTGAGGTCGTTGACCTTGCCGTTCACCTTCTTCTTCACGTCGTCGGGGATCTTCGCGTCGTACTCGCGCATCTGCTTCTCGACGGTGAAGACGAGGGCGTCGGCCTGGTTACGGGCGTCGATCGTCTCGCGCTTCTTCTTGTCGGCCTCGGCGTTCATCTCCGCGTCCTTCTTCATTTTCTCCACCTCGTCCTTCGAAAGGCCGGTGGAACCCTGGATCGTGATGTGCTGCTCCTTGCCCGTGCCCTTGTCCTTGGCGCGGACGGAGAGGATGCCGTTCGTGTCGAGGTCGAACGTCACTTCGATCTGCGGCATGCCGCGGGGCGCTGCGAGAATGCCATCGAGGATGAAGCGGCCGAGCGACTTGTTGTCGCGCGCGAACTCGCGCTCGCCCTGGACCACGTGGATCTCCACGGACGACTGGTTGTCCGCGGCTGTCGAAAAAATCTGGCTCTTGCTCGTAGGGATTTTCGAGTTTCTCTCGATGAGCTTCGTGGCGACGCCGCCGAGGGTCTCGATGCCCATGCTGAGCGGCGTGACGTCGACGAGGACGATGTCTTTATCGATGTCGCCGCCGATGACGCCCGCCTGGATGGCGGCGCCGATGGCGACCACTTCGTCCGGGTTCACGCCCTGGTGCGGATCCTTGCCGAAGAGCTCCTTGACCTTCGCGACCACCGCCGGCATGCGCGTCATGCCTCCGACAAGTACCACCTGATCGATCTCTTTTTTGCCGAGACCGGCATCCTTCAGTGCGGCCTCGCAGGGGGCGACGGTTTTGTCGATGAGACTCTGCACGAGTGCCTCCAGTTTGGCGCGCGTGAGCTTGAGGTTGAGATGCTTGGGGCCGGAGGCGTCCGCCGTGATGAACGGCAGGTTGATCTCCGTCTCCATCGCGGACGAGAGTTCGATCTTCGCTTTCTCCGCTGCCTCCTTGAGACGCTGGAGCGCGACGGTGTCCTTCGCGAGGTCGATGCCCGTATCTTTCTTGAACTCGCCGAGGATCCACTCCATGATCGTCTGATCGAAGTCGTCGCCGCCGAGGTGCGTGTCGCCGTTCGTGGCGACCACTTCGAACACGCCGTCGCCGAGCTCGAGCACGGACACGTCGAACGTTCCGCCGCCGAGATCGTAGACGATGATCTTCTGACTGGCCGATCCCTTGTCCAGGCCGTATGCGAGCGCTGCCGCCGTGGGCTCGTTGATGATGCGCACCACCTCGAGACCCGCGATCTCTCCGGCTTCCTTCGTGGCTTGGCGTTGCGAGTCGTCGAAGTACGCCGGCACCGTGATGACGGCCTTACTGACGGTCTGGCCGAGGAACGCTTCGGCGTCCTTCTTCAGTTTCTGGAGTACCTTCGCGGATACTTCCTGCGGGAGCATGTCCTTGCCGTTCACGCGGATGACGGCTCTCCCCTCTTTTCCTTCCTGCACGTCGAACGGGACCGTCGCAGCTTCTCGCGTGACCTCCGCGAAGCGGTGACCGATGAAGCGCTTGGCCGAGAAGATAGTGTTGCGATGGTTCGTGACGGCCTGGCGCTTGGCGGCGACGCCGACGAGCACCTCTTTGTCCTTGAAGGCCACGACGGACGGCGTCGTCCGGTTGCCCTCCGCGTTCGGGATGACGGCCGGTTCGCCGCCTTCGATGACGGCGACGCAGGAGTTCGTAGTGCCGAGGTCGATTCCGATGATCTTGCTCATGGTGCGATGGGAATTAGCACTCGAAAGTCTAGAGTGATAATATCTCTCCGTCAATAGCCCTCGAGTCCGGCTCAGTCGCGATTCGGTCGTTTCCTGAGAAACTCGCGCTTGAATCCACGGATATTTTCCAGGGTTTCGTCGATGCCTTCTCGTACCGAAACGGTATATCGAAGCCCAAGAGCTTTCACGATCGCATGCCATGTCTGTTCCGCTCGCCTGACGAAGCCGCTGCTCTTTTTTTTGCGGATATTTCTGTGCGTTTCGCGCAGGATTTCCATCGGGGTCATGATGTTGTCGACGGAAGCTCCCAAGAGAAGTTCTTCGTACGTCAGCCGGCTGCTGTAGCCGAAGAGGAACAAATTTTCCGCCCAGCCGATTTCGTCGGGGGTCTCCCGTTCCTTTTGCGGGGTAACTTCGACGATTTTGTCGAGCGCGAGGAGCCGGCTTTCGCAGTCGAACTGCGCGTCGCCGTCCTTTTCCTTCAGGGCTGCCAGCGTATCCGCTTTCAAGGCGGCCATCGCAGGATGATCGGACTCTGCAAGCAGAATCGTCGCGATTTGCGAGCGTCGCATCAGGAGATTGAGCTTGTCTTGAATCCAACCGTCGAGTTCGGACGGAAGCCCTTCGGGATCTTCGGCCGGAAGCACGCGGGAGAGATCGAGCGCCATGGAGCGCGCGAGCGTAGCAGTCGGGGCGCCCGCAATCCAATGGCCTTCAGATTCCCAGGCGCTTCCGGATCCCCCGTACGATGCCGCCGATCGTCCATCCCGAGGGCGAGGCGGATTCGGTATCCGCCTTGGACGTCTTGTCGTTGAGGGTCAGTCGATAGACCGTTCCGGATTCTTTGACGATAACCACGGACCCATCGCCCTGCTGCCACAAATTCTTGGCAGGCATGGCGGTATGCAAAACCTTATTGCCGACTTCACTCAAAACCACGGACAATCTTTTCCCTTCTGCGCTGACGACCATCGCGTCATTCCATTCAGCGGGTTTTACGAGGACGTTCCCTCTTTTTGCCAGCTGAACAAGGCGTACTCCTTTTACTTGTCCGATAAAATGTTTCGGCAATGTCGCGATTTCTCGTTGTTCCAGCGATGCAAGGAGTTCGTCGACCGTGCGGGTTCCTTCGTTGTTTTCGTTGTGTATCATAATAGATATTATATAATAAAAAGTTCAAAAGTAAATATGTGGGAAATTTGCGAAAATACCTCTCGTTGAAGCCGAAAATCGGCTACCATGCCGTCATGTTCCTCGATGAGGCGACCATCACCGTCACGGGAGGCCAGGGCGGCAAAGGCTGCGTAGGCTTCCGCCGCGAGAAATTCGTGCCCATGGGCGGCCCGAACGGCGGCGACGGCGGCGACGGCGGATCCGTGTTCCTCGTTGCCGACGAGAACGCCGATACTCTGAGCTCCTACGCCTCCACGAAGAAATTCCACGCGGAGGCCGGCGGGTTCGGTCTCGGACAGCTTTGCGGCGGCAAGAACGGGGAAGATCTCTACCTCAAGGTGCCGCCCGGCACCGTCGTCACGCAGGTGTCCGGCGACGGGTTGCCGGAGGGTGAATCGTCCCTCTTTCTCGGAGACCTGCGCCGCCACGGCGACATCGTGCTGCTCGCGCGCGGAGGTCGCGGAGGGTACGGGAACGCGCACTTCACGAGCTCCACGCGTCAGGCTCCCGATTTCGCGGAGCTCGGCGAGCCCGGCGAGACTCGACAGGTGAAGCTCGAGCTTAAGCTCGTCGCCGACGTGGGCATCATCGGGTATCCCAGCGTGGGAAAATCCACGCTCATCTCCGTCATCAGCGCCGCGCGGCCGAAGATCGCGGCGTACCACTTCACGACGCTCGTGCCGAACCTCGGCGTGGTCCAGGCGCACGACCGCCGCTACGTGGTGTGCGACGTGCCCGGCCTCATCGAGGGCGCAAGCGAGGGCAAGGGTCTCGGCCACGAATTCCTTCGGCACATCGAGCGGTGCGGCGCCCTCCTGCACCTGCTCGATATCGAACGCGCGTTCGGGGGCGGCTCCGAGCTCGACCCCGGTCTCCTCGTGAACGACTACCGCGCGATCCGAAAAGAGCTCGAGGCCTACTCCCCCGCCCTCGCCGAGAAGCGCGAGCTCGTCGTGCTCAACAAGGCCGACCTCGTGAACTTCGAGACGAAGGACATCGAGAAGGCGCTCAAGAAGGCGGGCATCGCTGTCTTCGCCGTCATCTCGTCCGCGACGCGCAAGGGCGTCGACGACATGGTGAGCGCCCTCCTTCCCGTCGTCCTCGAGGAGCGCGAGCTGCGCCAGAAACGCGAGACGGACCTCGAAGAGGAGGAGGCGAAGGAGATTCCCGTTCTCCGTCCGCACGTCGACGAGGCGCGCATGCGCAGCTATCGCATCGATCCTCAGCCCGACGGCAGCATCAAGGTGACGGGTCGCCGCCTGGAGCAGTTCACGGTGATGACGGACTTCGGCAAGCCCAACGCCGTCCGCCGTTTCCGCGACGTCATCGAGCGCATCGGGCTCGTGAAGGCTCTGGAGAAGATGCGTAAAGACGCGCGCGGCGAGGTCTACATCGGCAAGGTGCAGGTGGACGAGCATCTGTGAGGAATTCGATCCTCTCCGGAGTCCGAGGATGTCAGCACCTCTTCTTTTTCTTCCCATCCTCTGCTTCCTCAACTCGCTCTGCATGCAACACGAACCGCTGTAGCTCTCTCGCGATATTATTTTGCAGATAGGTGTCGAAACGCTCTTTTCCATGCGGATCAAAATGCGGTACGGCAGCACGCAACTGCTGCACGGCACGTCTGCGCAGTGTTGCCCGGTCAGTCTTCGCCATGCCGATGATCGTTTTCCCGGCGACTCCCATTGCCAACGGCTCAAACTTGTCACTGAGGGCATTGCAGATTTCACCCATCGTGACTCCGGTGATGCCATAGTCTTGTTTCGCCCACGCTTTGAAAGCGCGCTCATGCTCTTCCTTCGGATCCGGTTCTGCTGTCTTTTCATCTGCTCTGTAATCCTCTGGTACGTGCGGCTCCGCTGCAGATGCGCGTTCGATCTCTACGACGGCAGGTTCAACAGGAATCCCCACGATCGTTTCGGATCTAGGTGCTTCTGTGGGGGCACTCGCTATCACAGGAACATTCTCCGGGAAGAGCTGTGCTGAGGTTGGTGTAGTCTCTGTGTGTACAGGAGCTACTGGCACCGCTGTCTCTTCATGCACAGGAGCCACCAGCTCCGCAGTCTCGATCTGCTTTCCATTGAGAGGCGATCCGTTGTTGCAGGGTACGGGATTGCCCGGTCCGTGAGGCTCTGTATGAGCTTCCAGGTCCTGCAGCGCTTTTTCCAGATTCGCAGTGACGAACTGATTAAAGTCACCGAGGTGCGGATCGTATGTCCAGCAGCAGCGGGCGAAGCAGTATTCGAGCTCTTGTCGCACTTCGTCCAACGGGCGTTGCAGTCTTTCGGAGGCCTGACGTGCAGCCTCGTGGATCAAGGGGAGGTCGGCGTGATAGACGGCCAGGACAATATCATCGAAACAGCGGCCTCGCGTCATGTTGCGTCTCATTGCCCACTTCGAAAACCGGTCACGCCTGGCTTGTTGCAGAGGATTCGGTGTCGGGGTTCTCAGTTGATTTTTCGCAGTCGCATACGGAAGCAACGACGGCAGCATGCCGTGGATCCGTTCTTCAACGAGCTTCTCCCCCTCCTCGTGTTTCGCCGGATCAAAATCCATCGTGACCGTCTTGAGAATGAGATAGTTCATTTGCCGCAGATCGCTATAGGCGACATTGGTGAACATTGGTGATTGCTGTTGTTCGAGCAGGATCCTTTGAGCAAGAGGCTGATACCGCGACATCCGCTGCCTGTTCTCCTCAAAACGCCCTCTCTCGAAGGTCGGATCGGTGTTGTCGGGAAAGGAAGGCGTACCGCGACCGTCTTTCGAGACGAGCCTTGGAACGTCGGTCTCGGACGATTCGGCGACCGGCTGCCGATGGTCGACCAGGTGCTTGATCGCCGACAGTACGACTGTACTTTGACTCAAGAGCAAGTCGCGAATCGCGGCATCTTCGATGGCTTTTGCACGCTCCTGCACCTCGGCGAGCAATGTTCGAATCTCCTCGACGCGGTTGGCGTCGGACGTCTGCTTCTCGATTATTGAGAGGGCCATAGCGGCACACCGTAGCATGGCGTTTCGTGAGATCAAATTTGTCGCCGCTCTTCTGATCGCTGCGTTTTTCAGCTTGCGAAAACTTTCCTGAGAACTGCGCCCGAATCACCTTTTTAGTTTCTTCAGTCATCGACGAGCATCTGTAGCACTTACTGGCTTTCGCTAAAATCTGCCGTAGAATACGCAGGCGTTCTTTTGCCAGTATGGGACAGCGCTCAGCTGGCCGACGAGCCCGAAGGGGCGAGTCGCAAGAAGAAAAGCCGCTGCGCGATCGTTCCATTCTGGATACTCTTTCATACCGTGGGGCTGTAGCTCAGCTGATAGAGCGCTACATTCGCATTGTAGAGGTCAGGGGTTTAAGTCCCCTCAGCTCCACCAAATTGACCATTTATATAAAATATTATATAATAATAACATGGAGCTGGGATTGCTCAGTTTAGCTGAAAACAAGGTCTTATCGGCCATTGAAAACATATCCCAATCTGACGAGGAAGTAGCTAAATTTGCCCAAAAAACTCATGTAGAAGTAAGACAATTGCTGGAATTATCGGATATACAACGAGGCGTATATGAACATCTGAAAGGCCTGCAGCTTCGGCTAAAAGTTATTCGAAATATTAAGATGAACTGGCCTATTTGGCAGCAGCAAAATACTCACATCAATATTCGATTGAACCAATGGCAAGGACTTGAACAACTTGTACGCTTCTTAGAAGACGACAATTATGAATTTGATGCAGGCTACGACGTGGAGAAAGCAAATGATGACAATCCACTGGTTGGCCATTACATTCAGCCAACAGGCGCTGGAAAAACCGGACTCTTCGCAATCCAGACCGCACTCGCTCACGTAAAGACCTTGGTCCTCGTACCGTTTGATAATCTCATGTATCAAACGGAAAAAGATTTTAAATCTGTTGGAGGAATTCAGTCAGAGAATATTGGTGTTCTTGCTCGCGGAGCAGATAAGGAGCTGTATAAAAGACGTGCTTTGATCACTACATACGGAGGTCATCTTTCGCGAATGAAGCGAGATGAAGATTATCGAAATATGGTCCAGCAAGAATGCGAGCTTGTTCTCTGTGACGAAGGACATATGGCATTGGGCGCAGTCACGCAAGAAATGATCTCTGCAATTGATGAGCTGGCAGAAGAAGAAATGACTCAAGAAGAACGTGAAGCAGAAAAAGAAGTTTTGGAAGGAAATGGTAAGTTCATGCCTAGCAAGGCAATTAAAATTGCCTTCACTGCAACACCTAAGCTTTCTGCTAAACACATTCGACAGAAATTTGGTCGTTGCATCGGACGAGTTTATCAGGCTGAACTCGTAAGGTTAGGCGTAAACGTTCCATATAAAATTATTCATACCGATGGAACAATTGAAGAAGATGATCACATTGTCGATCGAATGACCGAAGAAGAGGAGATAAAAATCCTTCACCGTGAAGGTGTATATAAAAAATTGCTTACGGAATATGCAGCAGCTCTAGCTACTTATCGATCAATGAAAAAGGGATCGTCTGCAGAGCAGGAAATGCCTGTCTATGGTATGGGTTTCTGCACCAATCATGAGGAATGCGAGGAATTCCTGGCAGATGCAGATTCATTGGGATTGAAGTTTGAGCTTTTGACCGGAAGAGAGTTGAAACGAGGTGAAAAAGGCAGAGATCAATTAAAGGATGCTGAAGCCCGGCTTCTTAAGCATGAAATCGATGGCTTTGTTACTGTTGAAAAACTAGCCACTGGCTATAGTCCGGATTTTATTAATACGATTCTGTGGGCTCGCGTTACCAGTTCAGCAAAAACCGTGCAGGGAATTGGACGTGGTGGACGCTCTCATATGTACCCTGGAGGAATCCGTAAGACAGATTGTACTGTCATTGAAACAAATTGGACCCTTACGAAGAAGGCAAAGCGAAGGAAAAAGATTCCATTGCGTTTGGCAGATGCCTTAAGTGATCAGGGCGAAGATGCTGAAGCTATTTGTGGAATGGCAAATGGATCAAAATTAGATATTAGAAATAATTCTAAGTTCGAAGAAAGAGAACGTATTCGCGAGCTTATTAAAAATCAATTTATACCTAAAACATGGACGGAAATAAGCGGTGTAAAAAGACTAAAAATCAAAATAGACGTATATGGACTTGCTGCGCTTTCAACATTATTTGAAGTTAAATCAGGTGCGACAGATAGAGAAGCTTTTATTCAGTTGGGTAAAGCTATTTGGGGAGATGAATGGATTGATCCGGCAGAAGAAAAAAGGGAAATTGTCAGGCAATTACTAAAGGCCCAATACACGCCAGCTTCCTGGAAGGAAATGGATCGCCCGGGTAGGAGCGGCTTTACTATTGATGGCTTAAGACTTTCTGCAACTGCAAAACTTTTCAATATTGAAGGAGACCCTGTTAAAAAAAGGGATGTACATGAAGAATTAGGCAAGGTTATTTGGTCAGATGAATGGATAGATCCTGATGAAATTAAAAGAGAAAAACTCCGCAGAAAAATTATGGAGATCTATACTCCTGAGACTTGGATAGAAATAGGTTCGAAGCGATCGGGATTGAGAATTGAAAATAAGGGATTGGAGGCAATAGCAAGTATTTTTGGTCTTCATGGTGATCCAACAAGACAAATGATTCATCATAAAGAATTAGGAAGAGCGATTTGGGGTGACAATCCTGTTTTTGAAAGCAAAGAAGCGGGTGTAAGAAAAGATCTAATTGCTAATTTGATAAAGTCGAATTATGAGCCTAATACATGGGTAAAAATGAAGACCTCCGATATGCATGCTTTTAAAGTCGATGGACTTGGCATTTCCGCTGTTATGACACTTTTTGAAATAGAAGATCCCGCTATTAGCAGGCAAAAGCTGATTGAGCTTGGTAAAGCTATTTGGCAAAAAGAATGGAATGATCCTGAGGGGGAAAATAAAGAACGAATACGCGCATTTATTAAAAATACTTGGACCCCCAGAAGTTGGATGGGGATTACTATGCGCGAAAGAAAGAAAATTGCTTTCGAAGGAATGGGCTTAGCAGCTCTGACAACTTTGTTTGAAGTAGATTGGGATACAAACTACACAGTTGAGGTACACAACAAGTTGGGACAAATAATTTGGGGAGACGAATGGAAAGACCCTCTAACTGAAGACAGAGAAAAGGCTCTGAATTTTATTAGAAGCCACTATACTGTCGATTCATGGATAAATCTCGGCAGTGAAAATAATGGGCTCAAAATTGAGGGATATGGACTATATGCGTTAGCTACTCTTTTTGGAGTAAAAGGAGACGCAGTCTACAAAGAAGTAAGACAGGAAATTGCAAAATTGATTTGGCCTGAAGCAAGAGAATAGATTTTAGTCTAGTCATATCTCACACAAAAATTCTATTAGTTCAATAAGGTGATTCCAGTTTCTTCGTATCAGCTCCACCAACCTTCGCGCAGCGAAGGTTGCCGACCGTAGTCCCGGAGGCGGAGGTCGGCTATTCATCCTGGAACGTCGCTGCGGCTACGGTTGGCAGGCCACTCAGCACGCAGTACGATACTTTGCTATGTGGAATTACGTTTATGTCCTTGAGAATCATGAAGGTCGACAATATGTGGGGTTTACGCAAGACATTGAGCATAGACTCCAGAAACATAACCACGGCGAGGTTCCTCATACTTCGAAATATCGGCCTTGGCAGCTCAAGTTCGCTTGTTCATTCCAGACAAAGGAACAGGCGATGCTTTTCGAAAAATACTTGAAATCGGGCTCAGGAACGATGTTTCGATATCGGCATCTTGTACCGAATGGACGAAGAGCGTCTTCCAGCTAAATTCGGGAAGGCAACGATCAATTGACTTCTCATCGGCGCTCCCTTTGAATGAGGGGTATGCCCAAATCCCTCGGTTGCGGCGCCATGCTGGCGGTCATGCTCATTGCCCTCATTTTGCTGATGGTCGGCTCGAATGAGGCCATCGGGTACTACCTCAGTCACTGCCAGGAAGCGGACATGTTCGACTGCATGCTCGGACAGGTGGAAGATCCGAAGCCCGACGAAGGCGACGCGGTCGCGACGGGCACCTACAGCTACAAGGATTACCCCGTGACGATCACGATGAATATCCCGCTGGCGGGAGGCGCCGTGGACGGCACCGTTTCGGGTACGTGCGAGGGACAGGTGAAGGGCAACTACAGCGGAGGCTCGATCAGCGGAACTTTGTCCGGCGCGTGCAGTCCGTTCTTCGTCAATATTCCCGCGAGCGGTGACTTTAACGGAACGGTGAATAAAGGCGGCAAGACCGTGCCGATCACCTTTACGGGTCGCGGCGGCGGCTTTTCGCATCAGGGATCGATGACGTTGACGTATCCCTGAGAAGAATTCGCCGACGACAGGTTCCGTGCGTCGTTCGATCGACTCACTTCCGGTTCATCCACGTGATGGCGATCTGAAGACAAGTCGCGAAGGTCACCCAAAGGAGGTAGGGCATTTGGGCGTACGCGATCCATGGCATTGCATTGTGGATTGCCGCCATCGCCCAAATCAATGTGCCAAGCACCGCAACGATATCGGCGGTGGCCAGGGCGTTATTTTTCAGGCGGAACTGGATGGGAGTGAACGCTGCGTTTGCAACGAGGTTGAGAATGAAGGGGAGAGTCATCACTGCGGGAATATTTCCCAGAGTGAATGCAACGAAGACGGCGCCGAAGGTAACGGCAATGATCGCATAGAGAAGGGTCCAGACGGGTCCGAATACCCACGCCGGTGGCGCCCAGGCGGGCTTTTTGAGCTCGGCGTAGCGCTTAGAGGAATTCATTCCCATATCATAGCACCCTTGAGAATCCGTTTTCGTACACGGGAGAAAAGAATGACAAATTAAACAAATTATAGTATAATGTTCATTATCCATTCTCGTTCCACGCCGAAGGATCGGCGTCGGGAATGGTCCTGATCTTTAAAAGGGGAAACGCATGATGCTTCGTTTCGCCGCCGCGGCTCTTCTGCTCGCCTCGTTCGTTGGATGCAAGAGCGCTCCTCCGCTGAACGTCAACGTTCGGTTTGAGAGCCCCTTATCCTCCAGCGTACTGGGCCAGAAGTACGTCACGAGAGTGGAATATTCCTTCTCGAACGGACAGCAAGGGATCGCGGCAACGATCGCCCCCGACGGCCGGTAAACCGCCGGCCACATGATCAAACAAAGGCCTCGTTGCGTCACAGCGCGAGGTCTTTTCTTGAGCTTCCCTCCCCTTTTCGATCTGGTACAATCTCCCGGCTTTCCGACAGCAGTTGTTTCACATCATCGTTCGAGGAAATATGGCCCTGTAGCTCACCGGTAGAGCGCTGCCCTGAAGAGGCAGGCGTAGTCAGTTCGATTCTGACCGGGGCCACCATCCGTCTTCGCTCCGCTGCGCCGGGATGGGTTTTTTGATGTGTCCATGGCAAAGTTCGAGGCCATCGGCTCGCTCAGCAGGTTGCCATTTTTATCGTGCTTTCAGGGTCTCCGCGATCGCCGACGCGAGCCGCTTCGCCAAGATGACGTTCGGCTCCGGGGCATTAAAATGACAGCAGTTGTCGGTATAGACCGCGGTCTTCACGGAGTCGAATGCGTCCGAGGCGTCGACGAAGGCGATGCCGTCGGATTCCAGGCGCTTTCCCGCGTCGCGCAGGAGCGGATAGCCGTGTTCCACGTACGGCCTGAAGGGACTTTGGTCATCCCACGCTACGGTCTTCTCGGCCTTCGTCATGACGTGTTTCCCCGCGTACTGATTCGGCTGAAGCACGCTCAGGTACGCGATGCCGTTGGCCCGACTGAGCAGCCCGAGTTGCCGCGTGGCGTTTTCCCACACCGAAACGGCGTCGGCAACGAGGTCATCGGCGGAGCGGTAGCCGGGCATCGGTCCTGGATCGATGAGAGCGCGCATGCCGTCCCCGGGTCTGTAGAGCGTAAGGCTGCGCTTCGTTCGATCCAGGGTCGCCTCCGCACGGCTGTCGAGGATTTTCCAGAGGAGGTTGCCGCCCATCATCCTCGCCGGCAGCGAACGCGCGAAGGAGTCCGCGAGCTCCGCGCGTTGCCGTTCAAGCAGTTCGCCCCGGGCGCGCAGTAGCGTGAGGGCAGGATCGGCATTGGCTTGCCACAGACGACCGAACCAGCCGTACGGATAGAACGGGGACGCGCCGTAATCCATGTTGTAGATTTTTCCCATCGTCACTTCGTTGAAGCCGTCGAGGGACACGATCATGTCGAAGGTGGCGCCGAGCGACAAGACGTACTGAATCGCGAGGAGCTGCTGGGGCTCTTTGTGTCCGTAAAACGCGGTGGAGCTGAACACGATGTTCTTGCCCTTGAGTGCCGGCAGTTTCTTGAGCTCCGCGCGGAGCGCGTCGTCTCCGCCCCAGTCGAGGAAGCCGCGGGCCACCGATCCGCCGGTAATGTTGATGACGAACCGCTTCGGATCCCGTTTCCGCACCAGCGGACCCGCGTCGGCCTCGAAGCCGTAGTCCGCGAGTTCTTCCTGTCCGTACGGGCGGGCATTTCTGCGGTCGCCCGCGCGCAGGCTCACGCCGAAGTAGGGATTGAACACCTCGCGGTTCGCAGCGTTGACGTTGAGGGCGCCCGTGCCGGTCTTATGATTCGCCGTCGAACCGGCGATCGCCTCTTTCTCGTTTGCGATCCTTCCGTAGGTGACGATCCTTCCCTCGAGGAGACAGAGAGTGATCCACGATCCCGCCTCGGCGGCGAGGAGGACGATGCAAACGATGAGGAGCCAGCCGGCGACGCGCGTCGCCGCGGAAGCAACCCGATGTCGTGGAAAGGATGTCACGACGGAAGTCTACCGCCCGCCCTTCGCAGTTCGCTTTGACGACGGGATGAGGATGGTTCGCCGACGTTCCGCGTCGCGCGGGCAACGCGGTTCCGGCACACTGCGGTCGTGAACGACAGCCTTCTCATCGGCTGCGCCGCGGACGAGGCGTTCGCGCCGGGACTCGCCGTGGCCGCGCGCTCCTTGTTGGAGCGTCTGCCACGGGGGATCGGGGCTCGTTTGTGGATCGTGGATGCCGGGCTCGCGGCGGCGACGAAGGAGAATCTGCGGCGGTCATGGGAAGAATTCGCCGTCGATCTGACCTGGATCCCGTTCGACGTCGCCCCCGTCCGCGGACTCAAAACGGAAGAGCGCTTTCCTCCGGTGACCTACGCTCGCCTGCTCCTGCCCGGACTGCTTCCCTCAACAGAGCGGCGCCTCCTTTACCTCGACAGCGATCTTCTCGTTCGCGCGGACGTCCGCGAGCTCTGGCGGACCGATCTTCGGGGCGCTGCCTTCGGCGCGGTCCAGGATCTCGGGTGCCTCACCGTCTCCGAACCGTTGTACGGGCTTCGGAACTTCCGCGAGCTCGGGCTGCCTGCCGATCAACCCTATTGTAACGCGGGTGTATTGCTCATCGATCTCCCGCGCTGGCGTGCGGAGCGGATTTCCGAGCGCGTGATCGAGTACGTCGCCGCAAACCCGGACGCGGTGCAATGGCCAGAGCAGGACGGTCTCAATGCCGTCGCGGGAAGCCGCTGGACGGCGCTCGATCCCCGGTGGAATTCGCTCGTCGGCAGCCTTCGCACGTCATCCGCGCTCTCCTGGTCGGACGATCGCGTCGATCAGGAGACGCTCGCACGCTTCACCGTCGATCCCGCGATCGTCCACTTCATCGGTCCGGAGAAACCGTGGAAGGTTCGCACGCGTCACCCGCAGGATGACGAATACCGAAAAATCCTTCGCAAAACGGCGTTTGCGAGCTGATTGCGGATACGCGGTTAGTTTCCTGCATGCGCCCGCGCTCTGGGCTACACTCGATCCGTGATCTGGCCACCTATCACCATGGCGACGCAACACCCCGACAACGCGGGGGCGCCGTGGTGGAAGGGCGATCCGTTCGTCTCCACGCACGAGGAGCTTGAGGAACTGCTTCTCCTCTTCCGCGATTTTCCCGTGGACGAGTACATGTGGGACTGGGAGGGCAAGCACGTCGACGAAGCCGTGGGCGAGAAGCTTTACGCACGCGCGTCCGATTTCTTCGCAAAGCATCCGCTCGGCGAAGACAAGCACCTCACGTTCCGTATTCCCGCGTACGAGGAAGGGAAGATGCACCGCACGGCTCGGGCATTCATGAACGTACTGTCGCTGTGGGACATGGCCGCCGAGATGCGCCTCCCCCGCCCGCCGGTGACCGAGATGTTCGTGCCGCTCACGACGAAGGCGCAGCATCTCATCGCCGTCCGCAAGGCCTTCCTCGACGTTGCAGAGTATCATCGCAAAGTATTCGGTACGTCCGAGCGCGCGGGCAATCGAGAGCACCAGATTCATGTAACCCCGCTCGTCGAAGACGTGGAATCCCTCTTCGGCATGCGTTCCATCGTCGAGCCGTACTGGAGGACGCTCGATCTGGGAAGTTCGGAAGCGAAGGAGAGAGGGCTTCGCGTGTTCCTTGCTCGCTCCGATCCCGCGATGAACGCCGGGCTAATTCCCGCCGTCGTCGCCGCCAAAGCCGCGCTCTCCGTCCTTGCGGACCTTTCCGACGAACTCTCGATCCCCGTCCATCCGGTGATCGGTACGGGCTCGCTCCCCTTCCGCGGTTCCGTGAACCCGACGTACGTCGACACGTTCCTTCCGCAGTATGCGGGCGTGCGCACGTACTCCATTCAGTCCGCCTTCCGGTACGACTATTCACAGGACGAGGTTCGACATGCGCTTGAACGGATGCGTGCGGAGACGCCCCGGCTCGAAGCCCTTCGTTTGAGCGAGGACGAACGGGCGAAACTTCTCGCCTTCAGTCAGACGATGATCGGCGAGTGGAAGAAGACGATCGAGCCCCTCGCGCCTCTTATCAACCTGATCGCAAAGCACATACCCCCGCGACGGGAGCGTCTGCAGCACATCGGACTCTTCGGGTACAGCCGCGGCGTCGGCAAAGTCACGCTGCCGCGGGCGATCGGCTTCACCGCGGCGTTCTATTCCATCGGCGTCCCGCCGGAACTGCTCACAACCGGACGCGCGCTACGTCTCGCAAAAAAGGAAGGATTGCTCCCCCTCCTCGAGAAAACCTACCCGGCGCTCCGCAACGACCTCATTCATGCGGGAAAATACTTCAACCGCGAGAATCTGGAACTCCTTGCGAAGACGGAGACCGCATTGCGTCCGGTGATCGAGGATGTGGCGGTGATCGAGGAGTGGCTCGGTTCGTCGCTCGGACCCGTGAAGCCTCATCATGTCATTCACCGAAACATTACGTCGACGATCGCCCAGCGCATCGTCGGAGACGTGGAACCCGGCGCCATACGGCACGATATCGTGGAGGCGGCGAAGATACGGCGCAGTTTGGGGTGATCAGCGGCCGAGTACGTATTGCGCGAAATCCGCAAGCAGCAGCGTGAACCAACCGATCAGCAAGGCGGCTTCGAGGAAGTACTGCTTCGAGACGCGGAAGTGGTTGCTGATGATGGATGATACTTCTTCAAGCGAAGAGAGTTTGTCGCGGATGGAACGACGCCAGTCGTCCAGCCGAAGCTTTTTGGCGGTCATCTCGTACAGGCGCGCTGAATACCAATCGCCGATCAGTTTCGTGTCTCGAGTCGTCGCCTCGAATTCCACGATGGATTCCGTGCGTGCGCGAATGACTTGGCGATAGGCCTTCGCGATCTCGCGATTCCAGAAAAAGGCGTGACGAAGCGTTTTCGTTCCCATCAGTCGTTCGAGCTTTCGCAGCCGAAAATCGAGACTCTCTCCCAGAATGCGGTACAGCAGGAGTTGTAGGTTGCAGAGTTCCAGGAGCTCGATTTCGGCTTCTGTTTTTCCCGCGGTGTCAAAAAGAACGGCTCCATCCCAGTCCACGAGGACAAGATCGTCTTTTGCGTACTTGAGACCATTTCCCACGGTCCGATCGATCTCGTCGGGATCGAGCGGTAACATTTCGCTTTTCAGGAAACGCGCGATAGCCGGAGCCTCGCTGAAAAACTGATTCGGTTCCCCGTCGTACCCGTCCACGACCGCCACGGCGTACTCCTCGCTCATTTCAGTGCGAGCCCCGTGTTCTTGCAGAATCTGGTGGCACCGTTCGATCAGGCGCTCCCGGAGACGGAAACTTTCCTCGGAAAAAGGATCCTTCACCACTTCCGTGATTTCGCACAGGAGGACGTGAGGATGATACGCCTTGATCGTCACGTTGTTCTCTTTTTTGATCAGAGTTTGACGCGGCAGGGTCTGATCGAAGTACTGCGGTGCGCTCTTGCCCGTGCGGGGCTCTAAAGTGGTTCCTCCATGCCGATTGCTCCCCTGCGCGAGGACGAAGGCGACGATGCGCGACATGATCCGATTCTACTCCTTCTCGCTTCGTTTCATTATTTTTCGGTGACAATGACGCGAATCGAGACGGCGGCATTTTCGGTTCGTGCCTCGATCGTGCGGACTCCGGGGCGAGGATTCCACCGCACTGCGTAATCGGGTCCGGCGGCTTCCCCCAGCCGGTTTCCGTCCACAAACCACTCGATTGTCGAAACGCCGGAATCTGCCTGCGCCCGTAGCGTTACGGTCTCTCGTTCGTCGGGAATGAGCGGATCGAGTTCGAACATATCTCCGTCATGCGGCCAGGCGATGGAAAGACCGTCGCGCGTACCGTTGCGGGTATTGCCGTTAGGACACAGCGGTGAAGGACGCGCGGGTGGCATCGGCCAACCGTGATCGTTTGCCCAAGAGCGGAGCTCCGCGGGAAACACCACGACGGTTTTTTCCTCGGTCGTTTCTGCGGGGCACGTTGGGCCGGCGAGCAGTCCGTTGCGGCGATCGATGCGGATGATTTTCCAGAGATCGTCTTGTTCCGTCGGCTCCGTGCCGGCGATGAAGTATTCGCGTACCCGTTCGCGGCACGCGGGTGTGGGGAGTTTTCCGGAGAGACGACATACTTCTCGTTCGACGATGCCGGGAGGTTTCATGAATCCGGTGCGGGGAATGTCCTCCGTTGCGGCGATAAGGACATCGTGCATGATCGGCGCGGCTCCGGTGATGCCGGAGATATCCCGCATTGCCGTATTGTCGGGGTTCCCCACCCAGACGCCGACGATCCGGTCCGGCGTGAATCCCATGGCCCAGTTGTCACGACCGTTCCTCGTTGTTCCCGTTTTCGCTCCCGCGGGAAACGAAAAATGTAAGGGGCTGTTTTTCCCGAACTCCCTCATGCGCGCCTCGTCATCGGAGAGCGCAGAATCGATCAGCCAGGCCACGCCGGGTTCCAACACGTTTTCCCCTTTTGGAACCGGATCATCCGCGAAAACCCGAAGAGGCAGGGTAAGGCCGCCGCGCGCAAAAATTCCATATGCCTGCGTCAGTTCAAGGAGGCGAACTTCCGCATCTCCGAGCGTGAGTGCAAGTCCGTAATGGTCGGGCGTTTTTGTGAGCGTCGTGATCCCCGAGGCCTTGAGAAAGCGCAGAAGCCGATCGACTCCGACGCGCTCCAGTACTTTCACCGCGGCGATGTTGTAGGAGTTTGCAAGCGCTTCCCGGTATCGCACGAGACCGTGCTCCTCATAGTCGTAATTTCTCGGCGTGTACGGATTCCCCTCTTCCGTGAAATATCGCGTTTCCGTGTCCGCCACGGTGGTTGAGAGGGTGTCTCCTTCCAGGAGTGCCAACGCATAGGTAAACGGCTTGAGTGCCGAGCCGGGCTGTCTCAACGAGGTCGCGACGTTGACCGCTCCGTCATGAACGACATCGAAGTAATCGGCGCTCCCGACCATCGTCAATACGTCTCCCGTCCGGGCATCGAGCACTACGACGGCAGCCGATGTGACGTTTTTTTCTTTGAGCATTTCAAGTTTTTGGCGAACGATCCGTTCGGTCTCCTGCTGGAGAGGCTCGTCGATGGTTGTTCGTACCGTATTTCCGTCAGTGAATCGTTCGGGAGCCCTGTCTTGAGCGAAAAAAACGAAGTGGGGGGCCTTGATGTCGACTCGATCCTTCCGTAGACGAATCTCTTCCTGTAGAGCTTCCTGTGAGTTCTGCACCGAAAGATCCCCTGCGTCGACCATCGCGTTCAGTACGACGGCCTGCCGTTTTTTGGCAAGATCCCATGCCTTGTACGGGTCGTACGCGGACGGTGATTGCACAAGCCCGGCAAGGAGGGTCGCTTCCGACAGAGAGAGTTCCGTCAGGTTTTTGCCGAAGTAGGTTCTTGCGGCCGACTCCGCCCCGTACGCCTGATGACCGAAATACGCCCCGTTGAGATAGGCCTCCAAGATCTCGTCTTTGGAAAGGACCATTTCGAGTCGAAGTGCGTCGCGCATCTCGAGCAATTTTGTCATCAATCCTCGCGGTCGTGAGCCGTTTCGAATTCGGACGAGCTGTTGCGTGATCGTGCTCGCTCCCGATACGACGCGGCCCGATGAAAGGTTCTGCACCGCGGCACGGAGCATGCCCAGAGGATCGATGCCCGGGTGCGAGTGGTATCTCCGGTCTTCCGTGTCCAAGACAGCCTGAACAAAAATCTTCGGTATCCGATCCAGTGCTATGGGATCACGGTCGCCGGACCGGGGGTCGCGAATTTCGTAGAGAAGCGTGCCGTAACGATCGAGTATTCGGGACGGCGCGTTCTGGCGGGGATGGACGAAAGACTCCGGCAGAGGCCACAGCAAACTTGTTGCGCCAAGGAAGAATCCAGTGCCAACCAACGCAATACCCGCACGACGCCACGCCCGGAAACGGAGATATCCTCCGATCCGGGACAGTGACGTCGAGAGGCACCGCTTCATTCGTTCACCGTGAAGATCGATCCGGCCGTCGCGCCGAAGTTTTCCGGGCGGTACATTTCCCAAATGCGGGCAGGACGGGTCTGAAAGGTTCCCGGGGTCGTCGCACGGACGAAATACGTGTAACGGTATGTTCCTGCGGGCAGAGTGTCGGCAAAGAGGAATACTCGATCATCTCTCAGTTCGGCGTGATTGAAATACCAGAGACTCGAATCGCTTTCCCACCACGATCGACGCTGTTGCAAGCGATCGACTGCGGCCGCGCCGCCGACTTGCGCCGTGGTTTGAAGATGCGTGTCGATCGCCTCGAAGCCTGCGGGGAGCGGACTTTCCACCGCCACCGAGAAACGTTGCTGGGGAACGGTCATCGTGAGCGTAATCGCATACGTGTTGCCAAGTTTTGCCGATAGAACGGGTTCCCCCTCGGTCGTGCCGGCGAGCGGGCGTACTTCCCGGAGGATGCTGATCCCTTCTTCCTGCGCCTTCTCGGAAAGATGTGCGGGGACAACGGTGAAGAGCATGTCGTAGTACAGGGTTCCCGTTCCATCCTTTCCGATCGACAGGCTGTTGTCCCCTTCTTTCAATTCCCGCATGGTCAAGAGAAGGTCGGCCTTTGTAAGAACCGTGGATTTGTCGAATTTCTGCGTTTTTTTCATGGCACCGTTGACTTCCGTTCCCGCAGTGAAGCTCGCGTCGAGTTCGCCAGTGTTTCGCAGGTATTCCATAAACGCGAGAAGTGTCTCCGTGGTGGATTGAGTCGTGTCCCAGTGTCCGTCTCGGCGCGACGTCAGCAGCCATCGCACGAGATCGGGAACGAAGGCGCTGTCCGGATGGATTCGCAGCAGCGATCGAAGGACAACCGCCGTCGCGCGTTCGTTCGTTTGCATCAGCGGCGCGTATGACCAGTTCCATTTCTCTTCGACGTGCGCACCCCGCCCATCCTTGATGATGAGACTGGCGATTTCATCTCCGAGCGTCTCGGCGGCTCTCGTCGTCCCAGAAGATCTTCCGGCCTGGAGTGCCATTGCCAACTGCGCTTTTGCGTAAATCGGCAGATTCTTGCGTCGCTCAAAGAGATTCAGCGCGAGATTTGCGTCACCTTTTCCCGTCTCGGAGAGAACGTAGAGCACGTATGCGCGGGTCGCGTCGTCCATGGTCGACACATCGGATCGCAGTGCGGCGCGAAGATACTCTTCCGCACGGCGGATGACGCCGGTATCCACCGCGTAGCCGCCGTCCTGCGCCGTCGAAAGCGCATAGAGCACGTAGGCCGACAGCGGCGCGTAACTTTGCGAACTTCCTTCCCAATATCCGAATCCCCCGTCGGCACGCTGGAAAGAATACAGAGTCTGGAGCCCCTTCGTTACTTTTGCGTCCAGAGTTTGCTTGGGAAGAATGGCAAAGACGTCGAAGCCCTGGAGTTTCTTCAGTGCGACGCTCGGAAGGAAGGCGGACGCCGTCTGTTCGGCGCATCCGTACGGGAAATCCACGACGTGTTCGAGGCCAGACGGAAGATATGCCGCGATGCTGGGCGACATCGTGACAAGAAGACTTCCTGCGGCCGCATCCGCGGCAGACGGGACCGTGACCGTTTCTTTGGCCATTGTGTCCGTTCTTCCCCATGTGGCCGTCGATTCGGGTGTTCCGGGTGCAAAGGTGGGAATGGTTCCCGCAACTTCGTCTTTTGCCCCGGATGTTTCCGCGCGCATTCGGATCGCGAGGCCATGCACGCTCCCATCATCCACGGCGATCGGGAAGGTGACGGTTGCCTGTTCGTCGGCGTCCAGCGAGATCGTTCGGGACGGGCGCGCGCCGCTTTGCAGCGTGAATCCGCTCCCAAGCAAAGAGACGGTGAAGTCGTTTTTTTCGGGAAGGAAATTATGCACGATCGCCTTGAGCGTCATCGTGTCGCCGAGAACGGCGAATCGCGGTTGTACGGGGCGGAGGATCACTTTTTTGGTAGCGAGGATTTCTTTATCCACGGCGCCGAATTTGCTGTCCTTCGTTGCGGCAACGGCGAGGAGTTGCCAGGTTGTCAGATTATCCGGAAGGACAAAGGTCACGGCTGCCTCTCCTTTATCGTCCGTAAGGACGTGCGGTTGCCACGTCGCCGTATCCTGGAAATTTTCGCGAGCCCGTTCTTCCAGACCTCCGCCCCCTCCCTTGGAGCCGGGCTTGAAGCGTTCAACGAGGTACTGCAGCGTCGGGGCGGTGTATACGCCGAGTCCGTGTTGCGTGTAAAAAGCGGTGACGAGATCCGGCCGCACGTATCCCGTGAGGGCAAGGACGCTCGCGTCAACAGCGGCGAAAGACAGTTCCGCTCTTACGGGTTTCCCGTCCGCGTCACGAACGCGGAGTGTCGCAGATACTTTTTCTCCCGGCAGGTAGCGTTCCTTGTCGGGAAGTACCTCGACTGACAGCTGTTTCCGACTCGTTTCAATTTTTAATTGCGCATAGCCGATTTTGAACGCGGGCGCCCCCGTATCGAGACCGTTTTCGTCGAAAGTTTCGCCGATGCGGGGTTTGATGATGACGACTGAAACGTATGCGTTGGGAAGCAGGTCCTCCGTGATCGGCACTTCAATCGATTCTGCGTTGCTCTTTACGGGGATCACTTTACGCGTGATGACGTTCTCGCGTTCCACGGTGACGAGTGCCGAGACTCCCTCGCCCTGATACGGTGATTTCACGAGCAGCTTGGCGGTATCCCCAACTTTGTATTCGGGCTTGTCGACAAGGACGTCGACGCGATCGGTGTTGCCGTGCGGCCAGTTTACGAACGTGCTCGACCAGGCGTAGAGGCTCGTACTCGATTCGGAGGTTCGTCCCCCGTTGTCCGCGACGCTCGCTTTCACGACGTACTGGCCCCCCTTCTCGACCGGTATCGAGGAAACGGCTTTTCCGTCCGCGTCGGTTGTCGCAGTGAGAGTGCGGACCACGGTGTCCTGCGGCTCATTTTCGTAGTAGTACCCACCGTCCACGTTTTTTCGACGGATGGTGTTCCATGTGCGCGACGAGAGCGTGAGTGTCACGAGTTTTCGAGGAATCGGTTTTCCGTCGGGATCCACCGTAATCACTTTCACTTTTGCGGAGGAACCGGGGGTGACGACGTAGTCCTCCGTGCGCACGCCAACGTATGCCTGCGATTGATGCACGATGACCGACGTGCGGTTGCTCACGGTCTGACTGTTTGCATCGACGACGTCCGCTTCGATCGTGAGAATTTGCGAGAGCTTCTTCTCCGCGATTCTTGCGGGGATCGTTATCGTCAGTTTTCCCGCCTCATCGAGTTTCCCCTTTCCTTCGGCAAAGATTTCTTGGTTCGTCGGACAATCCCACCAGCACCACGAATCTTCAGAAGAAAAGGCGTACCAGTCGTCGGTGACTTTGTTGAAGTAGTAATCCTGCGTTTGTGCGCGCCACGTGACGGGCGCTTCGGCCAACGGCGCTCCGAAGTAGTAGGAACCGGCGAGGTCGATCGTGAGCGTGTCGCCGGCCATAATCTCTTTGTCCCGGGGGATCAGGTCCACCTTATATTCGGGTTTTCGATAGGCGAGAATCTGGAATGTTGCTCCCAGTTGCTGATACGTCTCCTCGCCCGATGTCACGAGAACGCTGTACGCGCCGAGCGCAGATTCCTTCGTCGTCGGGAAGGTGAAAGAAAATGTTCCGAACTCCGTGAACGGCAATTCACGACGAAGTACTTCCACGCCGTCGGGATTCTGAATCACCACGGTCGCCGTTTTCTTACCGTCGGGAAGCAGGAGTTTCCCGTCCCAATCCCTGTGTCGGACGAATCCCTTGAGCGACACGGTGTCGCCGGGTCGATAGACGTTGCGATCCGTTTGCACCCAATTGATCGCTCGCAACTTTGCGGCGTCCGCGGATTGGAAATCCCACCACATGGCAAAGTCTCCCGTCACGACGGGGTCGGTCCAACGACTGCTTACAAACGAAAAATCGGAACCCTTCGTTGCCGTCACCCAAAATTCCGGCTGCCAGGAGTTTGAACCCGCGGAGAGTTTGTCGATCGGAATCTCCGTGTCGAGAAATCCGCGATCGTCTGTTTTTCCCGTAACGGGAGTGCTGCCGTCCAGAGCGCGGAACGACACTTGAGCCCCTCCCACCGGCTTTCCCGTCTGCATATCGACTGCCCAGACAAGGGCCTTTTTTCCAGAGAATTTCAACGTGAGGGCGGTGTTCGTCAGCGAAAAGTACTGCGTGAGCTGCGCGGGTTTCTTATCCCACGGCGTCACGAATCCGGGTGCCTTCACCGTGAGGACGTACATGCCGCCGTCGAGTGAGCTCGCGAGGAGGTCCTGCACGTCGACGGAAAGGGTCTCCCAGGCGTTCTTGACGTTTTTCGTCGTCAGCCTCCAGTGCTTGTGCGCCCCGAATCCTGTCAGGTCCGGAGAGAAATCCCATTGCTCGTTCTGTTTCTTGCGAAGCGTAAGAAACTGTTCAAGCGTGAGTTTCGCGAGATCGATGTCGATGCTGCCCGTGTTCACCGAACGCAACAGGTAAACGGGGGGCTTGTTTCGCTCGAATACTCCGAAATCCCCCCGAGAGTTTCCAAGCGTCACCTGCGGATCGAGATCCGGAGTGGTGAAGTTTCCGTTGAAGGCCGCGGAGAGCTTTTGGTCGAATCGATCGAGGGCATCCGTGCTTATCGTCACCGTGTACTTTCGTCCCGGTTCGAGAGCGGGGTAGATCGTAACGGATTTGTCCGCTTCCCAGGCATTCGGTTCGAAGGTCATTTCTTCCCAGTTTTCCGGTTTGGGATCGAAAGTCACTGCCCGCAGAAGAGAGCCTGAAGAAACCGGATTATTAAAGCGCAGTGTCACTCCTCCGTTCTGATACTCGATCCCGACGGCGGCGAACGGCCCCACGGTGGTGAACTGACTGACGGATTCCGTTTTACTTCCCAGTTCGCCGCCGCCGAGAGCCTGCACCCCCGGAGTGACCCGCAGGGCGAAGGATGACGCGAATGCGAGCGGTGACGCAGGCGTGGCAACGATCACGCTTCGATCCTGAATCCAGGAGCCATCTTCCGTCCGGGTTTTTCCGTAGGAAACATTTCTCACGTCGAGTTTCTTCTGAACATTCAGGCGAGTGCTTCCGGTACCCGTCGATGAAGTCGCTGTTTTTGCGTTCAGTAAAAGCAATTCAATGTGCTTCGCCGCGCTCGTCAGGTCCACTTCATGATCGAAATGGACGGTGAGTGCGGTGGTCGGACCGGCCGTATCCGCCTGATCTTCGGGTTCCAGGGAATTGACGCTTGGTCGAACGGTCTCAAAAGACCATCGTTCATCGCGTTCAGTCTTCTCCTTATTGATGGTCATGAGACCGGCCGGAACAGTCACCGTGTAGAGTTCCGACGGAAGGAGGCCGGATTCGGGGATGAATTCTGCCGCGTAGGTACTGAGCCAGCGCCAGCGTCCCGCCGTCCGCGGCTCAATCGTCACGCGTTCCCAGCCCGACGGTGCCGCAGAAGTGCCTACCTGTGCCAGTGCGATGATCGGTCGGTCAAAGACGACGGTAATGCGCTTGTCCGTGGCGACATCCGCGGCATTCGGACTCGGGATTTTTGCCGTAATGACCGGGTTTCCCGTAATTCTGAAGTGAAACTCGAGCGACGTGTCGATGGGATCCCCCTTCGCGGTCTTCGCCTCTCTTCCGAGAAAGAAGGCATACGTGACGTCTCGTTCGAGTGGAGTTTCGGGTACGAAGAGGAGAGCATTGCCGTCCCATGTAAGCGCGCCTTTGGCTCCTGCGGGGAGAGTGAGGAATTGCTCCACGCTTGCATGGTCCATCGGCTCCGGAAATTCCATGCGCAGCGGTCCGGCTGCGCTGGCGGGGACAACGACGATTGAATCCCATCGCGTCGGCAGAGCGCGGATCGTTGCCACGGCCGCGACGGTCACTCCTGCGCAAATGAGGAATGCGATCAGGAAAAGCATCGACATGCGTCGGTTTGATGCGCGTTTCGAGGCGGGATTCATGGGAAAGAAGGGAGAGGACCCCGATGATACGCTCGATGCTGCAGTGAGGGAAAAGTTCAGCACGAAGCAGCGTGGCACACAGAATTCCATTCTGAAAAAGGAATCGAATTATCTTCGCTTGCATTTTTCTCGAT
The DNA here is from genome assembly GCA_964601225.1 of uncultured Candidatus Peribacteria bacterium. GTDB lineage: Bacteria > Patescibacteriota > Gracilibacteria > Peribacterales > Peribacteraceae > CAYRGC01. The sequence continues at coordinate 34,821 of CAZRMM010000008.1, forward strand.
ATTTGACTATAATCAGAAAAATGTTCAAATATACAAAAAGAACAATGGCGTCGGGAGTGCTCTGTCTGGCGATTGCCGCGACGGGAGGAGCTCAACTGCAGGCGAAGCTTTCGACGACGTACCCGACGACTTCAAGCGCCCTTCGCCGCGCGGAACGCATTGCGCGTCGGCTCGAGAAGGCGGGACATGCAGCGGCCCCTTCCACGCCGGAACTCGTGCGCGCCGTGGAGTGGCAGGAGGCTCTCCGCAAGCGAAGTGTGGATTTGATCGTCCAGTCAGACGATGGACGCATCGCGGAACGTTGGACGCTTTCACTCCAGACGTCGCCCCACTGGATTCGTGGCACCGGCGACGGCGGAAGCTTTGAGTTTGCCATCGATCGGGCGTCTATCGCCTCCGATCTCCGGGGGAGACTGTCGCCAATCGCTCCCGCGCCCGTCGATGCCACGGTGACGGCAGTCGCGCCGGATGCGCGTGGCGTATTGAGGGCGACGATCGAGGGTATTGCTCGGGGCGGATACGTCGCGGATGTCGATGCCGTTTCTCGGGAAGTCGCGAGTGCTCTCGAGAACGGAACGGAAGAAGTTACACTCGCGCTCGAGCATCGCGACGGTCGCATTCTGAATGCAACGACATATGATCTTGGCGATCTCCGGCTGCTTTCGGTCGGACATTCCGATTTCGCTGGATCGGGGGCGGGTCGCAAGATCAACGTGCGCAAGGCGCTCAACGAGCATCTCGACGGCATCGTCATTCAGCCCGGGGAGTCCTTCTCTTTTAACGCGGTGCTCGGGCCCGTGACCCCGGGGAACGGCTGGGCCGATGCGCTTGTGATCTTCAATGGTACCGATCTGCAACCCGCTCCCGGGGGTGGGATCTGCCAGGTGGCGACGACGCTCTTCCGTGCCGTATTGCAAGGCGGTTTTCCTATTACCGCCCGCGCCAATCACAGTCTCTACGTTACGTACTACGAGAAGTACGGGGTTGGCCTCGACGCGACGGTCTTTCCGGGAAAACAGGATTTCCGTTTTACGAACGATACGGCCGGTCCTCTCCTCGTTCAGTCCTATAACGACGGCGACGAAGCCTTCGTGAACATCTATGGGATTTCCGATAATCGACGAACGGTCCTCGAGGGACCGTATTTCCAGTCGACCGAGCCTCAGGGTCTTTTCGGTGACGGGAAGCACTTGCGTGGCAGCGAGATCGCTTGGGTTCAGCGAGTCATTCACGGAGAAGCGGAGGCGCGCAATGTCATTCTTTCGCACTACAACGCCATTCCTCGTTCACTTCCGGCAAAGTATCCCGTCGCCTCTATTCTTGTGAGGACGGTGGCGCTCTCGCAGGAGACAAATCGTTAATTGCTTCACGATTCGCCAGGAGAGTCAAATCGTATTCACGATGACATTGACGCGTTCGGGTAGGATGAGCACGTTCGTTCATAGTTCCTTACCCTAATTTGCCATGAATTCGACGATGCATTCTTCCCCATACTCCGTTTGGTCCGGCTTCGTGTACGGCATTATTGCCGGATTCGTCGTTTCTTCCGGCCTCGTCGGTTTTGCGGTGGGGTATTCCTTTTCCGGAGGAACGGTGGCCGTTGCACCCGTTGCCCCGTCCCCTGCTGCCGCTCCCGCGCCAAACGCGGCGGCACCGGCCAAGAATGTTCGCGTAGCCGACAAGACAGATCACGTCCTTGGCAACATCAACGCGCCCGTTTCCGTTATCGAGTATTCGGATTTTGAGTGTCCGTTCTGCCGCCGTCATTTCGCTACCATCGAAGGAATCGTCAAGAAGTACGGAAGCGATATCAATATCGTGTACCGTCACTACCCCCTCAGTTTCCACGCGAGTGCTCAGAAAGCCGCGGAAGGCGCGGAATGCGCAGCTGAACTCGGCGGCGAGAGCGCGTTCTGGAAGTTCCACGATGGGATCTTTAAGGTTACCAAAATGGGGCTCGATCAGATCGTTCCCACGGCCAAGGCAATCGGTCTCGACGAAGCCAAATTCAAGGCATGTCTCGATAGCGGCAAGTATGAGAAAAAAGTGAAAGATCAAATGACGGAGGGTACGACCTTCGGCGTGCGCGGGACTCCCGGCAACTTCGTTATCAACAACAAAACGAAGGAGCAGCAGTTCATCTCCGGTGCCGTTCCGCAGGCAAGCTTCGAAGCGGCCATCGATCCTATCCTGGGCAAGAAATAACCCCCTTTTTTGTCCATGACCGTCCGCTCTTCTTTTTTCATCGGCCTCGCCTGCGTGTCTCTTGCGGCATGCGACTGGCCTGCGTCGTTGCTCCCTTCAAGCGCTTCGACCAGCAGTTCTTCCGAGCAGTCCTCATCCGTCCGCGCGAAACAGGTGCAATATGAGGGGCTTCTGCAGAAGACGGGCGTGGATTCCGTGATCGGGGGGACGCATTTTCTTGTCTTCGACGGTGGTGGGCTCATTGCGTTGACCGATGACGGGGCCGATCTCGACATGTATGTGGACACGCGAGTGCGCGTGGGCGGACTCGAATCGATCTCTCAAAAGGGATACCCCATCGTGTCCGTGACTGCCGTGCAGGTGATTGACCAAGAGCTCCCCGATCTCGGCGAGTCTTCGTCGTCGTCTTTTGTTTCCTCTGCTGTTTCCTCTGCATTCTCTTCCTCCGAGGCGGCAAGTTCATCGGCGGAATCGTCATCGCTTGCGGCATCGTCAGCGATTGCTTCCTCAAAGCCCGCTCCCGCTTCTTCGTCGAGAGCGCCAGCTTCTTCCTCTGCGCGCGCCATGAGCAGCTTGCCGCCCGTTGTTTCGTCGTCTTCGGTTTCGGGTGCCGACTCCTCCGTGAAGACGGCCGCCATGGCCAAGGCATCCGTCAGTGATGCCACCTTCACGCAATCGTATTGTTCGCAGACAGCAGGTTTTTGCGTTCCGGTGCATAAGAATTGGTATTACACCTCGTTCGGCGGACAGACCTCTGCCCGTTGGTACGTTGAATTCGGGCCGCAAGCTATTGAGGCCATCGGCGACGGCGTCATCAATCTTCAGCTCGTCGACGGTGCGCTCGAATTGCCCGACAACACCGTTTCCGAGGGCGGCGCCGGCGTGATCGGCTACCGCGCGTGGACCGGAGGAAGGCATTTTGAAATTCGCGGTCCCGTGACGCTCAAGAGCGCGGTCGAATACATGACGAAGAGCATCACGACGGCGGAGGTGACGCAATAAAGGGCGAGAATAAAAAGGTCATCGCAACAGCCGAGTAACGGGGTGCCTGTTACTCAGGCGCTCTCATTCTCCACGGATGTTTTATCCTGCACATGCTTGGGCTACACTACGGGTATGTCCGTGTTTTCCTATGCGGCTCGCGATGCCTCCGGTAAACGGGTAGCCGGCACGGTTGATGCGCCGGATGCGCAAGCTGCGCACGCATCGCTTCGTTCGCAGGAGCTGCAGGTGGAAGAGCTCCGTGAGACCGAGCGTTTCGCCAATCCCGATCCCGAGTCCGAATGGGAGATCGGCGAAGGAAAGCGGGAGTATCTTCCCCTTTCCGATACCATGCGGCTCTATGCCGGCTGGCTCTTGGCGCTTTATTTCGTTGTTTACGCGCTCGGTTCCTACCAATGGCTGGGCAACGCTCCCCTCTCGCTCGGTTTCGTCGATGAATTGTTTCTTTCGCCGCTCATCCTTGCTTTTTCGGTTGCGGCATTCCTGTACTTGCTCCTCCATACCGTTTTTCGGTGGCTTGGCGGCGGCGCCTTCAAGGGTATCGTTCTGGGGGCGATCGGCGTCGTATTGTTCCTGGCGTTTCGGGCGAATATGTGACGAAAAGCAACCAGGCAACCCAGAAACCGAGTAACCAAGATTCTTCCTGGTTGCTCGGTTGCTTGGAAACGTGGTTGCGTCGTCAGAGACCCAGCTGCTTGCGGATCGCTTCGGCCTGGGCCTGCTCCTCGTTCTTGGCATCTTTCTGAATCATGATCGATTGCAGGTCCTTCCAGTCGTCTCCATGCTTCTGCTCAAGTTTCATGAGCTGAAGGAGGTGCTTCGGCGAGAGCTCGCTGAACTTGCGACGCTCATCTTCAAGGATCTTTTGCAGTTCGTCGATTTGGAACTGGCTCAATTTTGGGATGGCCTGGATGATGCGCCACTTCTCGTCGCGGGTGAGGGAAATGGATCCTCGGAGAAGAGAGAGAAATTTTTGAGTGTCGAAGGTGGTCTCCGGATGGGCAGGCACGGCGATCTTATCGTTCGAGAGCGTCGCGGTGATGCTGCCGAAGCGATAGTTGCCGACCTGGGCGAGAATCTTGAGGTCTTCGTCGTCGTAGCCCATTTCTTTCGTCGCGACCGTGCCGGGAGGCGGCGGCGGAGGCCCCGAATCCTTCATCGGCGATGCGGCATCGTCTCCGGCCTGAGTTCCCTGTTGGCCCTGGGCACTCGCGGCACCGCCGCCCGGCGGCGTTGGCGGAGCGGCGAAAACCATCGTGGGATCGAGGCCCTCGGCGGGCACCGGATCGCCCGGCCGCGGAGGCGGCGGAGGCGTCGGTTGGGAGCCGGAAGTCTGTTGCGGGTCGGCCATAAACGGGAAGAATTACGTCAATCGTACAGAGAAAAGCCAGCCCTGACAACCGGGATGCGCGATGAGCCGGCGCTTTGCAGGGCGTATTCGGAGTAGCAGAATCTGTCCTTCCAGGGCACCTGGATGCTTTTAACGTAGTGCGGCGATTCGCAGCGTTCGGCTTCTTTGGTCAGTATAAAATACGACGGCGTGAAAATGTTCGTCGTTCCAGACGTGCTGGTGTCGACATAGCGGATTCCGGAAGGCTGGGCACTGCCGGTGATGTCACGAAGGAGTTTCTGACAACGTTTTCTTTCAGCGGCAGCGTTGTAGTCTTTCTGGATTTTCGGTTCCTCATCGAGGCTTATGAGAAAACTGTGCAGATGGATATAGGCTTCTCCTTGGTCCTGCAAAAGTTTTGCCGTATTCAACAGGGATTGAATTTTATTTCGGATATACATGAAAGCGAATGACGAGAAGATAAGATCGAACTTTCCTTCAAACTTTTCCTCGGGAATCCCATTTTCAATTGATCCCTGCACAAAGGGGATTCCGGATCTGTCCTCATAGTCGTGTAAATCGAGACCCCAAACCTGCACTTTGTCCCGGTATTGTTCTTTCAGGCCCTCCAGCATCTGTCCTTTACCGCATCCGATATCCAGTATCCGCACTACGCGGCGCAGTTGAGTTGCTTTTGCTTGGACAAGATCGGAAATGTTTACGCCGAGTGCTTCGATTTGGTACGAGTTCAGTCCGCGGTCTCTATCCTTATACATATAGAAGCCAAGACTGGTAACATCGAAGTCCGTGGGCGGCGGGGACGGGGCGCGGAGATTCATGGGAGAGGACAAAGTGACGGAGTAGCGGTTCGGGAGGGCTCAGGAGAGCCGGTTGGAAGAATGGGTCGCCTTTTCTAGCACATTTCGCAGCGTTGCAACATCCTCCGGGGTCCCTCCGCAGCACACGCCCGCATACCGAACGCGTTTCTCGAGGCAGAGAGCGGCCAGGTCCGGGAGGCGTATGGCGATGTCTTCGATGTTTTTGCGCAGGAATTCGAATTCGCGTTTTTCACCGGGCGTGAGCGTGCCATTGCGCTCCGCGAGCTTGATGAATCGTTCGGATTCCCGATTCCTTCGGATGTTGGCCCTGTTCGGATAGACCGCGTCGATGACCCCGGGATTCTCGTTCATGAGCGCTCTCGTGCAGTCGTCGGCGCCCGCGCAGTTCACGCCGATGCCGATCTGCAGGTTGCCGTGCGTCGCCAAAACAATTTCGTTTTTGACCTGCTCGTACGTGAGCTTGGGTTGATGCGGGAGGCGCCCTTCGGGATGACGTGCCTCAAAGGAACAAACGAACTCGGTGAATCCGAGTTCTTCCAGAAGCTTGGCGAGCGCTTTGGCTTCGCCGACGTATCGGAACGCCTCTCCGAGAACGCGCGTGGCGCCGTTCTCGCGAAGCGTCGTCACTTGTCCTTGGTGGCGACGTCTTGCCCAATCGACGTCGAGTCGCGACCATGCTTCGTCATCACCGCCGGAGGTATCGAGCAGCGGGGCCACGGAGGCGAGGATCTTGTCGCCGTAGAATTCCCGGGCCACAGCGACGGCGGACCGGTTCCAGTGCTGGTATTCTTCATCGAACGGTTGTTCGCGGAGGCCCCGCGGAGCCGCCGCAAAGGTGGATGTAACGCCGGTCGTAACGCCGGCGGCATGAAAGCGTCGATGGATGTCGCGTGCCGTCTCCAGACGGCCGCGCGCGAAAATTTCGCGCGTGCTGGAGCCGCATTTTGCCGCTTCGGATCCGAAGGGGCCGGAAAGAATTTCAATGGGGAATTGTCGTGCGGAATGGCGTTGCATGGTGGGGAGGGAGGAAGGGGAAACATCGGAAGTCCGGCTCATCGCATGAGCATGCAGTCGGTGCGGTGGTAGAGGAGGAACAGCTTCATGGGCTGACGGCAGATACAAAAATCCCCTCGGGAGCGAGGGGATGGAGAGCTTATTGGGAGAAGGAATCTCAGCAGCTACACCCGCCTCGCAGAGGGGACATCATCATCGCCATCATCATGCCGAGGGTCGCGCGTCGTTGCGTCATCGGCGTGACTCTAGCGCGAAAAAACCGCGATGCAAGTCTAGACCGGCCGGTCGTAACTTCCGGCCTCCGCCAAGCCCAAAGATCGCGACGCCGCCTTGCGCGCGCGGGTGATGAGTTCGGGGTTAAGGAGGTCGCCTGCGTCGATGTCCGGCATGCCGCTCTGTCGGAGTCCGTAGAGTTCGCCGGGGCCGCGGAGCTTGAGATCGATCTCCGCGAGGAGGAACCCGGACTCGTGTTGCTCCATCGCCTTGAGGCGCGGCGAGTTCGCCTGCTCCTGCGTGGTGGCGAAGAGAAAGCAGTGGCTCTTGTGGTCGCCGCGTCCTACGCGACCGCGAAGCTGGTGCAATTGCGCAAGTCCGAAACGTTCCGCTCCCTCGATGATGATGATCGTCGCGTTCGGCACGTCGATGCCCACCTCGATCACCGAGGTCGAAACCAGGATATCCGATTTTCCTTCCCGGAACTCCTGCATGACTTGCTGTTTTTCCTGGGGGCTCAGTTTGCCGTGGAGGAGCGCCACCCGTCGGTGCGTGAATTCCGCGCGCAGGCGTTTGGCTTCTGCCTCCACGTTCTTCACCTCCGCGAGCTGTTCGCTCTCGGTGATGAGCGGACAGATCACGAAGGCTTGCCTCCCCTCCCCGATCTGGTGATCGATGAAGCCTTCCACCGTGCGTCGTTCCTTGGGCCCGACGACGCGCGTCGAGATGGGTTGGCGGCGCCCGGGCTTCTCGAGGAGAACCGAAAGGTCGTGTTCGCCGTAGGCCGTGAGCGCGAGCGTGCGCGGAATCGGGGTGGCGGTCATCGAGAGGAAATGGGGACTCCCCTTTTCTTTCAGTCGTTGCCGCTGCCGAACGCCGAAGCGATGCTGCTCGTCGACGATCACGAGACGAAGATCCTTGAATCGGACGTCTTCTTCGATGAGAGCGTGCGTGCCGACGACGACATCTACCGTGCCGGAAGCGACGCCGAGCTTGATGCGGTCGGAATCCGGCCGCGGCGTCGAGCCGGTGAGAAGTGCCACCGCCGGCAGTTGAAACGTCTTCAGATTTGGGTATTCGTTCGTCTGTTCCAAGAAGTGCCGGAAATTCAGGAGGAGTTTCATGATGCCCTCCGCGTGCTGACGAGCGAGGACTTCGGTCGGCACCATGAGCGCGCACTGTGCGTCGCTTCGGATGACGTTCGCCATCACGGCGACCGCGACGAGAGTCTTGCCGGAGCCAACGTCGCCTTCCAAAAGACGCGACATCGGCGTCGCGCTTTCCATGTCTTTCAGGATCTCGTAGATCGCCACTTTCTGGCTCCCCGTCGGTGTGAATTTCAATGACGCGAAAAGCGCGCGGATGAGATCGATGTCCATGGGAGTCTTGAGCCGAGCCTGCACCGCGCTCTGCCAGTCGCGTCGGCGCTCGAGCGCCTCGTGCTGGAGCGCGTACGCGTGCTCGAAGGTCATGCGCGCGCGGGCGGCGGCGATCTGTTCCGGATTCTCCGGGAAATGCAGGGCGCGGATACCGTCCTTGCGCGGCATGAGCTTCTCCTCGCCCACGACCTCCGGCGGCAGCGTCTCCTTGAATTCGTCGATCGCGGACGCGACGAGCGGCATCTTCTGGCGGAGCCAGCGGGTCGTGATCACATCGTGCTGGGGATAGATTGGCACGAGGCGACCCGCGTGCAGGAGCGGGCCCTTCCCCGCCATCTCGATTTGCGGGCTCTGGAACACGAGCTTGTAGCCCATCTCGGCGAGCTTGCCCGTGAGCACCACTTCGGCGCCGTCCTTGAGCATGCGCTTGATGTGCGGCTGGTTGTACCAGACGACGCCGACGCTCTCGCCGTTACTGTCCGTGAAGGTCGCGGTCACGAGCCGCTTTCCCCTCTTCGTGTAGACGAGCTTCACGTCCTCCACGACGCCGCGGATCGTCACTTTCTCGTCGAGCGGCGCGGAGCCGATCGTATCCATCTGCGACAGGTCCTCGTGCGATCGCGGAAGGTAGAGCAACAGGTCCTGCGCGGTGTGGATGTTCATCTTCTGCAGCGCCTCGATGTAGTCGTTCGTCGTCTTCAGGATGCCGGTCGTGAGGACGGTACTGAGGTGCATGGATGTACACCTAGGGTAGGTGTTGCGGTGCGTTGAGGCAATTGGTCCACTCACGGAAATCCCAAGGACCAAATTCTACATTCTAAAAAGTCTTGAGAATTTAGTGTTTGGGATTTGGGATTTTTTAGGAGAGACCATCCATGGTCATCAACCGCTTCCTCCAGTATAATACTTCGTAATGGCCGATCTCCTCTCCTCCATCGCCGCGCACGCCGGGGCTTCCGACGACGATATCAAGAAAGCCGGCAAGCCCGCGGGCGACGACATGACCGCGACTCACAAGAAATATCTTGCGGAGTTGATTGCGAAGATCGATGCAAGAGTCATCGATCCGTTCACGCCGTCGTCTCTGGTGGACGAAGCGAAGTATAATGCCCTCGGGGAACTCGAACGCGGAAAGGTGGATCTCACGGCGGTGAACATGGCGAGTCAGATCCAGAGGATCGAGCATTTTTTCAGGGATAAAAGTATCCCCGACGCAGCGCCGGAACTTCAGACGATGATTGACCACTTGTGGAACATGAAGAAGACGGCAGAGTCACAGTACGGCTCCCTTTTCCGTTTCTGACCATGGCTGCCACCCCAAAGAACGAAATTCTTCCGGAAGCTCCGCGCGAGCGGGAACCGTCCGGCGGTGGCGAGCAGAGCCGCGAGAAGCCAACGACGATCGGTGAGGTGAAGGAAGAAGTGACCTTCCAGATCGACGCGAAACTCGCCGAATTGCAGAGTCGCATCGAAGAAGAGAAGCGACTGAAACAACAACGGCCTCCGGAGCAGCGCGCGGCGTAACGGTCATTTCTGGTCAGGCTCGGAATGACAGACGTTGAATGGTATGCGTTGCGTACTTTTCATTGTCATCTCGAGCTTGACGAGGGATGCATGTCGATCCACCGGATCCGTTCGTCCTTTCCCCACCATGTCATTTGGCGTTTGGCATAGCGCGCCGTGTTTCGTGAAATGGTCTTCGTCAGTTCCGCCATCGACCCGCCCGCGCGCATCCACTCCATGATCTCGCGGTAGCCGTGGCTGATCATCCCGGGATCGTTCGGGCCGTAGCCCTTCTCGAGAAGTCTTTTCACCTCGTCGAGCCATCCGCGTTCGAGGAGCGCCTTCGCCCGGTTCTCAATGCGTTCCTTGATGACGTCGCGGGGCCATCGGAGCCCGAGCAACAGGACGTCGTACCGGCCGCTCGTTTTCGTCTTGGCGTCCCGCACACTCCCCGCGCGTTCGGCGATCTCCATCGCACGGAGCATGTAGACCTTGTTGCGCCGTTCCGTTCGGTCCGCCGCCTCCGGATCGAGCGTGCGGAGTCGTGCCTGAAGAGAACGGCCTTCGTCGTAGTCGTATTCTTGCGAGAGACGTTCGCGGACGAGCGGGTCGGATTTTCCGGCGAATGAGAGCCCGTCCACGACGGCGGAGACGTAGAGCATCGAGCCTCCGACGAGCAGCGGCACCTTGCCGCGGGCGAGGATGTCGTCGATCGTCGCGAGCGCCCGCGCCTGGTACCACGCGGCGGTCACGTCCTCCCGCGGATCGAGTTCGTCGAACAGGTGATGCCGCACTCCCCTTCTCTCGTCGATCGTCGCCTTCGCGGTGCCGATGTCGAGATGCTTGTAGACCTGCCGTGAGTCGGCGTTCACGATCTCCGCGCCGATCCAGCCGCCGGGCTTCGTCTCCTCGATCCACAGCGCGAGCTCCACCGAGAGGTCCGTCTTGCCGCCCGCCGTCGGGCCGACGATCGCGATGAGCGGCTTCGTCGCGCGCGACAGATGATCTCCGGCAAAATCGATGGCGTGCCTCAGCGTTTCTTTCACGATGCGATCGTAGCAGAACGCCTACAATGTACTATGAACTTTACATTCTACTTCACAACATACGACCACTGCGTACAGTGCCGCACGGAGCCAAAAAACGGTAGAATAGATTCGAACAGTTTTCTCCCCACTCCATGCGCCACAATCCCCTCTCCTCGATCTCCGCCAAGCTCTCGCGCGGCATGCCGATCCAGGATTTCATCATCCCCACCGTCATCGACAAGACGCCCTTCGGCGAGCGCGCGTACGACATCTATTCGCGTCTTCTGGAGGAACGCATCGTCTTCCTTGGTACGGGTATCAACGACGACGTCGCCAATTCCGTCATTGCCCAGCTCCTCTTCCTCGAGAAGCAGGACCCGAAAAAGGACATCACGCTCTACGTGAACTCCCCGGGCGGACAGGTCACGTCCACGCTTGCGATGTACGACACCATGCAGCTCGTCCAGCCGGACGTTTCGACCGTTTGTCTCGGCATGGCCGCGAGCGGCGGCGCGATCGTCCTCATGGGTGGTGCCAAGGGAAAGCGCTACGCGCTCCCGCACAGCGAAATCATGATTCACCAGCCGCTCGGCGGCACGGAGGGCCAGGCGACGGACATCGCCATCCATGCGGAGCACATCATCAGCACGAAGAACACCCTGAACCAAATGATCGCGGACCACTCAGGCCAGAAGCTCGAGAAGGTAAAGTCCGATACCGAGCGCGACAAATTCATGAGCGCCAAGGAAGCACTCGATTACGGCCTCATCGACAAGATCATCGCGAAGGTATCCTCCAAGAAGTGAAGATCCGCTCGCACAAAAGCCGCGCCTGGCTGCTCCTGCCCACACTTGTACTGTTCGGGTGCGATACGGCGCTGACGCAGTGGTTTCAGCCGACGTCGTATTGGGCCGGGGAATTCGCAAGCGCCAATGAGTTCAGTCCGCTATGGGATTTTACAATGCGCTCGGGTCCTTTCGTGCACCTGACTGCGTCTCTCGTGTACGTCGCGATCGTGAGCGGTCTCGTGTTTCGTCTGCCCGGCCGGGCCGCGCTCGTGACGTCTCTCACTGTCCTGCTATGGCACTTTTTCGGTTCGGCCTCGTGGATCACTTATCACTTGCCTCAGGGATATTGGCTGACGGTCGGATACGGCGTCCTTGTCGCGATCCTGTTGGAAGTGAGTTACCGCAGGGCGGGTGTCTGGCGCTGACTGCGGGACCATGATCGTCCACCTCCATGTATCGAAACCCTGGTCTTCGGGGGGTTTTTCCCGGGCAGATGACGAAGGAACGAGAAGGAATGAGAGGCGAAAAATCCCTTCGTAATTGATTCCTCATCCTTCATACTGCGACAGCCATGTTTGAGCTTATCCAAGCGGCTACGGGCGGTCGTCGCGGTCGCCTCAAGACGGCGCACGGCGTCGTCGAATCCCCCTTCTTCATGCCCGTCGGCACGGCCGGCGCGATGAAGGGTATCTCGCACCGCGAGCTTCTGGAGCTCGGCGCGGACATCCTCCTTGCGAATACCTATCACCTTCATCTGCAGCCAGGCGAAGCGATCGTAGAGGAAGCCGGAGGATTGCATGAGTTCATCGGATGGAAGAAACCAATGCTCACTGATTCCGGCGGATTCCAGGTGTTCTCGCTCCGCGGCATCAGCAAGATCGTGGAGAACGGCGTGCATTTCCAATCGCACCTGAACGGCGCTCCCCTCTTCCTCGGTCCCGAAGAGGCGATGCGTATCCAGCACGCGCTCGGCGCGGACATCATCATGGCGTTTGACCAATGCCCGCCGTCCACCGCACCGCGCAAGGATCAGGAGGCGGCCGTCGAGCGCACGCTCCGCTGGGCGGCGGACTGCAAGCGTCATCACGAAGCGCTCAAGGCGAAGGACGGCAAGGAGATCGCTCTCTTCGGCATCGTACAGGGCGGTCTCGAACGCGACCTCAGGGAGAAGTGCGCGCAGGAACTCCGCGCGATTGGCTTCGACGGGTACGCCGTGGGCGGCCTCGCCGTCGGTGAAACCGAGGACGAAATGTACGGCATCCTCGATTGCGTCTGTCCACTGCTTCCCGCCGACCAGCCGCGCTACCTCATGGGCGTGGGGCGGCTCGAGCAGCTCAAAGCAGCCGTCGCGAAGGGCATCGACATGTTCGATTGCGTGCTCCCCATGCGGGAGGCGCGCCACGGGACCGTGTACCTTTCCGACGGCAGCAAGTTCCGCGCGACGAAACCGGAGCTCCTCCACGATCACTCTCCGATCGATCCCGATTCGCCGTCGCCGCTCAGTCGCGAGCATACGAAGGCGTATCTCTGCCACCTGCTTCGCGCCGGCGAACGGTACGGCGAAACCATTGCGTGCATGCAGAATCTGGGTGTTACCCTCCAGACCATGCGGGAGTTGAGGGAAAATCTTAAAAAAGAAAGCGTCAAATCCTAAGTACAAAAACAATTGTTCAGGATTTGAAACTTCGGATTTTACGATCCCGTCAGGCCTTGATTCCCGTCACCTCGATCTCCGTGAAGTGCTGGCGGTGACCCTTTACGCGGCGGTAGCGCTTGCGGCGCTTGAACTTCTGAATGCGGATCTTCTCGCCGCGGCCGTGGCTGAGCACCTTCGCCTCGACGGAGGCACCGCTCACAAGCGGAGCGCCGATCGTCACCTTACTTCCGTCGGAGACGAGGAAGACCTTGTCGAACGTCAGAACCTTGCCGGTCTCCGCGTCCTGAAGCGGAACCTTGAGCTTCATGCCCTTTTGGACCTTCTCCTGGAAGCCACCGATATCGACGAGCGCAAACATGGGAAAACTTGGGGGATTGCCGGGGCAGTGTACGGAAACAGGCGCGGGAGGGCAAGGGAAATAGACACGGGGATTCCCCGATTCCCCTCAGATTTCCACGTCCGAGACGACCTGGACGATCTGTCCTTGGATCTTGAGCTCCGTGAAGAGGCGGTATTTCCCCTTCTTTGGCTTCTGGAAGCGGAAGGATGGGGTATCCGACGTCACCGGAACCAGGCGCCAGTACGAACTGTCTTCCCCGATCAGGACGCTGAAACCTTTCGCGCCGAGGTAGCTCTCGATGGGCACGGCCTTCCCGTGCACGTCCTCGGCCGAGTAATCGAGGGTGACGTCCTTGTTCCCCACCGTGGGGACGATCGTGACCTTCACGTTCCCGATGACGCCCGCGAACGTCTTGGACGTAAGCAGGTTCTCGCTCCCGAAGAGCGCCGGACCGGTTTTCGCGTCACCGACCACGCGCTGGAAGGGCATCACGTGCGGCGCGTTGTCGGCGGCGGTGAAGTCCGCGAAGAGCCAGTAGCTGCCCGGCGCGGTGAAGCGATGCGGAACGGACCACGTGCCGTCGGCGGCCATCGTCGGACGCAGGTGCTCGAAGAGCGTGAGATCGCTGCGGACGACGACGAGATTCATGGCCTTGTTCGCGTCCTTCGAGAAGTCGGTGAATATCTGCCCCTTCTGGAGAACGCGGTACGAGAGTTCGTTCTCGCTCCCGCCCGCCGTGGAACCGACGGCGCTCGACGCGGATCCTCCGGACGCGGGTGCGCCGCAGGACGCGAGGAGGAGAACGGAACACAGGAGGGGGGCGAGTTTCTTCATGCCCCGAGTATAGGAGGATCTCCCGTTCCGCCAACGGAAAAACAGGGTCAAAAATTTCTCTTTCGGCTCAAGGAGCGCGGAAGCTCTGAATCGTTTCGTCGAGCAGGTCGCTGACTTCCGAGATTGCGCGGCGAAGATCCGTACGGTCCGGTTCCCCGTAATTGTCCGGATTTCCGAAGAACATGTTCTTCGTAACGACGTAGCAACCGCCGCCCGCGCGTGGAGACGTGAAAATCACGAATTCCCGGATGTTGCCGGACGAAACCTCGTTGCCGGAGGCATATTGGAAAGTGCGATCGCCGATCGTGAGAAAGCGGATCGCCGACGTGTCGTGTGCGACGGTCAGGAGATCGGGACACGATCCCTGCACCGAGATCCGCAGGTGATTTTGCGTATCGATTCCGCTGCCGCCGGTTCCTCCGAGATTCATTTTGTCATTGACGAAGGCGATACCTCGTTCTTCTCCCGCGGTGAATTCTCCCACCACCCATTTGGTCGGGTATCGCGCGGTCCATCCGAAGCCGTTGTCCCGATACTCGGTCCAGGGGCTCTCGGCGGCCGGGTGATAGGTTACGGCGAGCGATTCATAGGTCTGGGAGGATTTGTCGCGGTTGTTTGTCCTGAGACGGTAAATCATTTCCGCCATCTCTCCCCTCGAAACGAGCTGATTGTAGGAATGAAAGGACGTCGGAATCGCCTGGCGTTCCGCGAGAGCCTGAAGATATACGCGATACCATGGGTCCGTAGCGCCTTCGATGCCAACGAGAGACACGGAGAGGATTTTTGCCGCTTCGGCCAAATTAATCGTCTGGTCCGGACGGAAACTCCCGTCGGGATATCCGCGAATGATGCCATGATTAAAGGCTACGCAGACATACTGTGCGTACCAGTCCGATGTCGAGATGTCCCAGAGAAACGACGCCGGTCCGCCGTGACCGAGTACGCACCCGGAGATTTCCGTCGGCGAGAACTGCGCGTTCACGATGATTTTCGTGAACTCCGCGCGGTTGATCGCTTGCTCGGGGCGGTAGGTTCCGTCGGGATAGCCGGAGACGATTCCTTGGTCCTTCACGTAGGAAATCGCGTCGGCGTTTTGATGCCGCGAATCGACGTCGGCAAAAGAATATCGCGCGCTGCTCCACGAACTCCACGAGCTCGACGAAGAAGCCCATTCGGAAGAAAACGATGACCGGGAAGAGTATGACGAGGACGATGATGACCATGACGACGAAGAAGACGATGCTCCGAGAAAGAGAAGAGTGATGTATTTCTTCGGGCTGCAATGCGCCGTTACGTCGATACGGTCGGGGCCGTGCTCGCAGATTTGAAAGCCGATGAGGAACTGACTCTCCCCGTTCAGGGCAAGGAATTGCGAGCGGAATCCGGACATACTTGCCAGCGCGATATTGTCGGCCGGACCCGATGCGCCACTGCGTAGAACGCCGTTGACGTAGATGTCGTATCGGAGCGTCGCATAAGGCAAAGCTTTGGAGAGCGTGACGGTTGCCGTATCCTGATCGCTTGAGAACCGCACGTCGGTGACGGTGGAACTCGTGAGATCGTCCGCCGCGTACGTCGAAAGGGGCAGCGCGACGATGAGCGTGAAAAATGCCAGGGCAAATGGTCGAAGGTGCATGCGGCGCGGGAGAACGGAAAAAATCGTATCCTTCGGATTTCTGCGCGGCAATGTCGCAACAGTGGACAGGATGACCTATAATCTTTTGTGATGACCGATACCGCGATGTTCGGCGCAGGATGTTTCTGGGGCGTTGAAGAAACTTTTCGGCAGGTGCCGGGCGTCGTCGACGCCGTCGTGGGGTACGCGGGCGGCAACACTCCGAATCCGACCTACGAACAAGTCTGTTCCGATGCCACGGGTCATGCGGAAGTGGTGCGTGTCACCTTCGATCCATCGGTTGTGTCGTACGGCGCGCTGCTCGATGTCTTCTGGGCTTCGCACAATCCGACGCTCGTGAACCGACAGGGGCCGGATATCGGTTCGCAGTATCGTTCCGTGATTTTCACTTTTTCACCCGAACAGCAACGGATCGCCGAAGCGTCGAAGGCGAAACTCGACCGGAGCGGAAAATGGAAGGAGCCGATCGCGACCGAAATCGTTCCGGAGAAACCGTTCACGAAGGCCGAGGAATACCATCAGCAGTATCTCCGAAAGCACGGGCGTTCTTCCTGTCATTGGTGACGCGCCGGAACGGGGGTGCGGTGATCAACTGACGCGCTTGTCATGGAGGAGCATTTCCACCGCGTGTTCCATCGACCCGGCTCGAACGATCTCGCCGTCGTTGACGAAAAAAATCTCATCGGCTGCCTCGATGGTATTGAGGCGGTGGGCGATGATCACCTTCGTGGTTTCTCTCGGGAGTTTTCGGAGAATGTCTTCAAGCAACTGTTCCGTAACCGTATCGATATTGGCAGTGGCTTCGTCGAGAATGAGGAGTGCGGGATCGCGCAGGACGACTCGCATGAATGCGATGAGTTGCCGCTGGCCGAGGCTCATGCCAGTTCCGTTCCCGTTGACCGGGGCGGAAAGACCTTGGTCAAACCGTTGCAGCAGAGCATCGAGACCATGTGACGAGAAAACGGCGGCCAGCTGTTCGTCCGTGTGATTTCCGTAGCGATCGTTTCCGTACAGGATATTTTCTCGCACCGTTCCCGTAAACAGAAACGGTTCTTGAAGAATGAAACCGATGCGTCGAACGCGATCGCCCGGCTCGAAAGATCGGATGTCTTTTCCCTCGAGGAATACGCGTCCTTCCGTCGCGTCGTAAAGACGCGCCATGACCGACGCCGTGGTGGTCTTGCCGCCGCCCGTCGGTCCGACGAGCGCGTAGGTTTTGCCCGGTTCGAGCGCGAAGGAGACGTCGTGAAGCACCTCCTTGCCGTCGGGGTAGCGGAAGTTCACGTCGCGGAACTCCAGGAGCGCGCCCGCGGCGCCTTTCTCGGCCGACGCGACGATCGTCATGTCGTTTTCCAGCGAGAGGATCGCCTCGATGCGATCCCAGGCGGCCATTGCCGTTTGAAAAGAGGACCAGAGGTTGGCCATCTGGCGGAGCGGGTCGTAGAAGCGGAGCACGTATGCGACGAAGCTGATGAGGAGTCCCACGGAGAACTGTCCCGCGGCAATCAGCGCGATGCCGTATCCAAGAACGATCAGTTGCGCCATTTGCGAACCGAATCCGTAGACCGGGATGAAAACGTTCGACGCAAGACCGGCCGAGACGGATGCCCGGAAGTTCTCGTCATTGACTTCGGAGAAGCGCGTGCGGAAGTAATCGCGGCGATCGAAGGCCACCACGGCGCGGAAATTCTCCAGGCTCTCCGAGATTTCGGCCGAGAGGTCTCCGGTGCTCTTCAGGCTCATGGCGTTTCGGCGACGTACCCACCCCGAGACGCACTGCGTGAAGACGAGAATCGCTGCGGCGGGAGCCAGCGCGGCGGCGCCGAGCCTGGGGTTGATGCTCAGCAGAAACGCTCCGGCGCCGAGGATGACGAACAAGTTTGCGACGAACTGCACCAGCGCCTGCGAGAAGAATTGATTCAGCTTGTCGGTATCGCTGTTGATTCGTGAAATGAGGTCTCCCGCTTTGTTTTGGTTGAAGAACGCGATGGGCAGCTCCTGCAGCTTTTTAAAAACCGCATTACGCAAGGTAAAGAGGACGCTTTGCCCGACCGTTCCCATCAGCATCGTCTGCGCGTAGGAGGCTCCGAGCGAGACGATATAGAGAATGAAGAGGACGAAGGACCAGGCGATGACTCCCCCGTACCGGCCGTTCACGACATACGTGTCGATGGCGTGTCCCACGATGGCGGGACCGGCGAGTGTCGCGGCGGTATTGGCCAACATGGCGCAGAGCGCGAGCAGAAGCGTCATGCGCCTGTTCTTCAGGAACGGCATGAGGCGGCGCGCAGCTCCCAGCGGGGAGCTTTTTCTATCCTTTTTGCCGGTGGGGTCGATGAGCTTGTAGTTCACGGTTGAGACTCGAAATGATTGGTACTGCGTTGAGACTGGGCAATCTGCGCGTATTCCGGCGATCGGTGAAGGAGGTCGGCATGCTTGCCTTCGCCGATGAGTTCCCCTTCCATCAGGAGAAGGATACGGTCGAATTTTTCGGCGGAGGCCACTTTTTGCGTCACGGAGACGAGCGTGAGGTTCGGATAGTTTTGGAAGACGTTCTCGAGGATTTTTTGTTCAGTCCGGGCGTCGACGCGCGCCGTGAAGTCGTCGAGCAAAAGGATTCGCGGGTTCAGCGCCAACGCGCGCGCGAGCATGACGCGCTGCTTCTGTCCGCCCGAAAGGCTCGTGCCGCGCTCGGAGACGACGGTGTCGAGCCCCTGCGGCAGCGTGTCGACGAAGTCCTTGAGCTCGGCGGTCTCGATCGCTTTCGTCAGATCTTCGTCCGTCACGCCCTCGGCGAAGGCGATGTTCTCCCGGAGCGTCATGTGGAAGAGGATGCTGTCTTGGAACACGAAGCCCACCTGGCGGTGAAGGCTTTTGGGGTCGTATTCCTCGATGGGGCGGCCGTCGAGGAGCACCGTGCCGGACGTGGGACGTATGAGACCGATGAGAAGGGACAAAAACTGCGTTTTGCCGGCTGCCGTGGGGCCGATGATGGCGGTCTTCGTGGCTCCCGGAAGGGCGAACGAGACGTTCCTGAGAGCCGCCCTCTCGCCGAAACTGAGCGTCACGTCCCGGAACGCGATGTCGCCGGTGAGGTTCGCGGGAACCGTTCCCTTGCGTTCCTCGTCCGGGGCGTCGAGCACCTGCTTCACGCGTTGGTAGGAGGCGGTGGCCCGGGCAATGACTCCGCTCATGAATCCGATCATGATGATCGGAAAAATGAGGATGGTGACGTAGCTGTTGAATGCGGTGAAGTTGCCGAGCGAAAGCGATCCCGAAATGACGAATCTGCCCCCCAAAGCAAGAATCGCCAAAACCGCAAGGTTGGAAACGAACGTGATGATCGGGATCATCGATGCGAAGAGCCGGAGGATCCGCATGCCCAGATCCCGAGCGTCTGCGTTGGCCGCGCCGAATTTCTCGTATTCGAGTTTTTCCGAATGAAGAACGCGGATGAGGGCGGAGCCGAGGATGCTCTCGTTGATCACTTTGTTGAGACGGTCGATGACTCCCTGCGCCTGCAGAAAGAGTACGCGGACTTTTTTGAAGACCACGAAGAACGTACCGCCGATGAGCGGGATGATCGTAAGGACGACGAGCGCGAGCTTCCAGTGCAAGAGAAGCAAGAGCACGCTCGCGCCGATGATGACGAACAGCGACGATACGATGGTAGCCACCGCTTGGGCCACGAAGAGCTTCACGGCATCGATGTCGGACGTGAGGTTCGTGAGGAGAACGCTCGGCGTCAGCTCCTGGAGCCGGGCATTGCTCTGGCGCGAGATCTTCGCGGCCAAAGCGTTCCGGAGATCCTTCGCCGCGAGCTCGGACACGTACGTCTGAACGGCGTTCTGTCCGTAGAGGAAAATGAAGATCGCTGTCGAGAGCGCGAGGAACTCCGCCGTAACGGTTCCCAGTGAAAACGTTCCCGCGGAAAACGAGTCGATGCTTCGGGCAACGAGCGTCGGTACCACGAGGTACAGGCCGTTCACGACGAAGGCCAGGAGCACCAGAAGCACGATCCATCGCTTGTAGGGTCCGAGAACTTGGAACACGCTGGGACCTTTCGGGCGCGCGTGCGAACCCTTCTTCGCGTCCTTGGGATCCGCGGGGGCCGGCGGTGTGGAGGTCTTTTCCGTCATTCGATGCGGGCGATTTTTCGGTGCAGCGTCAGGAGGACGATCAGTTCCTCGTCGCTCAGTGGTTTCAAGAGCTTCGTTACGGTCCGGACTTGCTCCTTTTTCGCCTCCGTCGCCATTGCCTTTCCCTTTGCCGTGAGGGAGACGAAGACCTGTCGTCGGTCTGTCTCGCCTTCTTGGCGCACCAGGTATCCCTCGTCCACGAGTCCGTCCACGGTCTGTGTCACGGCGCTGGGGCTCATGCCGAAGCGTTCCGCGAGGTCTTTGATCGTCTGGGGTCCGTAGTGGGAAATCACCATCAACGTCGCCGTCTGCGCGCGCGTCGGGCAGTCGCCCCGCTCCCCTTTCTTCCCGGGGGCCGAGGTCATGAGCAGCCGCTTGAGCGTGCCCAAGCCCCGGAGGAATTCGCCGACGAGCTTCTGTCGTTCATTCATCTTCTTAATAATGAAGGAACTTAATAATATGCAGCCGCGGGGATGGGGTCAAGGCACGCCTCAAAAAAACCGCCGCACTCCCGAATCTTGTACTCAGCAGTCCCTGCTCAGTTGAGCAGTTCCTGAGGGTATTCGCTGGAGTCGAACGCTTCTTCTTCATCCTCGGCGTCGTCGTCGTTCGGAATGTCGATGGCGACCGGGTCGTCGATCTCCTTACTGATGTTTTTCTGCACCAGATCGGTCTCCTCGTCCGTCAGTTCCCGAATGCGGTCCTCCGCGTTGAGGGCTGCCGCCGCCGCCCGCGGCAGCGCGAAGAAAAGATAGTGGCGATTGTCATCGTGGTCGTTGAAATGCACGAGCGCCGTCGCCGGCGTGCTGGAGCCCAGCTCGAAGAGCCCTTGGATGTCCAGTTCGTCGATGACCTGGTAGTACTCAAGGAGGCTCATCACGGAGTAGCGTCCGAAGTCGTTCGCGCACAGCGCGATCGGGTCTTCCGGATGGAAGATCTTCGAGAGCGGAACCGTGCTGGCGGGAGACGTACCGGCTTCCGTACCGGGGCCGTGCACGAACGCGCCGCACGTGGCGACGGCGGGCTGCTGATTCTCGTCGGTCCATCGAAAAGTCTTTTTCATGGCGATTCCGCGCGTCGCTCCGGGGCACGCGCGGATGGCGATGACTTCGGCTTTTTTTTTGTTCTTTTGC
Organism: uncultured Candidatus Peribacteria bacterium; assembly: GCA_964601225.1. Lineage (GTDB taxonomy): Bacteria > Patescibacteriota > Gracilibacteria > Peribacterales > Peribacteraceae > CAYRGC01. The sequence goes on from CAZRMM010000008.1 coordinate 55,861, forward strand.
CACTGAATGACGTTGGGATTCGGTCCGGTGACGAGCGGGAGCGTTTCGTTCAATTGCAACAGATCGTCTCCCGGTCGACGCTTGAAGAGTTCCGTCTGCTGGAGAAGGAGGGCGATTTCCCGCAACTCCATGCCGAAACGCAAGAGGAAGTGCGTGATCAGGCGGAAGTCGTTGACCGTATGCGACCGCAGATGATCCGCCTTGTTGAGGGCTTGCTGCAGCCTCTGATATATCTGGTAGAACTCCCTCTCAAAATCCGCCCAGAATTTCGATCTTTTTTCGACGACTGCCCCGCGCTCGCCGATGTCCAAGTGCTGATGGGAGCGGAACATCGCGGGGAACCGCTGCCGAAGGAAGGAGAGCATCACCCGCTCTCCGATTTCGTACATCACTCTGCCCTGGGCATGATTGCCGACGTCGTTGTCTTTGAGAGTGGGATCGATATTGGCGAAGTCGGCACTGAGAACACGGACGATTTCGCAGAGATAGAGGATGAACAGGCGGGTGTCCTCGCGATCCTGCTCGTTGAGAGTCGTTCCTTCCCCTTGGGTTCCTCCCGGCGTTCGCGGTACGTACTGGATGTTTTTCCAAAAGGCCTCGGCGCGCGGGCTCTGCTCCAGCATGAGATCCGTGAATCCTTCTGTGAACTTGAGAGCTTCTGGGTCGAAGCGACATCGCTCTGCCAATTCCTCCTCCGTCAGCAGCGTGTCGTCTTCCCGTCGCGGCAAAAAGGTCTTGCAGTAATTGACGAGTTCTTCCGCGCCGTAGTGGATGTTTCTCCCCTCCGGCTTGCGAAGGGTTTGCTGCATGCGGGCGGAGGCCCTGCGGTAGCCGAGATCCGCGTCCGAGCCGAAAAGGTCTTTCCGCTCCGGATATTCGGGTTCAAGCGCGGCCTCTCTCAAGAGGCGGGGGAGAGATCGGTCGAACGGCACGATATGTCCTAGGAGAATTTGAAGATTGACTCGTGCCTGTGCATTCATCGATCGGAGAATGGCCGCAAGTTCCGCCGAGTCGGCGAGCGTGATGAAGATTTCGATCCCCTTTCCCTCCTGCGCAGGAGCCATGCACTGCGCAAAGCGCGTGACGAACTCCTTTGCTATTGCGGCGACATTCTGCGGAAAACGTGCATCGATTACTTGATGCAGCATTTCCAGTTTGCCTTTGTATGGGTGATTCTCGGGAACCATTGGTCCGACATTCAAACATCACTTGAGAAATAGTCAAGCATTCTCCCGTCGCTCGGTGTCGGTACCATTCGTCACAGCGTCATGCGCCGCCGTTCTCCCCGCAGCAAGGCTCCGCTCATCATCGCGATCAGCGTGATCGGATTGATACTGCTGAGCCTCCGCGCGTGCTCGAGCCTGCCGGTGGATGCCGAGACGGCCTCGGTCTTCGTCGTGAGCCGCGCTGCCGAGACTGCCGCCATCAAGGAGAAGCTTCTGAGTCAGGACTACGCCCAGGGCCGACCGCTCCTCGGAATCTCCATGCTTCTCCACGGCGGGTACGGCCGCATCGTTCCGGGCGGGTATCGCCTCAACGACACCATGACCTCGTGGCAGATGGCGGGGCTCCTCACCTCCGATCCCCCGCTCCACTGGATCACGATCCCGGAGGGGCTCCGCCGCGAGCAGGTCGCCGACCGTTTGCAGGAAGCCTTCACGTGGGACGATTCCGAGCGCGACGCGTTCCTCCTCGCCGATGTCCCGCATCCCTACGACCTCGTGGACGGGTTCTATTTCCCGGATACTTATCTCATCCCGACGGACGAGATCCCCGCGGAAGTCGCCAAGCGCTTCGTGAACCGCTTCAACGAGAACTTCGATCCCCTGCTCCCCGAACTCCGCGCGCAGAACATCCGGTACAACACCGCGATCAAGCTCGCGTCCATCATCCAGCGCGAGGCGGGCGGCAAAGCGGACATGCCGCTCATCGCGGGCGTGCTCTGGAACCGGCTCCTCCAGAAGATGAAGCTGGAAGTGGATGCCACGCTCCAATTCATGCGAGGAGACGAGGGCTCCGGCTACTGGGCGCCGATCGATGTCTCGCTCAAGCAGGTCGACTCGCCGTATAACACGTATAGGTACGAAGGCCTCCCGCCGCAGCCGATTTCGAACCCCGGCCTCGATGCCATCAACGCGGTGATCCACCCGGAGGAGACGGAGTGCCTCTTCTACCTCCACGACAACAACCGGCAGATCCACTGCTCCAAGACGTACGAGGAGCATTTGAGGAATATTGATGTGTATCTCAAATAAAAGTTATTCAGAACGGAATTACTGGCTTTTTTTCGATTGAGCCACCCGAGTAAACAATTTTTGCATTAACTATTTTCCCAAATCCGGGAGTACTCGTGTAGAAACCTATATAAATAAGCTTGTTGTTACTCGATGCAGTGTTTATTAATTCAAGTAAGTTGAGCGAAGTGTCAGATTCCTTAATGCAATGATTTTTGTTCGCAAGTGGCAGCGGCAAGCTTAAATCAAAATCAAGTCTTCGATTCTGACCAAGGAAAAATACCCCGCCATAATCTAGAGCATGACTAGTATTTAAATGATCAGAGCAATCCCCGATCCATTCTGCATCAAGAAAACTGCTCCATTCTTTTTCATGATGAAAAGTTTTTCGATCAATTAAGCCAACGTAAATTCCAACTGCCAAACTTTTTGGAGGAGTTTGTACGTTTGGATAATTTCCAGAAGCTACATCTATCACAAGCCGTCCCTGCTGGATTGTTCCACTTGGCGAGATAGCCGTGGCTCCAACGGACTTAAAATAATCGTATCCAGTTTTTCCAGTATGACTTTCAGTAACAAAATTTGATAAAAGAGAAAGATCTACTGATTGAACAGAGGATGAACTGAAACCAATTTGTGATTTAGAAGAATTTGATGAACTAGAAGAATTAGTCATTGAATCGCAATCAAATTCAGGATCAAGCGCTCCAGGATGATAATTGCGATCATTATCATCACAATCACCATCAGAAACTAGCCAACCGTCACCATCCTTATCAACTTCGTTAGGATGTAATAAGGTGCATGCACTGAAACTACTGGCAATTAGAAGCAACAGAATCGCCTTTGTTGGCACACAGGATTTCATTGTGCTGGAAGGATAATTTTAAGGTGATTTCTGAATGAGTCACTAGTAAACAGTCGGACTGACTCGCCGACACTTACCTGCCAATAGGCATCTACTTCTGAAGTCTTCGAATCGTTCATAAACTTAATAATTCGCTCAACCAATTCATTTGGCAGCCAGCAGTTCATCCAGACTCTTTCAGAAAGTGAAGCATCATTCCCCAATTCTCGAGGGCATTGAAAGGAAATAACCTCACCACCCGAAGGCGACATCAAATTTAAATTCAAAGTGTAGCTCTGTATTTCTCGACGATTATTAAATCTAAAATTTTGCCATTTAAATACTGGTGGATTTGGTACTACACCTCCTGAGCCTAAGCGAATTTCCCAAACTGATCTTGCAGACGCTTTTCTGTCATCCTGTGTTGGATTTATGAAAGATGGTACCTGTGTAAATTCATAGGCCAATTCATCACCTTCCGTTCTCTCTATCTCATCAAAACATCCATCTCCATCTGTATCAGATGGCAATTTGTCAGACTTTAACTCATAACCTTGTTGCAACCATTTTATAACACAGCCATCAATAAGATTTGCTTGGCTTAATTGATCTGAGTTTGATTTTGAATCAACGGTCCAAGGATTAAGACCATATGCGATTTCTTCAAAATTCCGGATTCCGTTCCTGTCTGAATCCCCAAATAAAAAATGAACAAAAATACAAATAAAAATGATTGTTCCAAGAATTAGGAAGAAACAAGTGCCTTGAAAATTGTGTTCCTGCCCCTTTGAAAGAATATCTATGGCAACTAATCCAGCAACCAAGACTCCAATTACTTTAAGAAAAATATATACAACTGGCCATGTTTCTAATTCCAAGCTTGAAAATGAATAAATAAGTATCCAAATAGCAGCACTGACAATAAAGAGTTTGCCAATCCTTTCTTGCAGCCACGGTTTTATTGTCTCATTGTAAAAATTTTGAATTCTCTGCATGTATTTCATAAACTGCCTCTTTTTCTTAGGCGGCTCACTAAGAGACATGTAAAAAGTATAGCGATCCTTGAATAACACTCTAGTGTTATCCTTTATTCCCTTGCCCTCTCCGACAACAGCTTCGGCAGCGACTCTCACCTCCTGCCAAGCGAAGGCCATCGAGGTGCTCAAGTGCCAGGGCAACGTGTTCCTCACGGGTGCGGCCGGTACGGGGAAGAGCTTTCTCTTGAACCACTACCTCGCCGATAAGAACACCGAGGACTTCCCCATCGTCGCGAGCACGGGTGCCGCGGCGGTCTTGGTCGGCGGACGCACGTTCCACAGCTTCTTCGGTCTCGGGATCATGGAAGGCGGGCTCCGGGAGACGATCGCGCGGGCGGTCCGGAACCGCAAGCTCGCGTACCGCATCAACCGCGCCGCGTGCGTGATCATCGACGAGGTCTCCATGCTGAGCGGCGCGAGCATCTGCGCCGCGGAGGCCATCGCCCGGGAGATCCGGCAGAGCCAAGAGCCCTGGGGCGGGCTCCGGATCATCGCCGTCGGCGACTTCGCACAGCTGCCGCCCATCGCCCGCGACGGTGCGCCGAAGGACTGGGCCTTCACGCATGAGACGTGGACGCAGAGCGCCTTCTCCCCCGCTCTCCTCAGCACCGTCATGCGCACGAGCGATATCGAGTTTTTGAAGATCCTCAACTTCATCCGCGTCGGCACGGTGAACCAGGAGGTTGCTGACTTCTTGAACGCGCACATGGACGTCACCGAGGACTTAAGCGACGCCACGCGCCTCTTCCCCCACCGCGCGCAGGCCGAGAAGTTTAACCTGTTTCGACTCGAGCAGATCGACGGGCCGACCCACAGCTTCGCGACGCAGTACGAGGGTGAGGACCGGTACATCGACGCGACGCGGAAGGCCGTGCCGATTCCGGACGTGCTGCAACTCAAGCGCGGCGCGCTCGTGATGATGCGCCGCAACGACCCCACCGGGAAGATGCGCTTTGTGAACGGCTCGCTCGCGCACGTGCGGAGCATCCGCGAGGACGAGATCTCGGTGGAGCTCCTCGACGGCGACGTGATCGATCTCAAGCAGGAAGGGTTCAACTACCTGGACGGCGACGGCAAGGAAGTGGCGTGCGCCTACAACTTCCCCGTCACGCTGGCGTGGGCGACGACGATCCACAAAGCCCAAGGTGCCTCGCTCGACCGCATGGTCGTGAACCTCGATCACCTGTGGGAACCTGGTCAGGCGTACGTCGCGCTCTCTCGCGTGCGTTCCTCCGCCGGCCTCACGATCGAACGCTGGAACCCCAGTTCCATCCGGGCCGAACCGCTCGTGACGAAGTTCTACGACGGCCTCGCCGAAGAAGCCGCGCGCTACGTCCCCCGTGCGCTCTTCCAACCGAAGGTCGTCGCGGCGATCGAGATCCCGAAGAAGCCGAAGTCCGGCGGCGTGAAGAAGGGCCGTGCTGCGCTGATCTTCCGGAGCCTCGAAGCGAAGATGCCTCTTCGCGACATCCTCAAGGCGACGGACCTGAGCTACGGAACGGTGCTCGACTACATCGACAAGTTCGTGGAGCAGAAGATCTGCCCGAGTTTGGAATACCTGGTCGGGAGCATCGACGAAGCCGACGAGATTCGCGATCGATTCTCGGAACTCGGTTTCGAACGTCTCAAACCCGTCTACGAAGCGCTGGAGCAGACGGTCGACTACGAGACGCTCAAGCTCGTGCGGCTCGCGATGAAGCGGGAGAAAAGGGCGAATGAAACGGTGATGGAAAACGAGCGGGTATAACCCTTCTTACGGAGAAAATCGCCGAAAAATGGAATTGACCGTTTTTCGCGAATCGCCTATTATGTCTAGGTATCACCACGAAAAGCACTCTTTAAGGTCCTGTCCTTACGGGGTGCTTTTTTTAAACTCCAATTTCTTCCGGAGAGAGCTGATGCTCGAAAGGAAGCCTGCCGCGAAAGGCTTAAGAAGAGCCGAGTAACTTTTCTCATCCGGGACAAGGACTGTCTCAAGTTTCCCTTCATCCTGGAGGTACTTTAGAAGGCAAAAATAGTCCCCATCGCCGGACACGATGACGGCCTTCTCGAATTCCTTGAGGCGGATCATGGTGTTGAGCACGAGATCGGCGTCGCAGTTGCCCTTAATGGTCCCGTCCTTGTATTTCAGCGTCGGCTTGAAAATGAGGATGAACCCGTAATTTTGCAGAGCCGTGTACAGATCTCCGTTGGTGGCTATGAATCCCATGACAATAAATGCCTTTTCGACGTTATATTTTTCCTGGAGATATTTTCTAAAACGGCGATAGTCCAAATTCCATCCTAGCTCACGAACGCCCTTATGAAGGTTCTGGCCGTCGATGAATGCGTAATTCCCTATGCTATACATGGTAACAGAAAAGCTGCCGCAGATCGTCGTCGGTTCATTGATGGCGTTTCTTCAGGCTCATCAGCTTTTCTTCTCCGCCTCCTCGATCCGTCGCAGGACCATTTGCCGGACGGACGGATCGCCATAGATCGCGTGGCCACGGCCCTCGAGAACGGTCGACCTCGCGTTCGGGAGTCTCTTCGCGAGTTCCTTCGCGGCCGACCACGGCACCACGGGATCGTCCCCGCCATGGATGATCTCGACATCTTTCGTCATGTTCTTCGGATCGAAGCGCCAGGGTTTCCCGATCCGACGCATGTCGCCGAGCATGCCTTGCCCCGTTTCGGGCAAGGACCAGTCGCGCACGACATCGGTGAACCTGGCGAAGGTCTCTGGATCGGAGAGCATGTCCCGGTCTCCTTTCGGGAGGATTTTCTTGTAATTCTCGATTTCGCCCTCGGGATTTTTCCGCGCCTTCCGGACGACCATGCTTCCGAGCAGTTTGGCGAGAACGCCGTTCGCGGAATCCGGAAGCCACTTCGCGATGGCGAGTCCGATGCGCGAACCGAGCGGCATGCTCATGTTCGCGCGAGCGAGTTCCATCGGTGGCATGACGCTCAGGAGCGTCACGCTCTTCACGCGCTCCGGGGCGACGACGGCGTGGTCGAGTGCGCCCTTGGCGCCGGCCGAGGTTCCCACGACGTGATATGACCTGTCGCCGATGATCTTCTTCAGGACCGCGAGCTCGGTCGTCGTGATTTGCCGTAGCGTGTTCTCGACGTTCGCCGTCGAGCGGCCGTACCCCGGACGCGTGATCGAGATGACGTCGAGGCCGGGTTGGCCTACCTTCCCGAAGACGAGTTCCGCTTCCTTCCCGGACGCCGGCATGCCATGGAAGTACACCACGGGTACGCTGCCGGGCGTCCCGAGGCGATGAACCTCGACCTCCTTTTTCCCTTCTGTGTATATTTCTTTCACGGAGATATTATGCCATTATTGGCATTTTTAAGCCATATTTGGCGCTTTCCAGGGGATCTTAGAACCTTCCCCCGATGATGACGTCCTCGATCCCTTCGCGGAGCCTTCCATGGGCACGATGCAGGAGAACGAGAAGTTGAACTTCCCGCCGATGACCTCGTACCACGGATTATTGTCCGGGCTGTGTACGATGACGTCGTTTCCGTTGATGGACTTGCAGACGGGCTTTTCGCCCGGTTCCGACGACGCGATGCTCTTTATGATCTGCGCGTAGGTCTGAAGCGGAGTATTGCGGGAGAGTACATTCGCCGACGGCGATCGCGGCGCGGCTCGCCGCCTTTTCACGACGAATTGTCCGTGGCGGAGGCGCCGCAGGGTCGCGTACACTTCCCTCTCCGTCGCGTATGCCCACGACGTCCTTTTCCGCCGGCGAGAAGCGCGCGAAGTCCCTCGAGGACGTGCACGGTTCCGTGCGCGTGAGCAGCGCCGGTTTCTGGCGCCGGCTCTTCGCCTTCGCGGGCCCGGCGTACATGGTGAGCGTGGGGTACATGGATCCCGGCAACTGGGCCACGGACCTCGCGGGCGGATCGCACTTCGGCTACGAGCTGCTGTGGGTGCTTCTGATGTCGAACCTCATGGCGCTTCTCCTCCAGACGCTCTCGGCGCGGATGGGCATCGTGATGGGACGCGATCTGGCACAGGCGTGCCGCGAACAGTACTCGCGGCCCGTCGGTTTTCTTCTCTGGTTGCTCTGCGAGTGCGCCATCGCCGCGTGCGATTTGGCGGAAGTGATCGGCACGATCATCGGCCTCAACCTGCTCTTCGGGTTGCCGCTGCAGTTCGGCCTCGTTCTCACGGCGTTCGATACTTTCCTTCTGCTTGCGATCCAGAAGCTCGGCATGCGCGTGATGGAGGCGTTCATCCTGCTGCTCGTGTCCACGGTCGGTCTCTGCTTCATTCTCGAACTCTTCTGGGCGGGCCCGGAGTGGGGCGGCGTGGCACGCGGGCTCCTGCCCACCCTCTCGGGCTCCGCACCGTTCCTCTTCAGCAATCGTGACGCGCTGTACGTGGCCATCGGCATCCTCGGCGCCACGGTGATGCCGCATAACCTCTACCTGCACTCCGCGCTCGTCCAGTCGCGCAAGGTGGAACGCACGGAGGAGAAAATGCGCGAGGCGTGCCGGTTCAACTTCTACGACACGCTCATCGCTCTCAACGCCGCGTTCTTCGTGAACGCCGCGATCCTCATCCTCGCGGCCGCCGCCTTCTTCCGGTACGGTCAGATGGTCGAGAGTATCGAGCAGGCGCACGCGCTCCTACCGCAGTTTCTCGGGGCCTCCGCCGCGAGTTCGCTCTTCGCGATCGCGCTCCTCTCCTCGGGCCAGAGCTCCACGCTCACGGGCACGCTCGCGGGACAGATCGTCATGGAGGGGTTTTTGCACTTCCGCATGCAGCCGTGGCTGCGCCGCTTCGTGACGCGAGCCATCGCGATCGTTCCCGCCATGGTCACGCTCGCGCTCTTCGGGGCGGCGAGGCTCCAAGACCTGCTCGTGCTGAGCCAAGTCGTGCTCAGCTTGCAGTTGCCGTTCGCCATCGTTCCCCTCCTCCAGATGACGGGCGACAAGCGGAAGATGGGACCCTTCGCGAGCGCGCCGTGGGTGAAAGTCTGCGGCTGGGCCGCCGCCGCGATCATCATCGGCCTCAACGCCTCGCTCGTGGTCTCGCAGATCGGCGCGTGGTACGCCTCCTCCGGATCGACGCTCGCGATCTCGCTCACGGCGGTGCCCGTTGCGGTCGGCTGCGCGGCGCTCCTGCTTTGGATCATGATCGAGCCGCGGCTCGCCTGGTACGGGTCCGCCGATGCCCGGAAGACGGACGTGCTCCCGGAATTCGTCACTGCCGACACCTCCTCTCCCCTCTTCCGGCGGGTGGGCGTCGCGGTCGAGAACAAGGCCGAGGACGCCGTCGCGCTCCGTCATGCCGCTACGCTCGCCACGGCGCACCGGGCCGAGCTCGTGGTGATCCACGTCGTCGACGGCGTCGGCGCGCAGTGGTACGGCGAGGATGCCGGCGACGAGGAGAGCCGGTCGGATGCGCTGTACGTGGAGAGTATCGCCTCGACGCTTCGCGAACGGGGCTTCGCCGCGCGCGGCATCCTGCGCTTCGGCAAGCCCTCGCGCGAGCTTACCGCGGCTGCCCGGCAGGAAAGCATCGACGTCCTCGTTCTCCGCTCCCACGGACACGGATTTTTCGCCGATCGCCTCTTCGGGCACACGATCGAATCCATCCGCCACGCGACGGAAATCCCGGTGCTCGCGGTGCGTTGATTGCGATTACTTCTTGGCGAGTCTTCCCCCGATCCACGCGCACGGGATCGCCTCGACGACGAGCCCCCACGCGTACCAGGCAGGACCGAGCGCGGCGTTCGCGATTGCTCCGGCGCTTCCGGCTACGATGCCGATGCATCCCAGGATGATCGCGTGCCTCATCGGATTCCTCGGCGCGAGCCGGGCCGTCACGAATCCGCCGAGGACCGTGTAGACGGTGCGATAGGCGGTGGCGAGCAGGAGCGGGCCCGTTGCGAAGAGCGTCGGCGTGTTCGGCATGATGCCGATGCGATGCAGGATCAGGTCCGTTCCAACGGACAAAACGACAACGGTGAGAAAACCGACAATAACGGCAAAGATGGATTTCACGATTTTCATGAAGGGCAGTGTACCACTTTACGAGGTGGCCCCCCTTCGTCCGATGACAAACGACGACATGATCGTGTTTACGATGATCATGGCGATCGAATGCAGGGTGGTTGCGACGTTGTAGGAGTTGAGCGAAAAAAGCGTAAGGATGTGGCGCAAGACATTCATCACGTACAGAGTTGCAGTTTCCGTCTCGGGCTTCTGCCAGGCTTTTCCGAGCGTCGGCACGAAGGCGATACTATCGATGCTTACCACGGTAACCACCGAGATGGTGGGATCTTTGGTAAGAATCCATGGGATGAGGCCGACAAGTGCGGCGACAAGGAAGACGACATCGCGCCGAGCGATGTCTCTGAATCCGTACCGAAGCGAGAAGAAAAAAATGACGATCGTGAACATCTCGGCGAAGCCCGTCGGAATTGCGCCCACTCCCGCGCCTTTCGCAACCTGTCCCCCGAACGAAACTGCCGAAACTATGGACCAAACGAGCCACGTGAACGGATGCGGTCTGGTTTTTCGCAGAAGCACGTCGCGCAGGTACGGAACGTTGCCGGCAATCGCCAGGAGAACGGCGACGGTGGCAAGCAATTCCTTCATGAGATCGAAGGAAGAAGTATCTCAGCGCACGCCTGCGGCGCGAAGGTATGACTTAATGAATTCCTTGCAATCAACGTCGCTCTGGGTCGTTGTCCCGTGTCCGCAGCCGTCCGGTGCCGGATCCCGTCGGCCGCAGAGTACCCCGTGACAGTGGTAGTAGCCGCACTCGTCGGGATGCGCCAGGTGTACGAAGGTCGGAAAATTCCTCTGGCGCGCCGCGTTCTCCTTTTGGATTTGCGCGAGACGCTCGGCGATCTTCGCTTGGACGTCGCTGAGTTCACGCTCGAGAGCCTCCTTTTCCGCTTGCCGCCGCTCGATCAGTTTTTGGTAGAAGTCGAGCGAAGCCTCGATCGACACTTTCCGTTCTGCGCGGAGGGCATTGAGCGCGCCTTCGAACTGCGTTTTCGCGCTCTCCGGCGGAATGTAGGTATCGACGTCCTTCAGATCGCGCTGGAGCGGACTCATCCGTTTCTTCGCGTTGTCGATGCCGTCCTGCACCGCCTTTATTTCCGCGGGCAATGCCGCGGCCCGCTTACGCAGGAGGAAGAGGTCGGTATCCAAGTCGGGATTGATCTGCTGGCAGTTCTGGAGTTCCACGGGAACGCTTCCGCCGTCTTGTGCGGTCTTTGTCACTCCGGGGTCGGTGAACTTGTCCGTGCCCGTAGGCGGGTTGCACGCTTTTTCGCGAGCAGCGAGTGCGCCGAGCGCCGACTTGAGCGCGCCGCGCAGCGCCTGAGTGTTCTTCTCGAACGTGTCGCGGATCGACGCCACGGACGCGTCGTACGCGTCGAAGCACTTCTTCGTATCCGACTTCTCGTACGGGACATCGGGCTTCGGCGGGTTGGCCGCGCGACACTGATCGAGGGAATCTTTCGCCTTCTTATAGGTGCCGTATGCCGCGTCGCGCTTCGCGAAGTACGTCTGGAAATCGGCGTACGGCGCGTTGTCCGGCGGAGACGGGATGTCGTTGAATCCGGCCACCGCCGCGTCGCGCGTTTTCTGCGCGTCGGCGCACGGATCGGCCGGGCTCGCACTGAGACAGCGGCTCAGCGCGTCGTCGGTGTTCGCTTTTTCCGCGGCGTACACCTGCACGCTCGCGTCCACGCCGGCATCGTACGTTGCCTGGAGCGTCGCGCGGGCGTCTGCAATCCCCTCGCAAGACACCTTTTCGGCGTCGAAGTTCTGAAGGGAGAGCAATGCCCCTGCAACAACGGCTACGGCAAGCGCCGCGCCACCGAACGTGAGTGTGCGTGAATTCATAGAAGGAACGGTACCCCCTGCCCGATTCGTCTTCAATAGTGTTCTGTGCTCATTCCATGCGGAGCGATATCGCCGCATCGTCTCCCTCTGGAACGAAGCAGGATGGCTGTTGAGGAGGGATTCCCATTCGACTCGTCCTTCATCGCACCATGCTCCTCGGTAAACTTCTCATCCCTCCTCTGCTCGTATTCCTGACTCCGGGAAGGATGGGATGACGTTTCTGAATTCTGGCTGAACACGTGGCATCTACAGCAACACAGTAGCGGTTTTTCGGGGGTTGTAGGAGAGCGTTGGGAAGTCAGGGAAAGGCACGTGGGACTGGGGCTAATCCGAACAAACCGAACAGTACTGAGGGGGTAGTGTTTTATGATCAAATAATGTGATCAATAACTGATTTTAGTAATGCCACATGCGTGAAACTCATCATTGCATCTTACAGAATCTGTCCAAGGTTTCAGATGAATAGACGGGTTGAATCGTGGTGTGCTGTATCCCAAATTTCTTCGCGATGACTTCAATTTCACCAATGATCCTTTCGCAATCACACACCTCTTCAATCTTCACAGTGACCTTGCATGTCAGGTGATGCTCGGTTGGATCTTGGCTCCAGACATGAATGTCTCCAACCGATGAAACTCCCTTCACGTCTTTCACTGCCTCCTCAAGCGCTCCGTAATCGAATCCATCAGGTGCTGATTGGAGGAAATATCCCATACCTTCTTTGAAGATCCCCCATCCTGTTTTCACCATAAATCCTGCGATGAGCAGCGCAGCCGCCACGTCGAAGTAGATGATAGGATAGAAATAGGATGCAATGGCACTGATGACGACTGCCGCAGATCCTACGGCATCATATGCCATACAGGAGAACGTGCCTTTGGCATTCAGGCTGCAACACGCATCTCTCCTCAGTCCCAGCGCGGAAGTGAGATTGACGATAAAGGCGATGGAGCCGACCACGATGACAGGCAGTGTCGCAATTTCCTGTGGCTCAAAGAGAAGCCGTACCGCTTGCAGGAACGCAAGCAGAGCGGTTACAAGAAGCAAGCATCCCTTCACGAACCCCGCGAAAACGTCCATGCGCTTGTAACCGAAAGTGCGCTTCTCATCGGGTGCCTGACGGGTCTTGCGTTCGCTGTAGATGCTGAGGCAGAGCGCAACAACGTCGTCGACGTTCATCAGACCGTCCGCGAGGATCGCACTGCTTCCCGTGATGACGCTCGTGATCAATTCACCGATGGCAAGGCCGCCATTCAGAATCAGCGCGGTGATGAACCGCTTTTCCAGCTTAGAAGATGATGCAGTATCGCAGCTGTCGGTACAGGTGGAAGTTGTCATATTCCTAGACTAATAGAGATAGAAGATTAGCGGACTTTCATAAGACCCATCATTCCGCCCGTCAGATGCTCCGCGATGTGGCAGTGGAACATCCAGTCACCGGGATTGCTCATATCAAACAGCAAGTCAGCGGTGGATCCGGCGGGAATTTGCACCGTGTCCTTCCAGACAAGATTCTCGTTTTGCTTACCGTCCATCGAAAGCACCAGAAACCGTTGGCCGTGGAAATGCATGGGGTGCTGCATGGGATGGGCGGACTCTTTGTCATTGATGATCCGGACTTTCACAACATCGCCGGTCTTAAACTGCCACTCAATATCCATGTTCTTCTTTCCGGTTCCTTCATCGACCATATTCCAGTCCATCATCTCGGCTGACATTTGGGCATTCATCATGTTGGCATCCTCCCATTCAATGCCGTCCTCAGACGTACCGCCCATCATGTTTCCGTGTTGCATGCCGTTGCCCTGCCCCATCATGCCCATCGAAATCGTAAGCCGCAGCGTCTTGTCCACGGGCTTGACGAAGTACGGACGGAACGTGTCGATATCCGTCGTTACATCGGCGTTTGTCCGCAGTTCCTCGAAGGCCGATGCAAGGTCTGGGGTTGCGGATTCATCTGTCACGGTAAAGTTGCCAAGATCCTCCGTGCGAACGGGACTTTCATGACGAAGAACGTAGGAGCCTGGTTCCTCAAAATACACATCCACGATGCTGCGCTCTGCGGGGCCGAGTGTGACGGTTTCAATAAATGATTCCTTCTCATATCGCCCCACATCCGCGCCGACGAGCTTCATGCGTGCTCCGGGGATGCTGATGCGGAACGGGCGAGCATTGGCGACATTGGTGAAGTAGAACCGCACAACCGATCCCGCTTTAAATGTGCGCTCGTACGACGTGTCCCCATTGACGAGAAATGTATTGCCGAACCTGCCCATTAATCCGAAATTGGCGTTCTTGATGCCGTAGGGCACGGCATTTCCGCTTCCATCCAAAAGAAGATCATCGAGCACAGCCACTTCCGATATGTTCACGGGTGCGTACGCATCTTCTTCTTGCGGCATAACGAGAAGGTTGCCATAGAGACCCATGTCCTGTTCGATGTCCTCGCGGACGTGCGGGTGGTACCAGTAGATGCCTTCGTCGGGGAAAATCACTGTGTAGCGGAACGTGCCATCAGGCTCGATGACTTTCTGCGTTACGTCGGGCACACCGTCATTGCCGTTTTCCAGCCGGATGCCGTGCCAGTGGATCGTCGTGGGGAGTTCGATGTCATTCCGCACGTCGACGGTGATCGTGGTTCCCTGTTTCGCCCGTATCATCGGGCCAGGGATCTGGCCGTTGTAGCCATACATCGGCAGACTCTTGCCGTTGATCGTCTTTTTGACGAGCGTGGGATTGAGCGAGATGACCTGTCCCTCTGACACTTCCAATACCTCCGACTGTTTGGCCTCCGGCAACGACTGCACGTCCACACCTTCCCCCGGCAGGAATCCTGACTGTTGAGTGTCTCGTCCCATCATCCCGCGTCCCATGTTGGAATGATTCATTCCCATGCCCGAGGGGTTTACGGTCGAACATGCCGTAAGCAGTAGGAGAGCGCCGATGATAAGTGGAGTGGAGTGTTTCATAGGCATACGGAGAATATGAAAAAATCATGCGCTTGCTGATTTTGGCATATCTATACGGATTGCGAGTGATAGCAACGCTGCACACAACGCAAACACTGCCATCAGCAGGAACGTCCACGTAAAGCCGAGAAGTGCGATGCCTATCCCACCGATGAACGCTCCAAGACCCTCGAAGATGGAACGATAACCATAGAACATGGAATACGTCTTCCGTTCCTCGCCCGTCTGGAGAGAAGTGGCAATGACCGCGCTCCATGATGGATTCAGGATGGTATCGGCGAGAGCAAGCCATCCTTGGATAACAAAGAGATATATCGGTGCGTCGATAGCCGTGTATGCAAGGTAAGCAAGGGCGTATATCAGATAGCCGCTAAAGAGAATCGGCCTGTGTGGTAAATGCCTGTCTTTGAATTTGGCAAAAACGAAGTACAGAATACCTCTGAGCAGCGCATAGAATCCTATGGAGAAGCTTGCATCAATGAGCTGCCCACCGATTTGTTGCACATAAATCGCATACACTGGGGCAAGGATATTGAGTCCCATGTGGATGAAGATCGAACTGCCGAGAAGGAGGCGGACGTTGCGGTGCATAAATTATTTCTTGTTAATAGGAGGTGAGGCTGATTTATTCCTGTTGTGATCACAATTCTCACCTTCGCATTTGCGCCCAAACATCATCATGATGATGCACATGAGGGGGCAGAGAAGAATTGGCAGAAAGGGCAAAACCGCGTATGCGTTGATTTTTCCAGCTGCCATGAGAAGTCCAATCAGACCGGCAACAGCGAGGAGAACGAGCAGTGTTTTTCGCGAGCAGCAGAACATGAATAAAAGGGGAAATCAGAAGGAGCCAGTAGGAGCAACGCAGGGAACAGTCGGATCGGCGACGCAGTTCTCCACTGGCGGTGTGCCGCGCTCGGGGCATGTTTGGGAATACAGGCATGCGTCATCCGAGAGTGATTGCAGATGCTCTGCCACTTGCTCACCTGTCGCAGCATATGTCAGCAGAATCTGATCAAGATCGTGGAAGACGTATGCGGGATCGAGCGGTTGTTCGGTACCGTTAATAAACATTTGCCAGCGCTTCGATCCTTCGTTGCACAGCGATGTGCCATCATCGAGTGTGACGCACTGATTCGTGGCATTGATATTAATTGCTTTCAAAAATTCTCCGATGGACTGCCCCGCCTTGTGCCGATGGATGACAAGTCCGTTGCCGTCATGCAGGTGCGGATTCGTTTCCTTCTCAGAATCAGCCGATTCTTCATCCAGCATGTACTTCCCTGCGGAGAGATCGATTTTTCTCCCCTCCACCCACATCGCCAGATCCGCGTGTGTGTGGTTGGGATCGGGATTGACGGCGGAGAAGAGCTCGGGATTCCGCGGCCCTTCGACGATGAGTTCACCAAGCGCACCGCGATCAATGGAGCGCGTCAGACTGTGGTCGACCAGAAGGTACTTGCCGGGTACGTCGACCGTGAATTCCACGACAGCTGAGCCTCCGGCGGGAACGATGGTCGTTTGGACGTTACGAAGCGGAGGAGAGATGATATCGCCTTCGGGATACACCTTATCGAACACTGCCCCGATAACGTGGAAGTTTGAGGGGACAAACCCTCCGACGCCAACGTAGAGCCGGATGCGTTCACCGACATTTGCACGCAGAGCACCGCTGCCTGCCAGAGCGCCCGTGCGACCATTAAAGATAAAGTACTCGGGATTCTCCTCAAGAAGTTTTTCTTTGGAGAATTTTTGATGTCCTTTCTTCCCGAGGGCACCCGATGTGTAGAGTTCGCCCTGCATAATGTAGAACTCCTTATCGACAGGCTCCAAACCTTCCTTTGGCTCCACGACAATGAGTCCGTACATGCCGTTGGCAATGTGAGTCGGCACATGAGGACTCGCGCAGTGATAGACGTAGACGCCGGGGCGATTGGCCTTGAAGCGGAAGATCTTCGTCTCGCCGTCCTTCACCTGGGTCAGCACCGAGCCGCCGCCGGGTCCCGTGACGGCATGGAGATCGATGGAGTGGGTTGCGTGACCTTCTGCCGCATGTAAACCGCCACTATCTGCATGGGTATCTTCTGTCTTGCCACCATCCGCTCTCGCGGTCGGAACGAGATCGAAGCTGATGTCTTGCGATACTTCTTCTGCAATTGCATGTGTCAGCTGAACCTCCACCGTATCACCTTCTCGGACGCGCAGGAGCGGTCCCGGCACCGTGCCGTTATACGTCCAATACTGGTACGTCGTGCCGGGTGCAAGTTCCGAGACGACTTCTCGTGTTTCCAACTTGATCACGACTGTGCCATCGACGTTGCGTGTGAGGGGAGAGGAAAGATCAGAGGCATGACGGCTGATGTCGGGAAGAGTTAGTCCCATAGACCTATCATCGATTTCCGCGCTGCTGAGTTGCGCAAAGACGAAGAAGATCACAGTAAAGCCGAGTGCCATCATCACGGGGGCGATATCCGAGAGCCAGTTTCTCTTCTGCGGATGGAAGCCTTTCAGGAGGAGTGAATTCGTGACGACGGAGACGGAACTAAAGGCCATTGCGAGTCCGGCGAGTTCGGGACGTAGGACGATGCCGAAGTCCATAAACAGACGCGCGGCGATGGGAATGCCAATGATGTTGTAAAACAACGCGAAGAACATGTTCTGTTTGATTTTGGTCACCGTCGCGCGACTTAACTGTATGGCGGTCACCACATCGCGCAGGTCGTTCCGTACAAGGACGATCCCGCCCGTCTCCATAGCAATATCGGTGCCGCTTCCCATAGCGATGCCGAGATCGGCTTGGGCGAGCGCGGGACTGTCGTTGATGCCGTCGCCGACCATCGCCACTTTCTTGCCCTGCTCCTGTAGTTTTTTCACTTCTCCTGCTTTCTCTTCTGGCAGAACTTCAGCAAGCACGTACTGAATACCAAGAGATCGTGCAATGGCCTCGGCAGTTCGCTTGTTGTCACCTGTGATCATATACACCTCGATGCCCATGCTCCTTAGGCGTTCAACAGCTTCTTTCGAGGTTTCCTTCACCGTATCGGCCACGGCGATGATGCCAATTGTTTTACCGTTTGCAGCAAGCAGCATGGCGGTCTTCCCTCCCTCTTCCAGTTGCCGGAGTTTTTCTTCCACGCTTCCGATGGAAATCTTCTCCCGTTCCAGCAGTTTGCGGTTACCGAGGTAATACGTAACGCCGTTGATGGATCCTTCAACTCCATGACCGGGGATCGCCTTAAAGCTGTCCGCTGATGAGAGAGTCATTCCTTTCGCTTTTGCATATTGAACAATGCTCTCGGCAAGCGGGTGTTCGGAACCCTGCTCCAAACTGGCGGCGATTGTGAGGAGCGCATCTTGCGTACCTTCAATGGCATGGATGTCTGTTACCTCCGGCTTTCCTTTGGTAAGTGTTCCCGTCTTATCAAACACAATCACATTGATCTTGTTCGCCGCTTCCAGCGGTTCTCCGCCGCGAATCAAGATGCCATGCTCCGCGCCTTTTCCGGTTGCAACCATGATGCCCGTAGGTGTGGCAAGTCCCAGAGCGCAAGGACAAGCGATGACAAGCACGGACACGGCAGCCAGGATGGCAAACGTAACCGACGATCCGGCTATCAGCCATCCGACGAGTGTGAGAATGGCAATGCCGATGACCGCAGGCACAAACCAAGAAGAAACCCAGTCTGCGAAATCCTGAATGGGTGCTTTGGAACCCTGTGCATCCTCCACGAAACGAATGATGCGAGCGAGTGCCGTTTCGGATCCGACTTTGTCGGCTCTGAACTCAATGCTGCCGTTACCGTTCATTGTCGCTCCAAAGACATGATCTCCTTCTTTCTTTTCCACGGGGATGCTTTCGCCCGTGAGCATAGATTCATCAATCGAGGAGAGTCCTTTCGTCACCGTGCCGTCGACTGGAATCTTTTCCCCGGGGCGTACCACGATAATATCGCCCACCTGAACCTGCTCAATTGGTACGTCGACTGCTTGGCCGTTCCGCAGAACACGCGCGGTTTTCGCCTGCAATCCCATGAGTTTTTGGATAGCTGCCGATGTCTTTCCCTTTGCGCGGGCTTCCATCCATTTCCCCAGAAGCACAAACGTGATCAGGAAGGCGGCGACCTCGAAGTACAGATCATGCACCTCACCGATGACCGTCCCCTCGGTAACGGCATGAACAACGAGGTTGTAGACGCTGTAGAGATACGCGGTCAGTGTCCCGATTGCGATCAGACTGTCCATGCTAAAACTCAGCATGCGGGCACTCGACCAAAAGCCTCGGAAGAACCCTGCGCCAAGCCAGAACTGTACTGGTGTAGCGAGGATGAGCGAGACAATACCCATGTACGGAATGAACATCTCACGGAGACGAGAATCCGGGAAGAAAGAAAGCGCCATGAAACCGAGCATTGGGAAGCTCAATGTGAGGCCGATGAGAAATTTCCGGCGATACTGCGCGATCTCGCTTTCCTGACGTTTTCTGTCCGTGTCCACGCCGTGGTGGCTGTGTGGATCGTGCACTTCCGCGCCGTACCCCGCCGCTTTCACGGCATCGACGAGTCCTTGTTCGTCGACCATTTCTGAATTGAAACGAATACGCGCTTTATTCGCTCCATAGTTTACGTTCGCTTCCTCCACACCAGCGGTTTTTTTGAGCTTTCGGGTGATGAGGGCGCTGCAACTGGCACAGTGCATGCCGGTAATGGTGAGTGTGCATTGGGAGGACATAGAATTCAGGAAGTAGGATGAACGATGTATTTGTCTCCGAGGAGCTGCACCTCCTCGATCCATTTGGAGAGGTCGAAGTCACCTCCGTGCTCAAGCTCCACTTCCTTTGTTTCAAGATTGACGGTCACATTCGTGACTGCGGGGAATTCCGCGCTGACATCTTTAATGAGCGCCTCACAGGAAGCGCAGTGAATACCGGGGATGGAAACGGTTGTTTTCATAAGGTGATGGAGGAAAAGAATCAGCGACGCGAGAGTCCAACGACATGCAGCACTTCATTGATGAATGCTTCTTTGTCCGATGGAGAAGCCAGTTTCTTCGCGGCACAAGTGTGCAAGTGGCTTTCAAGAACAGCGGACTGGATGTGTTTCAAATGTCCCTGCATCGCAAGTGCGAGTTCGAGGATCTCCGTACAGTAGGCATCTTCTTCCACCTGCTTTCGCAGTTTGGCCGTGAGACCTTCAAGTCGCTTCACGGCATCCAGTGTTTTCTTCTTGGCATCAACTCTCATAATTGGAGGGGTAGGGGGTAGGGGTAGTATATCCCCCTACCCTTCACAATCAAGAGCTGATCAAAGACGCATCGCCGATCCGCTTGCCGCTTCCTGAATCGCGGCACCGATTGCCTGAATGGTGCTCTCCACTCTCTTTCCATTTACAAAGAATGTGGGAGTTCCATTTACACCAAGCTCCTCGCCCTCCTGTTGAGATGCTTCGACGATGGCCATCTTGATGTTGGACTTTCTGCATCGCTCGAAGAGATCCATGTCGAGTCCGAGTTCTTTCGCCCATCCGGAAATTGCGGAAGGACTGAGCTTTTCCTGATTCTCATAGTTCATTTCCTCAAACTCCCAGAACTTGTCCTGATCGGCAGCACATTCGGCAGCTTCCGCTGCTTCTTTGGAATAGCGGTGATTAGGATAGATCGGGAAATGCTTCACCTCATAGCGCATCTGAGATGCGTACTGCTCCAGCAATGGCTTAATGACTCTCGTCTGTGCCGCGCGGCAGGCCTCGCACTGGAAATCAATGAACTCCGTCACTGTGACTGCGGAATTCATATTGCTTTTCGGGTGCGACGGACGGTTGGACTGTGTGGCAATACCTTTCGTATCAACGCTACACGCTGTGAGCAGCAGGAGTGAGCCGATGACTGATGGAAGGAAATAGCGTCTATGCATGGGTGATATTGGAAAGAATTACGGAAGCATGGCATCGATGGCCTTCTGGAAATTCGCATAAGGAACCGCGCCGCTGATTTGTTCGCTCTTGCTGTCAGGGCCGAGCAACCAGAAGCCCGGAGTACCGTTCACGCCGGAGGCACTGCCATCAGCCATGTCCTTTGCCACTTCATCCTTATATTTACTGCTATCGAGACATGTATTGAAGGTGCCTGTGTTCAGCTTTAGATCGGCCGCATACTGCTTGAGCACGGGAACGATATCGGCTGCATTACTCCACGTTCCCTGTGTCTCGAAGATTTTGTCGTGCATCTCCCAGAACTTCCCTTGGTCATCCGCGCACTCCGTCGCCTCTGCGGTTTTCTGGGCGTGCGGGTGGAAGCCAAGCGGGAAGTCTCGCACGACGTACTTCACCTTGCCGGTGTCGATGTAGTCTTTTTTCAGTTGCCCGTAAGTATTCGTGTAATGCCGTCCGCAGAACGGGCACTGGTAATCAGTGAACTCGATGAGCGTAACGGGAGCATCCTCATTGCCGAGAACAGGATCGTCATCAGCAGTGGCAGGAGTTGCGGGGGCTTGGGGCGCTGCAGGGGCGGTCGGAGTGGGTACTTGCGCGACCTGCTGAGGAGTCGGATTACTAGCTGCGAGCGTAAAGCGTCCAGCATTGAAGGAGCCAATTCCAAAGCCTACAATAATTCCCATCAGCCCCATCGAGACGGCAAACCAAGGGTTCCTTCCCGAAGAGGAAGAATGGGTGTGAGTGTGCGGCTGCTGTGGTGAGTCCTGCCATTTGAGATTTGACATGAGAGGAAAGGAAAAGAATAAGAATAAGAATTTATCGAGCACCCGCCATGCCACAGCCATTTGCTCCTCCGCATCCGCAACCACCTGCTTTTGGGGCGGCAGCAATCTGTGGCGGGTTATCTTGAATGGACGGCTGTGTTCCTTGTGCAAGAGTGCCCTGAGACCACAGCGGCGATGCTATAGCACCAATGATGAAACCTAGGAGACCAATCGAGATTGCGAACCACGGGTTATTGCCGGACTGCATCTGAGCATGTGCGGGAGATGGCTGGGGGGCATCATGCCATTTGAGTGAAGTCATACATCAGAAGGAAATGAGAAGAATTAAATAACGGTGAAGGAGCCTCGCACCATGCCCATGGAGCACATGAAGGCCAACTGACCCTTGTTCGGCGCGGTGAACTCGATGATGTTCTCGCCTGAGCGGAGGGCTTGGGAAATATTCAGAGAAGGAATCGTCATGATGCTTGTGCATCCAGCAGCGCCCGTCCCATCGATCTTCCAGCGAACGGGGACACCCGCTGTGATGGTGAGATTGCTTGGAGAATAGCCACTGCGCGTCACAGCCATGGAAACTTCTTGCACGCCTCCTTTGATGGACGGCGCGGAACCCGCTTGTTGATTGCTACCTGCAAACGCAGAAGAAAGATCGATGCCGGTAAGCGCAAATCCGCTGTTGAGATTGAAGAGTGCCAGAAGCAGCACGAGAGCACCGGAGAAACGAAGGAAAATTCTTGAAAAATTGCCCCGTGCCGTCGAAGAGATCGCGCTGATCCCAAGCAGGGAAGGCAATGTGCCAAGTGCAAACACAAACATAGTAAGAGAGCCTGTCAGGAAGCTGCCCGATGCGAGTGCGGCAAGCTGAAGTGATTGTGTAAATCCGCACGGGAGAAAAAATGTGAAAGCACCGAGGGTGAAGGGCGCAGCCGGATGGTTGCTCTCGGAGAGATTTGCAATCCATCGGGACAACTTCTTAGGAGGCCGGATCGGGAAGCTCCCCTTTGGGATAATTTCGAGGATCGTGAGTGCAAGGTAGAGCATGATGAATGCGACAATGATGCTCATGTAGCCGCTCATCCTTGTGGAGAGCGTGATCGATTGCCCAAGTAGCCCTACAAGACCGCCAAGGACGAAGTAGGACACAAGACGGCCGATATTAAAGTGTAGGAGCGGCTTGAACTTCCGCCACGGTGTCTCCGCTTGGCGGATTTCATTGTGCTTCGCTGCAAGCGCGATGAGGAGTCCCCCCGTCACCGCAAGACAGCTTGATGTTCCGGCCACAAGGCCGATGATGAAGATTCCACCGAGCGAGAGCGCTCCCGACGTGGAGGGGGCAAGCGATACAAGATCGAATGCTTGAAGAATTTTGTACAGTGCGAAGATTATCAGGAGCGATCCTCCGATCTCCATCCATTTTCGTTTGTCGGGAGAAAGTGAAGAAATCGTCGGAGCAGCGTCTTCAAGAACGCTGTAGCCCGCTTTTTCAATGACAGCAGTGATGCCCTCAAGGCTTGGCAGTTCATCGGCTTTTGCCGTGATACGAGCCGCACCACTCTTATGATCCACATCAACGGCTTTGACACCCGGCACGGCTTTGAGCTTCTTTTCGAGAAGCAATTCGCAGCTCGCGCATGTCATCCCGCCAATGCAGACTGTCGCGTAACGTTCGTGTGGAGATGACTGAGACATAAAAGAAGGAGAACGAAATACAAGCAAGCAGCCAATCGAATGTTGGCTACTCAAAAGGATTCTCCTTTCTTATTCCCGCAAGACAACAGTCCTTGTTTGGACTAACAGTATGGGTGGACCATCGCGAGGTCTAAGCGTAGCATCGGTGGTTTCCGGTACATCAATGACGAAGTTCGAGGGGCGTAGGGCAATCTTGAGAATGTCTTTTTGGGAGGATTGCGTCACGGTCGCTGTCGACGGCGAATGTTCCGAGAGGCAATGACCGTCGTTGCACGGCATTCTTCCAGTCATAGGAGCTGAATGATGTTTGGGACGGGTGACCGTCACGCATCCATCGCAATGCACCGTGGACATGGGATGCATCGGTGTCATGACCATCTCAGTAACCTGTTCCATTTCCTCCATCTCGTGATCCATCGGCATCGCGGTTTCAGCGAGTGCCATGGGCATGAAACAGAAGTTACTCAAGAGAACTTGAGTGGCAACGACAACCGCTGAAAAAAGCCTAATTTGCATCGTGGTGAAAAGTGTATGCCATTTGTATAAAGATCACAATTGGTGATTTCTGCTGATTTTTTTGTTAGCCGTGGGATTTAAGACATCATCATGGATGAACGTTCTGTCCTGCTATAGAGTGTAGCACAGTATCATTAGTGGCTTACATAAGCCAAAATCTATTGACCAAGATTTCTAAAAAGACTAGAGTGTATTCGACATCAGCGAATCGTCGTGTGTCACGTGCGTGAGTAGTTGTTGGTATCCGTTCCCCCAACCTCCCATGCTACGTGAACGCATTTCAAAAGTGCCCATCAAAATCACCG
>CAZRMM010000009.1:0-37777 GCA_964601225.1 uncultured Candidatus Peribacteria bacterium
TTGCCGACAGAGAGTGCATGTCTGCTTCATAGGTGAAGGAGGCAATACAAAAAAATCCTCGGCATACAATCTCGGCCCAGGATCCATAGTCTCTCACGTACAGTCAAAATGGTCCAACAGTCGCTTTTTGATACCAATCTTTTGTTTGTTTATAAGCCAAAAACTCAATTCTATTTTGTGTAGAAAATCTTCTACAACACTGTTATACTCCTAGTAATGATCACTGAACTCACCAAACTCGGTCTCACCGACGAGGAGTCCCGCATCTACCTGGCCGCACTGGAAATCAACGGCGGGCCGGTCTCCAATATCGCGCGCAAGGCGGGCGTGCATCGCGTCAGCTGCTACCACACGATCGAGAACCTCGTGGCGAAGAAACTCCTGAGCCAGTACAACCGCAACGGCGTGAAATGCTTTGCGCCGGAGCCGCCGGAGCAATTAATCACGCTCGCGGAGGAGAAAATGAATATCGCGAGGAGCGTGCTCCCGGAACTCCGTTCCATCGCGAGCGCCATCGCCTTCAAGCCCAAGATCCGCTTCTACGAAGGACAAGACGGCGTGGAGAAGGTCTTCACGGAGTCGCTCGCCGCCAAGGGCGAGATCCTCGGCTACACCAACCTCAGCAACGTCACGGCGTTCTTCCCGAAGTTCTTCACCGAGTACACGCACGCGAAAATGCGCAAGAAGATCAAGACGCGTTACCTCTCGCCGACGACGGTCGAGAGCGTGCGCGTGATGGATCCGTTCCTCCCCGCGAAGCACGACCCGAACCTCCTCGAAATCCTCCTCGTGAACAAGGACCAGTTCCTGTTCGAGAACGAGATCCTCATCTTCAACGACAGCGTGGGCATCGTGTCACTCAATAAGGACGAGCTCCTCGGCGTCATCATCGACTCTCCCACTTTCGCCCGCACGATGAAGGCGGTGTTCGACCTGGCGTGGCTGGGAGCGACTGCCTTCGTGGCGAAATAAGGGCGAAGTGATCGACGCCAAAAGACAAACGCGGTACGGTCTTGTCATGCGTCGATTTTTCCCGATTCTCACCTCCGTGCTCCTTGTCTCATGCTCCACGGCCATGGCCCCGACAATGGAGACCGATCAGGAATCGAGCATCCCGACGACGCGGCAAGCACAGGCTTCATCGCCGCTCACGGACGAGCAGTGGAAAGCGGGCCTAAGCCCCGAGCGCTACGCCGTTCTCCGTGAGGCAGCGACGGAACGCCCCTTCACGAGCCCGCTGCTGAACGAACACCGCAAAGGAACCTTCGTAACTGCCGACTGCGGCGATCCCGTCTTCCGCTCGGAGACGAAGTTCGATTCCGGGACGGGTTGGCCCAGTTTCTACGCGCCGATCTCCCCCGATGCGGTCGTGACGAAGCCGGATGACTCGCTCGGCGTGGAGCGGACGGAGGTCTTGAGCCGTTGCGGCGGGCACCTGGGGCACGTCTTCACGGACGGCCCGAAACCCACGGGGCTCCGCTACTGCATGAACGGTCTGGCTCTGAGGTTTGTTCCGGACAAGGAGGCGCCTAGCGCAGCCGCTTCCCTTCCGACGTCTCGACCCTGAGGAGCGAGTACACCACGAGATACGCGACGCAGAGGAACGCGCCGAAAACGAGCGAAACCCCGACGGAACCCGGATACGTGGACGCCTGCGTAACGCGCAGGACAAGATCGGCGATGAGTTCGCGCGTGCTCGTGAGAACGTCCCAACTGTTCCACCGCAGCTCTCGCCCGACATACACCCCAAAGCCACAGAGAAAATTGATGAAAATCACAAAGACCCAACCGAAGAACGTCCCGATGCGGGCGCGAATCACATCCTGTATCTGATAGAGGGAGATGCAACCGAGCATCAAGCCCGTCCATGCAAAAGAAGAAAGGAGGGCGATATCGAACCACAGAGGCGCGTTGGCCCGCTCTTTGAGATGAACGAAGTCCGTGAAGATGTACGGTGCGTTCGGGTAGAACACGAGCCAGCCGAACCCGAGCGCGAAAAGAAGGAGCATCGGAGCTTTGCGGCGATGAAACTCCTCGAGCATCGAAGAGAACACGAACGGCACCCACGCGAGGATGAGGTTCCACGGCAGGAAAGTGTAGGTGATGCGTCCGGTGTAGGACATGCGAGCCATCAGCAACATCGCCGCAAACAGCGACGAGAGAGCGAGGGCGAGGACGATGAGTCTGCGCGAGACGGGATGATGGATGCTCATGACAAAAGATCGTTACCGCGATTATAGATCGACATTGTATGGTGCCCAGGAGAGGACTCGAACCTCCACACCCTTGCGAGTGCTAGCCCCTCAAGCTAGTGCGTCTACCAATTCCGCCACCTGGGCACGTCTGCGTTTTTCCGGACAATAAAAGAGCGGCGAGGACCAGGAGTGTAGCAGAGGCTTTTGCCCAGGCAAAGCGCGTTTGAAGGGCAACGTTGCCCTTAAGCGGGCATATCGGCGGATTCCTTTTCCACGATCGACGTGAGGAGCGCCTCGGCAACGTTGATCTGCTTCCCTTCGTGCGGATGCTGAAACAGATACGTTCCCGGCATGCCGTTCAATTCAAGGACGAACGACCGTCCGTCGTTCTGAACGATGAAATCGACGGCGAGGAAGCGCATGCGAAGCAGACGTGCGACGGACAACGCTTCTTTGACGAGATGCCCGGCCCACGCCGACTTCTCCAGGTTGATAACGCACTTGTGCCAAGGATGCCCGGGCCGAGGATCAAGCGGCTTCTTCTGGACTCCGATGACCTCACCGTCGAGAACAAGGTATCGATGCTCGACTCCTTCGACGTACTGTTCGAAAAACGCATTTTCCAGATCGCTCCAATCGATCTGTTCTCGATCCGCAATCAGGAGAACGTTCTCGGATCGCATGCCGAGCAATGGTTTCCGCACGATCGGACGATGACGATCGAAAAAAGCGTTGATCTCCGTCTTCTTCTTCGAGTAACAAAACGGGATATTG
Organism: uncultured Candidatus Peribacteria bacterium; assembly: GCA_964601225.1. Classification (GTDB taxonomy): domain Bacteria; phylum Patescibacteriota; class Gracilibacteria; order Peribacterales; family Peribacteraceae; genus CAYRGC01. The sequence continues at coordinate 2,970 of CAZRMM010000009.1, forward strand.
TCGAAGCCTTCTCTCGCCAGGAACGCCCTTGCAAGACTCTTGTCGCGGCAAATCTGGTCGCCGAGCTGGCTGTTGCCATGAATCTTGGCGTAATACACGAAGACGCTCTTCCCCCCGAGCGGGAACGAGAAGAGTCCGCAGCCGCTTTCCCAGCGCGGCCGGAGACCGCGTTTTTCGGCTTCCTCAAAAAGCATTTCCGCGCTGATATGACGCTCGAACATGGCTCGCGCATTCTAGAACAGAGCCATCCGAATTCCCAAGCGTCGCGCCGCCGCGAGCCCTCCTGTAGGCTTTGCCCCGTGAAGAAGCCCACTCCTTCTGCACGGAAGACCAAGCGAGGTTTCCGCCCGTGGCACGCACTGCTCCTCGGAATCGGAATCACGCTGCTGCAACTCGGCATCGCGGTGACGATCCAGAAGGAATCGCGTTATCAAGCGGCATACGCGAATCTCTTTCAGTGGGACAGCGAGCATTACGACCGCATCGCCAGAGACGGATATTTCGCGAATCTTCCGACCCTCGGCGAAGGCACGGAGCTGACACAACGGTCGTGGATCAAGAACACCAACGTCGCGTTCTTCCCCGGCTATCCGTTCCTCGCACGAATCCTGCGACCCTTTCTGTTCCGGAAATTCGCGCTGCTGGTGACGGCGCAGCTCGCGGCCATCGGCATGTGGACGACGCTGATCCTGCTGCTGCGGCACCTCCGCGTGAAACCGGCAATCGCGGGAGTGGTTCTTGCGTGCAGTGCCGCGCATCCGGCGGCGTTCTACGTCGTGGCGGCGTACTCCGAATCGCTCTTCCTGTGGGGACTCCTCGGCATGCTCTTCTGGACGGTGGGGCGGAACGGCCGCGGTTGGCTCTTCGCAGGACTCCACGGATTCGCGATGTCGGTAACGCGGGTCTTCGGTCTCGCGCTCGCCGCATTGCCCGTGATCGACGCGCTCCTGAACCACGGCGTCCCCCGGTCGGCCGAGGCGAAGCGCGAGCTCCGCTGCGCGGCGTTCGCCTCCGCACTCTCGGCCGCGGGCACGCTGCTCTTTTTCGCCTACTGCCAAGTCGCCTTCGGCCTCTGGAACCTCTATTTCCTTCGTCAATCGGCAGGATGGAATATCCATCCGCAATACGCGTTCCCGCTGAGCGGGAACGTCCTGAGCATCCTTGTCCCGGCGCTCCCGCATAGTTTTTCGGACGGACAGGAACTGAGTCGATTCGCAACGGGCGCCACCTTCTGGTTCCTCGCTCTCGGTTTCGCACTGGACGCATGGAGCACCCGACGCCGACGGATCGACGGCTTCCGGATCCGCCTGCTCTTCTGGATCGCCGCCGCACTCCTCTTCTATCTGCCCGCCGCGGCGCTCGTGGGGAACGGTTGGCAGAGCATGCTGCGTTACACCTTCCCCTGCGTGATGCTCGCGCTGATCGCACTCTCGCACCTGTGGTCCCGCGTGAAACTGTCACCGACGACGCACGCCGTCCTCGGCACGTGCGCGCTCCTCTGCGCCGCGCTTCTTTTGGGCGAACAGCTCATCCTCCTCACGGTTTTCACCGACGGAAAATGGGTGGCCTGAAACCCCCGGCTCACCGCACGTCGTCATCGATCGGAATCGCCCGCCCGTCGCCCCTTGAGGAAACGCTCCGTCGCGCGCATTCTCTCTGCGCATGTCAGCGATCATGATCGACCTCCTCCGCCGCTCACTGCACCGCTGCAATCGAGCGGGAACGACGATCGGTGTCCTGACGGGCGTCGTCGGGACCTTCCTCATTGCCCTGCAACTCTGCGCGCCGGGATACGTACTGCAACGGATGACACCCGTCCTGCCCGAACTCCTGGGGCAGGAAGAGGCAACCCGTTTCTCCGAGAAGCTCGCGACCGCGCGCATCGGCACGAACGATCATCTGATGCTTGCGGGCGAAACCGCCCTTGCCGTTCAGGCAGCCGTCGAACGTCTTCCCCTCGAAAAACAGGAAGCGATGTTCGAGAAAGCGGGTGAGCGTCTCGGTCCTTTCTTCCGAACGGCGTTGCTCGTGGCAGCCGTGGTTTTCGCTCTCGAAATCATCACCCGCATTGTGGCTCTCGTGGCCGTTAGCCGTCCCGAAGAAGGAAACGTATTCCTCCGATCCGTTCGGTCGGCACCGAAAATCCTCGGAGTGTGGTTGCTCCTCGCGGGAATCACGGGGCTCTGGATTGCCCTGCTTGCCCTCGCCGCAAGCTTCATTTTGCCGCCGATATTCGCGCTTCTCTCCGTCTTCGTTTTCGCATTGCCGCTCCTGCTCTATCCCCGGTTCGCCCTCGCCCCGGCGATCCTGCTCTCCGAGCGTACGGGAATGCTGGACGCGATCCGCTTGAGCTACCGCAGAACGAAGAACCGGTACGCGTTCGTGCTTCTCGGACTCGTGACGGCTCAGGTGGCGGTGCTCCTCGCCGACCGGATCGGAAACCTCGTCGTCGGCTCCGTCGTGGCCGTGGCCTCCACCCGTTCGCCGTACGCTCCGATCATCGGGCTCACGCTCACCGTCGCGCATGTCGTCTTCGTCGCGTATCGGGCGGGATTCGTCGTGGAACTGAATGAACGTTTCAAGACTTGAGACGTGAGACTTGAGAGAAAAAGAAGGGAAACTCTTAATTCCCATCTCTCATCTCTCATTTCTCATATCTCACGTCTCACGTCTTATCTCTCTTCCGACGTCTCACGACAACTTCACCACCAAATCGTACGCTTCCTGCGTGATTGCCCCTTCCTTCAGGAGACGTTTGGCATCTTTCTCAAACGTCACCATGCCGTACGTTTCACCGGTCTGAAGAACGGAAGGAAGTTCCTGCGCGCGGCTCTCGCGAATGATGTTGCCGACGGCGGGCGTGTTCACGAGCACCTCGCGCACGGCGACGCGTCCACCCTTCGCACCCGGCACGAGGCGCTGGGCCACGACGGCCTTGAGCGAGAGCGAAAGCTGCGAACGGATCTGCGCCTGTTGGTGCGGCGGGAAAACGTCGATGATACGGTCGATGGTCTGCGTGGCGTTCGGCGTGTGGAGCGTGGCGAAGATCAGGTGACCGGTCTCCGCGAGCGTGAGCGCGGCGGCGATGGTCTCCGGATCGCGCATTTCGCCCACGAGGACGATCTCGGGATCCTGACGGAGCACGTGCTTGAGCGCCTCCGGGAACGAGAGGAAGTCCTGGCCGTACTCGCGCTGACGCATGACGCCGTTGCCCTGCGGGAAGATGAATTCGATGGGATCTTCCAGCGTCACGATGTTCACAGCACGGTCGGCGCGCAGCGCCTCGATGATGGACGCGAGCGACGTGGACTTTCCCGCGCCGGTGGGACCGGTGAAGAGCACGAGACCCTGACGCTCGGCGCGGAAACGATCGATCAAGCCGCCGAGACCGAGGCTTTCGGGCGCGGGAATCGCGTTCGGAATGATGCGCGCGGCGACGCTGACGTTGCCGCGCTCGTAGTGGCAGTTCACGCGGAGACGCACGCCGGCGGAGATGCCGAAGGAGGCGTCCGCCTCGCGTTGCTCTTCGAACCGCTTGAAGTTCTCGCCGAGTACCGCACGGGCGAATTCCTCCGCCTGCGCCGGGGTCACGGCCTGCTTGGTCTGGGGGACGAGAATTCCGTCGATACGGAAGAGCACCGGGCACCCCACGGCCACGTGGACGTCGGAAGCCTTGAGCTCCGCCGCTTTCTCGAAGACCGCCGTTACCGTGTTTTTATCCATCCCAGTATTCTATCACTTTTTGGCTGCGGGATCAACGAAATGCTATCGCCCTGCGTCCTTTGCGTCTGTGCGTCTTTTGCGTCTCCGGCACAACGAAAAGACGCAGAAGGCGCATGGGACGTAAAGGACGCGCCGACTACTCCCCGCTCACCCTGCACATTTTCATGACAAGACGGCAAATTCCGCTGACCGAAGACACGTGGAGCCCTTGTTCATCGGCCATTCCCTCCCACTCGGAGATGAATTCGGCCTGCGTCGCATCATCGAAAACGCCTTCGTCCTCTTCCAGAGCCTTTTGGCACAAATTCACGCGTTCTGCCAGCAAATCGACGATTTGCTGATCGAGTTTCATCAATTGTTCGCGGAGGCTGTGGGAGACGGGCATGGGCGCATCTTTCCCGATTCCCATCCGATTGCAAGGGACATTTTGCCCCGAGGATTGTGAAGAGTCAGAAAAGCACAAAGCTCTGAACACGAAATCCTAAGCACCGCGAATCACGCGTCTCATGATTATCCTCATCCTTGAGAATTTCGTGCTTAGAATTTCGGATTTTTGGATGCTATCCTTTTGAGGATGGATCGAGAGAAAGCGCACCATCGGATTTTGAAGCTTCGCGAGGAGATCAAGCGCCTCAACCGCGCGTATTTCATCGAGGACAAGACGCTCGTCTCCGAGGACGTGCGCGACGCCCTCAAGCAGGAACTGATCGCCCTCGAGAAAGAGTTCCCCGACCTCGTGACGCCCGATTCCCCCACCCAGCGCGTGGGATCCCCGCTCGACGGCAGGCTCCCGAAGGTCCCCCACCTGAGCCCCAAGGAATCGCTCACGGACGCGTTCTCGGAGGAGGACCTGGCCGAGTGGGAGGAGCTGATGCGCCGGTTCCTCGGGGACATGAACCGCATGTTCGAGTACCTCGTGGAACTCAAGATCGACGGCCTCAACATCTCGCTCATCTACGCGCTCGACCCCAAAGAGAAGACGCCGACCTACCGGCTGCTCCGCGCCGTCACGCGCGGCAACGGCATCGAGGGCGAGGACGTGACGCACACCGTCCGCACCATCGAGACGATTCCTTTCACGCTCACGCCGACGACGATCGAGCCCGGCCACCGCTTCCTCGAAATCTCCGGCGAGGTCTTCATGACGAAGGCCGCGCTGGCGCGCGTGAACAAGGACCTCCCCGAGGAGGAGAAGTTCGCGAACCCCCGCAACGCCGCCGCGGGCAGCGTGCGCCAGCTCGATCCGGCGATGGCCGCGAGCCGGGAGCTGCGGATGTTCTGCTACTCGCTCGATCTCGCCTCGACGGACGCGCTGGGGCTCAAAACCCAGGAGGACGTGCTCCGGACCTTCGACGAGCTCGGGCTCCCCGTGTATCTCGATTTCCGCAAATGCTCCTCGCTCCCGCAGGTGCAGACGATCTTCAAAGACGTCGGCAAGAAGCGCGACGCGCTGCCCTTCGACATCGACGGCGTCGTGATCAAGGTGAACGAGCGCCGCACGCAGCGCGAGCTCGGCTCCACGGCCAAGGCCCCGCGCTGGGCGCGCGCGTACAAGTTCCCGGCCGAGGAGAAGACGGCGCAGGTGATGGACATCGTGCTGCAGGTGGGGCGTACCGGCGCGATCACGCCCGTGGCGCACCTCACGCCCACGCAGCTCGCGGGCACCACGGTGACGCGCGCCACGCTCCACAACGAGGACGAGATCGCGCGCCTCGACGTCCGCATCGGCGACACGGTGATCGTCCGCAAGGCCGGCGACATCATCCCCGAGGTGGTGCAGGTGATGGAGAACCTCCGTCCGAAAGACGCCAAACCCTTCCGGTATCCGAAACATTGCCCCAGTTGCAATTCGAAGCTCATTCGACCGGAAGGTGAGGTGGTGCACCGCTGCCCCAACCCCAACTGCTCCGCGCAACAGCAGGAGAAGGTGGAGCACTTCGTGTCGCGGTACGCGTGCAACATCGAGGGGCTCGGGAAGGAAACGATTGCCGACCTCATCGAAGGCGGCTTCATCGACGACCCCGCGGATCTCTTCACACTGACGGCCGAGGACTTCCTGCAGCTCCCGCTCTTTAAAGAGCAGAAGACGCGAAACGTCCTCGAATCGATCGAGCGCGCCAAGCGCCTCCCGCTCGAGCGGCTGCTCTTCGCCCTCGGCATCCGGCACATCGGCCGCGAAACGAGCGAGGTCCTCGCACGGCGCATCGTGTGGCCGAAATCCACCGTCACGGTGGAGGTGAAAGACGACGTGCTCCACCAGGCCTCGCTCTTCGGCGGCGAAACGCGGATGGAGGAAGTGAAGGGCGTGCGCGTGAAGGACGTGCTGAAGACGATCGAGCATCTGACGCCGGAGCAGATCGATTCCCTCCACGGCATCGGCGACACGGTGGCCGAAGCGATCACGGGATGGATCACCGAGGAACGCAGCAAGGAGATCCTCCGCAAGCTCGACGCCGCGGGCGTCATCGCCCTTCTCCCGGAAGGCTCGGGCGCCCCGCAGATCTTCGCCGGAAAGACCTTCGTGCTCACGGGGACCCTTCCCGGTTTGAGCCGTGAACAAGCCCGTTCCCTCATTAAAGAACGAGGCGGCAACGTGAGCAGCGCGGTGAGCAAGAAGACGACCTACGTCCTCGCGGGCAGCGACCCGGGAAGCAAGCTGGATGACGCGCGGAAACTCGGCGTACAGGTGATCGACGAGGCGGAATTTAAGAAGATGTTGGAGTGACGAATGGATGTCATCCCGATTGGCCCCATGACGTATCGAAGGATGGCCCATTCCCTGACGCCGAAGAACCTTTATATTGGCTCCTATAAGCCAATCTTTCGAATTTTCTTTTTTAAGAAAAGAACGTCATCTTGCGACACGTTACTTGACCTTAACATCAAATTTCATTCTGATCTTTACAGAGCTTTCCCCATGCCGTAGAGTGCGGATTTGTCGTGAATTCCCTGCCCCAAAGCATCGAATCCGCTCTTGAGGAGGCCGGATTTACCGGGACCGAGATCCTCGTGATCAAGCGCCTCCTGGAAGAGGACGCGCTCACGGTTCGCGAGCTCGCCGCGAAGACCGGCAAGAGCACGGGCGTGCTCGATCAATCGATCAAGAAGCTCCTCCGCAAAGGCATCTTGGACAAGCAGTGGATCAACGAAACCAACCGCTACACCCTCCATTCCCTCGACGCCGTCGCGAAGTGGATGGCGGAGGATCTCCAGAAGAAGCACGAGATGATGCTCCGGAAGCACCAGAACTTCGAGGCGTTCGTCTCCACGCTCAAGGTGGACAAGAACCGTCCCGACGTCCGTTACTTCGACGGCCTCGCCGGCCTCGCACAGGCGTACCGAGAACTGCTCAAGCCCGGCACCGAGATCCTCTCCTTCGTCCCCGTCTTCTGCGCCGCGGAGGACGATCCGCTGCGCGACTTCCGCGTGGAATACTTCCGCGAGCGCCGTCGCCGCGGCGTCTTCCAGCGCGTCATCGCCCACAACACCCCGCTCGGGCGCCGCTACCAGAGCCGCGACCCCTTCGAGTACCGCCAGACGATGCTCGTGGAGGAGGCGCAGTTCCCCTTCACCTTCGAGAAAGTCGTCGCCGGCGACCTCGTGGCCTGCATCAACCACGCCGAGAAGCGCGCCTGCGTGATGCGCTACCCCGAGATGGCCTCGCAGGAGCGCGGCATCTTCGAAGGCATCTGGAAGAGCGGCGGCAAGAAGATCGAGGCCGTCCTCGACGAATCCGCGACCCAGCCCATCCCCGCCACGTCCGCCATCTCGACGCTGGTGCCGCTCTCGACCCGCACGCTCTCGGCCCTACGCGACTTCTTCCTGAGCAAGAAGAGCATCGCCGCCTTCGCGGCCTTTGCCGTCCTCGCCGCGTCGGCGACCTTCTCCCTCTACGCGTACACCAAGCACCTCGAGTTCGCGCACATGCAGGAAACCGTGCGATCGATCGCCTCGACGGGCGCCTTCCAGCTCAACCCCGCCGACCTCGACGCGCTGCGGAAAGAAGAGGATTGGCAAAAGCCGCAGTGGACCACAGTGGTGCATCAACTCGAGCAGATCCGCCGCTCCAACGACGACATCGCCTTCGTGTACCTCTTCCGCAAGAACCCCGCCGATCCGGCCAAACTGGAGTTCGTCGCGGATTCCCATTCCATCAATCCCTACGCCAACACGGACGACGATTCCACGAACAACGTCGACGTGAACCACGACGGCAAGATCGACGGCGCCGATTACCTCCAGTGGCCCGGCCAGGTCTATCCCGACGCGCCCGCGGAGGCCTACAAGGGCTTCGCCGGCCCGGCGACTTCGGAAGACTTCTATATCGATACCTGGGGCACCTTCATTTCCGGTTACGCGCCGATCCTCAGAAACGGCGAAACGGTCGCCGTCCTCGCCGTGGACATGTCTCCGCAAACTCTTCAGGGGAGGCTCTCCGCAGCCTTCAGCCCGATCCTGTTCTTCCTCGCCCTCTTCTTCCTCTTCGTCCTCATCCGCCTCGCGGCGTTCAACCGCTCGCTGATGCAGGAGCTGCTGCAGGTGATTAACCTAAGAAAGGTCGGCATTGCCATCCTCTGCTGCGCCGCCCTCTCCGGGGCGATGACGTTCGGACTGTATCGGTGGAAGCTGTCGTCGGTACGGGATCGTATTGCAGAAAAGGTCATCTCGATCGCGACCACAGGAGCGCTTCAATTCGACGCACGCGACCTCGAGCAACTCCACACCGTCGACGATATTCACAAGCCCGAATATGCCAAGGTTATCAAAACGCTCAATGACATCCGCTACAAAAACACTGGGATTAAATTTGCATATATTATGCGCCCAACGAATGATTCCCGTTTTCTTGAATTTATAGCTGACGCTGACTCAATTGATCCATATAAAAAAGGAGACCTTAATGGAGATGGCATGATTAATGACGCCGATCATCTTTCTCCCCCTGGAGAAAAATTTGACATCTCTACAAGAAATTACTGGAAAAAAGCTATCTTGGAACCCGTTCATTTTTTTGACGAAGAAACTCAATGGGGATCTTTTATTACTGCGGGTGCTCCCATAAAAGACTCTTTAGGAAAATCCGTAGCAGTACTTGGCATCGATAAGAAATTAACTGATATTGCCACAATCGCTCAGCAGGAATTTTCCATACTCTTATGGTTTATTGCAATTTTCTCTTTCCTATTAATTATTGCTTTTTTCCTCCAAAATCTCCCCCTTTCCAAAGAAATCTGGCGACTTCTTCAGTTGCGGAAACTGCTACTCTTTATGGCTTTCGTCGCAGAAGTTACCATTTTATTCTTCGTATGTCTTTATTATTACAATCTTCATCAATTAATTCAGGAGAATGGGAAAAAACTCATGGCGATTGCTTCTACAGCAGCAGCTACCTTGAACGCTGATGAACTAGATCAAATTCACAAATATTCAGATGTCAAAAGTCTTGCCTATGAAAATACACATAATAAACTGTATAAAATTCGCATAAATAATCCCGACGTTTTATATGCGTATGTTTTTCGCCTAACGGATAAACCGGACATCTGGGAATGGATAGCTGACGCAGATACTACCGCCAGCACTCCCTATTACACGGACGATAACAATAACGGCCCGGACACAGCAGATGTAAATACCTATCCAGGTGTGCGCTACGTAGTGCCAATTAAGGACATCAACTATAAGGCACCCTATTACACAAAGAAATTTTACTCAGATCAATGGGGAACCTACTTAAGTGGACTTGCTCCCATTTACAAAAATAACCGCCTAGTTGCAGTAGTTGGTATGGACATGGATGTTTCCACGGTCTTAGAGCAACAGCGTATTAATTTTAGATTTCAATTATTTATTAGCTTAGGGTTCTTCTTCTTTTGCTTTGTAGGCTGGATATTCCTTAGATCTAAAAATGCATAGTGATAGACTGAACTCTCTACTATGTGGCTGCTTTTTATATTACTGAGCACTATCGCATGGGCAGCGGTTAATGTTTTAAATTCGGTATTAATTCACAATTATCATAAGTCCCCAGTTCTTCTTTCTTGGATTCAGTCAGCAGTAGGAATCCCCATTCTCTTATTGATTCCTTTTTTTATTGAAACAAAAACTTCTTGGGCACTTCCGCTTTTTTTTACAGGCATTACTGCATATCTAGCAGATCTTTGGTTTTTTCATGCCGCTGAAAAAGTAGATATTTCAGTGCTTAATATCGCTTGGTCAATTTTGTCAGTTTTCTTAGCAATTATTGGTGTGCTTTATTTTGGAGAGTCATGGACCATTGAGCAATCCATTGGTTGTTTTTTGATTTTTGGAGGTGCTTTATTGCTGACTTTTTTTCACCAGCACATCTCTCTCAAAAAGACTTTGTGGCTGCTTATAGTCCTAGCCTTGCTATACGTTCCTTTCTACACAATAAAAAAGGATGCAATTTCAAATACAATTCAGCCTGGGACAGTTTTTTTCTGGCTTACTCTTGGTAGAGAAATTCCTTCATTATTGTTACCTTTACTCTCGAAACGAACTTTAAAAAACGCGACTCAAATTATTGGTCTGCATCCAGTATTTCTCTTTAAATCTTTTGTCATTATTTCTTGTTATTTCTCTGCAGAATTTCTAGGCGCTCTCGCTTATAAATATGGGTCATTATCTTTAGTTGCTATTACCTCAAACAGCCAACCTTTTTTTGTGATTTTGGGGGCCTGGCTTTGTTTAACTTTTTGGCAAAAAAATGCGCCTAAAGAACTCTTTTCTAAACAATCGCTGAAGATCAAAGTAGCAAGTTTTTGCCTAGTATTTATAGGACTTATGTTGATGCCTCCGCAATAACTTTCAAATATACTAATTCTGCTCTAAAATATACTCTATGCACGCAACAAAAACCGCGGCTTCAATGTTGCTACGATTTGCTGTTGTAGTAGCAGTTATGGCTCCAATTGGGTCCGCTTTTTATAAATATTATTTAACGAAAAATTATAATTTTCTTGTCGAAGCCCCTTGTGTTTTAGAAAATGAAAAATGTTTTGTTAGAGATTGTTCAGTTCCTGATAACTGTCCACGAAACAACTTAAGCAGTTACAAAAAGTTTTTAATTAAAGCCAAAGATTTTAACGAATGCGTTGATGATACTTGTTTAGATGCATGCTCAAAAAAATTAATTGATTGCAAAGAAATCAAGTGCGGTGAAAATGAAGAAGATACTTGTAATTTTGAATGAAAAATTACATAGAAGAGTTAATTGGCGATCGAAAAAAATTCAATGAATTCGTATATACGGACTTGGATCAAGCAATAATTGAACTTAAAAAAAGGCAAGGTGATTCTTTTTTGCAAAAAAGAATTCTTGAACTTTTTGGTGAAATTCCCCCACCTCTTCAACAGAAAATTTCTGCTGTTCTTTCTCGGCAAGTTGCAACTCCTAATTACGAAATCAAATTATTTCTCGAGAGAACGTATGACAAGCATATTTCTCCAGTGATTTTTGAATATTGTGATGATAAATTTATTTCAGCCAATCAATTAAAACGCGCTCTAGGAGTCATGAAATTTCAGGACGTGCTTTCAGAAAAATTTATTAGAAAAAAAAGGAATGTTATTGATTTTCATCATTCAGACGGAAAGAAATTCCGAGACATAAAAACAAATTGGGGTGAATCCTTTGTCGATTTTCACCATTCCTTACTACAGAGAATATATCCAAATTGTTCTAGCTTCATTTTTGATGGTTCTAGTTGGTTCACCGCTAATGGAAAAAATGCGAAAGAATATTACTGCCACTATTTAGGGTTATTTATCCAAAACGCCTTCTTATTTGAAAATTTCATCCTTGAAGGCAGAGAGTACGATTTTGTTAAGAAAACCGTTTTGCCAGCTTTTTTGGAAACGTATGAAAGAACTGGCTATAAACCACTTATTGTTCAATTGCTGCCTCCATCAGTGGAAAATCATGAGTATTGGACTTGTTACCCCCTTAATCTTTTACCTTTTGTAGAAGAGAAAATTTTGATATAATAAAAAGAAATGCAAACAAGTACATGTTCTGCGACTGACTACCTTACCATTGCGTATTATTCGCATTTGATTCCACTTTTGCTTGTTTTTGTAATTAGCGCGTTAGTCATCTATCGTTCTAACTTTGCACTTCTCCCTCGATGCTTTGGGTATTTTGCAGCCTTTTTCTGCCTTTGGCTACTTGGGGATGTTATCGCATGGACGGCAAAGGATTATTACCTTGTAGCATTTGTTTGGGCGCCTTTGGATTATATTAATATCCTCTTTTATTTATTTGGTGCGTATTTCTACTTAGTTCTACTCATTGAGAAGGATTTAACGAATAAATGGAAAATGCTGCTTTTTTCACCAGCATTTCCTGCTTGGTGGATTACACTAAGTAACAAATCCTTTAGTAATTTTGAGCAACCTGTTTGCGAAGCCTTAAATAATGAATTTCTCTCTCAGTACAAACTGTGGGTTGAGATTGGAGTTATCGCCTTAGTAATTATTGCTGCAATCATTGGTTGGCATAAAAATAATGATAAGCGTTGGCAAATTGCTACTGTCGGAATTGCTCTTACACTTTTCTTCGATGTATTCGGCTTAACCGAGTATATATCAAGTCAAACAGGAATTTATGAAATCAATTTATATAGCCTTTTCATTCTTCCCCTCTTTGTATTTCTAATAATTTATTCGATTACCAATTTAGGTATTTTTAAAATTAAGTTACTGGGGTTTCAATTATTGGCTTATGCCTTAATTGTCATGGTAGGTTCTCAGTTCTTTTTCTTAGAAGGATCTACATCGAAAGCTCTTGCGATTATCACCTTCTTGCTGTCTCTGGGTTTTGGAATTCTCCTTGTTAGGACGGGACAGCGCGAAATAGAAGCACGAAAAAAGATCGAAGGACTCGTCGTAGATCTTGAAAAAGCAAATGAGCATCTCAAAGAACTCGACCGCCAAAAAGACGAACTCTTGAGCATCGTCAGCCACCAGCTCGCCACTCCGATCACGTCCGTGAAGTGGTACCTGGAAATGCTCCAGGATGGCGACGTGGGCGAACTGAAGGAAGAGCAGAAGAAACACGTGCACTCCATGCAGGCGATCGCAGCGGACCTCACCGACCTCGTCGGCATGATTCTCGACGTGTCGCGCATTCAGCTCGGCCGCATGCGCATCGATAAGCAGCCGCTCGACCTCGCGGAGTTCTTCAAGGAGATCCTCGAGACGGTGGAACCCAAGGCCATCGAGAAGCACATCAACTTCGTGAAGAACCTCCCGGCGAGCTACCCGGCCGCGAACCTCGACAAGCGCTACACGCGCATGACCGTCGAGAACCTCCTCACGAACGCCATCAAGTACACGCCGGAGAAGGGCGACGTTACCATCGACGTGCAAATCAAAGACAACAAGCTCTACTGCTCCGTGAAGGACACCGGCTGCGGCATTCCCAAGGCCGAGCAGGACAAGATCTTCGGCAAGCTCTTCCGCGCCAGCAACGTCCGCAACACCGTGGACGGCAACGGCTTCGGTCTCTACGTCGCCAAGGGCGCCGTCGAAGCGCAGGGTGGTTCCATCCGCTTCGAGAGCGCCGAAGGCAAGGGCACGACGTTCTCCGTCGAGCTGCCGCTGAGCTGAATCACTCGGTCCACCGGAACGTCTCGAAGATCTGCTTCGCCATCGCGGGATCGTCTTTCATTTGGCTGATGCAAATCACAACAGTCTTGCCGTTCTTTTCGGAGCAGAAGGCATAGCGAGCTTCGTATGAACCAAGTGTGGCGCATAAGGGGTATGGATCACCATAATCAATCCAACCTTGTCCTCGGCTGTCGAATTTTTCGAAGAAATCGACTTTTGCCCATGCACTATTTGTATTTGTCACACTAAGCGGAGAATCGAAGATTCCTGTTGTTTTTGCGGCGCAGGTCGCATTCAACGGAACATTATGTCCATATTTTTCCCATTCTTTTTTTTCTTCGATGGAAAGAGGAAAATCATATGTATCCATTGTAATGCCTCTGCTTTGCCAATCTGTAGAATTTATCCAAGATGGCTGATAATAGGTGTAGTGATTTTTTGAATCACAAATAACGTCATAATTAGCCATATTTGAATAACAGCCTGAATTACTACTAATTGCAGAAAAACTACACCCTCCTAATAGGAGGAAAAGTATTATGCCCATTATGAACGCATGTAATCGATCCATGATTGTGAAAGGGAATCCCAAATATTTTTACCAGTATTCCAATTTGTAGAACCAACTCTAACCCATCTCATAATACTCTGTGACTTCCCATTTACCTGTATCTCATCAACTTTAGTTAAGACAACTCTCTCCATATCTTCCAATTTTTTCCCAGCTTCCCACGCCTTCCAATATGAAGGCGCCGATCCTTTCGAGGATGTCTCTAATGCGGAACGGTCATAGCAGAGCATAGTTCCATCTTTCGGAACAAACGTACCAACTTGGTCATTCCATACAACATCGAAGCCTGTGTTATCAGCTGTTGTCCCAGGAATACCATCTAACCCTGAGTCAAAGGCCTTGATATTAATTTTGAGAGCACTAATCACATTGCGTGAATCGATGGACTTCCATTCGCCACCGACATTTTGGAAATTAACGATATGGCTGTGGGATCCGAAGGATCTATCTCCACTCGGACCCATGCCTCCGATCGTACCGATGAGATCTCCTTGTTTAACTGCATCGTCTTTCTTAATGATTTTGAGATCATGGCCATCCTTGTCTCGAATGACGAATGATCCATCACTACCAGCGGGGTAAATCAGCATGTGCATGTATTCCGTCCGCCATGTAACTCCATTTAATGTGTGCTCAATGGTAACAGCGCCATAAGTCCCACTGATTGACGTAATTACGCCATCGGCAATTGCATACACAGGCAGACCGCGGTCACTTTCCCCCTCGAGATAATTGATATCCATCGCGTTGTATTCATCGTTGCCGTGGAAACCGGATCCCAACTCCCATCGCCAACCAGAGGAATCCCAGGTGTTCGCAAGTTGAGAAGGATTTTTTACAGGGAAATTCTGATAGAACGCACTGAGAATCGTATTTTGTGCTTCGCGGTTAGCATCTCCTTCGGGCAGAGTGGAAAAATTGCCAACAGGAACCATCGTCTCTCCTCGTTTCATGCTCGGCAAATTGCGAGGCATCGAGAAGGTCTGAATCGGAGCATCCTTCAAGGCAGTGCCGTCTTCAAAGATGACATTCATCGTCAATGCATATTGCACCTGAGCCGATTGCATGAGCAGCCATTGCTGATATTGATCTTGCGTAAGAGGAGATGGTCCGACGTTTACGGCGATCGTAGGCAGAGCGGAAATAGGGATGCGAATGTAAGTAGCAGCCGTGGTGATATCGATCAGCTTGCCGCCGTAATACACCTCCACGCGTCGAATCGAGCGTCCTTCAGTCGCGACATCGAAACGAATGCGTATCTCATTATCATCCATGCTGTATGCAGGCTTATCGGGAGCAGCGGTAAGAACGCTGAGGTTCCTTTGTGTACCTGAAAGTAGATGCCCATACTGAGCATCAGTGATCAATTTTTGCAAAACATCACCGGCAGCCGCGGGAGTTGCTGCTGACGCAATTTCCATCAGGCGAGATGCTGGAATGTCCGTCAGTAATTGAACGGTGAAAGCGATACTGAGCTGCGCGTATCGCGATGTCGTCGTACGAATCTGGTTTGCCGCATTCACAATGATGCGCCCCGCAGGAGTATCAGTTCGCATGGCGGAAGAAGTGATAACTGTTGGCGCGGATACCTTCCAATCATTTCTATTCACTATAGATACATAGAGATCGCGCTGCGTGAGACCATTAAGTACTCCATTTGCGGCATTCTGTACGTCGGTACCCTGTAATCCCGAATGCTGAATGAAAACGGAGAGCGTAGGCGTGTCGGGGGAGTTATTGATCATGACTGACGGCGCTGAGTCAGGATTACCTGTTGGCGATCCGCCAACATCACCAGAACTTGATACTAAATTCTGCTGCTGAACCAACATCACCGTCTGCGCATTCTGCAACGCCGCGATGTCTTCGGCGCGGATCCAGCTGACGCCGCCGGTGAGCGCCTGCTCCAGCGCCGCCGGACCCAGTGACTTCGCCATGCTGATGAGGATCTCCTGGCTCGCGCCCGCACGCGCGGCGGAGCCGAGCATTTTGGCATCCTCCTTCGCCCGATCGATCGCGTCCTGACCGGAGCTGACATAGAACTGCCGCCAACGATTCTCCAGCATCTGCTGGTACGCGACGTCTTCCGCCTGGCGACCTTGGATCGCCTGGTAGATCTCGAAGGAATGCGTTTCCACCGCTTCCTTCACCTGGTCCTTCGTCGGGAAGAGCGGGAAATATCCCTTATCGAGCCGCGAGAAATCGAAGGAGCCCACTTCATAGCCGGCATTTTTGGCTATGAGATAGCCGGCGTAGTCATTTGCCGCGTGCACGAGGTCTTCGGACGCGCGGTAGACCGCCTTCCACGCGTTGTCCCATTCCACTTCCCCGGGCTTCCAGCCCGTAGCGATGAGCGACGCATAGTCGCGCTGGACGAGTGCGGCGCGGGAATCTTCCAGGAAGGACGTCGCGATGATCGAGGAGAGCCCCGTCGCGGACCAAACGCTGTACGGCACGTTCGCGGCGACGGCGCTGTTATTGATGGAGATCGGCTCGTAGTGCGGCGCGATGTGCGTGGCGAGGAGGGCGCTGTAGTCGCGGATCTGGGCAAGCTCCCCCGCCGCGGGCTCCGGCGCAGCGGTCAGCGTCGCGGGATAACTTTCGAAGTTGGACGCGGTTTCCCAATGGACGCCGAGTCCGCGGGATGCCGGATACCACTCGACCCACACCGTGGGTCCGGGCTTGCCGTCGATCATCAGGCGTACTTCGTACTTCTGCGAGCGGTTCGCCTCAACGCTGCCGCCCATGAGCCCGTTAAAGGGGATGACGCCGACGGGTAACCCGATGTCCGGCGAGGTCGTCGCGGGGACCGTCATGACGGTCTGCATGCCGTAGCGGTCACCGGCGTTCCAGGAAACATTGAACTCCAGCGTGTGCGCACCCGGGGCGTACGCTTGAACTACGAGCTTGTTCTGGTTGATGCCGAGCACGTCGAGTTGGGGCGTCGTGGGAAGCGTCTCGGGCGTCGTCGCGAGGATGGCCTTGCTCGCCGCGATGCCCTGCTCCGCGAGCGCGAGCAGGTTTTTGTACCGGTTGAGGTCGCCGATGCGATACGAGAGGCCGATCTGCCACATTTGGTCGCGATACCACGGCGGTGTGAGGTAGGCGTTGTCGATGATTTTCTGGGTCTCCGCGATCAGACGCGGCATGTCCGCAGCCGTTTGCACGAACTGGTCGTACGCGAACGCGACGGCGATGCGGTCGCCGAGGCGAAGGGCCTCGAGCGTTTCCGCGAATTCGCGCTCTTCCTGCTGTTCCCGGAGCAACTCGTCCTCGCTCAAGGCGCGGAAGAGCGAGGCGATCGACTGCGGAACGGACCGATCGGTGGCGGGACTCCAATCCATACCCACGGCGTCGAGGGACTCTTGCAGTTCCTGCGCGACGCGCACGGGCGGCTCGGGCAGGGCATCGATCGCCGTAGACTGCGCCGTGAACGCCGCATCCAAGGCATCGCGGCTCGTCTTCGCGCCGTTCAGCGCGGATTGCGCGCCCTGAAGAGCGTTCGTCGCGCCGGTGACGGCGGTTTCCGCCGAGCGCACCCGGTCTTGCGACGCCGCCACCGCGGCTTGGGCCGTCGGCACTTGTTTGTCATTGGCCAGATCCGTCTTGGCGACCTGGAGCTTCTGATCCGTATCGGCGACGAGCGTGCGCGCGGCGGCGAGGCCGTTATCGGCGAACACGAACTGCGGGTTGGCCCAGTCGGCGGAGACCGAGGTCTTCCCGTCGGCCCTGAGCACCATGAGCGTGACGCTCTTCACTCCCGCGATGGGAACGGCGATGGACTTCGGCCCCGTCTTCGCCGTGATCGTGCCGCTGTCGTAGAGCTTCTTCCCGTCGCCCCACACCTGGAAAATCGCGCCTGCGGTTCCTTTCGTCTCGTCATCGATGCCGATGACGCTCTGGAAGACGCCGTACGCGCCGTCGGTGCGGAAGGAGACGGAAGACGAGGATTTCACGCCGAGGCCGCGCGCGTACGAAACGCCCTTGATGACCATGGTGCGCCCGTCGAGAGCGCCGGAGCCGCCGTTGCTCATGTTGCGTTCCACGGGACCGAGTGCGTTCTGCGAGGATATGAAGAACAGGTCGCTCACCTGGACGGCGCGTGTCCCTCCGGAATCCGCGTACGTAAAGCGGGCATTGGCCCAATCGGCGTGATCGGAATTGCTGCCGTCGCCGGCGTTCGTGACGACAAGCTGCACTTTTTGGACGCCGCGTACGTCTACGGAAATCGCGCGTCCCGGCATCGTTCCCGTCATCACCCCGCTGTCGAAGAGCTTCTTGCCGTCGCCCCACACCTGGAAGATCACGCTGCCGTTTCCGTTCGTCTCGTCATCGACGCCGATGACGCTCTCGAAGGTCGCGAATTGGCCGTTCGCGGGGATATCGATGGAGGAATTCGCGTGGACGCCGAGGCCGCGCTGGTACGTGACCCCGCGGATGGACTCGGTGCGGCCGTCCGTGGCGCCAGTCTCGCCGTTGCTGCGATCGCGTTCGACGGACCCCCAGCCGTTCGTGGAAGCCGAGAAGAAGAGATCGCTCGCATACACCTTCGGCAGAAGAGCCGTATATGTGTTCTTCGCCTCCGCGAGTTTCTGCTCGAGGGTCGCGACCACGGCTTGCTTGGCCTGATACGACCGGAGGGCGGCATCGAGGGCGGATTGATCCGATGCGAGCGTCTGCCGGGCCGCGTCGAGGGTCTTCTGCGCGTCGGCAAGAGATTGCGTGGCGACGGCGACCTGGCTTTCGTAGGTCGTCACCTTCGCGAGGGAATCGAGCAGGGACGTCCGCGTATTGGCGTGGAGCGAGTAGAGGGCGGCATCCGAAATCAGGTCTTGCTCGCTTTGGGCAAGCGCCGCGATCACCGCTTCCTCGTAGCGATCGATCGACGCCTCGCCCTTCGCGATGTCTTTCATTTGGACGACATCCTGCAACGCGCCATCAAGATCGTGGCGGAGTAGGGCGGATTGCGCTTCGAGGGCGCCGTACGTGGCAACCGAGGGGGTAATGCGGTCTTCGAGCTTTTCGGGACCGTTGAGGCGCTCGAATCCTCGCTGGGAACGGGGGGATGAAGGAGTCATGAAAGGGAAAGAAAAATCATCTCCATCAGACGCCTGATCGGGCCGCCCGAAGAGGGTCGACGGACCAGAAAAAACGGTGGATTCGATTTTTTGGCTTAGATTAGGGCTCCGTTAGGTTCCGCAAGGGCGTAGAACGGTGCTGGTAAGATCGAAAAAAGCCCCTCGCGACCGGGTCGGAGGGGCTTCGGGCAAACCTATCGCGAGACGATCACCTGCCTTGCACCGAACGGACGGAAGACATGGAGGAGGACGTGCGCTTCGGCTGCCGCTTTACGCGCGGCTTGGCAACGCGCTTGAGCGGACGGGCGGATGCGGACGAGACGGAAGACGACGAACGGGCGGAGGAACGCGCGGCGGACGCTTTCGACTGGCCGTGGCGCACGGGAGCCTGCTCGCCGACGTACGACGCGGAAGCGACGACGGCCTCGAAGAACGGATAGTATTTCTCGAAATTCTCCGGAGGGGCGTACATCGTGGCCTCGATGATCTTCCCCTCGATCACGACCACGAGGGAGACGCCGCGGACGGGCACGCTGCTCCAATCGGACGTGTAGTCGAAGCGCATGCCGCCCCTGCCGAGGAACGTGGCATCGCCGGAGGACGTGAGCGCGAAGTTGGCGCGGTACCAATCCGAGCTGCGCCCGTCGATGGTCGATTCGCCGACGAAGTAGTTCTTGAGCTTCTCGCCCTCGAGCGGCACCGACGCGCGCTCGACGCTCATCCACATGCGCGCGGGGAAGGTGCGGGTATCCACCATCTCGTCCGGGCGCGGCGGCGCGAACGACATGCTCGACGAGCTGTACAAATCGATTTGCTCCCAATCGTCAGGGAATTGGAACTGCACGGGCCCGACGGTGGCGGTGCGCATGCCGGCGGCCGAGGCCAAAGAGGGTAGAAGCAGCGCGATGCCGCAGAGTGCCGTGGAGAGGCGTCTCATACTGAAGGGGGAAAGGATGCCCCCATTGCACTCCCGCCGCTTCCCGCGCGGGAGACCCGCGATGGAAGCCGAAATTCCAGATATCGACTTTTTGGCTTCCATAAGGGCTCTTTGAGGTTCTTTATCTCCGCAGAACGCCCAGGAAAGAGCCATCACTCCGTCCACCGGAACGTCTCGAAGATCTGCTTCGCCATCGCGGGATCATCCTTCATTTGGCTGATGCAATTATTAATCTATAAAACGAAAACTTGATTTCATCAGACTACCAGATCCATAAAAACGATCCTCCTGACCTTTATCCCAATATACTAGTAGGTTGATTTTTGGATCAAAGAGGATTGCCCAAGCCGAAAAACGAGGTAAACATTTTACCTTTCCAAAAATGTCTTTCTCAGGAGGAACGCCAACAATTACTTGCTGAACATACGACGGAACCCATGGCGTTGTTTCTTCTATTACGCAATCAGGGCCAAATCTACTGACAACAAATTCTCCAAGCTGCTCGCTCGTTATTTCTTTCTTTTCAATTTTCCACATTCCATTACCTATGCTCACATATCCGCTCATTGTTTTTGCCTCGATGTTTTTCGGAATTTTCATCGAAAACTGATATTCAGGATTCATATAGAGATCCCATCCTTTATCAATCTCCGTTCGAGATTCTTTTGAGACAGGTAGCACAGTATTCTGCGAACCTGACTGCGCCGCGCATGCTGACATCAGGACGGTCAGCATTAAGAATAATTTCTTCATGAGTTCACGCGGTAAATGGTAAAACCAGTATTTTCATCCAACTTTGAGAACGAAATTCTATGATACATAGGCGTTTTTTCTTGATAGTTAGAATCAAAAACCCAAATTCCATCATTTTCTATTTTTCCTATGATCATCGTGTGTTGACCATGCCAATTATCACCACTTACCTGAATAATATCACCCGCTTCAATTGAATAATTCTGAAATGCGCTTTGGAAATCTAAGTCAAAATTGGTGGGGACAACTTGCTGAACATTCTTAAGATTTTCCCACATATACTGCTTAGTATAGTCAGAAGTGCCATCAGCATTTTTTGGTACATTGTTATTTGGGATCAAAATGCCAAGTGCAGGCTCAATAACCAACTTTTGTACCCAGTACTTGCATTCACCCAAATCTGACTCATCAATGGCTGTCGTTTCATCATCGTTTTTGGGATATGCAGTGCCCACCCATCCCAATCCAATTTTTGCATTCTCCTGCGCAGTCATCCTGTGCTCCTCCGTGCTATCAAACTTGAGGAACGTATCGACAAGCCACGAAATGAGCTGCGCGTTCTTACCGCTCACAAAACCGAAATCGAGTGACTGGCGAATGGTCTCCTGTTGAGCGGCCGTGAGCTTGGACCATGCGTCTGTTCCGACGATGGCTTCGGGGCTGAATTTTAATGTCGAAAGATCCAACGTCAGTGGCTGCAGCGTCGTATTGTTCCCCTGAAGTCCCGCGCTATCCCCCGCCTGCTTCCACAGAGCCACCTTGAAGGTGAGGCTCACCGCGTCGAGCGATGCCGCTTCTGCCGGATATGCAGTGATGAGAGCGGAACGGATGGAATCGAGTGGGATATCGACATACAGACTACTGCGGAAATCGCCCGGGACAAGTTGTCCTGGAACTTGCACCCCCCGAGGCGTGATCGCGTACACGTTGCCGCGATCGAAGGTGAAGTTCGGCGAAGCGTAGTTAAATCGGACCCGCAGCGTCGAAGGGTTGATCAAATCGGCGCTCGTCATCACCATCCCTTCCGTAGTCGCCGTGGTAGTGAAAGCGGAAGCAAGTGACGGGTCTTTGTTCAGAAGCGATCGAAGTCCTTCAATTTGCGCTGCGGGGTCGGTCGAGCACGTAAGAGCGAGTAGGACACTCTCCTGCTTGATTCCCGTGGCAGCGACGATCCAATCGGCGATGACATCGATGGGC
The DNA here is from genome assembly GCA_964601225.1 of uncultured Candidatus Peribacteria bacterium. Classification (GTDB taxonomy): domain Bacteria; phylum Patescibacteriota; class Gracilibacteria; order Peribacterales; family Peribacteraceae; genus CAYRGC01. The sequence goes on from CAZRMM010000009.1 coordinate 24,859, forward strand.
TTCTTCTGTTCCAGCAAAGAACATGCCGAGAGGAACATCCTTCCCGCAGCCGTGGTCTCAAGCGTCTTCCGTTCGGCGGAGGCGATATTGTGGATGGAAAGCGTGGGGGAGTAGAGAGCAAGGATCTGCTCCGCCTTGTATTCCCTCTCGAGTCTCGTCAATTTCAGATCGAGGCCGAACGACGAGAGAGCGTTCTCACCTCCGTACAAGATTCCGCCGACCGACATCGCCTGCCCCGCCGTCATCGCCAATGCATACTCTCCCGCCGGCAAGATCTTGCTGAGCGAAATCGTGGATCGCGGGGCACCCGTCAGCTGCTGTATGGGTTCGTAGACGGAAGTCTGGGGATTCTTCCGGACAAGCATCCACGTCATGCCCGCCGGAAGAGCACTCATCGACGCACTGAGAGATGCCTCATCCTTGACGGTAAAACGCACGTACGCCGATTCGTTTTGCCGCAACTCCACCCGAATCGGGCTTCGGGCCGTGTCGTATGTTTCATTGCTTCTCAAATCAACCGATTCGCCGTTACCGACGGCGTTCTGCACCGATGGAGACACGGCGGTATCGCTCATGATCGTCGCGAGGAATCGATCGTTCAATTCTCCATGCGCTATCACGCGCGTATCGAGAGGCGTCGCCGCGACGTTCCCCGATGGCGTCGAACCGCCATAAAACGCGACGAAACCTTGTACCACCATTTGCTGCTGGGCCGGAGTGAGACCGCCGACGTACGTGCCGGCCTTCATCTCGTCCGTGACTTTCTGCATGATGGCGGGATCGAGATTCCCCGTCAGCGTGGAAATGCGCGTACTCAACGGCGTCCCCAGGGAGTCGGGATTGCTCTGCATGTACTGGACCGCAAGATCGAGAGCATGCCTGGCGTTCTCCTCGATTCGCTGCGCGGTGCCAGCCGCTTCGGATGCCCGATCGCGCGCCGCCAGCTCCATCACTTCCTCGCCTTCGAATGCCTTCAATTTTCCATAGATCGACCGGAAATTCGTCTCCATGGCCGCGACGATCGCCTGTGTACCCGGGAAAAATTGTCCGCCGATGTTGAGTGCCCGCGTATCGTAGGCAGTAACGCCGTTTCCAAGCTTTCCCTCGAGCAAACTGTAGAAGTAATCCGTAACGCACTGCACGAGGAGGTTGTAATCCTTCATCACCTTATTCGCCTGCCAGGAAAGATCGTATTGCATGCCGCGGATCTCATCGCCCTCGTTCGTGTGATTGCGGGCGCAATACGCGCGCGCGGCCTGAATCCAATCGGTTCCCACCGTCCCCCACTTGTCGGGGTTCCCCTGCTGCAACTGCCACAGGGCGATCTGGTTGACGTCACAGGAGATTCCCTGGCCGTTGAAAATGATGTCCTTGCTTGCCTGAATGTTCGTCCCGTAGTTGAACACGATCGGGGAGTAGGCAGGCGCCTCTTGCTGCAACAATTCTTTCGTGCACGCCTTGAGCAAATCGACCTGAATATCGTTGATGGACCCCGCGGATTCTCCCGCGCGAAGAGCGAGTGACGGGAAACTTTCCTGCGTGATGCTCAGCTGACGGCTGACGGCGTTCCAGCCGAATGTCGCGGTGGAGCCGGGCACTATCCCCGTCTTCGCATTGGACAGACAAAAGGACAGAGACGTTGCCTGAACGGCACTCGTGACATAAAAACTGACCAGAGACGAGGACTGCCCGGATGGCATCGCCACGTTCTTCGATTCACCGGTGACCCACGTTCCGCCGGATCCCTGGTAGCGCTGCTCAACCGCGTATGTTTCGCCCGGCGAACCGAACACTTCAAAGACGATGCGATTCCCTTCCACGCCGACCACATGCATTTCGGGGGAATTCTGCATCGTCTCCGGACGAGAATGATCGAGCGCCGCGGCGGCAGCTTTCCACTGGGGGGAATCCTTGGGAAAGACATCGAGCGCGAATGCCGCCTCGCGTCGATCGCTCACGGAGAGTGCATCGCGCAATTGCAAAATTCGCAATTGTTCGGCGATCTCCGCATCCTGCGCTTCCAGCGCCGACTTCAGAGTCATAAGTCGATTCGCCTCCTCGATCTCCGGCGAAGTCTTGAACGTCACATTCACGTGAAAAACATTTTCGCTCACCATGCGATCCCACGACACTGCCTGTACTACCTTCTCAATAATCGTCGATCCGCCGTTCGAGGAAATCCGCTCGATGCTTCCGTCGAGATTGGTAATGCGGATTTCCGCCGGCCGACTGCCGGCAACGCGGAGCAGATCGAAGCTTTCCACGTACGCGGGCTGCGAAAAATCGACATACACCTCGGGCCATTTTGTCGAGCCCCCTGCCCCGAGATAGCCGTCGGCCAGGGAAATGAGTTCGGTATTCAGTTCGCGGACCGTGACGACGGTTCCGCTTCCCCCGGGAAGAACCGCACTGGAACCCGTTGGAATGGTCGTCGATCCCGCTTTCGGGGTGAACAAACTTGAGAGCGTGAAGACTCTTTCTTCCTGAAGCCGCTCATGCTCCGCCGCCCACAGTTGCTCTGCGGCAAGATCGCGGAACAGCGACTGCAGATTCTCAACGGCCGGCTTCTCGACGGTGAAGTTCCACTCGCGTCCGACGGACAGCAGACCTTCTTGCACCTCCCGTTCCAGGCGGACGCCCGTCGACGGGATCGCCGCGACTTTCGCGGAGAGCAAGGAATATTCCCGTTCGAGCGTTCCTCGATCGCTTTGGACCCCGGCGTACGTCTGACGAGCGGAAGCGACGGCCTCGGACCGCTGCGCCACGAGCAGATCGGCTTGGGTGAGTTTTTGCTGCGTTGCGGCAAGGGCGGATTGCGCGGCGGGGACGGAGGTGTCGGTATCGATCGCCGTCTGCGTCGACGCGATCTGGTTCCGGAGATCGGCGATGGCGACGCGTTGGGCGCCGACGCCGTTGTCCTTGAACGTGAACCGCGCGTTCGCCCAATCGCCATGAACGCTGCTGGTGGACACCGTCCTCAGTTCCACGTTCTGGATGCCGGTAAGATCGACCGAAACGGAGAGGGGCGCCGATTTTCCCGTGAGGACGGGGCTCTGGTAGAGCTTCTTGCCGTCGCCCCACACCTGGAAAACCGCGCTGCTATTCCCTTTCGTTTCATCGTCGATGCCGACGACGCTCTCGAAGCGCGCGTACTGGCCGGCGGTGTTGATGGTCACGGAGGAGTTCCCGCTCACGCCGATGCCGCGCGGATACTGCGTGCCGCGGACGGCCATGACGCGGCCGTCACCCGTGCCTTTGTCGCCGTTCGTCTTGTCGCGCTCCACGGGCCCGACCGCGTTCGTCGACCTGACGAAGTTCAGATCGCTCGCGGCCACGACGCGCTGCGCGCCGTTGTCGGCGTACAGGAAGCGCGCGTTGGCGTAATCGACATGGTCCGACGTGCTGTCTCCCGCATTCAAGGCGACCAACTGGACTTTCTGGACGCCCGTAAGATCGACGGAAATCGGGAGCGGCGCGGACTTTCCGGTGAGGACAGGGCTCTCGTAGAGCTTCTTGCCGTCGCCCCACACCTGGAAGATCGCGCTGCCGGCGCCCTTGGTCTCGTCGTCGATGCCGATGACGCTCTCGAAGCGGGAGAACTGACCCGCGGCGGCGAAATCGAGAGAGGAGTTCGCGTGAACGCCGAGGCCTTTGGCATAGGAAACGCCGCGCAGCATGATCGTCTTGCCGTCGGTCGGACTCGTTTCGCCGTTGCTACGGTCGCGTTCGAAGGGTCCCCATCCGTTCTGCGCGTTCGTGACGTTGTAGTCGCTCGCGTACACGGCGGGCAGCTTCGCCCGGAGCAGCGTTTCGGCGACGGTGAGGTTCGCCGTGAGCGTCGCGAGGGCCGCCCGGCGATTCGCAAGAGCTTTCGCGGCGGCATCCAAGCCTGCCTGATCCTTGACGAGCTGGTCTGCAACGGAGGATCGGTCGTTTTGCGCTTCAGTCAGGGCTCTCTCGGCCGTCGCAAGCTCCGCGGCGGCGGTATCGACTCGCACCGAGACGGCACGCACGGCATCCTGGGTTTTCCCGAACATCGAGGAGAGCGCGGCATCGGACAAAAGATCGTCCTTCCAGTCCGCGAACGCCTGCGTGAAGGCCGACGAGAGGGCATCGGTTTCGGTCGCCGCGAGATCATGCAGGACCGTCGCTTTCTCGAGAGCGCCGGACGTATCCGGAGCGATGGTGGCGACATGTGCTTCCATGGCTCCGAGAAGGTTCGTCGTCGTCGGAAGGATCCTGTCATTCATGACCTCAAGAGCAGGATGTGCCTGATGCGGCGTTGGGCTCGATGATCGTGGCTTTTCAGTGAAGAGCGAACGAACCCATTTTCCAACGGAGGCAATGCCCGTTGAAATCGTCCCCGAAGAACGGGCCTTGGGCTCCGACTCGGATCGGGAAGGGGAATGTGGAACGGCAGAAGGACGACGTGGATCCATGGAATGAGAAAAGAAAATGCAAATACAGCAAACAGGACCGTCCTGACGCGGAGGAGATGCCGATGGATACGAAAAAATACCTACTAAGACTTTTTGGCTTCCATAAGGGCTCTTTGAGGTTCTTTCCCCTCACGGAACCACCCCGTCCACCGGCATCATGCCCGGGTACTCATTCGCTGCCGGCACAGTTCCTTCTGCACCTTCGCGATGGCGATGAGCTCCTTGAACATGTTCACGATCACGTAGAGCTTGGCGCCCGTGGGGTTGCCCGCGAGGCGCGGGTAGTGGGGCACGTCCACCGTCTTCCACGGAATGCCGTTCACCTTGAGGCGCATGTACATCTCGGTATTGAAGAGCTTCTCGTACCCCACCGTCGGCTTGATGACGGGCCAAAGCGATCGCTCGTAGGCCTTCATGCCGCAATTGACGTCGCGCACCCAAAGCCCGAGCACGATCCAGTTCATGAGGCCGAGGATCTTGCCGAAAGTGTTGCGAATGACGCTGTCGGCTCGGCGGCGGCGGCGGCCGGAGACGAAGCGGTATTCGCCGATGAACGGCAGGATTTTTGCGAGGTCTTCGGGTCGGAACTGCCCGTCGGAATCCATGTAGGCGATGACGTCCATCGTCGCGGCGTCGCAACCGGTGGCGATGGCGTTGCCGTAGCCTCGGTTCTTTTGATGATGGATCACCTTGAGACGACGATCATCCTTGGCCATCTCCTCCAGAAGCTGGCCCGTGCGGTCCTTGGAACCGTCGTCGACGGCGATCACTTCGCCGCGGATCTCCGCCTGATCGAACCAACGAAGGCACGCGCGAATGGTGCGCGGAACGTTTTCCTCTTCGTTGTAACAAGGAAGGACGAGCGAGAGGGTCGACATAGAGGGCCAAGGCATGATCCCGGAGGGACCGAGGGGGGTCAACTCCTCCATGGAGACGCGGCGGCTGCGCGCGCGATGGGTCGTACCCGTGGCAACCCCTCGAGATTGGCCAACGAAAGGGAAAAGATGCAATTCGTCCCGGTTGTTGGCCCAGGGGGAAAACCGTAAAGTACCGGCCGTGCGTCTCTCGCAGCGTTCGATCGAGGCGATGGTTCACGTGGGCCTCCTGGCAGTGGTCTCGGGATTCGTTCTGTTGCTCCTGCAACTGACGACGCCTCACATTCGGTCCGTCCGCTACGGTTACGACGGTCGACCGACGCTCGACGCCACACTTCCGCTGCAAATAGATTCGACGGGGACAGATCTGCGAGTAACCATGACGATGGATGCGGGAACCATCCATTCGTCCTCCTTTCGCGTATGGCCGGACGACTGCCTAACGCAACTCACGGTGAACGGAACGGTTGTGCCGGTACCGGAAAACGCCTGTCTTCGCGACCAGGGATACGTTCTTGATTTGGGGGACGCGCTGAAAGCCGGCGAAAACTCACTCGTTTTCACCATCCACGACAATGGCGGCAAGGGCGGCGTGGACTTGCGCGTGAGCGGAACGGATCCGATGAGAGTGCTCATCCTGTGCCTCGTGACGCTCTCCGTCGCATGGGTGGGAACGAGGCTCAGCATCCTGAGCGCGCGGGGCACGGGAAAATTCAGAGGCGGTCCGTTGTGGCTGGTACCGATCCTCGTGCTGGCTCTTTCGCTGCGCTATTCCCTCGTGACGCATCCGGGATTCGGATTCGACGTGGGAGTGAATCAAGGATGGGCGAGAAGCGCGGCGCTCTACGGCTTCGGCCCCTCGTACTCCAGGCAGGTGGACGGCAACATGCTGCCGAATTATCCCCCGCTCTCGATCCTCGTCTTCGGAAGCATGGGATACCTCTACAAAGCCACGGTACTGCCGACGCTCGACCAGAATCTCCCCGTCTTCCGCGTGATCATCAAGACGCCGGCCATCCTCATGGATGTCGCACTGGCCGCCTTCTTCTGGTGGTTCATCCGGAAGATGACCAAATCGAAGAAAGCCGCGAATATCGCCGCACTCGGCATCGCCGTGCATCCCATTCTCATCCATAACAGCGCCGTCTGGGGACAGACCGACGCGCTCTACGCGGGCGTGATGGTCTTTGCGCTGTTTGCGGCATTGCGGCAACGCTGGATCCTCGCGGGATTCTGTACCGCGGCGGCGCTCATGCTGAAGATGCAGGCGCTCGTGCTCCTGCCGACGATCGGCCTTCTCACCGTCGCCTACTGGCGCAAGGCTTGGTGGCGAGTGCCCCTCGGCGCGCTCATCGCCACGACCCTCGTTCTCACGGTCTACATCCCGGGAGGAGGCATCGAGAGAATTTGGGAAGTCTACGCCCACTCGGTAGGCAACTACACCAACCTTTCGCTCGAAGCCGATAACCTTTGGATGGCGCTCTACGCCGGGAACGCCGGACGAAGCGACACGCAATTCTTCTTCAACCTGCTCGCCTTCCGCACGGTCGGTCTGCTGCTGTTCCTCACGGCGGTGCTCTGGCTTCTGGCGCTCTTCGGGCGATCGACGATCCGGGCGATACAGAAGCCTCAGCGTTACGGCTTCTACCCGTTCCTTCTCACGGGTCTCATCGCTTCGGCGTTCTTTCTTCTGAACACCGAAATGCACGAGCGTTACCTCGTCGCCGCTTTCCCCTTGCTCTTCCCGATGCTGTTTTTGGGTCGCCGCGCGGGCAAGCTCTATCTCCTCACGGTACTGGCCTATCTTCTGAATCTGCTGCACGTCGTGCAGTTCGGCTGGTTCGATAAGATGATCGTCGATGAATTCTCGGGAGGCATCCGCCCTTCCGTGGCGGTTCTCCAACTCGTGCTTTTCTTCTGCAATATTCGGGAAATCCTCCGCGTTCAGCGGCTCCTCGATAACGAACAAGACCACTGGGCGAAAATCGCGCTCCTGAGGAATTGGGAACGCATCAAGGGATGGGTGATCGAGGACTGACGACGCCGTGACGAAGCGACGCAGAAGAAAAGCCGCCGGGATTCCCGCGGCGGCTTTCGATACGGGAAAGTGGGAGCGGCGTTACTTCACCGACGGCGCAGGCTGCTTCCCCGGAGCGGACGAGGGCGGCTGGATCTGGACCGGAACGACATCGATGATCATGTTCTTCGACGGACTGAAGAGAATGGCACGATCCTTCGTGATGACGAGGTTATCGCCGTTCGATGCCTTGGCATAGAAGGGATTCTTCTCCCGAAGTTTCTCGACGTCCACGATGGTGGCGACCGTCGGTTCGACATCGCTGGGTATGTTGATGAGCTTACGCACCTGCTCCACGACGGCGCGAGCGGCGGCCTTGTTCTCCTCCGCATTGCCCGTGTCGCCTCCCGTCACCTGGTTCAAACGAACGGAAAGCTGCGCGATCTGATCTTCGGCGGCGCGGCGGCGCATATCGAGGACGAGCACGAGAGCGACGAGACCGACGACGATGAGAAATCCGAGGGGCCTGGAGCGCGAAGGCTTAGCATCCATGGGAACTGGGGGAAGAAAACGATATCGCTTGTCATCCTACTTCCGCTTCCAAAGCACGGGCAAGCCGCCACGCGTGATGATACGAGTGCAATACTTGTGTTCATGAATTCCTTCTTAGAAACTGGCTTCTTCTTGCGAATTTTCGGAAGAAACCTCCGGCTGAGGATCGAATACGGGAACAGAGGAATCCTCGGACGTCGAGGGAAGAAGGGTTTCCGCGTCACTGGAAACACTCACGGACGACGAGCTTTCGACGGAGTCGTCGACGGAGGAAACCGGCTCGGATTCGACCGATGCAGACGATGTTTCGTCGATCTCCTGCGAGCTGCTCTCTTCCGATGCGACGGACGATGAAAGCGACTCTTCGGACGTGGATGCTTCCGAGGACCGCTCCTGCGTCGTCACGCGATATCCGTCGGGCAGAATCAGGGTGGGCGGGTCGGTCTGCGTATTCCAGGTAAAGGAGATGCCGAGATCCGGATGATCCCAGACGTACGCGTCGTGGTAGCGGGCGCAACTGAGGGGATTGCCATCGGCATCGCGCGTGACAATGTTGCGGATGCAGCCGTTCCAAACGGCATTCGTCGAGAGAGGAACGCCGAAGGCGTCGACGGGGAAGTCGACGGTGTCGACGAGGGACAACGACGCGTCTTCGAGAGCGCTCGCCGAACTCCCCGTACCGCTGATGAGACCCACGGCGAACCAGGAGAATTTCACCGTGCCGGTGACGGGTTTGTCCGCACGGAGCACGAAACCCGTCGCGGAGGAGAAGTCGACCCACCACTCGGAACCGACGCGGCCGTTGGGCGTCGCAGTGATCACGGGAGCCTCGAGGAACGGGGGATGGAAAGCGACCTGGACGGCGACGTTATCCTGCGTGATCTCCGCGTATCCCGCCTGGCGGCTGCCGACACGAAGCTCTCCGTACACCTCCACGTCGCCGAGGAATCGGGCGAGACCCTCGAAGGTGACGGGACCCATGACCTGCAGGGCACCCCGGACGACGAGCTGATCGAGGGTGACGACGGATCCGGCACCGAACGTCAGCGTCGCACCCGAGGCGAGTTCGAGAGAACCACGGAGAAGCACGGAACCGTTCAATACGGTATCGGACGCAACATCGAGAGTATCTGCCTGCAACGCGCCGTTCACTCCGAGAGTGCCGTCGACCGTCATGGCGCCCGGCACGAAGAGCGACGAGACCCTGAGAATGCCGTCGAGCGAGAGATCGCCGGCGATGCGGGCATCGCCGCCGACCATGAGCGTCTCGTCGACATTGAGCGTCGTCGCGGTCAGGTCTCCGCCGAGCGCGCTTCCGGTGGAAGCGGCGGCGACCGAAACAGAACCCGAAGAGGAGAGCGAACCGATGCGCGCTTCGAGGGCGCCGATGCGATCCACAAGGGATACCACGTTGAGCGCGGCGAACTGTCGCCCCACTTCGTCGGAAATGGGCTGCACGAGTGCCCCGGAAGCGCTGACGCGGTCGATGGCCGCCTGGAGGGAGATCTCAAGCTCGTCTTGAATCTTGAGATCGCGAATCGTTTCGAGCACGCGATCGGAGACGGCTTCGCTCGTGAGCGAGCCGTTGCGACGGGCAATGAGGACGTCGATCATGCCCTCCCCTCCGGAAAGCCCGCTCAAGGCGACGCCCACCGTGGGCTCTCCGGCAACGGCCTTGCGGACGTACCCGGCCCGATCGGCGCTTGTGAGGCCGTCGCCGATGCGGATGGGATTCTCCGCATCGACGATCGCCTTGGCCTTCAGCTGACCGATGAGACCGACCAGGACGGTGCCGGGAACGGGCAGATCGTCCCCGACCGCAGAGAACTTATTGCCGATGAAGGCGGCCTGTTCCTTGCTCGAAACGATACCCATCACGTTGGCATCCGCGCCGTGCTCGCAACGCTTCACCGTGTTCTCGTTCGCCACATCGATACAGACCGCCTCGCCGAAGCGCAAATCCGGAGTGGAAGCGTAGAAATATTCGGCGTAATCGGCGCCGCCTCCCGTGAAGGACGCGTCGGCGGTGACGGTGCCGTCGGCGGTGACGCGGAGGATAACGTCGTCATCGGAAGCGACGTCCGAGAGAACGGAGAAGACCGTATTCGATCCCGTCGATTCGTCGGTATCGATAACTGCTCTGTGGAAAGTCACGTTGCTACTAGTATTGAGGTACTGGTTGATATCGTTCAAATACGCGTTATTGAGACTCACGGTCACGGTGTCTGTCCCGGAGACGGTAACATCGATATTCGTCCCATCCGTGAAGGTGACCGTGTCGCCGGCGTCGATGTACTCACTTGACCCACCATCGCTAATAGTGAAACCGATAGAGCTAGTAGAACAACCGACGTAGCCACTGGCATCGGTAGTGAGGCGCGTGCAGTTTGCAAAAAAGCCGCTGTTCAAGAGCAGCGGCGAGGCGGCTGACATCGTCAACAAACCGGATACGGTATCGCCGGTGCTGTTCACGTACGTATTGGAACCGTCGGCGAACTGGCTCACGTCTTCTCCGCTGTAGGCGACATCACCCGTGCCGCAGGCGAGATCGCCGCTGGCATCGGTGTACACGATAGTGCAGGAAACTCCCGGACGACCTTGGTAGTGGGAATCGTTCGTGAACTGGCTGATATTCTCGCCGGAGAACGCGATGTCGCCGGCTCCGCACGTCACGTTGCCCGCGCCATCCGTATAGAGATACGGGCAGCTGGCATAACCGTCGAACGTGACCGTGCTGCTGACGCCGAACGTGCCGTACACGTCGAGTGTGTAGTCGGGTGACAGATCGCCGCCTACGCCAACGTTGCCGCCGCCGTTGTTGATGATGAGCGGCGCCCAGCTATCGAGATTGGGACCATGCGCGCCGATGTACGCGGAACCATCTGCCTGGCCGATGATCACGCGGTTGCCGTTCGCATCGCCAAAGGCCGCGGCGATCCAGCCCGTTGTTTGCGAAGCGTTTCCGGCGTTGTACTGCGTGAAGTGGTTACGGGCGTTATCGGCATTCGAGCCAAGTGTGCCGGCATTCGTGAAACGAACGGCATTGTCGATGCCATTCACGTCAAACAGATATGCGGGAGTGGTGGTGCCGATGCCGACGCGATCGTTGATCGCGTCGATGACGAGAGAGTTCGCATTAAAGACGCCGCCGGCATCAACGACAAGCGGCCCGTCGGTACTGACGCCGCCCGCAAGCTGACCGATCTCGGAGGCAGTGAGAGCGCGGTTGTACACACGGACCTCATCGATATCCCCCGGGAAAAATTCCGAACCGGATGTCTCCTTGCCGATATACACGTCATTTGCGATATCGTGCGCTCCCGCTCCCGCGCCGCCGCTCGTGATCAAACGTCCGTCGAGGTAGATACGGTAATCCACCCCTTCTTTATGCGTTGCGGCGATATGGTGCCACTGTCCGTCGCTGATGGCGGTTCCCACGGAAATATCCCCATCCATGCTGTTGAAGTACCGAGGAACGCCGCCGAGCAAGCCGATACCCCAATAATCCCCGCCGTTCTGCTGGGCAACAATGCGTCGATATCCGGAACTGTCCGTGGTGCGAACCCAGGCAGAAAGCGTGAGCGACGTGAGGTCGAAAGCCGCGGAATCGGGAATGGTGACGTAATTCTGCGATCCATCAAAATTCAAACCGCCGCGCAGTTTTCCATTCGAAATGTGCGTGGGAACGGGGCTGCCGTTCAAGGTGCCGGTATGGCCGTTGCCGGAAGCGTCGGCGGCACTGGTGCCGGATGTCTCGTCAAGCTTCCACCAGCCGACGAGGCCGGTATTGGCAGCAAGCGCGACGGAACCGCTTCCAGCCCGAATTTGCGCTTGGACAGTGAGACTGCCCGTCATCGTGTCGCCGGATTTCTTCACGTAGCGCGCGTCAGCGGACGTCATGTCGAGACTTCCGCCCCCGCCGTCGTCCGTACCGCATGTGAGGACCCCGCTGATGGTTTCGAGAGCGGTACAGTTCGCATAGTTGGCAAGGTATGCGATGCCTTCCACGACGAGAGAGCCGGACGACGCGAGTCGGTCCATCGCAAACAGGCTGCGACCGGAGGCCGTGCCGATCACCTCGAGCTTGGTATCGGCGCTGAGAGCGCCGATCGCGACGTTGCCGCCGCTCAAGATGACCATCTCGGGACTGCCGGAACCGTTGCCGTCGAGCGTAAGGTACTGTCCGGCGGTGTTAAACCCGACGGTTCCTTCGTTGCCGCTCACGCCCACGTGCAGCGAGGCGCCGGAGAGATACAGATCGCGCCAACGGTTCGTTGCGGAGCCGAGACTGTAGAGATTGTTGACATTCGGGATGAGGGAACCGGAAAGCTGCGCGCGAACGCGAGTCAGGTCCGCGGAACTGTCCCCAAGGACGATATCGCCGTTCAACGTTGTCGTGCCTTCCGCGATGAGTGATCCCGAAGAAAGGAGTTCGTTGCGCGCAAACAGTGTCGCACCCGAGAGCGTCTGGAAACGGACGAGGGAACCGGTGATGGTGGCGTTGAGCTTGAAGCTTGAACCCGCCAAGGTGAGACCCTGACCGGCGACGTAGGTCGTTGCGGCGGAACCGCACTGAAGATTGCCGGAGGAATCGGTTGTCAGACTGCCGCAGGAATTGAAGCCGCCGGAAGTAAGTTGCAAGCCGCTCTGAAGAATGGAGCTGCCTTCGATGCTCAGCGAACCGGAAGAGACCAGACCGTTCTTCGCGAAGACCGTAGAGCCGGAGAGCGTGGTGAACCGGACGAGGGAACCGGTGATGGTGGCGTTGAGCTTGAAGCCGGTGCCGGTGAGCGTGAGGCCCTGGTCGGCGTGGTACTGGGTGTTGGTGTCGACCGTTGCGGAGGAGCAGACGATGTCGCCCGAGGAGTTCGTCGTGAGTGAGCCGCAGGAGTTGAAGCCGCCGGAGGCGAGGCGGAGAGAGCTCTGTAGGAAGGTGTTGCCCTCAATCGCCAAGACTCCGGAGGAGGCCAGGCGATTATTGGCGAAGACCGTAGAGCCGGAGAGCGTGGTGAACCGGACGAGGGAACCGGTGATGG
>CAZRMM010000009.1:37877-77376 GCA_964601225.1 uncultured Candidatus Peribacteria bacterium
GCCGGTGCCGGTGAGCGTGAGGCCCTGGTCGGCGTGGTACTGGGTGTTGGTGTCGTCGTCGGACGAACAGAGCAGGTTTCCGGACGTGTCGACCGCGAGGGCGGAGCAGTTGCCGAAGGCGGAGAAAACGATCGATGCATTATTAAGGTACGCGGGTCCGTCCACGGCGAGGGTGCCCGAGGCGGCAAGACCGTTCTTCGCGAAGACCGTAGAGCCGGAGAGCGTGGTGAACCGGACGAGGGAACCGGTGATGGTGGCGTTGAGCTTGAAGCCGGTGCCGGTGAGCGTGAGGCCCTGGTCGGCGTGGTACTGGGTGTTGGTGTCGACCGTTGCGGAGGAGCAGACGATGTCGCCCGAGGAGTTCGTCGTGAGTGAGCCGCAGGAGTTGAAGCCGCCGGAGGCGAGGCGGAGACCGGAGTTGAGATAGGCGGTTCCGTCGACGGCGAGGGCGCCGCTGGACTGGAGGGTGTCTTGCGCGTGAAGAGTGCGGCCGGAGGCGGTGCCGATCACTTCGAGCTTGATAGCGGAATCGATGGTACTGGAGCCAAGATTGACGTTGCCAAGGAGATAACTGTTCCCCGCCATCACCGTGAGCGCGGCGCCGGAGAGCGTACCGCGGGTGGTGAGGTTCCCCTTCACGAGACCCGTCGTGTCGACGACGAGGGAGCCGGACGCGGAGATTCCGTTCTTCGCAAAGACCGTAGAGCCGGAGAGCGTGGTGAACCGGACGAGGGAACCGGTGATGGTGGCGTTCAATCGGAAAGTATTGCTCGCAAGACTCAGCCCCTGACCCGCACGATAGGTCGCGCCGCCAGCGCCGCCGTCGTCGTCGTCACAGACGATCTTACCGTCGGAACCGACTGTGAGGACGCCTCCGTTGGCAAAACCCGTGCAGTCGCCGATACCATGCAGATACACGTCCCCTTCGGCAACGAGCGAACCGCTCGCAGTAAGAGTGGAAGATGCATGAAGATCGGAGGCCGTGAGACGAGAACCAATGTAAGCGTCGCGGCTCACCAGGAGATCTCCGCTGCTCGTCAATACGCTATCGGCGTGAAGCACGGCGCCCGACGCCTCTCCGACAATATGCAAACCCACGCCGATCACATCGATCCGAAGGGCACCCACCATGGTATCCCCGTCCACATTCACGTACCGTGCGTCGGCATCGGATTGGGTCAGATCACCGCCGCCGCCCTGGATGATCGTCGTATTCGTGATCGCGGTTGATCCGCCGTCGCCTCCGCCTCCCCGGCGGGGAACGTCATTCGCGCCCCCGGCCGGATGCAATCCCGCGTCGCCGCCTCCGTACGGGATAGGACGACGGCCATATCCCGGTTGAAAAATGCCGGGGAAATCCGACCAGACGGCTTTGCCATCGACGATCATGAGGATCTGTCCTTCCTTGCTCCCCTTCGGCACGGAAATTTCCGCGATCCTCTGGCGGAACTCGAGACGAGACTGCACGTTTGTCGTGGGCGTATTCATCACCTGCGGCACGGAACGGGCGGCCGTTCCGCCTGTCGATGCCTGGGGCGCGGTGCGGCGGCCGTCACCGATCCACGACGGCATCGTCGTCGGTACGGGCGCGGCAGGGGGGACCGCGGCCACGGTTTTGCGAGGTACGGAGGTGGGCTTCGTCGCGACAGATGCGGACAAGCCCGAGGGCTTCATCGCAGGAATCAAAATTCCAACGGCGGACCCCGCCGCTCCGCTCTGGAACAATTCGCCCAAGGAAGCTCCGAGCACGGGAGTTTGAATCAGGAGCAACATGGTCGTCACTGCGACCGATAGCATCACTCTTCGTCTGGGAACCCAGGAAACGATCCCCGTCATCGGCAGATTTTCTTGTCGATAGCGGACGATTAAGCGCTCAAGATGGGACACGGAATATCCCGAGGCGCGCGCGAGATACTGGCGTACCACGCCCTTGTCCCGAGGGGAGAGAGAAGCATAGCGAACGCCGCTAAGAACCCTGATCACCCACCGTATGCGCTGCTCTCGCGTCACGCCGTCCACCATCGTTTCCGGCACTCGGCGGGCAGCCAAGGCTTTACGCATGTCGGCCAGAGTCGGAATCGGTTTATGCATTCGGTGTTCGTGTGAGTTTTTTCTTTTTCGTGTCGCGCGCGAATCTTCTGAGTGTACCAAAAAACGGTCGTTTCCTCAACGGTGATGTGCGGCTCTTTTTCGCAGTGGGGAGCCACAATTGTTGTTTATATACTATTAATTTAATTTGTAAAGTTTAGAGCGTCATTGCACGTCGAACGAAAATCGTATGGAACGCATTTTTCCATTGTCACTTTCTCCGGTGAATTTGTAGGTTATGGCCACCATCGTTATTTTCTGAAAATAAAAAAGATCAATGTCAAATGGCGTTTTTACATCGGTTGAAGGCCATAGTGATCATAGAAAAATTAATAACACTTTTTTACAAAAAAGCAATTCAACCAAGACAAGCTCACGTGCGATCCAGGCAAATCCCCCCTCGACTTCCGGAAAAATTCCCCCGCTCGACCGGTCTGCTATCCTCCGCCCATGACCACTCTCGATGCCCTCCGCCCCTTCCTCACGACGACGCTCGACCGCACCGATTTTCCCGACCTCGGGAAGAAATACGGAGGAAAGGTGCGCGATGTATACGATCTGGGAAAAGACATCATCCTCATCGCGACCGACCGACAATCGGCATTCGATAAACAGTGGTGCACGATCCCGCTCAAGGGCCAGGTCTTGAACCAGCTCAGCAACTGGTGGTTCGACCAGATCAAGGACGTGATGCCCACGCACGTCGTCGCCACGCCCGATCCGAACGTGACGATCGGCAGGAAGCTCAAGATGGTGAAGGTGGAGGTGGTGGTGCGCTCGTACCTGACGGGATCCACGTCAACGTCCGTGTGGGTGAATTACGAGAAAGGCAGCCGGAATTTCTGCGGCAACGCCCTTCCGGACGGCATGAAGAAGAACCAAAAATTGCCGTCCACGATCTTCACGCCCTCCACGAAGCCCGAGAGCGGGCACGACGAATCGATGAGCCCGGAGGAATTGATCGCCCGCGGCGACACCACTCGCGCGGAGATCGACAAGGTGAAGGAATACGCACTTGCGCTCTTCAAGCGCGGGCAGGAGGTGGCGGCAAAGCGCGGCCTCATTCTCGTGGATACGAAGTACGAGATGGGCTACGACGCCGACGGCGTGCTGCGCGTGGGCGATGAGGTGCATACGCCCGATTCGTCCCGCTACTGGATTGCGGCGACGTACGAGGAGCGTATGGCGGCAGGCAAGGAACCCGAGTCTCTCGACAAGGAGTTCTTCCGTCTGTGGCTCAAGAGCGCCGGATACGTCGGAGACGAGGGTCCGCAGCCGGAGGTGACCGACGAGGTGCGACTGATGCTCGCGCAGAAGTACATCGGGCTCTACGAGAAGATGACGGGTCAGACGTTCGAGATCCCGACGGAAGCGGACGTAAAAGGACGCATCGAGAAGAACATTCGGACGTATCTGGCAAAGTCCTGACATCGGTTGAGAGTTACGGGTTGCGAGTTGCGGGAATCAATTCTCGTCAGGTTCCCGTAACCCGAAACTCGTCGCTCGAAACTCGGTACTAGTCTTCCAACGTCCACCCCTCTCCCACCCCCCATGCCGCGACGGATCCCGCGGGAACCTCGAGGGCATAGAGCGCGGAATATCGCGAAGAATACGTCGAACACGGATCGGCCGCGCAGGGAGTCATTGTGAGCGCTGACACGAAACGCTTCTGGGCGTCGAAGTAGATGATATCGAGGGGAATCAGGGTGTTTTTCATCCAGAAACGCAACGTCTGCTCCGTCTCGAACGTGAAGAGCATGCCCGCGTCGTCGGCGAGCGCATCGCGTCCCATGAGTCCCTTTTCCTGTTCCTCACGCGTTCGCGCATCCTCCACGCGAACGACGACGGAAACTCCGTCCGGTGACCGCAGAGTGACATCTCGTCCCGGTCGGGCAGACGCCGCTGCGCCGCCCAGGCTGGATGACACCGAATCCTGCGGCAGCAAAGGCTCCACAGGAGCGCTTGTGCATGCGGAAATCAACAGGAGAAAAACGGTAAGAGGAAAAAGGCGTCTCATGGCTCAAGCACCGCGAAGTGAGGCGATGGCACCCGCCCGATCGGGCGTTCGGAAGATAAAGCTCGCAGCAACGAGGCTCGTGGCACCGGCTTCGCGACAGAGAATCGCCGTGTCGGCATCGATGCCTCCGTCCATCTGGATAGCGAGATCGGGATGCTTCGCGCGCAGTTCCCTCACCTTCGAGAGAACTTCGGGCATGAAATGCTGGCCCGCGAATCCCGGGACGACGGACATGACGAGAACGAGATCGACGTCGTCGACCACGTCGTCGATCGCGGAAAGCGACGTGGACGGATTGATCGCAATGCCGGCGGTGGCCTTTCCTTTGCGAATCTCCTCGATGAGCGCGCGTCGATCCACCGAGGATGTCACGGCCTCGGCATGGAACGTGATGTGCTTTGCCTTGAGCTTGAGGAACTCCGCAATACGAGAACCGGGGTTACTCACCATCAGATGGATATCGAGCGGAAGCTTCGTGCGTACGCACTTCATCACCGGGACCCCGAAGGAAAGATTCGGCACGAAGTGCCCGTCCATCACGTCGACCTGGATCGCATCGGCAAAATCCTCGATGGTCTCTATTTCTTCCTGCAATCGACCGAGATCGGCTGCCAAGATGGAAGGAACGATGGAAACAGAGGCGCTCATGGCAATGATCATACTCCCGATGAGGCAGAAGACAGTAGAGCGAAAGAAAACGAATGGAGGAAAACTTCTGCCGTCCTGCCCTTCTGCATTCAGAACAGCACCGCAACCATCAACGGGATGTAGAAGAGCGCGAATGCCGTGCTGAGGAACACGGTCGTCGCCATCTTCCCCGGCTCGGTCTTGAGCTCCGTGGCGTACGCGACGGAGTTGGCGGCGAGCGGAACCACGGAAAGGAGGAGCAAAATTTTATGGGCGTCTTCCGCAAGAAAGTGAAGCCATTGACGATCGGCCGTGACGAGCGTGACCATGGCCGCGGGCCAGACAATGAATTTGAACGCAAAAGCCAAACCCATGAACGCCCTGTCGATCTGAATGCGATCGACGGAGGAAAGGCCCAACCCCACCATGAGCGATCCGAAGACGCTGTACGCGCCGCGCATGTTCACGAACATGTCGTTGACCGTCACGGGAAGGACCAGATGGAAGGCATTGCCGAGCAGCGCCAGCAGAAGCGCGTAGAAAGCGGGGAGACGCGCTGCCCGAAGCAGGCTCTCCTTGATCGTGTGGTGCCCGCGTGCGATCGTGAAGTAACCGAGGGTCGTCTCGAAGAGGAGCGATCCCATCGATCCCAAGATCAGAAGTCCCGCCGTCGTATCGCCGAAAAGGGCGATGGCAACGGGAAGTCCGAAGTACCCCGTGTTCCCCGTACTGCACGCAAAAGCCAGAATATTTCGGTGCGAGTCTTTCCACAGTCCCGAAGCGATGCGATAGGAAAAACCGAGGGTCACAATCGAAAGAAGAAACACCGTCACCGGCAAAAGCATGAGTTCGGGACGAAGATCCAGCGTGAGAATCGAATGGAACACCACGGCAGGCGACAGAATGAAAATAACCGTCTTTGCGACGGAGAGCGGCTGGACCTTGAGAAAGCGGCCTGCGACCCACCCCAAACCGATCACGACGTAGAGCGGGACGAGCTTGCCGACGAGCGCGAAAAAGATGGAGATGCCCAATCGTAGCAAACAGCAAATGACAAATAGCAAAGAAATTTTCAGGAATCAGACCTGAATTTTGGCTATTTCTTTGTCATTTGCTGTTTGTCATTTCTCTCACTCCAGATCCTTGATCCTCGCCACGTGCCTCCCCCCTTCGAACGGCGTCTCGAGGAAGAGGTCCACGATCTTCAGCGCGAGGTCGGGCTTCGTGAGACGCGCACCGAGGCTCAACACGTTCGCGTCGTTATGGGAGCGCGCGAGCGTCGCCGTTTCCTCGTTGTAACAGAGCGCCGCGCGGATGCCGCGTACTTTGTTGGCCGCCATCGCCTCGCCGTTGCCGCTGCCGCCGAAAACGATCGCGGGCGCTCCGATCTCCAGGGCCCTTGCGCACGCCTTGCGGATGATCGCGGGATAATCGACCGGGTCGGCGGAGAACGTCCCCTCGTCGAGCACGTCGATCTTCCGCGAAAGGAGATGCTTCTTCACGATCTCCTTCAGGGGGTAACCGGCGTGGTCGGAACCGAGGACGATGCGGGGAGGGAGGGCCATGGACCCATCGTAGCCCGAACCCTTTTTTTCCGCATGGGGATCTCCGTTTTGACCGTAGGATCGCGGGATAATGGCGAAAGAAAGCAGAGAAGCGGAGAATCCGTCCATGGGAATATTGCTCGATCCCGAGGCAATTCCGCTGGGCGAGGAGCCCATGCTCGCCGGCGAAGCCGATACCACAACCGATCTCTGCAAAAAGACGGTAGCGTTGCCGCCTCTTTCTCCGGAAATCGAACGGATCCAGGAAGACATCGACTGGCTGCTGAAAAACCCCCAAGCATTTCCCGACACCCTCGAAGGCGCGGTCGTGAGCGGAAACTATCTCACGCCGTTGGTCGAACGACACATCCCCCTCATCAACCGCTTTCTGCGGCAGGGATTCTCGCGGTTGCGCGTGGCTGCCCCTTCTCCCAGCCTGCGCCTCTCGGACGAATCATGGTCGATCCTTTCCCTGATGCTCCATCACGCATACCTCCTGCGTACCCGCGTGGCCCTGGGCGACGGCACGTATCTGGTGGATGAGGAAACGATAACGGGGGAAGGAAGGCCCGTTTTCCGGATGCGCCCTTGAGACTCCCGCTCGGAGCGACGTACGACGCAGTCAGAAGTACTCGTGAATATCCTTGCCCTCTTTTTTCATAAGATCTACTGCGCGATCGGACTCTTCTTGAACCACACGATCGAAGATTTCCAATCCGCGATCGGCTTTGACACGAAGATCGGATTCCGAGATCTCCGGCAAAACGAAACCGCGCCCGCGCACGTCATCGTCGATCCGCAGCAAAGCGGTACAGGCGACGACGCAATCGGTGAAAAGAGGATAAAAGACCTTCGTAGACAGACTCATCGCTATGGCTGCATTCGTCTCCGTCGCTTGCTGCTTCGATGCCGCGACGTGCTGCCGATTCTGGCGCGCAAAATCCACGAAGCGTTGCGTCAATCGCTCGGCTTCGGCGTCGATGCGATCGGTGGACACCGTCTTTCCGAAAAAACCACGGAGGAACGCGTACACGGGGTTGCAATCTTTCTGTGCCAACGCCCCCAATGCCTCGTCTCGCAATTCGAACTTCAACGCGAACTTCGAGAGGACGCGCCACGTATCGTGCGCCACGTCCCGAAGTATCTGGTACGCACGCATGTCCGCATCGAGGGTCGCAAGGTCCTTCGCCGAGTCAAAATCGGAGGCAACCATGCGCCGACGGTCGGCACTCACCAGAAAATTCCCTTCGTGCCCCGCATGCCGCGCGATGCCCGCGTCCACGAGCAACGCACGTTTCACTGTGCCCATCATTCCGATGATCCGCGCGCGCACGCCGGACATGACCTCCAGGGGAGTGGCCATCATCCGGTCCCCGAGCATCATGATCGCGTACGGTTTTCCATCTCGTTCCACGATGTCAAAATAATTGGCCTGACCGACAGTCCGGTACTCCGGATCGGCGACGATCGCGACGGCGCCAGTCTGTCTGCCCGTCAGATCCGTCTCCTCTTGGAAACTTCCGTGAAGAAGAGACGGGAAGGCAATTCCGTGGTTCCAGGCTTTCTGCTGTAAGCCATACTCGTTACGACAAGCATCCGCACTGCACGAAAACATCGATTTTACGGAACCCAGAACCACATCCATCGTGTAATCGGGCCCCAGAACGAAATGGGGTTGGCGCACGGGGCTGTATCGTCGGTGAGGCTCCGGAGATACGAGACATGCCGTTCTATTGCCCTGATTTTCGATCGTCTTGATGCCCCCCGCTCCCTTTATCTTGACCGGCAATACCTCTTGCGTGCCATAACCCGCGAGCACGTACAGAGAGCGTCCGGGAGTGAGGGTATCGTACAATGCCATCTGAGAATTCCACGTCATCAGATTCACGACGTGTTCGAACATCTGCTCGGAAAAATCGCACTGTCTCTCCTCCACTCGAAACGGCGGACGAGGGTTTTTCGGCTTTTGGACGGCGAGAGTACGCATGGAGCGGCACACTATCTCCGGTGGAAGAGCGCCCGTCAAAGGGAAAATTTGCATATTTCCCCTCCGCCGAAGACTCCCCTCCAAAGGCAGGTGACGCTATGCTCTTCCCGTGCCCCGACGCCCCCTCATCGCCGCCAACTGGAAAATGAATCCCGTGCCCTCCGGAGCGGACGGACTCTCCTCGCCGTACCGTGCAACGAAGAGCGCCGACGTGATCGTTTTTCCCACGTTCGTTGACCTGCAATCCTGCATCATCGCCAAGCTCGCCACGGGCGCCCAGTGCGGGCATCCGGACACCAAGGGGGCACACACGGGAGAGATCGCAATGGCGACCCTGAAAGCCCTCGGCTGCACGCACGTGCTCTGCGGCCACTCGGAACGGCGCCGCGACTGCGGCGATACCGACGAGCGCGTAGCGACGCAGGTGGCGGGGGCGCTTCGGACCGGTCTCCACCCCATTCTTTGCCTTGGAGAAACGGAAGAGGAACGGGAGAGCGGAGAAGCCAATGAAGTGGTGGAGCGGCAATTGGAAACGGTCCTGAAACTCTTACCGCATTCGTCGTCGATCGACGGCCCGGATTTTACCATCGCCTACGAACCGGTATGGGCCATCGGCAGCGGCAAGAATGCGACCCCCGAGGATGCACAGCGGATGCACGAGTTCATCCGCGCGCTCCTGCCCGCGGCACACCGCGAAACCACGCGAATCCTCTACGGCGGATCTCTCACGGCGGAAAATGCCGGCGGCATCCTGGCCGAGCCGGACATCGACGGCGGTCTCGTGGGTGGCGCCTCGCTCCGTCCGGAAGAATTCGCCAAGATCGTGACGATCGCGGGTACCCTGCACTAGACCAGCGCGAACGGAGAAAAAACCCTCGAATATCTGGTCAAACGTCGAAACCGGAGTAGCGTACGAGCATGACGTTCTTCGCCTTTTTTCCCATTGCCGTTCCGGTCCTCGCGATCCTCCTTGCGATGATTCGCCAGGTGGACCAATACGAACGCGGCATCGTCTTCACGATGGGAAAATACAGCAGAATGTGGGAACCGGGATGGCACCTGCTCATTCCTGTCTTTCAGAAACTCGTGAAGGTCGACGTACGCGTGAAGGCCGTGGACGTCCCGGATCAGGAAGCCATCACCAAGGACAACATTCCCGTGAAGATCAACGCCGTCATCTATTACAAAATCTCCGATTCGGCGAAGGCGATCATCGAAGTGGAGAACTACACGTACGCCGTGAACCAGCTCGCACAAACGACGATGCGGAACGCCGTCGGCGAAGTGAAGCTCGACCAGTTGCTCAGCAACAAGCAACAGGTGAGCGAGAACATCAAGCTCCACGTGGACAAGGTATCGGACGCCTGGGGCGTGGACGTGCAGAGCGTGGAACTCAAGGACATCATGCTCCCCGACTCCCTCAAGCGGACCATCGCCAAAGTGGCTGAAGCGGATCGCGAGAAGCAGGCGGCCATCATCAACTCGGAAGGCGAGCTCGCGGCTGCCGAGAACGTTTCCAAGGCGGCGGCCATGCTCGCGGCAACTCCCGGCGCGCTCCACCTGCGCACCCTGCAAAGCATCAACGACATCAGTTCCGACGAATCGAACACCACCGTCTGGATGGTGCCGATCGAGGCGCTCAAGGCTCTCGAAGGCATCGCACAGCACCTGAAGAAGTGACGACGGGAACGCTCACGCACGGACCCACTCTCCGCCTCCGACGTTCCTCGCACCGCCCGCGAGCTCCATCATCGTGAGAGCCGAAGCGACGCTTCCGGGATCGAGCCCCGTCTCCGCAATCAACTCGTCGGAACGACGCGGCACATGTGTGAGCGCGCGAAGAAGGGCGCTCTCGATCTCGTCTTGGGGTCGGTACCGTGATACGGCACGTTCCTCAAAGCCAAGATGCTGAAGCAGATCACCTGCCGATGATACGAGCCTTGCGCGATCCCGCGCGATGAGCGAATGGCATCCGGCAAATCCGGGATCGGTGATGCGCCCGGGAACGGCGTAGACGTCGCGGGAATATTCGAGTGCGAGGTCGGCCGTGATGAGCGCGCCGCTCTCCTCCGGCGCTTCGAGCACGACGGTGGCCACCGAGAGCCCGGCGATGATGCGGTTCCTGGCGGGAAACATATGCTTGGCCGGCCCAAGGGAGTACGGGTACTCGGAAACGAGGAGTCCGCCGCTTTCCACGATGCGATCGGCAAGATGCCTGTTCGTTGCCGGGTACACGGTACCCAATCCATGACCAAGAACGGCAACCGTCGTGCCCGACGCCGCCATCGTCTCGTCGGCAACCAGAGCATCGATGCCTTCCGCAAGACCGCTCACGGTAACGATGCCCGCACGAGAAAGAGGGCTTACGAACTCGCGCGCCACCTGCTTGCCGTAGGAGGATACTTTGCGCGTGCCTACCAATCCCACGCAGGTGCGATCGAGCGCGCAGAGGTCTCCACGGGTATACAGAAACGGCGGCGCATCTCCGATCTCCTCGAGACGCGCTGGATACCGCTCATCGCTGATGAGATGAAAGTCGATATTTTTCTCATGCAAGAGAGCCTCTTCCCGGTCGGGCGAAAAGTCGTCGAGGCGCTTGAGTGCGGCCTCCACCGTCTCCTCCCGGCAACCCAGGCGCCGGAGGAATTCTCCGTCCACTTCGCTCGCCGCCGCGGCAAGCGAACCAAAGACGGTGAGAACTGCCTCGTATCGCTGTCGGGTGAGAACATTCAGGAAAGACCACAGGAGAGCAGCCTGGCGTTCGGAGAGGGGATGAAGAAGCATGGATACACCGTAATCCTTGGGAAGAAGCCGGATGAGAGGCTTCGGAGAACTTTCACCGCTGTCAGACGGTTTTTCGGCTTAGGGAAGGGCTCTTCCGGTTCTTCAGACGAGGAGAACCTCCCGGGACGTCACGCGGGAAATCTCTTGTCGAAACGCTCGCTTTGCCGCATGCTCTTCCGGCTCTTGTTCTTTACAAGCCGCTGTAGCTCAGCTGCCCCGCCTTCGCTCGCGAAGGCGAAAGAAAAAGAGAGCTCGGTCCCGCGTTGTTCCTTCCGCCATTCATCTTTACAAGCCGCTGTAGCTCAGCTGGTAGAGCGACGGTATCGTAAACCGTAGGTCACCGGTTCAAACCCGGTCAGCGGCTCCATTACTCTCAGGCGACGGTATCGTAAACCGTAGGGAGGTCCTGAGCGTCGTCGAAGGATTCAAACCCGGTCAGCGGCCCCATTCTCTCTTCTTTCCATGAACATTCGCACTCTGGGTATCGGGACGATTCTCGTCGTCGCGCTTTCGGGTTGCGCAAGCACGCAGCCGGCACCGCGGGAGAAGGAGGCCGCGTCCTCGGTCCAAGAGAGTACAACGTCTTCCCTCGCAGACGTCGGCGAGGACTACTACAGCAACGACGAATCGCATTTTCAGGTACGGTTCCCCGCAAACTGGCTTGCTTCCGAAGAGAATAACCCGCGCGCACTGGTGGTCTTTTACTCGACGGACGACGCGATCGCCCTCGACGCGTGTGAGCGGAAATTCGCGTCGAAGGATCGGTCGCTCAACTGCGGGCACGACATGTCGCAATTCGCCATCGGGATCTACGACGGCGGCTTCATCGACTACGATGCGCTCACGGACACGGAGAAATGGAATTTCCCGAACTATCAGGAGATGCCCCTGCGCGGTCTCGACGCTTTCCGCTTCGACGGCCGCACCGAGCCGCCGACGCGGCAAGTGCACGTAAACGCCCCGGACGGCAAATCGGGAATCACGTTCGTCCTGTACTCGAACGACCCCCGGGATGAGAGCGTATTGCTCGACATGCTGAAGTCCCTCGAGTTCTCGACGTGAGTGGATGGGCTCGCATGCCTCCAGTGCCAATCCGAGAATCGATCCGCCATTGACGAGTTGAAAGACAAGCGAATAGGGTAAGGCAATGTTCGCTCTCTCCGCTGTCATCCTGGCGTTTTGGTATGTCTTGATCCTCGCAGGAGCGAGTGTGCTCGCCGGACGCCTGATGATTCGGATCTACGGAAAAGAGACACTGGAAGGGATGGAAGGGATTCTCGGATACGCGGTCTTCCCGATCCTCGTTGCCATCGGCGGCTTCCTGCGAATATGGATGATCCCGTGGTTCACGGAAGCGACGGGCGCGGCACTGGGGGTCATTGGTATCCATGCACTCTGGACCGCGCGTGCGTCGTTCGGCACCGCGTTGACGAACCGATGGTCGCGCTATCTACTGGGCGGCTTCGCAGTGGCCTTCATCTTGCTTCTGATCCCCAAGATCGGATACCTCTGGGGAGGCTACGCGCACGATGATGAGGGACGCAGTCTTGTGCTTACGGTGCTCTTTGCGGCCAATGGCCTCAAGCCCGCATTCCCCTACGCCGCGAGCCTGCCCGTCGCATATCCCTGGTACAGCTTCGAAACCAGCGCCTTCCTCTACCGGAGCGTACACGGCACGCTTTTTCCGTCGTCGACGCTGCTGGCGGTCTCGTTCGCGAACCTGTCCGCATTCGTCGTCATGCTCTACAAGCTTTGGCGAAGAATCTCGGGGCACAACGCGGCTGCGCTCACGCTGCTCTCGGGAGCGCTGCTGATGTTCTCGACCCTGAAGGGATTCGCCGATCTCGATCTCTTCCGAACGCCGGTCCAGACCGTGAACCACAATCTTGTGGCCGGGTATCACTATCTCTTCGGAATCATGCTGGGGACGTTCGGCGTCAGCGTCCTGTGGTCCGCACTGCGCGAAGGCAACAGGAAACGATGGATGATCGCCGTGCTCTGCGTCGCGCTGAGCCTGGGATACTCCGCGATTCCGGGAATGTGGATCATTTTCCAAACGGCGGCGCTCCTGCTCCTCGGCGGATGGTTATTCGGATGGAGGAACGTGGTACGACAGGGACTGGACGCGCTTCCTCTCGCCACGGTCACGGTCGTGTTCGTGATCCTGCCGCAATTCGCGAATTTCCTCCCCCGCTTGGCCGAGACGTTCTCGTTCTCGCTGCCGCACCTGTGGTTCCCGAACAGCGCCGCCAAATTCATCAACGGCTCGGACGGCTTCCTTCGGGTCTTCCTCTCACTGGAATTCTCATTTCTGGTCCTGATCCTCAACATCGGCCCATTCCTTTTCGCCGGCGCAGCCTACGGCATTCTCCTATTCTTCCTCCGCAGAAAGAATCTCCGCGACGAACCTCTCATACCAATTGCGACAGGTATCGTCGTTTCGGCGCTGCTTCTGACGATTACAAAAGCCCCATCAGGCGACTGGTACAGCCGCGGCATGATTCTCCCGACGGTACTGAGCGCGCTCCTTATGGCCGCCGTACTCCTCCCGCTGCTTACGCGACGGGACGGTCGCGGAAAGGCGGTCCTCACGTGCGTCCTGTTCCTGCTCTGCGGACTGGGCGTCTCCTTCCTTATCGAACAACGGACGCGCGTCGCGCTCTTCCCCTCGTCAACGTTGTCCCATTGGCGCACGGTTCCGCTCGAAGTTCCCTATTACACCGTAAGCGACGATAACCCCGTCGCCGGCGATATCATCAAGGCAGGCCGCGCCACCATCGAGGTGCCCCCGATCACTCACCAGGCGTTTCTCAATCATCCAAATGCCCTGAAAAATTTGGGCATCATCGGTGGATTTGGCCCCTGTTCGCAGAGTACGTATGGTTCCAACGCTCCTATCGATCTTTTCGCCGTCCTCAGCGGAACAGGAGCCGATGCCGCCGTACGCATTCTTCCTTGTGGCGCCGCGCCGGACGATTCCTGGAAGGCTCCCATCTACGAGATGTGATGCGCGGGGTGAGCATGGACATTGTCCGAATTTACAGTAGAGTACTTGGGTCGTTTTACGGCTTCCATGCGCCAAGTTCTCGAACCCATTGACGGCCTCTTCCCATCGCCCCCCTGCGCCGAAGTAAACACGAAACAAAAGACTGATGATCCCGCGGTGACATCTACGCTCAAGCAAGGAACGGAGGAAACGAGCAATCTCATCGGATTTGTCCTTCGTGACGCCATCGAAGGCAGCTACTCGGGAATCTAGAAAGCATCTCATTTGCCGTTGATACGAACGGCGTACGCGTGTGCAAAGCCATTTGCCCCTGTGTACACTTCTCTTCCGTGAAACGATCGACTCTCACGTTCTTCCTCGGCGCCCTCACCCTCGGAGGCGTCGTTCTCGTATTGCGCGCCAGTCCCACCGTCACGGGGAACCTCCGTGAGGCGAAACGCGTGGGTCTCCAGCTTGAAGGTGGAGCCGAGCAAACGATCGATGCGGATCAAGTGATCGAAGGAGACATCGTCCTCAAGGACGATGCCGTTCTCACGGTACGTTCGACCGTACGCCTGCGTACACTGCCGGGAGAAAGCACGGTCCGCGTGACGGTGATGGATCGTGCAAAACTGTTCATCGAAAACGGGGCGATCGTCCCCGCAGACGATCCACGCAGCATGGACGCCGTTGTCCGGGACGATGCCGCGCTCACACTCCGCGAAGCTTTCCTGCCGGTAACGGTGGCGCTGCGCGGAAAAGCGGTACTGACTGCCAATGACAGCGCCATTTCGACCATCATCGGACCAACGAAAATCGATCCCTCTCAGGGCGCTTACGGCGCAATCGATCTTGCGGATGCGGCGCGTGCGGAGCTCATCTCCTCCGTCGTTGGGGGGGTAACCCTTCGCTTTGCGGAAGGCGATGTGGTGGATATTGCCGATCTCTGGCCGCAGAAATATGCCGATTACTCGGTACGTACCGCTGCCAAGTCTTTTTCGCCCGCAATGGATCTGATCCTCCGCCGCTCGACGATCCTCGGAGACACTGCGCCGGGACAGAACGACGCCGGCTGGTCGATGGTCGTCGACCCCAAAGCGCGCGTGAGGGTTCGCACGTCGTACCTGCAGCGGATCACCATCGGCCCCCTTGTCGCGGATAAGACCGTTTTTCAGGATCTTCCGCTGCTGAAGAAGCTCTCCATGAAATTCCGCGGCCTCTCGCTGGAAGATACGACGATCAACGAAGAATGGGGATTCTGGGGTGCCGATAGTTCGCCTATTTTCCGGAGAAGCGAAGGTTTGTGGCTGCAACCGAGCGGGATTGGCACATGGACCGTGGAGAGAGGCGGCGTCTCCCGCATCGATGCCAAGGATTTCAACGGCGATCTGCTCCTCAAGGGTGTTACCTGGACGGATGGCGGCAGCTTCTCCCACAGCGGCATCAATCTCCGCGGAGATATCGAAGTGGAACCGCGCGTGACGAAGCGCCTGTCGTTCGACGATTCCGTCGTACGACGCGAGTTCCGCTTTGTCGGCCCATCGGCAACGTCACAGGTGGAAGCGCAGGTTTTGGACGGAGCCACCGTTGTTGTGGGGCTCATGAACATCACGAAAAATCTTCTCCTTCCCGTCACCTTCGACGAAAGCTCGTTCAGCCGCGCTCTCACGGCCCAGCTCTCGATTGACGGTAAAACCTTCCGCAAGGATATCCGTTTCGGCTCGACCTCGCCGATCGCGATCGGGAAGTGATGAGAGGCGTTCAAAGCTCCGATAATCGTTCGATCATCTGTCGCGCCGCGGGGTTCTGGGGGCTGAGATCGAGGACGGCGTTGAATTGCGCACGGGCATCGTCGATCTTGCCGGTCTGCGCGTAGAGCAGGCCCAGGTTGATCTTCGCAGGGAGGAAACGCGGGGCGAGGCGCGTGACCTTCTCATACGCGCCGATCGCCTCATCGATCTTCCCCTGCTCGGCAAGAACCACGGCGAGGTTATAGAGCGCGTCGGGGAAGAACGGATTGATCGCGAGAGCCTTACGATACGCGACAATTGCTTCCTCCGGCTTGCCCGCGGCGAGATACGCGGCTCCCATATTCGTATAGGCCTCCTCATACTGCGGATCCGTCGCCACCGCATTCTCATACTCCCGAACGGCCTCCAGGTATTTCCCGTCGTCGGCAAGGAGCAGCCCCATGCCGAAATGGGCGTCTTTGCTCGTAGGACTCATCTCGAGGGCCTTGCGGAAGCTCTGAAGGGACAGATCGCGCTGCCCCAGCTTTCGATACGCAGCCCCGAGGTTGCTGAGCACTTTGGGATGCGGGCGAATGGCGAGCGCTTTCTGGTACGAATCGACGGCAATCTGCACGTCGCCGCGCAGACGCTGGACGTTGCCGATATTGTTGTACGCCACGTGCGAGGCGTCCGGATATTGCGCGATGACGTTCTGGAAGAGCGTTTCGGTGTTTTCCCAGGTCTTGGACTGAGCGTGCGCCTTCACGGCGAGAATAACCGCAATGACGCCCACGCCGCCGAGGAGCGTCGCTTCGCGCACGGAACGCCGGTCACCAAGCCACGCGACGCCGAGAAGCACCAAGTAGAGCACTCCGAAGGACGCAAGATACGCGTAGCGATCGGAGGCGAAATAGGTGTCCATGTCGCCTTTTGAGAAGTTCACAAAGCTCGGCGCCACCATGAAGAGGAAGAAGAGGAGCCACAGGAGCGGCTCGCGCGTCTTCCGCCACAGCATCACCGCTCCGACGCCGACGGCGATCCAGACGGCGATCGGCACGAGGAAATCCGGCGACGCGAGCGTGATCGGCTTCACGTACGGATAAAGCAGGGAGAACTTGAGCGGTAAGAGGATCTGCGTAAGGTAAAAGACGCTGCTGAGGAACGCCATGAGCACCTTCGAGGCGAGCGACGAGGATTGGATCACCCCCGTCTTCCCGAGCACGGCGACGATGCCGAGCACGAGTGCGACGGCGAGATACGGCAACTTGTCGATGATCATCGAGCGGTCGACGCGGCGGCGGTCACGAAGCTCCAGCAGCACAAGGACGAGCGGCAACGGAATGATCATCACCTTCGCGAGGAGCCCGAGGACGAAGGACCCGACGCTCAACCAATAGAGGCGCCTGCTGCCCCGTTCGCGCGCGTAGAGCCAGAGGAGAAGCGTCGAGAGGAAGAAGAACGCGGAGAGGACGTCCTTCCGGGCGCTCACCCACATCACGGCTTCTGCATGGAGGGGATGGACGAGAAAGAGGAGCCCGAGCCCGAAACCCATCCAATTCTTCTTCGAGAGCAGGAACGCCAGCCATCCGGCGAAAAGCGCGTTGACGGTATGAAGGAGCAGGTTCCCCAAATGGAACGGCAGCGTGCTGCCCGCTCCGATGAGGTAGTCAAACTGGTACGTGAGGAAGGTGACGGGGATATAGAGCTCCGGATCGAAGTGCGTGAAGACGTACTTCAGGTTCGCAGCCGAGATCTGGCGCACGGCCGGGTTCTCGTAGACGAGCAGACCGTCGTCCCACCGGACGAAGGGGTTCTTGAGCCCCCAGCCGTACATCGCGAGCGCGATGGCCAGGAATAGGCCGGCGATGGCCGCCAGGGCGCCCCAGGAGGGCAGGGAGGGCAGGGAGGAATCGTTCTCGTTCACGGGAGGAGTATTCAGTATTTCGTATGAAGTATTAAGGGTTATTCTTGATACATAATACAAAATACTTAATACCGAGAAGTGCAAGTCCCAGAGACTCCCGCGACGAGCGATTTTCTGCTATCATAACCAGATTTCACAAACACACCCAAACACCCATGACCATCGAAGCTTGCATTGCCCACGCCATTCGTTCCGACCTCGACGTGCTTGAGGCGCTTCCGGAAGTGGAGCAGCTCCCGGTGGAAGAGCTTGAGACCTACGTCGAACGCTTCGTCGTCGCCGTGCAGGAGTCGCTCAAGAGCGTCATCACGCACCGCGGCGAGCACTTCATCCGCTCGCATGACGCCGCCGGTCTCTGCGCCACGTGCCTCGAGGCGGGCGTGAGCCTGCCCCCGGGTATGCTGCTTCGGATGTGCCAAACGATCGTCCAGCTCTCCGAGCTCGACGCCAAATTCGTCCTCGATACCGACGAAGGTATCAGCCTCTACTACGTGAAGATGAACGTCACGGCCTAATTCGTGAAAGAAAAAAGTGGTGAGCCTGACGAACCACGGTTTTTCCTCCCACGGGCTCTTCTTTTCCCTCTAAGGAATCACTCAGCCGCGGGGCCCACGAGACCCGCGTCTTCGTGATGATTTTTTCATAGGCTCATAGTTATCACGACACGAGCTTCGCGATCAGATCCTGCAGGGCCGTGAGGATGCTCAGGAAGACGTCTTTCTTCTTCGCTTTGCCGTTCACGGAGTAGGTGACCTTCATAGGCTCCCCCGCGGCCTGGCGGCCGAACAGGATGAACCCCGGCGTGCTCATCTGGCTCACCAGTTGCTCCAGCTGCTTCTCGATCTGCGCGTCGTCCATAATGGGAGTAGGCTACGCCGTTTCTATAAAATTCCCACTGCCCCTCGTTCAATGGGCGGCCATTTCTTTTCGGCGAGGAAAAGAAATGGCCGCCCTTCGTCTTCGCTCAGGAGAAAACATCGCCGCGATCCTGAGCGCAGACGAAGGATCAAACTCGGCCCGTTGCGACGGGCCTCAGACATGAAATTCGCGGATGGGAGACGGACCCAAGACATCGAAGCATTGAAAAAGCGCGAAGGTCGGCTCCGCCGACCTGGAGCGCCACCTTGCCGAAAGGGATGGCCTGCGGAAGGGGAACCGGAGGTTCCTCTTTCGCGAATACTCAGCGCTTCGAGAACTGCGGGGCGCGGCGGGCGCGCTTGAGACCCGGCTTCTTGCGTTCCTTGATGCGGGCGTCGCGGCGGAGGAATCCGGCGCGCTTGAGATCGGGACGGATCTCCGGAGCAAGGAGCAGGAGTGCGCGGCTGATGCCGTGGCGCATGGCATCGGATTGGGAGGCCTTGCCTCCGCCCACGATGCGAACCTCCACATCCACGTCGGATTTCTTATTGGCAATAACGAGCGGATAGAGGGCGTTTTCAATGGCCGTACCATGGAAGTACTCCTTCACCTCCATATTGTTGACCATGACCTTGCCGGAGCCGTCTTGATACAGCTTCACGCGTGCGATGGCGGTCTTGCGCTTGCCGATCGCGGAGAGGTACGAACGCTTGGAAGGGGTAGCCATAGATTACGCGGCAAGGGTGTACGGAACGGGCTTCTGCGGGGCATACGGGTGCTCGGCATCGCGGAAAATGTGGAGACGGCGCATGAGAGAAAGACGCAAGCGCGTACGAGGCAACATGCCGTACACGGCCTTGCGAATGACCTCCTCAGGCTTGTCTTCCATCATTTTTCCGAGAGACGTGAAGGTCGTATGACCGAGATGACCGGTGTGGTGGAAATACGTCTTTCGGCCCTTCTTTTCTGCGCTCACGCCGAGCTTCTCGGCATTGATGATCACCACCTGATCTCCGCACAGTTGATGCGGCGAATACGACGGCTTGTGCTTTCCACGGAGCAGCGTCGCCACTTCAGCGGCAAGGCGTCCGAAGGACAGGCCGGTGGCATCGATGAGGAGCCACTTGGGAGCCGAAACGGGAACAGTCGTCGTCTTCATGATTAGGCGGCGGTAGCGGAAGATTGCTTGGCAGACCCTGAGCTTGCCGAACGAGTCTTCGGCTCCTTCTTTTCCGTCTTCGCCGCAACGACCTGAGCCTCTACGGCATCGACCAACTGGAAGTTCACCATCTCTGCACCGTCGCCGATGCGGCTCCCCACCGGCACAATGCGCGTGAATCCCGACGGGCGGCTGGCATAGCGCACGCGAAGAACCTCCATCAATTTGCGACAGGCGTTCTTATCGAGAACGATCGCGTTGATCGCGCGGATCGCGTTGCTGGCGTCCTTCTTCTTGGCGATCGTAATGAGCTTGTCCACAAGCGGGCGCACGACGAGAGCGCGCTTCTTCGTCGTACGAACATTCTCATAGAGAATGACGGACGTAACGAGGTTGCGCTGGAGCAACCTGCTGTGAGCAGGCTTTTGACGGAGCCGGAGTCGAGAGTGACGGTGACGCATGGTTCGTGGAGTTTCAGAGGGGAGTTGTCATCCCGGACGCAGTAGGGAATGACGGTGACGCATGAGGAGTGGGGGCGGGCAGAACCCGCCTTTTTGGGAGCGAGATATTAGCCTTCCATCGACTCATCGGCAAGCTTCAAGTTGCGCTCTCCGAGGGTCTTTTTGACCTCATCGAGGGCCTTGGCGCCGAAACCGCGGAAGTTGCTGAGAGTGGCCTCCGTGCACTTTACAAGCTGCTCAATGGAACCGACGCCCGCATTGATGAGGGCATTGAGAGTGCGCGGGGAGAAGTTGAGGATCTCGATGGGGGTGTAGCTCTCCTTGACCGGAGCGTGCGACGCATCGTCCACATGCTGCGGAGCCGCACGGCTGAAGTCTGCGACGAAATCGGGCTCCACAACTTTCTTCTCGGAAGCGAAATACCCGAAGTAGCTCTGGAGCAGCTGGCTGGCGAACTGGACCGCCTCTTCCGCCGTGAGAGAACCGTTGGTCTCCACGTCGAGAATGAGCTTCTCAAGATCGGTGCGCTGGCCGACGCGGGCCGCCTCGACGTCGAAACGGACCTTTACGACCGGACTGAAGATGGCATCGATATAGATGAGGCCCGGCTCGTTGTGCTTCTTGTTGCGCTCGGAGGCGGGGATGTAGCCCACGCCCTTCTCCACGGTGAGCTGCATCTCGACGGATGCACCCTTCTCGAGAGTGAAGAGTTCGAGATCGGGATTGAGAACCTCGATATCCGAACTGACCTTCAGATCCTTCGCCGTGACGACCATCGGACCCTTTACGTCGATCGTAACGGTTTCCGGATCCTTACTGTGCTTCTTCAGACGCAACATCTTCAGATTCAGACCGATATCCAGGACGGACTCATGAACACCCTTAATCGCAGTGTACTCATGCTGAACGCCCGAGACGCGGAAAGAGGTGATGGCGGCGCCCGGAAGACTCGAAAGAAGCGTACGACGCGTTGCGTTACCAAGCGTCATGCCGTATCCGGGCGGGAGCGGCGCGATCGCGAAAGTCGCGTGCGTAGCGTCCCCCTTCTTCACCTGGGTGACGGTGAAGCTGGGAAGTCCTATTTCTTCCTGAATGATGTGCATGGGAGGAAGGGAAGGGATGGAGGGCGTGCCTCCGGGGGAAAGAACCGCGAATATTCTGGCTCGCGGTCCGGAAAAAATGAATTAACGGGAATAGAACTCGATGATCTGCCGCATATCCACGGCCTGCTCGGCATGGTCTGCGGTGGGAAGCATCGCGATCTCGATGGTGCGAGCCGATGAGTCCACCTTGAGCCAGTTGGGAGCCGTGTATTTCTCGTGAGCGGCGGCGATCGTAGCAAGCGTCGGAGAATCCTTGGTCTGTTTGCGGATGGAAATCACCTGTCCGGGCTGGACGCGGTAAGACGGGATCGTGACGCGCTTGCCATCGACCATGAAGAGGCCGTGACCGACGAACTGACGGGCCTGCGGGCGGGTCATCGCGAAACCGGCGCGGTAAATGACGTTATCAAGACGGCTCTCAAGGAGCATCTTGAAGTGGTCACCGGTCTGCCCCGGACGCTCCGTAGCCTCACGATAGAGACGCTGGAACTGGCGCTCGGAGAGGCCGTACATGTCGCGCGCCTTCTGCTTCTCAAGAAGCTGACGACCGAATTCGGAGAGTTTTCCCGTTTGTGCCTTGGGAGTCTTTCCGGGGCCATGTGGCTTACGCTGCACGATTTTGTCGTACTTGTCGGTACCGAAGAGGTTCATGCCGTGTCGGCGGCAGCGCTTTGCTTTGGGTCCGTTATTCTTCATAAGAGGAGAAAATGAGGCGAGAGAGGCAAATTAGACGCGTCGGCGACCGCGGGGGCGGCAACCGCCGTGGGGGATCGGCGTGACGTCGATGATCGCATCAAGATTCAGACCGGCGGCCTGAAGACCGCGAAGCGATTGCTCGCGTCCGGGTCCAAGACCCTTCACCTCCACCGTGACGGATTCGATGCCGTACGGCTTCACCTTCATCGCGGCATTCTCGGCGGCAACCTTCGCGGCGTAGGGAGTCGACTTGCGCGCGCCCTTGAAACCCGAGGAACCGGCCGAACTCCAGCCAAGAACATTGCCGTCGTAATCGGTAAACGTAACGATCGTGTTGTTCTCGCCGGCATTGATGCACACACGCGCCTTGGGCACCGTTCGCTTCACCTTCTTGCGACGAACTGCTGGACCGGCTTCCTTCGCAGCATCGACGGCCGTGGTATCGGTCGCGTTGAGGAGCTGCTCCACCGTAGAGACGGAGGAAGCGGACTTCGGGGACGGTTCTGCTGGAGACATAGAAGGGGAACGAATGGCAGGAAAAATTAAGTCTTGGTGAGAACGGCGCGGCCGGAGGTACCGGTCTTCTTCTTACCGCGCTTCGTGCGGGCGTTTCGGCGCGAGGTCTGACCGCGTGCGGGGAGCTTCTTACGATGACGACCCCCTCTCCACGTTCCAATGTCCTGCAAGCGCTTCACGTCGAGCGACACCTTGCGAACGAGCTCGCCTTCCGTCAGCTCCTTCTCCACGCGACCGCGGATTCGGGCCTGATCGGCCTCGCTGAGGGCATCTGCCTTCGTATTCATATCAACGTTCAACTCGGAGAGGATGCGACGACTCAAGGAACGACCGATTCCCTTCACGTACGTGAGGGAGATTTCGATACGCTTGTTGCCGGGGAGAACGACACCGGAGATACGGAACATAAAGCTGGGGACTGGAAGAGAGAGCTAGAGGAGAATTAACCCTGGCGCTGCTTG
This sequence comes from uncultured Candidatus Peribacteria bacterium, assembly GCA_964601225.1. Lineage (GTDB taxonomy): Bacteria > Patescibacteriota > Gracilibacteria > Peribacterales > Peribacteraceae > CAYRGC01. Next base: position 60,819 of record CAZRMM010000009.1, read on the forward strand.
TGGCGCGGGTTCTTGCAGATAATGAATCGCTTGCGGCCCCGTACCACCTGACGGCAGTCGGCACAGCGCTTCTTGATGGACGGACGAACTTTCATGCGGCTTGTTGGGCGGGGGCGGGTGAAGAAGAATCGGGAGAAGCGGGATTGGTGCCCGGCGTGAACGAACCTTGTGCCGGGAAGCGATAGACGATGCGACCTTTTTCCAGATCGTAGGGCGTCATTTCGACACGAACTCTGTCCCCCGGGAGAATGCGTACGCGGTGGACGCGCATGCGGCCCGCCAGGGTACAGTGCAGTTCATGACCCTTCGCCTGGTCGCTTGTGACTTTGACGCGGAACGTGGCATTGGGAAAGGCTTCTTCCACAACACCGATGAGTTCAATTACGTCCTTAGACACAGAGAGATCACAGAGAAACGAGGGGCCCGAGAGCCGAACGATCCTACTGAACGGCTACGGCTAGAGCAAGGCTTCGGGTCGTGGAAAGAGAGTTCAACGTGAAAAATGTGTTGCTAATTTTACAAAATGTTATGAAATAATTACAGTAACCCCTCCCAGGGTCTGAGAAGAGGAAGAGGCGAATCTTTAGGCCAAAATCTCGTATCCTTCGTCCGTCACGAGCACGGTGTGTTCGAAGTGTGCAGAGAGCGAGCCGTCCGCGGTGGAAATCGTCCAACCATCGTCGTTATCGCGCATCGCCCCGCGCCCCATGGCGGTGATGGGCTCAATGGCAATGATCGTATGCGGCGGGAGCACCGGTCCGGTCCCCGCTTTTCCGACGTTGGGGATATCGGGGTACTGATGCAGATTTGTTCCCAGGCCATGACCGGTGAGACCGTGGACGCAGGAAAAGCCGTTGCGCTCGACGTGTTTTTGCACCGCATGAGAAAGATCGCCGATGCGGCGCCCCGGCGCCACGAGTGCGCACGCCATCTCCAGCGCTTCGGAACTGACACTCAGAAATTTTTTCACGTCGTCCGCAATGGCGCCGACGGGAACGGTGATGCAGGCATCGGTATTGAGACCATCGAGCAGAACTCCGCAATCGAGCGCGATGATGTCGCCTTCATCAAGCACGCGGCGACCGGGAATGCCGTGCACGCACTCGTCGTTCACGGACGTACAGAGCGTACCGGGGTATCCGCGGTATCCTTTGAACGCCGGTCGCGCACCTTCGTGATCGAGAATGAATTCCTCGGCGATACGATCGAGTTCGAGTGTCGTAACGCCGGGCTTCACGGCCTTCGCTGTGTATTCAAGACAATCGGAAAGGATCTTCCCCGCTTTTCGCAAGGATGCTATTTCGGCCGGAGAGAAGGTCTGGAAGGAGGCGATGACGGGATCATAGATCAAACTTTGGCATCTGCAAAACAGAATCTTCACGTTCGGTGTCGGGTTGCGGGTATCGGGAAAAGATTCGTCACAATGAATGGATCTCGTCACCCGTCACTTCTGGGCGATCTTCTTCATCTCCCCGTATACCTCGTCGACGGACTTCATGCCGTCGATCTCGGTGACGAGCCCGCGGGACTCGTAGTCCTTGATCACGGGCAGTGTCTTCTCAACGAACGTATTCATGCGGCGACGGATGATCGACTCGTCGGCATCATCGGCGCGACCCTCCGTCTTGGCGCGACCGAGGATGCGACGAACACCTTCTTCGGGATCGAGCTTGAGGTGAATGCAGCGGAACCCGCGTCCGGACTCGGAGAGGATCCTGTCGAAGCTCTTCTGCTGATCACCATCGCGCGGGATGCCGTCGAAGAGAATTTTTTGATTCTTCGGACGGGCGCCGATCGCCGTCTTCACCACCTCCATGATGATCTCGAACGGCACGAGTTTGCCGATGTCGATGTAGCTCTTCACGGTCTTCCCGAGCTCGGTGCCCGACGCGGCGATTTTGCGGAGCTCACCGCCGGCCTCGAAGATGTCGTAGCCGAACTCGGCCGCGAGCTTTTTCGCCTGCGTTCCTTTACCGGAGCCTTGGATGCCGAAGAGGACGAGGTCCATGGAGAGGGAGGAAAAATCAATGACCGGATACCGAAGAGTCCAACGATACCGACGATACCGAGGAACGGAGATCCTTGGAATCCCGGGTATCCTTGGAATCGTCGGAATCCTTAGACGAGCTTCTCGTAGTCATGCGCCAGCATCTGCGCGTTGGCGATGCGGATGAGCTCCATCACGACGCCGACGATGATGATCATGCCGGAGCCGGAGATGAGAAGATCCTGGGAGCCGAGCGCGGAGTACTTCGAGAAGAGAAGCGGGATGATCGCAACGACGGCGAGGAAAATGCCTCCCCAAAGATTGAGGAGATTGCTCGTGCGCTCAAGGACCTTGGCCGTCTGCGGACCGGGGCGAACACCCGGAATGAAACCGCCGCGCTTTTGGATGGTTTCGGCGAGCTCCGTCGGTTTGAAAGTGACCGACACGTAGAAGAAATTAAAGAGAACGACGAGGACGAAGTAGATCACGAGGTACGTGATGCTGATGTTCTGCGTGCTCAGGTACGTGGTGATGAAGTTCACGAGGCCGGCGAAGCGCGGAGCGGTCTGGAGGAACTGCGCGAGGATCGACGGGAGCGTGATGAGCGAGACGGCGAAGATGATCGGGATCATGCCCGCCTGGTTCAGGCGCACGGGGATGTTGCCCTGCACGCCGCGACCGGCACCCTGGTTAGCGTAGGTGATCGGGATGAGACGATGCGCGTCCGTAAAGAGGACGACGGCGATGAGAAGCAGGATCGAGATCGCACCGAAGAGCGCGAGAGCGCTGCCACCCTGGCCGGCGGAGATAATGGCGCCGAAGCGGGTAGGTACGGCGGCGACGATGCCCGTGAAAATGATCATCGAGGTACCGTTGCCGATCCCCTTTTCCGTCAGGATTTCACCGAGCCACATGAGGAAAATGGAGCCGGCGGAGACATAGAGCATCGGGAGGAGCACGCCCGGGAAGGACGTGTCGACAAGGTTGACGCCGCCGCGGTTGAGGAGAAGCAGGAAGCCGTAACTCTGGAGGAAAGCGAGCGGAAGGCTGATCCAGCGCATGTAACGATTGAGTTCCTGTTGCCCCTGAGCGCCCTCTTTGGAAAGTGCCTCGAGTTTCGGGAAGATTACAGAGCAAAGCTGAATGATGATGGACGCGTTGATGTACGGCGAAAGGCCGAGCATCACGAGGGAGAAGTGATCAAGACCGCCGCCCGTGAGCGCGGAAAAGATTCCCAAGGCGCCACCGGCATTCGACCGCGTGTTGAGATATTGCGAGAGAGCGTTGGGATCGACGCCCGGAACGGTAACGTGAGCGACGACGCGATAAATCAACAGCAAGCCGACGGTCCAGAGGATGCGCGTGCGCAGATCCTCCGAGCGCCAGAGGTGCCTGAGATACGTGAGCACTTCGGACATGGTGGTTTAGCGGGGAACGGTGACGGAGCCGCCGGCCTTCTCGAGAGCCTTTTTGGCCCCCTCGGACACGGCATCTACGGTGAGCGTGAACTTCTTGCTGAGCTTGCCCTCGCCGAGGATCTTCACCTTGCGGTTGCCCTGGACGACGCCGGCCGCGCGGAGCGCCGCAACGTCGTAGGAGCCGGCCTCGAGCATCTCCTCGAGCACACCGACATTGATCGCTTCAAATTCCTTGCGACGGGGCTGCTTGAAGCCGCCAAGCTTGGGCTGGCGGACGATGAGCGGAACCTGGCCGCCTTCGAAGCCGAACTTACGCCCCTTACCGACGCGGGACTGCTGGCCCTTCGTACCGCGGCCACCGGTGGTGCCGCCGCCTGCGGAGTTACCGCGTGCGACGCGCTTGCGCTTCTTGCGGGAATGGGGGTTGGGAGCGATCGAGTGCAACATAGGTAAGGAGGGTATCAGGGCGACCAGGAGAACAAAAGATGTCCTCGGAACAAAATCTCCCCGCAGGGAGAGGCGCCGAGTGTAGCGGCGCCGTGCCGAGAGGTCAAAGGGAACGGACGCCGGATTGTCGCCCGTCACGCGCAAAAAAACCGCGTCAAAACGCCGTTCTCTTGCGCCCGTTCGTTGGCCCCCGGATACTCGTACTCATGATGAATCTGTCGTCCGTTCTTCTCGGAACACTCCTTTTGGGCCAAATAATGAGCTCAAAGCCGTTCTTGATGCCCCTGACACGCAGCCGTTCCTCCTCATCGGCATCCGTTGCGTCGAGCATTTCGTCTTCCTCCTCGTCTCCGGCAATCGACGCGACATCATCCCGGGCTTCCTCATCGCGCAAGGCACTCCCCGTTCTCACGGCTCCCGCCATCAACAAAGTGACTCCTTCGTCAAAAGCTCCCACGGCCCCGCTCAGCCCCAAACCGAACCCAGCGACGGTCCGCAGCGACCTCGACCGTGCACGGGCCGATGCTCTCGATCTTGTGAACGCGGAAAGGGCACTGCTGGGGATTGCCCCGTTGCGATACAACGCCCTTCTTGAGCAAGCAGCACAGGCGCATGCGGACGATATGGCGGCTCGCCAATACTTTGCGCACGTCACGCCGGATGGAAAAAGTCCGTTGGACCGTATTACGGCGACGGGCTATTTCAATCCACCCTGCGCGGATTGCCTGTATTCCACGGCGTACGCCGAGAATATCGGAAAGGCGCAGCGCACGCCGAGCGAAATCGTCAAGGCTTGGATGCACTCGGACGAGCACCGTAAGAACATCCTGAACCGCGACCTTACGGAAACGGGCTTGGGATACGCGAGCGGGAATTGGGTACAGGTTTTTGGATCGGTGAAAGTGAAGTAGAATGAAGCCTTTTTCCATTTCACCATTCATTATGCGAAACACCCCTGACACCGGAGAAAAGAACTTTCAGCGGCTCGAAGCCGTGCAGAGAGCGTTCAGCGGAACACGGTTACCGGAAAGCGTCTCTGTCGGAAAACTGACGGAGATCGCCATCTTGGCCTATGAGCCGGGTTCCGTATCCGCTCTCGCCGCAAGCGAGCTGCAAATGCTCCAGCCATACCGTGCGACGATTTTTGCTCTTTTTGACGAAATGGAGACCGCATCTTGATTACGCTGACTGTCTGCTCCAAACAAGAAATGAAGCGGCTCATCTGAAAATTTTTGGGGCTGACATAGATAACTCCCATTTTCTACTATGTCAGTCATGCAGCTTCGGAGAAGCAAGCTCTCTCAACGACAGATCAGCGAGCTGATGAAATTGTTCGTCGCAGGGACGACAGCACGGGCAACCGCGGAAGTCGTGGGTGTGAATCGCAACACGGCCATCCTGTTCTTTCAGCGATGTAGAAAAGCCATTGCCGCCCATCAAGAGCGTCAGTGGCCTTTCTACGGCGAAGTGGAGGTGGATGAGAGTTATTTCGGTGGCAGGCGGAAAAAAAAGCATAGCAGGGGTGCCGCCGGTAAGGTGCCTGTTTTTGGCATCCTGAAACGTGGCGGGAAGGTCTATGCCCAAGCCATCGAGAACGCCAAAGCCAAGACGATCGTACCCATCATCAAACAGAAAGTAACACCGGACAGTACGTCTACAGCGACACATTCAAGAGTTACAACAGCCTGCACGTCGAGGGCTACCACCACGTACGCATCAATCATTCCCAGACGTTCGCCACGTCGAAACGCAACCACATCAATGGGATCGAGAACTTCTGGAGCCTGGCTAAACGTCACCTGCGGAAGTTCAACGGTATCCCGAAAGAGACCTTCCATCTGTATCTAAAAGAGTGTGAATGGAGGTTTAACTGTCGGACGAACCTTGAAATGCTCAAATCCTTGCGGAAAATCCTACGTTTGTATTAGCCTTTCCTATGTCAGCCCCAAGCACAATTCAAAAATTGTGGGAGGATACGAAATAATGAGGGACACCTACCTGAACCTACCATCCCTATGCGGGATAGTCTTCTTGTCTTGAAGGTCCATCGAAGAACAGCCTGCCCCCACGTTTGACAATCTTCAGCTTGTGCTCAAGCCTGAGAAGTACGATCATTTTCTCCAGGATAAGCCTAACTTCCTTATCTTGCTGGTCTGTCGTTTGAATTTGATAATATTCCTTGAAATGTTCAACATTGTCTGTCGACTGTATCCTCTTGTCCAGAGCAAGCTTAGCGCGAATAAGCGCAACAAAACGAGCTGAGTTTCTCGCTGTCGCGAAACCGTATGGTACCAATCTTTTCCACTCTAGTACCATTTCTTGAGCAATGGACACTAAAAAATCCTCCCTTTCGGGCGACACACCCTGCAGGGCAGCAATGCGCCTTAAAAGTAAATCAAGCTCCTGGCGCATGTTTTCGCCAGCTTGTTGCAAGAGAGTAAGTGCTTTTGAGGACTGAGGAGACTTTTCGGCGGTCTCAATCCATCTCCGAAGACCGTCCATCCTATCATCCATAATGTGAAAAATTTATGCTTTTTCCCCATATTTGTCAATATTACAAAATATGATATAATATCAGCAAACACATGCGCAAAACCGCAAGCGTCCTCCTGGGGCTTCTCCTTATCCCGACCGTCAGTGCGAACACGTACCTGACGCCCAACGTCACGCGCGCGGAAGCGGCGATGATCATACTGCAGGCGCGCCTTCCTTCGATTCCCGATGTTCGCGACACGAAGCGCTTCCCCGACGTGGTGCCCGGCGCCTGGTACGAGCGGTACGTGGTGCTGGCCGAACGGTACGGGATCATGGACAGCGATCCGACGACGAAACGCATGCGTCCGGAAGACCCGGTTCACCGCATCGAGTTTTTGCGCATGCTGACGTTTGCGTTCGGACTCCCCGACAAGCTCTCCGAGCACTACGCCGACATACGGGCGAGTACGGACGCCGGGGCGTACGCTGGCCTCGCGGAGGCATACGGCCTCTTCCCCGCCGATAAATACCGCGACCTGCTCAAGCCCGAAAGCGAGATGACGCACGAAGAAACGGCGAGAGCAGTTTGGATCCTCACGCAAACGCTCAGGGCCCGTGAAATCGCCCTTGAGCAGGGGCAATCCGTGGCTCTCGATCAGGCCACGTACCAGTTACATTTGTACCTCAAGACATCGAGTACCCAAGACCAAGTGACGCTCTTCTCCGGGACACATGGAGCCGCAACTTCGGCGCCGCACATCGAAGAAATACAGGCGCCCGTCTTCGCAAAAGCGGGCGATGATGTCTCGCAACTCCCTCGCTTGCGCGAAGAAATACTCGGGCGCATCAATGCCGAACGGACAAAAGCCGGGCTTCCCGCACTGCGCGTGAATCCCACGCTCGAGGCCTCGGCACAAATCTACGCGGAGGCGATGGCCTCCCGGGGTTTTTTCGGACACGTATCCCCCGAAGGACAAACGCTGCGTGACCGCATGCTCTCCTCCGGTTACTACCAGCCGATTGACTCGAAAAATTGTCCCGACTGCGTGGATCGCTACGCGCTCGGGGAAAACTTGGCACAGGGGCAGCTGACACCGGCCGAAACCGTCCGCGACTGGATGCTCTCAACCGCGCATCGCGCGGCGATCCTTTCGAAGGACTTCTCGGAAACGGGCATCGGAATCTCCTCTGGAATCTGGGTGGAACACTTCGGGGGACGGAAATAAGAACCTCGGCTCAGTGGGAAATCCCCCGCGGTGCGGGCTTATCGACGAAGAGGCGGGTAGGCATCAATACCTGCATGCGCGCCTGCACGTCAGGAGGAAGATTGAAGATTGCGAAAGGATCGTTCCCCAGCCATTTGCCGCGATAGAAGCATCTGTATTCCGACCGAATCTGCTCGACCTGTTTGCGCGTGATACCGATCGTCGTCCAAGGATCGAAGAGATCTTGTTTCACGGGATCAAAGAGGTCCTTGGCCGCACTCTGCGGCAGCTTTTCGTTCGTAAGATAATCAGTCCGCTGCTCGAGCAGATCCTTTCCGTCAAAAATGGAATAGATCTCTTCCCGAACAAGTCGGTAATCGGTAGCGGAGAAAGTATAGAGCGTGTATCCGCTGACTTCCGGCGTACCCGAAGGCTTCCCGTCGGCACCGAGGAATGCCGAAATGGAATCCATTCGGAACGTACGTTCCGTTGCACGTTTCTCTTCCGTCACGGGCAACTCGCGGACAGACCCCTTCTTCAGGAGCGACCGCAGCGCCTGAACGCTCTTGGCGCCATCGCTGCCGTAGAACTGGCCGGTGGCATCCACGTCTTCCTCCCGAATATACGTCGTGATGTGACTCCCGCTCTGCGTGAAAACTTCGTCGCCGTATTTCTCCCGGAACGCTCCGCGTTCGGCATCGGACAATTCGAGACTGACGCATACCGGCGTGTTTTTCGGATCCGGCCACCAAACGTACGACGTTTCGGCATAGAGCATTTCTTCATTGCCCGCAGGATAGAAATCGAGACGCTGCGACAGGCGCTTCCCCACTTCGTCGGACCTGCGATCCATCATCACCCAACCATTCCCGACAATGCCGGACCACAGCTCCTGGATGTACGGCGGATTGCCGGCCGGAACGCCCGGACCGACATTCGTGTAGATCTCCGCCCCCGTGCCATACGTATGCGCCGGGAACTCCATGCGCTTCTTCGTATAATTGATGCCCGTCTCGCCTTCCGCGAACGAGTTCATGGCGGCTGCCGCACGCTCGAGGAACTGGTCGGCGGAAAGCGTCCCCTTGGGAAGCAGGACGATGACCGCAATCGCGGCGGCAAGGACGACAGGGATCGTAAACCAGCGCATGCGGGCAAAGCGCGGATGGATGTGAGTCGCATGCGCGACAAGCAACTTCGATCGCAGCTCTGCCTCGAACGCTGCGGACGGAACGGCGCGATTGAGCCGCTCGTCGTTGCCGTTGGTGTGCGGGGGAAGAACGGACATGGTCAGAGAGAGGAAGTGGCGGATCGGATTGCTTGCATGCCGCGGCTGATATGCGCGGCAACGGTCTTTTCGGAAAGCCCCTCGAGCGCGGCGATCTCCTGATTCCGAAGACCCGCGTAGTACCGCAGGCGTATGCACTGGGCCTGCGCGGGCGGAAGCCCGTCGATGCGCTCCTGTACCGCGAGGAATTCCTGGCGGCGAGCGAGCGAACGGGCGGGATCGGGACCTTCGTCCTCGATCGCCACGAGCTCCTCGGGATCGACGGACTCGTGTCGACGGCGACGATGCGCGTCGGTGACGGCGTTGCGCGCGATCGCGAAGATCCACGCGATCACGCTCTCCTCGCGACGCGGACGGAACCGGGAGAGGTTCTCAAGGATCTTCATCCAGACGTCGCTCGTCACGTCCTCGGCCTCGATGCGACACGAAAGCCGACTCGCCACGTACGCGTAGACGTTCTTTACATAGCGGTCGTAAAGCAGCCCGAAGGCCTCGGGGTCTGTCGCGGCCGCAACGATCAGCGCGGCGTCGGAAGGAACGTCACTGGTCATGGAAGGAATCAGAGAGAGGATGCACGCCGGTAGAACGGGGAACTCGACGAAATACTGCCTCGTCCGTGGCGAAGAAGCATATCCGATATTTATTGGCTTAGGAAAGCCAAAATCAAAGTTCCGCCAAGGCCTTCCCGAACTCCACCGCGGCGTCGGGACCGTTCGCGGTGACAATCAGGCCGTCCACGGTGACGGACTCGCCGGTGTATTCGCAATCGTGCAGAGCCAAAAAACCGTCCTGATCGCCGTCGGCGTTCGCCACCGTCGCTTTCTTCCCCGCGAGGACCTCCGCGGACGCGAGGATCTTCGGGGCGATGCAGATGGCCCCGAGCGGGATACCCGACTCGGCCGCTTCGCGCGCGACGCGCTTCATTTCTTCGTCCTGCCAGGCCTGGAGCATTCCGGGCCCGCCGATGAAGGCGACTTTGTCGTAGTCGGCCACCTTCACGTTCTTGAGCGCGATCTCCGCCATCTCCCGGCCGTCGAACTTGCCGACGCATTCCCCTTTCTTCGTGCTCGCGAGCACGACCGTGTAGCCCGCTGCTTCCAAGCCCTTGCGGGTGCCGTCGAGTTCGACATCCTGGTATCCCTTCTGCGCGATGATGATGAGTGCGGATTTCATGAGAGGAGGATACACCCGTAGACAGATCCCCGATCGATTCCTGGAGAAAATAGGATAGGCTTTCTCCATGTCCGACCTCGATCCCCAGATCCAGGCCATCCTCGACCGCAACGCCCGCGTTGAGCGCGATAAGGCCTGGGAAACGAGCTTTACCCGCCGCGGCACGATCGCCGGAATGACCTACCTCACGGCCTGCCTGTTCCTCTGGCTCATCGGCAATGAGAACCTGTGGCTGAACGCTCTGGTGCCCATGGGCGGCTACGTGCTTTCGACACTGACGCTGCCGACACTCAAAAACTTCTGGGCAAAAAAATATCACTGACGAGCGGCGGGTCAGGAGAACCGCCCTCACATACAAGAGAAAAACCTCTGACTGAGTTTCATCAGCGACAAATAAGAAAAGCATCGCGAAGGCAGGCTCTGCCTGCCTGGAGCGATACCACAAAAGGGAAAGGAGAGCCCGCGAGAGGAAAACCGATAGGTTTTTCTTTCGCGAATTACTCGATATTAGCTTTCCGATGGATATCCCGCTGGGCATCCACCTGCTTCTTCGTGACTTCCTTCACCTGCGGAGCGGAGACGTCCGGGACGGCACCGGCCTCCGGAGCGCCATCCTTGGCGAGCGGAACGGCGGGGGCGTCGACCATCGAACCCGGTACGGCGCGGAGCATCTTAAGCGCCTGCATCGTTGCCTGGGCGTTGACGAGCTTGTTGCGGGTGCCGAAGCGCTTACTGAGCACGTTCTTCACGCCGGCGTGGTCCAAGATGACGCGAAGAGCGCCACCGGCGATGATTCCCGTTCCGGGCTTCGCCGGCATGATGCGGACGCGAGCGGCCTTGAACTTGGTATCGACCTGGTGCGGGATCGTGCCCTCGAGGAGGGGAATCCGGATCATGGCGCGCTTGGCGGCCGAGACGGCCTTCTTCACCGCGGCCTGCACTTCGGCGGCCTTGCCCGTACCGAGACCCACCTTACCCTTGCGGTTACCGACGACCACGATCGCACGGAAACGCATGCGGCGACCACCTTTGACGACGCGGGTAACGCGGTCCACCGAGAGGGTGGCCTCCGCGAATTCGCTTGGTTCGCGCTGACGACGATCGGAGCGCTTGCGGTCGGGCCGGGAGGTCTTGGCGGGAGTCATAGGAGGGAAGTGACGGGTTTCGGGTGTCGGGAAGAAAGGAATCAGAACTGAAGACCGCCGGCACGGGCGGCATCGGCCAGCTCTTTAATGCGGCCGTGGTACTTGTAAGCGTTGCGATCGAAGACGACGGCGGTGACGCCTGCCTTCTTTGCGGCTGCGGCGATGGCTTCTCCAACTTTCTTGGCACCTTCTTTCGTACTGGCAACTTTGAGGGCTTTCGTGGAGGAGGACACGATGGTCTTTCCCGCCTCATCGTCGATCAGCTGGACGGAGAGCGATGTGAGGGAGCGGTAGACGGTCATGCGCGGACGAGCGGCCGTCCCTTGGATGCGGGCGCGAATGCGACGCTTGCGTGCGAGCCGGAGATCAGTCTTGGAAGTCATAGAATGAGAGGGATGTCAGATCGAGCATAGTCAAGATTATGCGGCTTTGGCGGCAGCGGCCTTGCCCGGCTTGCGGCGGACATATTCGTCCGTGTAACGGATACCCTTGCCCTTATAGGGCTCGGGGGGTCGGAGCGTGCGGATATCGGATGCCATCTGTCCGACGGCCTGCTTATCAATGCCGCGGATAATGAGCATGTTCTTGTTCTTCTCGTCCTGCGTGATCTGCACGCCCTGCGGGATCGAAAGCTCGATCGGATGCGAGTATCCGAGGTTGAGGACGATCGTCTGACCCTTGATCTGCGCCTTGTAACCGACGCCGATAATCTCCAGCTTCTTCTCGTATCCCTGGCTCACACCGATCGCCATGCCGTTAATGAGCTGGCGCGTGAGACCGTGACGAGCCTTGGCATCGTCGGAATTGTCCTTGCGCGTAACGGTGACGGTGGAGCCGTCCACGGCTACCGAAACCTCCGGAAGAAGCTTCAGGGTGAGTTCTCCTTTCGAGCCCTTCACGCTCACGGTCTGGCCGGAGACCGAGACGGTGACTCCGGAAGGAAGCGTGACGGGTTTGGCACCAATGCGAGACATAGAAATTGGGGACTGGGTGAAATCAGGAAACGGTACAGAGAACTTCGCCTCCGAGCTTCTTCGCGCGGGCCTCCTTATCGGTAAGGAGCCCCTGGCTCGTCGTGAGGACTGCAAAACCGTAACCGCTCAAGACGGGCTTCAGCTCGGCGACGCCCGCGTACGTGCGACGACCGGGCTTGCTCATGCGCTTGAGCTCGAGACGAGGATGGTCTTTCGAAAACGTCACTTCCAACTCCAATTTCGGCTCCTCGCCTACCACTTTGACCTCGGAAACGTAGCCTTCGCGCTGGAGAAGCTCCATCAACTGCTGCTTGATCTTGGACCACGGAGCACGGCACACGGCACGACGAGCGCGTTGGGCATTGCGAAGCCTCGTGAGGAGGTCGCCGATGGGGTCTGAGACGATGACCATGGATGGGGGATGATAGGGGGTTCGAAGTCGAAGGGAAGAGGTTGTCAGATCGAGCGTAGTCGAGATCACCAGGAAGATTTCTTGATACCGGGCATCTCGCCGTTTGAAGCCAACTCGCGGAAACAGATGCGGCAGATCCCGAAGAAACGGATATAGCCGTGTCGGCGATCACAGAGCTTGCAACGGTTGTAGATGCGCGTGGGGAACTTGGGCTTCTTGCCCGCGCGCTTTGCCTTGAGGTAGGCCTCAAGCTTCTGCTTCTGCGAATTGACGAGGGAGATACGGGTCATGAGAGAAAAAAGGGATCAGGCTTCTTTAGCCGGGGAAGACTTGCGAGACGGCATGAAGGGCATGCCGATTTGCTTGAGTAGCGCACGAGCGGCGACGTCGTTCTTCGCCGTCGTCGTGATCTGGATCTGCATTCCGAAGATCTTCGCGACATCGGCGGAACCGACCTCCGGGAAAATCGTGTGATCCTTGAGGCCGATGGCGTAGTTACCCTGACCGTCAAGCTTCGTCGGAAGACCGCGGAAGTCGCGGATACGCGGGAGGACATAACTGACGAGGCGGTCGAGGAAAGCCTCCATCTGGCGACCTCGAAGCGTGACCATGCAGCCGACGACGAGACCGACGCGCGTCTTGAAGTTGGAGATAGCCTTTCGAGTCTCGCGGTACACGGGCTTTTGACCGGTGATCTTCGCGAGGATTTGCCCGATGTATTCGTGCAATTCTTTACTGTCCATCTTCGTCTTATTGATACCGACGTTCACGATGATCTTCTGGAGTTTCGGAAGAGCATGAACATTGGTAATGCCGAGTTCCTTCTTTAGGGCATCGGCGATGGGGCCGCGGAGCCGATCGTGGAGGGAGGCGTACGCCATGGGAAGCTAAGGGGTCAGGAACCGCGACCGCCGGAACGGTGCGTAATGGATTGCTGGGCAGGAACGGTGTGATCGGAAGCGGAGCGCCCGGTGTCATCGGCCTGTTCGACCGCGGCGCCGAACTTCATCTTTTGCCAGAACGGCTTCTTGGCGCCGCCCTTCGGGGCCTCGGACGCGGTCTCCCTGGACTTCTTCGTCTTGGCGTCCTCGGCGTCCTTCTTCTCCGCTTTGGCCTCCTTCTTCTTCGCCGGCATCTTCCCCTTCTTCACGACCTCGCCGGAGAGCTTACTGATGCGGATCTTTTTGCCGTCCTTCATCTGGTAACCGATACGGGAAGCTTTTCCCGTCTTCGGATCGACGAGCATGACTTTGCAAGCGGCGAGGCTGGCCTCGTACTTCACGATGCGACCCGCCTGCTCAACGTTCTTCTTCATATGCTTCGTGCGGATGTTCAGACCCTCAACCACGACGCGATCCTCGAGAGGGAGAACACGCAGGATCGTGCCGGTCTTGCCCTTGTCCTTGCCGGTAATGACGATGACAGTGTCACCAGTGTGGAGCTTCATGGTGGATTAGAGAACGTCGGGAGCTTGGGAGATAATCTTCTGATAGCCCTTGGCACGGAGCTCGCGGGCGACGGGTCCGAAGACACGGGTGCCCTTCGGGGAGCCGTCCTTGTCGATGATGACGCAGGCGTTGTCGTCGAAGCGGATGCCGGTGCCATCCTTGCGGCGGGACACGGCCCGGGTGCGGACCACGACAGCACGCTCTACTGTTTTCTTCTTCACGGTGCCGCGCGGCGACGCTTCTTTCACCGCGACGATCACGACATCGCCGAGACCGGCGTATCGACGGCGCGTGCCGCCGAGAACGTGGATGCACATTACTTTTTTTGCACCCGTGTTATCGGCCACGTTCATCATGGACTGCTGCTGGATCATTGTGCGGAGGCGGAAGTATCGGTCTCGCTGGCATCGGTTTTGCGCTTCGTGATCACGGTGGACAGCTCACCCTCCTCCGTCATGTCGCTCACGCGCGGAACGCGCTTGAGAACCTCCGTCACCTTGAAATGCTTGCGCTTACTGAGCGGACGGCACTCCGTAATCTGCACGGTGTCGCCGATCCCAAGATCATTCACGCCCTTGGTGTCCGCAAGGAACTTCTTGCTGACGCGGTACCGCTTCTTATAGACCGGGTGCATGACCGAGCGGTGCACCGTAACGGTGACCGTGTCCTGCATCTTGGCCGAGGTGATGGTGCCAATCTTGTGGCGCATAAAAGGAGGGGCTTAGCGTGCGGAAGAACGGGTCTTGCCCTTGCGGGGCATCCCGTCGGCACGGGCGGAAACTGTAGAGGAAGAAGCTGTGGAGTGCAACGATTCCGCGCGCTTCCTGCTGAGGGCCGTTTCGAGCAACGCCAAGTGGCGGCGCTCGCGACGATAGCGGGCGGTATCCTTCTCTTTGCGAAGCTCAACGTCGATCCGAAGCTTCGCGACGGCAACACGCTGCGTGCGGAGCTCTTTCTGGAGATCCTCGACGGACATCGAGAGGAGATCGCCGATGGTGGAGGAAGCGGTAGGCATAGGAACAAGTGTCAGATCGAACGAAGTCGAAGAATCAGGCGGTATGGCGGGAAATGATCTTGGTGCGCACCGGGAGCTTGTGCCCTGCGAGAGTGAGAGCTTCGCGCGCTGCGGCCTCGGGCAGACCATCGATCTCGAAGAGCATCGTGCCCGGACGCACCACGCAAGCGTAGTACTCCACGGAACCCTTACCCGCACCCATCGGCACCTCAGCGGCCTTACGGGTCACAGGAGTATGAGGGAAAACACGGATCCAGATCTTGCCCTGGCGCTCGGCACGGTGCGTGAGCGCGCGACGAGCGGCTTCGATTTGGCGGGACGTGAGCTCGCCGGCAGTCAGAGCCTTGAGACCGATCGAGCCGAAGGCGAGACGTGTGCCCTTCGTGGCCTTACCGCGCCACTGACCGCGATTGCGGTGTTGCTTGCGGTGCTTGAGCTTCTTGGGTTCGAGCATGGTCAAATGGGGAATCGCTTACGCGGCGGCGGAAGTGGACGAAGAGGAGGGCATCGATGCGGAGTGGATCTGCTTCACCTTCTTAAAGACCATTCCCTTATAGACCCACACTTGGATACCGATAGTGCCGAACTTGGTGATGGCGTGACGCTTCGCGAGGCGAATATCGGCACGAAGAGTCTGAAGCGGAACGTTGCCCTGTTTGAACATGTCATCGCGGGCGATTTCCGCACCGTTCAAACGACCGGAAACGGTAACCTTGATACCGAGGGCGCCGGCGGCCATCGCCTTCTCAATCGCCATCTTCACCGCGCGGCGGTACGGCATGCGACGCTCGATCTGCCCCTGGATACTCTCGGCAATCACCTCGGGATCGGCATCAGGATTGCGAATCTCTTGAACCTCAACCTTGAACTGCCCGCCGAATTTCTGCTGGAGATCCTTTTCGAGATCGGCAATCGCCGCACCCTGTTTACCGATAAGCACGCCGGGCTTGCTCGTGCGGATGGTGACGATCACCTTCTTTCCGCGATCGATCTCAATGCTGCTGATACCGGCGTCTTTCATTTTGCCGAGAATGTAGCGACGGACTTTAACGTCCTGGAGCATGAGCTCGGAGAACTTCTTGCCCTTCGCAAACCAGGTGCTCGGCCACGAGTGCGTGAATCCGATACGGAAGCCGTTGGGGTTTACTTTCTGACCCATAAGAAAGTTATGCGGAAGGAGTGGAAGGAGATTTCTTCGTGGTCTTTTTCTTCGGAGACGCAGTGGACGCAGAGGACGCAGAGGACGCAGAAGCGGCCGACGTCTTTTGCGACTTTTTCGTCTTCGCCTTCTTCTCCTCCGGGAAGCCGAGTTCAAGCTCGATGTGGCTGAGGAACTTGCGGAACGGGCGCTGCTGGCCTCGGGCCTTGGGCATGCCGCGGCGATAAGCCATCCCCTGGTTCACGACGATCGTCTTCACCACCATCGTCTGAGGATCCTGGCGGTCGTTGTGCGAGGCGTTGGCGATCGCGGAGCGGAGGAGCTGCTCGATGATACGAGCGCCTTTCTTATGCGTGAGCCGCAGTTGCTCCACTGCATCGGGTACCGGCAGACCGCGCACCATCTTAGCGATGAG
>CAZRMM010000010.1:0-29290 GCA_964601225.1 uncultured Candidatus Peribacteria bacterium
AGCGGCCGAGGATCCCGTCGACCGCGTCGCACACGCGCTCGATCTGCTCCGGCGTGATCGCGAGACCGGACGGCAGGTAGAGCCCCCGCTCCGCGATGCGTTCGGAAATCGGGAAGCGATCCTTTCCGGAGACGTACGGCTTCAGCGCCGGCTGCGCGGCCGACGACGGGAAGAATTCGCGGGTGTCGATGCCGCGTTCCTTGAGGGCGGCGCGGAAAGCAGAGCGACTCATCGGGAACGCGTCCTCGAGCAGCACGGAATACATCCAGTAGACGTTGCGGACGCCGGGCTTCGTGATCGGGAGGCGGAGCCCCGGGATGCCCGCGAGGCGCTTGCCGTAGGCCGCGGCCATGGCGTCCTTCTTCGTGAGGTACTCGTCGATATGCCGAAGCTCCCCGAGCCCGAGCGCCGCTTGCAGGTTCGTCATGCGGTAGTTGAACCCCACCTCGTCGTGCCAGAAGCGCTTCTTCTCGCTGTGGGCGAGGTCCTTGAGGCGCCGGGCGCGGTCCGCGAGCGCCGCGTCGTCCGTGACGACCATGCCCCCCTCCCCCGTCGTGAGGATCTTGTTGCCGTAGAAGCTGAAACAGTTGAGATCGCCGAACGATCCGCACTTCTTCCCGCGATAGAGGCCGCCGTGCGCCTCCGCCGCGTCCTCGACGATCCGAAGCCCGTGCTTCGCGGCAATCGACGCGACGGCGTCCATATCCGCTGCGTGCCCGTAGATGTGCACGGGCATGACGGCTTTGGTCCTCTGCGTGATCTTCGCCTCGATGAGTGCCGGGTCGATGCAGTACGTCTCGGGATCGACGTCGACGAAGACAGGCGTCGCACCCGTGTAGAGGATCGCAAAGACCGACGCGATCATCGTGAAATCCGGCACGATCACCTCGTCTCCGGCGCCGATGCCAAGCGTATGGAGCGCGAGATGCAGGGCCGTGGTGCCGCTCGTCGTGGTGATCGCGTGCTTGACGCCGACGAAACGGGCGAACTCCTCCTCGAAGGCCGTGATGCACGGGCCGGCCGAGGACACCCATCCGGTCTCGAGCGCCTCGGTCACGAGACGTTTGCTCTCGTCGGAGATGACGGGCGCGTTGACGGGAATGGGAGCGTTCGGAGTCATGAAAGGATCCTACGGACAAAAGCGCGCTCGGGAAACCTCAGTACCCCTTGGCCCCCGGATCGCGGAAGATCTTCGCCTTGGCATCGCCGGGATACGGCCCCTGCTTCACCTCGATCAGACGCGTGGGCTCGAGCATCGTGAGTCCGTGCCCGCCGCGGTAGGAAATGAAGAAATCCCCGGCGGAGACGACGTCGGATCCGATCGGATTCCACGCCTCGTCGAAGATCTCGATCTCCATCTTTCCCCTCTCCACGTAGATGAACTCGCTCATGTGCGCGTTTTGACGCGGATGGACGGGATGCGCGTGCACGGGAACGACGTGGCCCTTGGGCCGCTCGATGACGCCGAACTGGAATTCGTCCTCCGTTCGGGAAAGGAAACGCGGCTTTGGGGCCTCGATGGCATGGAAGAAACTCGCGTAGCGGACGCCGTCCTTCTCAATATGCTTGATGGACTCCATGCACCCAGAATACACGATTTTACTCTTTCTTTCCCTTCTTCGCCGGCTTCGCGAGCGCAACGATGCGCTCCATGCGACGCACCCAGGCGAATCTCTGCATCGACCGACGCGCATGCTCGCTGCGACCGATTGCTTCCTCGGGACGATCGATGACGTCCGTAACGGCGTCCGCGAGCGAGCGGACGTTGCCCGGTTCGTAGAAAACCACCATGTCCTCGTCGGCGATGTCGCGGACGGGGGGAATCTCCGCGCAGACCGTGGGACGCCCCGCCGCGAGATACTCGAGGAGCTTCAAGGGTGAGGTATCGCGGCGAAAAAACGGATGGTCCGACTTCGGCGCAGGGTAAACGCACACGTCGATCGCAGCGAGAGCGGAAGGTACCGAGGCCGCGGGAATCGGCTCGTGGAAAGCAAAATCCTTGTCGGTGAGACCGAGGCGTCTTGCCTCCGCGCGGTAGCGGTCGAGCCAGATTTTGGGGCCGCCGACGATCCACCCCGCAACCGCTTGGCCGCGCTTCTTGAGCTCGGCAACGGCGGCGAGGAGTTCACCCGCCCCCTTCTCCAGCGTGTCATGGGTCACGAGAGAACCGACGTACCCCACGATCGTGCGACCATGCGGAAGCTTCCAATGCTTCGCGGCGGCAATGGGCTCGGGGAGCGCCGCGAAGCGTTCCGTATTCACGCCGTCGGGCTCCACGGTGACGCGCCGCTTGTCCACGCCGAGCGACAAAAGTTCGTCGCGCATGGGCGTCGTGAGGCACACCACGAGCGCGCAACGGTCGCACAACTCCTTGAATCCCTTGCGACGACGCGGAATGGTATGAAGTTCCAAGACGACGGGGACACCCGTCTCGAGCAGCGCGGGGAGAACGGCCGCGGACCGGGCGTAGAGCAGATCGGGGGGCACCTTCGCCAAGTGCCTGCGGAGCGCGCGACGGTAGAAATGCATGCTCAACGCGAAGGCGAAGACTTCGGGAACGAAACGGGAGCCGAGCGCATCGAATTGACGCAGGTTCGTCACATGGAAAGACTCCTTGAGTCCGTAGTACGCCGCGGCGGTCTGCCGGACGTCGTTGCGAACGGTGGGAGCGAGGAGCGTTACCTCGTGTCCGATCGCCGCGAGAGCGTCGCAGACTTGGGCGATCTGGTACCCGTGCGCCTTCTCGGTCGGGAACCGAGTCTGCGTGACGTACGTGATCCGCATGCCCGCATTCTAGCGGGTGACCCGATCCGGTGTGGAGTACACTTCCCGCGTGTCTGGAAAGACAGTCGTCGCTTTCGGCTATTTCGAGCTCGGCGGAGGCCGCTATTGGACCATTCAAACCGGACTCGAAGCGCACGGATTTCGGATAATTCATTGCCATACCACCGTCCGGGGCTTCGTGCCCAAGTGTCGCGACCTGCTGCGACGTTGGAAGGAGATCTCGGCGGAAGCGGACGTGGTCTACGTGCCCTTTATGGGACACTGGATCCTGCCGTTCGCGTGGCTCCTTGCCCGGCAACGACGGATTCCCGTGGTCTTCGACCTCTTCCTCTCTCTCTACGACAGCGACGTTCACGACCGCGGCATTCTCAATCCGTGGCAGCCGAAGGCGTGGATGCTCTGGATCCTCGACTGGCTGGGCTGCCGCCTGTGCGACGTGGCCCTCATCGATACCCAGGAATACGCGCAGTACTTCGTGAAGACCTACCGCGCCGATCCCCGGAAAATCCTGCCCCTGCCCATCGGCTGCCGAACCGACCTCTTCGTGCCGCGTGCGCGCGCTGCGGAGAATCCCGTCTTCACCGTGGAATTCCACGGCACCTTCATCCCGCTCCAAGGCATCGATACCGTGCTCGCGGCTGCGAAGATCCTCGAAGACCGCGGCGAGAAAACGCGTTTTGTCATGATCGGCAAGGGCCAGACGTATGACGCCATGCGAAAACTTGCGGAGAGCCTCGGCCTGCGTTCGACGGAATTCACCGGGCTGATCCCGATGGAGGAAGTGGCCGGACGTGTGAGCGACGCCGACGTCTGCCTGGGAATCTTCGGCACCACGGACAAGGCCCTGCGAGTGATTCCGCACAAGGCATACGAAGTCCTCAACGCCGGGCGCCCGCTCATTACGTCCCGATCGGCAGCCTCCTCCCGAATGCTCCGGGACGGCGTGGACGCGCTCCTGACGGAGCCGGGCAACCCGACGGAACTCGCCGAGGCGATCCTCCGTCTCAAGCGCGATCCGGCGCTGCGGTCGGCGCTCGGCGAGGAGGGTCGTGGCTTGGCGCTGAGGAAGTTTCAGCCCCGCGAGATCGTCGGACCGCTCGTGGACTGGCTCGGGGGCGTCACATCCGGGAAAAATCCTGTACCATGACCCGGCCATGGCCAAGAAGGTCTTCATCACCGGCATCGCCGGCTTCCTCGGAAGCCACATCGCCGACGCGTGCCTGAAGAAGGGCTACGAAGTCGTGGGCTGCGACAATTTGATCGGCGGGTACCTCGATAACGTTCCGGACGGCGTCGATTTTCACCAGTACGACTGCAAGTACCTGAATTCGATGAAGAAGATCATGCAGGGGGTGGACACGGTTTACCACTGCGCGGCGACGGCGTACGAGGGTCTCAGCGTCTTTGCGCCGCACCTGGTCACGCAAAACACGTACCAGATCTCGATCTCGGTGATGACCGCAGCCATCAGCGCGGGCGTGCGCCGCTTCGTCTACTGCTCCAGCATGGCGCGCTACGGCACCCAAGATCGCGTTCCTTTTACCGAGGACATGGTCTGCAAGCCGCAGGATCCGTACGGCATCGCGAAACTCGCGGGGGAATGGACGCTGCAAAACCTCGCCGAAGTGCACGGCATGGAATATGTGATCGCGGTCCCCCACAACATCATCGGACCGC
The DNA here is from genome assembly GCA_964601225.1 of uncultured Candidatus Peribacteria bacterium. Taxonomy (GTDB): domain Bacteria; phylum Patescibacteriota; class Gracilibacteria; order Peribacterales; family Peribacteraceae; genus CAYRGC01. The sequence goes on from CAZRMM010000010.1 coordinate 4,462, forward strand.
GCCAAAAGTACGACGACCCGTATCGCAACGTGGCAAGCATCATGATCAACTTGATGCTCCAGGGCCGCCAGCCGATCATTTATGGCGACGGAATGCAGAAGCGCTGTTTTAGTTTCGTGCAGGACGATATTCAGGTGCTGGAGAAATTGATGACCGAGTCGAACGTCGTCGGGGAGATCATCAACATCGGCCCCGACGAGGAGTTCGTGACGATCAACGAGCTTGCGGAGACCATCGCCGACATCCTCCACTTCAAACTCGATCCGGTCTACGTGCCCGGTCGCCCGCAGGAGGTAAAACTCGCCACCTGCTCGGCAGACAAAGCTCGCCGACTCCTCAGCTATAAAACCGGCTACACGCTCCGGCGCGGCCTCGAAGAGATGGCCCAGTGGATCGAAAAGCGCGGCACGAAGAAATTCCGCTACACCTTCGATATCGAGATCGTGAACGACAAGACGCCCAAGACGTGGACCAAGAAGATGTTCTAACGCCGCATGCTCAAGAAAGCCTACCGCCGGCTCCGTCCGCATGCGCCGCAGTTCGGCCGCTATCTTCTCAGCGGCGGCAGTGCCGCGTTCACGGAACTTGTCAGCTTCCAGCTCTTGCGCCTTGCGCAGGTACCGCTCCGACCTTCTGCTCTTCTGAGCTCGTTTATCGGTACCGCCGCAGCGTTCTTCCTCCACCGCATTTTCGTCTTCCGCTCGAAAAATGCCGTCCTTGGCCAAACGGTTCGCTTCGTGATCTTGCAGACCTTCAATGCGGTCGCGCAAATGGAGATCGTTTATGTGCTCGTCCATACGCTCACCGCGCCCGAATGGCTCGCCAAAGTCCTCGGCATCGGCTGCACCGTGGCATGGAATTTCTTCCTGTATAAGATCTTCGTCTATCGCTAAGCCGATGGTGGAAGGATCAAAAGGAGACCTGATATCATCGTTCCCATGGCCCTGAACGCGTCCCCGGCAGGCATCCCTCTCAGCGTCCACGTGCTGACGTTCAATTCGGGTACCACGCTCGCGAAGGCTCTCCAGAGTGCAGGACCGGTCGCAGAAATCATCGTGATGGACGGCGGCAGTAACGACGACACCCTGGGCATCGCCCAGCGCTTCGGCGCACGCGTGCTCCCCCAGAGGGACGGGATCGAGGGGCCAATCACGGATTTCGCGGCTGTCCGAAACCGCGCCCTCCTGGCTTCCACGCAACCGTGGATCCTTACGCTCGACAGCGACGAGATGCTCAGTCCCGCACTTCGGGAAGAGATCGCTCAAATCGCCCGCACGAGCAAGATTCCCTCGGCGTTCCTCGTGTCGCGGAAATACCTGACGGAAGATGGCGAGATCGTTGATCATGCGAGTTCGTATCCCGATGAGCGGATCTACTTCTTCCATCACGCGGCGGTCACGCGCTGGGTTCGCCCGGTCCGGGAGCGGGTGGAGCTGCTTCCGGGCGTCCTGCTCCGACGCCTGCAATCCCCCTGCCTGGCGCCGCTGCCGACGCCCGAGGAATTCCGGCGGCGCAACGAGCGATTCATCCGGATCGAAGTAGCGGGCTCGCGCAACGACCGTTGGATCCGCTGGCTGACGCGTCGTGTGTTCCCGTGCGTCCGTGCCATGCTCGTCGCGAGCATACGTCTCGCGAAAATCTGGATCTGGCCGCGCGAGGGCAAGCGCCTCCCGTGGGAGCACGAGAAGCAACTGTTCTGGTATCAGTGGCGACTGATTGCGGAAACGTGTCCTGCGAAGAAGAAGACGATGCCGACGTAAAGATCTTCGGTTTCAGCTTTGGGGGAAGAATCTCTCCGATCTCGCAAGCCCGACGAAAACCCCTCACCCGAAACCTCCGAGCTCTTTCTTCCGCTACCATTCCCCCGTGCGCAACTACCACCAGCTCCTGCCGTACGTCTTCCGCCGCTTCAGCGTGCTTTCGGCTCGACGGACCCTGCTGCCCACGCTGGAATACTACGCGCGCCGTCCCGCGCTCCCGGCGTCGGAGAAGCCGGCGCTCTTCACGATGAACATTCTCCCGCCGATGATGACCGTCTGGCACCATCTGGCGCGGAAATCCCTCGGAGACGCGGTGGATATCGTCATCTTCGACTGCTCGGGTCGGCTCGATCCTGCCATGCTTCCGGGAGCTCGTGTGCAAAAATTCCTCAACTTCTACGCGGCAACGAAATGCGACGAATTCCTCTATCACGTCGCGCGAAATCGCCGTATTGGCTGGCTTTGCGACGACGACGTTTTCTTCGCCGGACCGCGCGCTCTCAAGGTCCTCGCGCGGGAACTCTCCGTTCCCGGGACGGCAAGCGTCAGCTTCCGCCCTCGCGGATGGTGGTATTTTGATTTTGACGGCAAGCAATATGAGGCCAGTTCAAGCTATTGCATCGCATATGATCGTTCGATCTTTTGCGAAAAAGAAAAACTCTCTCTTGCGCCGGCAAACGGCAATACGCATCCGACGAGAAACGGAAAAGGCGTGCGCCGGTACGACACGGGTGACCTCAGCAACGAGAAACTGCTACGGCGGGGATACCGTTGCGCGATTGTCGATGAGGAGGAGCAAAAACATTGCATCCTGCCCTTCACGGGCGTCAGCGGAGCGGTGATGCTCCTGAATTATTTCAGGAGACCCGAGGAGGTCGCGGAGTATTTTCTCTCCCCTGACCCGAAACGGTGGGGCGGAAGCGTCCTATATGGAGTCTTTGCGGCAATGCTCGCGGTCGCAACCGTGCAGGAGTGCCATGAGCGCATTACCGGAAAGCCCCATCCGCTCCCCGCCCTCCCGACGCGGTCGGTTCTCGAAGACATTCGGAAAAAACGGGAGCCGTATCTGCGCGCCGATCAATCGTTCGCCTGGGTGGATGAGGTCAGCGAACGGCTCCGGGCGGCTCTCTGAACCGCAGTCGCACGAAAACCCCTACCCATCGGAACCAATCTTTCCAGCCGATCTTCTTACCCTCGGCAACCGAGCGGGGTGTATACCGCACCGGATACTCAACGATCGGAATGCCCAGACGCACCAGTTGGGCGGTTAGTTCGGGATCGAAACGAAAATCGTCCTCGACGAGATGAAGACGACGGAGAACGTCCGATCGAATCATCTTGTAGCAGCAAGGCTGATCGGTAAGCCGCGTGCCGTAAAGAGCGTTGCAAATCCAGGTGAGGATCGTCCCGCCGACGAAAAACGTGAGATGCACGTACTGCCGCTGTTTCACGAGCCGTCTCGATCCGAATACCGCGGGCAAATTCCTCTCTTCCGCAAATGCGAGCAGACGCGGAATATCGGCTGGATCATATTCGAGATCCGCATCTTGTATCACCACGTAATGACCCTGCGCGAAACCGTAACCGATTCTCACCGCGGATCCTTTCCCCCCGTTTTCTTTCCTCCGCACCGTGTCCTCGGGGCGCGCGTGTTGTTGTATGAGCGAAAATGACGAATCCGTTGAGCCGTCATCCACGATGATGATTTGCGCAAAAGGACACGCGGCATGCACGCGACGGAGCAATTCAGGAAGAGTCCGCTCCTCGTTATACGCCGGTATGACTATGCTGAGCCTCTCCACCCCCGAGAGGGTACAGCAGTCACGCCATTTCTTCGACGAGCCTCGTGACGAGGCGCACCAGGCTGTGCCCATCGACAACGATCGTACGCAGACGCTGCCCCAGGACAGATCGGGCCTCCGCAGGAAGGGCGAGAATAGCATTTGCCGCATCGGCAAGCGTTTCCTTCGTCGCCCTGCATTCCGACGGAAGCACGAGAGCCGCCGCCGAGGAAGAGGAAACGACCGGACAGCCGCATGCCATGGCCTCGAGAACTACCTTGTCGAGTCCTCCGTCGCATGCATGGAGAGACAGGGTGGCGGACCGGAACAAATCGCGAACTTCATCGTGAGTTCTGGCGCGAATTTCCACGCCGTCCCCGAGTCCGAGGCGCTTCTCAAGATCATGAAGGCGTGCAAGTTCTTCCGCGTCCGACGGCGTCACGGTCCCTCCGGCGATGACGAGATGCGTCTCGTTCGGCAGTTGCGCGAATGCACGGAGAATCGAACCGTAATTCTTCACGGGCGTTACGCGCCCCGCCGCGACGATAAGCGTCGGATCACGCGGGGACTCCCCCGGCGAGAATTCCTCCACATCGATGCCATGACCTACAATCACCGCTTTGCGGGAACGGAAAGGCAATCCCGCAACCGTGGCGCAAAATACTTTGCGACAAAGGAGAACGGCGCCCCGCAGCTTCCATCCCCCGCGGCGCACCTCGTACCAAAGGTACCGTCTCTTCCGCAGAAGCAGCAGCAAAGGAAAGGCGAGTAACACCCAGACGGGCGTCATGTGGACAAGAACCGCGTCGTAGTCCCGGCGAAAATCCCAAAGAATTTTCCATGCCCGTCGAACCTGTGCGAACGGCCTTACCCCGTCTTCCTTCCCCAGCGACAAAACACGGACATTTGCCGGAAACTTATGTGCGCCCGCACACTGTGCAATCACGATCACGGAATCGCATGCGCGGGAAAATTCCTCTATCCAGCGATGGAAGAATCCCAAAACCGGATCCTTCCTGTCGACCTTCTGTGTGATGATGATGAGACGCATGGAAGAATGAGTTTACGCGCGAAGCGACCGAAGGAAAGAGGCATATTCGGCAAGAAGCGACGGGCCGTTGAACCGCCCGAGAACGCCCTTCGCCTCTCTGCCCAGCCTTTCTGCAAGAATCGGATGATCGAGCAGAAGCATGATCTTCGCCGTAAGATCGCCGACCGTTCCCTCCGTGAGGAGCCCGTTCTTTTCGTCTTCAATCACATCCGGCATCACGCCGACCCGCGTCGCCACGACCGGCATGCCGCACGCCATGGCCTCGAGAGCGACGCGCGGTCCGCCTTCGCTTCGGGAATTCATCACGAAAACCCGGGCCGATTGGATCTCCCGCAAGAGCTCCGACTGATCGGCAACCCAGCCCCGGAACGTCACCCGACCGCGGAGCTCGGGAGCATCGGCCATGCGTCTTGCCCTCTCGAGGAGCGGACCGTCCCCGAGCACCAGAAGAGTCCGATTCGGGAGATGACGCATCGCGTCGAGGAGCTCGAAGAGGCCCTTGTTCGAAACGAGTCTGCCGGAGAAGACGACATCGAATGCCTTTTGGACGCCCGTGAGGGGCGCGAAGAGCCGGGGATCGAGATAGAAGGACGGCACGACGTGGATCTTCTCGGACGGAACACCCCATGCGATAATCCGTGAGCGGACGCCTTCATTGACCGTGCGGACCGTGCGGGCGTGCGACGCATCGGCGCGGATGAAAAGCCGCGTCATGAAACGACCGATGCGCTCGGCAATCGACGAAGGAGAAGGATCTCCGACCACATGGTGAATTTCGAGACAGTACGGAATGCCCATCCGCCGGTGCAGGAGAAATGCCCCCAATCCGTTGTAGAACGGCGGATACTCATGGACCGTCATCGTTTCGTGGGCATGGCGACGCACGAGGCCTGTTCCGCGACGAAGGATCCAGAACGGCTGATACCAGAGGGCATGCGGACAGGGATGGAAGAAGACGTTGGGAAATTCGCCCGGACTGACCTGGATCCCATCCGACGCCTCATCGGAAAAGCTTCGAGTTTCGAGTTTCAAGCTGCGGGAATCCTGAAGCCCATCTCCCGCAGCTCGCAGCTTCGGCGAAGCAGGGCAGATCACGTCGATCCTTTCCCATTCCTTCGAAAATCCCCTGAGAGTCTGCCAGAAGGCGCCTTTCTTTCCGGCAAGAACAGACCTGTCTCCGGAGATCATGAGGAGTTTCATGGCCGTGACGGAACGGCGGACGATTTGTCGGCGAACGAGCGGAAAAGTGCAACATGATCCTCGGCAACGCTTCCCCATTGCCGCTCGCTTAAGGGCTCCGCTGCCGCCCGGGAAATGTCATCGTATCCCCGATCAATCTCCAGTACGGACCGCACGATTTCCGTGGAAGACCTCAATGATCGCACTGTCATTCCCTCACGGAGAATCGGACTGAGCCCATTTTCCTCCGTAATGAGAACCGGCAATCCGGCGGCACGCGCCTCCAGTGCGGCATTGGGACTGATGTCCGTAAGAGAGGGCAAAACAAGAAGATCATGTTCATCGAAAACCTCGCGCTTCTGCGAGCCATGGACAGCCGGCTGCACAGATACGCGCGATTGAAGGGAAAGTTTTTGCACGAAGGCCTCGATCTGGCTCCGTACGGGCCCCGAACCCACGAGCGTGAGACGCGCGTGCGGAAGTGCCGCGACCGCCGTAAGGAGAGCCGACAGATTCTTAAATCGAACGAATCGACCGAGATAGAGCAACCGCAACGGCTCGTGTTTGACATGCAATGACGGCGACGAAACCGGAAGGGCGTTTTCGATCACCGAATGCGACGACAGTTTTCTGCCAAGCAAACGGCGATAGAGATCCTGTTGAAACGCCGTGGAAAAGACGATGTGATCGAAGCCGCCTATGAGGAATTTCAGAAGTGATTTCACTCCCGGGTAGGATGCGTAGAACTGTCGCAGGGTCCTCTTGCCGCCATAATCGGTATATCGCTCCCACAGAAAATCGCCCCCGAGACGCAGGATCTTCTTCGGCCCCTTGATGCGAGCGAGTCGCAGCGGAATCCCTGCGCTTACGGAGGAGAACGCTTCGATGATCTCCGCATCCTTCCCGTGTATCCGAAGAGCTTTGGCATAACGGTTCCATCGGACTCCGGATCCTCCGCCCGTAGGAACGCGAATCACTTTCCAGAGCGCACCGCCCTCCTTCCCCTCCGACTCAAAGAGCTCGTCGGCATTTTGCCCATATGTCACCACCACGACCTCGTTGCCGCGCGACGCGAGCTCCGCCGCAAGATGACGGACGTACGTTGCGGGACCGCCGATCTCCGGCGGATAGATCCCGGTGGCGAGGACAATCTTCACCGGGGGATTGTAGCGGAAAATGAAGGGTCTAGCGCTACATCTCGTTTCCGGTTTATGGCTCTGCGAGCGGGTTTTTTCGTTACTCGTTTTTAGTTTTTAGTCACAAAGAGTTCAGAACATTGAAAACTCCGTACTACAAACTAAAAACTACCCCCTAAAAACTTCTCACCTCGGGAGATAACCTCATCCTCTTCGACGCTCTCACAACCTCTTCCGATACCACTCCACGGTCGTCCGCAGCCCCTCTTCAAAGGAGACCTTGGGCCTCCAACCGAGCGAGCGCAGCGGCGCGGAATCCACGGCATAGCGCCAGTCGTGACCGGGACGATCGGCGACGAACTCGATCAGTGACTCGGGCTTGCCAAGGAGATTGAGTACCGCCTTCGCCACGTCGATGTTCGGACGCTCGTCGTCGGCGGAAATGTTTGTGACGCGCTCATGCGGTTCAAGATCCGGACGAAAGAGTTCGGGGTCCGCGAGGACCATCTCCACCGCGTCGTTATGATCGGTGACGTAGAGCCAGTCGCGCTTGTTAAGCCCCTTGGCATAGAGCGGGACCTTTTCATTGTTGAGAGCCTTGCGGATGATCGTCGGAATGAGCTTTTCCCCCGCCTGGTGGGGGCCGTAATTATTGGTACAACGGGTGATGGCGACCTGAAGCTTGAACGTGCGTGCCGCGGAAAAGAGCAGCATCTCTCCCGCCGCCTTTGTGGCGGCATAGGGCGAACTCGGACGAAGCATGTCGGTGGTCTTGCGGCCGGGTTCGCCGTCGCGCACGTCGCCGTAGACCTCATCGGTGGAAATGTGAAGAAGGCGAACGGCGGGGTGCTTCTTGAGCACCTCGATGAGCGACTGCACGCCCAGAACGTTGCTGTGAAGGAAGGGAACGGCGCCCGCAATGCTGCGATCCACGTGCGTCTCGGCGGCAAAGTTCACGATGGCCTCGATTCCGTATCGTTCGATCGTCTGGCCCACCAGTTCGACGTCGGCGATATCGCCATGGACAAAGCGGATACGGGGCAGAATGGAATCCAGAAACGTCTTGTCGCTCCCGTACGAGAGTGAATCGAGAACGACGAGAAAATCGTCGGGAAAACGTTCTTTGTGTCGCAAGACGAAGTGAGAGCCGATGAATCCGGCACCGCCGGTCACGAGAAGATTCATACCGATAGGATACGCGAAGACGAGACTCCCAGGGTACCGGGTTGCCGGAAGCCGTTCCACTCCGAAGATCGGCGTTTTTCCTTAGCAAGAGAACATTCGTCAGTATTCGCCTATTTTGCGTAGAAAATGCCAATACTAATGAAAAACCGTATTCCTAGTCATCATAAAATCAAGTATCCTGGTGTTCTCGTATGAAGGGCGTCCTCATTTGCGGCGGCACGGGTTCGCGGCTCCGTCCCCTGACGGAAATCACGAACAAAAGTCTCCTTCCGGTCTACGACCGGCCGCTGCTTTTGTTTCCCCTGCAAACGCTCGTCGACGGCGGCGTACGGGACATCATCGTCATCTCCAGCAACGAACACATCGACCAGATGGCCAGCTTCCTCGGCAGCGGCGAGCGCTTCGGTTGCAAGTTCAGTTACCGCGTCCAGGACCGTCCGGGCGGCATCGCACAGGCACTCGGCATGGCGGAAGAATTCGCGGCGGGCGACAGCGTGTGTGCCATTCTCGGCGACAACGTCTACTTCGACAATCTCGCACCGACAATCGCGAATTTCACGACGGGGGCGCATCTCTTTCTGAAGGCCGTCCCCGACGCGCAACGTTTCGGCGTCGCCGAGATGCGCGGCGACCGGGTGATCTCCATCGAGGAGAAACCGCTCGTCCCCAAGAGCAACCTCGCAGTCACAGGGTGCTATCTCTACGACAACCGCTGCTTCGATGTGATCCGCAATCTCAAGCCCTCCGCGCGCGGGGAACTCGAGATCACCGACGTGAGCCGCTGGTACGTGGAGAAAGGCGAGCTCCAGGCCGACCTCCTGAAGGAGGAATGGGTGGATGCGGGCACGTTCGAAAGCCTGCATCGTGCCGCGACGCTCGTGCGCCAGCGCGAGATGGTCGTGAAGAACGCAACGACCGCCAAAATCGAGGAGGTACGAAAAAATATCTGATTTTTCCTCTTCATAAAGAGGAAATCGGATGATTTGCAATTTTAAATAATATTGTATAATACTACAATGATCGACGACGATTCCCTGTCCATCCACGAACTCCATAAACGATCGATCGTTCCGGGTTCCGAGGAGATCGAAACGTTTTCGCAGGATCGAAAGCAGGAACTCGTCGCGCTCGCGAGAGGCGGGAACGCCCGTCACGGGAAACCGCTAAAGGAAATGGGAACCGAAGAAGAGCAGTGCGCGTTTCTTCGGATGCATTACGCGTTGGCCATGCAACTCCTGCTCGGTTGCTGCGAAAACAAGACCGAACCGCAGCGTAAGCCTTTGCTGAGCGTGGGAACAAGGATCACCTACGTTCGCCTGAACCATGAAATCCAAATCGATGAAGGGAAGGATACGGGCAAGATGCTGACATCGATGCTCGAGGAAACCGCGCATTCCTTGCGTGCTCGCCTCTATGAACCGGTACCGACCGAGGAGCCCCTTGACGATGTCCGGGCACACGAATTCTTCGGAATGCTCGCGCGCAGGATCGGCGAAAACTCCTTGTCCGTTCGACAGTCGGAGGATCTCATGGAATGGAATTCCACTGAGATCATGAATGAAGAGAGGCTTGATGAAATCCTGAGGGGTCTTTTAAAAAAAAAGAACCGCCGCCGTGCGAAGAGACCCTGTTCTTGCACATACAATCGATGAAGAAATCTATCATCACCTCGTGCACTTTTCCGGATATCGCGCGGCGGTGAATGCGGATTTGCAAAACTTGCCGCCTCTCGATGTGCTCATGAGACTTCCTTCGCGAACCATCGTGGAGAAGTATTTTCCGGAACAGGATATCTTCTCACGCTATCAGTGATTTCCCGATCGCCTTCTCGACCATGGTGAAATACCGACGAAGGTACGGATGGTTGTTCGGTAATGTCTTCGACCAGAGGATGTCCGCCGACTGGTCGTCCAGGCGAGGAACCCGATCGTCGCTGACGCGGACGAGTCCGGCAGTCGCAAGATAGTGAACGTGCGTCGCCGCAGGATCGTAAAGCTTCCAGTCGTCCCCGGAGAAACCCGCAGTCTCGAAAATCTCTTCGGCATACTCGCCCGACACGGCAATAAGATCTCCCTTCACGCCCGTTTCCTGCTCCAGGACGGAACGCATCCCCTGTTCGATCGTCTCGCCGTTGAGAATTCTTCCGCCGGGAAGCCACCACTCGCCCTTCGCGGGATTATTCTTGCGCTTAAGAAAAAGGAAGGCTCCATCGGGCCGTTGCAGGACGATGTTCACCGAAACGGTCGGGAAATACCGCACCGTCTGACGAAAAATCTCGAGAGGAGCAAGTCGGCGCTCGGTCATGAAGGAAGGAGGGAACGGTAGATCGCCGCGTAACGCGAGGCGATGTCGGACCAGTCGTACGCTTGGGCGTGACGGATCGCGGCGACGGCCATAGAAGAACGCCCGGAAGCATCGCGCAGGTCGACGATGGCGCCATGGGCCGCGTCCGGATCGTCAGGGGGAACCAGGATCCCCGTCTCACCGTTCTTCACGATCTCCGGAATGCCGCCGACGCGCGTCGCGACCACTGCGCATCCCGCCGCCTGCGCTTCGAGAAAAACGTTTCCGAGCGCCTCGCTCCGGGAGAGCCCGCAGAAAATTTCCGCTTCCGCATATTCGTTCCAAAGCGCCTGGTCCCGAAGCTTCCCAAGGAAAAGGACTCGATCGGTAAGGCCGAGCATGTCGGAGAGCGATTCAAGCGATTCGCGCTCCGATCCGTCCCCAACCACGTGCAGCGACCACCCGGGCTCGTCACGCAGCGGCGCGACGGCGCGAAGGAGAATATCGATGCCCTTCATCGGCTCCAGACGCCCCACGAAGAGCAGGCGACCGGGTATCTTCTCGTGATCCGCCACGGCGGCACGGATGGCGGTGAGATCGATACCGTTGGGGATGACGGGGACGTCTTTCACCCCCCTCGCGCCGGCGTCGTCCGCGAGGACACGGCTGATGGCGGTGACGCTCTGCGCGCTGCGGAGGATCGGCGTGCGGAGGAACGCTCTGTTCGTCGTCTGGAGCGTGAGAAGCCTTCGGGCAGACGGGACGACGACGCGGCAAAACGCGAGCGCGAGTCCCGCGAACGTCTCGAGGACGGCATGAATCAGATCGGGCTTGAGCCTCCTCGCCGCAAACGGCGCGAGGAACGGATAGAGCCACTTGTCGATCGAAGAGCCGACCCCTACGCGCACGACGCGTACCCGTCCGCCGAGTCGGTCCTCTCGCGGAAGATCGGAACGCATCTTCGCGGTGACGATCGTCATGTCGAATTCGTCGGAAAGACGCAGCGACACCTCCTCCGCGCACGCCTCCGCTCCACTGCGCAGCGGCGAGAGGAAAGCCGAAAGGACCAGGACGCGCTTTGTCACGGCGAAACCTCGGAAAAGAGCTTCCGATATTCCTTCCCGACCACCTCCCAACTGAACGTCGTTTCGATGCGCCCGCGCGCCGCCGCTCCCATCATGGCACGCTTGCGCGGATCCTCGATAAGACGGCGCAAGTGGGCGGCAAGCGCTTCGCGGTCACCGGGCTGGAACAGGAATCCGGAGACGCCGTTTTGCACCAGGAAAGGATTCCCGCCCACGTCGGTAACGACGCATGCGCAACCCGAACTCATCGCCTCCATGATCGCGTTGCTGAGCCCTTCGCTGTAGCTGGGCATCACGAAGACGTCAGTGGTCTTGAGGATTTCCGGAACATCCTTCCGGAGCCCGAGAAATTCCGCGATTCTCTGATACCGGACACGCAACGGATGGCCCTCCGGCGCCAAGCCAACCACACGGAAAACGGCATCCGGATGAGTCTTTTTCACCAATTCCGCGGCGGCCAAGAAATCATCGACACCCTTCACGGATTCGAGACGACCGACGTACGTGATGACGCACGCGCGCGATGCCGGATCCGGCACGGGCCTCTCGGCAATGTACGGCGCGGGATCGATACCCGTGGGAATAATCCGCCAGCGCCCATGGACGCCCAGCACGCGCAGCAAGGAATCGGGCTCGGGGTGGAACGTCACGAAACGGTGCGAGCAGGCCATGATCAGCCACCCGAGCGTCCACGCGTACACGCGGGAGGCGAGGCGGAACGCGAGCGTCCTCCCCCACCACGTCATGCCCACGAGCGCGTCGGTGAGGAGGACGACCTTGCGACCGGTAAGCGTGAGGGGGATCACCGAGAGCGAGGTCCAAAAGAGGATCTTGTTGCAGACGATCAGGTCGGGCTTCTCCTCCCGGATCACGCGCCGCACGAGACCCGTGAATCCCAGGGCGATGCCGTAGTTCCACGGATCCGGCAGGAACAGGTCCTTCTTGCGGTGGATCGTGAGTGTCGGCGAGACGACCTCGACACTCGACGTCGCCCCCATCGTCACGACGACGACGCGGTACCCGAGCCGCTGCCAGAGGTCGGCCAGCTTGAACGAGCTCACCATCCAACGGTGCTCTTCCTTCCAATAGGGACTGATAAGGAGAATCGTCTTCACGGGGGTTTATTGGTTACTGATATCCTTTTTTTCCAACCCCGCCTCCCGAAGCCCGATCTTCCGGACGAGCCGTGCGTGCCGCTGTTCAAGCTCCTCGAGACGGATAACGAGGGCGAAGGTCACGAAGAACAGGATGCCGAGGAAGGTGACGATCACGGCATTCTCCTGGTTCGCGATTCCCGTGAGCGCGGAGAGGTACGTGAGGGCGCTCGGAAAGAGCGCGATGTACCCGACGAATCCCCAGAAAAGCGTCCAGAGCGCTACCTCCCACACCGTTTTTTTGCCTCGCATCGCAAGGTTCCACGCATAGACGATCGCGACGAGCGACACGAGCGGGGCGACGATCTGGTAGGGGGTGAGGTGCATGGAAGGAGTCTATCGGAGGAACGAGCGAAGCAGAATCTTCAACGCCGTCTTCACGCCGTTGGCGAACGATTGCCCCTTGGCCATCGTGTATTCGGAGTAGATGACTTTGGTGGGCACTTCGGCAACCCTCCAGCGATGCTGGGCGCACTCGCGGACGATCTCGGAGCAGAACTCGAAGCCTCGCATGCGGATGTTCACCTGCGCGAGCGCCTTGGGCCCGAACACCTTGAAACCGCTCTGGCTGTCGCTCACCCATTTCCCCGTCGCGACGCACGTCACGATGTTGCCGATCCCGTTGAAGACGCGGCGGATCGTGGGAATGCGATTACGTTGGCCGAAGCGGTTGGCGAAGGCGATGTCCGCCTCGTCTTTGAGGATCGGCCCAAGGAGGAGGGGGATATCGGCCGGATCATGCTGCCCGTCGGCATCGAGCGTCACGACCACGTCGGCGCCCCGGAGGCGCGCCGCCTCGATGCCCGTCATGGTTGCGGCGCCGGCCCCGCAATTCTCCACGTGCGTGACAACGCGGGCGCCCGCCGTTGCGGCAATGGCACCCGTCTCATCCGACGATCCGTCATCGACGACGATCACCTCGTTGCACTGTTTCTGCGCATCAAGAATAACCTGCTTGATGCGACCAGCCTCGTTATAAGCCGGAATGACGGCAACGATCTTCATGGGCGCGGGGGAAGTCGAATCATGGAATGAGGATGAAAGCGACGTTTTTCTCGTCGTTGATCACGACCTGCAGGCCCGACCGGGGATCGTTCACGAATTCCTGGAACGAACGGACCTTCTGGTGGAGCGTCCCCTGTTGGTCGGCTTCGATCGTGGCGGTGTTGAGATCGAGGATGATGCTGTTGAAGCCGAGGGCTTTCATGCGCTTCACCGTAAGTGCGGGATCGCGCTCGCTGTAGAGACAATTGAAGAGATCGAGCTGCTGATCGTTAGCCCCGAGAACCTCGAGGTTCCGCGGAACGAAGTACGGGATGAAGGTGCCGATGCGGTAAAGGTACGGGCGATCGGGAATATTCACGCGGCGGTCCTCGACGATGTCGACGATGTCGTCGTAGTTTGCGATCGTGATTTCGCGGAGCGCCGACGCGGAGATCTTGCCCATCGGGTACTCGTACATGCTGCGCTGGAGCTCGAACTGGCTCATGCGGAATCCGAATGAGGTGAGAATCGAAAGTCCGAGGAGAATGCTCATGGCCCAACGATTCGGCGTGTCGGACGCCTTGCGGACGAATGCCTCGAGCACCACGACAAGCCCCAGGAACATGCCGACTCCGTACCACGGAACGCCGTTCGCCAGGAATACCCACTCGACGACCGTCATGGCCGTGATCGCCGCGAGCCAGCGCAGCCAGCGTCCCCTCTCCGTCCAGGCATACGGGAAGAGCAGGATGAGAGGGAAGAGCAGCAAGGCCGCGATCGTCGTGACGTAATAGCCCGTGGAATCGAGATTCATCACCGTACGCCACGGCAGAAGAAGGTAGTGACTCCAGTTGTTCTCATGTCCCCAGTACCGATCCAGTTCCTCCGAACCGCTTGTAGAAACGCAGAAAGGCGAAGCGCCGGCATCGACGCGAAGTTCTTCCGGCAAAATTCGGACATCATGCGATGCGTTCGCGGGAGGAGTATCGGACTTGCGATACACAAACGTCGGACTGAGATTGTTCTGCGCCGTGAAATTCGCGCCGGGAATAATTCTGCCCGCAAGCAGCGTATTGTGCTCCACCCAAGGCAGTATCATGACCGCCAGACCGAGGAGGAATGCGGCCATCGCGAGTAGCACGGGACGAATGCGATGATGACGACGCCAGGCGGCATATCCCAAACCGACGATCGCGATCAGGACCGAGAACGCCAGAAAGTATCCGTTCACGGAGGAAGGCGCTCCGCCCATCGCACGTTCCAGGATTTTCTGCACATTGAGACTGCCCTGGAACGACAGGATTGCACCCGAGAGTCCCATGGCGCCCATCGCGGCAAAGGAGCCCAGGATGACGCCGACGATGAGCATTGCCAAACTCAGAATCACCATGATCGCCGTGACCTTGGTTGCGAATGCCGCGCCGGCAAAGATGCCGGCAAGGAACAAGAGACGCTCATGATCGGCCCATCGACGCGATTCCTCCTCGCCAGGATTCTCAAAGATCGCCATAAACGTCAAAAGCGTCGCAAGCACGCCGTAGAAAAACACCGCGTTGTCGATCTTCATGTCGGCGAACGAGAAATGTCCGACAAGCGGCAGCGTTCCGTAGAGCAACGCGGAAATGTAGCCGCTGCTTCCGCCGAGGAAACGGCGTGCAAAAATGAATACCGACGCAACGGCAAAGAGACCTGCGACCCAGTTCACCATCATCGATGCCGTGGTGCCGAACACGCTGTCGTAACCAAAAAGAAGGAAACCGAGCGACGTGAGATACGTCCACTCGAAACCCGGCATGGAAAAAATGAACTTGCCGTAGCTCACGAGCAGATGCGGACGGTTCAGATAACTTCCGAGATCATCCCAACCAATCGGGAACGGACGGACAACGCTCAGGAACCCCAGGAGCACGTAGCTCACGAGAAGCCAAAGAAGAAAGGGCACCGGATCGGCGACCCGGTGCTCGGTCTTCCACTCATGATGAAGGAATCGATCGATCCAGTAGAGAGACTCTCGGAAAAGAATCGCAGGCACTCCAAGAACCAAAAACCACCCGAGGAACGGGATATACAGATGCGCGACGGCCGCTGCCCATAGAATGACCGTCCAGCCCACGGCGCCGAGAGCGGCGGATACCACTGTCTCAAGGAACGGCGTGAATGGGCGCCGTATGTGCAGGAAATTCAAAAGATACCGACCGAGGACGAGGAATTCGAACAGGAGAATGAAAACAAAAAGCGCTTGCGGGAATACGCGGGAAACGAATGCCGACTGAATGCAGGAACGCTTGAATAGATACGCTTTCGCCCCCGACTGCGTTACGCCGATCTCATCAAGACAACCGCGCGACTCGAACACCGCGAAATCTTTTTGCATCTCCTGCAATGCCTGCGCTCCCACCGTATAGGTATCCGCGCGCGGCTCGACGAGAAACCGGACCGATTTCTCATTACGTTCTCCGCCCCACGTGATTCCCGTGAAAAGAAGCCAGAGCAATCCCAGGACAAGCAAGCCGAACTTCCAGGGGACCCAATGGATCGTGATCGTCTTTTCATGCGTCGCCATCTTCCGCCACGCGATGAAAAAGCCGTATAGAATGGCTGAAAGAATCGCATAGCCCAAGAACGGCGCCATACGAGCGAACGAGCGAACGATGAACGGCCCCAACGCCACCGACCCGCGACAAAGGTAATCGGTGATCGTATAGGCGTCTTTCTCTCCTCCGCACACGGCGGCGACAGTCGCATACCCCTCGT
The DNA here is from genome assembly GCA_964601225.1 of uncultured Candidatus Peribacteria bacterium. Classification (GTDB taxonomy): domain Bacteria; phylum Patescibacteriota; class Gracilibacteria; order Peribacterales; family Peribacteraceae; genus CAYRGC01. Next base: position 20,814 of record CAZRMM010000010.1, read on the forward strand.
CATTCAGAAGATTGACCGCATGGTAGGGCGTCCCCAGATACACCAGGAAGGTGCATGCCCCCCAGAGAAGAGCTGCGATGAAGAATGAGATACTGAGAGTCCGAATGATTTTCGAGTGCATACGAAACACAGTGTAGACTACGTCAAAGCCTTTCCGAACGCCTTTCTTAGGAGAAATTCGGGCTTGCTTTGGCAAAAAACGCTACAGTGCCGACTCATGGACGGTCTCTCCGCGCTTCGCAGGCAGTTCCCGATCCTTACGCATCAGATCGGAAGTCATCCGCTTGTCTACTTGGATTCCGCGGCGACGGCGCAGAAACCGCGTGCGGTATCGGATGCCATGACGCGATTCTACGAAGAGGAGAACGGCAACGCGCACCGCGGCATGCACGCGCTCGCGGAGAGGGCGACGGTCGCGCTCGAACGCGCGCGCGGGACCGTGCAGCGCTTCCTCGGCGCGGCCGCACCGGAAGAGATCGTCTTCACCCGGAACGCCACGGAGGCGATCAACCTGGTCACGATCAGCCTCTCCCGCGGCGGCATGTTCGCCGACCGCAACGGCATCGTGCTCACGGAGCTGGAGCATCACAGCAACATCGTCCCGTGGCAGCAGCTAAAGGAACGAAAGAACGTGGAGATCGACTGGGCCGAGATCGGAGACGACGGGGCGCTCGCGATGGATTCTCTCAAGCGTCTCCTCGCCGCGGGCGCGGTGAAGGTCGTCTCGGTCACGGGCCTCAGCAACGTGCTCGGCACGCGTCCCCCGCTCGACGAGATCGTGGACGCCGCGCACGAGGCCGGCGCTCTCGTGCTCGTCGACGCCGCGCAGCTCGCGGCCCACGCGACCGTGGACGTGCGTGCGATCAACTGCGACTTCCTCGTCGTCTCGGGGCACAAGCTCTTCGGCCCCTCGGGCGTCGGCGCGCTGTACGCGAAGGCCGACCTGCTCCGTTCGATGCCGCCCTTCCTCGGCGGCGGCGGTATGGTGCAGCGGGTGACGAAGGACGGATTCGTTCCCGCCGACATCCCGCAAAAATTCGAGGCGGGCACCCAGCCGATCGCGGACGCCGTCGGGCTCGCGGCGGCAATCGACTGGATGGGCACGCTCGACCGCCGCGAGACGCACGCGCACGAACGCCGTCTCCTCGCCCGCGCGATCGACGGACTCCGATCGATCCCGGGGATCCGGATCCTCGGACCCGGCGACGCCAAGAAGATCGACGGCTGCGTGAGCTTCGTCGCCGACGGCGTCCACTCGCACGACCTCACCGAAGTGCTCGGCCGCAGGGGCGTGTGCCTCCGTGCGGGAAACCACTGCGCGCAACCGCTGCACGCGCGCCTCGGCGTCACCGATTCCACCCGCCTCTCCGTCGCGCCCTACAACACCGAGGAGGAGATCGACCTGGCGCTGACGGAGATCGAAGCGGCACTGAAGCGCTTGCGTTCATAAACACTTCTCGACACTCGACACCCGCAACTCGACATCTTCATGGATCTCTACGCCGAAAACATCCTCGACCATTTCCGTCACCCCCGCGGGAAGACGGCGCTTCCGGACCCGACCGTCGAGCACAAGGAGGTGAACCTGAGCTGCGGCGACGAGGTGGAAGTGAGCCTCAAGATCCTCGACGGAACGATCGTCGCTCTCGGCTGGGACGGCACCGGGTGCGCCGTGAGCCAGGCGGGCATGTCGATCCTCGGCGAGGAACTCGTCGGGAAGACCGTCGCGCAGGCGGAAGCGATCGCGAAGGCGGATATCGACGCGCTGCTCGGCGTCACGATCGGCCCCCGCCGCTTCAAGTGCGCGTATCTCTGCCTCCATGCACTCAAGAACGCCCTGCGGAAAGCCCAAGGAAAAGAGCCGCAAGGCTGGACGGAAACCGTGGGAGGAGCCTTGTGAGAGCGGAAAGCGACTGTTACCCTACGCGGGCTCGTTTACGGTTTTTCAGCGCTTGTTCGGGCCGCCCTAGCTCAGAGGTAGAGCACTTCCATGGTAAGGAAGGGGTCACGAGTTCAATTCTCGTGGGCGGCTCCATTTTTATGATGTTATCAGGGCTTAATGCCCCAAGAGCCTCGCGATCGCGACGAAGCCCTTCACCACGAAGTCCATGATGGTCGTGATCCAGACGCCGAAGACGTCGATGCCGAGGAAGCGCTCGCCGAGCAGGAGCGCGAGGAGGATGTAGGGCCCTACGCGGAGGTATTCCTGATACCGGTCGTCGTACCGGAGCGGGACGAACGCCTCGAGCACCTTCGATCCGTCGAGCGGACCGATGGGCAGCAGGTTGAAGGCCATCATGCCGAGGTTGGTGAACAGCGAGTACGCGAAGAACTGCGAAAAGAACAGGAACGCCGGCGAGCCGGAGGACGGGAGCGAAAGGAACGCCCACACGGACGGGCGGACGCCGAGCAGGAGCAGCACCCAGAAGGAGAGGATCGCGAGGAGGAAGTTGCTCACCGGCCCGGCCAGCGCCGTGAGGAACATGCCCTTCTTCGGCTCGGAGAAGTACGTCGGGTTCACGGGCACGGGTTTGGCCCAGCCGAATCCCACCGTGAGGAAGAGGATGGCGCCGAGCGGATCGATGTGCGCCACGGGATTGACCGTGAGGCGCCCTTCATTGTGCGGCGTGGGGTCGCCGAGGCGCGTGGCCACGAAGGCGTGGGACCACTCGTGAATCGTGAGTCCCGTGAGGAACGCGAGGATGGCGATGGGGTTGAGGAAGCCGAGCATGGTCGCAAGCATAGCGTCCGCGCCTATAGGCCAAATGCGAAAAATATGGTATTCTATCCTGATGGATCTCCTCGATACGATCATCGATGTCGGCAGCCAAAACGGTGTGCCGATCGATACGAAAGCGATCGGGTTATCGATCAACATCGATAGCAGTTCCTTGAACACGAGGACGGAGAGGGAAAAACAGCAAGAGTACGATTTGGTCGATTCGCTGATCGGCGAATACGTTCCGGACCGCGATGAAGAGGAACCTGTCATGCCTGAGTTTTCTCCGAAATTCTCAGAGGTAGTTCAAAAAAGACTTGTCGGCATGATGACGCGCACGCATGCCGAGGCTGGAGCTGTGTTTCTCGATTCGTTGATGAAAGAGAATCTGAACGGTCCAGATGCTCTCGAGCGGATAGGGCGGGTGCTGCGCGAAACACTCAGTGACAAGCTGCTGCAAGAGGATTTTGTCCACTCCACGATCGATATCACCCTGCTGCTCGCGGCCGAAGCCGTCTATGCGGCATACAAGAAACAGACACCGTCCGCGAATCTCAACGCGATCACGGCCGTCGCGGCAGCGGAACTACCAGTAGCCCTCATCGACGGCGGCAAGATTGATGAGAGTCTCGTCCTTCACGCGCTGGCTGAGCGCATCGGGAAGCGCATCCGCGCACCCTTCAGGACAGAGAAGTGAGCCAAGAAGCCATTGACGCCACGCCAAAAGGCCTTTACTCTCTCCCGGCTCATGGCACGTAAGTGCGTCAAGACCGGCAAGGGAACGAGCTTCGGGAACACCCGCAGCCACTCCATGCGTCACACCCGCCGCTCCTGGAAGGCCAACATCCAGAAGAAGCGCGTGTTCGACCCCAAGACGGGCACCTTCCGCACGATGAAGGTCTCCGCCGCCTACCTCCGCACGCTGAGCAAGCGCCTGATGGCGGGAAAGTCGATCTGAGGACAAGTTTGGAACTGAGAGCGTGAAGCTTGGCGCTTCTCTTTTTTTTGCGCTGAAAGGAACTTCTGAACGATGAAATATCGAAGGGCGAGGTCCGCGCATCACAAGATGAATTTTGATGATATCTCCCATCCGCGAATTTCATGTTTGAGCCATGAACCAGAGTGCCGCAGCGCGAGCGGTTCATGGCGAGTTTGATCCTTCGTCTGCGCTCAGGATCGCGGCGAGTTTTCTCCTGAGCGAAGACGAAGGACGGCCATTTCTTTTCCTCGCCGAAAAGAAATGGCCAACCCTTTCGCGAGGGGCAGACACCTTTTCAGAAAGAGAAGATGCTACGATTTCCGATATGACATCCGCTGCAAAGAAACTTTGGAAGCGCCTCGCGATCGCCGGAGGCGTCCTGCTCGTGATCGCCGGCGCCGCCGTGAAGAAGGTGCTCACGCTCGCGGCCGACCCCGTCGGTGAGAAGGATTGCCCGCCGCTCTTCCCGTCGTCCGGCGCCCCCGTCGTGGCGGACCCGTCCGTCGAGGCGTACGGTTCCCTCCCCTGGGAGCAGAAGGGCGGAACGATCAACGACGCGAGCTGCCTCGACCGCACCACCGTCTACGGCATCGTGCGAGTGAAGACGGAGGAGGACATTCGTAACGCCCTCGCGTTCGCGCGGGAGAAGAAACTCAAGCTCTCGATCGCGGGCGTGCGCCACAGCATGGGCGGACAGGCCTTTTCCCGCGGCGCGATCGTGCTCGACATGACGGGCTTCAACAAGGCGATGCTGCACGAGGACGCGAAGACGATGACCGTCCAGAGCGGAGCCACGTGGCACGACCTGCAGCTCCTGCTCCATCCCCGCTTCGCCATCAAGGCGATGCAGTCGACCGACATCTTCACCGTGGGCGGATCCATCGCCGTGAACGCGCACGGCATGGACCACCGCTCGGGCTCCGTGGGATCGAGCGTCCGCTCGATGCGCGTGCTGCTGCCCGACGGCACGGTGAAGACCGCGAGCAGGACGGAGAACGCGGACCTGTTCCGCCTCGTCGTGGGCGGCTACGGCCTTTTCGGCATCGTGCTCGACGCGGAACTCGACGTGGTCCAAAACGACGTGTACGAGACGGGCAGGAAAGTGATCGCCACCGAGGAATTCCCCGCCGTCTTCGAGAAGGACATTCTCCCCGACGACAAGCTCGGTCTCTTCTACGGCCATCTTTCCACCTCGCCGGGATCGTTCCTGAAGGAGATGATCCTCTACACCTACCGGAAGGCGGAGGACGAGGGCGCGCGGATCGCGCCGCTCGGAGAAGTCGCGAGCGTCAAGCTCCGCCGCTTCACCGTCAACTTCTCGAAGCTCGGTTCCGTCGCCATGCGCCTCAAGTGGTTCCTGGAGAAGCACGTGGAGCCGCGGCTCGAGAGCTGCACGGTGAGCCGTAACGCCGCGCAGGGCAGCGGCGAGGCGTGCCTCGTCTCCCGCAACGACCCGATGCACGACTCGGTGAAGTACTTGAAGAATTCCCTCCCGAACGACACCGATATCCTCCACGAGTACTTTATTCCCCGTTCGGAATTCACGCGTTTTGTGGATGGCATGCGCGAGATTCTTGAGCGCAATCGCGCCAACCTTCTCAATGCATCCATTCGCGTCGTGCATGCGGAAGACATCGCCCTAAGCTACGCCCCAAAGGACGCCTTCGCGGTGGTGCTCTACATCAACCAGGCGACGGACAAGCGCGGCAACGACCGCATGGCCGCGGTGACGAAGGAGCTGATCGACCTCACGACGTCGGTCGGCGGCCGCTTCTTCCTGCCGTACCAGCTCCACTACACGGCCGACCAGCTGAAGGCCTCGTATCCAGAGATCGCGTCCGTCTTCGCGGAGAAGATCGCGCGCGATCCGGATGGCATTCTCAGCAACACCTGGTATGAGCGATATGCGCAAATCGTGACGCCGGCTCGACAACCGGGTTCTTAATAATCGTAAAGATGCTCGATCTCGATCCCGCGCTTTTTAAGAGCTCCGAGGATCTCCGAAAGTCGATCGACGGGCACGCGCCATCCCATGCGCGTCTTCCCGGGTTCGACGAGTGACCGCAAGGCAAGGACGGGAACCGCGCCGGAAACCTCAACGGGCTCCGAGGACGGAACGAGGGCCGTGAGGAGGATCTCGTCGTTTCCCCCGATCTCGACGAATGCGACTCCCCCTTCCGCGAGTCGCTCGATCGTCCGCGTGAATGCCTCGTACCGCGGAACCTCGAGGATCTGTCGGCCGTCCTTCAGCGTCTCGACGAGCGTGGCGCCGGACGTTCCCCTGGCGACGAGCCGGATCGTCAGATCCTCGGGGGCGTAGATCGACCCCGTTCCCCACGCGACGAGCTTTCCGTATGCGGCTTTCACGACGTACTCAAGCGTGAGGACGATTCGGCGCTCGACCTTCCGCAGCGGCGCATCGCCGAAGGGTTCCAGCTTCCAAAGCCCAAGAAGGGCCTTGCCGAAGGGGAACTCGTACCACGGAAGCGTGTGCATGAACGCCGCGTAGTCGGCGGCGACCTCCTGCGCATACTCGTCCTCAGCACTGACCTGACCGAAGCTTAACCACTCGAAGACGCGACCGACGGTATTCTCGTACGCACCCTTGACGAGTTCCTCCGCGGTAAAGCTCGTGCCGATCACGCCAAGCATCAGTTGATAGCCGCCGTTCGAGGGATACCGCCCGCGGGTGAGCGCCCCGACCCTTCCGTACGCACACCAGTACTGGCCCGCGGCGGAGACGTATGCGAACGCGCTCGGGCGTCCGGTCTTGAGCGTGGCCGCGTATTCCTCCGCGCTGTAGACGATGTACCACTCCGGGAACGTGAGGTACGTATTGTCCTCCGGACGACGAAAGCGTTCGGCGAGCGTGGAGCCGCTGCCTTCCGCCGGAAGAGACGGAAGCGACGGCATCAATGCGCATTCACGACGCGCCGTAATCGCGATTGTCACGAGCGCCAGCACCAATGCCGCCAGCGCAGTAATGCACATCTTCTTCCACGGCCATTGCCGAATTCGGTAGGCAATACCGCGAATAGCGCGTCTCACTTTCCTCATTTCTTCGCGGAGAGGAACTCTATGAGAGCTTTTGATACCGCATTCGGATCCTCGATAGCCGGAATGTGACCGCTGCCGGGAATCGTCACAAGAGAACTCCCGGGAATCAGACGATGCAATTCTTCTCCTCTGGCCAACGGAGTGATCGTATCCCGCTCACCCCATATGAGAAGCGTCGGGACGGTCATGGTGGCGTAAAATCGCCGATCGGAAGCAAAGGAGGGGTCGGTTCCGTAGAGGAAGGTCATGAGCCAATTTCCCAGGGCATCCGTGGAATCCTCCACCGATAACGGACGTTGGAGCATCGCAATGCGTTCTGCCGTCGCCGTTTCGTCTTTGGCAAGAAGGGAACGCAGGAGCGTGCCGGTCATGAGCGGATTCGTCACCGTTGAGGCAATCAGAGCATTGCGGAACGGCCGCGCCGAAAGAACGAATTTTCCAAGCGACCAGGAAGACGATGGCTGATCGAATGCGAGCGCCGCATCCACAAGAACGACGGCATGCAGACGATCCCCGATGGTGATCGCGGTATCCATAGTGGCATTCGCGCCAAAGGAATGTCCGACAAGTGTCACCGAATCGATCCGTAACGCATCGATCACGCCGACGATCCTGCGCGCCTGGTCAAGCGATCCGTACGCTGCCGGATAGGGCTTCTCGGAAAAACCGAACGGAGGCAAATCAACGGCGATGGCATGAAAACCCTCTCGGGCCACCGCGTCCATCTGCGGACGCCAAATCTCGCTCCACGCTCCGGTTCCATGTACGAAAACGACTGCCGGACCGTCCTCAGGACCTTCTTCTTGGAAAAACACTTCCCCTCCGTCCGTCTGAATGCGATGACCTGTCACCGGCGCCACTGCCTCGCGGGGACGCACTTCGCGCATTGAGGCGCTCACACGGAAGAAGACCATGAGAGCTGCCACGACAAGGACAAGTGCCCCCACGAGCACCCCGCAAAGTCTGTGCAGCGGCCGCAGCCACTTCCGCAGACGCGGCGGAAGCGGAATGCGCGTCGGAAGTACCCGCCTTTTCTTTGTGTGCGTACGATTTTTCATGCGCGGGAGTGGCTAAGCGCGTACCCGAACCAGATCATGAGACCTGCGATACCGATATGGGGCGCATTCAGGAGCCAGTTTGTCAGCCCGAAACTTGCACCTCCTCCCGGTTCAGTCAGAAGTGAGAAATCGAGAAGACCCCGTTGAAAGAACATGCCTGCGGCCGCATCGGCCATATACAAAATCCCGAAGAGAACGAGGAACCACTTGGCCCACATCGGCGATTTCCATGCCGCAACCAGCCCGAGAACGGCCGTCAGCAGGTGCACGATGTTATCGATCGGGTTGATGACGAAAAGCCCGAAATTCCGCCCCTGTTCGTCATTGAAAGCAGGAACGTTTGTCAGGACGAATACCACGAGGAATAGAACGCCAAACGCTCCCGCGCATTTCTGAATCTTCGTCATAGAGAAAAAAGGAAACGTTCCGCAGTGTACCAAAAAATGACGGACAGGGAGGGATTTCCCTTGTTCAGGACGGGCTTCTCATCCCTTCATTATGGATGACGATATCACGACGAAGTCAGCCGAGCCGACGAAGACGGATGGCGGAGAGGGAGGGATTCCCTTCGTCTCGTCGCCCGCTGCAGCGGTCTCCTCGCTCAGGACAGGCTTCTCATCCCTTCATTATGGATGACGATATCACGACGAAGTCAGCCGAGCCG
>CAZRMM010000010.1:29390-53114 GCA_964601225.1 uncultured Candidatus Peribacteria bacterium
ACGAAGACGGATGGCGGAGAGGGAGGGATTCGAACCCTCGATGGTCTTGCGACCATACACGCTTTCCAAGCGTGCGCACTAGGCCACTATGCGACCTCTCCGTACGGAAACGATGATGGAAGGAACGGCATCGATGAACCTGCCGTGCGCGGTACTATGTCAGAAAAGAGGCTCTTCGGAAAGTCTCTCCGGATCGATTTTTCGACTGATACACTCCCCCGCATGCCCCTCCCTCCCGACCTTCCGACGCCGCTGCTTGAGCTCGCAAGGACGCTCGGTTTGCATTCCGAGGACGTGGAAGAGCACTTCATCCGCGGCGGCGGCCACGGCGGGCAGAAAATCAATAAGACTGCGAGCCTGGTACAACTTTCGCATGCGCCCAGCGGCATCGTCGTACGGATGCAACGCCACAGGGAACAGAGCAAAAATCGTCTCTCCGCATGGAAACTCCTCATTCTCAAGCTTGAAGAACGGGCGAGAGGCGAGGAATCGCGGCTTGGGCGGGAGAAATTCAAAATCCGTAGGCAAAAGGCGAGGCGATCGCGGAAATCAAAAGAGAAAATGCTCCGGGAGAAACATCGTCATGCGGAGATCAAAGAGGGTCGAAGGCCGATCGCATAGACCTTCCGGATGTCAAAATGCCTCTTCCGAAAAACACCGTTTTTTGCTATAATAAACACGTCATCAACTGGAATAGAGCACTGCTCTCCCTTCCGACCGGTGACCAAAACAAACACCGTCCCAGTCTTCCACTGAGGCGGTTTTGTTTATGGATTCGATTCGACCGTATACTCATAACCATGAATGCTTGGCCCCTTCTCCGAGAAAGCTTCCGCGAATGGCGCCGCGACAACGCATCGCAGCTTGCCGCGTCTACCGCGTACTACACAGTTTTTTCGCTCGCGCCGCTCGTAATCATTGCCATTTCGCTCGCGGGCATCGTCACCGAGCCCGGAGTGGCGGAGACCGCCGCCTTCGTTCAAGTGAAGTCCCTTTTCGGTCAGCAGGGAGTGGAAATGGTCCGATCCGTGATCGAGTCCTCCCACGCGTCCGCGCAAACGCCACTCGCGGCAGTGGTGGGCTTTTGCGTACTGCTCGTCGGCGCAAGCGGACTTCTCGTCGCGCTGCAGAACGCCCTCAATTACATCTGGAAGGTGGAGACGAATAAGGATGCCAATCACGTCCTGCTCTTCGTACTCAAGCGAATGCTTTCGTTCGGGATGATTCTCTCGGTCGGATTCCTTCTTCTGGTTTCCCTCGTGCTGTCCGCCGTCATCACTTTCGCACTCGATTTCCTCGCAAGCCGTGGCGCACCCATCGAACCGCTCTTGCCCGTGATCGACACCGTAGTCTCCATCGGCATCCACGCGATGCTCTTCGCCGCACTCTTCAAGTTCCTGCCGGACGTGAAGATCACGTGGAGGGACGTACTGCCGGGTGCATTCCTTACCGCAGCGCTCTTCACGATAGGCAAGACCGTGCTCGGGTATTACCTGGGACACTGGAACTACGCGGCGACCTACGGCATCGCGGGATCGGTCATCGTACTTCTCCTCTGGGTAAACTATTCCGCGCAGATCCTCTTCTTCGGAGCGGAGTTCACAAAGGTGTATTCGCGGAAAATGATTCCTAACCCGGAGCCGAGAAGTTTTGCGCACTTCACCGAAGATGCCGAAGGACACTCGGTCGAGCACCGGAGGTCATGGTGGAGAAAAGTCCTGGGGAAAAAGTAGTACGTATAAAGTATTAGGCATTAAGAATTTCCCTTAATGCCTAATACGTAATACTCAATACTGTATCGACTTACTTCTTCTTCGGCGCCTCGGGCGAGAGGAGGCACAGCATGCTGTGCGACCAAAGGCTCACCGTGACACCGAACGCAAGAATCGCGAGTGAACCGCCGGACGAACCAAAAGTCAGCGTGCCGCGATCGAGGTTCACATGCGAGAGCACAAGACCTGCGAGGGAAGCGAGCGAGGCGAGAAAAAGAAGAGCGGAGACCACGATCTGCATCGCAAGGGATGCGGGATCGGCCGAGGACTTCTTGGAGGAACCGAAGAGCATGAGAGAAAGGGGAAGACTCGGAGGGAGAACGTACCAAACAACAGCGGAAAAGACGATGGACAAGTGAATTGATGATGAATAATTGATACTTGAAAATGAACGGAAAAAAACCGGATTCCGCCCTTCTTGCTGCTGAATTCTCAATTTTCCATTATCAATTATCAATTTCCGCGTGCGTCCCTATACTGGCTCCAGCTATGAAAATCTCTCTGAATTGGCTTTCGGATTTCGTCGACCTCACGGTAACCGATCCGCAAGAAATTGCGCGTCGCATCACCGCCGGAGTCGCCGAGGTGGATGACCTTGAAATACAAGGCGCACTGCTCGATCGCTGCGTGGTCGGGAAAATAGTTTCACTTCGAAAACATCCGGGCGCCGACCGCCTGTCGCTCGCCGAAGTACTGACAGACGAAGGGCCGAAACCCGTTGTCTGTGGCGGTACCAACTTACGCGTCGGAATGCGCGTAGCCTTCGCGCACGTGGGCGCACGAGTCCGCTGGCACGGCGATGAGATGGTCACGCTCACGCGAGCGAAAATCCGAGGCGAGGACAGTCAAGGAATGATCTGCGCAGCCGAGGAGCTCGATCTCGCAGCGCGCTTTCCCGCCAAGAAAGACGACGGCGATCGGCCGATCGTCGACCTGGGTGACGGAGACGACGGCGTGGGTATTCCTCTCAAGGAATACCTGGGACTGCGCGATGTCGTTCTGCACATCGACAATCACGCCATCACGCACCGTGCCGATCTTTTCTCGCATGCCGGTTTTGCCAGGGAATTCGTGGCACTCGGACTCGCCACATGGAAGAAACAAAAGAAGTCCGCACCGATCCCCTACGGCAAAGGGGCCCTCCCATTCACATTCGTCATCGAGCGAAAAGACCTCATCCCGCATTATTGCGCCGTCGCGATCGCGATCGACGGCCCGGGAGAGACGCCCTCGTGGATGAAGGAACGCCTCGCGGCGACGGGCTGGCGGAGCATCAACCTGCCGATCGACATCACGAACTACGTGGCCACCGAACAGGGCATGCCGTTGCACGCCTTCGACGCAGGCGACATCCGCGGAGCCGTCCATGCCCGCACCGCGGAACAGGGGGAAGAGATCGTGACGCTCGACAAGGAGAAGCGCGCGCTCCCCAAGGGGGCGATCGTCATGAACGACGACGAAGGCATCTTCGACCTTCTCGGCATCATGGGAGGATTGCGAAGCTCGACCAAGGACACGACGCGCCTCGTCTACCTGCACGCGGCAATCGCCGACCCGTCGGCGATCCGCCGCACGGTGATCGCCACCGGTCATCGCACGGACGCCGCAACGGTCTACGAGAAGGGTATCCCCCGCGAGGCGGCGCTCCGCGGCCTCGAGCGAGCGGTTCGCCTCTTTCTGGAGCTCGTACCGGGGGCAAAAGTCGTCTCAAAGCTGGAGATGGTCGGTCCCGTGGATAAAGAAAAGACCATCGACTTCCCTCTCTCGCTGGCCGAGCGAATCCTCGGAATGTCCGTCGACACTGCACATGCCACGAAAGCGCTGGAAGACCTCGGTTTCACCGTGAAGACGAAAAAGGGAAAGATTCCCACACTGACCGTAACCGTGCCAACCTTCCGTCTCGGAGACATTCGTACCGGGCATGATCTTGTGGAGGAGATCGGACGCATCATCGGATACGACGCCGTGACTCCCGCTCTTCCCGAAGCGAGCATTCGCCCGGCGAAACGCGAAACACGCATCCATCGAATCCGCGACGAGCTCCGTCTCCTTGGCTATAGCGAGATCGTTCCGCTCTCTCTCACCTCGAAAGCGACACTTGAGCGCGCAGGCTTCGATCCTCACCAGGCCATCGCCATTCAAAATCCTCTCAGCGAAGAATGGGCCGTTCTTCACACGTCCACCGCCCCCGCCCTTCTCGAGCACGCGCAGCGCAACGTCCTCCTTGCGGGATCCCGACTTCAAACGTTCCATATCGCAAATGTCTTCAGGAAAGGAGAACTGGAAAAGACGGAGCTTTCCCTCCTCTTCGCCGATCTCGTATCGGCCGACATCTCCGTACGAGAAGAGCCTCTCCTGCTCGTAAAACGACACGTAGCGAGCGTTCTTTCGCGTCTCGGTCTCGCTGCGGATGTTTCGACGGGAGGCAGAGCTCCGTCATCCTCGCATCCCGGCCGTTTTGCCGAGCTCTTCGTGCACGCACATCGTCGCCCCGGAGAAGCGGAAACCGCTTCCCAGCCAGTGGGCTGGGTCTATGAGGTGCATCCGGAGATTCGCAAGATTTTCGACCTGCGCGGCCGCGCGGCGATCGCCACGATCGATCTGTCCGCCTTGCTCTCTCTGCCGGGCAATGCCACCGCGGCCATCGCATCCGTGCCGCAGTTCCCCGCCGTCACGTACGACGTTACGCTTGCCCTCAGCCATCGCGAGCAGGCGGGACCGATGCTCCGACAGCTCCGCCAAGCCGACTCGCTCCTCGAAAACGTGGAGGTTGTGGATCTCTACTCTGGAAAACCGATGGAAAAAGGGCAATTCACGCTCACGTTGCGCTTCACCTATCGCGCCTCCGACCGCACGCTCACCGAGGACGAAGCGAAGAAGGCGCACGACAAGGTGTTGAAGGCGGCGAATCTGTAGGGATCAGGAAGGGAATAACCGAGTAACAGCACCCTGTTACCCTGTTACTCTGTTATTCTCTTCCCCTATGTCCATCGTCACCAAAACCGGCGACACGGGTGATACCGGCCTCTACGGCGCGGCGCGCGTGCCGAAGGATCATCCTCGCATTGCGGCGATCGGCGCAGTGGACGAACTCAACGCGCTCCTCGGCATCGTGCTCGCAGAGCGCATCCCCGACGGCATGAAGGCGGAACTCGATCCCCTGCAGCACCTCCTCTTCCGCGTGGGCGCGGACCTCGCGACACCTCTCGGCTCCGGGGCGCACACCCGACGCGTCGAACCCGCGCACGTCGCGCTCCTGGAAGACCGCGTGAAGGCGATCGAGCCGACGTTGCCCGCACAGACGGCGTTCCTCCTCCCCGGAGGCAATCGGCTGAGCGCACATCTGCACCACGCGCGCGCCGTGTGCCGCCGCGCCGAACGCGAGGTGGTTCGCCTGCGCCGTTCCGACGGCATCAACGACTGCGTGCTCGTGTTCCTGAACCGCCTCTCGGACCTCCTGTTTCTTCTCGCACGAAAGGCGAACGTCGACGAGGGATCGAGGGAAGTGGAAGTGAAATATTAAAAAAGAGCTTGGAAAGAAAGCTTGAAAGCTCTACAGACTCTTCCTTCTTTCCTTCTCCCCATTCCTCACCAGAAATTAAGCACGCAGATAAACAGGAAGAACAGCGCAAGCGGGATCCCGATCCCGAGGGCGAGCGGCAATGACCCCTCTTCGGTCGTCAGACTGCGATAAAAACTGAGTCCTCCGTACATGATCGCCGAAAGCACGAAGGGGAGATCCGCCACCTGCATCCATACGGCGGAGACCATCGGAAGAATATTGTTCCTCACGCCGATATAGGCGAGAAAAAACGTAAGTCCCAAGGCATAGAAGCAGACACCGGAGACGCGGTGGAGGATGGTAGTCACCGAGAAAGCTTAAAGGTTTTGGGTTTGAGGTTCTAGGGTAAACGAAGACACCCAAAGTCATTACTTTCCAATCGAAAACCTTCGTAACACTTCAGAAGAGACAACGAACTCACGAAGACCCTTTACAGGTTCTTGTGCTTCTTCTTATGACTGACAGTGAGACGCTTGCGGCCCTGGCGACGGCGGCGCGCGAGCACCTGCTTACCCTTCTTGGTCTTCGTACGGGTGCGGTACCCGTGCTTGCGTAGCCGTTTGCGCCACTTGAACTTATTGAGCATGACCGGGAGAGCCTACAGAAAGCGCAGACGAGGGTCAACTGCGCTTTCCTGACGCCCCCTGAGTCTTCTCGTCTTGCAGAGTTTTCAAGACGCAAAAGACGCCATGGACGACAAGACGCAGGTAGTGTTTCCTGTAGCCCTATGTTCACTATCGACCGCCTCCCCTCCGGACTCCCCGTTCTCACCGCCCCCATCGACGGCACTGCCGCAGTGACGGTGATGGTCTTCGCCGGGGCCGGCTCTCGCTACGAAACCAACGAGGAACGGGGTATCAGCCACTTCCTGGAACACATGTTCTTCAAGGGCGGCAAGAAGTACACGAACACCAAGGAGGTCTCCGCGGCCATCGACGGCGTGGGCGGCGACTTCAACGCGTTCACCGGCAAGGAGTATGCCGGGTACTACGTGAAAGTGGCGGCACCGGAAGTGGAACTCGCATGCGACGTGCTCAGCGACATGCTCCTTCACGCCAGCTTCCCCCAGGAGGAAATCGAGAAAGAACGCGGAGTGATCATGGAAGAGGAGCGCATGTACCAGGACACGCCCATGTACCGGGCGGGCTGGGATTTTGAAGAGCTTCTCTATGGCGACCATCCTCTGGGGTGGGACACCATCGGTACCGAAAAAGTAATCATGGGCGTCCAGCAGGCCGACTTCAAAAAACACCGCGACGAGCTCTACACGCCCGGGAATCTTGTGATCGCTTTCGCGGGCAAGATCACTCCGAAGGAAGCCATGGCTCTCGCCAAGAAATTCTTCGGCCCCATTGCGGGAAAGAGCGACCGTCGCTTCACCGCCTTTACCCAGTACGGCAAGAAGCGCGTGTTCCTTCGTGACAAAAATACGGAGCAGAGCCACCTCGTGATCGGCGTGCCGGGCGTCTCCGCCCTCTCGGAAGACCACTTCGCCGAACGGCTCTTAGCCGTGATCCTCGGCGGCAACATGAGTTCCCGCATGTTCCTCAACATCCGCGAGGCCAAGGGTCTTTGCTACTACATCTCCACCGAGGTAGACAGCTATCTGGATGCCGGATCGCTTTCGACGCGCGCGGGCGTGGACCAATCACGCCTGCACGAAGCCATCGCCGCGATCATCCGCGAGTACGAAGAATGCGCGACGAGCGGCGTAACGCAGGAAGAACTCGATCGAGCGAAAGCGTTCTTCCGAGGCAAAACGACGCTCGGCATGGAAGATTGCGAGGAGCGTGCCCATTTCATCGGCAAACAGCAGCTCCTCTACCCCAAAACCCGTTCGATGGAGGAATATCTGGCGGAAATCGACCGCGTGACGCTTGCACAGGTGAATGCGCTTGCAAAAAAGCTCCTCAAGAAGAACGAGCTCCGCCTTGTCGTCATCGGCAAGGGCCAGACCGAGGAAGGACTGCTTCAGCTTCTGGTGTAAGGAAAAAATGGGAATTTTGGCTTCTACTTGAGAAAAAGATGCCTTCCCAAGTAATTGACAAAAATAGATAAAAGTATAGAATAATCCGCTGACTACTGCCAGCACCATCGTCGGCCTGTTCGCGCTGTTTAACAGCCTGACCCCTCTTCCCGCCTCGCATCAAATCTCGGTACAGGAGTGGGACCCGAAAGTCGGTGATCGTTTTGTGGTGGATACCCGCGTCAACGAGGGGTATTTGATTCACCAGGACGGCGAGTACATCGAATTTCCCGTGATTACCGGCCAACGACGTACCGTCAGCTACATCGGGCTTCGCTACTTCGCCGCCACACCGAACTGGGATTGGAACGCAAACGCAAAAGACATCAAAGGCGACCGCGTCACCTTCGGTCCTCAGGGCCGCATCATCCGCCTTTTCAAAGACGGCGAAGTGACTAACTACGGCATCCATGAACATGCGGCGGAAGCCGTGATGTTCGCCCGAACGAGCCGTTATCAGAGCATGGGATGCGTCATCGTTCGCCACGACATCATGGATATCATGGAAAAGACATACGATCTCAATGCCGAGACCGGCTTCCCTGTCCTCACCCGCGACGGGGTTGTCAATCCCGTAGAAGTAGCCTTCCCGGTCAACAAGGCGGCTTCCTGAGCGAAACGCGCTCTTAGCCCGGCACCGGCAACCCCACACGCAAATTTTACCTTCTCTTTCGTTATAAACGATATCCCGCTACAGTCTGGAGCATATGCAACGCACCCTCATTCTCCTGAAGCCCGACACCGTCGGAAAGAAGTTCGTCGGAAAAGTGATCACGCGCTTTGAAGACGCCGGCTTTACGATCCGCGGCTGCAAAATGATCAAGCTCGACCCGAAGATCCTGAAGGACCACTACGCGCACATCGCGAGCAAGCCCTTCTATCCGGAGGTCGAAACGTTTATGGGATCGCTCCCCGTGATCGCCATGGTGATCGAGGGAAATGACGTCGTCGCCAAAGTACGCGACATGCTCGGGGTGACCGACAGTCGCAAGGCGGCTCCCGGCACGCTTCGCGCGGAGTACGGCGTGGACCAAATGGTGAACGTTGCCCATGCATCCGACGGCCCGGAAGCCGCGGAAGCCGAGGTGAAGCGCTTCTTCAAGCCGGAGGAGCTGTTCTCGTACTAATCCTCGTCAAGCTCGGAACGACATGCTCTGAGCCGCAAAAAAGCATGTCATGGTGAGACTGACGAACCATGACGAGATTTACTTCGAAGAGACAACACTCGAGCTCGAACTCGACATCATCTCCGGCTTCTTCCCCGTCGCAAGGAACTCCACCGCCGCATCGAGCTGCGGATCGCGCTTGGCATCGATGTCCTCCTTCGTACGATCGATGACGATGTCCGGGTGCACACCCTCTTTCCCGAGATCCTTCCCCTTCGGCGTCAGCCAGTGGGCGACGGTCACGCGGAGACTGGAGCCGTCCGGCAAGTCGATAACCTCCTGCACGGTTCCCTTTCCGAAAGTCTTCTGACCGACGATCGTTGCGCGACCATAATCCTGAAGCGCGCCGGCCGTGATCTCCGAAGCGCTCGCCGTGCCTTCGTTGACGAGAATCGCAAACGGAATATCCGGGAAGAGCGGCTTCCCGCTGACAAAATGATTCTCCGGCTCGCCGCTGCGATGCTGCACGGAAACGACCTTGCCCTCCCTGAGGAACATCGAGACGAGATCTACGGCGCCGTCGAGATAGCCGCCGCCGTTGTAGCGCAGATCGAGGATGATCGACTTCACCTTTTGATCCTGGAACGACTGGAACACCTGGCGAAGTTCGTCGATGGAACTGTCGCCGAATTGGTTCAAGGATACATATCCTATTTCTCCGCCCTTCACGGGAATCGTCTTCGATTCGACGCTCGGAATATGAATTTCATCGCGAACGATGGAAAAGGTAAGAAAATCTCGATTCTTGGGACGGGCAATTTCCAGGGTAACCGAGGTGTCTTTGGGGCCGCGGATCTTGCTCACGACATCCTGGAGCGACATTCCCTCGGCGGATTCCCCGTTCACGCTGATGATGACGTCATCCGGAAGCAAGCCGGCGCGCTGAGCGGGCGAGCCCTTGATCGGCATCACGACGACGATCACGCCATCCCGATCGATGAGCTCCGCCCCGATTCCTTCCAGTGTTCCGGACAGACCGTCGCGAAAACTGTTGTTTTCCTGGGGATCCATGAGAACCGTATACGGATCGCCGACGGACTTCACAAGACCCGTGGCCGCCCCCCGAATAAGTTTCTGCGTTTGCAATTTGCTTGGGTCGACGTAGTTCTCCAAGAGAAGATGCCACACTTTCCACATCAATCGCAGATCCGCTTCGGACTCCGGGCGTTCGGTTATCGATCCGCTGCCCGCAAGAGAAACGATCGTGCCGTCCTGTGGAAGCTCGGGAGCGGTCCATCCTTCCTGAATAAGCCGCGTCCGCTCACCCCGAACTCCCATTTGCCAGCCAAGCAGGAGGGCGAGAAGCGTGATGCCGCCGAACTGAAACCACCGTTGCACGCAGGGGAGCATATCTCAACTCTCCGAATCGTCACGAGAAATCCGCATGATCTCCGAGCCGGAATCATGGTAGTGATGTAGACTCGAACGCCCATGACCCCGTCGATACTTTCCTTTGATCGGCATTCTTCCATTGCCGATATCGTGGCACTTTGTCCGCAGGCGCAGTCGGTACTCGGGGAGTACGGCCTACAGTGCGTTGGCTGCGCGGGGAGCGCCTATGAAACGCTCGAACAGGGCTGCCTGGGACACGGCTTCGCAGACGACGAGATCGAAGCCCTCCTCGAAGACCTCAACGAGGTGCTCAGGAAAATGCCGGAGAGGCCGGAAATGATCGTCGTGACGCTTCCCGCAGCGAAAGCCATTGAAAACATCGCCAAAAGCGAAGGACGCGAGGGGGAAGGCCTGGTTGTCACTCTCGACGGCTCCGGGGGTTTCTGCATGGAATTCCGAAAAGATCCTGCGAGGAACGAACGCGTATTTTTTCACGCCGAAGAGCCATCGGTGCGCCTCTTTGCATCAGCCCTTACGCTGCGACGCATCGGCGGAGCAACCGTCGACTTCCGCGACGGACGCTTCAAGCTCGACCTGCCGGAAGACGCACACTTGCCGGCCGCCTGCGGATGCAAGGACGGCGGGAACTGCGACTGTCAATGACACCCGTCGAGCCTCGAACCGCGACGCAATGACCCGCAGTCGGGTGGGGCATCGCGTTCGATTGGCAAAAAAGCCTTGAATGCGCCATACTTGGCGGTAACGCATGCTTCGCCTCCCCGCCTCCCTCGAACGCCGCCTCCAGGAAATCTTTCCTCGGGCGCGGGAACGGGAGCGTTTTGTGGTAGACGCAATCGAGGAAGCACTCGCACAGGGAACATATGAAAATGAGGATCTCCCCGAGCATGTAGGAGGCACTTTGCACCTGTTCACGGACGGCGGATCTCGCGGCAATCCGGGTGAAGCCGCCATCGGCTGCGTCCTTGAGGACCCCGCACGAGGGGTAACGCTGGAAGAACTGGGCCAGCGCATCGGAGTGGAAACCAACAATGTCGCGGAGTACCGCGCGCTGGTGGAGGGCCTCCGAATGGCGCAGAAATTCCAGCCGAACAGATTGGTGTGCCACCTCGATTCCGAATTGGTCGTCAAACAAGTGAATGGCGAATACAAGGTAAAGATGCAAACGCTCCAGCCGTACATCGACGAGATCCGCGAGCTGTCGCTCAGCTTCCCCGACGTGGTGTTCCGCCATATTCCACGAGGAGACAACCACCGGGCGGACGCACTCGTCAATCGCGCGCTCGATACTCAACCCGCCCCCCTGCGCCGTCCGCAACTGCGAGGTAACCCCGCGCTGCCCTTTTGACGGATTTTCCAAGACACGCCGCATTGCTCCCGTTACACTCGGCGCGTGATTCGTCGTCCGATCCTCATCTGCGCCTTCGGGCTGGCCGCCACCCTCGTATCGGCCGTGCCGGCGTTTGCTGCGTCGCCCGCAACGATCACGTTTCGGCACAAGCACTTCATCGTAAAAATAAATCCGACGGAACATCCGCAGTGGCGACGTCCCGTCACCTCATGGTCCCTGAACGGACAGGAGATCGATCCGCCCGCCGAGTGGCGCGTGGATGGAGACGTATTGCCCCCTCTGCCGGCGGGCGTTGCCCTTGAGACACGCGTGGATTGGAATCGTTCGGCCATTCGCCGCTCACTCGAAATCAACCTCTCTTCCCTGCTCGATCGGCCTGCCGGATCGGTGACGATAAAAAAAGACGAGAAGGGAAATGTAATCTTCGACGGAATCGGCTTTACCGGTCGCGAAGTGGATTTGGATCGCGTCACGACGCTCACGATCATGGCGCTGGAGGAAGGAATCGACACGATCGAGATCCCCGTGACCGAGACGCCTGCTACCGTGACCGTACTCGACTCCGATCTCCAGTCCCAAGGAATCAAAGAGGTAGTAACCATCGGCGAGTCCGTTTTTAAAGGATCTCCGATCAATCGCCAGCACAACATCACGGTGGGACTGAAGCGCTTCAACGGCCACCTCATTCCACGGGGATCAACGTTCTCGTTTGTGGAAGTGCTCGGACGCGTCGACGGCTCAACGGGCTATCGCAAGGAACTGGTCATCAAAGGCGATAAGACGGAGCCTGACTACGGCGGCGGTCTCTGTCAGGTGAGCACGACGGCTTACCGCGGTGTCTGGGAGTACGGCTTCCCAATCGTCGCCCGACGTAACCACAGCTACGCCGTGAGCTACTACGGCCCGCAGGGATCGGATGCGACGGTGTATCCGGGTTCCGCGGACATGAAGTTTCTCAACGACAGTCCCGGCGCGCTCCTCATGCAGACCTATCAGGAGGACCAGCACGCATATTTCATCTACTACGGCACGAAAGATGAACGTCGCAGTGAAGTATGGGGACCGCTTATCCTCAGCACCAAGACCGCCCCTCCCGACCGCACGGTCTATACGTCGGAACTTCCCCCCGGCGAAAAGCGCAAAGTGGGAGACCGACACCCCGGCATGACGGCGCTGTGGTACCGCTTCCGGACGACGGCGGCGGGCGAGGAAAAAATGGAACCCGTGCTCTCCGTATACGAGGCACGACCGCTGTACTACGAGGTAGGAGCGGATCCGAATGCCGTTCCGACGGGAAGCGCCATCGATACGCCCGAACCGCCACGAATCTTCTAATGCACCGGACATGAACCGCTCGCGCCCCCTCGATGCCCTGGTTCTGCGCACACACGATGTCGGTGAGGCCGACCGTTTCTGTATCTTCCTTACGGCGGAAGAGGGAAAGGTCGCCGCACGCGCGGCGGGAGCGCGTCGCCCCACAAGCCGCATCGGCGCGGCACTCGTGCCGTTCTCCGAAGTGCGGATACTTCTGAAAGAATCATCTGCAGGAAACATCGTCGCGTCCGCGCAACGAACCGAAGAAGGATTCACTCTCGGCCTATCAGCTTTCGGCCAAGCGAGCGAGGGCGCAGAGCTTCTCCTCAGGCTTTTGCAGGACGAAGAGTCCGTCCCGGGGGTTTTTCCACTGACGATTTCCTTTCTTCGTGCCTGCGCTTTCGGCCTCCATGATGCCTATCCTCGCTTTGGATTGCGTCTTTTACACCTTCTCGGGCTTCTGCCTGCGGCCGAAAATGCGAGGCGCCTTCACCCCCTCACGCGGGAAGACGCGACGTATCTGTCACTGGTCACCGGGAAGAGCGGTGACGCACTCTGGACCGCAGAGGAACCTCTCGGCCCCCGACTGACTTCACTGCTGTCGCTCCTGCTGGGAGATCACCTGTCATCCCCCCTCAAGGCAACCGGAGTCAGCGACCGTTTGCGACGGCTCTAATCAATAACGCGCGGCGGCATCGCGGCGGATCCCCATCCACGCACCGAGGAACGATACGAGCGGGATCGCGACGAGTTCGGCGACGGCTACCGGCAAACTCCAGAAAAGCAGGATGCGACCCGTCTCGATCCGAAGCGCGTGGAGAGACCCTCCCATGCCGATACCCGGAACAAGCGACGGCAGGAAGGAAACGAACGCCGCAAGGAAGATGACCGAAAGAACGCACCCCATGAGCAACAAGAAAGAGGATTCGGTCGCAAACGGCACCAAGAGCGAGAAGGGCGGCGTTCCCGCGACCCTCTCCACCATCAGCTCATCGCGGCGAACCATCGCACGGCGACGCACAAATTCCACAAGAAGCAACACGCAGACGATGAAGAGAATGGACGAAAGACCGACCGAGAGAGTCTTGAGAGAACCGGTAAGGGCGCGCATCTCCTGCACTTCCCTCTCCTGATCCCCAACGGTGGAAAGCGAAGCCGGGTCGACGATCCGGCTCCATTCCGGCTTCCGTGCGAACGACGAAAAATCATCGAACGCCTCAAGGGAACGGAGCGTCACGGCGACGGTATCTGGGAACGGATTCCTGATTTTGAACTGTTCAAGGAACGAAATCAGCTCCGGCTGACGAAGGCGCTCCCTTTCGTATGCCTGCTCACGCGTGATGTATTCCACGCGCTCCACGTCGGGCAAATCGCGAGCCGCGACAAGGAAATCCTGCACGTCGTTCACGGGAGCCGTCTTGAGCACTTCAAGACGAATGGAATTCCCCGACGTCAGCAACACTCCGGCTGCCTGCAGCGCGAACAGCACGAGAAGAAACAGCTGCACGAGGCTGAGCACCCCCGTGATCGCCACGAGGCTTCCGATCCAGGATCGGTCGCGGGAAAGAGTCATGATTCCCCGCCGAATGCCGCGGCGGACAAGAAGAGTATTCAAAGCCACGGGCCTCATTCTAGCGATCGACGCCGCGCGCGCACGTTGTGGGAGTGGCGAGAGTGATGTCTGGTGAGACGAGCAACCGAGGGAACCGAAGCAATCAAAGAAACCGAGGATGATCCTCGGTTGCATCGGTTTTGTCCGTTGCTTTACAGGGATTGCTTCACTTTCTGCGTCGGCGCAACCGCAAGACGCTTGATTGCCTCCATACACTCCCTCGCTCGCTCGTTTTGAGGGTCCAGATCCAAAGAGCGCTGGAAAAGAGCCTTGGCGCGCGGAAAGTCGCGGGTCTCCAGGTACGTCACTCCAAGATCGCAAAGCGTGAGTGGCGAATCGGCATCCAGGTTAAGGGCGCGCTCAAGCGTGACGATGCCCTGGGCGCGCTGGCCCAGATGGAAAAGCGCCCAACCGAGGCAGCGGAGGATTTCGGCGTTGTTCGGACGAAGCGAGTTCGAGCGGCGCAAATGTGCCACCGCCTTCTCCCAGTGCTCGTCTTGGGAGCGGAGAAAGCCGAGGATGTATTCGCCGGTGTAACTCTCGGGGTCGAGCTGCACCGCGCGGCTGGCCGCAGCCTCAGCACGCTCGTATTCCTGCAGGCTCAGCTCATTGTCCGCGATCTCCTCGTATGCCGCCACATTCTCCGGATCCTCAAGAAGCAACTCCTCCAAAAGGGCGATTGCCTCGCGATACCGGCCCTCCAGTTTCAGCTGCTCTGCCTGCTCCAAGCGGGCGAGAATTTCGGGGGTGGAATCGTCGTGAATCATGGAGTGTAAGTGTAGCGGGACCGGGGAGCGGAAGCCACTGAGTCCAAGGATTTTTTCCGGGAATCGGGCGGCAGGAATCAATCTCTATTTTGCCGCAGCGGAAGGATACGACCGATCTTAATAAAGGATGGCAAAGAGAGTGCGGAGAATGCCGTACGCCCCCAGGACGATGCCCATGCCAATAAGTGAGCCAATCATGATCTTTTTCCCCTTGTCCACCATGTTGCTGTCGCCGTGGGATGCGACAAGATACGAAGCGCCGACAAGGAAAAGAACCGTAGAAACGCTGATGATGCTTGCGGCCGCAAATCCGTAGATATTTGCGAAAACCTGCTCGAGAGAAATCCGCACGCCCGTATTGAGGACAAGCGATCGGTTCGTGAGCGCCATGGCCTGCGCGGGTGCCAAAAAGGCAAGGAAGCCGAGGAAGGAAACGCACCGTCGAGACATCTGGAAAGTATACCAGAAATAGGCTCGGTTTGGAACCCGGTTCATGGCGGATAACCAGTGCCAAACTGCCAAAAGCTCCGCCTATGATCTTTTCGCTTTTCCCCTGATTTCTTGGCTTCTGGCCTACCTCCCGAGGGCGGCCTCCTCTACACTCCCCCCGATGGACGCCCGGTTCTCTCTTCGCTCCGTTGGACAACCTTCTTCGCTCCCTCCGCGGAGGGAGCCTTCCGCCGTCCCCCCGACCCCGAAGGGCAAAGCCCGATTCCTGACGATAGGGCGTCCCTTGAAGGAAAAATTGATCCTGCTTCTTGGCGGGCCGGATGCAAGCCGAAAAACCAGAATGCTTCGCGGCACCGGAATCACCGCGGGCCTCATTGCCCTCTACTTCGTCTTCCTCTTTCTGACGCTTCCGAGCATTAACGAACAAACGATCGGTCAGGCCGCTCAGAGCACGGTAATCACGGATCGCAACGGCGTCGAACTCTATCGCCTCTTCGGAGAAGAAGATCGCACATACGTGCACGGCGAAGACATCCCGCGCAGCATGAAAGACGCCGTCGTCGCGATTGAAGATGAGCGCTTCTACGATCGCGGCTGTCTCGATTTCCGTGCGCTCGCGCGTGCCGTGTTGCATCTCGGGAAATCCGGCGGCGCAAGCACGATCACCCGACAACTCGCGCGTAACGCCCTGGATCTGAACCATGAAAACGTCATCAATCGTAAGTTGAAAGAACTGATCCTCGGTTGCCAACTGGAACACACCTATGACAAAGAGAAAATCCTCGAGCTCTACCTCAACTGGATTCCCTTCGGCCAGAACGCCTACGGCGTGGAACAGGCAAGCCAACGGTACTTCGGAAAATCGGTGAAGGATCTTTCGCTCGCCGAGTCCGCGGTACTCGCAAGTCTCCCGCAAATGCCGAGCTATCTCAGTCCATACGGCAGAAATGTGCATACCGTCGTCTCCGAGCGCACCCTCGAACGCATCAAGAACGGAACGGTAACTTCGTCCGACCAAATTGCGGATGACGACTTCACTCTCGGACTGCTCGGCGCCGACGCGGGCACGGGCAGTACCGTGGTGTACGTGGGAGGTCGCACCGACCAGGTGCTTCATAACATGACGTCGCAGGGTTTCATCACGCAGACCGAGCACGATGCCGCAATCAAAGATCTCAAGACCCTCACGTTTAAACCTGCGCGCGAATCAATCCGCGCGCCCCACTTTGTCCTGTGGACCAAAGACATTCTCGAAAAGAACTTCGCGGAAGGAGCGGAGAAGGGCATCCTCGAACAGGGCGGACTGACGATCCAAACCACGTTGGATTGGCGACTGCAGGAGGCGGCGGAAAAAATTGTGGCATCCCATCGGGAAGACTTCCAGAAACGTTTCATGGCAAACAACATGGCGCTTATCGCGATGGATCCGAAGACGCGCGAAGTTCTCGCCTACGTTGGAAACGCCGACTACGCGGATGAGGAAGCCGGAGGAAAGATCGACATGGTCCAGGTTCCTCGTCAGCCCGGCTCCAGCTTCAAGCCGTTCGTCTATGCAGGAGCCTTCCTGCAGGGATACAACCCGGCCACGGTTCTCTACGACGTTCCCACGAAGTTCGGCACCTACGAACCGCAGAACTATGAAGGCAGTTTCCAAGGTCTCATGACGGCGCGTCAGGCTCTCGGAGGCTCTCGGAATATTCCCGCCATTAAAGCGTATTTCCTCGCCGGCGAGGAACCGAAGCTCCTCGCGCTTGCCGATGCCCTCGGCATGCCTACCCCGAGCCGGAACGTGCCAAGCGAGGGCTATGGTCCAGCCATGGCTATCGGCGCGGCAGAGACGCCTCTGTATGAAATGGCCCAGGGCTACGCCACACTTGCCGATGCCGGCCTCGCGAAATCGCCCGTTGCCATCCTGAAGATCACCGACCGTCGGGGAAATCTTCTCCCGATTCCGGGCGAAGACGCCTCCGAATCGGAGGCGCTCGATCCCCGCGTCGCGTACCAAGTGACGTCCGTCCTCAGCGATGCTTCCGTTCGCCCCGGCGAGTACTGGCAATCCATCCTCTCCGTTCCGGGCTATCAGGCGGCTGCGAAGACTGGCACCAGTAACAAGTGTCTCAAGCGCGACGAAAAGCAAAACTGCACCGAGCGCCGCCCGGATAACACCTGGACCATGGGCTACACTCCGAACCTCGTCACGGGAGTGTGGGTGGGCAACGCATCCGCCGAACCTCTTTCCCCCTCCGCGGACGGCCTTACGCTCGCGGCGCCTCTGTGGCACGATTTCATGGTAAAGGCACACGAGATCCTCAAGGAAAACCCCGACGGCTCTCCGCATGCCCTCACCGCCAATTTCACGATGCCGAGCGGCATGGTGGAACCCCAGATTTCGATGTTATCGGGAGAGCTTCCAACGGAATGCACGCCGATCAGCATGCGACGCGGAGACGTTTTCCTGAGCGAGAATGCGCCGACTCTCGCCGATCCCGGTTGTGCCAATTTGGAAGTCGATCGCGTGACCGGGCTTCTGGCTTCGGACGAATGTCCGGTGGAAGCGCGTGAAATGCGCAGCTTCGTGATACCGGTGACGGTTCTTGAGGATCGTTTCCCGCAGTGGAAGCAATCCATCGTCTCCTGGCTCACGTCCCGACAGCCGACGATGGGGCCCGACGGCAAGCCGACCAGCGGCTCGGGCGCCTCATTCATTCTCGGCCTCGCACCGGTGGAAAAATGCACCATCGCGGCAACGCCCGGACGCGAAATAAAGCCGAAACTCTCGATTCTCTCTCCGGCGCAGGGTGGCTCAGCCGCTTATCCCGCCTTTCGTCCGGATCTGAAATTCACGGTGGGTTCGAAAGTGAGGGAAATCCGCTTCAACGTCGACGAAAAAGATCTCCCATCATGGACCACGGAACCCTTCGAGGGCTCCATCCGCGTCCCTCGAAGCATTAAAGAGGAAGGAATGCATACGCTCACCGTTACGGTGGTGGACGAGTACTTCAATGAAGTGTCCGACTCCGTGCGTTTCACCTTCGAACAGGACACGAGCGGCCCGCGCGTGTTCCTTACGTCGCCGCCGGACGGCACCGTGGTACAGACTGGCTCCGGCATTCTCATGCGCGCCGAAGCCAACGATTCGGAAGGGTCGCTCAAGTACGTCGAGTTCTACTTGGATGACCTCCTTCTCACTCGTAAGCCCCGCGAACCGTACGAAGTCGAGTACACGCCGCCCTTGATCATGCCGGGCGGGCATACCGTCCGCGCCGTCGCCACTGACGACGCCGGCAACACGACGGAGGATACCGTGCGCATCACCGTGGAGGAAGCCGGGGAGACCGGCAGCGGCGCGACGGAGTGATCAGCGCAGGTCCAGATCGGACAGCATGAAGGCGATGAGCTCTTCATCGACGGCGGGACGCACCGGCTCTTCCGTCTCGAGGAGATACCCGTAACGATGGTGCGTCTGCGTGAGCAGCTTGCCGATGTTCTCCCTCGCACGCCCTCGTGCGTCCGCCTGCTTGGCGCGTTCGATGCGCTGCAACCACGACTCCTTCTCCTCGGTTTCCCGATCTCGCCAAACGCCCTCGCCGTCGAAGACGTTCGGCTGGGATTCTTTCATATACTCGCGAAGGGCCATGGCACGAGGGGGAAAGATGCTGCCAGTATCCCCTCTGAATATCGAGACAACGAATTTTTTATGATGTCAATAATGGAACGCCGCAGCCGCAAGCGACGATTTTGCAATCCAAGCGCCTCTATATGCTCTGATCACCAATGGACGAATTTTCAGAGGAAGTCCGCGTTGGTATGCACCTCGCTGACGTCCTCGTCCTCCTCGATGACTTCCATGAACGCATGCACCTTCTCGGCGGTGGCTTCGTCGGCGATCGGCGCCTTCTGCTTCGGGATGTACGAGAGACCGGCCGAGAGAACCGACCAGCCGTTCTTCTTGAGAAAATCCGCGACGGGCTTCCAGTTGGTCACGGACGTGACGACCCTGAGCACCTTATCTTGTTCGGCGATGTCGTCGGCGCCGAAATCGATGAGCTCCAACTCGAGTTCCTCGAGGCTTTGGGTCGCCGTCTCCGGCCGCTCGGCCACGACGAGCCCCTTGCGCTCGAACATCCACGCCACCGATCCCCCGTCGGCCACTCTTCCGCCGTGCTTCTGGATGGCGGTGCGGACGTTCGAGGCGGTGCGGTTCCGGTTATCGGAGAGGCATTCGATGATGTACGCCGTTCCCGCGGGGCCGTACGCCTCATAGAGGATCTCTTCCATCTGCCCTTCCCCTTTGAGTTCGCCCGTTCCCTTCTTGATGGCGCGGTCGATGTTGGCGTTCGGGACGCTGTCCGCCTTGGCGTTGTCGATGGCGAGGCGGAGTGCGGTATTCGTGGCGGGATCCCCGCCGCGCTGCGCGGCGATCTGGATGAGCCTCGCATGGCGCGTGTATGCCTTGCCGCGCTTGGCATCCTGCGCACCCTTACGCACCCTGATGTTCGCCCATTTACTGTGACCTGACATACGTACCGATTGGGAAAACTGATATTTGCATCCACGAAGTGTCACCCTGAGCTCGTCGAAGAGTGGAGTGACCGGACATGCGAAAACTGTACTACGGAAAAGAGAGAAATTCACGACAGAAAACCCCGGTTGCGGCAAAGGCGCCCTCGGGCGAAAATGATCTCCAATGTTTCAACGACGCAACCACATCGACCCATTCGTGCATTGCCTTCCTCCGAAGCCTTACAGGGCTTTTCCGGAGTACGGCGATCCACCTATGCCGCTGGAGCATTTTTTGCAGCGCATGATCGCAGAATCGAACGCGCAGCATTGGACCGCCGCTTACGAAGCGTGTCGCGCGGGGCTCCTCCTCTCCGGAAAATTCCGCGGCTGGACCGACGACGACATCATGCGAGCGGTACGGAAAGCCTTCCCCGACGCGAACGGGGGGCGACGACGTTTGCCCGATCTTCTGGCAGATCTCCCGAGTGACGCGCCTCAGGGTGAAAATGACAGTCATCCTGCTCTTGAAAGAGAATCGGAAAAGGAAAACCAAAGGACCATTCTTCTCCTTGAAGCTATGGACGCTGTCCGCACGGCGATGAAGAACGTCGTCGGTACATCCTTCGATGAAGCGGATGACACTCAGATCCTCGTCAATGCCGGAGTGGAAGCACTCGCCGCATTCATGAATCGACTCGAACAGGAAACGCCCGATCTGATACGGGAACACGGCGAGGCGATCTCCCATGTTGCGACGCATCTGCAGGAAACCGCACGCATTCTCCTTGTCGAGCGCATCCATTGCGATGACGAAACGCCGACGCTCAGACGGATATCGCTCGGCCCCTCCACCCCCACTCCCATGCCTCAAAATCTCACCCCTCTCGCCGAAGGCCAGATGGAAGACGGAATGCGGTCGTTTTTACAAAAGCATATTCTCTCATATGAGAATCTCCCGCCACCTTCCGCCGAACTGATCAACGTGCAATGTCTTTTGCCGCTCACTCAGCTCTGGCGCTCCTGGTGCCAAAGCGATGCATCACGCGCCTACAGCATCGACCACGATCGCATGCGGGTGCTTTTCAACCGAGTCGTCCTACACATCGGCTATGAGGTGCAGTGGGACACCGAAGCCAACGACTTCATGGTCAAAATTCCGCAGGAAAAACCGGAGTAAACCGACCAAGTTCCGATCACTTGCGATACGCGATCATGCCCATGAAGCGGGCGCGCTCGATGGCGTTGCGCAGCATCTTCTGGTGCTTGAGGCAGTTGCCCGTGTAGTACTTCTTGCGGATGTTGCCGAAGTAATCGATGAAGGGCTTCATCGCGGGATAGTCCTTGTAGTCGATGTATCTGGCGTTATGTTGGCAGAACGCGCACTTCTTCGACCGGGGATCCGGACGCCGCTGCTTTTGGTTCTTTTGGAAAGCCATGGGAATCAGAGGTTAGAGGATCAAATATTAGAGAGTGAGTCGTCGGAAATGAGCTTGTCCAACTTCTCAGTGAGAGCGCCCTCCTCAAGCTTCGGCTTGGCACCGGGTTCCTTCTTCTCGCTCGCTGCCATCTTCGCCTTGCGCTGAGCCTTCTTGGCGACAGAAGCCTGGACGCGCTCCTCCGTCTCCCGACGACGGGTGTCCTCCACGCTCTCGCGCTCCTTGAGCCACTCTTCATACTTATCGGCAAACTGCACGACCACGTATCCCTTCGGGGGAATCACCATCATGTGACGAAGGATGTTCTTATGAATGCGAAGGGCCTGATCGAGCTCCTTGAGCTTGGCAGGCTCCATCTCGACGTAGAGAACCATGTAGTTCCCCTCGGTTGCGCCCTTGATCGGATACGCAAGGCCGCGGCGACCCCACTTATCTTTGGCGACCTGCTTTGCGCCGGCTTCGGCAAAGAGAGCATCGATCTCTTTTAAAAGAGTCGCCTCCTCTTTCTGCCCCATGGGGTAGGGATAGAGGATGCAGAACTCGTAGATGCGGACGTCCTCGGAGTACGGCGTGAGCGTTGGCATAGGACTTATGGGTAAACCCGGTGGCGAATGCCAGCGGGAAGTCGCGCTACCCTGAGGCAGCGGATGGGGACTGTAGGCGAATCGACACGGTCCGGTCAATAGGGATTCCCTTCTCCGATCCCCTTGTATCAGAGAGATTCGGACCTACAACCGCCGTCTGACCCCTCTGCTACAATTTTTCCATGGCCCACCAGAACGAACACCTTCAATGGATCGCGCAGACCGAGAAGCTCGAAGGTCAGCTGCCTTCTCCCGAGGCGACGGCATCCAAGGACGTTCCGCAGATCGTGAACCTGGTCCGGCAGCAAATCGCCTCGGGCGAAGCACTCATTTCTCTCCTGCGGACATCGGAAGGGCAAGATACCATCCTGCCACCGGGCAGCGTCGCGCTGGACGCGCGGATGGCTGTAAACAAAATCCAAGTGCTCCTTGAGCGGCTGACACAGAAAACGAAGGACTTTCCCGAGCAGGATCCCGACGCCGACGACGATGAACGAGGCGGCCCGCCGCTCAGTCCGGTTCCCGTCGGCGGACCCAAAACCGGCTCCCATGCCGCGGCGGCGGAAATACCGATCGAAGACGCCGACGAACAGATGACAGCGGGGGCTGACGAGGAACTCGCCATGATTGGTTCCTAAGGGAGAGTCGCCCGAGTGAAACGAAGCCCGTACGAAAATCGCACCGGATGCTTCTGCCTTTCTTGACGGAAAAGGGAAGGAACTCCACGATGCGCCCATGCCCACTCGCGATATGGAACGACTGGCGTCTCCTTCGGGAGAAGGACTGACGACGCGCGAAAGCGAATCGGTCGTGATGGGCAAGTGGCCCTATATCCTGGCGGTCTACACCGTGCTCGTCGGACCGATCCTGGATCGCCCGAACGTCAAGCCCGGGAATCATCTGCGAAACCAACCCGCTGCCGTTGAACCGAAAAAAGAGAATCCACGACCGGAGCATGTGCGCCGACCCTGATTCAGACCGGCCGCATTTGCACGATTGAAGATGCATCGCGAATTCCGGACTGCCCGGACTGAATACATTTTTTCGCAAATTCTCCTTGACCCTCGGCCGAGAGCGAGTAAGATTGCCCGGCTTTGCTTCTGTTATTAACCCTGAGCTTGTCGAAGGGCGCAACAGAGGCGGGGTTTCACGGCTCTCCGCGATGCACGTATGACACTCCGGAGACGCGCGGCCGCGAAAGGGCTTTGTCCCGAGCGGAGCGAGGGATCCTTCACACCATCGCGTAGTAGAGAAGCAGAAACCATCTCCTCCGATTCGTCGGAGGACGCATGGAACTTTCACTGATATTCCCCCACCGGGGATATCGTGATCACCCAATATTCTTTGGAATTTTCTTGGTCGGTCACCCCAAGCAAAATAATGTGACCATTATCGACAGCAACTTTTGTTGCTTCGATCGATTCTTCTTTTTGAAGAGTTTGATCCTAGCTCAGAGTGAACGCTGGCGGTGCGCCTAACACATGCAAGTCGAGTGGGTTTAGACCCACGGCGAACGGCTGCGTAACGCGTTGGCATGTACCCCGAACTCAGGGATAACCCGCCGAAAGGTGGGCTAATACCGGATGGTCCCGCAAGGGTAAAGATTTATCGGTTCGGGAACAGCCTGCGTCCTATCAGGTAGTTGGTAAGGTAACGGCTTACCAAGCCTATGACGGGTAGCTGGTTTGAGAGAACGACCAGCCAGAATGGAACTGAGACACGGTCCATACTCCTACGGGAGGCAGCAGTGAGGAATCTTCCGCAATGGACGAAAGTCTGACGGAGCGACACCGCGTGAAGGATGAAGGGATTTTTTCCCGTAAACTTCTGT
>CAZRMM010000011.1:0-51647 GCA_964601225.1 uncultured Candidatus Peribacteria bacterium
CTTAGAAAGATCCGCGGCGTGAGCCGCGCCTGGCTTCGAACCAGGAGGCCGTGGGATCCTGAGCCTGACGAAGGACTCCTGCCGGGGGCACCATCGTTTTCTCTTCCTCGTACTCCTCTGGCTCAGCTGGCAGCATCGAGCGAAGCGAGATGCTTTCTTAGAAAGATCCGCGGCGTGAGCCGCGCCTGGCTTCGAACCAGGAGGCCGTGGGATCCTGAACCTGACGAAGGACTCCTGCCGATGCGCACACATCAAACGCTTTTATCCGGACGACCGCGTCTTCACGTCAGTCCTTCTGGATCCGTAGAGGGAAGGGATTGTCGAACGCCTTCATCTTCTTCCGTATGAAGAAGATTTCCGCTATAATAGGAGGAAAACACCTATCAATGTCATAGCGATCTGACACTCTTAGAGTCTTGCCTGGCTGGCGCCCCCTTGCTACACACTCGCACCTTTCTGCCCTTCTTCCATTTTTATGTCACAAGAAAAGAACGATCTCCTCGATGAAAATGAAGGCGCCCCCGACGATAGCAACGATGCAAGATTCCTGATGTCCGGGATACATCACGCAAGGCAAGAGACAGGAAATGTTCTTGCGGAGCAGCGCGTCTTCGTGGGCGACAGCGAATTCGGCGGACGCAAGGACACGAAGACATTGCTCTCCTACGCGACCGCTGATAAAGAAGATCACATGCATGACATCCGCGAATCCCTCGCTCGCCAGGCCGACGACATGAACAATAATCTTGATCGGCTTTCTCGTGGAGAAAAAGCCGAAACCGTCCTGGGCAAAGGATGGAAGAACGCCTTCGTCTCCCGCGAGGGGATCGAAAACGGCACGGTGGTCCTCCACTGCGGCTGCATGGACGAGCGCGTGCCGGATACCGACGGCGGGCTCAAGATCGGCACGGCCGGCTCGGGCATCCTCATGACGCGTTTTGATGATACGCGTTTCCAGGGCAAGAGCGCCAAGGAGATCTACGCTTTTCTGGCGGACCCAACGTCCGGCGACGGAAATTTCGCTGCACTCGTTTCTTCCCTGAAAGCCATGCAGGCCAAAGGAGCGAAGATCGTCGTGTCGGATCACGGCGGCTGCGGCGCGGCGGGCATGTTCTGCGCGCGTTTCGAGGGAAAGAATCTCGATCCGGCAAAAGCAGCCAAGGCGGCGGCGACACGTCTGCAGCGCGCACTCGGTCTCTCGGGAGGAGCGAAACATACTGACTACGGCGGCGATGCCGACATTCCGATGAACGGCGACTCGCACGTTCACGATGCGCACTGCCTCGTCATCGACGCAACGGGCCGCTTCCGCGCCGATGCGGTGAAAGACACGCTCCGCGGACTCAAGCTCTCGGGCATCACGATGCTTCCCGACGCGGACAGCGAGGAACAGAACGGCTACCTGCGCACCGAGCTTGCCGCGGGCACCGGCATCATCGCGGGAGCGCACGGCGTGGGAATCAAGGAGGCGCCGATCGTCGTGATTCTCGATCCCGCCGATCCCAAGAGCCGCGACACCGTGGAGCGACGGTACCAGTTGTCGTCCCTGCGAGGCCGGAAAATCCACTACGTCACTGCTCCGTCCGAAGCTTGATTTTTGGCTCAGAAAAGCTCCAAATCTTCCAGGCAAAGTGAGGTTTTAGACCCTTGACTAGCCAGACTCTTTTTGGGATATAATGGGTAATTTCATTCATCTTCCTTCCTTATGAAGAACCGCCCGTCACCGATACCGGAGACACAGAAGAAATCCGTTCTCGAGAAACTTTCCGGACTTCCTGCCGCTGCTCGCGCGGCGGTGCTCCTTGCAATCACAGGATGCTTTAACGGCCACGGAGTTGAAGAAAAGAAGGTCGCTGCACCGGGCAATCTTCCGGATGCAACTCTCGTCGGCAAGGCTCCCGAGAAGGGCCACGACAAGGGCGGCGACCACGGCCACGAGAAGCATGCGGAACTCCCGCCGGAGGTGATGGCGAAGCTTAAGGAGAATAAGGAAGCGCTCGAGCTCATCGACCAGATCGGCGTGCAGGCCTACTTCGACAAGATCCACGCAGAGAGTCCCGTCGTCGTTTCCGAGGAGAGCGTTACGGAATTATGTCTCTGCTGCATCGACGAGCGCCAGGTAAAAGGACAGGGACACGGCATCGCGGGCGCGGGAGTTCTCCTGACGAACGAACAACTGGAAGTGGCGGTTCGCAACGCCCTCAGTATCGCGCAGAAGAGGGCAGGACCCGGACGACAGACACCGACCATCCGAATTAAACCGCACGGAGCTTCCTGCGGAGCAGCCGCTCTCGCGCGCAAGCTGCGCAAAGAGAAAGACATGAGTCCGGAGGCGATCGCCAAAGAAGCGACGGGCGGAGCGGAGCGCACGGCCGCCTTGGTCCGCGAACGCGCGAAGGACATGGGCGTGGAAGTGAACGTCGTGGTCGAGGAATATCCGCAAGGGGAATTCCTCCAGGATCCGAATCATCCGGCCGCCCTCGCCTTCATCAATTACAAGGACGGCACCGTCGCCAACAAGGAGTCTCCGACGAAGAACGTAACCGCGCGGGCCATGATGTTCCACGCGAGCGCGCTCGTGGGAGGAAAGGAAGTCGCGGAGGACGACGCGGTGCTCGCCGCGGTGATCGCGCACCTGTCCCATCACGGCTACCTTGAGGACGCGCAGGGCGTATCCAAGAAGACGCCGTTCCGCATCGTTCCGGGCGTGGATACGAAGGAAGAAGCCGGCGAAGCCAAGGCGAGGCTCGAAGCCAAGATCAAGGCAAACAAGGACCTCGCTCCGCTCTTCGAGGGCGGCATGCTGCGCGTCGATCCGTGGATCGTTCCCGCGGATGCGAAGAAAGAGTGAGGGAATTTCCGATCGTCACGAAACCGCGGCCGCCTCCGGGCGGCCGTTTTCGTTTGCCGCGTCACTACACCGTCACATTTTCGGGAAGCGAGGAAGTACCCGGCGACGCCGACGCAGGGACCGCTTTCCCCCCTGCGGACCCGAGTGACCGACGAAGTCGATAACCGATGCTTTCGATCCGCTCGCCGTGCACGGTCGATACCGCGACGCGCTCCGGATCGAAAGCGGACGAAAGCATCACGCGCACGAACCGCGCTCCGATGCCGCGCTGAGGATCCTTCACGTCGAGGATCGCGAGAATCTCCTTCAGCATACCGCCGCGAACCGCGTCCATCGCGGCACCGACGTCGCCTTTTTCCAAACTTTCCTTCGGTGCGTTCTCACGCGCGAGCAGAAGGGCGAATCGCTCCACGGCATCGGTCTGCAACCGGGAGCTACCGCGGTGTCCGACCGCGACCAAGAACGCCTCGCGCGCCTCGGAGCTGAGCGGGAGCTTGTCGATTGCGGCGGGATCGACGTCCTCGAGAAGGACGTTCGTTGTCAGCGATACGGAAGGCGGGAATGAGGACGGAAAGGAGCGCATAGGGGCGACACTGTGCGGACCACGTCGTGCGAAGTCAATACGCGCTACGGACACGGGCGTCGACGACCGACTGCGCGAAGGGCTTCCACGTTTCGAGAGGCTCCAATAAAAGCAGTTCCACGATCATTTCTTTTTCCAATCCTGATCCCTGCAGAATTCCCACTCCGTCGAGACCGTCTCGAATGTTCCGCTCATATTGCGCTCGTATGCCGGAAATCGTCTGGCCAAGTATTCCGTGATGCCTTTTTTTCACCGTTTTGCGCAGTCCATTTTGCAGTTCCAAAAAATAATCATAAAGACCTCCGGGTTCGAGGAGAGTGCGACCGATATCGCAGATACGACTGCCATTCTCCGTAAAATACGCCAATATCTCATCCTTCCCGCGCACGTCTCCGACGAAGTATCGAATCGATTCGCTCATCCTGATCAAATGCCTCGGTCCGTAGTGAGGCGGGTAAAAAAGAGGATATGCGTCCGCACCGCGGTAATAGCTATTGAGAGCATGACGCTCTTCATGGATATATATCCCAACCGATTGCCCAACAAACGTCTTTCTTTCCGTGTTTTTCTCGATGGAAACAGCGTTGCCTAGACCCATATCGACGAACTCCTTCCTGCGTAAGAAATTGCCGCCGGAACGATCGGCCTCCGCCCTCTCGGCAACCGAGGGATTCTTTTTCTTGAATCGTTGCTTGGCATATTCTTGCAACTTATTGATACGGAAGGAGAGCAATAACGGCCCACGTACCGCCGAAATATCTCCGCTCGGCAACCCCCCAAACACAGATCGATAGAGATCCTCGTCACACGGATATCGCTCTGACATCACCATGATCCCCATCGCCTGGCGCATCAATGCGCGAGTGATATCGATAAGATACCGACGAAGATCGCAGTGGATATTCGCCTCGTTCAAAATTTCTTTTGCCCCCTCAAAAATATCGTGCGTCGCATCGACTTGCGTCGCCAGGCGCAGAGATGGAAGTGCGGCCTCGTTTCGTTTGCTTTCATCACGGGGAGCAAGCGCATTTCGATGTGCGAGCGCTTCTTGAAACGAGGCACCGTCTTCGGTGCGAAAACTCGAACGAATATGACGCAGCACCCGTGTTTGCGCCTCTGCCACCGCAAGCCTTGCCTGTGTATTGCCCCATTCTTCCGCCTCGAGAGACGGAGGCACAATCACGTCCATCGTTGCCGACGAGCATAGGCGATTGGCATACATGTACATCGCCTCATGAAGTGACGCCGTTCCTGTGTTTTTCTTATTACTGCCCACTTATCTATTAAAAATCATTTTTCCAAAAAATCAAGTTCCTAAAGAGGCTTATGCAAGCAGAAAACAGTTATTTGACCGCCGTCGTCGCGATCGCGTAGTCTGGCGCCAGTGAACACCGTTCGCGTCTCCTCCTGCTCCTCGTCCTCCTCCTGCTCTTCCGAGCAGAGGGTGCCGCGGACGTAAGGGAGAAACCGATCCGCATTCCGCACCCTCGTCACCCGAGGGTGTTTTTGTATCTCCTCCTACTTCCCTCTTATGATGAACAATCCGGAAACAACCTACGGGGATTCCGTTAAGCGTATTCCGATACGCATCGGAAAATCCGAGAAGAGAAACCACCTCTACGAATATGCCGAGAGTGGCGCAAATGGAAAAGCGAACGGTAAGCTGCTCGCGGAGAAGAATGCCGAGATACGACATCAATTCGATGTATGCATCTCCCATTCATATGCTCTGGATTCACATGGAAGGGTGCATGAGCTTACCCACAGATCACACGAGATCGTGGACGGAAAAATACAGTGGAACGGTCACAAGTTTGCGGAAAAAACCGGCCCCGTCTCTGCGTCCACTGTCGTCGGAAACACTCCGGGACAGATCAATAAACTTTTGCGGCGTGGTGAACGGATCGGATTATCCATGGCGCCGCAGGAGCCATATGTTGATATCGAAACCGCACAGTGGATGTTCAAGGGCCCCGCGAGCGGCCCAAGTCCCGAAGATGCGATCTGATGCAATCGAAGCCGGCGCGCGGAAGAGATGACACAAAAAAACGCGCTGCGTTCCGCAGCGCGTTTTTCGAAGGTCAGCGGCGCTTCTTGCTCTTCTTCGCCTTCTTCGTCTTGCGGGCCTTCGTCTTCTTGGCCTTCTTTTTCTTCTTCACAGCCATGGGAATGGGAGGGAGAAAATAAACGGATCTCATTGTATGTCGAAAGAATTTTTCTGAGAAATTTCTTGTGCGGCGCGTTTCGTCAATTCGTGTCGTGATGGAAAATGGATTCCATCGTTTCCGCAGAAAAATTTTTCAATCCATCGATGCGAGTCGATGTCCCATTTTTTCTTTTTTCGCGCGCAGATATTTTTTCTGTCTGTCCGAAAGTCCCGCGATCTCGATCGGCACTTGCTCCGTCACCGAAAGACCGTGTCCTTCGAGACCGACGATCTTCTTCGGATTGTTCGTGAGAAGTTTCAGCGTACGGATGCCAAGATCGCGGAGAATCTGCGCGCCGATGCCGTAGTCTCGCAAGTCTGGCGCGAAGCCGAGACGCACGTTCGCCTCGACGGTGTCGAGACCCTCGCGCTGCTGCAGATCGTACGCGCGGATCTTGTGCACGAGCCCGATACCGCGACCTTCCTGTCGCATGTAGAGCACGACTCCCCTGCCTTCGTCGGCGATGCGCCGCATCGCGAGACGAAGTTGTCCGCCGCAGTCGCAGTGGAGCGATCCGAGCGCGTCCCCCGTGAGACATTCGGAGTGCACGCGCACGAGAACGGAATCGCCGTCGTCGACGGTTCCGCGCACGAGAGCGACGTGCTCGCCGCTGTGGAACGGATCGCGGTACACGCAGATACGCCACGTGCCCGTATCCGTCTCGAGCGCGGATTCCGCCTCGCGCTTCACGAGACACTCGTTGGCACGGCGCCACGCGATGAGGTCGGCAATGGAAATGATCGGCAGTCCATGCTTCAGACCGAATGCCGCAAGTTCCGGCATGCGCATCATCGTACCGTCGTCGTTCATGAGCTCGCTCAGGACGCCCACGGAGCGCAGGCCCGCAAGTCGACAGAGATCGACCGTCGCTTCCGTATGGCCGGCACGCACGAGCACGCCGCCGTCTTGTGCACGGAGCGGAAAGATATGACCGGGCCGACGGAAATCTCCAGCACGGGCCGTCGGCTTGGCAGCCGCGAGCACCGTTCGAGCCCGGTCGGCGGCGGAAATGCCGGTAGTCGTTCCTTCCGCTGCGTCGACACTCACGGTGAACGGCGTGCCGAGTCGCGAGGTATTGCGCTCCACCATCGGAGGAAGGTCGAGAGCATCGGCGATGGAATTCTGGAGCGGCAAGCAGATCGTGCCGCCGGTGTAGCGAATGAGAAATGCCATCTTGTCCTCCGTCATGTGCTCAGCGGCGAGAACGAGGTCGCCTTCGTTCTCACGATCGGCGTCGTCGACGACGATCACGTACGTGCCACGCTTGAGTGCCGCGAGCGCATCGGTGATGGAAGAGAAATCACTCATAGTGAG
Organism: uncultured Candidatus Peribacteria bacterium; assembly: GCA_964601225.1. Taxonomy (GTDB): domain Bacteria; phylum Patescibacteriota; class Gracilibacteria; order Peribacterales; family Peribacteraceae; genus CAYRGC01. Next base: position 6,956 of record CAZRMM010000011.1, read on the forward strand.
AGGAAGGATTCTACGACAAAAACAGTTAACTGTTAACGACGAACAGTGAACTGTCTAAGCGTCAGCGCAACTGAATCGAATAGCCCACCTTCGCGGCGCGCGGCGCCGGATGGCGAACCGCAACGACGTAGGTACCCGTGGGAAAGAGGTACTCCGTGCCGCACTGCGGACCCGCGAAGCCGTATAGGTCGACGTCCGCAAGAGGGTAGATGAGGCATTCCGCCGCCGGGGTGGAAATGACGCTGACCGTCATTTTGCGACCGCCCGCCTCATTCACCTTGGCATCGGGGTAGACGCCGAAGGTGTAGAAGTCCACGAGGTCGTTGCCGTCGAGGAAGTCCACCTTCACCTTGCCGATCTGGAGATCCTTCGCCTGGGAAAACCCGTCGTTGCCGTCCGACGTTCCACCGACGGTGCTTACGAGCGAGTAGGAGATGTTCTCCTTCGTCGGCTGGAGTTGAAGCTGGTAATCGCCCGGCTCGAGCGCGGCGCGGAGATAGCAGTTTCCGCCCTCCTGCACGCCGAGATAGTACTTGGAGGAAAACCCGTCCTTGGCGATCTCGTAGAGTCGACAGACAAGTCCGCCCGAGGCACCCTCGAGCGAAACCGTAACGTCGAACAGCGTCGCCTTCTCTACGGTGAAGCGGTAGCTCACGGGCTTCTTCCCGGAAAACGTCCCGCGGTCGACGAAAGGAATCTTCGTGTCCGTGACGCGATCGGGTTCGGCCGCGGCGACGGAACGCTGTGCCGACGACGCGGAGGACGCCTGCGGCGCGACGGACGAGGACGATTCCTGGATCTGCGCGACGTTCAGCGCGCTCCAGAGGAACGCCGCCGCCTCGCCGCGCTCGAGCGGCCACCCCGGATGCAGCTGATCGCCGGTGTCCGCCGACAGGGGCAGGATACCCATCGATACCGCGGTCTGGACGTAGGAAACGAACCAGTCACTCGAGGAGACGTCGCTGTACGCATATGCCTTGGACATCAGGCGGGAGGGCGGGAGGATAATCGTCGTGAGCTTAAGCGCCTCGGCGCGCGTCACGGGGCGGGCCGGCCAGAACTTGCCGTCGTCGTAGCCCTTCACGTAGCCGCGGCGCACCGCGTCGCACACGTACGACGCGAACCACGCGTCGGCCGGCACGTCGGAGAAGCAGGACACGGGGGAGGAGGCCGGGGTGATCTTCGCGGCGAGGTAGAGCAGCTTGAGCATCGCCGCGCGGTTCACGGGATCGCGGGGGCGATAGGTGCCGTCGGGGTTGCCGGCGATGACGCCGAGGTCGCTCAGTTTCTCGATCGCTTCCTTATACGGATACGTGCTCGGCACGTCCTTGAAGGAAATCGCGCTCACGACGAGCGGTAACGCGAAAGAAACGAGGAGAACGGAGGGACGCAGAAGGCGCATGGGCGGGAGGGGGCGAAGGTCACCATCGTACGATGAACAACTTGGTTGTTCAATGAATCGCCGCCCCGGAAGGGCATTCCCGGCAAGACGATTTGCGATCAGCGGGAAATCTTCTTGAGCTCCGTGAGAGCGGAGAGCACGGCAGCGGCCGCTTCCCTTCCTTTCTCCAGACGCAGACGGACCTGCTCCAACGCATCGACGTAGAGAATCTCGAACGCGAACGGCAGACGGTGACGCAATTGCACGTCCATGATGCCGCGCGCGCTCTCGCGGGCGAGCAGGTCGGCGTGGTGCGTGTCCCCTTCCACGATGATGCCGAGGCCGATGAGCGCGTCGACCGCCTTCGCTTCGGCAAGCGCCTCGCCGAGGAGCGGAACCTCGAAGGAGCCCGGAGCGCGGTGGACGGTCACGTTTTCCGGTGCGATCCCCGCTTCCGCGAGCGCTTCCGTGGCACTCGCGATGAGCGCCTCCATTTCTTCCTTATAGAAGGAAGACGCGACGATGGCGACCCGCCAGGAGGGATCGGCCTTGGGAAGCGCGGAGGAAGAGGCGTCTTTACGCATGGGAATCAGGATAGCGGACCAGCGGAAAAAACCCCAGGCCCGGTGAGGGGCCTGAGGTCGGTGCCGCCTAGCCCGAAGGCCAGGCGGCGACAGGGTTGAATGAGAGCATCACGCTTGGGTCGCGATCGACCCGTTACGTTCCGCATTGATCTGTTCCGCAAGAAGGGCGGCCGCACCGCTGCGGTCATTCGTCATCTGACGGGCTTCGAACTCCGGCATCCGCAGCACGGTCATTTCCCCAAACTCATAGGTAAGCTCGTGGATGAAGAGGCGCTCGTTCGGGATGTTGACGTCCCGATAGAACGGTACTTCGAAGCGATGCATCAGACGGAAAAGCTTCGCGAACGGCCGCTTCCACCAGGGGCAGGTGCGACCGACCTCCACGAGGACTCCCACGACGTGGTACATCCATCGCTCTTCGGGTACGTCCACGATCTTGCGATCGTAGAGCGCTTGAAGGATGCGCGGGACGTCGCGGATTTCCTCCGGATTCTCGGGTGAGAATCCGAACTTGGCATGGACGGAAAGGACTTCGTTACCCATCAGAGGAAAGACCGAATAGCGGTCGCCCTCGACGGTTGGAATGTTGACGGATTGCAGCGACAACGTGAGGTCGCGCACGGGAAGAGCACCTAGCTTCTTCAGAGTGACTCGCTTGACCACCGGAATAATCGAGTCAGCGCCGGTGATCGGCTGCTTTGCGAGGAAGGCAAAGCAGCGATCGAGACCGCTCAGGACGCGATCACCCGTAACAAGACGCGCGGCTCCGAAGAGGCCGGCATCCATTGCGAGCATCGAATCTTTGAGGTTTTCGCGTAGAAGAAGCTCCCATTCCATGGTTTTGGTCAGCACGGACTTCGACGCGTTCGCCACCTGGGCGGACCCCCACTTCCATGTATAGAGGATCACGAATGCCAGAAGGCCCACCGTGATGGGGAACCAGCCTCCGTGCTGGAACTTGAGACAGTTCGAAACGATGAACCCCACATCGACGATGGCGGACAGTCCGAAGAACGCGAAGGAAATGACGGGGTGCCAGCGGAACGCGGCATCGTGGATTGCGATGAGAATCATGCTCAAGGATGTGACGAGCATGACCAGCGAGACGGCAAGGCCGTAGGCAGCTTCCAATCTCTCGCTCTCCTGGAACCAGAGCATGATGCCCAGGGTCCCGAGATACATCGTCCAGTTGATGAAGGGAAGATAGATTTGTCCCTCATGCTTGCCAGAAGTGTGGTAGACGCGCATTCGAAACAGCAGGCCGAGGTGCATGGCAGCGGCCGCAAGGGAGAACATCCCGGTGATCAACGCCTGGGAGGCGATGATAGTGGCGAGCGTCTCCAAGACGACCATACTGTAGATGCTGAGGGGGATCCCCCAGGCCATCCACGTCGGCACCATGGAATAGAAGATATTACCGTTCACCACCTCAGCGCCACTGAGGAGGTAGGCGCATTGTCCCCAGTAATTGAGGAGCAACGCCCATTTGACAAAGCCGAACCAGGCGAGACGAATGGGACCGCGACCGAAATGACCGAGATCCGCATACAACGCCTCGCCACCGGTGATAGCAAGCATCACCGATCCCATGACAGTCATCGTGACGAACGGATCGTTCGACGCGATGAAGCGGATGGCCCAGTACGGATTGAGAACGTGTACGACCTGGGGGGCCGCACACACCCAATACGTTCCGAGTGCTCCGATAACAATAAAGTGCAAGGTCATAATCGGACCCGCACACGCCCCGATCAGCGAGGTACCGAGTCGCTGGATCGCGTAGAGTCCGGTGAGGATTCCCGCGCCGAGCCAGACGATCCAAGGCTTAAACTGCAGGGCGGCTTCCCTTCCTCCTGCGGAGTTCTCGATCGCGACGAGGATGCCCTCCAGGGCGCTGAGGATGGACAAAGCCGCGGTGATGAGCGCGTCGCCGAACAGGAGTCCGAAAGCGAACACCAGGAACACGGACAGAGCCGTGATCGCCAGCATCGTCCTGGGGTTGTTCGTCGCCGCAGCTTTCAGATCCCGCAACTTCGCCATCAGAGCCGTAAGGCCCCCCTCGCCGTGATGGTCGGCGCGAAGCACCACGTTGTAGACGCCGCTGATCTTGAACAGCAGCGTGTACGTGATGATCGAACCGACACCGATGACGTTTTCCCACGTCGCAGGGACGATCTTGAAGATCGCATTCACGGCATACAAGACGGACGTCCCGATATCGCCGAACACGACTCCGTTGGCCTTGAGGGCCATGATCCCGTCCCGCGCGATCGCGAGCGAAACGGTGGTGACCAGGGTCCAGAAGAGGACCCCGACGTACCGATTTTTCTGATCCTTCACAATGAAATCCTCCGCCTACCGAGCCCGCAAAACGCGGGGCAATTCGTCGCAACGAGCAGCGAATTGATTGGATTCGGGCTGGATTGCCCTAGGCACGCGCCATTCACCCAGATCCCCTTCACGAGGATCTTCTCGGTTCCTCCGCATGGATTCGGCTTAGCGCGGATGCAATGGACTGCAAGAAAACATGATGTTGTCATTCATGCTCACAGCCACGAATGCATCGTGCATATATGCACTCATGGCTGCGAACAAACCCTATCATGAAAATGAACATGGCCTCCCGAAAGAAGCCTCCCCGGCCGGAACCGGGGGCGCGGACGATGGGAAAAGCCTGGTTTCTCGTCAAGAGAAAAGCGGCTTGAGTTTCCTCAAAAAAGAAACTACATTCTCGCATTTTGCGATTGAAGCGCTGCCCGCACGAGCATATCCGTCTCCACGTTGACGCGATCGCCCGTCTTCTTCGCCCCGAGCGTCGTCTCCCTGAGCGTGTGCGGCACGAGAGCGACCGTGACCTCGCTTCCTGCGACGTCAGCCACCGTGAGAGACACGCCGTCGAGGGTGATGGACCCTTTGGGAAGAACAAAGGGCAAAAGGGATGGGGGGATCGTGATTCTTACGATTGCGGTTTCGGGTTTCGGGTTTCGGGTTTCGGGAACACTCGTCACTCGCAACTCGAAACTCGCAACCGTTCCCACTCCCTCCACGTGCCCCTGCACCACGTGCCCTTCGAAGCGGCCGTCCGCGCGCAGCGCGCGCTCGAGGTTCACTCGCTCTCCTTTTCGCAGACCGCCCAAGTTCGTCTTCGACCACGTCTCGTCGACGACGTCGAAACGCATGGAGGAATCCGTGAGCTCGACGACCGTGAGGCAGACGCCGCTGACCGCAATGCTCGAGCCGACCTTCACGTCGGTGAACGTCGGCGGACGCCCGACCGTGAGGCCGGTTTCCAAGCGGTCCAGGACCGCGGCCGTCGTTTCGATGAGACCCGTGAACATGGTGAGCATTCTACCGTAATTGACTTTTGCGAGAAATAAAACATAATATTTATTGTGTTTGCGTCCTCCAAATTGCGGAGACCGTGCGTAGGAGAAGATTACATGCTTCGACCGATTTCCTTGTCCCAGTACTACCGTCCGGAACCGCTCACGGAACTTGTGACCGAGCTCTGCGACACGAATCGATATCCGGATGCGCGCGCGAAGGGCGTGGACGAACTCGTTCTCTCTCTCGTCCAACGGTACGCGCTCGACTTCGCGCACTGCACCACCTTGGACGATCTACGGCGCGAGAACGCCGATCCTGAGGAAGCGTTCGCGGCGAGCGGGAGCGCATTGCGAAGAAAGATGGAAAGTACAGCGAACAAACACGACCATACGGGCCTGCCTCTCTCATGTCTCCGGGATTTCCGCTCATCGGCCAGCCTCGTCCGTGAGATCGCCTTCGGGAGTTCGTTCGTCCCAAGCGAGCGCGGAACATGCGTCGATCTGGGTATCGGCAGCGGCATCCTAAGCCTAGGATCGATCATTGCGCTCTTCCGCGCGGGAGCGAAGAACGTGATCTGCCACGGAGTCGATCGTTCGCCCTATCTGACCCAATGTTCGGCCGAAACGCTCACGAAGATTCCTGGCGTCGATGTACAGATGATCGTCGCAGACCTGCGAGACGCGTCGCTCTATTCCGCACTTCCAAGGAACGCGCAGATTTGGACAAGCGAGACGATCAACGCGGAAACGCCTGCTCTCCGCATTGGGGAAAAAGTCGAATTGGCGGAAGAGGACCTGTCCTTCGAACCCTATCCCGCGGCTCTTCGCCAGCTGGCAGCCAACATACCGAACTTCCTACCCGACGTCCGCTCGCGGCGAGTGGGTCTTTTCCCGAACGCCGTCGACGGATCATATCGTCCGAAATACATGGGGAACCGACTTCTGCTTCACACCGCACCTCAAGCGCGCTATTACCTTCTCGATGAAATCGGCGTGGAATTTGAGAACCACGCCACTCTCTGTACGGGCAAACGCTGGTAAAAACTCGGGCTCTCCCTAGACTTGCCCTCTTTTTTCGTGTACCCTGAGGTCTCTCCCGGCCGCCTCGCGCGCCGGGTTTTTGTCGTTCCCATTTTCCTCCGTATGGACCGGATCATCGTCAAAGGCGCCAAGATGCACAATCTGAAGAACATCGACGTGTCTATCCCGCGCAACAAGCTCACCGTGATTACCGGACTCTCCGGATCCGGGAAATCCTCCCTCGCGTTCGATACGATTTTCGCGGAGGGCCAGCGACGGTACGTGGAAAGCCTCTCGGCCTACGCCCGACAGTTCATCGCGCAGATGGAAAAGCCCGACGTCGATTCGATCGAAGGGCTTTCCCCAGCCATTTCCATTGATCAAAAAACTGCGCCAAGGAACCCCCGATCGACCGTGGGAACCGTGACGGAGATCTACGACTACATGCGTTTGCTCTGGGCCAAGGTGGGCAAGGTCCACTGCTCGGTGTGCGGCCGCATGCTCAGCAAGCAGTCCCCGAGCCAAATGGTCGAAACAATCGCGAAGATGCCCGAGGGCAAGAAGATCTTCCTCCTCGCGCCCGTGATCCAGGGTCGCAAGGGCGAGCACGTGAAGATCCTCGACATGATCAAGCGCGAGGGCTTCGTGCGCATGCGCATCGACGGGCAGGTGGTGACGACCGACGAGGAGACCCGCCTCGACCCCAAGAAGCCGCACACGATCGAGATCGTCGTGGACCGCATGGTCGTCCGCGATCTCGCCGTGACGGACAAGGCGGATGCGACTCCGCCTGCCCCGAACCCGAATCGCTCGCGTCTGGCCGACTCCGTGGAGCTGGCACTCAAGAAGGGCGAAGGGTCGATGATCGTGCTCGATGCCGACACCAACGAAGAGGTGCGCTTCTGCGAGTCGTTCGTCTGTCCGGAGCACCCGGAGGCGTCCGTCCCCGAGGTGGAACCCCGCAGCTTCTCCTTCAACTCCCCGCACGGCGCATGCCAGACGTGCCACGGTCTCGGCTCGATCCTCCAGGTGGTCGAGACGTCGGTGATCCCGAACGTCCGGCTGTCGATCGCCGAGGGCGCCATCCACCCGTGGGCCACCTCCGCGAGCCGGACGGGCTTCATGATGCAGGTACTGGAAGCGCTTGCGGAGGACGTCGGCTTCAGCCTCACGACCCCGTGGGAGAAGCTCGGCGACGACGTCCGGCAGATCATCCTCCACGGTTACCCGAAGTCGCTCACCGTCGATATCAGCACGATGAAGTTCGGCGGCACCTACCAGACCACCTACGAGGGCGTGATCCCCAACCTCCAGCGCCGCCACTCCGAGACGGACAGCAGCTACATCCGCCAGCAGATCGAGGACTACATGCACGAGCTGCCGTGCTCCGAATGCGGCGGCCGCAGGCTCCGCAAGGAGATCCTCGGCATCACGGTCGGCGGGAAGAACATCGTCGAAGCGACGGATCTCGCGATCGACGAAGCCTACGCGTACTTCGCCTCGCTCACGCCGGAGAAAGACGCGAGACACGAGACACGAGACGCGAGTGCGAAGAAAAAAGAAAAAACCGACTCAGGCCTCACGTCCTACGAGTACACGATCGTGAAGAAAGTGCTGACGGAGATCGTCGCGCGCCTCTCCTTTCTCGAAAACGTCGGTCTCAAGTACCTCACGCTCTCCCGTTCCGCTGCCACGCTCTCGGGCGGGGAAGCGCAGCGCATTCGATTGGCAACGCAGATCGGCTCCGCGCTGCAAGGAGTGCTCTACGTGCTCGATGAGCCTTCGATCGGCCTGCACCAGCGCGACAACAGCAAGTTGATCTCCACGCTTCTCAAGCTGCGCGACCTCGGCAATACCGTGCTTGTGGTGGAGCACGACGAGGAAACGATCGAAGCGGCGGATGAACTCATTGAAATCGGACCCGGCGCGGGAAAACATGGTGGAAAAGTCATGGCGCAGGGCAGCCCGGCGGAACTCATCAAGAAAGGCGATTCCGTCACGGGTCAGTACCTGAGCGGTAAAAAGTTCATCGCGATCCCGAAGGAACGGCGTAAGGGGAACGGGAAGAAGATCGTCATCCGCGATGCGCATTATCACAATCTTCAGAACGTCACCGTAGAACTGCCGCTGGGCACCTTCATCGGCATCGCGGGAGTCTCGGGCTCGGGAAAGTCATCGCTCATCCACGGAATTCTTGGCCCGGAATTACAACGCGCTCTCAACAAAGCTCACTCGAAAGGCCAGGCATTCGGCGGCATCGACGGCATCGAACACCTCGACAAAGCGATCGTCATCGATCAGTCCCCCATCGGAAGAACTCCGCGATCGAATCCCGCGACCTACACCGGAGTGTTCACCGACGTCCGTGATATTTTTGCGACGACGCCAGAGGCGAAACTCCGTGGTTACAAGCCGGGACGTTTCAGCTTCAACGTAAAGGGCGGGCGCTGCGAAGAATGCGAAGGAGACGGCCTCAAGCGCATCGAAATGCACTTCCTCCCCGATGTGTTCGTGACCTGCGAATCGTGTCATGGCCAACGTTACAACAGGGAAACGCTTGAAGTGACCTATAAGGGTAAGAACATCGCGGAAGTCCTCGATATGACGATCGGCGAAGCTCTCGAATTCTTCAATGCGATCCCCGCCATCAAAAGCAAACTCCAAACACTCGACGACGTCGGATTGGGCTACATTCGGCTCGGCCAGAGCGCAACGACGCTTTCCGGAGGCGAAGCGCAGCGCGTGAAGCTCGCGACAGAACTGACGAAGCGCGCCACGGGACGCACCTTCTACATCCTCGACGAACCCACGACGGGCCTCCACTTCGACGACATCCAACGTCTCCTCGACGTGCTCCAGCGCCTTGTGGACAAGGGGAACTCGGTCCTCGTGATCGAGCACAACCTCGACGTGCTCAAGAGCGTCGACTACATCGTGGATCTCGGTCCCGACGGCGGCTCCGGCGGTGGACACATTGTTGCAAAAGGCACGCCGGAGGAAGTGTCCGAGGTAAAGGGCAGCTACACCGGTGAGTACCTGATGAAGATGCTGGCGAAGGGAAAGAAGAAGTAACGAAGGCAGAATGGCAGTAGGGCAGCAGGTGTCAGACCTTCTGCCTTTCTGCCCTACTGCCTTAGTTTGATTTCCATTTAATGGAGCACCCCATCGCATTGGCCTCCGCCACGGGTGGCTCCTTGCCGTTGACGAGTGCGGCGATCGCGTCCGAAAGCTCATGCTTGGTCACCGCGGAACGATCTTTCCAGTTATCATCGATACGACCTTTGTATCGTAACGTGCGCTTTACGTCGAAGACGAAACAATGCGGCGTGCAAAGGGCGCCGAACGATTTGGCGACCTCCTGGGTCGCATCCTGACAATACGGAAACGGGAATCCTTTCTCCTTGTACCGCAACACCATGCTCTCGAAGGAGTCCTCTGGATACTCCGTCGGATCGTTGCTGCAAACGAGTATGAACTGCGCACCCTCCTCATCGAATTTTTCCCCGAGGGCAATGAGCCTGTCCTCGTAAGCCTGGGCGTACGGGCAGTGATTGCACGTGAAGACCACGACGAGCACGGGGTCTTTGATCTGCCTCGTATCGATCGTGAGTCCGTCGACAGAGGGAAGGGCGAAATGCGGAAGTGGATCGCCGATGGAGAGGATGGCGGAATTGTCGTTGATGAGCACCATGGGGGGAGTTGAAAGTCGAATCCGAGTATACCCTGTGACAAGAGGAACGGAGAGCAATTACGAATTCCAAATTGAGAAGAACGAATTCGTCATGCGTCATTCGTCATACGCAATTCCCGTCTGATACTCTCTCGACGTCATCGACACATGATCCGACATTTCACCGCCACCGCCTTCGTCGTCGACTCGCGCCAGCGCGTCCTGCTCCTGTGGCACACCAGACTCGGACGATGGATGCCTCCCGGGGGACATGTGGAGCCGAACGAGGCGCCCGAGGAAACCGCCCGACGCGAATGCAAAGAGGAAACGAATCTGGATGTGGAAATCATCGGCCTCGCGGGGGAGGATCTCTTTGCCGGAAACTCCCATGAAGGACGGATGCTCAAGGCGCCGCTTGCCATGCTCCTGGAGGAAATTCCGGCCTACCCTCCGCGGAACGAACCCGCGCATCAACACATGGATTTTCTGTACCTGGCACGACCGCTCGACGAGAAGCAGGGGCTCACCCTCGCGCCGGAGGAAGCCACCCGTATGCGCTGGTTTACCCGGAAGGAAATCGACGAATTGGACGAACGGAGCGAGATCTTCAGTAATGTAAAGACATATATCCTCAAGACACTTGAGGCATAAAGAAGCCAAAAAGCCTGTTCAGGACGCTCAAAAGGCGGTAAAATGAGCCATCCAATGCAGTGGAATGAGTTTCGTGTCCACGTACGGCATCTCTCGTTACGCGATCTTCCTCGCGTGATGGAGGCCTTCAGGCTGGGGGAAAAGGTACATCGCGGACAGAAGCGAAAATCCGGCGAGCCGTACTTTACGCATCCGGTCGCCGTGGCCCACATGCTGGCCGACATGGGCGCCGACGCGGAAACCATCATCGCGGCCCTCCTGCACGACACGGTCGAGGATACCGATCTCACGCTCGAAGACATCGACCGCCAATTCGACGGAAGCGTGAAGACGCTCATCGAAGGCGTCACGAAACTCAGCCAGGAGGACATCAAGGGACGCCCGAGCTTAAACGAGCAGATCGAGACCCTGCGCAAGATGTTCACGCTCATGGAGCGGGACATCCGCATCATGGTCATCAAGCTGGTGGACCGCTTGCACAACATGCAGACGATCCAATTCCTCCCTCTTGAAAAACAGCGCGCGCTCGCAAAGGAAACTCAGGAAGTGTACGTCCGCATCGCCGACCGTCTGTGCATGCAAGATCTGCGCGACGAACTGGAGAACCTGACGCTTCCGATCCTCCAGGAGGAAACGTTCAATACGCTCGCGGAATTGCGTACGCAAGCGGAAACGCTCGCCGACGAAAAACTCGGAACGATCCGGAGCCGTCTCCATGAACGTCGCGACATGCATGACATCGAAATCATTCACGAACCGAAATCCTGGGAAAATCTGCAGCGCCAGTACGAGAGCCACAGTGCCGCGGTCACCGGTCTCGCGAACTTCACGGCCGTGTTCGTCTGCCAAACAATCACGGATTGCTATCACGTCATGGGAGTGCTGCATCAGGTATGGAAACGCGAGCTTCTGTCGTTCCAAGACTTCATCAACTCTCCCGCAATCAACGGCTACAGAGGACTGCATACCACCATCATCCTCGAAGACGGCACCCGAGTGCGCTGTAAGATTCGAACGCAAGAAATGCACGAATACGCCCGCAAAGGCGTCGCATCCGTTTGTTTCCGTGTTGAACCCGGCGCGATGACTGCGTTTCTCCCCTGGACAACGCGCATCTCGCCTCTCGCCCACGATTCTCAGGAGCGAAGCAGTGACTTCTGGCTGAGCCTGCAGAGCGACATCCTCGGAAAATCATTCGTCATCCACGGACCGGGTGACGAGGCCATTTCCGTTCCCCAAGATTCCACGGCTCTCGACGGCGCGTTCTATCTCCTGCGCGATAACGCACTGCGGCTCGAGGCAATCCGCGTGAACGGCGTGGACGTGACGCTTTCGCACGCACTGAAACACGGCGACACGCTGGATGCCGTGCTCGGAGAACGGCAGACCGTATCGCTCGCTTGGCTCTCGCACGTCCATAGCGGCCTCGCGACGGCGACCATTCGCGCGGCCCTGGCACAGAGCCTTCCTCCGAGTGAAAAAGTGAAACTTGGAAAGACCATGCTGCAGGAAGCCCTGCGCCAAGGACGCAAGGGCTTCATCGAAGAATTCAACGAAACCGCACTCAACGAATCGATCCAGCAGCTTGGGTACGAGAACTTGTCGGAACTGTATTTGGCCATCGGAGAGGGGCGCATGGATCCCCATGACGCGTACCGCGCAGTCTTCAGTATCACCTCCGAAAGGACGACGGCAAACGGCTCTTCCGGTGCGAATGTGGCGCAGACGATCGTGTTCCGCGCCGTACTGACGAATCCCGCCACGCTCGTGAAACTGTTCGACGTCTATCGCCGTCACCAGGAGCGGGTCGTTGGCGTACAGATCGGCCCGTCGAACGGCGAGGGAAGCGAAATCCGCATGAAGATGGACCTCTCTCCGGATGCGCTGCGTTCCTTCGAGGAAGAAATGGCGAGCGTGGGCGCACAGAGCATCCGACGCGCCAGAGCTGGCTGGAATCTTCCGTACGTCTTTGCCATCGGATTGCTCGTCACGCTCTGGGGACTCGATCCGGTACTCGCCCGCCAGATCGTGCAGAGCACGGTTACGCCGATCGATCTGACCGTCATCCGTTTCCTTACGTTCTTTGCCTTCTCGTCGCTCTATTTCCTTCGTCAAAAAATCACGCAGCGCCAGCGCCTGAAACCGCTCTCCCCCCTGGAACCGACGCTTCTCCTCAGTACGCTTTCCCTCTTCAGTACGGCGGTTTTCACGTACGTGACGCTCAAAGGCCTCACGGCGTCGCAATACATTCTTCTCGTCGTCTCGGGATTAAGCTTTGTCTCCGTGCTTCGAGAATGCTGGCAAAAACAGTGGAGGCCTTATTCCCTGGCAAGTCTCGGCATTCTGATTACAGCATCCGTCGTCTCGCTCTCCATCCAGAAAACGGAGGCTTTGTATGTCTTTGCGGGTATGGGAAGCGCGCTTTCTTTCGGTTTGTACTCTCTCCTCAGCAAGCGGTTCCAGGACGAAGTGGGATTCGTCCGCGAACGGTACCCCGCCTTCCTTTTCTGGATCTCCGCGGGTTGCCTGATCCTCTGCCTGCCGCTGTTCCCCTTGCTGCACCTGCAAGACATCAGCGCGACAGGAGGCATACTGACGATTTTATTCGCTCTCGTCTTCGCGGTGTTTCCGTACGCCATCTATTTTGAATGCATGCGCCGCTTTCCGAATGCGACGCTCAACATGACCCTTCCCCTCGTCGTGCTCTCCACGGTGATCGGTGAAATCGCCATCTCTCACGCATGGTCATGGGTCACTGCTCTTCCGCTTGTCGCTCTGATCACTTCCCAGATGGCCGTCCGTCTTGTTTCTGCCCCATCTCATCGGGCAGCTGCGGCACGGTAACCGAGGCAGAACGCTCGGGAACGACTTGTTCCTGAGCCAGGATATTCCAGTTTATTTCCACGAAATACGTCGAGCCATCGGGCATGGACACCTCCGTGAGGGAACCCATTTTCGTGCCGAGAGGAAAGCTCTGCAATTCTGCTCCGCCCTTGATTCGAGAGCGCGAATGAAGACCCATGCTCATTTTACTCTGGAGAGGTGCGGGTACGCGAACAATTTCCTCACCGGAAGCATTTCGCAATCCCGCGATCGCCGCGATAGCCGCGAGCGACCATTTCACCGGAAATTGCCGCTGCACATTCATCGCTTCTACGGCGTCATACGCCCTATTGGTGGCGGTTTTTGCGAAACCATGGACCGTAAAATTCCTGCCGTCCGGACGCTGAACCCCACGATCGGAAGTCACATCGGAGAGCCATGCGGCGGTCTGCGGATTTTTGCAAATTTCCCGATACAACGGGGCAAAATTCGGATCAATCACGTCCGTATCGCCCAAAACCAGCTCCTTCGGCAGCTCTGCATTTTTGACGTCGGGCGGAACAAATAACTGCACGTCTGCGCCGACAATTTCCCCGGGAATCACCTGCAAAAGGTCGTTATACGTTTGGCCGATGCCGAGAGAAACCACCCATCCACCTTCTTGGGCATTTGCCGGCTGTTCCAGCCTCTCCTCAATGAAAGCGAGCGTATAGGGATCAAAGAGACCGCCCTGCTTCTCAAAAAAATCACGGAGCCCGTTCAGCTGGCGCACGTCCTTTGTTAGGAGAACTTCCGCCGTTTTTCGAGCAAGAAAAAGACGCTCCCTTCGCGCGAGAATCTCCGGAGCCCATGTTTTCTCTTGGACGATCTCTCCATGGAGGTTTGCCGCCTCCATCCCGCGTACGTTTTTCCGCACCACATCAATGACCTTGCGCAATTCCTCCAGTTCGCCGATCTTTCTTTGCTCTTCCTCGATGCTCCTGATGAATTCGGGATTCGTAACAAGTGCGTCGACCCACTCATGAATGTGAAGATCGCTGTCCGGGCCTGTGCTCAGTGGCTTTTTTGCCATGAAAAAAGGCTGAGACTATAGAATAAAATCGTGGGGAGTAACAAGCCAGAATTTCATGCAGGGTTTGGATCTTTACGCCTCCTTCGTCTTCTTTTTCTGCAACAGAATGACCAAGAGAAGATCGCGATGCGTAAGACCATCTCCCGACAGCCCGAGCTGCGTAGCGATAGACCTCAATGCGGCCGATGCCAGGGCGAGATTCGAAATCAAAGTTTTATCCCTAACCGCCCCCTCCAGCGCAGGAAGATCTTCCGAGCCCCGCGGAGCCCGACCGGTGTCCGGGACACCAACATCGCACTCTTCCGACGATTCGAGGTCAAGAGCCATTGCGACAGGGTAGGGATGTACAAAAAAACCGAAAGATTTTATACTAACTTATTGTCAAAAGTAAAGGGAAATTGCGAGAAAATTAATGGTTCTTTTTGCCCTTCTGAGCCAATCGGGAGAGTCCATAGGGGCTTTCCATGAGCCACCGGAAAATCTCACGGGTTTCCATGATACTGCGGGCGGAGACCCATTCTCCTTCGTTGTGCGCCTTATTGCCTCGCGGAGGAACGCTGATGACTCCTCCCTGAACGTCCGCAAATGATTGCAAGCCCAAACGGCGTAATATCCAATCGTTGTACAAATTTTCGTCCGCAACGGAGAGCCCGGCAGCCGGAACGGCTTCATAGCCCGTCACTTGATGCACCGCGCGGAATATGACAGAGGACAACGGATGCTTTTCAGGCTCTCCGTTTTGCTTCAGCGGCATGCAAAACGGTTCATAGGACACGCCGCCGGAATACGGTCGCAGATCGATCGCTACGACTTCGTCCCACCCTTTCTGCACGCGTATCGATTCAAGATCGGCACGCAATTCCGTGAGCTGCTCCTGATACGTAACTCCAGGACGCGCATGGACGGAAAAATCAAAAGTAGCATGGTCGGGCCAGCGATCCATGCGCGAGCGCATCGCGCTCCCTTCCCCGCTCTCCCAAATCGGAGGACCCAAGAGCGGATGCTTTTTCTTCTTGGATTCGCGTGTGGCAAACCTCTTGCGCAGTTCAATGGACAATTCATCGGCGATATCCTTGGCATTGTGCCGATTCGCCGAATCGGCGAAGTGCCCCTGCTTTCCCTGATCAAGCGTGATCTCAATCTCAAATTTCTGACGCCCCGGACGCCCGAGCACGACGCGCGGGCGCATATCGTCCTCGCTCGGCTTAACGGAAAGCGGGCCGATTTCCTGCGAAAGAACGGTCATGATCTTCTCCCGGTACGACCATCGTTTTTCAAGTCCGCGCGCACCGCGGGAATGCCTCTCTTCGTCGGGCGGAAAGACAAAGTGCACGCAAAGGTCCTGCGGAATGACGACTTCGGCGGCCAGCGCGATCGAGTTATAGACACCAGCCTGCATATCCCAAACGCCGATGCCCTTGAGACGATCGAGATTTTTTCCGTCCCGCGTCAGTTTCCTCATCAAACTTGTCGACGGCTCAACCGTATCGATATGAGCGGGAACGAGAACATGGTGCCGGGCTTTACTGGGATCGCCGCGAGTGATAACGAGAGTTTTTAAGAGTAAGCGGGTATCACTGGAACGATCGACGATCACCTCCGACGCGTCGATGTGCTGGACGGATCCCCAGAGCTCCCGTTCGGCCTGATCATCCGCGACAGAGGCGTTGTTCGTTCTTTCGTAAATCGCACGCGAACGACTTTCGACCGCTTTCGCACGACGTTCGCGGTACATCGCCTCCACGAGCACTGTTTTTTTGAGCTGACCGACGGGAGTGTGCGACGGCTGTTCGATCAGGCGCGCAAATTCCTGAAACTCTTCATCGCCAAAGTGGGGAATACTCTTTTGAGACATGCGAGTAAGACACTGTAGCGTCCACGGAACTCTCATAAAAGGGGGATCATTGACTTTCCGTCGGTCCGACGGCTCAACCGTTCGCTGCCATTTGAAGAATTCCACGAGGGCATGCGTCTGCGATTGTTGTCCCTCGCCGAGATTCCGCGTGAACCGGGCCGCTGAGGTCTGCTACGCTTTGGCTATCGTCCGCCTTCTTCCTCATGCCCTTCGATCCCGTCGATCCGAAACAGAACTTTCCCGACCTTGAACGGGGCATCCTGCAGTACTGGAAGGAAGAGGACACGTTCAAGCGCTCCATCCGCCAACGCTCCAAGAAGGGCGAGGACATTCTGGCCGGTCCCGAGGCGAGCGCCACCGAGGAATCGTTCAGCTTCTACGACGGGCCGCCGTTCGCCACGGGCCTCCCCCACTACGGCCACCTTCTCGCCGGCACCATCAAGGACGTGATTCCGCGCTATCAGACGATGCGCGGGAAAAAAGTGATCCGCCGCTTCGGCTGGGATTGCCACGGGCTCCCCATCGAGAACCTGATCGAGAAGGAGCACAACATCACGAGCAAGAAGCAGATCGAGGAGATGGGCATCAAGGCCTTCAACGACCTGTGCCGCGGCGCGGTGCAGCGCTACACCAAGGAGTGGCGCGTCGTCGTGGAACGCACCGGCCGGTGGGTGGACATGGATTGGGACTACCGCACGATGGACCCCGAGTACATGGAGAGTATCTGGTGGGTGTTTTCCAAGCTTGCCGAGAAAAACCTGATTGTGGAAGGACACAAGCCCATGCACGTCTGTCCGCGCTGCGTGACGCCGCTCAGTAACTTCGAAGTGACGCAGGGATATAAAGATGTCACCGACCTGTCGGCAACAGTCATGTTCCGATTGAAAGACGCAAAGGGAGCACAAGACCCTTCGACTTCGCTCAGGGCAGGCGCAAAGACGCCGACGTACATGCTCGCCTGGACGACGACGCCGTGGACGCTCCCGGGGAACCTGTTCCTCGCGGTCCATCCGAAGACGCTGTACGCGACGGTCGAGCACGACGGAAAGACATTCATTCTCGCGGAATCTCTCGTGGAGAAAGTATTCAAAGGCAAAGACCATGCGGTTGTCGGCAAGACCGTCACCGGGAAATCGCTCGTGGGCACCACCTACGAACCGCTCTTCCCATACTTCGCGGACGCCTACGCGGAGACGGCGTTCCGCGTCGTCGCCGGGGACTTCGTCACGACCGAAGACGGCACGGGCATCGTGCACATCGCACCCGGCTTCGGCGAGGACGACTTCGGCGTGGGCAAGCGCGAGAAGGCGCCGCTCCTGCAGCACGTCACGATGGAAGGGAAGTTCGTGGACAAGGTCACGGATTTCGCCGGCATGGACGTGAAACCCAAAGAAGAGCCCTCCAAAGCCGATAAGGCCATCGGCAAATATCTGCAACAGAAAGGGCATCTTTTTGATCAAAAAAGTTATACGCACAGCTACCCGCACTGCTGGCGATGCGATTCACCGCTGCTCAACTACGCCACGTCCTCGTGGTTCGTCGCGGTGGAGAAAATGAAGGAGTCGATGCTCACGGCCAACAGCGAAACCGCGTGGGTGCCCGCGCACCTGCGCGACGGCCGCTTCGGCAAGTGGCTGGAAGGCGCGCGCGACTGGGCGATCTCCCGCAACCGCTACTGGGGCACCCCGCTGCCGATCTGGCGCAATGCAAAGACGAAGGAAATGGAGGTGATCGGCGGACGCGACGACCTCTTCACGCAAGTGCCGCACCGCTTCACGAAAGTCACGACGCTGCGTCACGCCGAGAGCGAGGGGAACCTCATCCCGATCTACCAAGGCGAGGTTCCCGGGACCCCGCTCACGAAGCGCGGCGGCGGACAGGCCAAGGCAGCGGGTGACGCGCTCGCGGGCGACCGCCATCCGGTGACCGTTGTGTACTGCTCCCCGCTCCAGCGCACGCGCGAGACGGCCGAAGCCGTGGCCAAGGCCACCGGCGCACGCGTCGTGGTCGACGAGCGCCTCCGGGAAGTGCGCTTCGGCGAGTACGAAGGGAAGACTGTCGACTTCTCCGACCTCACATTCGTGAAGGCGCGCCGAGCGCACAAACTTGAAACCGGCAAGGTGGAGAGCATTTACCACTTCCCCGGCATGGAGACGTGGTCGGAGGTTCACGCGCGCATCGAGAGCTTCCTTGCGGAAGTGCTTCCACGACACCATGGCGAACACATCGCGATCGTGACGCACGCAGATCCGTGCCTGAACCTGCGCAACGTCTTTACGAAAGAGGATCCTGCAAAACTTTGTCACCAGCCCTACCCGAGCTACGCGGAACCCATGAGCTACTTCTGGGATCATGCCGCGCGTCAGTCGCTCGACCTCCACAAGGAGACCGTCGACGGGATCGCCTGGGAAGGCGGCAGCGACGACGGCGCGGTCGAGGCGGTTCTCGTGCGCCACGGCGAGACCGACTGGAACCGCGACGGGAAGTGCCAGGGACGCGAAGCGGACCGGCCCCTCACCGACCGGGGCCGGGAGCAGGCGCGCGAGTGCGCCGCGACACTGAAAAAGAAGAAGGTATTCGACGTCGTGATCTGCTCGGACATGAAACGCGCCCGGGAAACCGCGGAAATCATTGCGAAGGAACTCGGACTCACCGTCGCGGAAGCCCTGCCGGAGCTGCGCGAACGCGGCATCGGCGACTGGGTGGGCCGCACGAACGCGGATATCCTGAAAGACCATCCGCTCGACGTGCTCAACGGAGAACTCGGACTTCATCATTCCTCAGGAAAAAATGGAGAACGCCTCGCCGATTTCCTTCAGCGTGCGGAGGCGGTGCGCGAACATTTGCTTGCGACTTATCCGGGCAAGCGCGTGCTCGTTGTGTCGCACGGCGGCTTCCTCAAGGCCATGCGCATGGTTGCCGACCGGTTGCCCTACCACGAGGCGCTCGCGTACGCGCCGGCCAACTGCGAGACCGCCGCGTTCACGTTCCGCCCGCTGCTGCGACGCATCCCCGAGGTGCTCGACTGCTGGTTCGAATCGGGTTCCATGCCGTACGCACAAGGCCACTTCCCGTTCAGTTACGGGTATCGGGTATCGGGTGTCGGGAACAATGCCAAACGCGTTCCCGCAACTCGACACTCGACACTCGACACTCCTCCAGGATTTCCCGCCGACTTCATCGCCGAAGGCATCGACCAGACGCGCGGCTGGTTCTACACGCTCACCGTGCTCGGCGCCGCGCTCTACGGCCGATCGCCCTTCCGGAACTGCATCGTGAACGGCACGGTGCTCGCGGAGGACGGCAAGAAAATGAGCAAACGACTGAAGAACTACCCCGACCCCCTCGAACTCGCGGAGAAGCACGGAGCGGACGCCATGCGTTTCGCGCTCATGAGTTCCCCCGCCGTCCGCGGCGAAGACCTGCGCTTCGGCGAGAAGTTGGTCGCGGAACAGCTCCGCAACGTGCTGCTTCCGCTGTGGAACACGTACGCGTTCTTCGTGACGTACGCGAACGCGGCGAACTGGGAAGCGGGCTCGACGCGCAGAACATCGGGGCACTCGCTCGACCGCTACATTCGCGCGGAAGTGCAAGACCTGGTGAACCGCATGACGGAACAACTCGAACATTACGACCTCTCGGCGACCTGCGCCGAACTCGGGGGCACCATCGACGCCCTCACGAACTGGTACGTCCGCCTCTCGCGTCGCCGCTTCGCCGGCAAAGCGGGATTGAGCGGCCCGGGAGAGGCGATGGAAGAAATGCACGAGGGGGACCGCCTGGACGCGCTCAATACGCTCTACGACGTGCTCCTGACGGTTGCACAACTTCTTGCGCCGTTTTGTCCGTTCGCTCCCGAGGCGATATACCTCAACCTCGTTCGCGAGGACCACGGCAGCATTCACCTGACCGACTGGCCCGTAACGCGTGAACTCACCGTTGCCGAGCAGGCTCTGCTCCGCAAAACGCGCCTGCTGCGCACGATCGTCTCGCTCGGCCTCCAAATTCGCAGTGAGAAAAAAGTGAAAGTGCGCCAACCCCTCGCACGCGCAACGATCGCCGTGCCGAGAGATCTCCTGAAGGCGCATGCGATCGACGGCGACGAGCTGGCGCTCCTGCGCGAGGAGCTCAACGTGAAAGCGGTGGACCTCGTGGCCGACGCCGGAGCAATCGCCGAGTCGTACGCGCAGGTCGACGCACGCAAGGTGGGACCGCGCCTCGGCGGTCGCGTGCAAGAGATCATTAAAGCAGGAAAGGCCGGAGAATTTTTCGTGGAAAAGGACGGATCGATCCTGATCCTCGACGTCCGTCTTTCGCCGGGAGAGGCGACGGTGGTGTACCGAGGCAAGGAAGGAACCGACGTTGCGGCGGACAAGGGCGTCGTGGTGTCGCTCGACACCCACGTGACTCCCGCGCTGCAATCGGAGGGCCGCGCGCGCGACCTCATCCGCCAGATTCAGCAGCTTCGTAAGGACGCAGGACTTTCTTTCACGGACAGAATCGCCCTCTCGATCGAGGGCGCCGACGACCTGGTGCGCGACCATGGAAAGACGATCGCCTCGGCGGTAAACGCCGATCTCGGAAAGGCCGACGGCGAGGCGAAGACCGTCGACCTCGAGGGGGAGACGATCACTCTCCGCTTTCAGAAGATCTGATGTTCCGCGGGCAGCGAGCCCGCTCCTCAAGAGAAGTTTTCCGAGTGGAAGCTTATCCTGAGGCCAGACTCGACCTCGCAACTCGCAACTCGCAACTCGCAACTCGCAACTCGCAACTCGCAACTCGTCACTCGTAAACCACCACCTCATGTCCCTCCCCACCCGCCTCCTCCTCCAAGTCCTCCTCACAACCCTCCTCCTGTGGTGGATGGTCACCACCTTCCCGCAATACGTTGGCATCGGCGGTGGATGGCCGGGATACGCTGTCGTCGCGATCATCCTGGTGCTCCTCAATTTTTTCGTGCGCCCGATCCTCGACCTGCTTGCGGCACCCGTGAAGTTCGTTGCCGGACTTCTCGGACTCATTATCGTCAACGCCGTATTCCTCTGGATTCTCACATCCATCACCGCAAAACTCGATCCCTCTCTCGCTTCCTTCGAGATCCGCGGCGGCGTGCTGGGATGGGTCGTGGTCGCTGTCGTGCTCGGCATAGGCAAGATGCTTATTCACCTGGTGACGCCGAAGTACAAAAACTGATTTTCCGCCCCCTACACATGTCGCACAAACGCCACCCGATGCTGCCGCTCTTCCTCACGGTCTTCATCGATATGCTCGGCGTCGGCATCGCGATTCCCGTTCTGGCGTCGGTATTTCTCGATCCGGCAAAGAGCGTGCTTCCGGCATCGACGGATCTCGGAACGCGAGCCATCCTGTACGGTTTTCTTCTCAGCGCGTATCCGCTTGCACAATTCGTCGGTGCGCCGGTCCTGGGAGCGCTGTCGGATCATCGGGGCCGGAAACCCGTCCTTCTTCTCTCCTTGCTCGGAACGGCGGCGGGGTATCTGCTGTTCGGCATCGGCATCGTTCTCAAGTCGCTCCCCCTGCTCTTCCTTTCTCGTATTTTGGACGGCTTCACGGGGGGGAACATCGCCACCGCTTTCTCGGCAATCGCGGATTTCAGCACGCCGAAACAAAAAGTGAAAAATTTTGGCATTGTCGGCGCCGCATTCGGTCTCGGATTCATTCTCGGTCCGTTCATCGGAGGGGAATTGAGCAGCAACGATGTCATTCCCTGGTTTACGTTCGCCACGCCGTTCTTCTTCACCGCGGCGCTCAGCTTGATCAATACGATCCTCTGCGGAATCTTTCTGCCCGAAACGCTTCGCCGACCCATGGCTACGCCGCTCAGTCCCCTGACCGGCTTCCGAAATATCGTCACTGCCTTCACGTCGCCTCCCGTGCGCACAATGTTCGCCGTGATATTCCTGCTGACGCTCGGATTTAATTTCTTCACGCAATTCTTCCAGGTCATCCTTATCGAACGCTTCGCTTTCACCCAGGCAAACACAGGACGACTCTTCGCCTATGTGGGCGTATGGATCGCCGTGACGCAGGGCGTACTTACGAAACCGGTGGGAAATCGCTTCAAGCCCGATACGATCATCCGCTGGAGCTCTCTGCCGCTCGCAGTGCTTCTCATGAGCCTGGTCCTGCCTCGCTCCAGCCTGCTCTTCTATCTCATCCTTCCCTTCATCGCCGTTTGCGAAGGACTTCTTGTCCCCAACACCAACGCTGTCATTTCAAACCTAGGAGGCGAAGATGCGCAGGGGGAAATCATGGGAATCAACCAGTCCGTACAATCGCTCGCTCAGGCGATCCCACCGCTCATCGCCGGCTTTTTGACAGGCATCCACATCGAACTCCCTCTCTACTGCGCCGGATTTCTCACGCTGATCGGCTTCGGGGTATTTTCGAGATCATTTCGAGATCCAAAGTCGAATGAAATTGTGCATAAAAATTAATTTTAGCCCTTTTTATAAAAGAAATGTTTGATCATTTTTTTTATACGAATTTTGTATATTTTTTTTGTTCTCTCCTGTCTTTTTTTCACCGAAATACTCCGAATGGGTGACGAAAAATTTTGGCCACAGTCGGACAAGAAGGATTTACAGGCTTGCTCCATCGTTGGTATGGTCCCCCTCCTGCCTCCCCTCCTGCCGATGAACATCACACGAATGACTCTTGCCGCATCGACGCTCGTGCTCGGAGCGAGTTTTCTGTGGGCTACGCCCGCTGCCGCGGCTTCTCAAGAAGACATCGATTACGTTCTGACGCGGGGCGTCATGCATGGGGATGCAAATGGAAATTTTGAGGAAGACAAAGCTGTCACGCGCCTGGAATTCACGCTTGCGGTGGTTCGGGCACTCTATCCCGATACCGCAACCACGAACTGCTTTCGCAATATCGCCCCCAGTCTTCCGGCTCGGTTCACAAAACTTTTCCGAGACGTCACGGTTGATGAGTCGTATGCACCGAGTCTTTGCGTCGCCATAGAATTCGGCCTGGTGAACGGCGATCGAGACGCGGCGTTTCGCCCGTCCGATCC
Organism: uncultured Candidatus Peribacteria bacterium; assembly: GCA_964601225.1. Classification (GTDB taxonomy): domain Bacteria; phylum Patescibacteriota; class Gracilibacteria; order Peribacterales; family Peribacteraceae; genus CAYRGC01. The sequence continues at coordinate 30,380 of CAZRMM010000011.1, forward strand.
GATCACTGTCGCAGAAGCAAGCAAAATCATGGCTCATGCCCAAGGATTTACGTATCCCTCTCACGAAACGCCGACCAAGCCCTGGTTTTGGAGTTCCATGGAAGCTCTCCGTCAACGAGGGGCATTGCCACAGGGGGCCGCCCCCGGCTCTCTATTGGAGCGCGGGGCGATGGCGACGCTGTTTCATGTCCTAAGCGATGCCGAACGATATCCGCCGACCCGCATCATCGGCCTGCGCGGAACGGAAACGTCGCTCTGCGCGGGTCTCTCGTGCGGGACCGCGTCGAACGGCGGCGGCGTCGCGATGACGACGGTCGGCGGCGGACGCCGGGCAGAGGAACGCGTTTCGCGCCGCACGCTCCGACGTCAAGTTCGCGAAGCCCGCAAGCAGGCGGTCCCGATTGCCCCGAACCCCAAGTCCTAAACTCTTTCCTCTCTCCTCTTTTCCTCCCCTCCCCATGACCCGCCGTCTCTTCTCGACAGCCGTCGTCCTGTCCCTCCTCGTCCCCTCCTTCGCCTCGGCGAAGATCTGGCCCGACGACTTCCTGCCGATCACCGACCTGCCGTCGGAATCGTCCTCGTCCTCCTCCGAGACATCGATGCCGGGAGTCCCCCCATCGACCGACACGTGGGACAACATTGATCCGACGCTTCCCGCCATTCCCACGCCGGTTTCCGCCGGCATCGTGACTCGCATCGACTTCGTCGCCGCAATCGTCAGCCGCAGCGTGACACAGACGGATCTCGACACCTGTTTCGCCGATCTCGGCGTCGGGAAGTTCCAGTTACTCTTTTCGGATGTGCCGGTGAATCATCCCCGCGCCAAGGAGCTCTGCGTCGCTCTGAAAAGCGGTCTCGTGCGCGGTTACGCCGACGGCACGTTCCGTCCGAATGACTGGATCACCACGGCGGATGCCTCGGTACTGCTCGTGAAGATGATGGGTATCCCGGCCAACCCGGTCGCGAAGGGCGAGACGTGGTACGACTCCACTGTCCGCCGCGCCTCCTCGATGGTGGAAGGCATCCCGCAGACCGGCCGTCTGCCCATCAACGAAAAGGCCATGGGAACGATCATCTGCTCGCTGTACGACGGCGGTTCGGGCTACCTCAACCACCTCGATCGTCTCGACTGCCAATAATCCCGTCCCTCAATCCTCCTCCGCCGCACGGCCGAGGAGGATTGCATGTGGGCGGTTTTTTCGCCAGGCTGTTGCCGTGCTCACGCAAGACCAATTCCGCAAATTGAGACGCATGGGTCACGTGCGGCGCTTATCGCCGCTTGAGTTCGAATACTTCGGAAAATTCCTCTTGGAATCGCTGGGGTACCAGCATGTCCAGGTCACGGAAAAGAAGGGGAAGAAAGGATGGGATCGCGGGATCGATATCATCGCCACGTGGGGCGGTGAAAAGGTCTACGGCGAATGCAAGAGGTGGAGTGTGCGGGATTCGACAAAGGACATTCTTCCTATCCGCGTCGTGCGAGCGCTCGGCGGCTGTCTTCTTCGCGACGGTGTGGGGCGCGGCATCGTCATCACGACGCTTCGATCCGACGCCCTCTGCAAAGACGAAGGACAAAAAATGGGAATCGGGATTTTCGGTTCCGACGAAATCATCGCCGCCATGAGAACGATCAATCCTTCTTTCGGCGACGACGCCCCCGGCCTGGTAGTGCGTATTCTGCGGGCAATCCTCCGTGTTTTTTGGTTTTTCGCTACCGGAAGGGAAGATTGACTCCCGCAGCGCCCCGCGCATCCGACCGACGAACAACCTGGCCAGGAAGAGGGATTTTTGGTACAATAAGGGGAAACTTTCCAACACAAACCTATGGTCCGCACTCTTCGAGCTGCCCCGCTCACCGTCCTGACGCTCTGTCTCGGGATCGGTTCTCTGATCGGCGTGGGCGCGCATTTTGTGGCGCAGGTCGCCGGATCGCCGCTTGTGATCGAGAACACGGATTCCCGCTTCGCGGTAAGCAACGTCTGGACGGAGATCCGCCCGCAGAACGCGGTGAACAACGAGCAGGTGTACGCGTACTGGGCCTCCCAAGCGGGTGTTCCCGTGAAGGCAACATGGCGAATGCCGGTGACGCCGGGAACTGCCCATACTTTCTATATCACCTACACTCCGTTCAGCACGGACAAGATGGATACGGGCGCAAAAATTCGTGTTCTTGACGGAAATACAGTGCTCCTGACGAAGACAATCAATCAGAATGTCGTGCCGTCGGAGAAGCAGCTCCTGGGTCGCGGATGGATCGTCCTCGGCTCGGCAACGCCTATGAGCGGCGAGGTGACGATCGAAAGCACCCCGAGCACGCAGACCGTGGCAGCAGGCGCCGTCCTCTATCACGTCGCCGATGCGGTCGCCGTCGAAAAGGGCTCTTCCACGCAGACGTCGAATACCTCTTGCCTAAAGATCGTCTGCGCGCAATTGCCGGCAGGTTGCACGTACGACAATACTCGTGCCACAAAAGACGCGAACGGATGCGTCGTTGATTGCGGACCAACGGTGTGCCCGCAGACCTCCGGCGGAACCATGGACATTGCCGTCACCGTAAAGGACGACCGAACCTCCGGTCGCGCGTTCGTATTCACCATCGCGAACCTCGGCACCACGACCGCAACGAACGTGAATTTTGCCGCGCAAATTCCTGCAAACAGCGTCACGATCACGATGCCGCAGTCTTCCAACCCCGCTCTCGTCTGCGCGACGTCGGGAACGCAAATCGTGAAATGTTCCGCGACAAGCATCCCCGGAGGACAGTCGTACACCGTACGATTGTCGTATGCCCCAACGTCGTACTGTTCGCAGGACCAACTGACGGGCGCTGCGTTCGCCAACACGGGAATCGATGCGAATCAGCAGAACAACGGCGCAACTCTCGTTGCCAACCCCTGCGTCTGCGGAAACGGAAGTTGCGACTACAACGAAACAAACTCGACGTGTCCGAGCGACTGTAAGTCCGCAACGACGAGTCCGGTCTGCGGCAACAAGAAATGTGAGACGAACGAGAATCCCTACACCTGTCCCGCCGACTGCTCCGTCACGTCCGTCTGCGGCAACGGGATCTGCGAGACGAATGAAAATGCATCCTGTCCGAACGATTGCAAAGTCACGGCGACGCCGCCGAGTTCCTCCTGTTTTTATCAACCGTCGTGTCCGGCGCCGAATCAGGGCTGCGAGTACGACGTCACGAAAATCAGCAGGGACGCGAATGGCTGCCCGCTCGACTGCGGCCCTCAGAAATGCGCCACCGCGACGCCGCAGCCCGCACCGTCGACCGGAACCGTTCTCTGCAACATCTCGAACATTCCGTGGACCGTGCTCATCCCGAGCTCCACGCCGCTCGTCTATCCGCCCGAGCTCCAGCTGGGACTAGGCGGCGGATGGCTGAACATCTACGACGAGATGCAAAAGGGCGTGCCGCTCGGTAAATGCGGCATCGGTACGTTCACCGATCCGCTCACGAAAGTCTCCGCCACGCGCAGCTATATCGACGTTCCGTGGAAGGTCAACAATGCGCCGACCGTTATTCGCACGTACTGCCCGTACGGCACGGATTGCGTCAGCGGCTTCTGCCGGAAGTTCTCCGAGGCCACCATGGCCCAGTGCGGCGCGACCCGAAGCTGGAACTCCGCCTGCACGGACGACCAGGGCATCAACTTCATCTACGCCCCGTCGACCCTCACGAAAGGACCGGACAAAAGCCAGAACAAGTGCGACATCGGGGGCAGCCTTATCTCCTACTTCTGCAACAATAAGATCCCGGACGGCAAACACGGCACCGAGCCGTCCGTCGGCGTCTACGTGAGCGGCGGTTGCCCGTACCAGAACGGCTCCTGGCTCACCTGCGTGAGCGACGCCGCGGGCACGGGCTACTGCGCCAAAGCCGGCAGCACGCCGCCCCCGGTTCCTCCGACCCCGCCGACACTCCCGCCGACGGCGCCTCCGACGACTCCCCCGACCGCTCCGCCGCCGATGACCCCGGCTCCCACCGCGGAGTACTGCGGTGACGGCAAAGTACAGACGCAATACGAACAATGCGACGACGGCAACTTCGTGAACGGCGACGGCTGCACGAGCCGATGCTTGAAGGAAGCGGGTTACCAAACGGTCACTCCCCCGACGACGAGCACCTACAACGTTCCGACGGGACTAATCCTTAGTCCAAATTCTCCAAGCACTGCAGGAACGCAGGACCTCATGGTGAAGGCGACCTTACCCCAATCGATGCCGCAAGGTTCCATCGTCCTTACTATTGACGTCTCGAATATCGGTACGAAAACGGCGACGGACGCCAAAGTAGTCGTTTCGACTGGCGGCCTCCAGGAAACCATGATCGCGAATACCGGAAATTGCACGCAGGTCGGAGCACAGATCGGATGCGGACCTTTTGTACTCGATCCCGGCGCCACCAGGAAATTTACCGTCACACTGAAGCCCGCTCAGGGAACTTCCTGCGGAATGACGATACAAGAATCTGCGACAGTCATCACTGCCGTGGCTGAAGCAAACGGTAACAACAACTTCTCCGCAGCTTATAGCGAATACCTCTGTCCCGGAACCACTCAGACCGGTACGCATATCTGCGGTGACGGAAAAGTGGAGACCGACTGGGGCGAAAGTTGCGATGACGGCAACACCACAAACGGCGACGGATGCAGTTCAACCTGCTCGTATGAAACGGCAAAAATCACCTGCGGAGACGGCGCATGTATTGCTCCGTCGGAAACTGCTCTCAACTGCCCAGCGGACTGCAAGAATATTCCGACAACGGCTCCGAACGTGGTCCCGACTATCATTTCGGGCAGTAGCGCTGCCGACCTCACGATCCAAATTGGGGTAATGCCCAATTCATTTATCCAAGGCTCAAATTTCTACTCAATGGTGTACGTTAAGAATCCCGGTGCCCAAAGCGTGACCGATGTCGTGATGACCACGGAAGTGCCTACCGGCTTCATTCTCGCTGCCGGCGCGGATTCGAGCTGCAAGCAGACCGGCACCACGGTGACTTGCGGTCCCATGACCGTGGAGAAAAACGCAATCAAAACAATCTCTCTCCCGTACGATGCCAAGTCCAACCTCACGTGCTGGACTCAAAACGTGCAGACGTACAAGTTCACATCGGCGGCGGATTCCAATCCGTCGAACAACTCGGTGAACTCCTCCGTCACCGTCCAATGCAACGAGCCGTCACCGGTGACGTACGTGGCTCCGACCGCGGTTCCTCCTTTTAAAGTAGGCGACCAATGCGAATGGAACCGTCCGCAGATGCAGGACTTTAGCGCGGACGGATCGACGATGGTTTTCTCGGCACAGAGCGACGGGAACGTTGCGGGCGATACCGAGCAAGACGATCAGATTTACATGTACAACACCGCGACCAAACAGACAAAGAAGCTGACCGATGAGACCGGGACCCTCGGCATCCCGCTCACGGGCACATCTCCAAAAATCAGCGCAAACGGACAGGTCATCATCTTCAACGGCAAACCGAAACAGGTAAATGCCGCCGGCGCGCGCATGATCCAGTTGAATCTCGCCACGAACACCTACAAGGAAATCTCCAACGCCGCGGGCAAACCGGTCGGGATCAGTGCCGACGGCCGCTACTCCGCGTTCTACAACTACGGCTTCTGTCTCTACGTGTACGACAACGTTACGGACACAACGACCATCGTCTCGCGCCGCACGTCCGAGCAAACCTCCACCGTTTGCACGCCGTCCGCCAAAAACCCGACAAACGCCGAGGCCCTCGTGAACGCCTTGAATCAGGGCGAGGCGCACATGCTCCCCGACGGAACGCTTTCTTTCACGATGTTCACCGGCACGAATCCTCTCGTGTACTCCACGGGTAATCTGTACGCCTACAGCAGCGCCACGAAGCAGGTGAAAACCGTGGGCCCCTTCGAAGGCTACAACATCCTCTTCAGCTCCGACGGCAAGAACATGCTCTTCACCAGCCAAACGGACAACATCGGCCGCCGAACTTTCTTCAGTCAGCCGGCCGATCTCTCGACGCCGAAGCAAAAAGTGGATACGAAGGGAGCAGGCGGGGATAACGACGGCGGATTCTATCTCCTAAGCGCAACAGGCGACCTTCGCCTGTCGAGCTACAAGGGAGGCAACCCGCAGACCCTGAAAATCTTCGACAGCGCCTCCGGTGCGGCCACGGATCTGGGAAACATGGATATGTCCACGCTCTGGACGGCGTTCAGCGCCAACGGCACGTACTTCACCTTCGCCCACAAAGGCGAGGGGAGTTATTCCTATCGCGGCGCAACGCTGTATAAGAACGCGCTTTTCGTTCGCCCGATGAACGGCGGCCAAACGGTCGCGGTTCCCAAGCCTGGAACGTCCTGCCCGTCGATCTGATTTCTCCGCATTGATACGGAAGACGGCGCCTCCGGGGGCCGTCTTTTTTTGGTTCCCGAGTGCCACTACACTCACGACATGCGTTTCCTCTCGCCCTCCGGCAAAAGTCTCGTGGGTTCCACAACGCGCCTCGAAGCCTACAGCGACGCGGTGATCGCGATCGTTCTGACGATCCTGGTACTCGAGCTCAAGGTCCCCGAACTGCAGGACGAATCCGTGCGCGGCGTCTTCGCGGCACTGGGAACGATCCTCCCCAAACTCCTCGGCTTCACGGCGAGCTTCCTCACCATCTCCGTGTTCTGGGTGAACCACCACCATTTCTTCCACGAGGTGGACCAAGCGGACGGCCGCTTTCTCTGGATCAACAACGCGCTCCTCTTCTGGCTCTCGCTCGTCCCCTTCACCACGGCCTTCCTCGGCGAGCACCCGATGGCGCAGGGCGCGATCTTCCTCTATTGCCTCGTCCTCTTCTTCGCTGCCGCATCGTACTTCCTGCTCCATCGGTACGCGGCGGGGGCAGGATTACTCCATGCCCACATCACCCAAGACCAGAAATCTACGCATTCGGTCCGCAGTTGGGCGGGCATGGCGGGATACGCACTCGCAACCACCGCCGCGCCGTTTTTCCCGCTCCTTTCCTTTATCCTCATGATCGCGATACCTGCGTACTACATCGCCCCGCGCCTCATGCACGATCACGAGGCGGCCGACGAACGTACCGAGTGAGAGCCAAGAAAACTTTTCACGACACGCGCTCACCTCAGCCCTTTTTCCTGCAACAACACCCGAACAAATTTCGTTTTCTCCGCTATTGAGCAAGCGAAACCGCTACGCATACGGGAAACTAGTTGCATTTTGTAGCAAGAACGTTACCGTCGCGTGGAATATGTCCGTCCCCCGAATTAATTTTGACGAAAGAGCACGACTGGCCGACGAACCGGAGAAGCGACTTCAAAGAAGACTGAGAACCGACCGGGTACAACGGGAGCTTCGCACAGGCATCAAGAGGCTCCTGGAGGGGAAGCTCAGTTGGATCGAAGCAGTCAACCACTATCAGGGACAATTTGCCCTACGGGGCAACGATCTCGAGCTGCAGAGCTTCGAGGCACTGGGACGCATGATCGATCGCGGCGAACAAAAGCCGAAAGTCATACGACCGGATGATTTTCTTCCGCTCGTCCAAGCATTTCCGGACGGCATTGCGCGCTGGACCGAAATTGCGCTGCAGAACGCCCTCGATGCTACCGGATTGCAAAAAGCATCGACGCTGGACGGTTTTCATCCGACGGTATCCGTCAACGTCGAGCCCAATGACTTGAAACTCTCCTTCGCCCGCACCCTGCGGAACATCATTCACAACGGGCAGCGCAACGGGGGAAATCCAATCGGCATTGAAGTCGTCGAAAAAGGCGAGCTCGACACCGATAGGATGCATGACGCGTTGCAATGTCTCCGCGAACAGGGAGTAAACACGTTTGCACTGGATGACGTCGGCGCACCGAATGGGGCCTTCCCCATAGAAAAAGTGCCGGCCATTCTTGCGGATCTCAAAGTCATCAACGAAGTGAAAATCGATCGAAGTCTTATTGCCGAGGAAGAACATTGGCCCCGTCTTCAAGAGACCATTGAACGTTTCATTAAGGATCACGACCAAACCGTCATCGTGGAAGGAGTGGAGAACACGTATCAACTGGGAATGCTCGCGCGCTTTCAAGAGGATTCTCTCTTCATGCATGACGGCCGTCTGTTACTGCAAGGTTTCGGCCTTCATAAGCCGGAAGATTATGGAAATGCGGTCATCACGCTCCGCGGAGAAGAACTGGGTCGGAGGCAAAAGGGCGAGTATCAACACGCGTGACGGGTAAGCAAAAACGTGCTTTCGCGACTATCATCGGGTCGCCATGGATTGTACGATTCGCCACATGGCATCCACCCCCTTGAAGAAGATTTTCCTGAGCATGCTCGTCGCGGCATTCACCCTCGCCGCGATCGCGGGCATTCTCGTGATTCTCTTAGGAACGTTCGGTGAATTCGAACTGCGCATCCTGCTCACGACGCTTTTCCTCGGGCTCTTCAGCCTGACCTCGCTCTGCGCCGCGGCGCTCCTCGATCGAAGACGTCACCATCCCCTCGGCTATGCAGGACTCATCGCCTCTTCGGCATCTTTCATCCTTTCGATCGATATTCTCTGGATTTCCTGGTTTCTTCCCAGCGACGACCTCATCAAAAGCTGCGTGATTTTTGGGATTCTTGCATTTTCCTGCGCGCACGCATCCATTCTTCTTCTCCCTCCGGCGCGAAAAACAATCGTCTCCGTCATCCGCGGTCTTACGCTGGTCACTATCGGACTCCTCGCAGGCATGCTTTCCTCGTATGCGCTTCAGAAAGGGGAAATTTCCGAACCGTTCTTTTTCCGTCTCCTTGGCACCCTTGCGATCCTCGACGTTCTCGGCACGGTAATGACGCCGATCGCGCTGGTCCTCTCGCGACCAAAGACGAAAGCGAAGCCGCCCGCCAAAGCGAAGCTCGCACGAAAGACACTCAAGAAAGCGTGACGCGCACCGACGGAAGAAGCCGATTGCGCCCCGTTCGATGATACCGATTCAAAACCGGTACTGAACCTTCGGCGCCGCACGGTGCTCCACGGACCGCGAGGAGGAGCGGGCTGCCTTTTGCGGCACGAGGCGATGCGTGGGCGCGGGGGCTCGCGACACCGATCCGGAGACGGAAGCGCTCGAACCGAGACCAGGCACCAGGTGGATCGGCAGATTTCCGTAGGAAGAATTTCCTCGGAGCGTGGCATCCACGCCTCCGATCTCGAAGGCGGAGAGAATGATGCTGATCGTGACCGCAATCAGCGTGATGGCAACCGTCTCGTTCACGTCGGAGACAAACCAGGAACGGAGGGAGAAACGTTTCTTCTTCATGAGTATGGGTGTGAAAATTCCTCTCAGTATAACACAAAATGACGGTGTTTGAAATGCTGTTCTTAGGCTTTCATTCAAGGAAATATACGAACACAAAAACAGCTCAAGCTCTAACGCATCCATTCGCACATCTCTTGGAGCACGTCTGCTTTTCTTTGTGACGATGACAGCGCACGCATACTTTCCCCTGTGCGCCGCACTGACACGCGATGCTCACGGCCGCCGGATCGCCGCAGTGCGGACAGAGCGCATAGGTTTGTGACGGCCTCAGATACTGATCGACGGCGACTCGGTGATCGAATACGAAGCACTCTCCTTCGAATGCGGAATTCGGAAATTGCTCCAAGTACTTGAGAATACCGCCATCCAGCTGATAGACGTCGTTGTATCCCCGTTCCTCGAGCGCATAGATGGCCTTCTCGCACCGGATGCCCCCCGTGCAATACAGGAGCACCTTCTTGTTTTTGGGAACGAGCGTCTCCGCGACTTTCGGAAAATCGCTGAAGCGACGGATCTTTGGATCGATCGCGCCGCGGAATCGACCGACGGCTACTTCGTAATCGTTACGCGTATCCACGACGACGACATCCTCGCACTGAAGCATTGCGTTCCACTCCGCGGGCGAAAGATGCCGGTGCTTCCCCGAAGGCCGGATTCCCGCATTCTTGATGCCAACGATCTCGGGCTTTATTTTTACCGACCAACGACGAAACGGCATCTCGGATGCGTCGCTGTCTTTCCATTCGACATCGCCGAACATGCCTTGGAGAAATTCTTTCCATTCCCCAATGGCTTCGTGGGATCCGCTGACGGTCGCATTGAGACCCTCTTCGGCAAGGAGCACGAGCCCTTGCATCGAGCGATCTTGGCCAAACGCAACGATATCGCGGCGAACCCGATCGAGACGACTTTGTTCGATCGGCGCAAAAACGTAGCAGGCCGTAATGGCGATCAAGGGTTTCATGGCCTTTACGATTTTTTCTGACCGGTCACAAGGCAAGCCATCACCCCCGTGACAACGAAAAGGATGAATGAAAGCCACCAGTTCTGAGTGAGCGCAAGAACGATCGTCCCGGCGACAAAGGGGACGATGAGCGGCAGGGAGTTTTCGATATCGTGCATCGGAGACAGTGTAGCCCGATGATGTATCAACGTCATGACAGCAAAGAGAATCAACGTATTCTTTTTCAGAAAGACAAAAACATTGATCTATTTTTGTATACAAAAAATGATTTCGACTCATGCGAGTATCGCGTGCTCCCCCCAAAAGCTACAGTGACTATGTTCTTCTTTTCTCATCATGAGCGCCTTTCATTCGAAGACGATCATCCTTGCGTCGTTCGTCGGAATCCTTCTCCTGGCGTCCTGCGCCACTCCTCCGAATCCGGCGAGTCCGCTCGTTGCCGAGCCGAACGCGAATCCGGAAGGCAATCCCGGAATGCCGTGCGCGTCGGACAACGAATGCGTGACGCCAGCGACTTATCTCGTGCGATCTACGTGTCCGTTCACGTCGTGGTGCGTGGAGGGACGGTGCGCGGTGATTTGCCCGATGATGCTAGACCGGCAAAACGAGCAGAGGGACGGACTCGAGTTCCAAGTCTGTAAAACAACCGCCGATTGCGACTGTACCCGCTTCGCCGCGATGGACGGCGGTACGTGCTCCTGCATCGAGGAAACCTGTGCCGTCATTATGAAAAATGATGCTGAATGAAAAGAAAAACTTTGAACAATTTTTGTGATCTTACTCCGTGGGAAACTGACCTGTAGACCAGAGATACACGAGAAAAGCGGCGACGAAAGCGACTATCGTCAGCAGCGTCGGCAGGAAATTCTCCGGTCTCACCATGCCCCAGCGATAGATACTCGCAACCGAGAGAAGCAGCGCCAATGAAAGAAGGATCGACACAAGCAAGAAAATGTCCCACCGCAATAACCATCCCATCAGCGCAAAGCCGGCGATCGCCATCATCATCGAGAACATGACGAGCCGACGAGTATTGGGCGTATTCCAGGACATTGCCGTGAACGTTCAACCTACCATGCTCCGCGTATCAAGTGCGAGATACTTGTGGCCGAAGAGCCTGCACGTAAATTCGGGAAAACGGAGGAGCGCCGTCAGCGCGGCGAGACTCAGGCCGATGAGCACGGGAATCGACTGCGCGTATTCCTCGTGCGTCAGAACGGTCGCGAGCGCGCCGCCGAGATAGCCGATCGTCATAACGATGCCCAACGCAGCCGTCCGCGGTACAAGCAAGAAGAGCGCGCAGGCAATTTCGATGCCGGCATACAGGGATCGGAGTTCCCACATGCCGAGCTGTCGATAGATTTCCGCCGTCGCGGAAGTCGGCGCAGCCGTGAGAGCCGCCGTCGCGGAAAGCAGGAACAACGCCAAGAGAAAAATCGTGCATAGCCAGCCGAAGAAACTGCGTGCGCGATGAGCCATGAAGGAAATTCTACCCGTAAAGTGATTGATCGAAAATATCCCCTCATGAAGGTGCTCATACGTGCCGAGCGTCCCCGCTTCCGAAATAGGCTAGAAGCGGCTTTTGGTTTCTGTTACAAATGCGTTCATGCCCAAAGCCGCAGCCTTCTTCGCCAAAACCGCCAAAGTCGCCGCCGGCATCGGCGTTGCCGCCGGAGTCGCCGCGGGGGGCCTCTTCGCCGCCCAGGAGCCCGTGACGAAGGCCGTGTGTGCGGGATTGGATCAAGCGATGGAGCTGGATGCCGATCACTGCATCAAGGCCGTCGCGGTGAAGATGCTGAACGTGGAAATGTGCGACAAGATCAAAGGCGAACGCTTCGCCGCGGAGATCGACGGCAAGAAGATACAGATCGAGAATCCGCCGAAGATGGAGTGCATCACCGCGATCGCCGCCGCGACGAATAACCCGTCACTCTGCGACAAAGTGGAAGGCGCGCTGGTCGCGAACACGAAGATTGATTGTCTCTATCGCGTTGCTTCGCAAAACCGTAATCCCGGGGCTTGTGCCGGCATCGGCAGCGATACGCAGAGCCGCGCCGGAAGCCAGATGACCAAAGCCGGATGCATCGCGATGGTGGGGCGCATGCCCGACGGTTCTTCCGCTCCGACGCCGACGCCGAACGCGAATGAAGAAGAAACGGAACGCTGCCAAACGGCCGGAGGGACAGGCTACAACGCGACGGCAAAACAGTGCATGTGTCCCGCGGGCGCCAGCTGGCAGGGGCAAGGCGATACGGGCCACTGCGCGTGCGAAATCAAACCGACGGGTCTCATCCACTCGCTCTTCGGCCTCGGCAGTTCCAAATGGCACACGCTGCGACCGGGAGAGGAATGCGGCTGGTGGACCGCCGGCTTTGGCATCGGTCAAAACCTCGGGAAGAACCACAAGGAATGCTACGCGGGCGGAGGCATGAACTACGATCCGGCTGAGGCGACGTGCAAGTGCCCCTACCCGGCGAATTGGAGCGACGATCACAAGGCGTGCATGTGTAACGGCTCCAAGCTCAAAGAAGGCGGGACGTGTGAAGTTCGCGAGTGACGCGCTTTGACAAAGACGAAGTGATTGCGCACTCTACCACCTTTTATGAATCCTCTTTCCATTTCGAAGGTCTACCCGATCGATTACGACTGGGGTGACGGCTATTTCACGATCGATGCGTCGCGGTCCGTTCTTCTAAGAGAAGCTGCTCAACTCATTTGGGATGAAGTACGCGGACAACTCCAGTCGAAGGGATTCACCGAACCGAAGGATCAATTGTTTCTCGACGGCCCGCACAACGGTACGCAGGTCGGGTATGAATTTTACAGAATGGGCTTGTCGCAAGCACCGGACATGGTGCGCATCGGCGGCATGATCGGCATGAGCGCGACATGGGAAATCACCCGCGGCTCACAGGTGAGCGATGCTCTCGAAAAAATCCACGGTTTGCTGACGCAACGAAATACGTCGGCATAAAAAAAATCGCGGCGCCGTTCGGCATCGCGATCTTTTGTACAAAATTTGTGATCAGGCTTTTTGGCCGCGAATGCGGGAAAGAAGCTCAGGGTTGCGAAAGTATGCGCTGATCGTGAGAAGCACGAAGCTGATGTAGAGAGGCATGGCATCCATGTTGGAGAAGCCGTGCGTGAGGTTCGTGGCGAGTGCGCCGGCCATGTAACCGACCATGAGCACGAAGCCGATCGTGGAGGTGCGCGGGATGAGAAAGAGCACGAGGGTAATGCCTTCGACGATGCCAAGCACGTGCTGCATGCCGACCGTCAGACCGAGTTTCTGCATCATGAGATCACCTTCCGAATCGGGAACAACGGGGACGTACTTCATGACGAGGGCGAAGGCATTGAGCGCGGCCACGAGGAGCGCGCAGATCCAACCAAAAACAAGACCGATGCGGATTTTCATAGGAAAACAAGGGGGAAGAAAAGAGTGGAACCGACGGATCGTAACACGAAACCGGAGAAACGGCGATTTGCAGCATTTTGCAAAACCCCGTATCCTGAGAAATGCATTTGTCCTCCGCCATGCTCGGATACGTTGCCGCCGGCCTTGCCCTCATTGCACTCGGAATCGTGGCGTACGCGTTCACCAAGCGGAATCGTCCCGGACAGCAGACTCAACCTCGTTCCTCTTGCGAAAGCTGCCTGATGCCTTTTACGAAAGATACCGGCATCCGCGAGAACGCACGTTATTGCAGTAAATGCTTCCGCGACGGCACGCTCAACGGCGACGGACTGACGCTCCGCGACTTCCAAGCCGTGTGCTACGCGGAAATGCGGAAAGAAGGCATCAATCCCGTCCTCGCGCGTTTCTTCACGTTCATGATCCGTTTCGCGCCGCGGTGGAGAAAAAAATCGTGATCACGCCTGCGGCGGACCCTTGGGATCGGCATAGAACGGCTCCCACTGGTGACCGTCGAGATCCGCGAAACCGTATTGATACATCCAGCCGTGATCCTGCGGACCGCTCGTTTCCGAGCCTCCGGCCGCGATCGCCTTCTTCGCCAGCTCATCCACCGTCTCGCGGCTCTCGAGCTGTATGCTCACGAGCACCTCGGTGGCCCTCTTGGCATCGGCGACGTCTTTCTTGGTGAACGTCCTGAAGAACGACTCCGCGAGGAGCATCACGAAGATGTTCTCGCCGACGATCATGCAAGTCCCGCTCTCGCTCGTGAACTGCGGATTGAATGTGAACCCGAGCCGAGTGAAGAATGCGACGCTCTTCCGAAGGTCCTTCACGGGAAGATTCACGAAGATCTGGGAAACGGCGACCATGGAGAAAGGAAGAATGATGGAAAGAAGACGAGGCAATCATAGGGAAATGACCGCGAATCCGCATGTCACCGCATGAACGTCCTGAACGTCTGCGCGATCGCGGGAAACGCCGCCGCATGACGAGGCTGATTGAGCTTGCCGCGAAGGTGGTAGGCGAATGCGGTCGTCGGGTACGGATACGTGACCCCTTGCGACATCTGGAGAATGCCTGCGGCCACGAGAGCGGCGCGCTCGCCGGGGGACAACTGATAGTCGAGCATCGCGGATGCATAGGGATGCGTCTGCTGTCGGGGATATCGGTCCGCATCGTCCTGAACGCGCGATAAAGCGCCTTCTTCGGTTACGATCCGCCCATACGAAACCACGGTCTCCGCATCCTCGCCCTTTTTCGCCAAATGCAACGCGTGATCGAGCGCGCGTTGCGCCCTGATACCCCCGATATCGAGCGTGACTCCCCGCAATTCGTTATCGATGCGAATGCTGAAATCGTTGAATGCAGGATCCCCCGGAACATCGAAGGAAATGCGCGCCTGACCGCTTTGATCTTCGTGACGCCGCGAAAACCCGCGAGCTCCTTTGCCACAACGACTCTGTCTCCCCTCCGCCATATCCGCCAAACGACTCACGAACGTGCAATAAAACTTCGTGAAGCGCGCGATGTCCACCACGCTCACCAGGTTAGGAATCCACGCTATCCCCTCCTTGGCCGTGACGCCCGGGAAAAATCTCTTGAAGTCCGGACGGGAGAACATCCCCTCATTCATAAGTCTGGCAAGCTGCTCCTTGAAACGCCCGATCTCGTGGTTCGGCACCGCATGCGGAGTCGCGAGCATGCACACGGCGCAGTCCTCCTTCTGGAGATGGCAACCCAACTGAGAACCGACCTGGAGGATTCCGGCGGAAAACCCTTGGAGATCCGCTTCGAAATCGTCCACGAACGAAAGGAAGTCATTTTTCTCCTCTTCCCGGAAACGCCCCGACGGCGCGCGGCGCCGGAGACCGGCGAAGAATCTGCCCTGATGCCCGGATAACGCGTCCAGGTCCGCGAGCAGTTCCTTGTACCATTCGAAGGGACCGCGCTCGAGACGATTCGCC
Source organism: uncultured Candidatus Peribacteria bacterium (assembly GCA_964601225.1). Lineage (GTDB taxonomy): Bacteria > Patescibacteriota > Gracilibacteria > Peribacterales > Peribacteraceae > CAYRGC01. Next base: position 46,028 of record CAZRMM010000011.1, read on the forward strand.
GAATCTTGCTGCTCAAGGAGATGACGGGCAAAAATGCCGACGAGCGGATGACGGCATTCGGCTTCTGCCAAAGATGATCGCTCAACAAGATTCAATTCATGCGCGCCTCGCAGTTCGTCGACGAGCTGCTCGAGAGTCGTCCCTCCGGCCGCAAGAACGTCGAGGTATTCGAAGTATGGCCGGATGGGCCCTATGAATTTCTGATTGACGGAAGGATATCTCGTAAACCGACCTACTGCCTCATGGAGAAGAGCATACGTATTGCTTCGCGCATCGCGCCGCAACGAATCCGCCGCGGGCTGGAGCCGAATTTCTTCGAACGTTTTCGCCACCTCCAGCGTCGCCTCGAGCACTTCCTCGATATCGCGCTGGCCGAGATCGTTGGCACGACGAGCATCCATAAGTGATGCAGTATCACGGAGCGCCCGGGAAGCGTCAATTCAACCGAAGCACAGTTTCGCAGGGCCTTTTGCCGCTTTCAGACGAAGAAAATACCGATCGTAGTCGAGCGCATGAGAAAGGCCCTTCTGCTCTAGAAACGCACTCGCTTTGCGTACCACATTCGGATGACTCTGCGGACCGTTGGCGCGAATCTCGCCGCCGTCGGCGAGATGCTCGAGCGCGTGCTCGAGGACGAACGCGAGCAATTCGGCCTCGCGATCGTCATGCGGATACGGGCCTTCCCCTTGCGGTTTTTCTTGATCAAGAATATTGCTCAATGCGATGCACAGGCTCTCGGGGAAAACGATGAGATCGAAGCGCCCGAGTGCGGGCCACGGCGCCGTCATATCGAAGATCATGCGCCGTAGGGGAGATGTGCTGGCGACAAGCTCCGGATTCGTATCGGCGAGAGTGATGGCCGATGCGGGAACGCCAAGCTCAAGCAACAATCGCTCGAGATGCGCAGGATGCGCGCCGACGCTGAGCATGGTTGCACCGTGCTTCAGGCGCTCGACGTCTTGCTCCGTCAGGAGCCCGGATTCGACGTGGTGGCTCGGACGGTAGAGCCAGGAGTACGCCGGGTTCTTCATGCGTGTGACATCATTCGGATCGAGCGCGTCGGAAAAAAGACGCTCTTCGAGGGAACGAACTGTCGCCAAGAACGTACCGTTGGCATTCACCCCGAAAGAATACAGGATTTACGATCTTTTTTGCCCCTCGGATCCGGCCACTCCGTGAGTTTTCCCATCGCGCGCTCGATGGGATCGGCGGGACGGAGACGTGCGATCTGCGAACGGGTGAGGATGGGATAGTGACGCACGGCGTCGAGATGCTCGTAGATATCCCAGAGATCGTCTTTCGTCGTCATCCACTGCCGGCGGTCGAACCGCGAGAGATCGATGGCGCCGGAGTGGGACCGGAGCGTCTTCTCTCCTTTCTCCAGGAAGTACTCGTGGAAGTAGGACATCGCGAGCTCGCGGACGCTTTTGTACACAGCTTCGCGGTAGCGGAGCACGCCGTGGTTGGTCTTGCTGATGGCGCCCCAGAAGCCATCGATCCGGAAGAGCGCGACGACGTGATCGTAATCGTAGGGAACGGAGCGCAGGTCCATCACGAGTGGCTTCCATCCGGCGACCCTCAGCATCGCGGCGGCGAGGATCGCGCCCTCGATGCACTTCGCCTTCCCGTGACGCAACACCTCCCGCGGCGAACGGCACGTACGCTTCCCGATATCGAAATTCATCCCGAGGGTGTTCAAGAAATCCTGAATCTTGTGGGGTGAATCGCACGGACGGATGACCTTGAGCTCCTCGCGCGTGAAACCGAAGTCCATGGAGATCAGCTTACTCCTTCTTCGCGCGCTTGAGTTCCGCCACGAGGATGAAGCTCACGATCACGAGGAGGAACCACGAGCCGATGATCCCCAAGTGCACCATCTGCCAGCCGCCCGATTGGTGGTTGTACTGCCACGCGTGGAGCGAGGTCGCGATGTTCTCAGCGATCCACACGAAGAAGCAGATGAGCACGAACGCGAGGGCGACGGGCATACTGCGCCGACGGTTGGTGCTAAAGAAGAGCCTCGTCCGGAAGAACACGACGAAGAGGAGCGGGATGAGGACCACGCGGACATCCGGCAGGGAGACGTTGGTGAAGAAGTTGCCGTAGATCGCGCCGCCGACGATCGCCGTAGAGAACCGCGACGGCCAATCACGGAGCTCGATACGGAAGTAGCGCCAGCCCTGCGTGAGGAAACTCGCGACGCTCGCGTACATGAAGCCGCTGAAGAGCGGCACGCCGAAGATCTTGGCGTACGCGAAGGACGGGTATGACCACTGCCCGTGGTTCACCTTGAAGATCTCCATCCCGAGACCAAGGAGATGGAAGAGACAGATCACTTTGAGCTCGTCTTTCGTCTCGAATCCGGACCAGTAGAGGAACGCCTGCATCGCGAGACAGAGGATGAAGAGCACGTCGTACCGCGGGAGCGGGAGGACGGATTGCAGCTCCTTTGTGAGGAGCAGCATCGCGAAGATGAAGACGGGGAAGAGGCACGCGAGCGCGTTCTTGATGCCGAAGATCAGAAGCTCGTTCCAGAACGCCTGCCAACGCGAGTGCGACGGCAGGGACTCAAAGTACTTCTCGAGATGCTGGGAGATCGCAGTTTGCACTGACCGAAAGCGTAGCGGGTCTTATAACGGAGACCAAAAGTCTGAATAGATTTTGTGTTCAAAATTCTCGCATCGAAGCAGTAATTACTTCTTTTTCCCAAACCACTTCGCCGATTTCGGATTGCGATGCGGACACCCCGGCCAGCAGCAGGGGCGGCGTTCGCCGTCGAGGAGGCGCTCGGAGATCTGGCGCAGGTGATCCGCGCGCGTCTCGGGCTTCTTGCGGATCGTCATCCAGCAGATCCACTCGTTACGCGCGAGGGGCGTGAGGTCGTTCCAGAGCTCGAGCACCTTGGGGTTCGCCTTGAGCGCGTCTCGCAAGTCCGCGGGAACGGTGTGCACGACGCCGGTGGCGATGGAGGTCTTCGGCATGCTTACGCTTCAGTATAGGGCGTTCGTTTTTAAAGCAGAACGAAAAAGCGAAGAAATCACTCATAAGAAGAACTTTCCGGAACGGATCTCGCATCCTGGCGTGCCTGCGCAATAAGCAGCCTTGCCTCTCGAATCAGCTCCGGATCACAGGGTTTCTGCGACTTTCCCTGCCATTGCCACTTTCCTTCGGGCGAAATCAAAATTTTCAGTTCGCCGCAGAGTGCGCCAACCTTACGACGAAGATCTTCCTCGATCTGCGAGAGAAAAAAGAAGCGACTGACGGGATCAACATCCCATCGTGACCGATCGGGCTTCATTCCATGGCGCTCCGTAAAGAGCTGCGCCAGGGCCTGAATGTCATCCACATTCTCCACCACCCCGCGCTCCTTCAACTGCGCCCCCGTGTACGAGAGCTCATGACGAACGCCGTTCTTCGAGAGAACCCGTTCCACATCGGCCCTCACGTCCGCTTGCATTCCCGGCTTTGTCCTGGCCAAAATCGCATGAAGTTTTTCCTCGTGAATTTCATGCCGTATTCGATTGAATCGCTCCAATGTCTGAGCGCCTTTTTCGGGTCCGTGCAACGTCGTCAATTCTTCGGCATAGTTTTTAGGAAATGACGGCAGGTGCCACATGCACCAGCTGTCCGGCACCGTCGTCACATGGTCTGCCTGCATCATGATCGCGGAACCGGCACTCACGGCGACCGTGCTGACATACGCGAAAACCGACCCTCCGTTTTTGCGCGTGAGATCGGTGATATCCCTAATAAGACATTCTCCCGCGATAAGGCCGCCAAAAGTGTTCACGAGAAGAGCCGTATCGATCGGTCTCTTTCCGAACTTTTCCTTTAGCACGACCTGCAATTTATCGTGATCTGCGTAGTAACTCGCGGTCGGCGTATCCCCTTCGCGACGGGAAGCGTCATACCAAAACAACGGTTCCGTTTTTCCGTCCGAATCGCGCACGATGATGTTTCCCCACTTGCCTCGGAAGGTCTCATACTCCATTCGTCCATCGGCAACGCAGATGATCTGCTCGGGTGCCATGGGGCCATGGTCTTCTTGTTTTTGCGTTTGTCAAAGGACCAAAAAATCTTCTCGGCGCTTCGTCTTATCCCTCTCGAATCTCCGGCTCCACCACGCGCTCCAAGAGGAAGAGCGACTCCTGCCAGCCGAGGTAACACGCCTCTTCGGGGATCATCGGCGGAATCCCCTCCTGCACGATCGTCATCTCCGTGCCGACCAAGACCTTCTTGAGCGTGATCGTCGTGAGCATCTCGCCGGGCATGGCGGGATCGTCGAACTTGTCGGTGTAGACCACGCGCTCGTTCGGGACGAGCTCGGTGTAGGTACCGCCGAAGGAGTGGCTGTTGCCCGTGGTGAAATTGGTGAAGGACATGCGGTACTTCCCACCGACCTTCGGGTCGTTCTCGTGCATCTTCGCGGTGAAGCCGAACGGCGGCAGCCACTTGCACTTGGCGTCGCTATCGAGGAACGCCTTGTACACGCGCTCCGGCGGAGCCTTGAGAACGCGGTGGAATCGCACGGTGCCGGTCTTTGCCATGGGAACGGTGAGAAATGTCTGCGCGAGTGTACCAAATTCCGCTGTTTCTTCCTGCGAAAACCCAGAGAAAATGCTATACTCCTCGTCTCCGCTCCCTCACACCGTCGCTTCCGATTCGGTCCGCCGATCACTTCGAAATACTCAAGGGATGACCCACCTTCGCTCTGCGGAGCTACGGTGGGCGAGAGGAGAGAGTTATTCCTTCTTCCGTATCTTCCCACGTTTTCTTCACTGGGGATGACAGGCTTCGACAGCGTGATTCTGGCGTGCGACCGCCTCTGTTCGGGAAGGCAACGATTCCCGCACCCACCGTTGCAACCTATAGATGCTGATAACATCTTCACCCGCCTCTCCGACACGGTCGAGAACGCTTTCGCGTCCCTCGCCCGCCAGCCGGTCTTGGCATAAGGTCTGACTTTTTCGGACCGCGTCTCGCCTTCGACTCCTGCTGAAAGGATGAGACGTCACTAGCAGGACTCTCGCGTCATCCGACGCCGTGACGCCCGAGAGTATCCAGGCGTCATCCCTCGTTCCGGTCTCTGTCACTCTCCCACGGAAACGAGAAACGAGAGTGTCATGACAGTACAGGCATCCGCGCTACACGTTGGACCCGGGTTCAACTCCCGGCATCTCCACCAATGGCTTTTTAAGCCAAAAAATGAGATTTTTGATAAATCCTAATATTTCATTAGACTATAAGCATGGGTATCACACAAGGATCGGACATATCCGGCGCAGACAAGAGTGATTTTGAAAAATTGGTCGATGGTCAGGAAAATGGTCAACGACGTCTTGAAGAGGCATATGCCGAGGCTCGCGCTATGAATGAACGAGGTGAAGAGGGCAATGCCCACTACGAAAGGATCAGGTCAGAAGTCTTTGCTGGTGTAAGTAAGATGTTTGACTAAGCAGCTCGGCCCACCTGAAGATTTGGTCGGTGATCTGGTTCCAACTTTTTCGCAGGATGTCCATCATTACGACACTATTGAACGTACGATTTCTTCCCTCATACCCATGTCCACCACCATTTTCGTCTCGTTGCCCGTCCAAGACCCGAAGAAGTCGGTCGCGTT
>CAZRMM010000012.1:0-35737 GCA_964601225.1 uncultured Candidatus Peribacteria bacterium
TCGATGTAGCGGACGTCAGTGATGGTGGTCTCGCCGTCGGCACAGAGGGCGGCGATGACCATCGCGGCGCCGGCACGAATGTCGTTGCTCGCGACCGTGCGGCCCTTGAGTGGCGTGGGACCGATGATGAGCGCCTGGTGCGCGTTGAGAATTTCCACATGCGCCCCCATCTTTTCCAGTTCGTACAGGTAGGCCATTCTGCCCTCGAAGAGCGTCTCGAAGATGCGACTCACGCCCTTGGCCTGCGTCAGGAGAACTCCCATGGGGGCCATGAGATCCGTGGGGAAACCGGGGTAGATCATCGTTTGGATCTTCGCGGCGCTGAGCGAGGAGATCTCGCCGTCCACGAAGAGCGTCTTCTCCTTCTCGTCGTACTTCCAGATGCCGCCCATGCGGCGGACGGCGTCGAGAAACGACGTGAGGTGATCGGGATCCGCGCCGTGGATGCGGACGCGGCCGCGCGTGACGAGCGCGGCGATCACGAAGCAACCGGCCTCGAGGTAGTCGCTCGTGACGGTGTGTTCGACGGCCTTCGGGCTGGTCGTGCCACGGACGGTCACCGTGTGGGTGCCGACCCCGTCGACCTCCGCGCCCATCGTCTCAACGAACTTTTCCACGTCTTGTACATGAGGTTCGGCAGCCGCGATTTCAATGACGGTTTCGCCCGGAAGGATGGATGCGGCAAGAATGGCATTTTCCGTGGCTGTCACCGAGAACTCGGGCAGGATGATGCGGCCCGGCTTGAGAGTGCCTTGCAGGTGCAGCGTCTCGTCCGTGCTCATGTTCTGCGCTCCCAGTTGCATGAGCGCCAGAACGTGCGCGCCCACGGGGCGTTTGCCGAGGACGCAGCCGCCCGGGTAGGCCATCTCGACAACGCCGAAGCGCGCGAGGAGAGGGCCCAGGAGTACGATCGATCCGCGCAATTTGTTCACAAACTCTCCCGGGATGGGCTTGCTCGTCATCTTCTCCGCACGGACGCGGACCGTTCCTTCCTCGAAGCTCACCTCGGCGCCGAGGTACTTGAGGATTTCGAGCATCGCGAGGGTGTCGGTCAGGCGCGGGACGTTGCGGAGTACCGTTTCACCCGTGGTGAGGACGGTTGCCGCGAGGAGGGGGAGCGCGGCGTTTTTGGATCCGCCGACGTTCACGTCTCCCACGAGGGGGATGCCGCCACGGATACGATAATTGACGTCCATAGGGGATACGAAGTATAGCCCGGAGAGGGCTGCGGTTAAAGGGAAAGTCCGGGGAAAGGGCAGAGGGGCAGCAGGCCAGGACGGCAGAAGGTTTTTGTCTTTTTACAGCCAAAGACTCGGTGTCGATTCGGAGCGAAGACCTGCTGCCTTACTGCCCTGCTACCTTCCTCTTCTCCCTCCACTCCCTCCAGGCTTCGAGGAGCAGGAAGAGAACCCCCACCGTGATGCAGCTGTCGGCCACGTTGAAGACGGGGAAGGTTCCTACCTGAATAAAGTCGGTCACGACGCCATCTCCAAGACGATCGAGGACGTTGCCGAGTGCTCCGCCGACGATCATCCCGTACCCGATCTGCGCGGAGGTTGTCCTTGCCGTCCGCAGCGCCGTGACGACGATTGCGACGAGCGCGACGCCGATGAGCGGCGCCTCCCACGATCCGAAGTTCAGGCTGAAGGCGACATGAGGGTTCAGCGTGTACCGGAGTCCCGCGAAGGAGCCGAGGATCGCGACGCGTTCGTGGAGATACGCGTCGGCGAGGAGCTTCGCGCTCAGGCTGAGGAAGACACTGAGGCCGATGGAGGTCCAGAGAAGCATCACGATCGTAGTCTGAAGCACGAAGCACGAAATTCGAAATCCTAAAAAGTTCGAAAGTTCAAATTCAAAGTGCATTCAATGCTCTTTCGGATTTCGTGCTTAGAATTTCGGATTTTCCTTCGTCGCCTCCTTTCCTGTCCTCACGCTCTCCCGTACCATCCCCTTCCGTGTTCCGCCGCATCGATCTTCTTTTGTTGGGCGTCACGGTCGGGTTGACCTTTTTCGGGCTCGCCATGATCGCCAGTGTGAGTGTTTTTCAGAGTTACCAATTGACGTTGCGTCTCAGCGGCGAAGGGAGCAATTCGTTCTATCTCTGGCGCACGTTTCTTCATGTCATTCTTGGGCTCGGAGTCATGGGCGTTGCCACGGTCATTCCGTATCGTCTCTGGGAACAATGGGCTCGTCCGCTTTTCATGCTCACGATCTTTCTGCTCTTCGCGGTGCTCATGCCGTTCCTCAATGCCGGTTGGGGCACGTCGAGAAGTTGGCTGCGCATGGGGCCGTTCTCGCTCCAGCCTGCCGAACTCCTGAAACTCACGCTGATCTTCTATCTCTCCGTGTGGCTGCAGAAACGCGAGCAGCTTATCAGTACGCTGAAGGAGGGCTTCATGCCGTTTTGCATTCTGCTTCTCATCAGTACCTTCCTGGTTGCGATTCAGCCCGACCTCGGGTCGTTCTTCGTGCTCTCGTCGATCGCAATCGTGATGTTCTTTGTGGCGGGCGGGCGCTTCACCCATATCGTGATGGGTGGCGCGGCTGCGGCAGTGCTCGGCTTGCCAGTCATTCTTCAGCAGGATTACGTTCGCCGCCGTTTTTCCGCGTTCTTCGCAGTGCTCCTGCAGCCCGAAGAGCTGAAATTGATTTGCGAGGGTCGGAGCGGTTATCAGATTTGCCAGGCACTCATTTCCATCGGCAGCGGCCGTCTCTTCGGCGTGGGATACGGAAAATCGATTCAGAAGTTCGGGTACTTGCCCGAGGTGCAGGGCGATATGATTTTCTCGGCGATGGCGGAAGAGCTGGGATTTTTTCGCCTGTTGATCGTGCTCGGCATGTACGTGATTCTTGTGTACCGCGGTTATCGTATTGCGGAACAGGCACCCGACCGTTTCGGATTCCTTCTCGCCACCGGTATCACGACCTGGATTGCGGTGCAGGCGCTCGTGAACATCGGGGTGAATCTCGGAATCTTTCCGCTCACGGGTCTTACATTGCCGTTCATCAGTTACGGCGGATCTTCCATTATCACCCTTCTCGCCGGCGTGGGAATTCTGTTGAACATTTCGATGCATTCCACGGCTGAGGCGACGATGGCGCGGCGCTCGTCGCGCGTGCGGGGTCGGGGGTGGTTCTCGCCGACGACCTGAGGGCAATGAGAGTATTAGGGGTTTTTTTCGCGGTTCACTCAGTACATCCTGTTATTCTGTTACTCTCCTACCCTCATTCCTATTCGCATCCTCTTCGCCGGCGGCGGATCGATCGGACATATCGCGCCCTGCATCGCGGTGTGGGAGGCCGTGCGCGCTCAGAGTTCCGGTGCCGAGGCGCATGTCGTCTGTTCGCCGCGTCCGGAGGAGGCGGAATTCCTGACGAAGAACGGTCTCGCATTCACGGCGCTCCCCGTTCGTAATCCCACGCCGCTGCGTCCGATCTCCTTCTTGCGCTCGCTTGCGCTCGCATGGCGCGTCGTTTCGGTGTTCCGGCCCGACATCGTTTTCAGCAAGGGCGGGGCCGTCAGTATCCCCGTCGCGTTCGTCGCGTGGCTGCGTGGCATTCCGGTAGTCCTCCACGAGTCCGATGCGGTGAGCGGTCGAGCGAACCGTCTCGTTGCGCTCTGGGCGAAAAAGATTTGTCATGGATTCCCGAGAAACAATGACGAATTGCGAATGACGAATGACGAATATTCGCGATTCGCAATTCGCGATTCGCAATCCATTTTTACCGGCAATCCCGTCCGCGCGTTCATCGCGTCCGGAACGAAGGAAGTGGGTCGACGCATCACGGGGCTCGTCGCCGAGCGTCCCGTTCTTCTCGTAATCGGCGGAAGTCAGGGAGCGACGGCGCTCAACGAAGCCGTGCTCGCCTCGCTCGGCGAGTTGCTGCACGACGTGCAGATCGTCCATCTCACGGGCCCGGGCAAAAAGAGTCCGATGAAGAAGGATGGATACTGGTCCGCACCCTTCGTGCATGAAGAGCTGCCTCATTTGTATGCATTGGCGGATTTCGCCCTCAGCCGCGCCGGTGCCGGCGCCATCGCGGAACTTGCGGCTTGCGGCGTTCCGATGATCCTTGTGCCGCTTCGCGGCGTCGCACACGATCATCAGCAGGTCAATGCGTCGGTGGCGGCAGCAACCGGAGGATGCATCTGTCTCGACCAAGAACGATTGGCACGGGAAATGGCGCCGCTTGTACGGACTCTCGCGCGCGATGAGACGAAACGCCGAGAGATGGCGGGACATGTCCGTCGCCTATCTTCCCGCGAGGCCGCTCAGACCATCGCGTCGATCCTTTTCGGAGTAATCAATCCGTAAACGCAAAAAACGTTTTTCGTTACGCGCGAAACCCAGAAAGAACTTGCAGTACCTATGAATGGTGTTCTGCATTCTTGCCGCATCCTGAAGCCGTGAGTACCCTGTTCTCCGCTATGGTGAAATTCATTCTTCCGCTTTTCGCACTCGCTTTTCTTCTGGTGAGCTGCGGCAAACAGTCCGATACTGCTCCCGTACCTCCCGTTTCCGTTGTAAACAGCGCCTCTATGCAAAAACTTGAACAAGCCAAGAAGGGATACGATGGAAAACTTCTCGCCGGCAAGGTCAATGTCGTTCTCCATACGACGAAGGGCGACGTTTCGATCGAACTCGATGCCGATGTCGCACCGAAAACGGTCACGAACTTCGTCACGCTGGCAAAGGCGGGATTCTACGACGGACTGCTCTTTCACCGCGTCATTCCGAATTTCATGATCCAGGGCGGTGATCCCAAGGGCGACGGCACGGGCGGCCAGAGTCTCTTTGGCCCCACCTTCGAGGATGAGATCAACGCTTCTTCCTACGGTCTCGATAAGAAATCGGTAAAGGATGTTGCCCAGGGGCAGCAGATTCCGCCGGAGCTTGCGAATCTCACGGTGAAGCAGCTCTATGAGCAGCAGGGCTACAAGTACAATTCCTCACTCAAGTCTCTTCCGTTGGCTCGCGGTGCCATCGCGATGGCGAATCGCGGTCCGAACACGAACGGCAGTCAATTCTTCATCGTTCAGACCAAAGAAGCCCCCTGGCTTGAAGGGCGCCATACGGTCTTTGGAAAAGTGACGGCCGGCATGGACGTTGTCGACGCCATTGCTGCAGCCGATCGTGACGTGCAGGATCGTCCCACGACGGCGATCACGATGACGGTGGAGGTGAAATAAGACGCACGAGACGCAAAGAGGGCTGGTCGCGACCGGCCTTTTTGGTTCCTGCGTCTTCTGCGTCTTTGTGCGTCCTATACGTCTTGTAATTCTATTTTTTACTCCCGCATCGGAACGTCCAGGACTCGGAACTCTCCATGCCCCGTCAGTGTCAAAAACTTTTCCATATCTTCCCGCGGCACCACCAGCGTCGCGGTGTTTCGGAGCGGGTGGCACTGAATCGCGTCCTGTTTCCAGATGGCCTCGTCGATCACTGCCTCCACGGCCCCGGCGTGGTCCGTGACGAGGCCTAAAAGCGTCGCGGAGCCCGGAGTGACCCCGAGGAGCTCGAGGAGCCTCTCGGGCGAGGCGAAGCTCAAATTATCGGCCTTCAAGAGCGTCTTCAGTGCCTTCAGGTCCACCGCCTTGTCATGCGGGACGCTCACGAGGAAGTGTCGGCGTCCCTTCTTGTCGCGGAGGAACAGGTTCTTGGTGTCCGCACCCGGCATCGGCGCGAGCTTGGAGGACTCCTCCACCGTGAACACGGCCTCGTGCTCGAAGCGCTGGTAGCGGATGCCGTTCTCGTCGAGGAAGGAGAAGATATCCATGGGGCGAAGACGCAGGAGACGCAAAAGACGCCAAGATGACGGAATTTCGCAGAAGGAGAGAGTTTAGAGCTTAGAGTTTAGAGCTTTCTTCAGCTCTTTCGCCATATCCTCCGCCGCTCCTCTCGCGGCCTCCTGCCAGTCCTTTTTGGATGACGCGTAGATGATACCGCGCGAGGAGTTCACGACGGCTCCGGTGCCGTCCGCGAAGAATCCCACCTTCACGTCCGCGGCCGTGCCGCCCTGGGCGCCGTAGCCGGGGATGAGGAACGGAGCGGTCGGCATCAGCGTGCGCAGGTATTTCAGTTCCTCCGGGTACGTGGCGCCGACGACCGCGCCGACGCAGGAGAGCACCCCGGACTCGTCGGCGTGCTCCCGGCCCCAGCCGTTCACGAGTTCCGCCACGTGCTCATGCACTGCGGCGTCGCCGGCGGGGAGATCTTGGATCTCGCCTGAGCTCTGGTTGCTCGTCTTCACGAGGACGTAGATGCCTTTGCCGAACTCGTCGCAGCGCTTCAGGAACGGCACGATGCCGTCACTGCCCAGATACGGCGTCACCGTGAGGGCGTCGATCGGGGTTCCTTTCCCCAAATACGCGTCGGCGTAGGCTTCGCAGGTATTGCCGATGTCGTTCCGCTTGCCGTCGGCGATCACGATCATCCCCTTTGCTTTGGCGTACTCGCAGAGTTCGTAGAACACCTTCATCCCCTGCCAACCGAGGACCTCGAAGAAAGCCAGGTTCGGTTTTAGGGTCGCAGCGATATCCGCGGTCGCATCGACGATGCCTTTGCCGAACGCGAGGACGCCCTCGGGCGTGCGTGGCAGTTCTTCCGGGAGTTTTCCGAGTTGCGGATCGAGGCCCACGCAGACTGGTGAGGTCTTCGCGACGCGGGCCGACAGCGCGGAGGCGTAGTGCATCAGTAGCCGACGGAGCGGGTGGAGGACGAGGAGGACGAGCGTGAGCGGACCCGATCGTTGATCGTACGCGGGGATTCTCTCATCGAGCCGCATTCGCCGCGGCGCTGAGCCGAGACGCGCACCAGCGGATCGCTGCTCCAGCAGCCTCCTTCGTCATTCACCGGAGGCTGCCACTCCTCCCAGTTGTCGCTTTCGTCCTCCGTCCATACGGGGACGTTGTCCGGGAAGACGGTCGGGCCGGGGAAGTTCATCAACGATTGTGCAAGATCTTGGATGTCGACGGCATCGGAAGGGGCGACGACGGAGAAAGGAGTCCAGCGTGCTGAGATAACTCCCTTTCCCGAGATGCTTGCGTGCATCGTCGGCTCGGTCATTGAGCCGTTGAAGCGGACGATACGGGCCTCGTCACCCGAAGCTTCCACCGTGATCGAGAGGGAGGAATTTTCCAGAATGCTCTTGGCATCGGCGACGACGTACGTCGGATCGGCTTCCGGTTGCCACTTCTGCGCGAGAGCGATCAGCCCGCTCATATCCTTCGTCAGCGTCAGCTCATAGTAGTTCGGTCCCTGTTTATCCAGGACAAGAACGGCATCGACCAGATCGAGCATCATCTGGCGCGCTACCTCCTCGTGCGTGCCGATTTCGGCCATGCTTGCGGCGAGCGACGGGAATTTAAACCACTTCGGACCCTCCAATTGCGCGGCAATTTTTACGAGTTCGTCGTCGTACGTACCTTCCACTTTGTCGATATGGAGAAAAGTGTCGCCGTCCTTCGCTCGGATCTGCGCCTTCATGCGAACTTTGGTCTTCGGAGCGACGATATCCAGCGTCATGCGAACGTCGGCATCGGGCCTATCGAGGTGGAGAAGATTGTTTTTGCCCGTTCCTTTCAGCCACATGGTCATGTAGGCGGGCGCATCCGGCATTTCGCCGTGAATCTCGTAGGAGATATCCATGGGGCGGGTAGCCGTCTGGAGTGAGCGGACGATATCGCTGGGATGCTCGAAAGCGGCCAGGGCCAGCGTGGGCAGAGCAAGTGAGGCAAATGTGAACACGACGGAGCGGCGCATGCGGTTTCGGGGAAAGTGAGGTCATTCTAGGACCTTTTATCCGCGAAAGACAAACGCGTCAGAACTCCACCGGCGGGGAACCGATAAGTTCCTCAAGGCCGGCCTGACGCAGACACCGCATCGCCTGGGTATCCGTGGGGTGATCGGGGTCCGGTTCTTGATCATTGTTCGTGAAGGGGAAGCATTTGTCCGCGTAGATCACCTTCAACGTGGTATCGAGACGGTTTTGGCATGCGCGTCCGAGACAGGAACGGCGGAGATAGTATGCATAATCGCGCACGAATCCGCGTACGCCGCCATCGATGGTCGTCGCGAGAGTGGCAAGTCGTCCAACGGAGATGCTGAAGGCCTGGAGGGTTTTTTGCATGGTGAGAACAGGGTCGATGCTCGTCCCGAACGTCTCTGCCTCTTTTTGTCCCTGCTCGCGACTGAAACTTTCGATGTCTTTGCTGCCGTGGATGCGAAGAGTGGTGACAAACGGCGCTTCTTGATCGTCGGTTTTTGCCCTCAGGAATGACGGCAGAGGACGAGTGGTTCCTTCCTGGCGGCGGCTCTCGCGGAACCCCACGAGATTCTCCATGTTGTTCTTCTCGATTGAGAACGGCCCGGTGAGAGGATGAAGCCAGACGCCACGGGGAAGCGTGTCCTGGCAGCCGCTCACGCTCTGGTGCGGCGCATCGGGATTCGGCAACGTTGGTTGCGACTGTGCGGATGTTGTCGTTCCCTGTATCGCATCGATTTCCTGTTGGACGCTGAGGAGATCCTCCACGGGGACAAGCGATTGACGAAGGGCGTCTTGCATTCCCTGCACTCCGCGACGTTCGAGTTCGGTCGCGCTCGCGAGCTTTTCGCCGTGCGAGACCTCCGGGAGGGAGCCGAGCCGGTCGATGACGGTCTGGAGCATGCCGGCGTCGCAGCCGTACCCAGCATCGGTGATTACCGGCGGAAGATAATCGGTAGTGAAGTAACAGACTGGCTCTCCGTTATCTTCATAGTCCGCCGAGTCGAAGAGCCGGAGCGTTCCCCATTCGTAATCTTGTCCGAGGGGATCCCCCCCGAGGTTGGAGAGCGAGGCATAGCGCTCATCGAGGAAACGCGAAAGTTCCGTGAGACGGAGGATCGCGAGCACCTGGCGCTCATCGAGCGCCGATTTCATCTGTTCCTGTACCGCCAGTTCTGCTTCTTCGAGGAGGAACAGATCGAGCCGTTGGCATGCAGTGGTGTCCTGAAGCCCGCGTTTTACCGCAGTCCACTGGGGATCGACACGCATGAGATTCGTCGTCGCAACGGACCACCACTCCGGAAGCATCGACTCGAAGAACGTGAAGAGGCTTTCCCCTTCCCAAGCGTTATCGATGCCTGTAGCCACCCGTTCGAGCGTGCGTTTCGCTGCGGGGGAAATCGTCAGGTTCGCCAGCGCCGGTACCGGATTCTGCGGACGTGCCCATGCCGCTGTAGGCAGGAGGAGCATCGTGCAGATGATGAAGGGAAGGAGGCGCTTCACGGCTGCGAGGGTGACGGAGAAGAAGCGCAGATGTCGGAGTCGAGGAATGCGTCCCGATCGTCGATGGTCATCGGACAGAGCGTTGCGGGGAATCGGGCGGCCGTGAGTTTCGTGAAGATCAGGCCTGCTTCGCGGATCACTCCGTTGACGAGGCCGATGCGCGATTGAAGGAAAGACGCGTAGAAATCGTTTCCCATGCGCTGGACGATCGCATCGGTCATAGCCGTAAGATCTTCGTTGGCCTGCGCCTGATCCGCGATGCCCTCCAGCGTCGACGCTCCGAGTTCAAACGCGCCGTCCGGGCTCGTTTCGAGGAGACGGTTCACGTCGGCATCGCACAAAATGGAGGGCGGACCCCCCACGCAGAGCGCGGTCTGAGTTTGCTTGAGGAGCAGAGTGGGGTTGTAGACGGGAGCCGTCCATGACAGTTCCATCGAGGCCGCCCGCAGATCACCCACGTCGGTGGCGCGCGGTACGCATGTATCGAAGAGCGGAGAGGTGCCCCCGCTCACGATCGTATTCTGTGCAGGTGTTTGCCGATGGGAATCTCTCGATTGTTTGACGCACAGCCCGATATAACACGTTGCATCTCCGATGGTATTGCGCATGACGACGGCGTTTTCGGGAGTGCAGATGTCGTCGCGCCAGTCGTTCACTGCGCGGATGGCGGCATCGATACGGCCGTCGACGGCGGTCTGCGCGCAGGAGGGAGATTCTCCTTCGGGCAGCGATTCCACGGCAGCAGCTCGTACTTTTTCGTTCAAGTCGTTCAGCTCGTCGTCCGTCATACGCGCCGCCGTCGGCAACGCTTTGCAGACGCCGATGACGGGATTGCTTGAGCCGGACGAATCCGAGGAGGAACTCGCCTCCGGATCGTCGCCGACAAAGCTGCGGCAGGCCTCCTCCGTCATGACCTGTGCGCAGAGATCGGCGTTGAGGTCGTCTTTTCCACGGAAAACGCCGTCCTCCTCCATCGCATCGCAGGCGGCGCGCGCGGAATCCATTTGGACTCTGCAGCACGTGTCGACTTTTGTTTGGTAATCCTCGCCGTCAAGCGGCCCCGTTCCCGCGGGGCTGGCACAAAGGCGCTTCGCATGAACGAGTTGAGAGAGAATGAGGTATTTTGCAGGCAATTGCGTTTGTCCGTCCGTTGCTTCCTTGCGCAGGACGATCGTGATTTTGCCGTCGGCGTCTTTTACGGTGGTTACGGCATCGGCATCGATGATCGGAGTCTTGTCTTCGCAGGTGATTTCTACGGAACATTGGGGAGCGTCGCCGAGCATCTGCGATTTTCCCTCCGCCCAATTTTCGCAGACATTCGGACCGGCTTGAGTCTGGGTGGCAGGCTTCGGAGATTGGCAGCGTGCCAGTGCGATGACATTCGGGTCCACGTCCGGCGTTTCGCGGCACTCCGCGGAGGGGTTCGCCATCGGCCGGCAGAGATAGCCCATTTCATCAAGGCGGTGATTGCACAATCCCGGTGCGGTGCTGGACGGATCGGGATAGTGACCTGCACGCCGCGGCCGGCATGTTCCATCGTCTTGCCAGTCACAGAGATCGGGCAGAGTGGGTTCCACTGCATCTTGCCAGTTCAAGCCGACGTTTACGGTATTCGCCCCTCCTTCGTTTCGGACGTATGCCCAAAGACGAACGTTAAAAGGCAGGCTTTCTTGGAGCGCTCTCGTGAAGAGCAGGAACGAAGTCTCGTCGGGCCCGAGTGCGGGGATAATTTCTACGTTTGCCAGAGTATTGGCGATGGAAACGAGATCCGCATGAACATTCGGCCAACGCGTTTCCGCTCCGTTTCCAGAAAGAATGCCGTAGCGCTCGTCCCAGACGGCGGCCACCATGTCGCGCCTGTCTTCATCATCGATGCCGTGGCTCTGTACCAGTCGTTCAAGGTCGATCCGCAGGTCGCCTACCAGTCCTTCAATGCTTCCCTCTTCGTCCGCGTTGAGCCGCTGAGCCACGATCGGCGGGCGATCGGTGTCGCCCGAAGCGCGCCAGAGGGTCGTAATCGCTTGGAGCTGTGTCAGAAAGGAATTATCGTTGAACTCCGAGATCAAGAGAGGACGTTCGAAGCTGCCGGCGCCCATCGTCATCCAGTCCCGGCCATAGGCGCGCACTTCGGATTCGCGCGTCACGATCGTACGGATCGCGTCTTTGGCGTAATCGCACTCCGAATCCGTCATTTGCTCGCGATTGTCGTTGCCCGTGCAGAATGACGATTCGTTTTCCAGGGCATCGGCAATCTCTTCCGTCGCGACTTCTCCTTCGCTGAGATCGACTGTCGATGCGGCGAAAGCTTTGACGGAAAGTTCGGGATCTCGGGTGCCGCCCTCATCCAAGAGCAACTCCTGCTCCGTCTGCTTCAACATCAGGTCGTAGAGCGTTGCCGGCGTGGCGCCGGTTGCATTCTGCGCAGCAGCGTCGATTGGCATGAGAAGGCAGCACAGGACAAGTGCCGCAGAGAGGCTGCGGTCTCGGTAAGCCGGTGAACGGAGCGTCGTGTGCGTCATGCTTATTTCTTCAGATCGAGAAGAGAGCCTTTCGTATCCCATGTGCGCGCGGGGAGACAGGCGCTCACTCCGGCCGCAAGCCCCATTTCGTTGCTGAGGTCCATGGAAACGCGCGCAAGACATTCGGTGGTTCCTTCGAGCGGAGCGAGGCGCTCCTCGCCCGTAATTGCCGTCAGCGTGCGATGCAAAGCCCGGCGCGCAAGCGCCAGCTCTTTCTGAATCTGGCGCTCTTCCTCGGAGATACTGTTCACGAAATCGGATATTCCGACGGTCCCGCCGTCACCGTCATCCGTGGAGCCGTTCAATAGTTCATCGATGCTGCCAAGTTCTTCGGCCATCACGGTCGGCAGGAGGAACCATCGCGCGCGCAGCGTGCATTCGTATGTGCGGAGGTACTCCAGGAGAACGGATCCCATATCCGATTCGAGCAGAGATCCTCCCCCGTCGACGTTCCACGGCGAGAGATACTCGGCCAGCCCTCTGAGCGGCATCGAGGCGGCACGCACAGGCTGTACGGTGCAGGTGAGGTCGGCACCGGGCGGAGCGAAATGGGCGGCGAGAATTTCGCGAACACGCGCATGGTATTCCTTGCTCCAGATTTCGGCGGTCATGCCTTTCTTCAGTTCTTCCGCCGACGGCTCGGGGAAGAGTGCCTCGTTCCATTCGCAGGAAGGCAGTTCGGATTGTGCAGGCGCCACCTGGCCCGCGAGTCGGGTCATTGTGACGCCGCCAATCGCGACGATCGTGCTGAGAATGCCGATGACGGCGAATCGCTTACTCATTGGTGCACTGAGCGAGGAAGCACGGTATGCGGGAGAGCTGGTGGACGAGAGAAACGGTTTGGTCGAGTGGCGTGAGCACGTCGGAACGCCAGGAGTCGATGAAAGAATCAAATTGCCCGGCAAATTGCATGATTGAACGCACCGATGCGTCGTAGGAGACGACGAGCGAGACCATGCGAGCCTCGTCGCGCGCCACCTGCTCAATGAGGGGGCCGCAATGGACGCGTATTGTCGATTGGCTTTGAGGTGCGATAAGAGTGAGAGGTGACGACTCGGGATCTTTCGCGGCGTTCGCGAATTGGCACGACCGGATCGGTTCCATCATCAGCGTTTCGCAGCCCGGGGTTTGTACGGAGATCGGAGACGGATCGTCCGGTCCGGCCTGGAGTCCGGCGCACACCATCGAGAGCCGGCACCGGAATGCGCGATACGATTCGATGACACTCGGCAGGAGATCGGATGTCAGCGCTTCGCGCACGTTGAGTAGACCGAGGCGGTTGGCGCGGAATGCGGGATCGGCGTCGGGATCGTTCATCCCTTCCCACTCGGTCCGACTGTCGATATCGGAATCGCCGATGATCTCATCCGTTCCCGAAACCCATCGATTATCTCCCGTTTTGATCCAGGCTTGCCCGCTGTCGTCGAAACGGGTGGCTCCTTCGAGTTCCAAGGAGGCGTTTTGTCTGCCGAGGAGAACGGAGCGGAAGATGCGCTGTTGCTGCGCAACGCGTCCGGTTATATCGCGCAGGCACTGTTGTACGGCGTCGTTCGTCGTCACTTCCGTCGCGATCATTCGCGTGGGTGAGGCGAGAAGCGAGAGGCCGAGAAAAATGGCGAGGAGGCGGCGCATGATCAGAGATCAACGGGGAGCTTGCGGTCGAACGAGGGATAGACGGCGTCGGGATTTGGCCGATAGGGCACGGGATCCCCGTCGATGCTGCGATACCGCCCGTCATCATCAATGGTTTCTCTTCGCAGATTTCGCCGGAGGGCATCGAAGGGATTTTCTCCAGAGGAGTCGTGGCCGCGAAGGATCTGCCAGCCGTCCTTTGGAGCGGTGTAGACGGGCCAAAGGGGGGCGCACGAGGTATCGGCGGGGTCGCAAGAAATTGCCCATTCGTTCTGAGGATTCGAACGGGTTTCAGGCGTTCCTGTCGGGAATCGTTTGTCCATCGTCACTTGCAGATCTTCCGGCAAGAGCGCTCCCGGACGGGCGACGATCCGCATCGTGCGCTCGAGCAGATCCGATTCCGTGTGCGCACACGCCCTTCGGCTCCAGAGATCCACTTCGTCATCGGTAGCGGAGAAATCGGGAACGTCATCGGAAGTCCAGCGGTTCTCTTCTCGCTTTTCCCATTCCCTGCCGCTTGCGTCCGTGCGAGTCGCGTCGTTTTCCTCGTCTCTCGCGGGCGTACCGATGCGGCAGCGCATGCTGATGAGGTCGTCGCTCGTCATGACGCTCTGCCAGAACGCGGTATACGTTTGGTTGCGTCGCTTGAGCAGGGCGATCGCACGTTCAAGCGACGGGCGAATTGTTCCCATGTCGAATTCCGGCAGCGGCGGGAGATCGGGGCCTTCGCCGATGGCTTGGAACGTCGGCGTGAGCAATTCATCCCACGAAATCTGTGCCACGTCCCACGGTGGCGGGAGATTGATCGCATCGGGATCTACGTCAACGTACGGATCGCTCGGCGGAGACGGAAGCGCGAGGGCGATCTGAATCACGTTGAACGACGGAACGACAAGGGCTCCCGGTTGAACCGAGATCGTCGTGAGGTCGTACACCTGATCCTTCTGCTCGTTCTGAATGCAGATGAGCGGCAAGGTGTCATTCGTTGGCGTGCACGATCCCTTCGGGGGAACGGGCCATCCGGGAATCCAGACATTGAGTGCTTCCAGAGTCCGGGTGAAGTAGTCGTTGCGACACCACGGAAGATTGATGCGGTCGAATTCGTTAAGCTCCTTGGTCATTTGTTTCGCGAGATCGGCGATTTCCAGACGACTTCCCTGAGTGCCCAGAATTTCGCGATACCGATCGGCGTTGGCGCGAATCCAATCGTCGATACGCATGATTGCTTCCCCCTGTTTCTCCACGATCATCGACAGGTACACCGGAAGCTGTCCGCGGATCGAGCGGACTTGGTCGATCTGGCTCGCGTACTCGCGCAGCCGCGCCGCGATGGAGTCCACCTCGTCCGGTACCGGCAGATCTTTGTCTTCGCGGTCGCGCTTGTAGCGCTCCCAGGCGAGTGCCCGCTTTTCAAAATCGACGCGCGATCCCAGGGGAACAACGACGGAGATGTCCTCGCTGCGGAGCGCGAGTATCTGCTGGAAAAGACCTGTCAGTGAATCCATGAGTCCCGGTCCCGCGCGCATTTGCAGATCAATCGGGAGAGTACGGTTTTCCGCGGAAGTGAGATCGGGAAGCGTGGGCGCTTCTTCTCTGGCTTGAGGAAGGAATCGTTCCCACACGGCGGGAAGACGGACGCGAACGACGGGCGGGGTCATGACTTCCTGGATTCCGGTCAAAAGCCCCTGGATCCATCGGGTAACGAAGCGACCGTTGTCGATTCTCGTGCCATCCGCCGTGTCGTCCGTTGCGTTCTGGTAGTTGCCGTTCGGCAAAGTCTTCTCTGCGGTATAGGCCGTTTTTGCACGGATCAGGATCGTGTCGGGGGAAAGAATCGCATGCGTAAGGGTGGTACTACTGGAGCCGCTCAAAAACGACATTGTCTGGAGAGCGGGCTCCCACGGAGTTGTTTCCGAGACGGGGGGACGATTGCCGATCGGTTCATCCGCCAGGGACGATGGCTGGTAGGCGTTCGCATTCGCTTGGGTGTTGACTAGATTGTCCAGGTGGGGGAATCGGAGGACGCATCTCTCGTCGTCACCGGCCACTCTTTCGTCGCGCCAGTCATGTTCCCGGGCGTAGATCCCGTAACAGGCCGCGACCACGCAGCGATTCTCACGTTCCGACTGTCGTTCTCTGTCGAGACTGAGGCAGAGATCCTCATTGCCGATTCGGCTCAGTTGGTCATCCGGAGTTTCGGGGAGACTCCCCCGCTCCGTCGTGCCAACGTACTCGCGGAAGAACGAGAGATACGCAGGGCGATCCGGCCCCGTATCCTCCGTATCGTAGTCGTTACTTCCGGCTTCCGGCGGCGGCGGCGCATGGCGGCAACCCGGGCCGGGGCAGCGGCATTCGTTCCCCGTGCAGACTTTACAGTTCGGGTACTCCGCCACGGTTTGCGCCGTTTCGTTTTCTTGCAAATCAGGCGCCCAGTGCCCGGTGCAGAGATATCGGTATCCCCATGTCTTGCAGCGCCGGACCGTGATCGTGATCGTCGGTTCGGGATTGGGTTGATCGACGGGTTCCTCGCTCGGGGGATCGCTCGGTTCGGGGTCCGGCTCGGGGAAACTGGGGGGATCGACGGGGTCTTGCGGATCGGGTTCCGGTTCCAGGGGCGGGGGAATATCGATGGTTGATCCCGGGTCGTCCACCGGCGTGCTTTCCGGCGGATCGTTGCTTTCAATGGGAATGGGCAGATCGATTGGATCGGCCGGCCCGAGTTGCGCCAGAAATGACGATCGTTTTACGTTCGGGAGGCGCGCGTTCGATTGCGAGCGGATCGGAGTGAGAAATTCGATGGGATTTTCCGAGGGCGGCGCTTCAATGAACGTGTCCAGTGGCACGTCCTCCTGCGTCTGGATCGGTATGGGCATGGGGACGTTGTTGTCCTGGTTCGTCACTCCCGAGGCTTGCGATACTGGAACTTCGATTTGAATGTCTTCGAACTCTCGGCAATCGCGGATGAGGAATTGATTCATCCATTCGCAGGTTGCCAGGCATTTCTGCGGCGTGACGTCTTCGCCCTCCTGACCGGGTGCGGCATTGCACACGGGGTCGGCGAATTTCGGCATCGTGCACGAGTGCGGCACGAACTTCCCCTCGATCGCGTCTTCGGGGGGCAGCTCCTCCGTCGGATCGCAGGTGTCATCGTCGTCTCTGTCCCCCGGATCGCGCCACACGCTCCAATCAACGGTCGGTGCACCGTCCTCCGTCGTTTTTACGCGCGGGCAAACGGTACTGAAACCCGTTGCGTTCTTCGGATAGTGAAATTCATCTTTGCGTCTCGCCATTCCCGATTGCAGGAAACCGAGAGGGTCTCCGTCGCGACCCGGAAGTCCAAGCACCTTCGCCACTTTTCCTTCTCCGACGGCTTCCCCTACCTGCTCGGCTGAGTTCGTCCAGCCGCACATTGCGTCGCTCATTCGTTCGGGGAGAGCGTTCTGCACCGTGTTTTCGATCGTCTCGAGCAAAAGGTTGGGCCCCGTCGGCACTTGGTATAGCTCCGCGAATACCGTCGGAGCGGTGAAGAGCGTAAGAATCCCGATGCAGAGCGGGAAAAGCCGGCGAAGGGTGTGTGTCG
This sequence comes from uncultured Candidatus Peribacteria bacterium, assembly GCA_964601225.1. Lineage (GTDB taxonomy): Bacteria > Patescibacteriota > Gracilibacteria > Peribacterales > Peribacteraceae > CAYRGC01. The sequence continues at coordinate 16,999 of CAZRMM010000012.1, forward strand.
TAGAAATCTCTTGATTCTACCAGAATCGACCCTGTCTTCACAGCGTCCTAGAGCCAAAAACCTGGGGTCCGTACTTGAAGAATTTTTTAATGGTTGTCCCATGCATATTTATCGCTATTCCAGAGATCATTTTTGGAAAAATTCAAGGAGGAACCCTTGGTCTCAGTTTGCGGTCAGGTGTACGTTCGTCCACGTCATTCGCGGGTACGCGCTACCACCGTGACATCCTCTACTCCCATTCCCCTCAGCGCCATGTTCTCCTTCAATCGCGTACAAATCATCGGTTACCAAACTCAGCCCGTCACGGTTCGTCAGACGCCGGGCGGCACGAGCGTGACCGATCTCAACCTCGTCGTTCCCTATCAGTTCAAGACCGAGTCCGGAGAGATGCTCGATGGCCGCGGTTTCCATACGGTCACCCTCTGGGGACCGATGGCGGAAGTCGCAGGAAAATTCGTGCGTGCCGGCAGCCAGCTCTTTATCTCCGGACGTTTGCAAACGGAGAGTTGGGAAGACGAAAAGACTGCCGAGAAGCGCAGTAAGACGAAGATTGTTGCGCTCGACATGATCATGCTCGATCCCAAGGACGGCCAAATTTCCGCGCCGGAAGGCTCTTCCCAGCTCATTCAGGGCGTGAACCGCGCCGATATCGTCGGCAATGTCACTCGCGATCCCGAGATGCGTACCACGACGAGTGGTCAGCAGGTGTTGACGCTCGGCGTGGCAACGAACGAGAAGTGGCGCGATCGTCAGACCAATCAGGATCGTGAACGTACCGAGTTCCATAATGTCGTTATCTGGGGGGCGCTCGCCGAACAAGTCAGCAAGAGCGTTCGCAAAGGGAATCGCGTCTTCGTCTCGGGTCGCGTGCAGACGAGAAGTTGGGAGACCAAGGAGGGCAGCAAGCGCACGACGACCGAGATCATCGCGGAGTCCGTCTCGCTCCTCGGCGCAAAGAATCCGTCCGTCTCGCAAAATATCCAAATGACCCCGGGTTCTCTGGCGCAGAATCGACCTGAAGGCGAATCGTATTCTCAGTCGTCCCCCGATGTCGCTTCGCAGTCGCAGGATGTCCCTGCGATGCAGTACGCTTCCGAGATCAAGCCGGAGGATTTGCCCTTCTGAAAGCCAAAATAAAAAAGCCGCACGGCTTCATCCGTGCGGTTTTTTTAGAAAAGAACGTCACGCATTATGCGGCCAGTTTCCCGTCGTTCCCGTAAAGGCGCATTTCAATTCCGGCGATGCCCGGGACGCGTTGGCGGATAAGTGCCGCGACGCCCAGGACGTCGGCGAAGGTTCCCTTGTCCACATTGAGCAGGAAGTTCGCGTGCTTCTCCGCGATCTCGATGCCGCCCACGCGCGTCCCACGCAGCCCCGCCGCGTCGATGAGTTTCCATGCGGGCGTGCCGTCGGGAAGCGCCTTGAAACACGAGCCCGCGGTCTTGAGGTGCGGCTGGGTCTCGATGCGTTTCTTCAGAAGCGCATCGATCTCCGTTTTCACCTCCGTGCCCGGACGCGACGGCACGCGGAGCGTCGCCTCCCAGATCACGACGTTTTTTCCTTCGGAGGCCATGTCCTTGAAAATGCTCTCGCGGTAGCGGAAACCGCAAGCCTCCTTTGCGAAGGTCTTCCATTCACCGTCCACGTTCGCCGTCACGCTTTCCACGAACGAATCGATCCAATTTCCCTTGGGCCCCTGTCCCGCGTTTCCGAAGATCGCCCCGCCGAGCGTTCCCGGGATGCCCGTGAGCGCGGAGAGGTCGAGGTCTTTCGCGGCAAGCTCGTTGAGGAGGCTGCCCAGAATCTTGCCCGCACCGATCGTCACGCTGTTTCCGTCGACGGCCATCGCCTCGTTCTTCATCCGGACGACGAGGGCTTCCATGACGCCGTCGGCGAAGACGGTATTCGATCCCCCGCCGAGGAAGATGAGGGGGAGATTCCGTTTCTTGGCTTCCAGAAGCGCTTGATCGATATCTTCGCGCGTCTTCGCCTCGCCGTACGCGCGTGCCTGGCCGCCGATCTTCATCGTGGTCTTCGGGCCGATCGCGACGAGGTCTTGTATCTGCATGCGAGGAGGGTTCAGACGAGTGCGGCGGCTCGGCCGAGGCGCTCCATCGTCTTCGTTTTGCCGAGCACGGCCGCCACTTCCACGGCGCCGGGACTGAAGGGCAGGCCCGTGAGCGCGGCCCTGAGCGGCCAGAGGAGCTGGCCGAGCTTCCACTGCCCCTTCCCCACTTCCGCCTTCGCGTCCGCGAGCAGGCGCTCGGCGCGCCACTCCTTTTCGGGGATCGCGTCGAGGAGCGCCTTCAGCGTCGCGAACACGCCGAGCAGAACGTCCTTCGTCACTTTCTGCTTCTCGTTCACGAGCACCTCCAGGGTCGGCGTCGGCTCGGCGTAAAAGTACGAGAGCATCTCGGGCGCCTCATGGAAGAAGGTGATGCGCTCCTGGATGAGAGCGGCCTTCTTCCCGAAATCGGCGTCTTCTTTCGCCGTCGGATGCTTCTCCGTGACGAGCGGCAGGATGCGCTCGGCGAACTCCGCTGGCGCTATTTTCCGCATCCACTGGCCCTGGAGCCAATCGAGCTTCTCCAGATCGAAGACCGCGCCGCCTTTCTGGACGCGTTCCAGACTGAAGGCTTGGATCAGTTCTTCATGAGAGAAAATTTCCTGTTCCGTGCCCGGGTTCCAGCCGAGGAGTGCCAGAAAATTAATGAGGGCTTCGGGGAGATATCCCTTTTCGATGTATTCGTCCACGGATACCGAGTTCTGGCGCTTGCTCAGCTTGCTGCGGTCCTTGTTCAGCAGCAGCGGCAGATGTGCGTACTTGGGAACCGGCCAGCCAAAGAACTCGAAGAGCAGAAGGTGCTTGGGAAGTGAGCTCAGCCACTCTTCGCCGCGGAGGATCAGGTCCATCTCCATGAGATGGTCATCGACGACGTGCGCGAGATGGTAGGTAGGAAAACCGTCGCTCTTGAGGAGCACTTGGTCGTCGACGGTGTGTCCCTGGAAACTCACCTTGCCGCGGATCTCGTCGACGAACGTGATCGTGCGTTCGTGCGGGATCTTCAGCCGGAAGACGTGCTTTTCGCCAGAGGCGATCCGCTTTCCTATTTCGTCTTTCGGGAGGCGCAGGCAGTGGCGGTCGTACATCGGCGCCTGCTTGAGGCTCTCCTGTTTTTTGCGCATCTCGTCGAGACGCTCCGGTGTGCAGAAGCATGGGTACGCATGGCCTTTCGTCACGAGATCGTCCAAGTGCTTGCGGTAGATCGGGAGGCGCTCCGACTGGATGTAGGGCCCCTTGTCCCCCGTCTGGACGATCGCACCGTCCTTTTCGGTGACGCCCTCATCGGGGTGCACGCCGGCCCAGCGCAGGCTCCGCACGATCTGTTCGATCGCGCCGGGAACGCTCCGTTCGCGGTCGGTGTCCTCGATCCGAAGGACAAAGGTGCCGCCGGTCTTGCGCGCGAGGAGCTCGTTGTAGAGGGCCGTGCGGAGTCCTCCGATGTGCAGAAAGCCTGTGGGAGAGGGTGGGAAGCGGGTGCGCACGGTGGTAGTATCGCAGGTTTTGCCCCGCCGTCACAAGAAAAGACGTACAGGACGCCAAGACGCCAAGAGCAGTTTCCTGGCGTCTTGGCGTCGTGATTGTCCTGAGCGTCCTACCCTTATCTCCAGCTCGTGCTTTTGGCGATCGGCGAGCCGAATTCCGTCCAATGAAAAGAAGCGGATCCGTCATTCCACCGGATTGCGCCCAAGTCGCCGATGCCGCCGGGTTGATTGATGCTCACCTGGAGCGAGGGCGACACGGTTCCCGGGGGAAGCGTCACGTCGGCGAAGAGCGTAAAGGCGCGCGGGCCGTCCGTAAGGGAACCGATCCCTTCGGGCAGGCCGTCGCAACTTACCGTGGAGTCGTTTACCGTGCATGGCATGCGATCCGGGGATTCCTGAGTGCCGAGTTCCCAGTTCGCCGTGTTCACGTTCAGCAAGCTCACGTTAAACTCGATCGTTTCGATCTTGAGCGCCGCCTGTGGCACGTGCGTGCCGCCGATCGTGAAGGCCGCGAGCATTTGGTCGTTGCCAAGCGGGAGCGTGCCCGTTGCAGGCAGGGCGTTCACGACGGAGGTAATGCGTCCCTGCACGGTCTGACTGATCGGGAAGGTGAATGTGGGCGGAGTGGTCGTCGCCGTCTCGGACGACCATTCGCCGATCGTCGAGAGACGCATCGTGTTCACCTGGACTTGACGGTCCGTGACACCGCCGCCGTCGCGCGATTTCATCCGTACCTCGACGCCGAGAACCTTGGTCTCGCCCTTGTTGATCTTGTAGGTGCCGGTGAAAGTACCCGTCCATGTGCGGCGGTTGCTGTCTGCGAGGGAATCGAGTGAAAGCTGCCCTATTTCGATACCGTCGGCGTCAACGAGAAACATCGTGTCGATGCCATCTTCGCGTTGAACGAGTTGTACTTGGGCATTGCGAAGGAACATGGGTTCCAGTTCCGCGAACACGGAGACGCTCGCCATTGGCTGACTGCGTTCTCCGAGCATCAGGAACCGGCTCTTTGCCGGGAAATCGGCGGAGAGGTTCTGTGCCGAGGACGATGATGACGATACCGAGGAGACCGACGAGGAAGACGAAATCGACGACGAGCTCGAGCTCACGGAGCCGCCGCTTGTCGACGAGGACGACGACGCGGGCTTGATGCCCTTTTCGAAGTCCCAGTACAAGTCCAGTTCGCCCTGCGCGTCCGCGACGAACGCCGCGGCGATGCGCGCCATCTGGCCGCGCGTCAGGAACGCGGCGGCGTCCATGTTTTGGTTGAAGAGGAGGCCTCGGTCACCCGCCGCGAGGATGTACGGGCGGTACCACGCCCAGCGCTCGTTCGCCTTGGCGACCGGAAGCTCGAAATCGTAGAGCTCCACGAGGATCTTCACCGCTTCGGCGAAGTTCACCGGACGCTCCGGGTGGAACAGGCCGTCGGGATTGCCCTGGACGATGCCGCGAGTCTTGGCCTCGCACACGTAGGGGCTGAACCAGTCGGAGGACCGCACGTCGGGAAAGCAGCTCTCGCCACCTCCCACATCGATGCCTTTCGACAACAGGGCGATTTTCACGAATTCTGCGCGGTTGAGTTGCCGCTCCGGGTGGAAGCGACCATCGGGATTGCCCTCGACGGCGCCGATCTGGGAGAGAACGGCGATGCCGGCGTTCTCGCTCTTCGAGAACGGGTAGTCGCGGTAGTTTCCCGTGGGATCGTTGTTGAAGGAGAGCGCCATGGCGTACGCGGGCACGAGTGCTACGAGCCCGAGCAGCGCGAGAAGGCGGATACGGAGTGTGCGGAGGTGTTGCATAGTTTCGCCACTATACGCCCGAAAGTCAGACGCGCCGAGCGCGCGATTGAAAAAACAGTCCGTTCTTTGTGTAATTTTTTCGTCCGTCATTCGTCGGGTCGCAGTGGCGTTATCCGAGCGCCGCGATCTTCTCCACCGTGTTCCAGTTCCGCGTGGTCACGTCTTTGCCGAATTCCTTCTCGAGGACCTCCATCACCTTCGGCGTCGTGACGCCCGGCTTCAGCGTGAGGACGCTGATCACCTCCGTCTTTGTCGTGGCGAGGATCTCGAAGTCGCCTGTCGGCGCGCGGTACGGGATCGAAATCGTTCCCTTCGGCTTCGGGCTTTCTCCGAGGAATGTAACGTAGAGGCGCGTGTTCTCCGTCACGGCGATCTTCGTAAACGGCGCGCGCTTCACGAGCGCTTGGACGTCGTCCATCGTCCGCACGATCGTCGGGATCTCGAAGCCGAAAGTCTTCTCGAGGAGTGCTTCGAGCTTCTTGCGGAGCGCCGCGCCCTTTTCCTTCGCCTCAAGCACGACGTTGCCGCTTGCCAGGAGCGTCTTCACGTTTTTGCACCCCGCTTTCTCAAGCGCCTTCTTCAGGTCCGCCATCGGAACCTTCTTGTTCCCGCCGACGTTGATGCCCCGGAGGAGGGCGACGGAGAGGGTCATAGATGAATCGGATGGTATATTTGTAATACCGAGGCTCTCAACGTAGGACAAAGGGGTTGAAATTTGTACCATGATCATAGGTATCAAGACCTTCTTAGTGCTTCACAAATGTTATTACCCTTCTTGTAACGGGTATCATCGCCATTTCTACAATGGTACAAAAAAGAACCGATGAAATAATTATTTCAAACACTTGTGCCGAAGTGAAGAAATCTGTGAACAAATAGAGGCTTGTAAAGAAAATTGCATTATCAACTATCTGACCAAAAAAGTGGACAGAATAAATCGTGCTTCCGGCAGCTTTCCTTTCGTGAGGATTTTCATTTTGGCTAACACAAATGAGTTTGTTAATTCTCCACTGAAGAAGCTGCAAAGAATGGAAGCCACTAGTATCGGACCGGCCTGAAAAATAAATCGAAATGCCTCGTCGTGAGTAAATGAACTGCTGGGTGGAACAATGCTATAAACATATCCAATAACAGCGGTGAAAATAAGGCAGACGAAACCAGTCCATACGATTTTTCTTGTCACTCTATACCCATAAACTTCGGTAAAAATGTCGGCAAAAATATAGGTAACCGGATAGGCAATTATCGAAACCGAATATTCAAAGCCAAATACAGTAAAAGTTTTGGAGGCCGTATAGACGGCCATGATAAGAAATGAAACCCATATCATTCCAAATGTGCCAAGGTACTTGTGATTCTGTCTTGCCGATAGCGCAGGGTCAGTAATGAGGTTTTCTCGCCGATTCATGGTGCTCATTTTGTCCAAAAAGTTCAAAGGTTCAAAACTTGACTGAGTGGTGACCCCGGCTGGAATCGAACCGGCATTTACCCCTTAGGAGAGGGTCGTTCTATCCGTTGAACTACGGGGTCACGCCTTGATTCTACCTTAAGCATTCGGAAAAAATCGTACCGGACGGACGGGTCTCGCGGGCCCCGGCTGTCCGGTACACCGCTTCAAGGGAAAAGAGTTCCCACAAGAGAAAAACCGTAGGTTTGTCTCTTGTGAATTGAGGTATGTGGTCGTTCTATCCGTTGAACGACGGGGTCACGTGCGGATTCTACCTCAAAAAAACGAGAAAAAATCCGTATCGACGGCCAGCCTCTCCCTCACTTTCCGTCTACCACCGACCGCTTGATGGCCTTCATGGCCTGGGTCCTCCCGAGGAAGCGATTGATCTTCACCCACTTGCCTGGCTCGAGCTCCTTGTAGCGCTCGAAGAAGTGCGCGATGAGGTTCTTGGTGTGACGGTCGATGTCTCCGATATCCTCGATGTCCGCGTACGAAGGGTCGATCTTTTTTTGCGGAACCGCGATGATTTTCGTATCGATGCCGGCCTCATCTTCCATTTCCAGCATGCCCACGGGACGGGCCGGAACGATGCAGCCAGGGAGAACCGGTTGTGCGGAGATGAGCAGTACGTCCACGGGATCGCCGTCATCGCTCACCGTGTGAGGAATGAAACCGTAGTTGAACGGATACACCATCGCGGTATGGATGAATCGGTCCACGACCAGCGCGCCGGAGTTCTTGTCGAGTTCGTACTTGATACCCGAACCCTGCGGGATTTCGACGACGACATTCATCTCCTCGGGGAGTTTGCCGGCGGGAATGCGGGAGAGGTCCATGGAGGGAGGTTAGCCGATTGCGACGAAGCCCTTCGTATTTGTGCGGTTTTTTGGGTTGAGCGCCCTGAGCGAGAGGATCTTCGTCCGGCGGAATTTCCCGTCCACGGCGTTGCCCTTCCGCAATCACGCCGGAGATTCCTCGCACGATTCGGATTTCATCGTAAATATATTATACAATATTTATAATAAAAAACCAATACGTCTCCGTTTGGCCGTAAACACGTGCGCAAGGGGTTCCTTTTTCCTTTCCCTGAGCCATCTTCGTTGCGTCAACACGCGTTTTCCGCTATACTCGGGAGAATGGCCCAAGAGAACCTCACTTCGGACGAACGGCTCGAAAACATCGAAAAAGTGCTTCAGAAGCAGGAGAAAATCCTCGAGAGGATGGAGTCGCGGGAGCGTCTCCGCTCCGTATTCTTCTGGATGAAGATCGCGGGGGCGGGCGCCTTGCTCGCGGTGTCCGTCATCGGCGCGCTGATGTACGCGCGGGTGCTCAACGAGGTCTCCACGCAGATCGAGAACATCGGACGCTGAGTTCGCGGGCGCGGTATGCTCCTTCGGCATGCGTCGTCTCCTCTTTCCCGATCTCCTCCGCACGCTCGCACTCGTCCTGATGGTCGCGTATCACGCCGCGTACGACCTGCAGACCTATTACGGCTGGTCCGTGGACGTGCGCGCGGGGGCGTGGGCACCGCTCGGGCGCTTCGCGGCGGTGACATTTCTCCTGCTTGCAGGGCTTAGCACCGCGCTCTCGCTCGAGGGCGCCGCGAACCCGCGGGCGAAGTCGCTCCGGCGAGCGGGCCTCATCCTCGCGGCGGCCCTCGGGGTCACCGTCGCCACGTACCTCATCGACCCGGGGACGTACGTCCGCTTCGGCATCCTGCACCTCATCGGCGTGAGCGTGCTCTTCGCGGTCCTCCTCCGCTTTCGGCCGTGGACGGCGCTCCTCCTCCTGCTCGCGGTCACACTCCTGTTTCCGGTCCTCGCCCCGTCGCTGCCCGCGTGGGCGGGCATCCCGTTCGGCATGCCGCCGGAGGGCTTCGTGAGCGTGGATTACTATCCGCTCCTTCCGTGGGCCGGCGTCGTGCTCCTGGGATTCGTCTCGGCGCCGCGGTTGCTCCCGCGGTTGCGGCGCGGACCGACGGTCGCGGACTCGCCGGCGGCTCTTCGCTGGCTGAGCGCTCCCGGTCGCCACACGCTCGTGCTGTACCTGGTCCACCAGCCCGTGATCGTCGGAATATTGTGGTTGCTGCTCGGAAGACCGGGGTTGTGATTGTGGTCGGCGTCGCACGGGCAGGTATGCCTGCGCTACGGAAAATCGGTCCTGAACGGGTGGCGCGGGAGAGGCCGTTCGTGTCAGGATGATGTCCCTGTGAAGGCGTCCGATTTCGTCCATCTCCACTGCCACTCGACCTATTCTCTCTTGGAGGCTCTGCCGAGCCCCGGCGAGATCGTGGAGCGCGCAAAAGAGCTTGGCCAGACGGCAGTCGGTCTTGCGGATAAGGGGTACACGTACGGCCTCATCGAGTTCGTCCAGGAGTGCGGTAAGAAAGGGCTCAAGCCGATCATCGGCATGGACGTGTACGTCGCCGCTCGCACGCGCAAGGACAAGGAGAGCGGCATCGATACGAAGCGATATCCTCTCACGCTCCTCTGCGAGACGAACGAGGGGTACCAAAACCTTATCAAGATGGCGTCAGCCGCGGCGCTCGAGGGCATGTACTACAAGCCGCGCGTCGACAAGGAACTCCTCGCGAAGTACGGAAAGGGTCTTATCGCCCTTTCGGGTCCTTTGAGCGGCGCGATCCCGCAGGCGGCACTTGCGGAGGATCGGGAGATGCTCAAGAAGATCGTCGACGAGTATCACGGGTATTTTGGCATCGGTAACCTCTATTTTGAGTTGATGGATTTGCCGGGAGTTGCGGGGCAAGCGGAGGTGAATCAACAGCTGATCGCCGCCGGCAAGGAGCTCGGCGTGCCCGTCGTCGCGACCTGTTACAGCCACTACTGCCGCCCGGAAGACAGCGAGGCGCACGACGTCCTGCTCTGCATTCAGCGGAACGAGCTTGTGGCAGATCCGGGTCGTTTTTCCATGCGCGAGAGCGATTACTCCATGCGTCTCTTTGAGGAGATGGAGAAGGCGTTCGCCCACGTGCCCGAGGCGCTCGAGAATACGCGCGTCATCGCGGACCGTTGCTCCGTCACCTTCGATTTCGGAAAGTATAAAATTCCCCGGTATCCCGTGCCGGACAAACGGAGTGAAGAGGAATACCTCGAGGAGCTCTGCCGCAAGGGCTTCGCCGAGAAATATCCGAAAGGCACGGATGAGGAGAAGAAGCGTCTGGAGTACGAACTTTCCGTGATCAAGCAGGTGGGGTTCTCCGGCTACTTCCTCATTGTCGCCGACTTCGTGAACGAGGCGCGACGTCGAGGCATCACCGTGGGGCCTGGCCGCGGCTCGGCCGCGGGTTCCATGGTCAGTTACTCGCTCGGCATCACGGGTATCGATCCGATGCAGCACGGATTGCTCTTCGAACGCTTCCTCAATCCGGAACGCATCTCCATGCCGGATATCGATCTGGATTTCGCCGATACCCGTCGCGATGAAGTGCTGGAGTACGTGCGCGGCAAATACGGCACGGATCGCGTGGTGCAGATCTGCACCTTCGGAACGCTTGCCGCGCGCGCCGCAGTCAAGGACGTCGGCCGCGCCTACGGCGTGCCGTTCCTCGAGATGAACAGCCTCGCGAAGCTCATCCCGGACAAACCCGGCACGAAGCTCGCGGAAGCGCTTGAGACCGACGAGCTCAAGGGTGCGTATGACGGAAACGAGACCTATAAGCGCATCATCGATACCGCGCTCAAGCTCGAGGGGAAGGCGCGTCACGTGTCCATTCATGCGTGCGGCGTCATCATCTCGGAGAAGCCCACGGGCGAGTACACCGCACTGCAGCGCGCTCCCAAAGACGAGAACATCATCATCACGCAGTACGGCGCCAAGCCGCTCGAGGCGCTCGGCCTCCTCAAAATGGACTTCCTCGGACTCACCAACCTCACGGTGATCCAGACAACGCTTGAGATCATCGACCGACTGCACGGGAAAAAGATCGATATCACCGAGCTCCCGCTCGACGACAAGAGCGCCTACGAGCTCCTGCAACGCGGCGACACGACCGGCGTCTTCCAGCTCGAATCCGCGGGCATGCGCCGTTACCTTAAGCAGCTGAAGCCCACGCAGTTCGAGGACATTACGGCGATGGTCTCGCTCTATCGCCCGGGTCCGATGGAGTGGATCCCGGACTTCATCAAGCGCAAGCACGGCCAGCAGACGGTGAAGTACGTCCACGACGACTTGAAGGCCATTCTTGAGCCCACGTACGGCATCGGCGTGTATCAGGAGCAGATCCTGCTGATTGCGCAGGTATTCGCGGGGTTCTCGCTCGGCGAGGCAGACCTCCTCCGCCGCGCCATCGGTAAGAAAATCATGAAGGAGCTCAAGGCGCAGCGGGAGAAGTTCGTCGCCGGCGCCGTGAAGAAAGGCTACGACAAGAAACTTGCGGAAGAAATCTTCGACGACGTCATTACCCCGTTCGCGGGCTACGGCTTTAACAAGTCGCACGCCGCGGGTTACGCGCTCATCGCGTACCAGACGGCGTATCTCAAGGCGCATTATCCGACGGAGTTTATGGCAGCGCTCCTTTCCGGGGATGCCGAAAAAACCGACCGTATCATGATTGAAATCGAGGAGTGCCGTTCGATGGGCATCGCCGTGCTTCCTCCGGACATCAACCAGTCGCTCCGTCACTTCACGGCCATTCCGGCCGAGAAGAAGCCGAACGGCAAGCCCGTTCCAGGATCCATTCGCTTCGGGCTATCCGCGGTGAAAGGCATCGGCGATTCCACCGTGCAGCAGATCATCGCGGCGCGCGAGCAGGGCGGACCTTTTTCCAGCCTGGAGGACTTCGCGCGACGCATGCCCAGCAAGTTGCTGAATAAAAAGTCGCTTGAGGCCCTCGCGAAGAGCGGTGCACTGGACCAGCTGGGCGAGCGGCGCACGATCATCGATCATTACGAGAAAATCGCGGAATTCAGCAAGGCCGCCGGCGACGTCGGCGCGGCGCAGGGCGACCTCTTCTCGGCCCTCGGGGGCGGTGCGGAGGAAAGCAAGATCGAGTTCCCCGAGACAGTCCCCGCGACCACGCTCGAAAAACTGAAATGGGAGAAGGAAACGCTCGGAATGTACGTCAGTAACCATCCTCTCGCGGGCCTCCGGAAATACATCGGCAAGAAGGCCCAACTCATCGCGAACCTCACGACGAAGGAAGTGGGAAAATCAGTCACGCTTGCGGGTCTTCCCGAAGGGCTCAAGCGCATCACCACGAAGAAGGGGGAGACCATGGGCATTCTTGCGCTTGAGGATCCCACGGGAAAAATGGAGGTCACGCTGTTCCCGCGTACGTTTACCGACATCGCGCCGATGCTGGAGCTTTCGGATATCGTTCTCGTCATCAAGGGAACGCTCGATTTCCGCGCGGGGCAGCTGCAGCTCCGAGCCGACTCCGCGAAGAAAGCGTCGTTGCCGACGATGATCGAGAAGGCCAAGGAAGCCGGTTTCTTCGACGAAGAAGAAGCGAAGCAAGGACTGATTCTCCGGCTCCGTCAAGAAGACAGCGAGGAGACGGTGGACATGGTCGACGAGGAAGGCAACGTCATCGCCGGCGAGACGGTGAAGGTCGCGGGTGCGGAGGAGAAAAACGGCGGTACTCCGGTCATGGACGGACTCGGGCCGCTCGGGCGCTGGATCGGCGAGGGGATGGGGACGGAGGACGCTCTCAAGGCACTGGGTCTCCAGGAAGTTTCTGGTTCATCGGAAGACGCAAAGGACGCACAGGACGCAGAATCCACTGCGTCTCTTGCGTCTTCTGCGTCCCCTGCGTCCTCGCCCATCTCCATCCACACGATCGCGCTCCCCCACCGGGCGCCACGGCAGCTCCTGCTCGATCTGAAGCGCGTCTTCGAGACTTTCCCGGGAAAGGAGCGGATACAGCTCAAAATCGGCGAGCAACTCGTTCCGGTTTCCCTCACCGTGACGATGTCGACGGTTTTGGAGAAGAAAGTGGAAGAAGTTCTCGGCAGATACGCCGCGTCCGCGTGATTTGCAGGAAGGTCTTTGCCTGGTGTCGTCGGGAATGAGAGAATGAGTTCTTCATGAGCGCTCAGGTAACAGTTCTTCTTGTCGGCACGATCGCCGTCATTCTGACGGAATGGCTGCTGTGGCGTTTGTTTTGCAAGAGGGCAGCAGGATTCATATTTCCACGCGAAATTGATATCTCTCCCTTCCGGTTTTTTACGATCATGAGACTTCGTGCCTGCGCAATAATGCATACTGTTTTTCTTCTTTCGATCCTCTGTTGCGCGGTTTTTTTCCTATGGTGAATGAATTGCCCCAGCCGTCGGGTTCCGTGGATTTTCCCGGGCGCAATGCCGGGGAACATCTGCAGTTTTACTTTCGACATCACTGGATACGGGCTGCCGGCGCGTTTGTGCGGACGTTTTGTTTTACCGTCGGTATAGCGCTTCTGGTCTATCTTTCTTTTCCGTCATCTTCGCCGGATCGCGGGGGGACGTGGCACGCGCTGCTCGTGTGCTTCCTTCTCTCGTTCTTTGCGGCTCATATTGAGTTTCTCGTTCGGTTTTATGTTCATTTTTTGCGCCTGGTGATCGTTTCGGACCAGAGCATCCATCGCATTCGCAAAACACTTCTCGCTTTCGATGATCATGAAGTCATCGATTTGGCCTCGCTCCAAGACGTGCACAAATCGCAACGGGGGGTAGTGCAGAATATCCTGGGCTACGGCACGCTCATGTTGGAGGCGCAGCAGACCACGGCCCGCATCCATTACACTCCGCACATCGCGCGCACCCACCGCTGGGTTATGGAGCTCCGAGATCAGGCCCGCCGCCAGTCGCTTACCCCCTCCTCGGGCGGCTCCCCCTACCAGTATGCAGATTCTTCCCGCTGACGACGCTGGGATCCGTGCGGCCCTCGATGCCATCGCAGCGGGCGGCGTCATCGTCCATGCCACGGAAACGTGTTACGGGCTCGCATGCGACATTGCCAATCCCTTGGCCGTGGAGCGACTTTTTGCCGTCAAAGATCGTCCGCGCAATCAGCCCGTCAGCGCGCTTTTTCCTTCGGTCGAAGAAGCTAAGAGATACGTTGTGTGGAATGCGCGCGCTGAAGCACTTGCCAAGGAAGGGTTGCCGGGCCCGCTCACGCTCGTGCTGCCGCTGCGCACCGACGCGCCGTCGCTCCTCTTCCCGACTCCGAATCCCGATCCCGCGCAGACCCGCACGATCGGCGTCCGCGTGTCGCCGCATCCCGTGGCGCTCGGGTTGGTCCGCGGCTTCGGCGGGCCGATCACGACCACGTCTGCCAACGTTCACGGCCAATCGAATCCGTACAGCGCGGAGGACATCAAGACGCAGTTCGCCGGCAGGGAGTTCGTGCCCGACATTTTGCTCGATAGCGGCGTTCTCCCAAAAACGCCGCCGTCGAAGGTCGTCGACCTCGGGAAAGAAGGGGAAGGAAAGGTTCTTCGTGGCTGACCAATTTTTTCCTGATTACACGGCCCGAAACGCGAAGTCCCATACTTTTTGATGCCAAGGGTCTTGTCTCACTTCAATTTTTTCCGTACAAGCACCCAGCCCTGCATGATGGCGCCGCGTGAAATTCCCGTATGGCATGATCCGATGACGGAAAAATTGAATCGCCTATCGCGCCAGTGCACGACGGGTTTCGGTGATGAGCCCGGTATGACCATGCATCCCGAAGCCGAGCGAATTCTGAGGGCAAGCCCGGTCGATGGCATCGTCATCGAAACCTTTCGTATTGTCGCCGGATGGGTGGAGAGGGTGCAGGATAAGTACGTGCAACTGCGCCCTGATCCTCTTTTTGTTCCCGGTGCGGAGGCAAAAAAAACGGTCGATCGTCTTGCGGAGGAATGGCACCGGAAATGGGACGCCAAATGGCGGCAAATGGAGCGCGAAATCCTGGAGACCATTGAGACATTGATGACGGAATTCGATCGGAAAAGGGCTGCGTAGAGCCGTATTGGTGCTATTATTTCCCCGTGCACTGCCCCCGTTGCAAATTCGAAGACACGAACGTCGTGGATTCCCGCTTGGCCGAGGATGGTCGCGCCGTGCGCCGCCGCCGCGAGTGTCCCAAGTGCGATCATCGCTTCACCACCTTCGAGCGCCAGGAGATGAGCTCACTCATCGTGGTCAAGCGCGATGGCACGCGCGAGCCCTATAGCCGCACCAAACTGGAGCGCGGCATCTGGCTTTCCTGCACCAAGCGTCCCGTGACGCAGGACCAGATCGATAAGCTCCTGAGCAAGCTCGAGGAAAAGTGGGGCGGCAACCGCAAGGAGGTCAGCAGCTCCACCATCGGCACCGACGTCATGAAGGAGCTCAAGAAGCTCGACGAGGTCGCCTACATTCGCTTCGCCTCCGTGCACCGCGAGTTTAAAGACCTGGAGGAGTTCAAGGAGGAGGTGGGGAGGTTGTTTAAGAAATAGGGCAGCAGGGCAGAAAGGCAGTAGGGCAGCCCTTCGGCTACGCTCAGGGTGACACCCTTTGCCGTCGATTTCCGCTCGTCCTTGACGTTTCCCGTGTCTATACTGCTCGCATGATTCGTACACATACTTGCGGGGAACTCCGCGCCGAGCACGCCGATAAAACCGTCACCCTCTGCGGCTGGGTGCATCGTCGTCGCGACCATGGCGGACTTATTTTCATCGATCTCCGGGACCACTACGGCATCACGCAGGTGGTGATCGCGCCGGAGCAGAAAGACGTCTTTGCCGCTGCGGAGAAGGTGCGGTCGGAGTGGGTGCTCAAGATCCAGGGAAAGGTCAGCAAGCGCCGCGAAGGCGCCGCGCGCGAGGATAACCCTACGGGCGCAATTGAGGTTATGGTCTCCACACTCGAGATCCTCTCGGAGGCCAAGACTCCTCCGTTCGAGATCGATCAGGACAAGGACGTCAACGAAGAGCTCCGTCTCCAGTACCGCTTCCTCGATCTGCGCCGTCCGCGTCTCCAAGAGATGCTTTCGAAGCGCGATCAGTTCCTGACGCATATCCGCGGATACATGCATAAGCAGCACTTCACTGAAGTGCAGACGCCGATTCTGGCCAACTCCTCTCCCGAGGGTGCGCGCGACTACCTGGTACCAAGCCGCCTCCATCCGGGCACGTTCTATGCATTGCCGCAGGCGCCGCAACAGTTCAAGCAGCTGCTCATGGTGGCGGGCCTCGACCGTTACTTCCAGATTGCGCCGTGCTTTCGCGACGAGGACCCCCGCGCCGACCGCCATCCGGGCGAGTTCTACCAGCTCGATCTGGAGATGAGCTTCGTCACCCAGGAGGATGTGTGGGGTGTGGTCGAACCGCTCATGATCGAGCTTACGCACGCGTTCTCCGACAAGAAAGTCGCGGAGACGCCGTTCCCGCAGCTCACGTGGAAGGAAACGCTCGACCGCTTCGGTTCCGATAAACCGGATATCCGCTACGCGCTCGAGCTGAAGGACGTCAGCGACCTCGTCAAAGGCTCCGGCTTCTCCGTCTTTGCCGACGTCGTCTCGAAGAAAGGCGTCGTCAAAGCGCTTCCGGTTCCGGGCGGAGCCGCGTTCAGCCGCGGCGACATCGACGGTCTCACGGAGATCGCGAAGATCTACGGTCTTAAGGGCCTCGCGTATATCTTGGTCAAACCGGAAGCCCCCCACCTCGTCTCCCCCATCATCAAGTTCTTGGGAGAGGATCTGGCGAAGAAGATCGTGGAGTTCGTCGGCGCCAAAGCGGGCGACGCCGTGTTCTTCGCCGCGGACAAGTGGCTCACCGCCTGCAAGGCGCTCGGCCAGGTGCGTATCGAGATTGCGAAGCGCCAGAACCTCGCCGACCCCAAGCGCGCGTGCTGGCTCTGGGTCAAAGATTTCCCGATGTACGAGTGGAGCGAGAGCGAGAACAAGGTCGACTTCTCCCATAACCCGTTCTCCATGCCCCAGGGCGGCATGGAAGCGCTCGAGAAGCAGGATCCGCTCACGATTCTCGCGTACCAGTACGATCTCGTCTGCAACGGCTTCGAGATCAGTTCCGGCGCGATCCGCAATCACCGCCCGGACATCATGTACAAGGCCTTCGCGATCGCGGGCTACTCCAAGGACGACGTCGACCAGAAGTTCGGAGGCATGATCCGCGCGTTCCAGTACGGCGCTCCCCCGCACGGCGGCATCGCCCCGGGCGTGGACCGTCTCATGATGGTGCTTTGGGAATGCCCGAGCATCCGCGACATTTACGCCTTCCCGAAGAACGGCAAGGCGCAGGACGCGATGATGAACGCTCCTTCGGTCGTCAGCGACAAGCAGCTCAAGGAACTGCATATCAAAGTCGTGGATTGAGCGGCGCCCCGGTACACTGGTAACCATGCCCGCCTCGGACGATCAGAAGCGCAAGGACGACCTGCGTCGGAAGTTCCTGCGCGGGTTCGACGAGCAGGCTCTCGCGGGTCGCACGGAGCAGCAACGGAAGGAAGAGCGCCGCAAGGAAGAGCGCCGCGGGGAGGACGTCGCTTTCCAGAAGCGCGGTGAAGAAGGCGTGAAGGCCGAGGCAGAGCACGAGAAAAAGCGAAAGTTGGACGAGGCCCGTTGGCGTAAAGACGAGGCCGAACGCAAGCGCGAGCTGGAGAGGTTCAAGCAGCGTAAGAGGGAAGAGGAGCAATATCGAAAGGAATTAAAAGATAAAGAGCGCGTTTTTGACGAAAAGAAGCGAAAATACTTCGAATCCCTTCATGAGGCTGCGGCAAGAAAGGCTCTTGCGGAGCGAGCGGAATTCGAAGCGAACCAAGAACTCGATAAGGATCTTGATGCCGTCGATCGCGAAGCGCGTGATGCGAAGGGCAAGGCGGAGAGGGATTGCCTGCACCTGAAAGAACAGGCCGAGCGCGACCGTCTAACCGAGCGCGATCGACTGGACCGTTTGCACCAAGACGAGCTCATTCGCCTGCACGGCGAGGAAATCCGCCGCCGCGAGGCGATCGAAACGGAGTACCGCAGTGCCGTCGCCACCGCGGGAAATCTTCCCGAACCGCAGAAATCCGCCCGTCGCGCGGAAGCGGAAACGCAGCATCGCCAGAAACTGTCCACGCTGGAGAAAGATCTCGAACGGAAGCGGCAGGAGTTGGAAGTTCGCTTTGCCGGTCTGCGGGATTCCGCGAATCGCGAGGCGCTGACACGCCGTTCCAATGCCGAGAATACGCTTCATCGGAACCTTGCTGAGATTGAGGCGCAAAGACAGTCAGAGCGGTCGCGCCTCATCGGCGAACGGGAGCGCGCGCGGCGGAAGAGGTGATCAGGGATTGATTGGTCCGTACTCCTGACCGTTGATGCGGTAACGGAAGGGCAGACGCGTGCGGACGGTAATGTTGTTGCCGTTGCGTTCTACCGCATAGGAGCCGCTTGAGCTGAACCCGGTATCCCAGGGATTCTGGTTCACGTTGCGCGGATCGATGTTCCGGAAGGTCCTCCATCCGGGGAAGTTTTGGAACTGGATCTGGAACGTTTGGAAGTCGCCGTTGATCGCGAAGCCTCGCATGGCATCGTTTCCTTCGAGACGGGTGAGAGGTCCGTTCGCTTGTTCGGCCTTGAGTTTGGCTTGTTTGTCGGCGATCTCCTTTGACTGCTTCTCTTTGAGGGCCTTATCGGCATCTTGCTTGGCCTTCGCTTGGATCTCACGAATGTTTTCTTCCATATCGTCGAGGCGGGCCAGGCGGTTGATCACGCGAGTGCGGAGCTGGATGGCGTCGGGACTCGTGCCCCGGATGGCCGTGTCCGCGGTGCGCAGGTGCGCGCGTTCTGCCTCCACGGTTTTCGTGAAGGTCGGGACGTTCTCGTTGCGAAGCGCGGGCATGTAGGCGTCCATCGTCGCGGCGCCGAGATCGTCCGCTCGCTTTGAGAAGGCATCGATGTCCGCCTTGTCGGCGGCTTCCACTTTTGCTTTCGCAGCGGCTTCAGCCTTGATGGCTGCAGCCTTCGTTTCCGCTTCAAGTTT
>CAZRMM010000013.1:0-23473 GCA_964601225.1 uncultured Candidatus Peribacteria bacterium
TCGCCGCCCTCTGTGCCGACGGCGAGACCACCATCACTGACGTCCGCTACATCGAGCGTGGCTACGACCGCCTCGACGAGAAGCTCCGCACCCTCGGCGCGCGCATCGAGAGAATAGGTTCGTAAGGCAGTAGGGCAAGACGGCAGTAAGGTTCCCTGGGATCTCCTGCCTTTCTGCCCTTTACAACTCCAGAGACCTTCCTCCGACCCCGTCATTCCCTTATCATCGATCCAATGATCACCTTCTCCTCCCTCGGCTCCGGCTCCTTCAAGGTCGCAGGAACGCCCAAGTCCCTCGTTGTCTTCCCCAAAGATGCAGCGAAAGCCATTGACGATTCCGTCATCGTCTTGGCATCGACCCCGCAAGAGCAGTCCAAAGGCGGTGTCGTGTCGTGGCCGGGCGAGTACAACGTCGCCGGCGTTTCCATCAAAGGCATCGGCCACGGCGACGGCCAGCAGGTCTCGTACGTGGTTGACTGCGACGGCGCGCGCTGCGCGTTCCTTTCCGCGCCGCTCGTGGACTGGACCGACAAGCAGATGGAATTCGTGGGAGACATCGACGTACTCGTGATTCCGACGACCGACGCGAAGCTCGTCCAAAAGCTCGTGGACGAATTCGACCCGCGCGTGCTGATTCTCCTCCCCGCCGGCAACAAGGACGCCCACGCCGCGGTGATGAAAAGCATCGGCGCCAAGGAGACCGTCACCGAGTACAAGCTCAAGAGCTCCCTCCCGGCCGAGGGCCGCGAGTCGGTGGTCTTGGCGGGGGAGTAATTATTTCGCGAAAGAAAACCCTCCGGGTTTCCTCTCGCGGACTCTCCTTCCGGCAAGGTAGCGCTCCAGGTCAGCAAAGCCGACCTTCGCGCTTTTTCAAGAATTTGCACCTTCCTAGACTTCTTGCATTGGGAAGAAACAACATGAAGCATGTACGACGTGGCCACCGTCTTCATCTTCCACGGCATCAGCGGGCATCCTGGCGAGAACTGGTTTCCGTGGCTGAAGGAGCAACTGGAGCTGCGCGGGCATTGGGTGATCCTGCCGTCGTTTCCGAACGCAGATGAGCCGGACCTGGACGCTTGGCTGATGCACATGGACCAGTACCGCGACTCGATCGATGGATCGACGGTCTTCGTCGGCCATAGCCTGGGCGGCTCCTTCGCGATGCACCTCCTCGAAACCCTGAAGGCACCCATCCGCGCCACCGCCCTCGTCGCATCCGTCTCGGGACCGACGGGAAGCAAATTCGATCCGCGGATGACCACCTTCACGGAAACGCCGTACGACTGGGACGTAGTGAAGAAGAACGCCGGCGCGATCGACCTCTTCCACACCGACAATGATCCGTATATTCCCGTCACGCAGGCCGAGACACTCGCGAAGAATCTCGGCGTCCCCGTGACGCTCATTCCCGGCGGCGGGCACCTCAACGCGACTGTGGGGTTCATGGAGTTCCCGCTGCTCTTGGAAACGATCGAGACGCGGTTATAAAAAAAACCAGAACCCAAATGCCAAGTAAGACAAAATACGAAGGGAATATGTCTTTTTCCTTACCTCTTCATCCTACTTGGCATTTGGGTTCTGGAATTTCTACGAGCCGATACTCTGCCGGTACTGCAGCGCTTCGGCGACGTGCGCCGTGAGGATGCCCTCCGAGCCCGCCAGATCGGCTATGGTGCGTGAGACCTTGATCGTGCGGTGGTAGGCGCGGGCGGAGAGCCCGAGGCGCTCTACGGCCTTCCGGAGGAGTTTTTCGGAGGCCTCATCGAGCGGACAGAGCCTGTCGATCTCCCGGACGCCCATTTCCTTGTTGGTCTGCAGGTCGCTGCCGGCGAACCGGGCGGCCTGGCGCTCGCGGGCGCCCTGAACGCGCGCCGCAATCACCGCACTCGAGTCGGCGTCGGCCGTGGGACGGCGCAGTTCGACGATCGGAACCGGCTGCACGTCGATCGTGAGATCGATGCGGTCAAGGAGCGGGGCGGAGATGCGACGCTGGATTTTGGCGTTCGATCCCCCGTACTGCGCGGGGTTCATCGCGGCAACGAGGATGACGTCCGCCGGAAAAGTCACCGATCCTTGCGCGCGGGTGATGGTGATCGACCGGTCCTCGAGCGGTTGGCGGAGCACCTCAAGCACCTGGCTCGGAAATTCCGCAAGTTCGTCGAGAAAGAGAACGCCCCGATGGGCGAGACTGATCTCACCCGGTCCCGGCACCTGTCCGCCGCCCACGATCGAGACCCCGCTCGCGGTATGGTGGACGAGTCGGAACGGGCGCCGTTGGAGGAGCGGGGAGTCCTTCGGGAGGAGATTGGCGACCGAGTAGATTTGAGTGACCTCGATCGCCTCCTCCTGACGCAGGGGAGGGAGGATCCCGCGCAGTGCTTTCGCGAGGAGAGTTTTGCCCGCGCCGGGCGCTCCCGAGAGGAGCACGTTGTGCCCCCCGGCGGCGGCGATTTCCAACGCCCGTTTCGCATGCTCCTGACCCCGCACGTCCCGGAAGTCCACGACGTCGTTTTGGACACCCCCCGGACTGCTCGCCGGAGGGGTCACCGGCGAGGGGGATTTTTCACCCCTCAAAATCGCCACCAATTCAGTGAGATTTTCGGGGGCAAAAACCGTGAGCCCCGGGATGAGTGCCGCCTCGGGTCCGTTGGCAGCCGGAACGACCAGTGTTTCGATGCCGAGACGGCTGCATGCGACCGCCGCCGGAAGGACCCCGGTCACGTGACGCAGCGACCCGTCGAGGGCAAGCTCGCCGAGGAACGCGATGCTCCTCAGACGCCCCTCCGGGAGGTCGATCACGTCGTGCGCCAGGAGAAGTCCGAGAGCGATCGGAAGGTCGAATCGCGGACCCGATTTTCGGACGTCCGCAGGGGCCAGATTCACGGTGATATTCCGACCCGTCGGGAACCGAAATCCGGAACTCCGGATCGCCATCCGGACACGCTGTTTACTCTCCTGCACGGCGGTGTCTCCGAGGCCCACGATCATGATGCCTCCCTCGCCCCCGATGGAGCCGACCTCGACGGTGATTTTCTCGCTCTTGAGTCCGATGTTCGCGAAGGAAAACAGCTGGGTGGTCATGGAAGTGGCAGGAGGGGACGATGCAGTGTACGCACGTACACCCTCCTTCTGGCAAGGAAATATGGTGGACATACGTACACCAATATGAAATAACGTAGCAGTTAGCCATAGATGCTTACGTGAATAAAATGTGACATCTGCGCTTCCGTCTCAGAAATACGTGAAAGAAACCTGACAATACGTACAAGCATGACGACCCTCCTCTCACCCCCTCCGTCGATCAAACCTGACACCGTCCGGCGTCTCGCCGCGCGGAGAAAAAAAGACACCGGGAACGCCGGCGAAGAGGCGGCGAAACTTCACCTGGAAACGCTTGGATACTCGGTGCTCGGGACGAAGGTTCGGGTGGGTCGCGGGGAGGTGGACATCATCGCCCGCGACCCCCTGGACGACGTGCTCGTTTTCGCCGAAGTGAAGTCCCGGAAACAGGCCCACGACGACTACTGTCCGGAACTCGATCTGACCCCCCGGAAACTCCGGGCGATGACCCGTGCCGCCCGGGCCTGGATCGCCGATCACGACCCCGGCACCGGTTATCGTATGGACCTGATTTGCGTGGTCGCGCAAACGGTGGTCAATCACGTGAAAGAGCTCCCGTGGATCGATCACGACTGACTCCGCTGGATAACCGGAGATCGAGGTGATTTTTGGAGTGAAAACCGAGGGAAATCCGGGTCGAAAAAGGCACCTGTTTTTGGGTCGAAAAATCACCCGGAAAACCGATGAAAAATAGGTCCAGAAATCCGATCGGAAACAGCAGAGAATTTGTCCCCAAAATCAGGGAGAAAAATCGACCGAAATCCGGTGACGTCGGGGCTCGATTTTCGGAGAAGAAATCCGTCAAAATTTTTTGCCGCGCTCCCTCGGTCCACGACACGTCTTTCCATCGGGCACCGGTAACCCCCTCATCCTCGCCTTAGACCGCGTACAAGACCGTCATCCCCGCGTCACGACGGTTGATGAGTGCCTTCAGCGGCCAGCGGCTCGGGCCTTCTTTGGAACCCATCATGTCTTCCCACACCTTCTTCTTTGCCGCACCCTTGAGAAGCAAAAGACTGCTCTCCGCCCGGGAAAGTGTTGGGAGAGTCAGACTGATGCGATCAAGGACATCGAAACGCTCCGTCTGGGTATGGATGACTGCGGTATCTCCAAAAGCCTTCTCAGGGAGCGGAGGGAAAAGCGATGCCGTATGACCGTCATCCCCCATGCCAAGCGTCACGGCGTCGATACCGTGCCGCTGAATGAGCGACGCAATCACCTGATCGTACTGCCGCACGCACGCATCGATCGGAAGGGACGGATCCGGGAACAGCAACTGCGACTCCGGAATGGGAGCGAGCGTTAGGAGGGTCGAGCGAAGAAGGAATTGGTTACTCTTCGGGTCGTCGGCACGGATATGGCGGTCGTCGACCAGGAAGATCCAAACCTTGGACCAATCGATACCCTCCGCGCGAGCGAGCGCGCCGTATACGGGGCCCGGCGTGGAGCCGCCCGAGAGCCCGATCACGGCATGCCCCTTCTCGGCAATGGCCGTCCTGATAACGGCCTCGAGCCACTGCGTCGCGGTCGCCGTGAGCGCTGCGGCGTCGGGAAGCTCGGTGAGAGACGGAACATGCGACAAGACTGAAGAAGAATACAAGGAGTATTGAACGGGACGCAAAAGAAGCGCCTCCTCTTTCCTCATGCAGTTTTTCTTCTTCGTGAAAGTTTTTGAGGCACCATCACCTTCTGTAAAACGGCGTAGTAACCCGCGATCAAGGATGCCACCGCATATGCAGGAACATTCGCCAAAACCAGGAAGGTATGAGCCCCCTTCTCGATCCACGGTCTTTTTGAGAAGTCCTGCAAATCGACCGGGGCAGCAAGGAAGTCCGATGGACGTAATTCGGAATTTTTCATGCAATCAGAACCATTCGATGCCATCGCGGGCTATCCATGCCCCGGCCTCCTCCGGACCGCTGGAACCTGCGGGGTAAGGGTAAAGGGGAGTCGAGGGAACATCGAGATGCGCCTGGAGAGGATCGATGAGTCGCCACGAAGCCCGAACCTCATCGAAGGAAAGGAACCAATGATGGATGCCCGCGATAGCTTCAAGCAGAAGCAGACCATGTTCCGGCAGACAATCGCCGACGCAGACGAGCGGATCTTCCAGGAGAAGGGGCCTGAACTTCGGTTCGAGACCGCCGAGTTTTGTCTGCAGGTGCATCCGCATGCCGGCCTCACCCTGGAGGATGATGTCGAGACGGTTCGGACCGCTGCCTTCCCCCACGCGGCGGGGCTCCTGGAATCGGATCGTGATGCGCGTCTCTTTCTTTCCAAGTCGTTTGCCGGAGCGGAGGTAAAACGGCACGCCCTGCCAGCGCGACTCGCGGCTCAGAAACTTGGCGCAGGCAAAGGTGTTCGTGCGCGACTCGGGCGCGACCCCCTCCTCCTCGCGATACCCGGGAACGGATTCTCCGCGCACGTTGCCCGCGGTGTACTGCCCCTGAAGCACGAGATCGCCGAGATCGGACGCAGGCGGCAGATAAAACTGCTTGAGCGCATTGAGACGACTTTCGGCAAGACCGTCATCCGTATCCTTGATGTGCATCGTCAGCAACGAAGCGATCATGAGCAAGTGGCTCTGGAACATATCGCGAAGCGCGCCCGTATGCTCGTAGTAACCGGCGCGACCTTCGAGCCCCATGGGCTCGGACGCCGTCACCTCGACATGATGAATGAGTGAGTTCTTGAAGAGTCGCTCGAGGATCGGATTGGCGAAACGCAAATAGTAGATGTTGCGCACCGCGTCCTTGCCCAGATAATGATCGAGGAGGAGCACCTCGTCGTTCCGGAAGCAGCACTGAAGCTCCGCGATAATCGTCTCGAAACTCTTCAGATCGTGACCAACCGGCTTCTCCACGATGCAACGGAACGGCTTTCCCTCCTGGCGAACGCCTCCTTCGCCAATGTTGCGTAGCACATCGGCAAAAACCGTCGGCGGCACGGAGAGATACGAGAGACGTACGGCGGGCCCCATGCTCTTTTCCAGAGAAGTGAGCTTCGTCGCAAGCGTGCGATAGTCATCCGCCTTGTCATACTGGCCGGAGACATAATGAAAGTGACTGAGAAATTCCGCGAGAACGGTCTTGTTCACCTCGGGCATCTGCGCATGAACGGACGCCTCGACGAGCGATCGAAACTGCGCATCTGTCATTGACGATCGGGCGTAACCGACAATCGCATATTTGTCGGGCAAACGCTTCTTCAGGGCGAGTACGTAGAGCGACGGATACAGCTTCAGCTTCGCCAGGTGGCCGGAGGCCCCAAAAAGCACGAATGTAAACGGCCCGGTAGCGGCAAGAGATGCCATGTGAATGCCGATGGTAGAAGAGAGGGGAGCTCGTGACAAAGAAAATTCTCGATCTGCGATCGATTTTTTCAGGCGAGCCGCCCCTCTCAAAAAGTGTTCCTACTGCTTGCGCGACGACCACTCCGCTTCGATACTGGCAGCCATGCAAAGGCGATTTTCGTCGCTTCTCGCTCTCGGCATGGCGTTCTCGCCACTCCTGGCCACGGCCCAGAACGGCACGTTTTCGGACGTTCCGGCGGACGCCTGGTATGCATCGTACGTGCAAAAAGCCGCCGATGACGGGATCGTGTCCGGATACGTGGATGATGCCGGCGAACCCACCGGAAAATTCGGCCCCGCGGATAAAGTCACGCTGGAGCAGGCGCTCAAAATGGTCCTTGAAGCCGCAGGATACGAGGAAACCGTCTATGAACACCTCTGCGGCGTGGGATGCGGCGGAACGTTCTCCGCATCACCCTGGGCCCATGCGTACGCCACGGTCGCCATAGCCGAACGCTTCGACGTCCTGCACGGAAGCGCGATCAACCTGCGACAGTCGGCGACACGTGCCGAGGTCGCACAGATGATCGAAGATGCATTTCGACCGGTAATGAAACTCGACACGATCGTTCCCGAATCTTTCTCCGACGTGGAATTGGAAACAACCGCCCACCATGCGACTGCGATCAATTCGATCGTTCAGGATGGCATCATGAGCGGCGACGGCCCATGCGAACCGGGCATCGGCTGCCCCAAAACCACCTTCCGACCGACCGACACCATCATTCGTGCGGAGGTGGCGAAAGTCGTAGTGCGCGCGATTGAAAAATACGGGAAACGCGGCGAGGGGATGCAGCCGACACGCAACGCATTCGCTCCGTTCCCGGGAGAAGTGGAAGTGTGGTACTTCCCGTCCCTGGGCTTCATGTTCCCCAACAAGGAAACGTCCGTTCGCCCCGGGACCGATGTCCGTTTCGTCAATCGCGGCAAGACGCCGATCTGGGTCGCCTCCGATCCGCACCCGACCCACGACGCCCTGCCCGGCTTCGATGCGAAGGGCCAACTGAAACAGAACGACTCGTACGTGTACATGTTCACGAAGCCCGGCATGTGGTCGTTTCACAATCACCTGAATCCGGGAAATAGTAAGGCTTACGGCCAGATCGTAGTGCAGTAAGACCTCTTGCACGAGACGGGCGAGCGGCCTAGTCTTTCCGTACACCACCGCCTATCAAGAGCGATGTCGAGGGAACTGGCCCGTTTGAGACATCCCCCAACCTCCGAAGCCTCGGAACGGTGGGAACTCCAGCCCCGTAAGGGGAAGATAGCCACTCCATGCAGCTCTTCCTCCCAGGGAGAGTTCTTTTTTATCTCACGGTCATATGTATTAGCTATTACGCACCTCTCTTAGTACTTCATACGTAATACCGAATACTTACCACTACTCCTTCTCGTATGTCTCACTACTTCACATCGGAATCCGTCACCGAAGGCCATCCCGACAAGATCTGCGACCAGATCAGCGACGCCGTGCTCGATTACGCCTTGAGCAAGGATCCTCTAAGCCACGTTGCTTGCGAGTGCCTCGCGACGACCGGCCTCGTCGTGGTTGCGGGCGAGATCCGCACCAACACCTACATCCCGATGGCCGAGGTGGCACGGAAGACGATCCAGGAAATCGGCTACGACGACGGTATCTACGGCTTCGATCACAAGGCCTGCGCCGTAATGGTCTGCGTCGGCGAACAGAGCAACGACATCGCGCAGGGCGTCGACGTCGAGCAAAATAAGGACAAGGAACAGGGCGCGGGCGACCAGGGTCTCATGTTCGGTTATGCCTGCGACGAGACGCCGGAACTCATGCCTCTCCCCATCTCGCTCGCACACGGCCTCACGAAAAAACTCGCGGAAGTCCGCAAGAAACACGGATTGAAATACCTTCGACCCGACGGCAAGAGCCAGGTGACGGTGCAATACGGCGACGACGGCAAAGTCGAGCGCCTCTCGTGCGTCGTCATCTCCACGCAGCACGCCGAAGACGTGACGCACGAACAGATCTGCGCCGACATTAAGAAGCACGTCATCGAGCCCGTCTGCGGCAAGTACATCGATGACCAGACTGTCTTCCACATCAACCCGACGGGACGCTTCGTCATCGGCGGCCCTCCGGGCGACTGCGGTCTTACGGGACGCAAGATCATCGTGGACACCTACGGCGGTTACAGCCGCCACGGCGGTGGAGCGTTCTCGGGGAAGGACCCGAGCAAGGTTGACCGCTCCGCGGCATACGCAGCTCGCTGGGTAGCCAAGCACGTGGTGAAGGCCGGCCTCGCGAAGAAATGCGAGGTGCAAGTAGCCTACGCCATCGGTATCGCGGCGCCGGTCTCGATCCGCGTCGACACCTTCGGCACGGGAACCGTGAGTGATCGGAAGATCGAAGAGGCCGTGAAGAAGACTTTCGATCTTCGCCCCGCGGCGATCATCAAGGATTTGGAACTCTTGAAGCCCCAGTATCGCCAGCTTGCCGCTTACGGCCACATGGGACGTGAGGATCTCGGCGTGAAGTGGGAGAAATGCGACCGCGTCGACGCGCTGAAGAAAGCGATCTCCTGAGGAAAATTGGCACAAAACGGGGCAGAAGGATCCTCGCCGTCTCCTTCGCCCCTTTTTTTGCATATGTGCGCGACTCAGAACAGACGGGAACGTCCACTCAACGATTGGGGTCACAAACGCTGCCAAAACGATTATCATGCCGACATGCCGAGGTGGCGAAATGGCAGACGCGCCAGCCTTAGGAGCTGGTGGGAGCAATCCCGTAGAGGTTCGAGTCCTCTCCTCGGCACCATCGGCTCGATACGGGCCGAAGGCCAATGCTCCTCTCCGTATCTCACCCGTCCGCATACACATCATCGGCGGGAACACGACCTACAATCGCGGGGATCGCGCTAACGTGAGCGCCCTGTTATCCCTTATCAGAGGACGATTTCCCGAGGCACGCATTTCGATGGGATCGTTCTGTCCGAGGATCGACGCACAATGGTACGACGCTGTCGTCGTCCGACGCGGGATGCCATTTCTCAGCCTTGCCGAGATTCGCGCCATCCTCGCGTGCGATCTCGTCGTATGGGGAGGGGGCGGGATTCTACTGGAACAAAGCTGCCTCAGTGCCCTGCCGTACTGGACCTGCGTCCTTTTGTTCATCCGCCATGTCCTTCGACGGCCCGTCATCGCCTGGGCGCATGGCATTTCGCTCCAGAGCCGCCGAGGGCGCTTTCTTGCCGCAAAAGCCCTCGGGGCAGCGAATCTCGTTACCGTTCGGGACGAACACAGCCTCGCGCAAGCCGAATCTCTCGGCATACGGGCAAAGAAGATCATCGAACCCGTGTGCCTTCTTGCGCCGGCAGATCGAGTACGAACGACCTCCATCCTGGAAGAAGAAGGCATCCCCACGGATAGGAAGCTCGTCGCCGTCTGCCCGTCCTACTGGAGCTTCGACAACCGGCCCGACGACATCCTTCCCTATCTGGCGGCGCGGAAGATGCGTCTGCGACGCAGGGAACATTCCTGCCTCAAAACGATGAACCGAACCCTTGCGGAGATCGCCGATGGACTATGCGATCGCCTGGATGCGGACATCGTCCTTCTTCCTCACTACCCGGACCGCCTCTGGAAAGACCAGGAGCGCCTGGAAGAAATTCGCAAGAACGCATCTTGCGCCAAGCGCATGCACATTCTCAAAGGAGATACGTATTCTCCGCAGGAATACCTCGGCTTGTTCCGCCATTTCGTCCTGAGCATCGCGATGCCGATGCACGAAGGCATGTTCTCGCTCATGATGGGCACCCCGTGTCTTCAGCTGTTCTATGAAAAAAAGGGGGAAGAACTGTTTCGGGCCGCAGGAGCGGAGCAATGCGCAATCGACTGGAATATTCTCTGGCAAACGAATGGCACGAACGCCGTCCTGTTTCATGCCGAGCGAATCCTTCGGTCTTGGGCTACCCTGGGTCCTGATGTGGATAGGCGCCTCGGCGCAATGCGCAATGCCGCAGCCGCGACCGTCGATCTCCTGAATTCCGTTCTCACTCATGAAAGGTCTGTTGACGCGTAAAATCGCCATTGGCCTGGGAGCGATCGCGGCGAGCCTCTGTTTCGGTTTTGCCTTCACGTACACCGCCGGCGTCGGATACGACGACGTCTATCAGCACACACACAGTCTCTGGCTTATGGGGAAATTTGGCCTGGGGCCCACCATCGATTTCCGGGAATTGGGAAAGCAATACGCGCCTCTCTGGGATTTGCTGTTGGGAATCGCTACGCAGTGGCTGTTTTCCTGGCTGCACGATCCTATTTGGGTAAGACATGCCTTCACATTCGCACTGTGGCCTCTCACTATCGCCGGAACATATCTGCTTTTGCGCCGCTCAGGTGAGCGCTCCGCTCTCGCCGGTCTTTGCGCGGCGGCGCTCTTTGGTGTCATTCGTTTTGGAGGACACGCCTTCACAAATACCAAGGATTTTCCCGCGGCTGCCGCATTTCTCCTCGTGACAATCGCACAATGGATTCTTCTTCGTGAGTGGAATGGCAGCAATGACGGCAGGGCATGGTGGCGCTTCGGCGCTCTCGGAATCCTTTCCTCGCTGCCGTTTTTGCTTCGCATACCGCTGCTCCACCACGTCGCCATTCTCGGAATTCTCACTCTTGGCTGCCCGTTCTTACTCCCGAAAGGGCGCAGATGGTCCGCCGTACTTCTTCTGGGATTCTCTCTGGTCACGGCGACGTTGGCCATACTGTCGCTCTATCCGTACGCATGGGACATCGGCCTGAGCGGAAAACTTCTCTCTCCGCTGACGTTCTTCGGAAAATTCAATGCCCAGATTGTTCCCGCACCCGTCTTCGGACATGTCTATACGTCGATATCTCTTCCGTGGTGGTACGCACTGGTCTGGCTGTTCTTCGTGGCCCACCCCATCGTTCTCGTCCTTGCGATCCTCAGTCCTCTTTTTCTCCGGAGATCCGCGGGCGCACGTCATTCGAACGATGCGATCGGCATGCCTTTCTTGCCTTTGCTCAGGACGTGGATTGGCATTGTCGTCGTCATGAGCTTTGGCCTCGTCATGCTTCTGCAGCCGAATCTGTATGACGAAGAACGACATATTCTCTTCCTCTATCCTCCGCTCTTCTTGCTTGCGATCCTGCAATACAGGGCAGCGAGCAATCGAATACTGCACGCGCTGACAGGAGCAATCATCGTCTGCGGCGTCATGGCGTATGCGTGGTGGGGTCAGTGGGCCTACGTGTACAAGCCGATATTTTCCTGGGGCATCGCCGACCAATTTTCCGGCGATTACAGGGGTCTTTGCGTCTCGCGAGCGATCGATGCCATGGCGGGCCGAGCCCCGACTTCCGATCCCGTTATCGTGAAAGGGCCGTATACCGAGGCTGCCATGCACTATCGTCGACGCAAGGAGAGCCTCCTCGCCGGCATGCCCGAGCTGGGGAACTACGTCTTTCATGACAGTTACAGGACGGGAAAGGGATTTACCCTTCTCTGGTTCAACCGATTCAGTACGCCTCAGGTCTACCTTCCGCTCCTAAACGATGGAATCGCGAAGGAGCTTTGGTCAATGCGAATGCCCTCCGGGGATCCCGCGTGCAGCATCGTCTCCTTCAATAAGAACCCGTCGCCAAATCAGTAAGAGGCACTCAGGGGCGAATCGCGCGAACGAGAGTGCCCACGCCCACCACGCGATCGTAGCGTCGACCGCCGACGAGAAGGGTAGGAATCTTGATGGTGCGCAACTGATCCTCGACAATGCCCTTTTGAACGGCGAGCGAATCGCGAATTTCGGAAGAAGCGGCAAGCGACTCGATCCTGCGCACGTCAGCCGTCGAATAGCCGATCTCTGTCAAAAACGACCGCAGAGTTTCGCGAAGCTCCTTTTCGGTGAGCCCCATCGTGAAGACGGTCTGCCAATCGGTGCCGTCATCCCGCTCGCCGAAGATCCTTTCAAGCAATTGCCAATCGGGCGCGACGCCCGAGGGGTTCGCACGGAGCGGCACGCGCTTCGCCGCCTCGACGTACGAGGCGAGTATGGGCGATGACCAGAATTTGTAACCCGATTCGGCCTTCGGGTTCGGAATCGGATACAGAAGATAGGTGAGATTCGCGGCAGTCTCGTATCCCGCCTCCTTCATATTCGCAAAGAGCTTGCGGCAGAAGCGGCAGCTGGGATCGAGCACTTCGAGAACCGTCGGCTTCGTCGGATCGAGAGGGATATACGTAGTACCCGTAGGAGCGACATAGGCTGTCGGATCCCACGTCTTGAGGCGATCGGGGATGCGCGAAAGCGTCTCGGCAAAGCGGGAGAAGGGGCCTGCCGCCCATGTGCCGATTTTCCCTTCTTTTACCGCGTCACCGAGGCTCAGGGACGCCTGATCGACTCCGCACGCCTCGCCCGAAAGAGAGCAGGATTCCACATTGCCGGGATTACACGTGCCGTAGACCCAAAGATTGAGCCCGGCGACAGCCAGATACAGGACGCTCCACACGCTGAGCGCCACGAAGGCGAACGAAATCCAATCGAGCCACCGATCAAGAAACTTTGCGACACGGGGATGCCTGAAGACGAGCTTCCCGATCAGTCGTCCGCGAACTTCATCGGAAAAATTGATGTCACACGGACGGAAACTGACGCGGCGGAGCACGCAGTGCCACGCCTGCTTCGCAAGGGGACGGTAGGTCGCCGAGAAAATTGCGAGGATGCCGAAGACGAGGAAGGCGGCGATGCAGAACATGTCAGAAAGCGTGAAGAATGGAGGACAGCGCCCCGAGGACAACATCGATGTCCTCTTCGGTATTGTGGTATCCCAGAGAAACGCGGAGCAGCGGCGGCAATCGACGAACGCCGATCAGATAATGGTGGCAACAGAACGATCCGCTGCGGCACATGATCTGCTTCTCTCCGAGGAAAAGCGCGAGCTTGTGCGCGTCGAGCCCATCGACGCAGAAGCTCTGGACGGGCGAGGCCGCCGTATTCAGCAACTTCACTCGGGGAATGGCGGAAAGTCCGTCGAAAAGCTTGTGAGAAAGTTCCTTTTCTCGACGGCGCAATTCTGGATGAGCCTCCATCCACGCGAGGGCAGAACGAAGACCGATGATCCCCGCCCAATTTTGCAAACCGGATTCGAGACGAGAATGCAGATCGTTTCCCGACAGGAGATCGTAATCTGCCTCTCGCACCCCACTCACCGTCCCCCCGCCGAGGAAGGAGATAGGAAGACGCTCAAGAAGCGACCGGCGGATGACGACAAACCCCAGGCTCGGAGCGTATGCCTTGTGTGCCGATCCGAATGCCGCATCGAAATCCGTGCGGCGAAGAAGCTCGGGATCATGCCCCATGCTCTGCGCCGCATCGAGAAGAAGGATGCCGCCCTCGCGATGCACGGCGTCCGCAAGTTCGGGCGCATTCTGCAGGATGCGACCGTCGATATTGGATGCGGTATTGAGAAGAAGGACCGCCCCTGCAAGATCCGCGGGCTTGGCAACGACACTGCCGTCCTCTGTCCGAGGAAGGACCAGGCGTGGCCTTGCGCGCGTTCGGGCCCAACTGATCGTGGGAAGGAAAACGGAATTATGTTCGATGTCGGATGTGACGATGCGATCGAATGCCGGCAGTTGGGACAGCACGAGATTGATGCCGTACGTGGTATTGAGCGTGAAGGCGACGGCGTACTCCTTCGGCGACTTGCCGACATACGCAAGAAGCGCGGCCCGCGCTTCTTCCACATCGCGATCCACGGAAACTCCCCACGGATACTTCACGCGACCTCCGCACGCATTGCGCTCGGTGTAGTACCGCATCTCCGCGTCGATCACCTGCTGAGGCCGGAGCGTCTGGCATGCGGAATCAAGATAGTGACTCCCGCGCGCGAGATATCCAAAATCACCCTGTCGGGCCTCATAATCGGCCGATGACGACTTCCCAAAGCGGAACATGCGCTGGGAGCATGGTGAGACCCCTTTCCGCGGAAAGCAACGGTCGACGAACGAAATTCGGCAAATCTGTGCTTCGGCTCGGACCTCTACTCACCCTGCACCGTGAGCGTCGCGGCAACCTTGCCGTGGAAAGCGACATCATCTGCCGAGAGAGACTCGTTTCCGTCGTGCCAGGTAGAGAGCACATAGACCTTGCCCCCCTTAAGCACGTAGGTCACTTCCGCCTCAAATCCGGAAGCCAGACCGTATTCCCGGCGCTCGGCCCCGGGCTCGCCGGCAATGCTGACTCGCTTTGTCTCGCGCACCTCCGTACTGGGCTTCCCCTCGTAGGAAGTGGCGCGCTTATCATCGAGTTTCTTCAGGTATTCACCGATATTGACCGAACCCTCCGCATCGGAATCGTACGTCTGAACCGTCATGCCGTCGCTGCCGGAGTAGCGGGACACATGCTGTCCGTCCGGAGCAAGGGACACGTCCCCCGTCCAGTCGGACGGCAGTTGGTATGCATACGACCCTGCGACGTCGACGGTCTGCCACCCGGCCACGGATGCCGCGTTCTTCGAGGACGCCGATCCGCCCGGCACGGATACCGACTGGCACGCAGCAAGCGTCACGAGCGAGAGGGAAGCGAGGGCGAGCGAACGGAGGCGCATGGCAAAGGGGGAACTGATCATCCGCATGCTATGGGAAAGCTTTCCGGAGCGTCAAACTCCATTGCTTTTTACCAGGCGGACGCGGAAAGGCCCGCCGAAACCCTTGGCAGAGAGCGGCCGATCCGTAGAATACTCCGGCTATGAACAACGAGAACCAACGTGCTTCTTTCCCCGAAGACGTCCGTGAGGGATTGCAAACGCGCACCGGCGAAGCACTGGAAGAAGCCGACGAGTGGCTGCGAGGAAAGCAACTGATCGACAGCGTCCGTGACTTCGTACAGAAAAACACACTGCCGCCGGAGCGGCAGAGCAAATGAAAACGGGCCTCGCGGCCCGTTTTGGAAATCGATGGTCGCGTGTCGTTCAGGCACGCTGGTAGAAGCAAAGCGTGGCGTCGCCCCAGGCGAGACGGAACGGGAAGGTGCCGAGCGAGATGAACTCCGGGGACGTGAGACCCTTCGTGACGGTGATGACGCGGGCCCCGCTCTTGAGGCCTTCGCACATTTTGCTGATGCGGTTCATCATGTCGTCGTCGAAGCACGTGCAATGCGTGAAGATCACGTCGGCGTCGCTGATGTCCTGGGAGAACATGTCGGCGTTGCGGAACTCGATCGTCTGCATCTGCTTCTCCAAAGGGAGGAGCGGCTTCACTTCGGCATTGTAGCGCTCGAGAGTTTTCTGGGCGGAGGCACAGAGCTCATCGACGAACTCGATACCGACGGCCTTAGAGAAGGACCCGAGGAAAGACGCGAAGATCACCGCCTTGCCCGTACCGGAACCGAGGTCGTAGAAGACTTCTCCCGGCTTTGCCTGCACCTGCTGCAACATGAACTCGATCGACTCGGGCGTGATTTCGCCGTACGTAAAGGCCGGGTCGGATTCGCGAGCGATGCGCGAGCGACCGGCGGCGGAGAGGGCGTAGCCCTGAACGTCGGAATAAAGAGCCTCAAGAAGATGCTGAGCTGTGATAGGAGCGGCGGTACTCATGTGTATGTGTGGAGAAAAGGTTTCGGATCAGTATACCCGAAAATCGCGCTTCGCAGAAGCCGCCCGTTATGGACGGCACGCCGAAACATGATGAATTATACTTCTCCCGTCAGTCCCGTCCCGCTTATTTTCGGCGGTGTATCCAGAGCGTTACGGCGCCCCACGGAACCTCGCACGATGTCGATCCCAAAAATTCAAATTGATCGGATTGCAACGGGCTCGTCAGCGTAACGACATGCGCTCCGGATTTGAGCGATTCGCATTTTTGCGAAAATCGCTTCACCAACTCGTCGTTGAAGCAGGTGCAATGACCGATGACGACGTCTCCGTCCGAAAAGTCCTCGCGAAAAATATCGCCGCACCGGAACTCCAGCGTCTGCATCTGTTTTTCCAGTGGAAGATGGGGCTTCACCTGTTCCTCATAGCGGCGATGCACTGCGGCGGAGGCCTCCCAAAGCTCGTCGACAAGTTCGATTCCCACGGATTTTGAAAACGAACCGAGATATGCCGCGAAGATCACCGGCTTTCCCGTGCCGGAACCGAGGTCGTAGAACACGCCTTCGGTAGGCACGACATCGAAGATTTTCTGCATCGCCTGCGGCGTCAGCTCGCCATACGTCAGCGCGGTCTCCCCCTCCAGGCCAAGCCGGGACCTGCCGGCGGCGGAAAGCGAGTAACCGTGCAGGTCGGAAAAAAGCGCGTCGAGGACGGACTGTGCGGTGAGCGGAGTGGTCATAGATTTCGGATCAGTATAGCAGAAAACCGCCCCGAACCGAAATCCCGGGCGCCCGGGATTACGCCCGGCCTTCCACGCGCGCGTCGGTGCGCTCCAATTGCTGGTTGCCGCCGGCGGTCTTTGCGGCCACTTCTTCCGTCTTCTTCTGCGCCTGCTCGGCCTCGGTCTTCCGGCCGGCGTCCACGGTCGCGACCTGCGGCCCCGCCTCGGCGGCACCCTTCTGCTTGGCTTGCGCCTCGGGCGCGACGCTCGTCGACGACACTTCGGCGGTCTGCGCGGGGGTGGTTGTGCGGGCATCGAGCCGGCGAACTTTCGTGCGCTCATTGGGGGAGAGGAGCGCGGCGGGGCCCTGCGCCAGGAGCGCCGCGTCGTCCCCGAGGGAAGCCGCGTGCTCGTTCGAGGCGTTGATGGCCGCGATGCGGCGGTTCACCTCCTCGATCTGCTTGATATGCGCGTCCATGCCCTGCTGCGCGGTCTTCATGCGCGTCTCCACGGCATTCTGCACGCTCGCGTTGAGACGCTCGGACGTGAGGTCCACGGTCTGCTTCTGCGCTTGCTGATCGAGCTTCGATTTCCCCTCAAGTTGCGTCTTCGTATCAACCTGATTCTTCGCACCCTGCTCCGTCGCCTGCTTCTGGTCCGTCTGGATCTTCTCCTCCACGGGATCGCGATGCCCGAACTGCTCGAGGAGCGCAAACCGCGTGAGGCGGTTCTCGGAAAAGCCGACGCGGGCGAAGAGCGGCTTCACGCGGCTTGGGCGAAATAGAGATCGAACGCGCCGAGGGCGGCGTCATCGCGCTTGCGATCCTCGTACTCGGCGTGGTCGAACGCGCCGCGGCGATAGCGGTCCACCTGCTTGTCGAGCGTAGCCAAGTAGTCGGCGTACGCCTTGTCGTACTGGCGGATCGCCGCATCGTACCGACGCATACGCGCCTCGCGCTCGGCAGGCGTCTCATTTTTGTAGGTTGCCGCGAGCTTCTTGACCCCTTCCGACGTGAGCTCGGGTTCGATATGGCCCATGAGCGCGTCGAAGAGCTCCTGTCCCGTGGGGATCTGCGGACGTGCCGGCGGAACGGGGGAGGGGGTCATGGTTCAGGCAGCCTGGTACTGGGGGCGGGCGGGACGGAGCAATGTGCCGGCTTCCACGCTGATTTCCTCGAGCGTGTCGGCGGTCCAGCCGCGGTGGAAGCCGCGGAGACCCGTGAAGAACGTCGCGACCCACTTGCTGACGCCGGCAGGCTTCTTCACGTCGAAGATCAGGCTCTCGAGACGATCGATGTTGATCGGCAGGTTATGCATAACGACAAGTGCTCGGAGTTCGCGCACCATCGCATGCATATTCTCGATCTGCTCCCCTTCGCGACCGGCGAGTTTATGCGAGCGGATGTTCGCCCAAATGGGAATACGGTCGCGAAAATCCTCGACACGGTGCTCCAAGCTCTTGCCGCGAAGCGACGCGGCGACGGATTGGATGTCGCGGAGAAGGTCCTTTGCCTGCACCATCGTGGGATTCACGATCTCCGCGGCAGGACGCTGCGCATCGCCGATGGCGGCGAGGCGGGGCATGGGCGACGCCTGCTGGATCTCGGTGCCCATCAGACCGTGGACGCGGCCTTGGACAAATTCGCGTTGATCGTGAAGGCCGCGCTCCGGCCCGGAAGAGCGGGGATCATCGTGCGGAACTTCAATGAAGTTTTTGACCATGTTCGTATGTGGGTATTTATGAGTATTATACTACTTTTAATTAATTTTTGCAATTACTCCGCCTCTTCCTGCTTCTCCACCTTTTTCTCCCTTTTTTCTTTTACCTTCGCCAAAAGACCGACCTCGTGAGTCAGCTCCGGAATCCAATCTTTCCCCTTTGCATGGGTTCGCAGCGACTCTTCGGAAATACGCAGTGAAGACCCGCTGATCTTCCAGTCTCGATTCACCGCAAGCAGCTGCATGATCTCCTTGGCAGTCACTCGCGGAGAGAGCTGAAGAACGACATCGTGTCCGCCCCTACTCTCTTCCGCCTTCACGCGGGCGACGCCGACGCGACGGCAGGCCATCTTGAGCCGAAGCACCTGGAAGAGGTTTTTCACTTGGCCGGGCAATGGCCCGTACTCTTCCACGAGATCTTTCTCGAATTCCGCGAGGATTCCTTCCTCTTCGGAGCTGGCGAGCTTCTGGTACACGGAAATCTTCTCATCGTTCTCCGTGATGTAGAAGGAGGGAATAAGCGCCTCCACCGGCAACTGGATTTCCACCTGCAGATCCTCATCCATCTCCTCCTTGCGACCGCTCCTGAGCTCCTCGACGGATTGCTTGAGCAGGCGCAGATAGTGGCTGACACCCACGGTTTGCATGGTGCCGCTCTGGCTCGCGCCGAGAATCTCTCCCGCGCCGCGAATTTCCAAGTCGCGCATGGCCACCTGGAAACCGGACCCAAGCTCACATGCCTCAACGATGGCACGAAGACGTTTTTTTGCGTCATCCTTCAGCTTTTGGCTGTGATACAGGAAATAGGCAAACGCCTGAACTTTGCCCCGACCGACACGGCCGCGCAGCTGGTAAAGCTGTGAGAGACCGAAATGCTCCGCCTCGTTCACGATAAGCGTGTTGGCGCGCGGAAGGTCGATGCCGTTTTCGATGATGGTCGAGCTGACGAGCACGGTCGCCTTTCCCTCCTTGAACTTCAAGATACGGTCTTCAAGGACCTCCGGCGCGAGCTGGCCGTGTCCCACGACGAACGTCGCCTGGGGGATCAGTGCGCGGAGCTTTTGAGCAAAAGCATCGATCGTCTCCACGCGATTATGAAGAACGAACGCCTGGCCGTTGCGCTTGATTTCTGCAAGGATCGATGTCTTCACGAGTTCATCCGAATACTTTCGCACCTCCGTGATGATGGGAAGCCGTCCCGGCGGCGGCGTCGTGATGGTCGTGATGTCGCGGAGCTTGTGGAGACCGAGATTGAGCGTGCGGGGGATCGGAGTCGCCGTAAGCGTGAGAATATCCACCGAGGCGCGCATCTCCTTAAACTTCTCCTTCTGCTTCACGCCGAAGCGCTGCTCTTCATCGATAATCACGAGTCCCAGATTCAAAAATTCGACATCGTCCTGCAGAAGCCGGTGTGTTCCGATCACGACCTGCACGTCTCCTTTGCGCAACTTCTCAAGAACGACCTTCTGCTCCGCCGGCGAACGGAATCGACTCAGCATTTCCACCTTCACCCCAAAGGTCCTCATGCGCTCGTCAAAGTTACGATAGTGCTGATCCGCAAGAATGGTAATGGGCGCGATGACCGCCACCTGCTTTCCGCCTTCCACCGCCTTGAATGCGGCGCGCATGGCCACCTCTGTTTTTCCGAAACCCACGTCGCCGCAGACGAGACGATCCATGGGATGATCGCTCTCCATATCCCCCTTGATATCCTGGATGGCCTTTCGCTGACCCGGCGTTTCCTCATAAGGGAATGCCTCCTCGAATTTACGCATGCGGTCCGTATCATCGGGAAACGAGTGCCCCTTGGACTTTGCGCGCTTGGCATACAGCTGGAGGAGCTCCTTGGCAATTTCCTTGGTCTCCGCGCGGAGCTTCTCCGTCGTACGCTTCCACTCCACCGTTCCCAGGCGCGTCAGGACGGGCTCTTCCCCCTCCTCATGAACGTATTTACTCAGCTTGTCGGCCTGATCGACCGGTACAAAGAGCTTGTCGCCTTCGGCATACGTAAGCTCCAGATATTCGCGGGCCACGCCGTCGATCTCCTTCTGCGTCATGCCCTCGAAGTGCCCGATACCGTGCTCCATGTGCACGACATAGTCGCCGGGCTGGAGTGAGGTGATGAAGTCGAGCGCGAGCTTTTGGATACTGCGCTGCTTCCCCGCCTTCTTGAGCGTGAAAATCTCGCGATCCGTCAGGAGCGCGCATTTTAGGTCCGGATTCTGGAGCGAATGAGGCAATAGATCGTCCTGATCGGCATGGATCACGGTGATGGCGCCAGGACGGCGCTCGTCTTCGTTTTTTGCATGTGGAATGCGCTCTTCCTTCAGAATCTGAAGGAGTTCCTCACTGCGTTTACTCACGATGACGAGCGTCCATTCCTGCTGCAACTTGTCGCGCAGATCGTTCAAGAAATCCGTGAGCGTGTAAAACTTGAGGACGGACAAGTACCGCACGTGCGCGTGATGTGCGACATTCTCCGGGAACGCTGTGAAGACAAGTGTTGAGTTCTTCTCGGGCAGTTCCATGCCCTCTTGGTCGTCCGTGACGACGAGCAATTCCTTCGGAAGCTGGCGCCCGAGTGGGAGTTCCGCCTGGAAGATGGCCGGGAAGATTTCGAGGGAGTCACCGGCATCGGACGTCTGTGAAAGGTTGTGGACGTCCACCGTGAGGATCTTCTGCACCGTCTCAAAGTCGAACTGCACGCGATATCCGTGCATGCTCTGGATCGGGAAGATATCGAGCGTCTCGCCGATGCGACGGTATTCGCCGGGGACAAGGTATGGGTCCACGCCATGACGGTATCCACGCTCGATCAGCTCTTCGAAGAGCCATGTGAAGTTCACGGATTGCCCCGTCTTGAGAACAATCTTCCGTTGGTGAAGCTCCCTGAAGGACGGGAATGGGTGGTCCCACGTCTCGCGCGTGAGCACGGCGAGCGTTGTTTCCCCTTGTTCCGCGGCGCCGAGGAAAGAGAGGAGATGATGGAGTTGTGCCGGGCGGATCTCGCCGTCCTCGCCACGAACAGACTCCAAGACCCCCGCCTGCCGTCCGAAGAACTGTAGCCAGTGGCGCAACCCCTCGACGGACTCCATATTCTCCGTCACGACAATCCCTGGACGCTCCTGGAACGAGAGGAGATGACTCATAAGCATCGCCTTGGCCGTCTCATTACTGGCGCCAGAGAGCACCAAAGAGCCCTCCTTCTTCAGGAGGTCACTTAATTCCCGATGAGTATCCTCCCCGATGAGCAGGGAGGGTGAAATGGTCATTAGACGCAAAAAATGTCGCCCCGTGGCGGAAATCTGGTCGAATGGAATGTCTACGAAGAGTGTAGGGGTTTTGTGTGGTTTTTACAAGGGGGTTATTCGTTATTGGTTATTGGATATTTGGTCAGAGGAAAAAGAATTAGATCACTTTCCCCCTATATCACAGCTCCCTA
Source organism: uncultured Candidatus Peribacteria bacterium (assembly GCA_964601225.1). GTDB lineage: Bacteria > Patescibacteriota > Gracilibacteria > Peribacterales > Peribacteraceae > CAYRGC01. The sequence continues at coordinate 21,927 of CAZRMM010000013.1, forward strand.
ATAACGAATAACAAGTAACTAATAACCTCATTCCGCCTGCAACCGCAGCGGCATGATGAGGTGGAGGAAGTCCTTCTCGTCCGGAAGCGTGAAGATTGCCGGGTGCTGCGCGTCGCTCACGGAGGCGATGACCCCGTCGGCCGAGATGTGCCCGAGAAAATCGAGGAGATAGCTCGAACTGAGCGCGATCTTGTTCTCCTCACCGGTAAGCTCGCCTTGGATCGTCGCCTCGTCCTGGCCCATGGGCGTCTGCGGCGTCACGACGCGCGTCTCTTTGGCACAGTGGAAGGTGAGGGTGTTGTTCATCTCCTTCGCGAAGTAGTGGAGGCGCTTCACGGCCGTGGCGAGGTCATGGAGGGGGAAGTACACCTTCGTCTTGGCCTCCTTCGGGATGATCTGCTCGTAGTTGGGGAATTTGCCGTCGATGAGGCGGGAGATGAGACGCGTCTCGCCCACCTGGAGCTCGATCTGCTGGCGACTGAGCGCCACGCCGACATTGTGCCCCTGCTCGCCTTCACCCTTCGCCTTCTTGTCGCCCTTGTAGGAACCCAGGATCATCTTCAATTCCTCGAGGATCTTCGCCGGAATGATGCAGGACACCTCGATGCCGTCGCCCTCCGCGGGGATCTTGCACTCCGAGAGGCGGTAACTGTCCGTGGCAACGAGAATAAGCTTACTCTCGGCGCTCCGGAGATACACGCCGGAAAGCACGGGGCGAAGCGTGGTCTTCGCGGCCGCGAACGTCACGACGTGCAGCGCATGTAGAAGAGGATCGGCCTTAAGAGTGAAGTGCGTCTGCTTCTCCACTTTGGAGATCGTCGGATACTCGCTCGCCGCCGCGCCCGCGATGGAGGTCTTGGCGTGCTGCGAGCTACATTTGAGCTGCGTGCCCTCCTTCACCTCCAGGAGCACCTCGGCATCCGCGTTGTACTGCGCGAAGTTGAGAATCGCCTTCGCCGGGACCGTGATGGACCCCTCGCGCTCGATCTTCGCTGGAAAGCTCGTGACAATACTGATCTCCAAGTCGGTGGCGCTCGCCGTGCACCGGTCGCCCTTCGCTTCCAAAAGAATGTTGCCGAGAATCGGAAGCGCCTGCTGTCCTCCGATCGCGCGACTCACGAGCTGGAGCGACTGGAGGAATTCGGAGGTAGAGCAGAGAAGTTTCATGCGTATACTTAAGAGAGGGAAAAGAGAATATCACGAATTCACCATCATCATAGTGTCTTCACAGGAGAGTCTTTTTATCGATGAAATATGTGGAGAAGGCGAGGATGAGGATTCCTTTCGTGGCTCCGGAAGCCATTTCTTCTGTGGATCGAACAAAACGTGTATGTGGGATGGGTGTGGAAAACTCGTGGAAGACTCCAGGGGTACCGGGAGGCAGGTCCCTGGTTATAAAAAGTGGCTTATAGAAGCCAAAATATAAAAAACCCTGTGGAGAACTCATGGGAAGTATGCCGTAGGGGTGTGGAGGATCTATCCACAGGCGATGTGGATAACTTTTGTGTGCGGTTTGGATGTCCACAGGGGTTATTGGTTACTGGTTA
>CAZRMM010000014.1:0-4393 GCA_964601225.1 uncultured Candidatus Peribacteria bacterium
TGGCTGGGGAGGAGGGATTCGAACCCCCGGTAGGCGGCTCCAAAGGCCGCTGCCTTACCACTTGGCTACTCCCCAATACGGAAACGGAACCGATTTTACGACAAGTCGAACGAGGCTTTCCACTGGAAAGAAGTATACCATTCGCATCTCTGAGCGGAAAATCTACATTTGCCTCTGGAAAGAAAATGACACTAGACAAGTGGAATAAGTAATGGTAAAACATGCAAGTTTTCTTCACCCTCTCCCTATGGAGATCTCACGCTCGATCAAGGCATCTGCCTTCGGTCTTACCCTCTTCCTCGTCGCGGGCATCGCATTGCCGATGTTTTCGCCGCTTGCCGCCGATGCGAACCATACGCAGTGTTCCGATGCCGTCGACAATGACGGCGACGGCCGCATCGATTATCCGCAGGATCCGGACTGCACTTCCATCGACGATCAGACGGAAGGCATCCTCGGCGACGGCGGTACGGGCGTTTTCCTGAGCGTGACCGACGGTCGCGACGAAGTGAGCCCGGGTGATTCCGTGACGTACATCATCACGCTCCGCCAGGCTCGTGATGACAGCCGTGAGATCGATGTAGATTTCCATCTTCCCGCCCAGGCTCGTATCGCCAACGCGGGTCAGGGGGGCCGTATCACGTCTACCGGCGTTCGCTGGGACAACGTGACGGTATACAAGAATAACGTTCGCACCCTCACGGTCGAGGCGTATCTCCTTGCCGGTGCCGAGCAGGGTCAGCTCATCGTTGCCCGCGCGTCCGCCGAAGGCACGTCCGCGACGGACACGAGCTTGGTGAAAAATTCCGCCACTGCCCCCTATCCCGCTCCCCGCGTGACTGTTTCCATTTCCGATGGTCGCACGAACGCTGAGCCGGGCGACGTCCTCGATTACACGGTTACGGTCCGCAATCCCACCAGCCGCACCATGACGGAGGATTTGACCGTGAACGTCGGCGGTAACTTGGAGATCGACGGCGTCTACAACGGCGGTATCGAGTCGGGTCGCGACGCTATCTGGCGCAGCCTCGTTCTGCCGCCTCAGACGTCCGTGACGCTTCACCTTCGCGGTGTCGTGGAGCCGCATGTTCGCCGCATGGCTTTCGTGGACGCTTCCGCGCGCTACGGCACGGTTACGGCCGTCGACCGCACGGTCATCGGCAGTGATCAGTTCCCGTCCGGTCAGATCGACATCTCCCTCTCCGACGGCCTCAGCCGCGCCGATCGCGGGCAGACGCTCACGTATGTCGTTCGCATCTACAACCGCGCCGACACCGTCGAGTCGCACGCCTACGTCACGGCTTCCATCCCTCTCTACACGCAGTTTGTCGCCGCTTCCGATGGCGCATCGTGGGACGGAAACAACGTTCGCTGGCAGAACCTCGTTCTTCCCGCGCACACTTCGCTCGAAATGCGATACTCGGTACGCGTCCGCTCCGACGCTCCCCGCAATGCCGTTCTCTCGGCCGGTGCCGAAGTGAAGGGAGGCGCGTCCGCCACGGACAAAACGGGTCTCGACGAGGGTACCTTCGTCTATGGAAACTCCCTTCTCGCCGTGGCATCCCCGGCTTCCTCGAAGATCCTTTTCCGCAAGAGCGCCGATCGCGCCGAGGTTCTTCCCGGCGACCGCATTACCTACACCCTCTACGTCCGCAACAACTTCGGCTCGACGCTCACGAACGTGACCGTCACCGACAAGTTTGATCCCGCCGAACTGACGTTACTCAGCGTATCGGACAACGCCCAGGTTTCGCCGAGCAGCATCCGTTGGATCATCCCGTCCCTTCGCCCCGGCGAATCGTGGGAGGCCACGTATGCCGTTACGGTGAATCCGAACATCGCTCGTGGAATTCGCTTGAGCAGCTCCACCACGATTGCCGCTGATCAACTTGCATCCCGCACCGTCGCCAACACGGTGTACACGCTCCGCACGACGGTGATGGGTGCGACGCCGAAGACCGGCGCAAGCGATTTCGTCGCCGCTCTCGAGAGCACCGCGCAATTCCTCAGCCCGATGACATCCGGTTCCGCCGGATTGTCGCTCGCGTCATTCGTGAGCGTTGCCGCTGGCGGTATCGGCGCAGGCTTGAAGACGGGTCGGCGTTTCCTCTGATCGTCTCTTTCCACTCCGAAAAACCCCCATTCTTGGGGTTTTTTCGTATGAAATGCAGTTGCAGTCCGTCCGTAGAGGAGATGGTCTTATGTTTGACGAAAGGTCCTTTATTACGTATAGTAACTCCCTTTTTTACTTTGATCGTATGACGCTACTTTTCCGGTTCAAAACCCGCGCCATTCTCGCTCCGATGTTCGCCTGCGTGATCATTGTGGCCGGTGCGGTCGCCAACGCGCAGCTCGCCACGCCCCAGTGCCGCGATGGTCTCGATAACGATGCCGACGGATTGATCGATTATCCGGCGGACGCGGGATGTGTGTCGACGGACGGAGACAATGAGTCTGCCGCGCCTCTCGCGTCGATCGCGGCCTCCGTTTCCTGCGCCAACCCGGCGTATGCGCTAGGGGCGGAATCAACGACGACGAACATCGACTACTCCGGTCGCGCCATTGCGGCTCAGCTTCGATGTCCGGACGGCTATGTCGTGACGGGTATCGGTTACAAAGACAGTGACACGGGAGACAGCGATGTCGCCGACGGGCTCACGATCGCCTGCTCGAAGCTCGAAGCAAGCGGCCAACTCACCAATTCCACCGGCTATCTTCCGAATGCGGATATCGATACCAACACTCGGCAATTCGCAGCATCGGATTGCCCGTCGGGAACGGTGATGACGGCGTTGTATCAGAAGGATTTTCCCGTGAATTCCGCGAATGCAGACTTGCTCGATGGCGTGCAGCGCGGCTGCAGTCCTCTCACGTCCGCGGGATTGGGGCCGATCCTTGCGTATCCCGGAAACTCCGATTTGGATACCAGTCCCCGCGAGCTTGCGGGTTTCAGTTGCCCCTCCGGAATGATCTTGGTCGGAATCGACTACGATCAATTCAATAACGATTATCCTTCCCAGCCCGATGCGACCGACTCCACGTCACGATTTGTGTGCAGGCCTCTCGTCGTCTCGTGCCCTGCGGATTCCAGTTCCAGCAGCTCAGTTGCCGCGACCTCTTCCAGCGCGATCAGTAGCTCGCTGTCTTCCTCTCAGGCCAGCTCTTTGCCGGTGAGTTCATCCGCGCAATCGAGCTCGTCGTCCGTTCCCAGTTGCCGCCCGATGTATTCGGGGTATGCCAACGTAACCTACGTCAATGGTCAGACGTTCTCGAACACGACGCACGTCACGATTCCTTCCTGTGCGAATCCCTCGGTCGTTACGCAGACCCTCGTCGACTCCGTCCAATGCGGAAACGGTTCCGGTCCCACAACCTGCGTCAACAATGCCGGCACGACTTCCACCGACGTCCACTCGTACGTGGGTAACGTCTCCAGCACCGGTTTTGACGTTTTCCTCTCCGCCGACGACAACGTTTGGGTCGGAGGCTCAAGCCCGCAATTCCCGATTGCTTGGCAGGTGTTGTGCGGCGACGTGAATCTGCCGATTTGCGCCGAAACGAAGCTTGTCAGCGGCCTTGCCAATGTTGTTTATTCCAACGGCCAGCCTCATTCGCAATTCACGCACGTTTCGCTGCCGGGTTCGTGCGGTACGCCGTCCGTCGTCACGCAGACGTACCAGGAGTCCGTCCAGTGCGGCAACGGAAGCGGCCCGACCACGTGTGTCAACACCCCCGCTTCGACTTCCACCGACGTTCACTCGTACGTGGGTAACGTCTCCAACACCGGCTTTGACGTTTTCCTCTCCGCCGACGACAACGTTTGGGTCGGCGGTTCGAGCCCCCTCTTCCCGATCGCCTATCATGCGATGTGTCAGAATCCCGTGACATCGAACACATCGATCTACGGCGGCGTCGCGAACGTGGCGTTCTACAACGGACAGACATACTCCATTGCCACGCACGTCACCATTCCTTTCTGTCAGAATCCTTCCGTCGTCACGCAGACGTACCAGGAGTCCGTCCAGTGCGGTAACGGGAGCGGCCCGACGACGTGTATCAATTCCCCGGCCTCGACTTCCACCGACGTTCACTCGTACGTCGGAAACGTCTCCAACACCGGCTTTGACGTTTTCCTCTCCGCCGACGATACCGTGTGGGTCGGAGCCTCGAGCCCTCAATTCCCGATTGCTTGGCATGTCACGTGCGGCGGAAGTGCAGCGTCGAGTCTTAGTTCTACATCTTCGCTATCCAGCCAGAACTCCTCCTCCCTCCCCCAGTGCCGCGACGGCATCGATAACGACGGAGACGGCGCTACGGACTACCCGAACGACTTCAGCTGCTCCGGTCCGGACGACAACGACGAGACCAACCCCAAGGCTCAGTGCCAGGACGG
>CAZRMM010000014.1:4493-21530 GCA_964601225.1 uncultured Candidatus Peribacteria bacterium
GCTCCGGTCCGGACGACAACGACGAGACCAACCCCAAGGCTCAGTGCCAGGACGGTATCGACAACGACGGTGACGGTGCAACGGATTACCCGAACGATCCGGGATGTTCCACTCGTCAGGACAACGATGAAACGAATACGGGCAGCTCCTCCTCCGTCAGCTCCTCCCTCCCCCAGTGCCGCGACGGCATCGATAACGACGGAGACGGCGCTACGGACTACCCGAACGACTTCAGCTGCTCCGGTCCGGACGACAACGACGAGACCAACCCCAAGGCTCAGTGCCAGGACGGCATCGATAACGACGGCGACGGAAAAATCGACTACCCGAACGATCCGGGATGTTCCACTCGTCAGGACAACGATGAGACGAACGCGGGCAGCTCTTCCTCCGTCAGCTCCCTCCCCCCCCAGTGCCGCGACGGCATCGATAACGACGGAGACGGCAAAGTCGACAGCGTCGACCCGGGTTGTCACTACGACGGAAACCCCGCCAACGCCGGCAGCTACGAACCGGACTTCAACAGCGAGAGCCGCTCCTTCTCCAGCTGTCTCGACAACGTCGACAACGACGGCGACAACCTCATCGACATCGCCGACCCGAATTGCCACACCGACGGTAACGCATCCAACGTCTTCTCGTTCGATGCCCGCCGACAGGAGAACGGAAACAGTTCGTCCTCGGCGAGCGCTCTTGAGCAATGCCGCGACGGCATCGACAACGACGGCGACGGCAAGACCGATGCCAGCGATCCCGGCTGTCACACCGACGGCAACGCCGGCAACTCCCAGAGCTACAACCCCTACCGACAGAGCGAGGTCGACGGCACGATCGTCGCCAGCGTGAACCCCTTCTTCGTGCAGGTGTCCGTCCCGGTGAATGCCGTGAATAACAATAACGTCAACGCGTACGCCAACGCCGTGAACAACGTGAACGCCAATCCCGTCGTCAACGTGCAGGCGAATCCGGTATCCGGGGCGAACACGCAATCGTATCTCAGCATGATCAAACAGTCCGGGTCGATTCAGTATGTGAGCCTGCTCCCTCAGACCGGCGTTTCCACATTTACCGCCGCCTTGGCGGCAACGAACGGCTTCATCACCCCGGTCGCCGCATCGACGGGATCGGGCATCGTTTCCGCCGTTGTCGGCATGGCCAGTCTCTGTTTCGGAGGTACGGTTGGACGCAGGAAGTTTCTGCTTGCGTAAGCCATAGAACGCCTTGAAGAACGAAGATCCCGGGAGGGATCTTTCGTTATGGCGTTGTTCGACGTAGGATGAATCCCTTTACCCCCGTCTCCCATGCGCCACTCTTTGATTCTCCACTGGAGCGCCGTCGCTCTCGCGATGTGCGTCGTCGCACCCGCGGCTCACGCGCAGACTGTATCGAATGTTTTCGGTTCGCCTTCCATTGTGAACGGCAATGGAGGTTCCGTCGTCTTCCCGCCCTTCATCGTGAATGCGCCCGCAACGGTGTCGGTGGGCAACTCGTACCCAACGTACGCTCCCATCCGCACGGACGGAGCGGTTCGTCATCGATCGACCGTCGTTCGTTACGAACCCATTTACGTTGACCGATATCGTTCTTCTGCCAATCGAACGTCGTATCGCACGAGTTCGTCCCCGGTGTATCGCTCCCTTTACGACGATGACTACCGCCGTCGCAACGCAGCCTACCGCCCCTACACGAACTATTACGGAACCGACCGCTATCGCTACGCGGTGTCGCGACCGCAATACCAGTACGAGGTGCAGTATGTGAACGTCCTTCCGCATACGGGGGTTGATACTTTCACCGGCAGCATCTCAAACGTTATGGCGACGCTGACGCCTGTCACGACGTCGAGCGGATCGGCACTCGCCGCTCTCTGGAGCGTCGCCGCGACGGGTATCGGAGCAGGCATCGCCGCAGGGAAGCGATTCCTCCTATCCTGACTCATTGCTCTGAAGAGCGCTCGAGAACGAATGCCTTTACCCTGTCGGGTACCGCGGCAATCGAATTCTCGAGCGTTTTTCGTTCGTCCGGAGAAAGATTGCTGACCACCCAGGTCGCAAGATCCTCGCCTGCCGGCATGCCCAGTCCAAGGCGGATCCGCGGAAAGTTCTCGCCGATCGAAGCCACGATCGATCGTAGGCCGTTGTGCGTTCCCGGTCCGCCTTTCATTCGAACGCGCACGTCACCGAGTGGAAGATCGATATCGTCGCTGATGACGAGAATCTGGGTCGAGGGGTCGAGCTTATAAAAATCAACGAGTTTTCGCACGCACTCGCCGGAGCGATTCATATACGTGCCGGGTTCCACCAGTAAAACCGCCGCTGCGAGAATGCGCGCTTCGCAGGTGCGGCCGAGGAAGCGGGGGTTTTCCTTCCATTCACCGGTACCGAAGTCGCTCGCGAGTTTCTCCACGGCGAGAAATCCGGCGTTATGCCGGGTTCCGGCATATTGTTTTCCGGGGTTACCCAGGCCGATGATGACGAGATGCGGTTTCATGGGTCAGATTTTACGCGGCGTGAAGGATTTCCTCTTCTTCTGTGGCTGCGGCGCCCCCGTATCGCCTTTTTTTTGTTCGTCCGATGCGGATGAATTTTTGTCGAATTGCTCGAGTTGGACGTTCTGAGAAACAATGCCTGCCAGGATTTCCTGAACGTGACGAGAGTCTTTGAGGTTTTTTGCATGGAGATACTTTTCCATGTTCTTAAGAATGATCGATTCCACTTCTTGAGGACGATGGACGAACGGCAAGCTGACCGCCGAACCCGTCGAGATTTTTTCGACGCTGACGGTTCCGTAACGAGCGAGAGTGCCGAGAACTCCTTTGATCTCGTAACTTACGCCTTGAATATCGCTGTAGAGGATGCGCGAAGATTCTCGATGAAACCAGCCATGCCATTCGAGATCGATGATTCCCTTATCGGTGATGATCCAGACGTCGAGATAGTAATCGAAAAATGAGCGCAGGAGCCACGACACGGAGGTGACGGCTGCAATGAAAAGCAAAAGTATGATCGCCGTGGATGTCTCACGCACGACGGACAGCGAAAACAGCGAAACGGAAAGAAGACTCGCGATTCCGGGGCCGATCATCGCTTTTGTTCCCACAAGCCAGTGCGCATGCACGAGAGCGGAGACCGACTCGTCCTCTTCTAAGTGCTTGCCGAAGAGCATGCGATTGAGCGCCCGATACACGCATGAAGTTTAGCGGAGAAACCTCTTTGTCGCTTCGATCGCCGTTTTTGGCTTTTTCCTGCTCGGTGGCTATACACGAGCAGGTGTACGTCCTACACTAAGAGTGAATCATGAAACGTGGAATTCTCAATCACGCGCTCGACGTCGTGCTGAACGTCGTCATTATCATCGCGGTCGTTGCCGGCATCCGTACGTTTATTGTTTCCCCCTTCCAGGTGGATGGCAGTTCCATGGTGAGCACTCTCTCGGACGGTGAATACATCATTATCAATAAGTTTACCTACGTGATCGGCAATCCCTCACGCGGCGACGTCGTCGTTTTTCGGCCTCCGACCGATATTAAAAAATATTACGTGAAGCGCGTCATCGGTCTTCCCGGCGACGAGATCACGATCAAGGACGGATACGTCTACGTTCGAAAGGGCGGAGTCGGCGAACTCGTGAAACTGGACGAATCGCAGTATTTGAATGCGCGAAACCTTGGACATACCTATCGGCATCCGCCCAGCAGCGGCGATACGTCGGCGGTCACGTACAACGTGCCGGCAGGGTCCTATTTCCTTCTTGGCGACAATCGTCTCGGCAGTCTGGATTCCCGGAGTTTCTTTTCGGACGGGGGTGCGACGCCCGAGCCATTCGTCCCGCAGAAGTACATCAAAGGAAAAGTCTGGTTTGTGGCGCTTCCGGTCACGAAAATCCATGCCCTTGAGTCTCCGGATTACGCCACAGGGACGCGGAAGGCGCAGCCGTAAGCATACGACATTATCTTGCGCGTCACGCTCCTTCTGGTACAATTCCTCCGTTGGTCCCCTCGGGGCTTTTTTCCGAAGAACGCATGACAGCCATCACTAAGTATTTCCGGGACAGTATCGAAGAGTTGCGTCACGTTCGCTGGCCTACTCGTCAGCAGGCGATCCGTCTTTCGATTATCGTGATCGGTTTTACGATTATCTGCTCCGCGTTTTTCGGCTTTGTGGACTTTGCCATGAGCGGTCTCGTTCGATTCATTCTCTCCTCCCTCTAAGCCATGGGTAAGCAAGATCCTCGAGCAGGTCGCAATTGGTACGTTCTTCACACCTATTCCGGGTACGAGGACAGCGTGAAACAGGCGCTCGAGCAGCGTATTGAGTCGCTTGGAATGCAGGAGTACATCTTTGAGGTCATGGTTCCGAAGGAGAAGCAGCTCATCTTCAAAAAAGGCGAGCCTGTCGAAGAGGAGCGCAAGCTCTTCCCGGGCTATGTTCTCGTGAACATGGTCGTGACGGACGAGAGCTGGTACGTGGTGCGCAACACGCCGAACGTTACGGGCTTCGTAGGTTCCGGAAACATTCCGGTCGCCGTGTCTCCCGAGGAGTTCGGCGTCATCGAGCGACGCATCGGCGAGCAGCAGGCGAAGTTCAAGAGCGACTACCAGGTGGGCGATCTCGTCGTGATCATCGACGGCCCCTTCAAGAATTACGAAGGCACCATCTCTTCGGTCGACGTGAACAAGGGAAAGCTCAACGTTATGGTCGTCATCTTCGATCGCGAGACTCCGGTGGAGCTCGACTTTACTCAGGTCAAAAAGAAGTAATCGCAGCTTTTTTTTGTAGACCTTCCTTTGTCCCCTCGGCCCGTCGAAGGGTACGCGAGTGAAGAAGAAACAGACGGAGTTCGAGGGCGCTGAGCGTCGTCTTGTTGCCGAAAGTCCCGTCGATTCGGTGACGATGTAGAATGACGCCATGCGCAGCGGCGTCTACCGTCATTACAGGGGGAATACATACCGCGTGATCGGCGTCGCCAGGCATTCGGAGACGCTCGAGGAGCTGGTTGTGTACGAGGCCCTCTATGAGAACGTGCGGTCGCGGCTCTGGGTGCGTCCGCTCTCGATGTTCAAGGAGACGGTGATGGTCGATGGCAGGGAGGTCCCGCGATTTCTTTTTCTCCATGACTGACGTCGTCGCGCGCCGTCTCCGGGTGACCGGTCGCGTGCAGGGCGTGTTCTATCGCGCGACTACTCAAGAGAAAGCGCGGGAACTCGGCCTTGTCGGCTGGGTTTGCAATACCGAGGACGGCGCCGTCGAAGTGCATGCGGAAGGGCGCGAGAGCGCCATCGAGACACTGATCGAATGGTGCAAGAACGGTCCGCCCGGCGCTCGGGTGGACGGCGTGGACGTTGCGGGAGCCGTACCCGAGGGGTTCGTTTCATTCGACATCCGTCACGACTGACGCACGGTCTGCCGTCGTCGGCTTTGTTTTCATGAAACGCCGTTTGCGGATGGGCATGATGATCGAGAGTCCGAGCACCTGCGCCATCTCGCCGGCCGTGTAGCCCATGGCCAAGGCAAAGAGGCCGAAACGTTCCAGGAAGAACCATCCCACGGCGATCGCAACGATTCCGCCCGTGACGCCGACCATCGCCGCGTAAAGCGTGTCCTTCATAGCGTAGAGCGCGCGGTACTGGATGTGCGTAAGGCTTTCGAGCGGCACGCTTACGGCGTAGATTGAGAGCGAAATCGCGAACGTCCGCAGGTACGGCATCATGTGGACCAGCCTCGCCTCGAGCGGAGTCAGAAGGACGAGCGCGATTGCTCCCAGGATCGTCAGGATCAGCGTCGTCTTCACGCCGTTCCGGAAATACGAATCGAATTTCCTCTGGTCGCGCTCCGCCATCGCGTGGCTCAGACGCGAGTAGAGCGCTTGCGCGACGGAGATGCCGACGACGCCGACGAGCACCGATTGAAAATTTCTCGCGAAGGTATTGATCGTCACGGCGCCCTTTTCCAGACCGGAGGCGAAGCCGTTTAAGTACAGGATCTGCAACTGGAGCGCGCCGAGGGAAAGCACGCGCGGGAGCATAAGACGGGCCATCTGCGGCAGGTCGGGGTGCCAGAGTGATATCCGGAGTCGGCAACCGTGCGCGCGCACCGCGGCCATGCGAAGGAGCACGTAGATAAGAGCGCCGAGGAGCGTACCGTACATCGGTCCGAACGGTCCGACGTACGGCGTGAGAAACCACGCGCCGAAGACCGTGCCCAAGCTGTAGAGCACGGGAGTGAGGCCGTAGATCCAATACCGCTCCACCGTCACGAGGTATTGCCCGTAGGCGTTGCCGAAGACGAAGAGAAAGTTACTGAGGAGCGCCAAGCGCCCGAACTGGACATAGAGCTCCAAAGTCTCTCCTTCGAAGCGAATGTTGAAGAGCGGTGTGAGCCAGGGGAAGAAGATCGCCATCAAGAGCGCGGCGAACCCGAAGAGCAGCGACGTCATGCCGATCGTTCCGGCCAGTACTTTCTCCACCTGGTCGCCGTTCTTCTGCGTTCTGTATTGCGCGAGCACCGGCACGAGGACGGTTCCCAGCGCCGAGACCACGCAGGTTTGGAAAATGAGATCGCTCGGATTGAAGGCGGCGAAGAATGCGTCCACCACATCCAAGCGGTCGGCGAAAACGCGCGCGAGCACGTTCTCGCGCAGCAGTCCCGCGAGGGAGGCCAAAAACTGGGTCGCCGCGAGGATCGCGATGCCGCCGGCGAGCCGGTGTTCCCGGAGGTAGCGGAGAAACCGCATCTCCTGGAGCATACCAGCGAATCCGGCGCTTGTCCGATCCCCTTCCTTTCCGTAGAGTTCATCCATGTCCGTTCCGACGCTCCCCTTCTCCACAATGACGGATGACGAGGTTCGCGCCTCGCTCAAGACGTACGCCATCGGATTGACCGTGGAGGAGGCAAAAAAAGTGGAAGAGATGCTCGGGCGCCCGCCGACGGTCGTCGAGGCTGTCATTTGGGGGATCCAGGGCAGCGAACACTCGAGTTACAAGTCCTCAAGGCGTTTCCTCAAGAATTTTCCGACGACGGGAAAGCACGTCATTCTCGGTCCCAAAGAGGACAGCGGCATCGTTGCGCTCACGGATGACCCCGAAGGCAAACGGTGGGGTATCGTCATTTCCCATGAATCGCACAATCATCCGTCTCAAATCGTGCCGTTCGAGGGTGCGGCCACGGGCGTCGGCGGTACCGTGCGCGATGTCGCTTGCATGGGCGCTCGTGTCGTCGGTTGCATGGACTTGCTTCGTCTCGGTGATTTGAAGAGCGCGGAGTCTCGGGGGATTGCAAAGGAAGTGATCCGCGGCATTGCGGGCTACGGGAATCCTCTTGGGATTCCAAACTTGGGCGGCGATACGGTTTTCGATGAAGGATACAACAATAACTGTCTCGTGAACGCCATCGCCGTCGGTATCGTGCGAGAGGACGAAATCATTCACAGCTATGTGCCCAAGGAGGCGGCGGAAGTCGGTTATGACATTATTCTCATTGGCAAGCCGACCGATCGCAGCGGTTTCGGTGGTGCTGCGTTCTCCAGTCTCGTCATCGAAGAAGAAAAGCGCGAACAGAACACCGGAGCCGTGCAGGAGCCCAACCCGTTTTTGGAGCGTCACTTGCTCGTGTCGACGAACGCACTCTTCGATTGGCTGGCAGAGACGAATAATTTGCATCGCGTGAGTTTCAAGGATCTCGGCGCCGGAGGGGTTGTGTGCGCGACAGTCGAGCAAGTGGCCCCGCTCGGATACGGAGCGGAAATCGATTTGGACGCGTTACATGTCGCCCTTCCGGATCTTCCGCCGGAGGTGCTTGCGTGCGCGGAGACGCAGGAGCGTTTTTGCTGGATGTGTCATCCGGATCTCACGCAGCACATCCTTCGTCATTACAATGAAACGTGGGATCTTCCCAGTGTCGCCGAGAACGCGCGTGCCAGCGTCATCGGGAGAGTGACGGCGTCTTCCCTCTATGTCATTCGTCACAAAGGCGTCGTCGTATGTTCCGCGAAATCGGACGACATCACGAGCGGCCTGCTGTACAACCGGCCGACGAAACTTTCGGAACAGGTGCGCAAAAATCCGCTGACGGAATGCGAGGGTCAAGACATCGTAGTGACGGCGGGTGCCCGGCAGTCGCAGACGAATCTTCGCGCAGTGCTCGATGCAATGCTGGCTCATCCAAATCACGCTTCGAAGGCGAGGGCATTCCGTCACTTCGACAAGACGGTTATCGGTTCCACCGTCGTGGAAGCGGGAGAGGCCGATGCTTCGGTCATTGCTCCGCTACGCGACGTGCAGAGTTTATTGCCCGGAGGAAGGCATCCCGGGTGGGACCTTCCCGAAGAGCAGAAACTGGTTGGTGCAGCCTTTGCTGGGGACGGTAATCCGCGATACGGAAGGGTTTCAGCGTACGGGCAGGGATATCTCGCCGCGATTGAATCGATGTACAACGTGGCGGCGGTGGGCGCGACCCCTCGAGCCCTTACCGACTGTTTGAACTACGGCAATCCCGAGATTCCTGAGCAGCTTGCTGCGCTGGAGCAGGGAGTCCAGGGTATCGCTGCGGCGGCAAAGGGCGTCACATTCGACGGTGAAGGGGTTCCCGTCATTTCCGGCAACGTCAGCCTTTACAACGGTCTTGCGGACGGCAGTGCCATTCCTCCTTCGGCGATTGTTTGCTGCATCGGAGTTCTTCCGGATGCCAATAAGGCGGTCACGATGCGTTTGCAAAGGCCGGATTCCGTTCTCCTGCTGATCGGCGAACGAAAGAACGAGTGCGGAGGTTCCGCGTACTATGAGGTGCTCCAGCGAATGTTCGACGGAAAGACCGATGATTATCTGGGTTCCTCCCTCCCCTCGCCGGATCCAAAGACTTGTTCCACGGAACTGCGCCTTGCGATAGAAGGCATTCGTGCCGGCTCCATTCTTTCCTGCCATGACATCAGCGACGGAGGTCTCCTGCTTGCGCTGGTCGAAATGACTTTTCCTCAACGAAAGCGGGGAGGAAACATCGGCGTCTCCGTCGATATCGGGGTCCTCGGAGATCTCCCGTCCGATTGTCTTCTTTTTTCCCAGACGCCGGGCTTCATAGCCGAAATCCGGGCGGATGCCCTCGAGACGGTGCTCAGCCGCGCGCAGGAACTTGGCGCCTATGCCGTGGCCATCGGAAAGACGAGAGACATCGCCGAGCTTCAGGTCGCACGCGCTGGCAATCTTCTGTTGGAGGCACCGCTTCGCGAGTTGCATGCGGTCTGGACGAGTTCGCTTGAGGAGGTTCTGGATCGCTCAGAACCGCCTGTCTCACCATGAAGGGGGGTGCAGTGCGATTGATGTTTCTCGCTCGCTCCACTATCACGTGATGCATGCGCATTCGCACCTCATTGTTTTGCACGGCGGTCGCAGTCGCCGCCCTGCTTCCGGTCCTGAGTCGGGCGGGAGGGGCTTCCGTCAGCGTTCAGCAAAAAAGCCCGATAGAAACGGTGGGCACATGGACGCTTATTTATCCTTCGAGTGAGAAAATAGAGCGAACGGGCACAACGGCAAAAGTCGAAGGAATGCAGTCCGGTCGGTACACAATCATCATCCGGCCTCCGGAGGGAATGGATACGGCGCTCGAACTTGCCCGCGGAAGCGAAGTGATTGCCACCGCCGATCATCCGCAAGTTTCGTTTGAGGCAATGGAGGGAGACTCCTTCACGCTGGTGATCACGTACGCCGTGCATGACGGGGGGAAAATCGGCGTCAGCAGCGATCCGAGCGGTATGGCTTTTGAACTCACCGGGCCCGACGGACTGAAACGAACGGGTGTTACTCCCTCCTTTTTCGAGGATTTTCCGCAAGGAAACTACAGCGTTCAGTATAAGCCGAAGGGCTGCCCAGCGCCTCCCGCAAAGTCCGGGCGAATGGGCGCGGAGCGACGCGTTGATTTTTCCATTAAGGTTTCCTGCAGCACTTTCGAGCCGGAAACGAGTCGTGCGGATCAAAAATCGGGCATCGTGAAAACCGATTTGAACGGCAAGGAACTGACTTTCCTCGATGTGCCGTCCACCGAGTGGTACGCCCCCTACGTCGCCACCGTCGCGCGACGCGGGATTATCACGGGGTATCACGATGACAGCGGTGCGTTCACCGGCATGTTCGGGCCGGGAAATCCGGTAACCATTGCCGAGCTGAGCAAGATTGCTGACGAAATGGGATTCGTGAATGAGAAGGCGGCGTCGCAAAGTTTCCATAAAGCGGCTGAGGGAACGTGGTTTGAGTCGTACTTTAAATCCGCATACGAGAATGGGTGGCTTGTTTATCAAGATCCCGATCTCGATCCCGCTCGACCTGCGACCCGAGGAGAAGTCGTCGTGACGCTTCTCCAGGTCATCGATGTCCCGGTGGTCTGGCCAAAGGGAAAAACGTTTTCCGATGTCTACAAGAACACGCCGTATGCCGGAGCAATCGAAACGGCGGCTTCAATCGGTCTAGTTGATGGAGGTCAGGGCAATATGTTCCATCCCAACGATCCGATTAATCGCGCCGAAATCAGCAAAATTTTGATTCAAATTCAGGAGAAGTTTCAGCAGAAATACGATCGTGACGATGCAGAGCAGCGATAGGCTTATCGCAGCATTTTTCCGGCGAGGTCCGTGATATTCCCCGCACCCATCGTGATGAGAAGATCTCCCGGACGGAGGATCGCATGAAGAAGCGCCTCCGTTTGCTCCAAAGACTTGCCATCAACCGCTTCGACGCCGCTGCCTTTCGCCACGTCTTTCGTGAAGGTCGGTACGGAGACGAGACTCCCGTCGGCGTGCGCACGAGCGTCGTAGATGTCCGGGATGATCACGATATCCGCGTCCGTAAAAGCACCGCAAAAATCGGCATACAGTTTCTGCGTTCTGTCATGGGTATGGGGCTGAAAAACACAGACGATTCGCGCGTCGGGATACGCCTCGCGCATCGCGGAAAGAGTCGCGCTGATTTCTTTGGGGTGGTGGCCGTAGTCGTCAATGACGTCTATGCCCTCCTTCGTGGTACCCCGCTTTTCCATTCGGCGCCAACTTCCGGCATATTGAGATACGTATTTTGCAGCATCCATATGCGGAATATTCAGAATCTTACCCAGTGCGAGCACCAGTTTCGCATTCTCGCGCATATGTGCTCCCGGCGTTTGTAGTCGCAGTTCCGATTCTTGATCAGCGTCGATGATTGTTTTTCCAGAAGACGTGGCGATGGACGCGCAGTCGGGATCGCCCATGTGCGTTATCAGAATTCCATCGTTCGGTAGCGTGAGAACGAAGTCCTCGAAGGCCGAACGGTACGATTCGACTGATTCGTAGAAATCAAAATGATCGCCGTCGCAGTTGGTGAGAAGGATGATGGAGGGGGCGTAGGAGAGAAACGCATGCTTGTACTCGCACGCCTCGAGAAGAAAAATGTCCCCCGAGCCCGCCTTCCAATTCCTGTCATTGAGTTCGCGCAGTTTCGTTCCAACGACGACGGTGGGGTCGAATCCGGCCTCCAGAAGCAACTTCGCGGCCATTCCGGTCGTTGATGATTTGCCGTGCGTACCGCAGACCGCGATGACCCGCTTGTTGCGGCTGAGTTCACCGAGCGCCTGAGGATACGAGAGCTGTCGAATTCCCAATTCTGCGGCCCGGACTCTTTCCGGCGCGTTCGGAGGCAGTGCTTCGGTATAGACGAACAGGTCCGCGTCCGTGGGCACGTTTTTCCCGCTTTGGTCGATTTTCACGTCGATGCCCTGCGAGCGAAGATCGTCGATGAGTGCGCTTTCTGTTCGGTCCGAGCCGCAGACATGGTGCCCGGCGTTCCGCTGCAGAGCCGCGTACGCACTCAGTCCTATGCCGCCGATGCCTGAACAGTAGATCTTCATGAAAGAAGTATAATACCCTCTTCCCATTCCGGTAGACCGGAAAGAAAGGCTGGCGGAACGGCAGACAGTTCCGGGCTTTTCGCCTCGCTGCTCTTCTGCCCTCTTTTTCCTCTCCGTGACAATTGCCGCTCCTTGCGCTCGTCCGTAAGCTGCCTTCCGTGCCATATAGAGATCTGGAGCCCATCAGCAAGCAACTTACGATCGTCGTGGGTCTCACGGTCGTCGGCTTCATGGCATTCGGCCTCGCGCTGTCTTTCTATCGCAACGTTCTTTTCCAGGAGACGCTTCTCTCCATCGAGACGCAGAACAGGCATTTGCAGGAAGAGGTCCGCGGCAGTCAATCGGAGCTCGATTACTTCCGATCCGCCCAATACAAAGACAAGTATGCGAAGGAAAATATGGGTCGACTCAATCCCGGAGAAAAGGTGCTGATTATTACGCAAATCACGCCGCCGGCGGGATCGGCATCCGCGATCACGCAGGAGATAACCGAAGATCAGCAGGCGGCATTTGAGGAAGAGCTGCGGCAAATTCCCGTTTACCTGCACTGGGAACTCTTTCTTTTCGAGCGCCAGAAGATCGAGGAACTTAAGCGCAACGCCGAATGAGAATGCCAGTATCCGCTTTCGACTCTGCGGGATGCATCAAAAAACTTCGCGCAGCTTCCTCGAAGGAGGACTGCGTGCGTCTTGCGTACGGTGCCCTCACGCGTCGGTACCACGGCGACCGTCTTAAGACGGTCTTGCGGTTTTGGGAACTCATCCCGGTTTCCGTCGGCACACTCTGTCGGCGAAAAGGTTTTCTCCACTGCACGAATGCCAATCGGCTTCTCGGGTATCTTCTTCTTTCCAGTGGGAAATTTTCTCGATCGGATATCCGTTTCCGATGGACGCTTCTTCACGGTTTTTCGCCACACCAGTACGTATCGGTTCGATTGGCACGCGACACATGGTTCGATATCGATGTCTGGGGGCATCGCTACGGGATTCCTCTCGGTTCCTCTGCCCATGGCTTCGGCAAAGGGCCGCACAGGGCCTCCTGAACGGCGAATCGCATTTTTAACTGCATTATTGGTTGCGGGGGCAGGATTTGAACCTGCGACCTCGAGGTTATGAGCCTCGCGAGCTACCAGGCTGCTCCACCCCGCGTCGAGGACTGCATTCTGAAGCAGAGAAACGGCACTTGCAAGCGAAAGCAAAATCTATAGAATAGGCGGGCTATGGCACACAAGAAAGCGGGTGGATCTACCCAAAACGGCCGAGATTCCGTCGCGAAGCGTCGCGGCGTAAAGCGTTTCGGCGGTCAATCCGTCAACGCAGGTGAGGTTCTCGTTCGTCAGAAGGGTTACTGGTATTTCCCCGGAAAGAACACGCATGTGGGTAGCGACTGGACGATCCATGCCGATATCGCGGGCACCGTGAAGTACGCACAGATCCGCCGCAAGCGTTTCGACGGCAGTCATCAGCGTTGCACCATGGTCTCCGTGGTGCCCGCCAAGGCGTAACGCTTTATTCCTCGTCAAGATCGGAATGACAAGCTGTGGCCGCGACCGTATTTTCTGATACGCTTTTCCCATGTCCGAAACAGGAGGTCTCGACATCGGCGCGCCGGGCGAAGGCCAGAGTGGTGCCCCCGAACAGCTCAGTGAAAATGCCAAGCAGCGTTTTGCGGCGGCCGGTGCGGCCATGGCCCAGATTCGCCGCGAAGAAAAGAAGAGTAAAAAGCGCGACGCAAAGGTGGCCAAGACCATCCTGCAGTTCCTGAACGACGACAAGCACGCACATCTCTTCGTGCTCATTTCGCGTCTGGTCGCGCGCGATTGTCCTTCAATTTTCATTCTCGCCGTGCTTTCTCTTATCAACGGGGACTGTCTCGCGGTCGTCGACGAGTACTTCTCGGGTGACGAGAAAGAAAAGTTGCCGCAGGCGGAATCAGTCGAACTTGCACCGGGCGCGTTCGACAAGAAGGCCAACGATCTTCTCATCGCTTGGATCAACCGGATGCAGATGGTGCTTTCGTCGGACACGAATGCGATCCTGGCGAAGATCATGGTCGACGAGCACAACGTGGACGGTACCGTGCTGCAGCTTGCCACCTTCGTGCTCCAGGAGTTCTTCGAGTCCGAGGTGGGGGGTCGCCGCAAAGCGCCATTCGAGCAAGTGCAAACTCTTACGCTGTCGATTCTGCAGACCGTCTTCGAGCCGTTCCTGGAGGCCTTCGATCGCTCGCTTCTGCCCGGGGGAAAGAAAGACGACGATGACGAGGATGACGAGTGACGGGTTTCGGTGGCTAATTTCAAATGTCAGCTTTCGCAGAAGTCAATGCGAAGTCATGGAGCGGCGTCTGCGATCGTTCCCCGATTTTCGCATAAAGGCGGAGCCGGTCGACATACATGATGAACGAAACGTCTTTCAGTGCTTTCTCGATCTTCTTCTCGATCACCCGGAAGCGCTGCGGATGGCGGATGCGTGCGAGGGTGATATGCGGGTGAAACGCGTCGAGCGGAGCGTCCTTCTCCTCGGCTTCGATCCGTGACGGCCAAGGGCAGCGCTTCTTCAGGCGCGCGAGCGGCACGGAGAACGGCACCGCGAGGAAGAGCACGCGTGGGTTGCCGTGCGAGCCGAACGTGCCGAAACTTTCGATCTTGAGCGTGAAGGATTCGACGGACGCGGCGATCTTCCGGGACTGCTCGAGCACCTGGTCGTACTCGATCTCCATCAATTCGCGCCAGAACTGCAGAGTCAGATGCGGCGACGATGGGTTCTGGAACGAGAAGACCTCGTCGAAGTCCCGCAGACGCGCCTGGATCTCCCGGAATGCTTCCTTTGCCTCCCCTTCCAGCGGCAGCGCCAGGAAGGCGGAACGGAGGGGGAAGGTCATCGTGTAAAATGACGGATGGTGTCTTCAAGCGATGGAAATTGCCGTGAAAGTTTTTTACGATCGCCGGATTCAAAATCCTTAAAATCAAATCCCGGAGACATCGTTGTTCCAAGAAGCGCGAACGATCCGCCGTCGGACAGGCGCAGCCCCTGCCAGGTATTGCCGCCGACAATCACCTGCAATTGCATTCCGGCGCGGAGATCCGGGCCAAGCACCACGATTTTCGAGGAGCCGTCTTCCCGGATCTGCAGCATTTGCACGGCATCGCCCAGATAGAAATGGAAAATTTCCGGTCCCGGGACGCGATGGAGGGCCGAGAAGGAATCGTGCGTTACGAGATAGTATATCGCAGTCGACAACGAGCGGCTTCCTGCGTATCCGTGCGGCTCGATGAGCTCGGATGCCCTAGCAGTTTCGCGGTAGAAACCGCCCTCTTCCGGAAGCGGCTTTAGATTCAGAATCTTGATGACGTCTTCCGCCGTGAGATTTTCGTGCAGGCTCATCGCTTTAGGACCGACAGGAACGCCTCCTGAGAGAGCGTCACTTTCCCCATCTGTTTCAGACGCTTCTTGCCCTTCTTCTGCTTGTCGAGGAGCTTGTTCTTGCGGGAGACGTCGCCGCCGTAGAGGTAGCCCGTCACGTCCTTGCGGAGCGCCGAGATCGTCTCGCGCGCCACGATCTTGCCGCCGATGGCGGCTTGGATCGCGATCGGGAACTGCGCCTTCGGGATCACCTCCTTGAGCTGCGCGCAGATCTTGGCGCCGACGTCGTGCGCTTCACTGCGGTGTACGATCGTCGAGAGCGCATCCGCGGGCTCGCCCATGAGGAGGATCTGCAGCTTCACGAGGTCGCCCGCGCGGTAGCCGATCGGCTCGTAGCTGAGAGAAGCGTACCCCGAGGTGGCGGACTTCAGGTGATCGAAGAAGTCGAGCACGATGCCCTGGAGCGGTACTTCGAAGTGGAGGACCGTGCGGCCGGCGTCGAGATACTCCATCGTTTGGTACATGCCCCGACGGTCCTGCACGAGCTTCATGCACGCGCCCACGTCGTCCTTGCGGCAGACGATCTCGAGCTTCACCCACGGCTCGCGGATCTCCTCGATGTGCGTGGGATCCGGGAGGTCCGCGGGGTTGCTGATGAGGGCGACCTGCGGTTCGTCGACCTTGAGCAGGCTCGTGCGGACGATCTCGCCCGGATTCTTCGACGTGAGCTTCACCTCGTAGAGCACGCTCGGGGCCGTGACGATGAGCTCGCAGTTGTACTCTCGTTCCAGGCGCTCCTGGATGATGTCGAGGTGCAGAAGACCGAGGAAGCCGCAGCGGAAACCGTTGCCGAGCGCGGTGTTCTGCTCGGGCTCCATCTGGAGCGCCGCGTCGTTCATGGAGAGTTTCTCAAGAGCCTCGCGCAGATCGGGATATTTGTCGGCTTCGATCGGATACAGTCCGGCGAAGACCATCGGCTGTACCTGCGCGTAGCCCGGAAGCGGCGGCACGGAGGCGTTTCCGGCGATCGTGTCGCCGACGCGGACCTGACGGACGTCTTTAAGACCCGTGACGATGTAGCCGATCTGCCCTTCGCCGAGCGTGGCATCGGCGGCGTACTTGGGCGTGAAGTGACCCACCTCGAGGATCTCGAATTCCGTCTGCGTTCCGAGGAGATGGACCTTGTCTCCCTTCTTCGCGACGCCCTCGACGATGCGCACGTACGCGACGCCTCCCCTGTAGGTATCCATGATGGCGTCGAAGATGAGGGCACGCAAAGCCGTGCCGTTCCTCGGCTTCGGCGGCTGGATGCGCTCGAGCACGGCATCGAGCACTTCCGGCACTCCCCTGCCCTCCTTGGCGGAGATCTTCAGGATGTCTTCCTTCTTGCAGCCGAGGAGCCGCATCACCTCCTCGCTCACACGCTCCGGGTCGGCAGCGGGAAGATCGATCTTGTTCAGGACGGGGATGAGCGTGAGATCGTGTTCCATCGCCATGTAGAGCACCGCGAGCGTCTGCGCCTGGATGCCTTGCGAAGCGTCCACGAGGAGGATCGCGCCCTCGCACGCGGCGAGCGAGCGGCTCACCTCGTAGCGGAAGTCGGTGTGTCCGGGCGTGTCGATGAGGTTCAATTCGGTCCCTTTCCACTGCATGCGCACCGGCGTGAGCTTGATCGTGATGCCGCGCTCGCGCTCGAGCTCCATCATGTCGAGGGTCTGCTCCTTCATCTCGCGCTTCTGGAGCGTTCCCGTGATCTCGATCATGCGGTCGGACAAGGTGGACTTGCCGTGATCGATGTGCGCGATGATGCAGAA